>CALOBC010000052.1:0-80428 GCA_942491145.1 Myxococcota bacterium | reverse complement strand
TGGGCGTGACGGATGGAGCGCTGGAGTGCGGTGCAGCCATGGTGGCCTCGGTGGGAAGCAGGGTGAGCCCCCCATACATCGGCACGCCCCACCGCACCTTCAGCGCTTCTCGACGTCGGGCACCAACGGCGACGCGCCCCCGTCGCTGAGACCCACCGGTTAGCTGGGCCCCTGCGGTACACTCGTGCCCTTGCCCCACGCTGCCCACGCCAAGAAGGATCTTCCACATGGACGCAACCGAGACCAGCCCCGGAGCCCCCACGTCCGGGACGGACCTCTCGCAGCTTGAGCAGCGCTGGACCACGCTGAAGGACGCGTGGCGCAAGGACGGCGGCCTGCCCTACAAGGCGCGCATGAAGCTGCTGAAGTCCCTGGGCAAGGCGCTCAAAGCCAACCAAGGGGCCTTGTGTGATGCCGTGTCCGCCGACTTCGGCAACCGCGCCCGCCGTGGAGCACCAGCCCCTCGGTGTAGTGGGCATCATCTCGCCGTGGAACTACCCAGTCCAGCAGGCGCTCGCGCCCCTGGTGGCCGCCATCTCGGCGGGCAATCCCCGGGTGCTCATCAAGACGTCCGAGTGCACCCCCAAGACCAATGCGGTCCTCACAACCCTCATCCAGTCGGTGTTCTCGGAGGATGTGTGTGCGGTGGTCCAAGGGGACGCGGCCGTCGGCGCTGCCTTCTCCGCGCTGCCCTTCGACCACTTGCTCTTCACCGGCTCGACCAGTGTGGGCCGCATCGTGATGAAGGCGGCCGCCGAGAACCTCACCCCGGTGACCCTCGAGCTGGGCGGCAAGAGCCCCTGCATCATCCACGAGTCGTTCAGCATCGCCAAAGCTGCCGAGCGCATCGTCTGGGGCAAGTCCTACAACAGCGGCCAGACGTGCATCGCGCCCGACTACGTGCTGGTGCCCCGCGACAAGCTGGAAGCCTTCGTCACCGAAGCCAAGGCGGTCTTCGGCAAGCTCTACCCGACCGTTGCCGGGAATGCCGACTGCACGTCCATTGTCAGCGACCGGCACTACCAACGACTGCAAGGTCTGGTCGCCCAAGCCGCCGAAGCAGGCGCCCGGGTCGAAGCGTGCGGCGAGGACGACGACAGCTCCCGCCGCATGGCGCTGCGCCTCATCGTGGACCCGGACCTCACGCTGCCCGTGATGACCGATGAGATCTTTGGGCCCATCTTGCCGATTGTGCCGGTGGACAGCGTCGATGCAGCGGTGCAGTTCGTCAACGACCGCGACCGTCCCCTCGCCCTGTACTACTTCGACCACCGCAACAGCCGCATCCAGAGCGTGCTCCAGAACACCGTCAGCGGCGGCGTCTGTGTCAACGACTGCTTGCTGCACGTGACCCAGCCCAGCGTGCCCTTTGGCGGCGTGGGCCCCAGCGGGATGGGCTCGTACCATGGCCACCACGGCTTTCTCACCTTCTCCCACCAGCGCGCCGTGCTGCACCAGCCCCGCATCAACGCCACGTCGATGCTCAACCCGCCGTATGGCGCCACCGCGCAGTGGTTCACGAAGCTGATCACGCTGTAGGCGGCCAACGCGGCCAGTTCACGGGGGGGGGCCACGATCCGACGTCGGGTCCCCTTGAGTCCGGGCGGCACCGCACCGATCCCCTGGGGGAGTGAGCCGCCGATGGCCCCGCTCACACCGCCCCCCCCCCCCCCGCCGGCGCCATCGCCGGTCCCCCTGTGGGTGGCGCTGTGGGTGTCCAGCGGCCGGCTCAATGCCACACGCTGTGGCCGTCCACTGCGCTGCGTCTCCGTCCTCCCACGGGAGCGGGGCGCGCACCGGTGGATGTGTCCGCTCCGTGCGGCGGCCGCGCTCCCCACGGCGCGGCACCCCCCTTGTTCGGCGACCCGCTGTGCACCCACACCCTCCCGATAGCCACCCACGGCGCATTGGTCGCCGTGCCCCGGAGCCCCCATGAACGCACCACCCCAAGCGGCTTCCGCCAGCCAGCCGAGCGCGCTGCCATGCCGTGACCCAGACGAAGCGCGGGCCCGCTTGGCACGCATCTTGGGCAATGTGAAGGTGCCAACCTTCCCGGAGGGGCACCGGCGCCTGCTGCACGCCATCCGGGACGAGCGATGCTCCCCGGCCCACCTCTCCCGGCTCGTCGCATCCGATCCCGGCGTGAGCATTCGGTTGATGAGAACGGTCAATAGCGCGGCATTCTCACTACCACAGAAGGTCTCGAGCATCTCCCACGCCATCGCGCTGCTCGGCCGCCGCTCGCTGGAACAGACCGTCCTCGCCCTCGGGGTGACCCATAGCTTGCCCAAGTGGCCCAACCGCCAGTTCAACACAAAGCTGTTCTGGCGGGCCGCGGCCCGGCGGGCCACCATCGCCCGCGCCCTGTGTGAGCGGTTTGAGCCCGAGGCGGCCGAGACCTGCTTTACGGCGGCGCTGCTGCTCGACATGGCGGTGCCGCTGCTTGTGAAGGCTCGCCCCCGCACCTACTTGGACATTCTGGAGGGCTGGCGCGCCGGAGAAGCCCCCTTGCACGACCTCGAGACCGAGACGTTCGGGTGGAACCATAGTGAAGTGGGCAGTCTCCTGGCGGCGGCTTGGAGCTTTCCTGAAGTGTTGAGGACTGCAATTGCGGACCACCACGCCCGAGGCACCCTGGGGGTCCCGATGGCGGTGCGCCTCGTGGCCACGATGGGCGAAGAAGCCGACAACAAGCTCAATGTTGACTTGCTGATGGCGACCGCTGTTCATGAGTTTGGTCTGCCCCCGGACCCAGTCCGCAGCGCGGTCGACACCGGTGTGCGCCGCTACGACGAGCTGGCCCGCTGCTTGAGCTGACGCAACGGGCGCCCCGCGCCCCAACCCTGCCAACGGTGCTGGGCTATCGTCCTGCTTCTTGAGCAGGAGCCTATGCATGCCGGTGAGTGACAGGTCCACAGATCCAGAAGCAGACGACGCCTCCAGCCACATCATCCTGGGCATGCAAGTCGCTCACTTGGACGACTGCTTCGCTCAGGTGATTGAGAGCCTGCGGACCGAGCTTGGCGGCACCCCATCGGCTGCATGGTGGACTGCGATTGAGCGGATTCTCCTCCGCCACGGCGATCTGGGGCCCGAGGACCACCACCACGCCACCGCAATTGTGCACGCCAAGTGCATCGAGCGGGGGCCCCGGATTCAGGTGCTGGTCCGCCTCGACAACGAGCTGGCCATCACCGATGACGACGGTCTTGGGGTTCGCTTTGTCTGGATTCTGATCGGCGAGACCACAACTCACCCGCACCTCAGCGTGGCCGTCGAGTTCCAGCACCTGATGGCCGACGCCAGCTTTCGGGAGCGTGCGCTCGCCGCCCCTGACGCTGAGGCACTCGCGGCGGTCTACACCAAAGAGCTCGACGATGAGCTGCAGTTCGCCGCCCACATTCCCAGAGAGCTCAAGCCCCGACCGCCCCTCCAAGGCATCCTCGCGGATGTGCGGCGACGCTTGCCGCACTACGTGTCGGACTTCAAGGACGGGCTCACCACGCGGTCGGTGGCGAGCGCCTTGTTCCTCTTCTTTGCGTGCCTGGCGCCCACCGTGGCCTTTGGTGGCTTGCTGGGTGTGCTGACCGAAGGGGCCATCGGTCCCGTCGAGACCATCATCGCCACCGCGATCTGTGGTGTCACCTACGCGCTGTTCTCCGGCCAGCCGCTCACCATCATCGGAAGCACCGGGCCCATCGTCATCTTCCTGGGCATGGTCTACTCGGTGACCAGCCAGCTCGGGCTGCCGTTCCTGCCCGCGCTGTCGTGGGTGGGCCTCTGGACCGCGCTGTTCTGTGTGTTGTTGACGGTGTTCGACGCCAACTCATGGCTGCGGTTCTTCACGCGCTTCACCGATGACACCTTCGCGGCGCTGATCTCCATCATCTACATCATGGAAGCGCTCAAGGACATCGGCTCGGCCTTCAACGACGTCGGCGTCAGCCACGACACCGCCCTGCTGTCGCTGGTTCTCGCGCTGGGCACCTACCAGCTCGCCACCAGCCTGTCCGCGTTTCGCCGCAGCTCCTACTTGCGCCGCACGGTGCGGGAGTTCCTCGCTGACTTTGGCCCATCCATCGCCATTGCGGTGATGACGGGCGTGGCGTTCTACCTGCACGAAGTCGAGCTGCCCACGCTGGCCGTCCCCGACACGGTCACGCCGTCCGGCGGCCGCTCGTGGCTGGTCAACCCGTTTGATGCGCCCAGCTGGTGGTGGGGAGCCGCAGCCCTTCCGGCCGTGCTGGCCACGATCTTGGTGTACCTGGACCAGAACATCACCGTTCGCCTCGTGAACAGCCCAGGAAACCGGCTGAAGAAGGGCGGCGGCTACAACCAAGACATGCTGGTTGTCGCCATTCTCATCGCTGTGTGCAGCCTCATCGGTCTGCCGTGGTGTGTTGCCGCAACTGTCCGCTCCCTGAACCACGTGCGCAGCCTCGCTGTGGTCGAGAACGTCCCACAGGAGGGCCTCACCGCCGCCCACGAGCGCACGACTGGGGCGATTGAGACCCGGGTCACGGGACTGTCGATCCACCTGCTCATCGGCGGCAGCCTGCTGCTGTTGCCGCTGCTCAAGCAAGTGCCTATGTCGGTGCTGTTTGGTTTGTTCCTCTTCATGGGGGTCGCCAGCACCCGGGGCAACCAGCTGTTCGAGCGGGTGCAGTTCTGGGCGATGGACCCGGCCATGGTGCCAACCACCAGCTATCTTCGGGCCGTCCCCCGCAAGTGGGTGTCCCGCTACACGGCCATCCAAGCGGTCGGCCTTGCCACCCTTTGGGTTGTGAAAGCCAGTGCCCTTGGCATCCTCTTCCCTCTGTTCATCGGACTTCTGGTCCCCGTGCGCATGCTGCTCCGCCGCTGGTTCAAGCCAGAGTATCTGGCGTTGCTCGACGGGCACGAAGAACCGGAAGACACCCAAGAAAAGGGCGTGGGCTGAGGGATCCTGGCCCTCAGTCTGCGGTGGTCTGACCGACCGACGGAACAACCGGGCCCAGGGCCTCGTCCGGCGCGTGGTAGGTCGGCGGCGGGCCCAGCTCTCGAATGCCGATCCACCGGCGGCCCATCCACCGGCGGCGGGTGCCGAATTTGCCGGGCTCGTCCAGACAGATGTGGAGCTCGCGATCCTCGACGGGGTGGCGCAACCGAAGCTCCACCGCCCACAGGTAGAGCCCCTTGCCTGACAGGTTGAGCAGCTCCGTCGGTGAGTACAGGTCGTCGCCGAGGATGGGGTGGCCCAGGGACGCCATGTGCCGTCGGAGCTGGTGGGTGCGGCCGGTCTCGGGCCAGAGGTCCACCGTCGAGACCCAGCCCAGGTTGGCGCAGGGGTTGTGCTGCACCACCCGCCACCGGGACGCCGCCGCCCGCTCATCAATCGGCTCGTCCACTCGGCCGGAGCCCTCCAGCCGTCCGGTCACGATGGCCCGGTAGCGCTTTGAGACCTCGCGGCGCTGAAACACCCGTCCCAGGCCCACATTCGCGCGGCCAGACTTGGCGCAAACCACCAGCCCGCCCGTGCGATCATCGAGCCGGTGGACCGAGTGGGGCCAGTGCAGCCCGTCGGGAAAGGGACACGGCTTCAGGTTGTAGGGCAGGCAATTCACGAGGGTGTTGAGCCGATTGCCGGACGTGCGCAGGCCCGGGTTCTTGATCACGATGGCCATGTGGTCATCTTCGTAGACGACGTCCACGCTGTGCTTGTAGAGGCGGCGCAGGATCGGGCGGGAATACACGGTGAGCTCATCACCGGGCGCTACGGTGGTCGGCTCGGAACAGACTTGGCCGTTCTTCCGAAGCAGCCCCTTCTTCCGGAGCTTTCTGGCTTGGGAGGGGCTGGCGATCTCCGGCATGTGGGCGGCGGCCCAATAGTCGAGGCGTTCGTCCTCTACGGGTTCAGGCACTGAGATTGCGGCAAGCTGACGAGGTTGGTCCATGCCGATGGGGTATCGCGCCGAAGGGAACACCTGTAGCGTCTGCCCATGTTGCCACGAGCCCTCCGGACCCGTTCGCTTGCCCTGACCCCCATCGGCTTGGGGGTCTGGACCCTCAGCCGCAAGTACTGGGGGGACGATCATGACGATGCACGCGCCATTCGCACCATCCACGCGGCGCTCGACAGCGGCATCAACTGGGTGGACACGGCCCCGCTGTATGGAGAGGGCCACGGGGACCGGCTGGTGGCCGAGGCGCTGAGCGGCCGGCCCGAGGTCATCGTGGCCAGCAAGGTGGGGGTATTGGTGGAGGGCACGGCATCCGGCCATGCCGAGTCCAAGCTGACCGCCGAGCATGTCGTCGCGGACTGTGAAGCGTCCCTTCGTCGCCTGAAGCGGGACCGCATTGACCTGCTCCAAGTGCACTGGCCCTGCAACCACGGCACCCCGCTCGAAGAAACCGTGGGGGCACTCGACGGGCTGAGAGCAGCCGGCAAGATCAGGGAGTGGGGTCTCTGCAATTACGATGCCGACGGCATTGCCGAAGCGCGCATCCACGCCACGGAGGGCGTCGCCAGCTTGCAGACCCCACTCAGCCTGCTGCGGCGGGAGGCCGAGAATGAGGTGCTCGGTGTCTGTGGTCAGGGCCCCCAGCCCACCGCCGTCTTCGCCTACGAGACTCTCTGTCGGGGCCTGCTCACCGGGCGCTTCCGCAGCCTGCCGACCTTCCCCGCCACCGATCAGCGATCCTGGGACGAGCGCTTCCAGGGGCGCCGCTTTGCCCACGCCCGGGCGCTCCTTGACGATCTCCAGAAGGTCGCGGACCGGGTGCACATCGGCCTGCCGGAGCTGGCGGTGGGCTGGGTGCTGGCCAAAAAACAGGTTCACTGTGCCATCGTGGGGGCGCGCACTCCCGACCAGATCATCCAGACCGCCACTGCGGCCCGGCTTGTGTCCAAGAGCAAGCTGTGGGCGATCGTCGACAAGGTCGCGGCGCTCCACGGAGGTGGCTGATCGGAGAAATCCACGAGATCGTCGCCAATTTGGCTGTAGGGACTCGATCCCCGGTCGATGGGGTGGGTGCTGAGCGAGCGGCCGGGCGGGGTACTGCAGGGGCCTCCGCCCGGCCTGCCGCGGGCTTCCCACGACGACAGGCCCCAAGCTCAGCCCCGAAGACTCGTGCTCCCGTGCGCCGTCACCTCCCTGTGATGCCATGACCCTGCCGGTGCACCGACTCGCGGGCGCCCAAGTGCTCTTGGTGGAAGACGACCTCGGCCAGCAGCGCGCCTTGGCGCGGATGCTTCGGCGGCGGGGCTGTCATGTGACGGTCGCTGGCCAGGGCAAAGAAGCCCTGCGCCTGGCGGCCGAGGACACCCCCGAAGCGGTCGTTCTCGACCTGGGCTTGCCGGACATGCCTGGCCTTGAAGTGTGCCGGCAGCTGCGCCAAGGGACGGCCACCCGTGCGGTGCCCATCCTCGTGCTCACCGGCGCGACCGACCTCGACACCCAAGTGACCGCACTCGAAGCGGGTGCGGACGACTTTGTCCAGAAGCCCTCCCATCCCTTGGTGCTCGAAGCGAGGCTCTCCAACCTGATCATCCGCCACCGGGCTGTGCTCAACAACGCGCGGCTGTTGCGGGAGCTGGAGCGGTACGTGTCGAGTGCGGCCCGGGCCCAGGCCCTGCAACCCCGCAGCCTCGAGCGGCTCCACGCCACCATCCTGTTCAGCGACCTGCGGGACTCCACCGCGGCCAGCTTTGCGGGAGATCCCCATGCCTACGCCGAAGCCGTGCGGGTTGTGCTGGGGCGCCAAGCCGACATCATCCGCCACTGGGGTGGCTACGTCGACAAGTTCACGGGCGACGGCATGCTGGCCGTCTTTTCCGACGAGCGCAGCGCCTGGCAAGCGTGCCGAGCGGCCCACGAGATCGTGCGGTGGGCCCGCCACTCCCGAACGACGGATCTCGGCCGGCCCCTCCCCATTGGGATCGGCATCCACGGCGGCCCGGTGCTGCGGGGGGACGTCGGCAGCGATCTGCGCCGGGACTTCACCGTGATGGGCCCCACCGTGAACGTGGCCGCCCGCCTGTGTGGCAGCGCCGGCGCCCTCGACATCCTCGTGTCCGAAGGGGTCGTCGAGGATGCGGGGGTTGAGTTCTCGTACGAGACGCTCCCGCCGCTGCTGCTCAAGGGACTGCCCGGTCCGCTGCCCGCACGGCGACTGCTGGCGCCCCCCGACTGAGTTCCCCGAGCGACCTGACCGCAATCCCCAAACGGAGGGCGGCGCCCAGGTTAGCGGCGGGTCTCTCCGGGAGCCCACCATGGACGACACCCCTCCGTCTCATCGCGACGCTGCGCGGGGGCGCTTGCCGACCCTCAAAGGCACGCTCACCCACGAGCACCTGCTGCACGCCTTCGCCCATGATGCCCAGGCCGCCGTGCTCTACGGCTACTACGCCCGCATCGCCGACATCGAGGGCTACCCCGAGACCGCGACCACACTGCGCGAGATCGCGGAGCAAAAGGTCGGGTTCGCGGAGGGGCACCTGGACTTCCTCAAGAAGGCCGGCGAGCCCCTGCTGGGCCGCAGCATCGGCGAGACCACCCGCAACGTCGACACCGGCCAGCTCATCGAGGATCAGAACGCGACGGACAAGCTGCCCACGATGGCCCGCACGGCCCATGGTGAGGGCTTTCCCGGCATCGCCAGCTGGTTCGAGTCGGTCCTGTTGGCCCGCAAGCATCACCAAGGCCGACTGCAAGACGCCAAGGAGGCGGGCAAGTGAGCTACCGCGCAAACGACATCACGGTTCTCACGGGTCTTCAGGCCGTTCGCCAGCGCCCCGCGATGTACATCGGGTCGACGGGCGCCTCGGGCGTGCTGCACCTGATCTACGAATTGGTCCAGAACAGCGTGGACGAGGCCATGGCCGGCGCTTGCTCCCGCATCACGGTGCGGCTGCAACCCGGTGGCCAGATCGCCGTGGAAGACGATGGCCGGGGCATTCCCGTCGATGCCCATCCCAGCGACGGTCGGCCGGCGGTCGAGGTGGTGCTGACCACGCTGCACGCCGGCGGAAAATTTGGGGACTCCGAGCGCGCCTACGGCATTGCCGGCGGCCTGCACGGCGTGGGCATGTCCTGCGTGAACGCCCTCGCCGCCGAGCTGCGCTGTGAGGTCCAGCGGGACGGCCAGCGCTGGGCCCTCGCCTTCCAGCAGGGTGAGCTGACCGAGCCGCTGACCGATCTTGGGCCCACCGATGGCCAGGGCACGTCCGTGGTGTTTCGCCCAGATCCGGAGATCTTCGAGCGGCCCAACGTGGTGGACCTGCGCACCCTGCGAAGGCGGCTGCAGGAACAGGCCTTCCTCCACCCTGGCCTCGAGGTGGCGCTGGTGGACGAGCGGGCGAGCACGCCGACGACCGAGACCTTTCGGTACGACACGGGCATCTCGGGCTTTGTGGACCACCTCGCCCAGGCGCGCACACCGCTCCACCCGACCGCCATCCACATCCAAGGTGAGAGTGGCGGCCACCGGGTCGAGCTGGCCCTGCTTTGGACGACCGCCTACGCCGAAGAGACCCTCGCTTACGTCAATGCCATCTTCACCAGCCAGGGTGGGGCCCATGTCGACGGGCTGCGCTCCGCACTCAGCCGTGCGGTGAACGCCCACGCGCGGGCACGGGGCTTGCTTCATGACGACAGCGACGAACAGATCGCTGGCTATGACGTGCGTGAGGGCCTTGTGTGTGTGCTCAGCGTGTTGATGCGCGAGCCGGAGTACGAGGGCCAGACCAAGTCGACGCTGACTTCGGCGAGTGCGGCAAAGGCCGTCGAAGCCGTGGTGGCACCGGCCCTTGAGCAGTGGATGTCGGCGCACGAGACGGCCGCTGCGGCCATTGTGGGCAAAGCGCTCGAAGCGTCTCGGGCCCGGGCGGCGGCCCGTCGAGCATCCGAGAAGGCCCGCTACCAGAGCATTGATCAGGTGGTGAGCAAAGAGGTCTACAAGCAACAGTTCGGCATTCGGTCCAAGAACTGGCACCAGTCGGCGTCGTGGATCACGGACCAAGGCATCCTGGGCGCACAAGCCGAGATGTTTGATGGTCCCGAGGACGCCCAGGTGCTCGACATCTGCTGTGGGTCCGGCGTGGTCGGCAATGCCTTCCGCGGCAAGGTCGGCCACATCACAGGGCTTGACCTCACGCCCGAGATGATTGCGCTGGCCAAGACCCGGCTGGACGATGTCATCCAGGGTGACGTCTACGACATGCCGTTCGAGGACAACCGCTTCGACCTCGTGACCAACCGCGAGGTCCTCCACTTGTTGCCCCGGCCGGAGATTCCGGTGGGGCAGGTGTTTCGGGTGCTCAAGCCCGGCGGTCAGTTCATCGTCGGCCAGCTCGTGCCCTACGGCGCGGCCGATGCGCCCTGGTTCTTCCGCGTGGTCAAGAAGAAGCAGCCCTTGTTCTTCAACAACCTGATGGAAGAAGACATGGTGCGATTGCTCGAGAACGCCGGGTTTACCAGCATCACCACCCGTGAGCTCTTCTGTTGGGAAGACATCGACGTGTGGATCGACACATGGGAGACCCCGAACCTGCACCGCCATGAGATTCGGGACCTGTACTACAACGCACCTGCTGAAGTGCGCCGGATTCATCCCTTCGAAATCAAGCCCGACGGCGGCATTCTCGACCAATGGCGTTGGGTTGTCTTCCGGGGCATCAAGCCAAGCTGAGGCCAAGCCGTGTCTACCAACGAATACAATTCTGTCGTGGTTGAGCACTTCACCGCTCGGGCGGACCACTACGACGCTTCGAGCGCATGGTGCACCGATGATGCCCTCGGCGCGCGGGTCTTCGAGCTGTCGGGGGCGGACGCCTCGTCGCGGGTGCTCGATGTGGCCTGTGGCACGGGTCTCGTCAGCCGGGTCTTCAAGGGCCGGGTCGCCGAGATTGTGGGCATTGACATCACCCCGGCCATGTACGCCCAAGCGGCCCCCCACCTGGACCGCTTCGTGGAGGGTCCGGGCGAGGCCTTGCCCTTCCCCGACAACAGCTTCGACATCGTGACCTGCCGCCAGGGCACCCAGTTCATGGACGATGCCGCCGCCATCCGCGAGATGTTCCGCGTCGTGCGCCCCGGCGGTCGTGTGTGTGTCATCAACCTCTGCGCGTATGATGAAGCCGACAAGGCGGAGTACTTCGAGGTGTTGCGCCTGCGGAACCCCGCCCGCAAAAACTTCTACATGCGCGAAGACCTCCAGCGCTTGTTTGAGCAAGCCGGCGGAAAGGACGTGGTGGTTCACGACTACATCAGCGTCGAGGACGTGGATGTGTGGTCGGACAACAAGGCGATTGGTGAAGACCGCCGCGAGGGCATCCGCACCATCTACCGCACGGGCTCGGCGGGCTTCCGCTCGCACCATGCCGTAGAGATTGCCGACAACGGGCGCATTGTCGACCACATGCTGTTCGGCATCGCGGTCGGCAAGGGCTGAGGGGCGAGCGGGCGCTACCAAGCCCACCGCTCCCCACCATAGGCGCCGATGTCGGCTCGGGACCCGTCCACATCATGTTGATCAGGATCTCCGGCATCAATGAGGGCCGACCCTGGGCCCGGGTGCAGGTCCCAGTCCGCCGCCCGGTCCCCTGCCGCGCTCGCATAGGTGGGGTCCGCCTCGGTGTTGCCCAGTCCCCGCTTGAACGCCGGCTCGCGCTCGATGTCTTCGGAGTTGCCGTGGACGTTGGACCACCGGATGCCCAAGGTGTCGGCGCCCAGGTCCACTAGGTGGGGCGCCCCTTGAAAGCTGTGGTTGTCGCTCACGTCGAGGTGGGTCATGTCCAGGGACTGAGACCACACCGAAATTGCGATGGACTCAGCATTCTCGCAGTCCACTGTGTTGCCGTGGACGGTGAGGTGATCGACCGCGAGCTGGTTGCCGAGCAGGGCAATGCCTGCGCCCAGGGCAGCTCCGCAGACCACCCGATTGCCGGCGACCACGACATTGGCCAGCGTGTCGTCCCCGGCGACCACGAGGTTGAGCCCGCCGGCGTAGACCTGCGCCCGCGGTGCGTCCACCGAGTTCCCCCGGATGTCGATGCCGCGCCATCCCGACGCACGGCCCAGCGCCCAGAGGCCCCCGGCCTGCACCTCCGAGGCCGAGGTGCTGATGTTCTCGATGATGCGCACATCTTGGAGATCGACGTCGCCGACCACAGACACGGGCGCACCGGCAGCCTCCGTTCCATCCAGCTGGTTGCGGTAGAACGCCAGGCCGCTGCCCGCGAATGCGGAGTCCGGGCCAGAGCCCCCCACGATGGCCATCCCACTCCCGTCGGCGAAACCCCCTGACACCAGCGCATTGTCGTCAAACGAGGACCGCCGCCAGGATCCCAGCGCACCGTCCACAATGGCGCCTCCCCCCACGGCGGAGTCCACCGCAGACCCGACGTTGTCGAGCGAGTCGATCTGATCGAGGGAGAACGCCGTGTCCACCACCGCCCAGCCCACGCCTTGCACGTCTGCGCCCTCGGCCCACTGGTGCTGCACGGTGACGTCTTTGCCCACCAGCTCGCCATTGTGGATGCTCACACCGACGCCCTCCACCCGCTCGGACGCCTCTCCCCCGTTCGCGCTGATGTCGACGGCGGCCAGCTCCAGGCGTGCGCCCTCCACAACGATGCCCACCCCCTGGACCGACCCGCGGTGTGCCGTTGCCGTGTTGCCCACCACCTCACTGTTCTGGAGGGTCAGCGCGCCACCGAAGACGGCGATGCCGGCCCCCCGGGCACCCGCCCCCACGGTGTGGTTGTGCATCACTCGAAGCCCCGATGCCAACGTCGTCCCGTCGACCAAGACCACCACCGCACCGACCGCACCGGTGCTGCTCGCCCCGTTGCCTTGGACCACAACATCGTCGAGGATCAGCTTGCGGCCCACCGACCAGAGCGCCGCCCCCTCGGGCGCACGCCCCCCCTTCAAGGTCAGCCCCCGCAGCGTCAGCGCCGTCCGGTCCCCTGGCGTCGAAGCATCGACCACCCGGCCCCGCCCTCCCCCATCCAGCACCGTCGACGCGGCGCCTGCCGTGCCCACAAGTGTGAGCTCGTGGGCGGGCAGCACGAGGTGTGCGGCGTGGCGGCCCGGTCCGATGCAGATGGTGTCCCCCGGGCGAGCACGGTCCACGGCCGCTTGCACCGACCCTCCGTCGTCGGCCACAAGGATGGCGCAGTGGAGCGGGGCGGGTGGCCGGTCCAGGTGGGGACCCGCGCTGAGGCTGGGACCCAGCGCGGGCAAGGTCTCGCCCAGGTCTGGGCCGGCCGGTGCCGCACGCGGGTCGGGGCCCCCAGGGGCCGCACAGGCCAGACAGAACAGGGGAGCAGCAGCAGCGAGGATGAGGGTGCGGGACATGGAACCTCCAGGGTGCGTCCATGTCCATGCACACCGAGTGCCATCACTGTGATGCCGTCACTGGACATGTTCTCGACACACCCGGGGTGCCGAGTGTCCGACGACCTGTCGAAGTCCCGTCATCCGTTCGTCAACTATGGATTACAACTTATGCGTCGTTCCCAAAGCTTCGACCGACCGCGGCGCTCCGCAGGACGCCCGATCCCAGGATCCCGGATAGGGAGCACGAACCCGGTAGCCAGAGGCATCCCATGCAGCTCACAGACCCCGTCGCCGCCACCAAAGCCCGCGTAAAGACTCCGGTGCCCGAGACCGTGGACGTGGCCATCGTCGGCGCGGGCCTCGGCGGGCTGATGACCGGCGCCCACCTGAGCAAGGCCGGCCACAAGGTCGCCGTGTTCGACGGGCACTACGTCGCAGGCGGCTGCGCGACGATGTTTGCGCGACACACGCGCCACGGCAGCTACCGGTTCGACATCGGCCTGCACTATGTGGGCGACTGCGGCCCGAATGGTGAGATTCCCCGCATGCTCCATGAGCTCGGCATCGACATCGAGTGGCTGCCGATGGACCAGGACGGCTTCGACACCGTGGTGCTGCCCGAGCTGCGCTTCGCCATCCCGGCCAACCGCGGGCGCTACCGGGACCGCTTGGTCGAGCACTTCCCCAGAGAAGCCCGGGGCATCGACCGCTACATCCGGTTGCTTGCCGAGGTCGACCACATGGCCCAGTGGATGACCGACAAGCGCTACAGCGAGCAGAAGCCCGGGGCCCTGGGCATGCTCTGGACGGTGGCCCGCCATGGCCGGATGTTGCCCTTCAACCAGAACGCCACCATCGGCGAGTTCCTGGACGGCTGCACGGACAACCCGACGCTGAAGGCCGTGATGCTGGCCCAGACCGGCGACTACGGCGTTCCCCCCAGCCGGGCCAGCGCGATGCTGCACTGCGGCTTGGCCAACCACTACTTCCGCGGTGCGTATTACCCCAAGGGCGGTGGCCAGATCATCGCCGACAAGCTCTCGGCCTACATCGAAGCCCAGGGCGGCACGGTCCACTTGCGCCGTCCCATCGACCGCATCCTTGTCGAGAATGGCCGCGCAGTGGGCGTTCGTGTGGCCGCCCAGCGCCAGGATCCCCAAGAGGTCCGAGCCCGGTCGGTCGTCAGCAACGCCGACCTCAACGTCACCTTCGGCGAGCTGCTGCCCAAAGAGGCAGTGCCCGCGGAGTGGACCGCACGCACCGAGAAGTTCGAGATGGCGGGGGCCATCTTCTTGACGTGCCTCGCCGTGAAGGGGGACCTGACCGAGCGGGGCCTGGGGGCGCGCAACCTGTGGTGCTTCGACAGCAACGACATCGAGGGCATGTACCGCGACGTCGCGGCGGGCACGCTCACGCCCGGCTGTGCGTACATCACGAGCGGCTCCCTCAAGGACCCCGACACCCACGGCCACGCGCCCGAAGGCGAGCAGACCCTCGAGGTGATGACCCTGGTGCCCGGCGCCGCTCACCACTGGGGCGTAGAGCCCGGCGACATCCAGAGCCTGCGCTATCGCCGCAACCCCGAGTACCTCTCCCGCAAGCAGCTCGTGGAAGACGCCCTGGTCGCCCGCCTCGACAAGATGTTTCCCGGCATCGCCAGCGACATCACGTTCCGCGAGTCCGCCAGCCCCGTGACCCACACGCGGTACACCCGGGCGGCGGATGGCACGGGCTACGGCTTGGCCGCAACACCCGAGCAGTTCATGGACAAGCGACCGGGCGCCCGAGGGCCCATCCCTGGCTTGTTCTTGGCCGGCGCCAGCACACGGTCGGGCCACGGCATCGTGGGTGCGATGGGCTCGGGACGAGTCTGTGGACGCAAGGTGGTGCAGGAGCTGGCCAAGGAGGGCTGACCAGCGGGTCCCTCAGCGCAGGGAAGCCCGCAGCTTGCGCACACACGCGGCGCCGGCCTCGGACCAGGGAAAGCTGGCGGGACGGGGCCGAGCCTCGGCGATGGTGTGGATCGCCCGCACGCCCGCGGGTCTGCCGCCCAAGACCATGACCGAGTCCGCGAGCACGGCCGCTTCCTGCACATCGTGGGTGACGAGCATGGCCGCGCTGCCCCGCTCGACAAGCAGCGCCCCCAGCATCTCCTGAAGCTCTTCCCGGAGCAGGGGATCGACGGCACCAAAGGGCTCGTCCAACAGCAGCAGCGCGGGCTGCAAGGCGAGGGCTCGCACCACCCCGACCCGCTGGGCCATACCCCCCGAGAGTGACGACGGCATCAGTGTTTCCGTGCCTTCAAGCCCTGACGCAGTGAGCAAGGGCGCCCACCGGTCTCGCCGCTCAGACCCCGACACACCAGCCGCCTCCAGCGCAAAGTCGAGGTTGCCCGCAACGCTCATCCACGGCAGCAAGCGCGGGTCCTGAAAGACCATCGCCACGCCACCCTGGACGTTCACGGTGCCAGTGCTTGGCTGGAGCAGCCCTGCCAACAAGCGCAGCAGCGTCGACTTGCCACACCCAGACGGCCCGAGCACGGCCAGCACGGCTCCCCGGTCGAGGGACACGCTGACATCGTGCACGGTGTCGACGTCTCGGCCCGGGTAGCGGTGGCTCAGCCCCGACACACGCAGCACCGGGCTCAGGTCCAGTGGATCCATCGTCGCTCCAAGCGCCGTGCCGCGCGGTCCATGAGCAAGCCCAGCAGCCCAATCACCACCATGCCCACCAACACTCCGTCGGTGCGCAGCATGATGCGCAGGGTCTGGATCCGGTAGCCGAGGCCACTCTGGGCGCCCACCAGCTCGGCGGCGATGACGCTGGTCCAGGCGAGGCCCAGTCCTGTGCGCAAGCCCGCAGCGATGCCCGGTGCGGCAGCGGGAATGCGGACGCGGCGCAGGGTGAGCCACTTGCTGGCCCCCAAGCTCGCCGAGAGCTCCAGCAGGTCCGCAGGGCAGCGGTCCAGCGCCCAGCACGTCTGGACAAAGACCGGGAAGAAGGCCCCGATGAACACGATGAAGTGGGCGCTGGGGTCGCCGAGGCCAAACCAGAGGATGGCCAGGGGCACCCACGCGATGGGCGGAATCGGCCGCAGCAGGTCCGCCAACATGCGCAGCCCTGCGGTCCACTGGCCCCCGAGGCTCGCCACCGCGCCGAGGGCCAGGCCCGCCGATGCCGCGAGGGCGTAGCCGACCAGCACCCGCCGCACACTCGCGAGGATGTCGACCAACAGGTCACCCGAGCGAAGCTGGACCCCCAGCTCGACCACCACATCCGACGGACCGGGCAGCGACGGCGACGCCCGCCACCAGGACAGCGCCCCCCACAGCAGCACCGCCGAGAGCACCGTGGCGACCGCGACGGAGCGAGAGCGGGCCATCACCTGCCGGACGTGGCGGTGGGTCGCAGCAGCGCCTTCGTGTCGACCGCTTCCCGCAAGAGCCCGGCCCCTGCCATGAAGTAGGCAGCCTTCTGAATACCCTCCAGCTCAGCATTGTCGAGGGTCATCCGGGCCGGTCCAGCCCCATCCAAATTGGGCTCCACCGAGGCCGCGAGCGTGAGCACCGCCCGGTCAAACTGGAGCGCACTCTCGGCCACAAACCAGGCATCGGCTTGGGCGGGATCGTGGCGATACACGGCGTAGGCCTCGCCCAGCGCGGCCATGAAGCGGCCGTCCACGCCCGGATGGGCCTTGGAGAAGTCGTCGTCCATCACCACCACGCTGGTGATGCTCTGAATCTCGATGGGCCGCACCTTGCCAGAGGTCTGGAGGTCCGCGAGGGCCGGGTCCCAGGCGCCCGCAGCATCCACCGAGCCCCAGCGACCGCCGACAGCACCGGCGCCGACGAGGGCCACGATCTCCTGGATGCCCAGGTTCTGGACCTGGACCGACTCGCCGGCCCGCAAGCCCGAGGCCTCCAGAACACCGATGGTCGCCCGGTGGGCAGCGGCGCCAAAGGGCACCACCACGGTCTTGTCGCGCAGATCCCCGGCCGACTGGACCGGCGAGTCCGGGGGGACCACCGTGCCCACCCGGTTCTGCATCAGACGGCCGATGATGCCCCAGTCCGGCGCCCGGGAGCCGAGGGCAATCGCCGGCTGGTCCGCCGTGAACAGCACGTCCACCGCACCGGCCAGTGCAGCCTCATTGAGGGGGCCGCCGTAGCTGAACCCCTTGAAGTCGCCCTTGAGGCCATGCTTCTCGAGAATGTCGGTCTTCATCAGGATGACCGCGAGCTGGCCCTGGGTGGCCCAGGTCTGTTGCCAGCCAATGCGAATGGGCTGCAGGCCATCGTCCGTCGGGACCGGCCCGCCCGAACACCCCACCAGCAGCGCCAGCAGGCCCAGCCTCAACCGACCGTCCCCCGGGCCGCGAGCACCCGCGCGACCGTGTCCACGACAGCCTGGGTCATCGCGTCCACCTCGATGTTGACGCGGGCACCGGGGCCCTTGCTGTCGAGGCCCGTCAGCCGCAGCGTCTCGGGGATGAGGTGGATGGAGAAAGTGCCCTTGGCCTCGTCGACCTCGCCCACAGTCAGGCTCGCCCCGTCCACGCCGACATAGCCCTTGTGCAGCACATACTTGCGCAAGGCGACCGGCAGCTCAATCCACAGCGCGCAGTTGTGGGCCGAGTCTTCCCGGCGGACCACCACACCGGCACCGGTGATGTGGCCGGACAGGTTGTGACCGCCGATCTCATCGCCGAAGCAAGCGGCCCGCTCGATGTTGACGGTGTCGCCCGCGGCCCGGTCCCCAAGGGTGGTCAGGCGCAGGGTCTCGTCGATCACGTCGAACCAGACCTGCCGTCCCTCGAAGCGCACGATGGTCAAACACACGCCGTCCACCGCGATGGAAGCGCCCACCTGCAGGCCATTGTCGGCCCCTTCCGGCAGGCGCAGCCCCAGGCGACAGAACGCGTCGAGGTGGGTGACCTCCACGACGTCGGCTGTTCCCTGCACGATTCCGGTGAACATGGGGCCTTCCCGTGCTGGATGAGGTTCAGCTCAAGAGCTTGAAGTCGCCGATGGAGCGCAGGCTGGCACCCACCGTCGCGAGCAAGCCAAGCCGGTTCGCCCGCACCGCCGCGTCGTCGTCCATGACCATCACACCCTCAAAGAAGGCATCCACGGACGGCCGCAGCGCGACCAACGCGTCGACCGCCTCAGCGACCTCCAGCGCAGCCATGTGCTCCGCCACCTGGGCCGCAGCCTTGACCGCCGCCCCATGCAGGTCACGCTCCACGTCCGCCGTGAACTGGGCGGGGTCGTAGGTCGTGTCGCTGTGGTCCTTCACGATGTTGAGCACCCGCTTGAAGGTGGTGCGGAGGTCAGCACCGGCGTCGGTCTGGAGCGCACTGTTGAGGGCCTCGGCTCGGGCGGCAAGGGCGCAGAGATCGAGATCTCCGCTGGCCAGCACCGCGTCGACCAGGTCGGTCGGGAAGCGCTCCATGAGCTGGGCACGGGCCCGCGCCAACACGAACTTGTGCAGTGCCGCGGCCGTGTCGTCATCGAGGGCACCAGCGAGTCCCAGCAAGGCATCGAGCTGGATGCGCAGGCCCGACCCGAGCACCAGCGTGACCACACCACCCGCGGCGCGGCGCAGCCCCAGCGGGTCAGCCGAGCCCTTGGGCTTGAGGCCCAGGCGGAAGGTGTGGGTCAAGGTGTCGATGCGGTCGGCCAGCGCCGTCGCCAGACCGGCGGGGGTGGCAGGCAGGCCGTCATCGGCAAAGCGGGGCAGGTAGTGCTCTTCGATGGCCATCGGCACACCGTCGGGCTCGCCGTCCAGCACCGCGAGCAGCCGGCCCACATGGCCCTGGAGCTCGGGAAACTCACCGACCATCTGGGTGGCGAGGTCGGCCTTGGCCAAGGCACCCGCGCGGGCGGCCACAGCAGCATCCGCACCCACGACCGGGGCGAGACGACCAGCGAGCTCACCGACACGGACCGACTTTTCGGCCATCGTGCCCGCCTTGCGAATCCACTGCATGCCCGTGAGCTGGGCACCGTGGTCCGCCAAGGACTTCTTGCGGTCTTCCGCGTAGAAGAACCGGGCGTCGTGGAAGCGGGCCGCGAGCACCCGAGCATTGCCGGTCGCGATGGTGGCCGCGCACTCCGGGTCGCCCGCATTGGGGTGGTTGGACACCACGAGAAACTTGTTGATCAAGGCATCTTCGCCGTTTTCCGATGCCCGCAACAGTGGGAAGACCCGCTGGTGCACACCCATCGACTCGACCAACAGCCGCGGCGGCAGGTCGAGCAGCTCTTCAGCGAAGCTCGCCACCACAACCGCCGGCCACTCGACCAGATCCACCACCTCGTCGACCAGCTCCATCGCGCCCGTGCGTGCGCCCAGGGCTCCTGCCGCCTCTGCAAGCTGGGCCTCAATGGACGCCCGCCGCTCGTTGCGGTCCGCCACAACATGGAGCTTGCGCAGGTCCCCAACCCACTGGTCTGCGCTCTGGACCTTCAGCGGACCGGGGGTCAGCCGGTGGCCAAGCGTGGTGCGACCGGCAGCAACACCCGCCACCGTCGCGGGCACCACCGCGTCACCGTACAGCGCCACAACCCCATGGATCGGGCGGGCCCACTTGGCCGGTCCCCACGTCATGGTCTTGTCGAAGTCAATGGACAGCACGGCATCTTCGAGGCCAGCGCCCACGAGGTCGACCGTCTGTTCGCCGCCGGTGCGCACCCGCGCCGCCACCACCGGACCCCGGGGCCCGTCGACGGTCTCGAGGGCGTCCACATCCACACCCCGCCCCCGCGCAAAGCCAATCGCGGTCTTGGTGGGCTTGCCATCCCGGAAGGCTGCCGCGACGGGAGGCCCGGTCACCAGCTTCTCTTCCTGGGGGCGACCGACCGCCACATCAGCAACCTCTACGGCGACTCGGCGGGGCCCCGCCCACACCCGGACAGCGCCGTGCTCCACGCCCTTGAGCATGGCGACAATGCCCTTCTTCAGGCCATTTGCGGCACGTTGCACATACCGTGCGGGCAGCTCTTCGCAGCGAATCTCGACGAACAGCGCTTGGCCTTGGGGAGCGGTGGTCATTGGGCACCTCCAGCGGCTTCAACAGGTAGGCCCAGCCAGGCTTGTGCACACTGCACCGCCAACGTGCGGATGCGGCCGATGTAGCGGGCACGCTCGGCCACCGAGATGGCACCGCGGGCGTCGAGAAGGTTGAACAGGTGGCTGCTCTTCATGCACTGGTCATAGGCCGGCAGGGCAAGTCCCAGCGCGGACAGGCGCCCGCTCTCGCCATAGGCCGCGTTGAACATCGCGAAGAGCTGGTCCACATCGGCGTGTTCGAAGTTGTAGGCGCTCTGTTCCTTCTCATTGCGAAGGTAGACATCGCCGTACGTGATGCCGTCGACCCACACCAGATCGTAGACGCTGTCGACGCCCTGGAGGTACATCGCCAAGCGCTCCAGCCCGTAGGTCAGCTCGACGGTGATGGGGTTCAGCTCGATGCCGCCACACTGCTGGAAGTACGTGAACTGGGTGATCTCCATCCCGTCCAGCCAGACTTCCCAGCCCAGGCCCCAGGCGCCCAGCGTGGGGGACTCCCAGTTGTCTTCCACGAAGCGCAGGTCATGCTTCTGAAGGTCGATGCCGATGGCCTTCAGCGAGCCGATGTAGAGGTCTTGGATGTCGGCCGGACTGGGCTTCATCACCACCTGGAACTGGTAGTAGTGGCCCAGGCGGTTGGGGTTCTCGCCGTAGCGCGCATCACCAGGACGGCGGCAGGGCTGGACATATGCGGCGCGCCAGTGGTCCGGGCCGAGGCTGCGCAGGAAGGTCGCGGGATGGAAGGTCCCGGCGCCCATCTCGAGGTCGTAGGGCTGGAGGATGGCGCAGCCCTTGCTGCCCCAGTACTCCTGCAACCGCAGGATGATGTCCTGGAAATTCACGTCAACTCCGAGCGCTCGCGCGACACCTGACCCGGCGGCTTCAGGCCACCCGAGCGGGGACGGGGCGTATCGGCTGGCCCGGACGGCGGCAAGGCACGGCGCCCGCCCGCTTCACGGCTCTCCGCGGGCTCGCTTGACCATCGGGTCACGCCAGGTGCGGAAGGCCCACACGGCCACAGGAATGCCGCCCAGGCAGCAGCCGGGGGTGAGCGCAGCAAAGGCGATGGCCACCCAAGGAAAGGGCCCTCCCTTGGCTTGGCGGTACTGCCAAGCCCCCCAGCCGGCGGCGGCACCGAGGGGAATCAGCACCATGCCCATCAGCATGCTGAAGCCCAGCGCGAAGATCTGGTCGCTGTAGAGGGCCACGACCGAGATGCCGTTGATGAACCACAAGAAGCCTTGAAGGGCCCCCAGACCGCTCGTCACCAACAGCGCATTGCCCGGCCCAGACACCCGGGCGAGGGCTTGGCGGTTGTCGGACTGGGGGCCGGCCACCCCCACAGCCGCGCGGGCTTGGGCCGACATGTAGACCGGGTCGCCGCCACCGCTGCCCATCGTGATGGCCGCGCCACCCATGGCACCGGGCGTGGGCCGCTGGGGGGCGGTGAGCACGGGGCTTCCCGCCCCCATCGAGCGCGCCGCACCGGGCACCGCTGGCCCTCTCGGTGCAGGCGGCCCTCCCCCCCCTTGCAGCCACCAGCCTTGAGACGGACCGTGGTCCATCCGCTGGTTGCTCTGCACCTTGTCTTTGAGAAAGTGCAGCAGCAGAAAGGGCACAGCCTCGCCAGCAAACCCAGGCATCCCCCGCCGCTCCGCCCAGGGCACCTCGCCCCCGGCCAAGCGCCAGTCCACAAACTGAGGGATATACTCCGTCAGCGCCTGGTGGATGAAGCCCGCGGTCCAGCTGGGATTCGCCGGGTCGTGAGGGAACTCCTGCACATAGTTGGCGTCGGGACAGCGCACCGCAAATGCCATCCCACCTTGAGCGTGGACCAGCTGCACCGTGAACACGTAGGTGCCGTCGTCCTCGCACATCCGTGTGCCACTGCACGCCGGGATCTCCAGCGTGAGGCCACTGCGACCATCGTCGGTGCCTTCGACCAGCCCCAACAGGTTGAACCCACCGAACATGCCGGCCGGGAGGTAGCCCCCCGCCCGCGTCGAGTCCGTCCAGCCATACTCAACCAAGCCGCGAATCAGCCAGGCCATCGGCTCATCAAATTGGGCGAAGGCGACGGGCATCTTGGACATGCTCCCAGCGAGTAGAGTTCCTCAGGTCAAGCCCCAAAGACCTCAGCAGTACATTGAAGACGGGCGGGTGAGGCCCCGGGCCCGAGGCCAACCCCGAGGCCGCGGGTCACGTTGACCAGGGCGGTGCAGGACATGGGCAGTGTGGTGGCCCCCAGCCGCCCCTCCCAAGGGCCCCAAGAAACCAAGAGCGGCGGACCCGACAATTGCCGGCCGCCGCTCCAAGCCCAGGCACCATTGGCACCCGGCCGGGGACCGACTCAGCTCAGTCCTTGAAGACTGCGTTGAGGAAGTCAAGTCCGTTCTCGTTTTCGCCGATCTCTTCACCATTCTGGAGCTTCTGGCCCAGAAGGTAGCCGTCGTATGCGGTGATCAGCGGAATGATGAAACCGATTCCGCACATACTCAGCACGACGGTAGCAACGATCGAGATGATGCCCTTCTTCTGCTGGCCAATCATGAGGTAGCCGACACCACCGAACAGGAGGACATTGAGTACGGCGATGACAACAGGGTTGGCATCTGGCTTCTGAATCATCTGGCCCATGGACTGACCCTCCGAGGTCGAGGAGTTGGTAGCTGACGGACGCCACTCCCAGGCTCAATCCGCCGCACGATCTGGACAAGCTGCAGGGCGCGCCCCTGTGATTGTCGCAAGCCGTGATTACGACAGGCTGCGCGATTGCGCAAGGGGTCGGCACTGCGATGACGTCACAGTCGCCCCCGTCCACGGCCCAAATCGGCACGGGACCAGCACAGAGATGAGGGGCACAATGCCCACCAGCCCGATCAGGGCAGCGTGGCCCACGCCGGGTTCAGAGGCACCACCCCACCCTCCGGGACGTACACCGGATACTCGTCGCTGTGATCAGCAATCTGACCCTCCTCATAGGCGAGGTGGAGCTTCGCCACCCCCGGCGCGAGGTCGAGCAACGCAAAGCGGCCCGATTCGCCGGTCACCGTGCCCGCTTCACCGGCGTCGTCCGGCAGGTAGCAGGCCACCACCGTCTCACCGTCGGCTGTGTCTGCCCACGCAAAGCCACTGGTCAAGATGGGGGCATTGTCCGCTTCTTCATAGGACTCGCCGACGTTCAGCCGAAGCACACCATCCACCGAACCGCCCGTGCCACCGGACCGAACACAGCCCTCAAAGTCGGTGGCGATGTCATCGTGGACGGCTTGGGGGCGAATGTAGAGCGCACCGTCTTGGCTGCGGAGGTCTTGCAGGCCGGAGTACCCGGTGAACGACGTGGTGACCCAGTCGGTCTTGGAGAACAGCAAGAAGAAGGTGGTGCCCTCGGGAAGTCCCACTGCGAAGGCCCCTTGGTTGTCCGTGACCGCGGACGCCACAGGCTGACCGGACGCATCGAGCGCATCCACCGTCGCCCCAGGGACCACCACCCCGGAATTGGGTCCGTCGAACAGCCGCCCAGCGACCTCAATCTCGACCTTGTCGGCACACGCCACAAGGGGAAGGACACAAGCGAAGGCAGCGAGATGGGCACGAAAGACAGTCACAGGGTCACTCGGGAAGGGCGTAGTAGTGGGCGCTCAGCATGTCGCCGCCGCGCGCGGGCCAGACGGTCTCAGCGGTGGTGCCGTCGGGGAGCCGGACCTCAAACCGCACCTGACCCGGCGCCAGGCCGCTCGCCAGGAAGAGCTGGACCGCGTCATCCGGTCCAGCGGGCACGGCCTCACCGGAGTCGGCGATGGTAAACGGCGAGACGGCATGAACATTCCCCTCCCCGTCTTCTGCGGTCAGCGTCGCCCCGGCCCAGGCTTCGGGATCCCCTGGCTGGCCCCAGAGCGCCGCGTCGTCCCCGTCGACAAAGCCCACACTCGCGCCCTCGCCGAGGAGGTCGTCCAACACAACCGAGGCGACGGCCGCGTCCCGTGCGAAGAGGTAGCCCGACAGCAGCTCGGCGTTGGTCGATGGGGTCTGGGCGCGCCAGATCATCGGCACATGGTTCGGACCCTCGACCCGCAACGCAACAGGAATGTCGACATCAAGCCGCATCTCCCAGTACCCGGCTGGCGCACCCTCCGGCTGTGACACCCCGGTGAGCGGTGTGCCATCGAGGTCGACAGCGAACAGCTCACCGTCCGCCAGCGGCGTGGTGGTGTTGCCCACTGCAACAGGATCATCGACGACATAGCCGTACCAGACTGCGGGGCTGGAACCACAGCCACCCACGAGCACGGCAAGGATGGAAGCAGAGAGTCGAGAGCTCATGGGGCACCAGCATCGGAGGAGGGAGGGGGGGGGGCGCCCAGCGGCAGCACCTGGTCGAGGAGTGCACGGGAGCGGAGCGCGCGATTGAGGTGGTTCTGGACCGCATCGGACAACGCCCCGGCCGGCCCCTCGGGCAGTTCAACATCCACAAGATCACGAAGCGGACTGCGCCGGGCCCGCTCCGCCGCACGCAGCCAGTCCTCGGAGACGGGAATCCCGGTTGTGCCGCAGTGGGCGTGACAGAAGCCACCGCCGAGCACGTCGAGCCGCCCCCCGCCAGCGGGCTCCAGCCCACACACCCAGCAGCGGTCCAAGCTGGGGCAGAGGCCCGCGAACGTCAGCGCTTTGGCTTCGAGGCCCAAGCGAAAGGCCCCGGCCGGCGGCCCCGTCAATGCATCCAACACAAGCAGCGCCATCTCCAACAACCCATACAACCGGGGCTCGGCATGGTCCTCACGGGCCAGCGCCGCGCACAGCTCACACGAGTAGGCGGCGAGGGTCAGGCGCTGCAGATCGGTCCGGACACTGAGGTGCCCGTCCTCCAGCTTCACTTCGCCAAGTGCCCACAGCGAGCCTTGGCGACGGCGCAGTGCAGCCGAGACGCTGTTGCCCACTTCCAAGGTGCCGCCGTAGGGGCTGCGCGCACTGCGCACGCGAAACGCAATCGCCGAGATGCGGCCGTGGCTCGGGGACAGAAACCGCACGATGCGGTCGGCCTCACCATAGGGCTGGCCCCCGACCACAATCGCAGGAATCATCGGTGAGGGCGGCTTTCGCACCATCCTGATCCCACCTCGGTCAGATGCCCAGGACCAAGATGGCCGTGGAGAAGTAGATCAGGATGGCAATCATGTCGATGCCGGTCGTGACGAAGGGCCCCGTCGCGACGGCGGGATCAATGCCCAGGCGGTTGAGGCTGAGCGGCACCATTGCACCGAGCCCCGCCGCGGCCATCACCGTCAGCTGGATGGCAATGGCGATGGCCAGGCCAATCCGGGGCTCGTCCCACCAACGGAACAACGCGTACCCGCCGAGGGTGAACGAGAAACCGAGACCCAACACAAGGCCCACACGGGTCTCTCGGAAGAGCATCGAGAGGAAGCTGACCGACTCGTTTCGGCCCAGCGTGATGTTGCGAACGGCCACGGTGGCCGCCTGGATGCCCACGTTGCCGCCCATCCCGAGCATGACCGGGATGAAGCCCGCGAGCACCGCTTTCGCCGCCAGGGTCTCTTCAAAGACACCGATCAGCTCGGCCATGCCGATGCCGCCGGCGAGGGTGACCAGCAACCAAGTGAAGCGCTGGCGGGCGGCTTGAATGACCGTGCCCGCATGGTGTTCGGGCTCTTCCCCGACACCCGCCATCAGCATCATGTCTTCGAGGGCTTCTTCCTGGATGACATCGACCACATCATCGATGGTGATGATGCCCAACAGATGTCGATTCTCATCCAGCACGGGGATCGCGAGCAGGTCGTAGCGGCTGACGATGCGCGCGACGTCTTCCTGGTCTTCGAGCGGGGCCACCGACAACAAGTCCGTGACCATGATCTCTTTGAGGGGGGTCGACGGCGCGTGGGTGAGCAACGCCCGCAGTGAGGCCACGCCAACCAACTGATCCACGTCGTTCTCGACGTAGAGATAGAAGATGCTCTCCAGCTCTTCTTGGTTCTCATGCAGGTGGCGAATCGCGTCCCGGCACGTCAGCGACTCGTTGAGTCGAAACGCGATGGGCTGCATGATGCCGCCCGCAGAGTCCTCGGGCCAGGCGAGGATGTCCTCCACCAACACCTTGTCGCGGGACTCGATCGCCCCGAGCACCTTCGTTCGCAGGTCATTGGGCAGGTTGTCGATGACATCCGCTTCGTCGTCGACGTCCATCTCGTCGAGCAACGCCACCAAGCGCGCGAAGGGCAACCCCTTGACCAGCTTGCGAAGGTCCACCGGCTCGACGTGGGCGAGCACTTCAGCCGCGGCAGCACTCTCTTCGACATGGGCCAGCACCATGCGCTGCTCGGCCGGCGCCAGATGCCCGATGGCCGAGGCAATGTCGACGGACCTGGACTTGCTCAGCGCTCGCTTGAGGGGCCCGATGGCGCCCCGGCGGGCCAGCCTCCGGAGGACCTCGACTCTTGCGTCCGCCATCCGCCCTACTCCCCGTCGGCGGAGGGCACAAACACCAAGCGCCGACCCTTCGAGAGGTTGTGCAGCGGCTCGATGCGCTCGTCGTTCAAGTAGACCGTGACCCGCGTGAGATCGGCGATGTGCAGGCTAATCTCGTCATCGGAGGCCACAGAAAGGACGGTGCCGGGCTTGACGAAGCCGGCGTGTTGGAGCTCGCCACCCGCCTTTGCCACCACCCGCACGGGCTCGATGGCGCGAACCCGCACCACCATGGACCCCACGGGAGCAGGCGGGACGAGTGCTTCGTCGGCGGACACCTCGGGCTCAGGCTCGGGTGCCGGGCCGACCGGCTTGGGCACCGGCGTGGGCACCACCGCGTTCATGGCCACCGCCACGGGGGCTGCGCCGATCTCGACCACCTCGGGCGTGTCGAGCAGCAAGCTGGCCACCCGGAGTCCCAGCAGGGTCAGCAGGGTGAACGCAAATCCGGCCACCACCAGGCGCCCGATGGGAAGGTCTTCCCCCCGGGGAATGGTCGCGGTGCTGCGGCTCAGCTCGGCGAGGTCTTCTTCTTCGGACTCACTGTGGGCAGGGCCAATCTCGACATCACCCACCAGCGGTGGCATCCCGAGAAACGCCATGTACTGGCGCCGGTAGGTGTCCCGAAAAGAGCCCTCAGGCAGCATCAACAGATCGCCGTCTTCCAGCGCCATGATGTACCGGGCAGGGATGCGCGCCTGGCGAGCCACTTCAGAGCGACGCAGGCCACGACGGCGACGGGTGGCACGCAGCGCCACGCCGATGCGGAGCACCCGAGGGTCCACATCTGGCGGCACGCCCTGCCGCCCGAGCCCATGTTCCCGGCGATCGACTTCCATCACACGCACTCCTGGCGATGAACCTGCCGCGCTTCGCGGCCCAGTGGGGTGTCGCCGGCATCTTGAACCGCAGTGAGAATGTAGGTGCAGCCGGTGTTCCGGTCCTTCTGGTCGATGAGCAGCATGCCCGCCTGGAGGTAGGCGCCGCTGGCATCTTCCCCGCACATCTCGATCACGGCCTCAAAGTCTTCGAGGGCAAAGTCATGGGAACCCATCGCCTCGTGCACCAGCCCACGGTTGAAGTGGGCTTGGCACAGGTTGGGGGCCCGGCGAATCGCTTGGTCGAGCACCGCGAGGGCCTCGGCGTGTTGGCCTTGCTGGAGGCGCACAAAGCCGAGGTTCGACAGCGCGATGCTGGGCTTGCGGTAAGTCAGATCCTGGGCAGCGACCTCGAAGGTGGCCGCCGCTTCTTCAAGGCGGCCCGTGCGCACCAGGAGGTTGCCGTAGTTGACCAGCAGCTCGGCTTCATCCTCGTTGAGCTTCATGGCCCGCTCAAACGCGTGGCCCGCCTTCTCGGTCGAGCCGGCGGCCATGTAGGCCAACCCGAGCTTGTTGAACGCCGCCCAGTTGCGCCGGTCAAGGCGCGCAGCTTCTTCGAGCGTGCGCACGGCACCCGGGATGTTGCCCTCGCGAAGATACGCAGACCCCAGGCCCACCCGTCCAGCGGCCTTCTCTTGACGCGCCGCGGAGATGCACCCCACAGCACCGAGAACAACCACGGTCAGGAACAAGCGGCGGAAGACACGAGGCATCGAGGTGGCCACAGAGACTCCGGGGGTGGGCGGCGGGACAGGAAGCGACGGCGTGGACTTACGAAGTGTACTTGGCGATGAGCGGGCCCAGCGCTGCCAGACGGTCGTCGCTGAGCGCACCCAGATCAGACATGATGGCACCCGCCAAGGCCGAGCTCTGGGGCGCCGGCCCCTTGTGCGCAGCAATGCGGGGAATGGCGGCGCGCACGATGTTCTGGGCGAGTGCGACGTTGGCGTTGATGACCGCGACGACCGCTTCCACGGTGACATCGTCGTGGCCCTCGTGCCAGCAGTCGTAGTCGGTGGACATCGCGAGCGTGGCGTAGGAGATCTCGGCTTCCCGAGCCAGCTTTGCCTCGGGCACGTTGGTCATGCCCACGACCCGGGCGCCCCATGACCGGTAGAGGTTGGACTCCGCGCGGGTCGAGAAGGCGGGCCCCTCCATGCACACGTAGGTGCCGCCGTCATGGACCGTCGCACCAGCTTCCTGGGCCGACTCCAGCAGCACCGCCCGGAGCACTGGGCAGACAGGGTCGCCGAAGGCCACATGCGCGACGATGCCGTCTTCGAAGAAGGTCGACGCCCGGATGCCCTTGGTGCGGTCGATGAACTGGTCGATGACCACGACATGCCCCGGCACGACGGCTTCCTGAAGCGAGCCAACCGCGCTGACGCTGATGATCCACGACACACCCAGGGCCTTCATCGCAAAGATGTTGGCCCGGTACGGCACTTCGGAGGGATTCAAGCTGTGGCCGATGCCGTGGCGGGCCAAAAAGACCAGCTCCACGTTCGGAACCCCCGCCAACCGGCCCACGAGCAGGGGGGCGGACGGCGCGCCGAAGGGCGTGGTGGCCTCGACCTCGCGCACATCAAGCAGGCCGTCCATCCGGTACAGCCCACTGCCACCGATGACGCCAATACGAAGAGTTGCTGATTCAGGCTGAGTGCTCACTGGGGCCTCGTGCAAAAGGGCGATTCAGGGCGCATTCGCAGGCCTGCGGCGCGCGTGCTCGGGTCGCTCGGACCGGAGACGGACACCACCGCAGGAGAGCCCTGACCGCTTCGGTCGGTCGTCCGAAGGTTGGACGGCTCAGGCGGCCACCGCAGCACACCCGTCAGCGCGATCCTATCCCGTGCGGACCGGTCTTGTCGTGTCAAGTGGGGGTCGCTGGGGACACCCGACGAGCCATCCGCTCGACCACCTTGCCCAGCTGTCCGCAGGCGGCGGACACATCGCGGCCGCGGGTGGTCCGTACGGAGCACTGCAGCGCATGGGAGACAAGGAGCTGCTGAAAGGCGCGGACCTGGGCTTCGGCGGGGCGCCGGATGTCCCGGTCGGGGTTCTCGTTGTACGGGATCAAGTTGATCTTGCACGGGACGTCCCGCATCAGCGCCACCAGCCGCTCCGCGTCCGCCATCGAGTCGTTGAAGCCGGCCATCATCACGTACTCAAAGGTGATGCGCTTGCCGGCGGGCAGCGGCAGGGTGCGGCAGCAGTCCATCAGCTCGGTCATCGAGTAGCGATGGGTGATGGGCATCACGATCCGGCGTTGGTCTTCGGTCGATGCATTGAGGCTGACGGCGATGTTCACGGGCAACGCCGCGGCGAGCTGCCGGATGCGGGGGACCAGCCCCACGGTGCTCACCGTCACCCGGCGGTGGCTGAAGTTGAGGGCGTCCTCGTCGAGCATGATTCGCAGGGCCCCGACCACGTTGTCGAAGTTGTGTAGCGGCTCGCCCATGCCCATCATCACGATGTTGGTGATGGGTTGGTTGCCGCCGATCATCGCACCGACTTGGAGCGGCTGGCTCGCGATCTCGCCGATGGTCAGGTTGCGCACGAGCCCCATGTCACCCGTGAGGCAAAAGGAGCACGCCATCGCGCAGCCCACTTGGGTGGACACACAGAGGGTCATTCGGGGCCCGACGGGACCGTGCCGTTGCTTGTCGGGAATCAGCACACTCTCGATCTGGTGGCCGTCGTGCAGGCGCCACAGGTACTTCGCAGAGCCGTCCGCGCTCTCCAGAACGTCGTCGAGCGCGAGGGTGGCCACATCGGCCCGGTCCGCGAGCTCCCGCCGCACATCCTTGGGAATGGCGTGCACATCACTCAGATCGGTGCCGGCCTTCTTCCAGATGTGTTTGTAGACCGCATGGGCGCGCAGCTTGGGCTTGCCCAAGTCGGCCATGTGGGCTTCCAGGGCTGGCAGGGTCAGAGACCGCAGGTCGGTGCGACCCGTGGCCCGCTGCGCCTTCTGGAGCTGCTTGGACAACGCTCGATCAGCTGGCGGGGCGATGCGAGGGGCGGACGTGGGGGACGCAACGGACACGGGGCACCGCGGCAGGAGGTGGGGGCGGCATGGGAGCGGCAGCCAAGGAGACGGATCGGCTCAGCGGCCCCGGCTCGAGCGCTGGCCGGCCCGACGGGCGCGGGCATTGAGCGGACCGACCGCGGCACAAGCCGGCTCAACGTCCAGATCACAGGCATCTTGGGCGGCGCGGGCGGCCTTGGCGGGCGCAGGAAGCACCATCAAGGCACGGGCCAGATCGTAGACCACGTACCGGTCGTCCGGGTAGTCGACCCGCATCTGGGACACATGGGCGACAGCATCTTCTGGGCGGTCCCGCTCGGTGAGGGCTTCCAAGATCCAGCGATCCACCAACAATGGTTCGATCCCAAGATCGCGCGCACGGCGGAAATTGCGCTCGGCTTGGGCCGGGTGGGCGAGGATCATCCAGGTCTGACCGAGCAGGAATTCTGCCCGGGCGTCGTCGGGATCCTGGCGCAACCAATAGTGAAGCACCGATTGGGCATCGGCATTTTCCCCAGGGTCCCGACCCAGCACCGCCGTCTGCGCTTCCACAAGCAGGGGCGGCAGACCATCGGTCGGGAGCTCCGCATCGGCGAGCACCACACCCGGCACAACCAAGACCCGATCCCTGCGGGCGCTGCCCTGGTCGAGAGCCAGTCCACCCCCACCGCCCGGGGCGCTCGACGACTCTGCTTTGCGCGCGGCTTGGGCCTGGAGCTTCTGACGCGTGGCCGCGTCCGGTCCATCCGCGGCAGTCGCGACACCGCCCAACGTGGCCAGCGTGAACAGCACGATCGGGGAGATTGACCAGCGGGGAACAAGCATGGCGACAGTCCTCAAGCGGACCATAGCCCGGCGGAATCAGAGCGGCACAGGCAGCCGAAAACACTCTGGAGCAGGGCATCTTGCACAAGTCGACCGATGGGTCGGGCCCCAGACGGCGGCACCACCGGCGGCCCGCGCTCAGCCATCAGCGCCAGGGAACCCAGTCCCAGGGCATCGCCACCCGGGCGACGTAGAAGAAGCCGGGGTCGACGCGGGAGCCGGAGCTGCCGAAGTACTCTTCGTTGTAGGCCACGCCGTTGGTGGACGACTGGGTCGACCAGTACTGGAAGCCAACGATGCCTTCAGAAGCGTCGCGCTCCCAGTCAATGAAGATGGCGTTGTGCCCCGAGCCCGAGTGGCGCCAGAACTGGATGAAGTCGCCAGGGCGCACATCGTCCCAAGCCACGACCTCGTAGCCAATTCCATAGTTCTCGACAGCATCGACCACACCGGCACCATAGAGGTCCCGCACATACCAGTCGGTGCGGAAGTCATAGAGCTCGTCGAAGTCGATGTCGTTGACCGAGCCATCCCCATCCGTCATCGCATCGGCGACTTCGATGGACCGCATGAAGACCTCAAAGGTCATGCCCACGCAGAAGCTGCGGTTCAGGGAGTCACCCTCGGCGAAGAGGTCACCCTGGTAGTAGATGTCGTTGGGATTGCCGCCCCAGTCGACGTCATCGGGCCACCAATAGGCGTACGAGCCGTCGGTGGGGTAGTCGGCGAGGTGGTCCATCACCAGCTCGTTGAAGTCGGACTCATCCACTTCACCGGGCTCTTGAACCGTGATGGTCAGCTCGTGGGTGGCGACAGCATCACCGTCTCGGTAGGCCACGGCACGAATGTCCCTGGCAAATCCGGTGCCCGTGAACGTGTACGCCAGCACCCGGTCGGGGGTCGTGGTGCCGAGAAGCCAGTCGTCAGCGTAGATCTCGATCGAGTCCGCATCGGCGGAGGCGTTGACCGTGAAGCGCACCGGGTTGTTGACCGTGGCCCCATCGCGGGGGCTCGTGACCGCGACCCAGGGGCCGTCCGCCACCACATCCACCGCCAGCGCGTGGGTGGACTGTTCATTGCCCTGGCGGTCCAACCCGAAGACCTCGAGCTCGTGGTGGCCTTCGGGCAACGACACCACAAAGTCGACTGAGGTGGTCGCGTCGCGGCCTGAAGCGCCCAGCGAGGTTGCGGTGTAGGCCGCACCGTCGGCCCAGAGCTCCACGGTGTCCAGACCCGTGCCCGCTTGCACCGTCACCGTGAACTCCCCCGCCACGGCCGCACCGTGGGATGGCGACGTCACCCGGACGGTCGTGTCGCCGACAAAGTCCTTCCCGGGGTTGTTCTTGCCCTTGGCTTGCTTCCCGTGCTCGCCGGAACAGGCCGACAGCAAGCCGCCGCTCAGGATCAACAGGGGCAACAGGCGGGCAGTTGAGGTCAACGGCATGGGGTCCCCGGGCACAAAGGAATGGAAGCACCTGAGGATTGGCCTGAACCAGCGTCCCCCGCAAGCGAGTGGCGCCAAATGAAGCACAACGTGACGCTGCAGCAGGGGGTCCAGGGTCCGCCATTCCGGACATATTTTGTCCGCCCCAATTGACCCCGGGCTGGCTATGGGCGCCCGAGGTCCACGTCCCGCACTCTCGCTGGGTCCGCCACCCTCTGGAGCCCTCCGTGCAGCTCGTCGTCGCCGAGAAGCCCTCTGTGGCAAGGGACCTGGCGAAGGTGCTCGGTGCGCGCACCCGGGACGCCGGCTGCATTCGAGGCGACGGTATTGTGCTGAGCTGGGCCCGGGGCCACCTCGCGGAGCTCGAAGAGCCAGCCCACTACGACGCTGCATGGAAGCGATGGTCCTTCGACACCCTGCCGATGTTGCCGGACCAATTCGCGCTGCGGGTGCGCCCCGACGCGCGGGATCAGTGGACCAAGCTGCGGGCCTTGCTCCGCGACAAGCAGTTCACCGAGGTGATCAACGCGTGTGATGCCGGGCGCGAGGGTGAGCTCATCTTCCGCTACGTCTATGAGCTGGCAGGTTGTCGGCTGCCCATCCGACGGCTCTGGGTGGCCTCGATGACCGACGCCGCGCTGCGGGCTGCGTGGGCCGACCTGCGACCCAGTGCGCGGTACGACGCCCTCGCCGACGCCGCCCGGTGCCGCAGTGAAGCCGACTGGCTGGTGGGGCTGAACGCGACCCGGGCGATGACCTGCCTCGCCCGCAAAGGCGGGGGCAGCCAGCTGCTCAGCGTGGGCCGGGTCCAGACGCCGACACTTGCCATGATTGTCGACCGCGACGAGCAGATCGCCGCGTTTGTGCCGGAAGACTTTTGGCGGGTGGAGGCCACCCTCACGCCTGAGGGCGGCGGCGAGTCTTGGACGGCCGTGTTCACCCGCAAGGCCCCCAACGCGCCCACAGAGCGGGACAAGGACAAAGCGGCGGCCGCAGAGCGCTTCTCGACTGCAGAAGACGCCGAGCTGCTCCGGACCGCGGTGGCCGATCAGCAGGGCACCGTGGCTCATGCCCAGCGGCGTGAGAAGCTCGAGCCCCCTCCCCTGCTGTACGACCTGACCAGCCTGCAGCGCCGCGCCAACCAGCGCTTTGGGCTCTCCGCTGCCCGCACCTTGGAGCTCGCGCAGGCGCTGTACGAGCGGCACAAGCTGCTCACCTACCCCCGGACCGACTCCAAGCACCTCACCCCCGAACAAGCCGAGACGCTGCCGATGGTCCTCCGGGGACTGTCGAGTGTGCCGCCCTACAAGCCATTCTGCGAAAAGCTGCTGGCCGGCCCGCCGCTGCGCCCCGGCAAGCGAGTGGTCGACGCGGCCGAGGTCGGAGACCACCACGCCATCCTCCCCACCGGCAAGGATCCGATGGGCGCGCAGCTGTCAATCGACGAGAAGCGGGTCTTTGATCTGGTCTCTCGCCGGGTCATCGCCGCGCTCATGCCCCCCGCGCGCTTCGACATGACCGTGCTGATCGTTGCAGTGGACCCCCTGGCTGGCGCGCCATTGCCCGCCGATGCACCGCCGCCCCTCCACTTTCATGCCCGAGGCCGGGTCTGTCGCGATCCAGGCTGGCGAGCGGTCGACCCGCCGGGCTCCCATGCGGGTGGCAAGGACCGGCTGCTGCCACCGGTGGATGTGGGCCAGCCCGTCCAGCTCACCAATCCGGAGAGCCTTCCCGGCCAGACCCGGCCGCCACGCCCCCACAACGACGCGTCGATTCTGCAATCGATGGAGACCGCCGGCCGACAGCTCGATGATGCTGAGCTCAAGCGCGCCCTGCGAAGCTCTGGGCTGGGCACACCCGCGACCCGTGCGGCCGTCCTGCAGACCCTGATCAACCGGGGCTTCGTGCGACGCCAAGCCCGAGACCTGCGGGCCACAGATCGGGGGACCGACCTGATCCACGCCGTTCCTGTCGACGAGCTGAAGAGTGCGAGCCTGACCGGACGCTGGGAAGCGAGGCTGGCCGACATCGCCGAAGGTCGCGACCAGCGGGACCGGTTCATGCGGGACGTGCGGGCGAACACGGCCACGATCGTGGCCGCGATCTCCAGAGCGGACCCACCACCGCCGGAGCTGCGCGACGACGACACGGTGTCGCTGGGCGACTGTCCGATCTGCGGAAAGCCCGTGCGGGACCGCAAAGCCGTCTACAGCTGCGACACGGGGCGGGCCTGCTCCTTCGTCATCTGGGGCACGATGTCGAAGCGGAAGATCAGCGTGAGCGCCGCAAAGAAGCTGCTCAAGACCGGCCGGGCGGGCCCCTACAAGGGCTTCAAGAGCAAGACGGGCAAGCCCTTTGAGGCGTCGCTGGTGTTGGGTGAAGACGGCAAGGTCGCCTTCGAGTTTGGCGACCGACCCTCGGCCCCGACGGCCGCCAAGCCGAAGCCCAAGACGGCGTCCACCACGCCAGATCCGACGGGTCAGCCCTGCCCAAGCTGTGGGGCTGGGGCGCTGATTCGTGGGCGCCAAGCGTGGGGGTGCGACCAGTGGCGCAGCGGGTGCCGGTTCACGATTCCCTTTGAGATCGAGGGCTCGGCCATCACCGCCGCCGAGCTGACCCGACGGCTCGCTGGCCCCACGAACTGAGCCCTCAGCAAGCAAGCCCCCTCAGCCGCCCGCCGCCGCCAGCCGGTCGGCCAAGCGGCTGTGGCGACGCACTCCCGCCGTGTTGCGCGTGGCGGTGAGCACCGCGTTGCCGTCCGTCACCACACAACAGAACCGGCGCGCGCGGGTCATCGCCGTGTAGAGCAAGTTTCGGCGCAGCATGATGTGGTGACAGCCATGGAGAACCAGCACCACCGCGGGATACTCAGAACCCTGGGACTTGTGCACGCTCATCGCCCACGCCAGCCCCAAGTCACCGATGGCCTCGCCCTCGAGGACCACCGTGCGCCCCTCGAAGTCGACTTCGATGGAGCTCCGGGAGACCGAGAGCACCCGCCCGGTCTCACCATTGAAGATGTCATTGTCGTAGTCGTTGCGGTTCTGGACCACCCGGTCACCCACCCGAAACTCCGAATTGCCCCGCTTCATCCGCTCCCCGTCTGGGTTCAGGGCGTCCTGAAGGGCCTTGTTGAGCACTTCGGTGCCCAGCGGTCCACCATGCATCGGTGTGAGCACTTGGATGTCTTGGAGCGGGTCGAAGCCCTTGGCCGGCAGGTTGGTGGTCAGCACCTTCACCACCACCGACAACACATCGGCCGGGCGCCGCCTCGCGATGATGAAGAAGTCCTCCAGCCCCTCATCTTGGCCCGACACCGGATCTTGCCCGCGGTCCACCCGCCACGCGTTGCGGACGATGCCCGAGTCGGCCGCCTGGCGGTACACTTCGGTGAGCGTGGCCACCGGCACCACCCCGCTGTCGACGAGGTCACCCAGCACCCGGCCGGCCCCCACACTGGGCAGCTGGTGGGCGTCTCCGACCAGGACCAGCGCACAGCCCGGCGGCAGCGCGTCCAGCAAGCTGCACATCAGCTTGAGGTCGACCATGCTCGCCTCGTCCACCAGCACCCCCTCCACGTCGAGGGGGTTGTCGCGGTTTCGTGTGAACTCGCCCGTCCGGGGGTTGAATTCCAACAACCGATGCAGCGTCTTCGCTTCGAGGTCGGTCGCTTCGGTGAGCCGCCGCGCCGCCCGTCCTGTCGGAGCCGCGAGCGCCCAGGTCTCTTGCCGCCGCCGCGCCGCCCGCACCAGCACCCGCACAATCGTCGTCTTTCCCGTTCCTGGTCCACCCGTGACCACCGCGACACCTTGGCTCAGCGCCAGCTCCACCGCATGGCGTTGTTGCTCGTGAAGCTCGATCTTCAGAGCATTTGCGTCGGCCGAGACATCCACCGCCGGGCCTTGGGCCAGCCGCGCACGGCGGGCAAGCTCGTTCGCGACAAAGCCCTCCGCGTTGTGCAGCTCCGGCACGTAGACCGGGCGCTCCCGCGGCTCGGATGCATCGTCGCGGACCGCCCGGGCACTGAGCACGAGGCGGTCCAGCGCGCTGTCCACCGCGGCCGTCGGCAGACCCAAGGCCGACGCCCGCCGCACGAGCTCACCCTCGGGCAAGAAGCAGTGGCCTTGGGACTCGGCCTCTTTGAGCAGGAACACCGCCGCCGCCTCGGCCCGGGCGGGGTCGTCGGGCGCCACGCCACACTCTCTGGCGATGGCATCCGCCGTGCGAAAGCCCACCCCCCGGATCTCTTCGGCCAGCCGGTAGGGGGTCTGGGTGACCACGGACAGGGCCTTCTTGCCAAAGCGCTCCACGATGCGGTTGGCCAGCGCCTGGCCGATGCCGTGGCCCCGCAGCGCCGCATGGACCTCGCGCGACGTGCGGTCCCGTTCCCAGTGGGACACGATCTGTTCCACGCGCTTGCGGCCGATGCCCTCCACATCCAGCAAGCGGTCGGGCTCTTCTTCGATGACCCGCAGCGTGTCGAGGCCAAACGACGCCACAACCCGCCGGGCGAATGCTGGCCCCAGCCCCTTCACCGCGCCGCTGCCCAGGTAGCGCTCCAGCCCCGCGAGGGTGCGGGGGTCGTCCACCAACACCGTGGCCACCTCAAACTGGCGACCAAACTGGGAGTGTCGCTTCCACCGACCGGTCATCGAGAGGTGGGCGCCCTCGTTGACATGGCCCACCGGCCCCACCACAACGGTCTCGACCCGCGTGGCGTCTCGCACCCGCGCGACCGCCCAGCTTCCGTCTTCCCGGCAGAAGTTGAAGCCGACCAGCTCACCCTCCAGCCGCGCCACACCGTCTTTGCCGGCGCCAGATGACGGGGAGTCGGGGGAGCGTCCGGCACCGGGCAGCACGGTCTGGGAATTGCGACTTGAAGACATTGTGGGTGCCTATCGCGAGCATGGTCCGTGGGGCGGTCAGAAACTGTCCGCCTGCCCCACCCCACGCGCCCAGCCAGCCCCCGCCGATCAGGCCAAGACCTCCATTCCAGCGTCGTCCCCGTGGCCCGGATCGTTCACCAGCATCTGCCAGGCGGTCTTCACCGAGCGGGCCAGCTCTCCGCCACTCTTCATCCGGCCCAGCGCCCGCCCAACGTACTGGGGCCGATAGTAGAACCGAAGATAGGCAAGGCGGCACCAGCGCTGGATCTCGGCATCGCTCATGTCGCACAAGGGACGGGGAATGTCCTCGTCGACACCGTTCTCGATGTGCTCCCGCCAGTAGTCGCGGCCCGTCTCTTTGAGCAGCAGTGTATACATCTCGGTCGCCGGCATCGGGGTGACCTTGGAGAACTGGGCGTAGTCGAGGTCCAGCTCCAGCGAGAGTCGAATCGTCTGGCGGATGGTGGCTTCGGTCTCGTACGGGTTTCCGACCATGAAGTAGCCGAAGGTGTTGATGTCGTGCTTCTTCGTGCGGCTGATCACGTCCCGATACATCTCGAGGGACGTGCTCTTCTTGAGCACCTGCAAGATCTCTCGGTTGCCCGACTCGATACCATAGTAAATGCGCGTACAGCCTGCGGAGCGCATGGCCTTGAGCACATCATCGGTGATGCAGTCGACACGGGTGCGGGCCGCCCACGTCAGGGGCAGCTTGCGGCGCTTGATCTCATCGCAGATGGCGATGACCCGGTCCTTCCGGATGGTGAACGAGCTGTCGAAGAAGTCGAGCTCTCGGATGCCCTGCTCGTGGTAGCAGACCTCCAGCTCGTCCACGACGTTCTTGGGAGACCGCGCCCGAAACGGCTTGGAGCCCTGCTCACAGAAGATGCACTTGTAGGGACAGCCCCGGCTCGTGATGAAGCACGAGAAGTTGCGGTACTGGCTGATGAAGCTGTAGTAGAGCGAATTGTCGATGAGGTGACGCGCCGGAAAGGGCGTCAGATCCACATCACAGTCCTTGGCTTTGGGGGTCACCACCACCGTGCCATCGGCTTGCTTGAACGCAATGCCCCGCACTTCCGCCAGCTCGCGACCGCGCACCAATGCGCAGAGCAGCTCTGGGAGGGCCACCTCGGCCTCGTTGGTCACCGCCAGATCAATATCTGCGTAGCGCAGCGTCTCGCGGGGATAGATCGAGAGGTGCACACCGCCCACAATCACCGGTACATCGACCTCACGGCGAATGGCCTTGATCCAGTCCATCGACTGGAAGAACAGGTAGGTGGTCAGCGTGTACCCAACATACTGGGGCCCAAAGGCCTTGAGCCGGGTCACCGTGTCTTCAAGGCTGAGGTCTTCGGCATGGGCGTCGAGGAACAGCACCTCACAGCCTGCTGCCTCCAGAATGCCTGCGACATACAGCAACGAGAGGCTCGGGAAGATCCCGTAGTTCTCCTTGACTGTTTTGATGCCTGGCTCGTTTCGGACCGGTCCATAGGGCGGGTAGACCAGCGCCACCTTGAGGCCGGCGAGCTCCCCACGCAGCAGCGCCGGGTGTTGACGTGGGGGGTTGGCAGCGAGGGTCATGGTGGTGCTCCGTCGAGCAGCACCAAGATGACCGGGCCGCCCACACCCCCACAGTACCCCGATCGGTGCGCAACGAAAGCAGTGACGGCGACTGCGTGCCCAACCAGAGAGGGGGAAGCGACGGCGCAGGCGGACAATGAACGTCCGGCGGGCGCAGCATTGTGGGCGTGGTCCAGCCAGAAACCCGGTCAGGTCGGTTAGCATCGCCGCCCCAGCGATCCCGCACGAGACGCCATGACCTCGCCGCACACTCCGCCCCCACGTGGGCCACAGCTCCATCCTACCGCCGTCCTTGCGATCGGCGCACTGGCGCTTGGGGGCATCTTGTGGGCCGCGGTGGAGATTGCCGGCCCCAAGATCGAGGCGCGGGTGCGACTCCATGCGCAGGAAGCGCTCCAGACCATCGACGAGCCAGGCCTTGAGGTGCTGGTGGATGGCCGGGATGCGACCCTGACCGGCGCCGCGTCAACCACCGCCGACCGAGACCGTGCGTTGGACGTGGTGGGGGGGGCCACCGGTGTGCGCAGCGTCCAGGACGGCGGCGTGCAGATCCTGGGCACGCGTTACCCCTATGGCAGCGCGCCCATCACGCCAGCCCCCGAGCCTGAGCCGGACGCCGTGCTGGCGCCTGAGCCGCCCATCGCAATCGCCCCGCCGCCTTCTCCCAAGCGGTCCACGGCCGTGGTGGCACGCCGGGCCCCTCGCCCACCCGAGCGGGCGCCTTGTGCCCAGTTTGTCCATGAGCTCAACGGCGCGCTGCTGCCATTTGCGGACGGGAGCGCGGCACTCCGGGGCGAAGCGGTAAACCGCCTCGATCACCTCCGCCGAGCACTCGACGCGTGCCCCACGCTGGTCGCTGGCTTGCGTGGCCATGCCCATGACCGCGGGACCCCGATGCAGCGGTTTGCCCTCTCGCAACAGCGCGCCCACAATGCCGGTGAGTGGCTCCATGCCAAGGGCATTGCAGACAATCGCATGTCCGTTTCTTGGGCCGGCGACCGGGACCCTGCCACCCAACGCGGTCGGAACCGCACCCACGCCGTGCAGGTCCGACTTGTGGACGGAGGAACACGATGAGCGTCGTCATCACCGAGATCAGCGTCTTTCTCTTCTTTGCTGCACTCGTCGGCTTTGTCACTGGCCGCTTCACGCGGTCCCGTCCCCGGGAAGCAGGAAGCGCCGGAGAAGCCCAGGCACGGCTGCACCAACGGGCGGACTCCGCCGACCAGAAGGCTCTCCGCAAGCAGCTGATCGACACCGAAGAAGCCTTGGCCGAGGCGACCGCTGAGGTGACTGCAGCCCGCGATGCCCTCGCGCAGCTCGAGTCCGCCCACACCGAGCTGGCCCGCACCGCCGCCGAGCTCGAGTCCAACCAGGCGGCGGCCCAGGGGCGGCTGGGCACGTCCACGGCCGGCGCAGACAGCCTCGACCGCAGCCGCGAAGCCCGGAATGATCTCCGCGACCAGCTGCTCAAGGCCCAACACGAACTCGTCGAAGCCAAGGCCAGCCTCGCGGCAGCGCGTGTAGACCTGCGTCGGACCCGCACCGCTGCCCCCCAAGAGGGTGATGACGACGGCGACCTGCTGCCCGCCGAAGCCGCCCCCACGGCCTCCGGACTGGAGGACGACACCCTGCACCACACCGACGCCCGCGAGCTGGACACCAACGCCCTCGCCCTCGCCCAGGCCCAGGTCCGCGCCGAGCGGGACAACCTGCGGGGAGAGCGGGATGCACTCGCGGCCCAGGCCCAGACCCGGGAAGACGACGCACGCAACCTGCGCGAGGCGCTGGAAGACGCCCGCGCCCGCCTCGCCCGTATGACGGCCGAGCACGCCCAGCTCCGGGACGCCGCCGAGCGCCCACCTGCCGCCGCTCCCCTGCCCCACTCCCGCAACCCGCTGTCGGTGCGGTTCGCCTCAGTGAGCGAGCCGGTGGGCCGAGATGCCCGTGAGGCGCGGGTTCAGCTCATCATCGACATGGCCCCGGGCACCCCCTGGGCGCTGCGGGCCAAGCGGGTGCGGGTCACCCTTGAGTACGACCTCGACGCCGCCAACATCGCCATCAACGGCCGGCGCACCGGGCCCCTGACCCTGGTGGAAGAGGGTGAGCTGCGCCCCGACCGGCCCATGGCCATCGAGCTGCGGGTGAGCACCGGCGCGTTCTCCGCCAGCCTGTCCCAGCACCGCGAGAGCACCCTGGTGGGAGACCATCCAGTGCGGGTCAATGTCCAGTTCCAGCTCGAGCCCGTCGGCGGTCGAGCCGGGCGCGCGATCGCACGACTGGCCATGCCGGTCGTGGCGACCTGAAGCCCGTCCGTTGGGCACGTCTCGGTGGACAAAGGCCGCCCCCGTCGGGTGGGCGCTGGTGTGGGCGGCGAGCGCGCTCTACGCCCTGTGGTGGTCCACCGAGAACCCCCTCCCCGACGGCTTTCAGAATGAGTACCTCCACGTGGGCAACGCCTTCGATCTCTGGGGGGCAGTGGTCGATCGCGACGTGTTCCACATGCGCTGGTACATGTACACGGGCTACTGGCCATGGGCCTTCTATGCCGTGCCCTGGCCTTTTCTCGTAGTGCTGGGCACCACTCGACTCGCCCTGGTCGCGGGCAACTTGGTCCACCTCGCGGTGATGCTCTGGGGCGCGGGCCGCCTCGGACGCACCCTCGGCGCCCCCCTCACGCCGTACCTCTTGCTGCTCTGCCCCGGCGTCTTCGGCAGCTTGGTGCGTGTCGAACCGAACTTGGCCGACATCGCGTGGACCATCGCCGGGATCGCCTTCCTCGTCGAGTCCCGGGGCCTGCGCAGCCGTGGCCACGCCCTGGGCTGGGGGGCATGCCTCGGCATCGGCCTGATGATGGACCGTCTGACGGTGGGCTTCTTTCTGGTGCCCGCCGTCTTGCCCCTGTTGTTCGGACTCGACAGCCGAGGGCGGCGCAACTTGGGGCTGGCAACCGGGCTGACCTTGTTGCTGACCGCGGCCTACTATCGAGAGTTCTTCCTGAGACAGACCGCCGAGCTCTTGGGCCAAGCGCCCATCGGCGAGATCGACTCAGCCGGGCATGTTCTCACGACCGGGGCCATCGTGCCTGGGACCTACTACGGCTTGGCCTTGGTCGACAGCCAGGCCGGACCGGTCATCGGGGCGCTGATGCTCTGGGGCGCCGGCTCGGCCATCGTGGGGCTGTGGCGGGGACGCCAGACCGCACGCACCGACGGGCAAGCCAGGGCCACCCTGGTGTTGCTTGCTGCGGTCATTCCGGCGGTGCTGTTCTTCACGCTCGTCGCCAAGAAGCAGGTGTTCTACACCCTTCCCGTGCTGGGCCCCCTCGCGGTGCTCGCGGCAGGTCGAGGGCGCTGGGCATGGCTCGGCGTCGGGGGAGGTCTGGTGGCCGCCGCGACCCTCGGGCTCGGCCTGCTGCCGACGACGGTGGTGTCCGGGCCCATCTTCCCGCCCGGTTGGGTGGTGCCCCGCCACACACTCGCGAGGCCGCCCAGCCACGAGACCTGGCCCTTCGACGCCGTCGCGCAAGACATGCAGACCGGGGAGCCGCTCCGGTCGGTCCTCGTGATGTCCGAAGACCAGCGACTGTTCGGCGGGTACCTCGCCCTTGCCTTGCGAGAGAGGCTGCCCGATGCCGGCGTGCGCACGGTGCTGGGCGACCCCGGCGGGGCCTACGAATTCATCGCCCACCACCAGTACTTTGTCTGGGCCGGGCGACCGGGCGGGGGCTGGCCCACCGAGGGCGACATCGAGGCCGAGCTGATTCGTGACCACTATGACCTGGAGCAGCTTCCTCCGGTCGCCCACGAGGTCGCCGCGCTGGCCACTGAATTCGACGAGGTGGGCCGGTATCGGGGAGGGCCGGTCGCCGACCCGGACCTCTCCACAGAGCTGATCGTCTACCGACGCCGGGTTCCTCCAACGCCAGAGTGATCCGGGGCACACCGTCCGGACCGCGACCCCACCGGGACACCGCCGCCAGAGCCCCTCCACAGGTTAGTGCCCACCTTCCCACCGCGCGGCGCCCCGGAGACATGCATGGACCACACCCGCCCCCAGGACCCGCACGGCACAGAGCGCGCATGTCCCGCCCTGCCCGTGGAGGTTGAGGTGGTCCGCGGCGCGATGGGCCGCATCGCCATGCTGGGGGCCACCTTGCGGGGCGCCACCACGGGTGAGTCCGAGTCCATCGCTCGGTCGTTTGCCGAGAACCTTGGTGGAGCGCTGCAAGCCGAGGTGGGGCCCGTCATCATTGAAGTGGAGCGAAACAGCTTCAGCTACGCAGGGGCCGAGCTCGGCGGCGGGGACCTCGTCATGGGGCGGCTGCTGGAGAGCCTCGACAGCCAAGGCCTCCGCGCCATCACACTACTGCCGTGGGTCACCCAAGAAGAGCTGGTGGAGCTGGCTGCGTTGTTGTCCCGGGACTGGCTTGAGAACCCCGGACAAGGGCTCGAGTCGGCGGCCAACCAGCGGGATCTGCGGCGGGTACACTTGGAGATCGGCGTGCGGGGGCTGGTCACGGAAGCGGACGGCGAAGTCCGCACGGTCGACCTGGTGCGGCGCCTGCTCGACCAGCTGGGCCTGGACGAGGCCGCACTGGCAGGGGGGGTCGCCGTCGAGGTCGGCGCCATGATGGCCACGCTCCGGCGCACCGAAGAGCAAGGCCCCCCAGAGTCCCGGGCCCGAGGGGGCAGCACCGGGTCGGTCGCCACCATTCGCCAGCTCCGCCAGCTCGAAGCCGACCGCGACGTATCCGCGAATGACGCATCCATCATTGTTTACGAGGCGGCCCGCTCCGCATCCACCGACGAAGAAGCCGCCGAGCTGGTCCGTCTGGCGCTCCGCCATGTCCAGAACCACCTCACCACCGGCCAAGTGGAGGCCGCCGCACTGCTGCTGCGCCGCTGGTTGTTGCTGGTCGATCCCGACTCGGGACTGCCCATCGAGCGCCGCCTGGCGGTCCAGGCGGCCCTTCGGGACATGGTGGGCGAAGCGACCCGCGACGCCGTCGAAAGAGGCTGGGCCGCGAACCCCGACGACCGACTCTGGCGTGGGCCCATCTTCACGCTCGCGCGGTGCGCCAGCCTCGAAGACCTGCCCCGCATCGTCGCCATCGGGCGCACCCTGCCGGCCGGGGTCCTCCATCAGTCCATCTCCGATGCCCTCATTTTGGTGGCCCAGCGCGACGAGGTCTCTGTGCGAGGACTGCTGCTCCATGCCGACCAGGAACAGCTCCCCTTCGTGCTACGGATGGTCCGGCGGTCCACCGATGCGACCTTGGTGGAGCCGGCGCTGGCCCGCATCACCAACGATGATCCAGCTGTCCGCGAGGCGGTGCTGATCTCCCTGCGGAACCAGCGCTCCCGGCGCATCGGCGAGGTGGCCCGAGGCTGCGTGAACGACACCGCCCGCCCTGTGAGAATGGAGGCGCTGCGCTACATCTCAGTCTATCGAGACGCCGAAGCGGTGCCGCTGCTCCTCACCCGCCTGCAGGCCGCCACCGAGCGAGACGCCAACTTCGAAGAGCTGCGGGCCGTCGCCTTCGCCGCCGTGTTGGCCAGCCGGGGGGAGGCAATCGTGGACCTCGAAGCCCAGGCCACGGGCAAGGCCGGCCACCACCCTCGAGCCGCCGAAGCTGCGCTGGCCGGCATCAAAGCCGCAGGGCCCGCCGGCAAAGACGCCCTCGACCGAATCGCACGCACCCACGAGGCACTTCGCCCACTGGTGCGCGCCGTCATGGGAGGTGGACGATGAGCGCCGTCACCAAGACCCAGGCCACGGCCGGGCTGAACCTCGCTGGCCGGCTGGACCACCTCTTTCGCACCGCGCGCATCTACCCCGATGGTCACGCCGCCATCTCGCACACCCTGCGCAGCGTGACGGACCTGCTGCTCGCCGTCCGCGCCGACGAGCCCCGCATCGAGTGGAGTATTGTCCAAGACCGCGTGGTCATCGGCAATCGAGTGGTGCGGCCCAGCCCCGGGATCCGTGACGCGGTCCGTGAGCTGGGCCAGCTGTTGGTCGAGCGCGGCCTCGGCGGGCTGGCGGTGAGCGGCACCCCCAACCCCGAAGAGGTGATGGCTCTGGTGCGACTGCTCCTGGGCATCGAAGGAGACGGTGGGCCCGGGTGCGCCGCCCTGGAGCGGGAGTTCGCCTCCGCAGGCATCCGCACCCTGGAGCCGCTGTCCCCTCGCACCCTCGTGGGCACCGAAGACTCCGGCTCCGAGGGCGATCCCGCCATCGCCGCGCTTCGGGTCTACCTGCGGGGCATGCGGGCAGTGCAAGCGATGCGCACCCGCGGCCTCAGCCCCGCCGCCATGGTCGAGGCGGACCGCGTGGCCCAGGGCATCGTCGATCTGTGGGCCAGCTACCCCCGCCGGGCGCTCACCCTCGCCGTGCCCCGTCAGCTCTTGCCCTACCCGCTGCTGCACCCGGTCCACACAAGCATCTTGTCCGTTGCCATCGGGTTCACACTGGGCATGGATGATCTCATCCTCCGGGAGCTCGCGGTCGCGGCACTGGTTGCTGAAGTGGGCCGTCCCAGTGTGGACGAAGACGAGGACGACGAGGCTGCCCAGCATGCCGCCGAGCGGGCCACGCCCACCGCATCGGTTCGTGAGCTGCTGGCGCTGTCCCCCCTCGACTCGGCTCAGATCCGCCGGCTTCGTGTCGCTCTAGAGCAACACCGCCTCTTCGACGGCAGCGGCCACCCCACGCTGCTCCGCAACCGGCCCAACCACTTGTTCACGAGCATCGTCGCGCTGGCTGCGGAGTACGACGCGTTGCGCGCCGACCGGGACTGGCGGGACGGCGAGTCGGTCCGCGGGGCCCTCCGCACCCTCCAGCGAAGCGCTGGAACCCGCCACGACCCCTTGTTGATCAGCATTCTCCAAGAGCTCCAAGGCGAGCTGGAGGTGGCCGATGCCGGCATGTGAGGCCCGCCCCGCTGCCACCGTGATGGTGGTCCGCCCGGCCCAGAGCGCTGGCCACCGTCCCGAGCTGCTGCTGTTGCGGAGGGCCCGCACCGTGGGCTTCTTCCCCAGCGCATGGGTGTTTCCGGGCGGTCGGGTCGATCCTGCCGATGCCCGCGCGGCCTGCCGAGGAGCAGTGGCGGGGCTGCCGCAGGAGGACCGGGCCTTTGGTGTCGCTGCAGCTCGAGAGACCTTCGAAGAAGCGGGCGTGTGGGTGGGCGACGGTCCTGCCGATGAAGCCCTGCGCGACCGGCTCAACAACCGCACGGCCACCCTCGACGACGCGCCCGAGCTGGTGGCCCACCTGGACCGACTGTCGTGGTGGTCGTGGTGGATCACGCCGGAGTCCGAGCCCAAGCGCTACGACACACGCTTCTTCCTGTGCATCGTGCGCCGCGACGAGGTCTCCCACGCCGCGCACGACAACAGCGAGACCGTGCAGACCTTGTGGCTGTCGGCCGGTGCTGCCCTCGAGCGACATCAGCAGGGCACCCTCTTCATGGCGCCGCCGACCTTCCGCACGTTGACGGAGCTGGCGCCCTTGAAGACCGTCGAGGCCATCGCCGAGGCCGCCCGTCACCGCTGTCCACGGGCGATCCAGCCGCGGCTGGAGAAGCTGCCCACGGGCAAGGGCTTCAACATCGTCCTGCCCGGTGACCCCAGCTACCCGAGCGCCGTAGTCGTCCGCGGGCCAACCCGCATGAACTGGGTGGATGGGCACTGGGAAGATGGTGGTGTTGTCCTCCCGTAGTGGCACGGGGCGCTCGTCCGCGTCCCAGGAGGCGAGGCCTTGGTGATGCTCTGGCCAGTCTGGGCCGCGCTTTGTGCACACGCCGGTGTGGTCCGTGGCGCCTTGCCCCGCCCCCAGACCGTGCGCGTGGCACCCGAGCGGCGGGACGATCTTCGGCAGACCGTGCTCGACATCAAGGTGATGGACAGCATTCCCGACGATGAGGTGGACCGAATGATGACCGGCGTGCTCCGCGGAGCGCGGCCGCTGTTCCCCACGGCTTTGGGTGCGCCCGTGCCGGCCACAGGGCACCAGCTCGCCGACCTCCGTCGCTGGTTCCGGCTGGTGGTCGACACCGAAGCGCTCGCTCTCCAGCGGGGCGCCGCGCTGCTGGCGGATCCGCGGATTGAGACCGCCACACCGGCACTCCGACCGATGCCCCCGCCAGGTGACCTTCAACCACCCACGCCCGATCTGGAACCCCACCAGCTCTGGCGGGCCGACAGCCCCGGCGGCTTGGGCCTGGACCGGGCCCAGCTCTGGCCGGGGGGCGACGGGGGGCTCGTGACCATCGCTGACGTGGAGTACAGCTGGGAGCCGGACCACGAGGACTATGCGGCCGGGCTCGACGCGCTCATCTGGGGGTGGGACAGCGCCACCTACGCCTACCACGGCACCGCAGTGCTGGGCATTCTCGCCGCATTGGACAATGGCTATGGCGTCACGGGTGTGGCCCCTGCCGCCACGCTAGTCGTCGTGTCACCGTACGCCTCCCCCGGCGACTACAACCCGGCCGCCGCCATCGAAGCGAGCGCCGCGCTGCTGCAACCGGGCGACGTGCTGCTCATCGAGCAACAAGCGAGCTTCATGGGCCGCTTTGCGCCGCTGAGCGTCGATGATGCCGTGTTTGACGCCATCAGCCATGCCGTCGCCCAGGGCATTGTCGTGGTCGAGCCTTCAGGCAATGGCGGCCAGGATCTGGACGACCCCAGCTTCGAGGGCCGCTTCGACCGGACCGTGCGGGACAGCGGCAGCATCATGGTCGGTGGCGGCACTCCGGCGGGCTGGGATGAGCCCCGGGCTTGGGTCGACGGCGGGAGCTGCCACGGCGGTCGGGTCGACCTTCAGGGCTGGTACTTTGGGGTGGCCACCACCGCGAACGGCGAGGCCGGGGTCGACGCGGACCTGTTCTTCCCCAGCGACGACCCCCGGCAGGGCTACACCAGCGCGTTCTCCGGGACGAGTGCGGCGGCCCCCCAGATCGCCGGCGTGGCGGCCGTTGTGCAGAGCGTGGCCCTCACGATGTCAGGGGAGCCGTGGAGCCCGCTGGCGTTGCGTGCGGCGCTCGTGGCCACGGGTTCACCCCAGAGCCCCGAAGACACCGTGCACATCGGCCCTCAGCCAGACCTGCGACGGTTCCTGGACACCCACGGGCTGCGCTAAGCTTGCGTTGGATTGCGTTGAGTTGGGTGTCGCGGCCCGGAGCTCAGCCGCCGCTGCCCAGCACCGCCGCCAAGATGAGCTGGGCACCGTAGTAGAGCGGCAGTCCCCACAGGCGGTTGACCGGGCCCGGCGCCACAAAGCGGTTGCGGGCCACAAACAAGTCGGACACGACAAACAGGCCGGCGCCGACGGCAATCCACACGGAGCGCCCGGCCGCCGTCGCTCCCACCGCACACGCGGCCATGGTCATGATGACCGACACATAGGCACACACGGGCACCTTCATCTTTGCCGGCAGGCTGGGCCAGAGCCAGCGCAGCACACCCCCACCAAACAGCACCAGCGGCAGCGCAGCCAGCCCGACCGCCGCGGCCGAGACACCCCCGAGCAGGCATGCCGCCGCGTAGCCCACGTGCCCCAGCAAGAAGGCAACCAGTCCCGCCAGAAAGGGCGCGCGAGCAGTGCCCAGCAGACACACGTCGCCCACGGCGCAGAGAAGCAATGCCACCAGAGTGGCTTGTCCCACCGCATTGTCGAGCGCACCGCACGCCAACCCCACCCCGATGAAGCCCAAAGACGCGAGGGGCTTGGACACCACCCGCACCCACGCAGGGCCTCCGACCTCGCTCCACAACAGCGGGACGAGTGCCACAACAGTCAACAGTGCCGGCAGCCCAGAACTCATCGCAGCACTCTCCCACATCCCGGCAGCACACGTCGGTCCGTCCCGTTATCGGCCTCGTGGCAGGTGTTGCCAGGCTGGTGCCGGCCCCGGCCTTCAAAGCCGGTGGGGAGGGTCGAGAGGCTCCGCCCGGTCGGTTCGATTCCGATCACCTGCCGCCACACTTCCGCGAAGTTGGAAGTCTGGCGGCGGGTCCACCGGCGGGCTGCCGTACACGACAGGGCTGTCCAGTCCGCCACACAAGGTCCCCATGAAGTGCGAGCCGATGATCAACGTGGCCGACGTCCAGGCCTCGTCCAAGTGGTACCAACAGCTCCTTGGCGCCACCAGCGGCCATGGTGGGCCCGACTTCGAGATGCTGACCCACGGCGGTGCGCTGACGCTGATGCTGCACAATGCCGCCGCCGCCGAGCACCATCCGCACATGGAGCGCGACGGCGTCAACGGAAAAGGCGTCGTGCTCTACTTCCGCGTGGGCGAAGACCTGGGTGCTGCGGTCGGCCGGGCCACTCAGCTCGGCGCCACCGTCCAGCGGGCCCTGTTCTTCAACGCGCTCGCGCACCAAGAAGAGCTCTGGCTGACCGATCCCGATGGCTACACCGTCGTCCTCTGCGGCCCCGCAGCGTGGGCGCCGTAGGGAGCGGTTGACGGCGACTTGGCGGCGGGGTGCGTGCGACCCGGTGGGCACACCATGGGGCAACAAGCCGGCGGACGCAGGGCACCACCCCACTTCAGGTGGTCGACAAGCGGTCCAAGATGGCGTCGCGCAGTGCCACCAGCGGCGGTGCGGACTGGCGCACATCCTTGACCCGCATCAGCGTCTCCAGCACATGCTGGGGGCTGAGAAAGTCGAGCTGACGGGACAAGCGGCTGGCGAGGCGCCGCCCGGGAAAGTAGCGCAGCAGCGCTTCAACATCCTGGGCCGCGATGAGCTCGTCGGCCCGCCGGAGCTGGTCCGCATACTGTTGGGCCATGAGCTCGAGGCGCGCGCGACCACCCGGCCGGGGCTGGTGGGTCAGGTGCGCGTTGACGGCGGGCATGTAGGTCGCCCGCGCGGACTGGGTCAGGTGGTCGAGCAGGTCATCTTCGGGAAAGTCGAGGTCCCGGGCCCGCAGCGCTGGGGACAGCAGCCGGGGGTGACACAGATAGCTCTCGAGCTCGAAGTACGGAATGACCACGACGTGTTGCGCATGCCGGGACAGAACATCGTCGGGATGGCCACCGCGGTCGACCACGCCCGCCAGCCCGGGAGGCATGACGGTGGCTTCGGAGAACCGACGGACCACTTCTTTGTGGGTGCCGCCAGGCTCGACCACCACCCCATCCTCTTCGAGCAGCCACCGATAGAACGTCTCGTCGAGGGAGCCCGCTCGCCCCGGGCAGACCAAGGTGCGGACCGCAGCGGGGCTGGGGGCAGCGCCAGGGGTGTCGTCGGTTGGGGTGGCCATAGGAACCGCCGAGAAGCCAGGAATTCGCTGCACCAAGCCCCAGCCTAATCGAAGCCCCGCCGACCTGCACCCACGGCGCCCCCAGACTCGGTAGACTGCACCCGCCGCACCACCGGCCCCGGAGCCCGCCGATTTCCCCGTCCGATTCCATCTCCCCCGCCCAGGACCCGGGCGCCCGCCTCGACAGCGGGGCTGCAGGCAGCCGCCGGTCGGTGCTCCTCGTCCTCGGGGCCATGTTCGCCTTCTCCCTGATGGCGGTGTTCACACGGGAAGCCGGCGCCTCGGTCGCCGGAGTGGCGGCGTGGCGCGCCCTGTTCGTCACCGTGGTCTTCGCGGTCGCTGCGGTGGCCCGGGAAGGTGGCATCACCGCCCTGACCCGGCCATCTCGGGACACCGCCGTCTTGGGTGGCTTCCTCGGCCTGGCCCTCGCGCTCGCGTCCGCCACATTCGTGGGTGGCTACGCGTTCACGACCGTGGCCAACACCATCTTCTTGCACAACCTCGCGCCCGTGGTGGTCTTCCCGCTCGCGTGGAAGGTCTACCAAGAGCGGCCCAGCGCCTCCGCCCTCGCCGGCGCCGGCATCGCCCTGGTCGGCGTGGCCCTGTTGAGCGGCGTCAGCTTGTTCCAAGTGGCCCACTTCGCCAACCCTCGGTTCCTACTTGGCGACGGCCTCGCGCTGCTGTCGGCCGTTGGCTACGGTCTGGTCTTGGTGCTGACAGGCGCCACCCGCAAGGCCGGCACCCCCATCTTGTCGACCCTGGCCATCGCGTGGGGCGTCGCCGCGGTCCTGCTCGTCGGGATCGCCCTGGCCACCGGCACCTTCGCGCTGACCTGGAGCGCCCTGGCGTGGACCTTTGGGCTGGCGGTCATCTGCACCAACCTGCCCTTCACCCTGCTCAACCTCGGCATGCGGGAGGTCAAGGCGGGCACCGCAGCGGTCCTGTCCTTGTCTGAGGTCATCTTCGCCACCGCCATCGGCATGCTGGTCTACGGCGAGTCGCTGGCGCCCGTGGGCTGGATGGGCGGACTGCTCGCCACTCTCGGTGTGCTGTACGCAGTCACCCAAGACCCCGATGCTCACGAGGCAAGCGACACCAGCACTGCGTGGGTGATGCCCGAGGCCGCCGCTCGCCCCCGGGCAGCCCGACTGGGGATCGCGGTGCTGGCCCTCAATGTGGGGGCGGTGCTCTCGCTGCTGGGCCACGGGGGCGGTGCGGCGGTGCTGGCCTGGGGTGGCCTCGCATGGACCGCACGGCTGGGCCCGGGACTGGCCGCATCCAGCCTGCCCGAGCGCCAGGGCCGCTGGCTCGGCTGGGCAGGCGCCGCTGTGGGCGGGGTCGCCGTGGCCGGGGCGCTGCTGCGCGGGGCGGGAGAGTTTCGCGAAGGCAGCCTGCTGGTGGCCATTCTCGCGATTGCTTTTGCCGTCGCCGATCAGGCATTGGCAGCCCAAGAGACCCAGGATGTCCGCGACCGCGCCCCCTTAGTGGGCGGCGGGCTTGTCATCTTGGCCGTCGCCACCGCGTTTGCCAGCATCTCCCACCCCTCCGGCCCGTTCTTGGCCCGGGGCGCCGCCATCTGCGTGGCAATGGGTGCCCTGTCCGCCGTGCTGGCGAGCATTCGGGGCACGCTGGTCCGCGGCGGGCCCGACGCCTATGCCCACACGGAGGGCCGCCTGCTGCGACCGCTGACCCCGGGCCGCGTCGGTGGGGTCCTCGTCCTCGCTTGGGCACTCGGCGGTGTGACCATCGTTCCTGTCGGCCACCAGGGCATTGTCGAACGGTTCGGGGCGCCGCTCGAAGCCCTCGCCGAGCCCGGCCTGCTCCTGCGCATGCCCCCGCCTCTGGAGTCCGTGCGCCTCGTCGACGTGGCCAAGGTCCGGCGGCTCCCGGTGCTGGACGCCGGGACCACACTGTTGTGCGGCGACCAGTCGATGGTCTCCCTCCAGGGTGTGCTCCACTACCGGGTCTCCGACGCCCGCAAGTTCGCCTACAGCGCCATCGACATCGACCCCACGCTGCACGCCCTGGCGCGGGGCTCCCTCACCGAGGCCGTGTCCCGGCGCACCCACGACGCCGTGCTCACCACCGGCCGGGCCGAGCTGGAGACCGCTGCGATGCAGCGCACCCAAGAACGCGCGGACGCTGTCGGCCTTGGGGTCGAGGTCGTCGACGTCAACTTTGCCAACGCTGCGGTCCCCCCGCCGGTCCTCCAAGCCTTCCTCGATGTCATCAGCGCCGACGAAAAGCGCCTGACGGTCATCAACCTCGCCGAGGCCCACGCCGCGAGGGTGCTGCCCAAGGCCGGGGGCCAAGCCGTCGCCCGGCTGGCAGAAGCCGCTTCGGAAGCCGCCCGCATCGCCGCCCACGCCGAAGGCCGACACGCCCTGCACCTCGCCCTGTCGCGCACCGGCCCGGCCAGCCCGCTCACCCTTGAGCGCCTGCGCCTCGAAGCCCTCGAAGCCACCTTGAAGCCCCGCCGCCTCATTGTGGTGCCCGACGGTGTTCACGTGTGGTCCGCCGACGGCGTCGCCCTCCTCCCTTCCCCACTGCACGCTGAGCCCGCCCGATGAGCCCCACCCCCTCCCGGACCCCTTGGGGCATCATTGCGGTGCTCGCCACCATTCTCGCGACCACCGCCAGCGCGCTCTACACCGTGGACGCCACCGAGATCGCTGTGGTGACGCTGTTTGGTCGCCCGGTGCGCAGCATCAGCGAGCCTGGGCTCTACCTCCGGGCGCCGTGGCCGCTGCACCAGGTGGTCCGCTTTGACCGGCGGGCCCGCATGCTGCCGGTGACACCCGCCGAGACGCTGACCAAAGACAAGAAGAACCTCGTGGTGGAACCCTTTGTCGTCTGGCGCATCCATGATCCCGAGCGCTTCTTGGAGACCGTGGGCGACGCCACCATCGCCGAGACCCAGCTCGCCGACTTGGTCGTCTCCCGCATCGCGGCCTCCCTCGGCCAGCGGGACTTTGGTGAGCTGATGCGGGTGGTCGAGGGGGACCAGGGCGCCGATTTGTTGCCGCCGAGCTTGCACGAGGACTTGCGAGCCCTCACCCAGAAGCGTCTTGGGCTGGATGTTCTCGACATTCGCTTGCGCCACGTCGGCCTGCCGCTGCAGAACGAGCAGAGCATCTACGAGCGGATGCGGGCAGAGCGCTCGCGCATCGCCAACCAGTACCGGTCCGAGGGCGAAGAGCGTGCCGCGAGCATCCGGGCGGGGGCTGACCGACAAGCCGCCGAGCTGCTTGCCCAGGCCGACCAAGAAGCCGCCCGCATCCGCGCGGTGGCCGAAGAACAAGCCGCCTCCCTCTACGCCGATGCCTTCGCCCGCGACCCGGCCCTGTATCTGGTGCTCCGCCGGATCGAAGCCGCCGAGGCCATTCTGGACCAAGACACCGTGCTGGTGGTCAAGAGCGAAGACCTGCTGGACGGGCTCTTGGGACCGCTGCCATGAGCACCGCACGCACCACCCTCCTCGCATCTGCAGTGGCTGGACTGGCGTGGCTCGCCTCGGGCGTGTTTGCGGTCGAGACCGGCGAAGTGGCCGTGGTCTGGCGCTTCGGCGCCCCCCAAGAGACCGTCGGGGCGGGGCTTCGCGTGCGCTTGCCTTGGCCCATTGAGACCCACAGCCTCGTGGGCCTCAGCGAGTCCCGCCGGGTGGAGACCGGGTCCACGCGCATGCTCACGGGCGACACCAACCTCATCGACCTCGATCTGGTCGTTCAGTACACCATCTCCGACCCGGTGCTCTGGCTGACCTCCAGCGCCGAGCCCGAGGCCATCACTGCCGCGGTTGTGCTCGCCGTCGCCACCGAAGCGGTCCGGCACGCCGACGTCGACACGCTGCTCACCACCGGTCGCGCCGCCCTCCAGCAGCGCCTCGCCGTCGACGGTCAGGCGCGGCTGGACCAGCTCCACGCCGGCGTGCGGCTGGAGGCCATCGAGGTGCGAGAGCTGGCACCGCCCCCCGCCGTGGTGGACGCCTTCAATGATGTGTCCAGCGCCCGTGGCGACAAAGAGACCCTCGCGCTCGCCGCCGAAGCGTATGTCTCCAGCGTGCTTCCCGAGGCCCGGGGCACCCGCTCCCGCCGACTGGAGCATGCCCGCGCCCGGTCCGCGGAGCGCCTCGCCCAAGCCCGGGGCGACGTCCGCCGGTTTGAAGGCATCCAAGTCGCCGCGGCCCTGAGCCCAGCGGGCACCCGCACTCGTCTCGTGACCGATGCGTGGCGCCAGATCGCGCGCACCGTCGACGTCCGCAGCGCTCCGGACAACGCGGTGTTGTCCTTGTCTTCGCTCGAGCCCAAGACGCCCTGAGCCGGCCCCCCGCTTGCGCCGGCCCCCCGTCCGGGCCACCTTTGGGGCATGCCCGGGACGCCGCCGGGGACTCGTCGCCTGGAGCACCCCGTGAAGCACCTCCGCATCATCATTGTCATCGCCGTGCTGGCCAACGTGCTGGTGCTCGCGTGGCTGTTGCTCCGGGAGCCCGAGCCCCAACAGACCAAGGACCTCAGCGATGTGCTGGAGCCGCTGGTCGAAGACAACACCATGTCGTCGGCCCGCTTCGATCTCACCGACCGGGCGGGCAAGCTCAACGTCATCCTGATCAGCTTGGACGCCTTGCGCTACGACCGCACGGGCCTGTCGGGAAAGGGCAACAGCAACACCCCCAACCTCGACCAGTTTGCCCAAGAAGCGGTGGTCTTCCACAACGCTTGGAGCGCCGCGAGCTGGACCCTGCCCAGCCACATGAGCATGTGGACGGCACGCTGGCCCTCGATCCACCGGGTGACCAACAAGCTGACATTGCTCGGCCAAGACAAGATGGCCGAGTCGACACTCTCGGGGGGCATCGAGACCTACCCCAACTTGCTGGTGCAGCAGGGCTTCACCGCCGCAGGCTTCACCGGAGGCGCCGGTGTCCAGGGCCGCTATGGCTTCTCGCGGGGCTTCTCCGAGTACCTCGATGACCGCCCCTTTGCCGGCTTTGACTACAGTGCACCTGCCGCTTCGGCATGGCTGCAACAACACAAAGATGGTGGACCGTTCTTCTTGTTTGTGCACGGCTACGACAGCCACGGCCAACACCCACTCCCCGCCAGCGCCATCAAGGCAATCCCCTACGATGGTGTGCTGGACGGCTCTGTCGAAGAGCAAGCCCGACTGCGCGAGCAGGGCTTGGCGGCCATCGAGAAGCCCGGTGACAACCCCAGCTTGGTCGGTGTGTTGGGCGAAGACGACGCCCGCTTTCTCGAAGCAATCTATGACCGCAAGGTCCGCCAGGCCGACGAGCGCCTGGGCACCCTGCTGGCCACACTGCGCCAGTCCGGGGTGCTCGACAACAGCATTGTCGCCATCGTCAGTGACCACGGCGACGAGTTCATGGAGCATGGCCACGTCGACCACGGCCACTCGCTGTACGAAGAACAGCTCCACGTCGTGATGATGGTGCGGGTCCCCGGCTATGCCCGGCGACAGGACGTGCGCACCCCCGCCCGCACGCTGGACCTGTTCCCCACCTTGTTCGACATGCTCGGCATTCCCGGTCCTCCCGGCGTGGACGGCAGCAGCCTGCTGCCCCAGCTCCGCGGAGACGAAGCCACCGACCGGCCGACCTTTGCAGAGACGGACTATCGACTGTTCGTGCACCGCCGGGCCATGCGCAGCGGTCGCTACAAGCTGGTGCTCGATCTTCAGGACGGCGGCCGTGAGCTCTACGATCTTGAGACCGATCCCGACGAGAAGAAGGACATTAGCTCCTCCGAACCGCGGCGCACCTACGAGATGGAACAAGCCCTGCGCACCTGGATGGGACGCTCCGGCACCAACCCCCAAGACTACCTGGGCATGCGCCAAAAACCGATCGAGATCTTCTGAGCCAGCCCCCGCCGAAGTGGCCATGTGCACGGCCTGAAGACACCGCTTGCAGCCCGGCCGTCCGCGGGTGGTAGGCTTCACCGATGCAACACAACAGCCGCCTTCCCGTCGTCCTCCTGCTCACCCTGACCGCCCTCGTGGGGTGCAAAGACAAGGAGGACGGGTCTGACACGTCCACCTGGGGCGGTGGCGATGGCGGCGATGGTGCAGATGGCGACGGCAGCGGTGGGGACGGTGGGGACGGCGGTGGCGGAGTGGACTGCGGCTCGACCGCGCCCGAGATCACGGGCCTGACCATCTCGAACGCCGGTCTGGTGGACGTGGACGGGGTCGACACACCCAGTGTCACCGCGCTCATCAACGCCCAAGACATCGACGGCGATCTGCACGAGTTCATCGTGGACGTCTACATGGACCAGACCATCGACGGCGAGGTGGCCGACGACATCTCGGTCTTCGACCCGGTCTCGGGTTCTGCAGACGGCGTCCCCTGTGAAGTGGACCTGCTCAACTTGAACATGGGCCTCAGCTTCACGGCGGGCTCGGGCATCACCTACGGCGCGCCGGCCGAATTTGGCGTCTATGTCTACGACGCCAAGGGCAACCTCTCCAACTACTTCATCGCGGAGGGATGCATCCCGATGGAAGATGGCACGGACGGCTGCACGGAGTAGCCTTTCCCACAGTGCCCCATCCGACGGCATTGTCGCCCAGGCCAAGACCCGTCGTCAGCGGTCGAGCTGGACCCGCACCAACAGCACGCCGCTGATGGTCGACATGAGCATCACGCCGTCGTCGTCGACATGCATCATCCGGTAGGGGTCCAGATACGGCGTCGACCCCGCGCACACACCATCGTCCACAAACCAAGTCCGGTCAGCGGGATCGTAGGCGACCGGCCCACCCACAGCGCGTGTGGCGTTCCAGTAGTCGCCATCGAGCAACACCCCCACTTGCTCCCCGCCGGGCAAGGTCCCGTGCCACCACCCCAACATCGCGGCCTTGTGGTCGAGCTTTTGCATTGCCGCGTCTTCGCCGGACCACTGCTGGACAGTGGGCTGGAACGAGGCTGAGTAGTCGCCCTCAATCCCACCCTCGGTCGTGAGCTGCACGCCTTGGGCAGTGGCCGAGAGCGTGTCGATGGCCCCCGCTGCCAACACTTCGTTCAGCGCCCGGATCAACGGCGTGTCGATCGTCAGGTCGCCGGAGTCGAGGTCCACGCTGACCCAGCCGACCGGCAGCACGGTGTTGTCGGCCGCCTCGGTGCCCCGCTCCCGAAGGGGCCTGGCCTCGCTGCGGTACACCACCAGCTCGTCGCCCTGGCGCACGCTCAGCAGGCTCTGGGGCGCGGCGCCGAGGCTCTCCGTGGTGTCGACCAAGAAGTCCAGCTCGCCGGTGTCTTCGTTCAACGCCCACACACGGGCTGGCGCAGCCCCGGCCGACTCAAACAACAGCGGCGCCTCACCCACTGCGTCGACCAGCCGGAAGGTCGACACAAAGTCCGCGTCACCCGCCGGGTCTCGCTGGAAGTGGTGCGTGGCCTGAAGCATCCACGAGTCAGGATCGTAGGCACGGACCGTCCATGTGTACTCGTCCACGGCCGCGTCGAGGTGCTGGCCATCCACATCCGCCGGCTGGCCGTAGGTGAGCAGCCAGATCCACCGGGCGCCCGACGCGACATCAACCAAGCTGCCGCCCCCGGTCAAGGCGCCCACGGACACGTCCTCCAAGGCGATGCGACCGGGCTCTTGGGGCTTCCGCGCCGGCGAGACCTCCGTGTAGATCTCATCGAAGACCAAGCGCTGGCCAGGGTGCTCCAGCCGCACCCCACACTGGTCTTCCAAGATGGTCTGGAGATCGACACCCTGGGGGCCAAATTCACACACCCGGGCGAACGACTCCTGCACTTGGATGGCGCGGTGCGGGTAGAGAATCGGGTCGACGTGGCTGACGGGAAAGACCTCAGGGTGGTCATTGCTGAGCCACCCGTTCTGTTGGTCGATGGCGTGGCACAGCTCGTGGACCACCGTGCTGTAGCCGGCGCCGGGCACTTGGAGGATGTTCAAGCGGGGGCCCCGGTACGTGCCCACGGCCATGCCACCCGAGAGCTCCTCGGCGACTTGGACCCCTGGCACACACACGCCGTCTTCCCCCGTCCAGCGCGCAAAGTCCGCAATCGCCGAGAACGCGTCGGCGCGGTCTGAGGTCAGCGCAAGCCCGTCGGGGTCCTCGAAGTCCATCTCGTCAAAGCGGGGACATCCGCAGCCCACCAGCCACAAGATCGGGACCAAGCGAAGCCGCATGAGAGAGTCCTCCAGGGGGGAACGGGTCCCGAGCGCTCACTCTATCCGGGGCCACGCCGCTCTGCGCCGGCGCTCAGTCTTCCGTGTCGACCCGCACCAGCACCGGTCCTGCGGTGCCGTCGGCGAAGACCACGGTGGTGCCGCCGGCATGCATCACCCGCCGAGCGCCGAAGAACACCGCGTCGGAGGCACACAGGTCATCGGGCAAGTACCAGCGACCGGTCTGGGGATCCAGCGCGACCATGCCCCGCGCGGGATCCAGCCCATCGGCAGCATCGGCATCGCCCCACTGGCCCAGCACCTCACCGCCGGCGAGGGTGCCCAGCGAGCGGCGAAACAGCGCACGGACCACGTCGGTCACCCGCGCACGCCCGGTCGACGAAGACCACTGGGCGACCAGTGCGGCGGACGCTTGCTGATCCGGCGGCCCCAAGTACTCCAGCCGGGGCGGGCCCTCCAATCCGAGCTGGACGCCTTCCCCCCCAGCGGCGACCCAACGCAAGCGCCCCCCGCGGGGCGGATCGCGAAGATAGTCCAACAGTGGGTGTTCTCGATAGTGGTCGCCGGTCTGCGGGTCCACCACCAGCCAGTCCGACTCGACGCTGTCGATCGCGGGAAAGCCGTCAGTCTGGAGGCCCTGGTAGACCACGAGGTCGCCGTCCACCCGGGCCGCCAGCAGCCGGTCCAGCCCTTCTCCCACCCGGCCCGAGAGCACCACCGGCGAGCTTGGCAGCAGCGTCCGCTCGTCGAGGGTCCACACCGTCGTGGCGTTCGCCCCGAGGGTGTCCAGCAGCAGCGCGGCTTCCCCGTCCGCGTCCACAAGCTGGACCAGAGGCGCCCGGTCGCCGTCCACCTCCCGCGCCAAGACCGCCACCGACACCACACGAAGGGTGACGGGGTCCACCGCCGTCAAGCGCATGGTCTGGGGGGTCAAGGCGGGCTCAAGCCGCTCCGCAACGGGCGCACCGGCATCGCGCAGGGTGAGCACCCACACCCAGTTTTCCCCAGAGGCCACGTCCAGCACAGCCTCATCGCCGACAAGGGCGCTCAAGCGGACCATGTCCAAGCTCAGTCGTCCCGGCGGCACACCGCCCTCTGGGATCCGAGCCGCGCCGTAGATCTGGTTGAGCACAAGGTCTTGGCCGGGGTGCTTCAAGCTCAGCCCGCAGCGGTCCTCCACAAGCCGCTGGAGGTCCAGCCCTTGGGGCCCAAACTGGCAGATGCGTGCCAGCGACTCATGCTCCTGGGAGTAGCGAGTCGGGTAGCCCACCGGATCGACATGACCGACGGGAAAGAGCTCAGGGCGGTCATTGCTGATCCAGCCGAGCTGGTGGTCGGCGGCGTGGCAGAGCTCATGGATCGTGATGGAGTAGCCGGCATCCGGGAGCTGCTCGATGGCATTCCTCGGCCCCCGATATCGCCCCGAAAAGCGCCCACCGTCGATCTCTTCGACAAACTCGACGGCAGGGACGCAGACCCCCACTTCGCCGGTCCACCGCTCGAAGTCGGCAATGGCGCGATGGACCGTCTGTCGGTCCACCGCTCGCCCCAGCCCGCCCGGGTCGGACACCACCATCTCGTCAAAGCGCGGACAGCCGCAGCCGACCGCCCACACGCCGGCGATCCACACCCCTATGACGACCGGACACCGGGCCATCCACCCTCCGCACTTCTGGTGTACCCCAGCGGCGGACCGTGAAGCCTGTGTCCCGTGCGGGGCGATCTCCCCCGTGGAACTTCGCTTCGGCTTGGCGATGGTTAGTTGCGGCTCACCACAACGGAGGCTCCCCATGGATCAGGCCAAGAGCAGCAAGAATCCCCGCCACGTCTATCGTTTCGGAGGCGGCCAGGCCGACGGAAGCGGCCAGATGAAGGACCTGCTGGGCGGCAAGGGCGCCGGCTTGGCGGAGATGACCAGCCTGGGCCTCCCGGTGCCTCCCGGCGTGACGATCACCACCGCCGCCTGTCGCCACTACTTTGACCACGGCCAGAGCTGGCCGGACGGTCTCGATGACGAGCTGCAAGCGGGCCTTCGCTTTGTGGAAGAGATCGCCGGCAAGCGCCTGGGCGACCCCGAGAACCCCCTGTTGGTCAGTGTTCGCAGCGGCGCAGCCGTCTCGATGCCCGGCATGATGGACACCGTGCTCAACTTGGGCCTGAACGATGTCACCGTCGAGGGCCTCGCCCGGCGGTCCGGCAACCCCCGCTTCGCTTGGGACAGCTACCGTCGCTTTGTCGGGATGTTCGGCGATGTGGTCCTCGGCATTCACTACACCCGCTTTGCCCGGGTGACGGACGCAATGCGCAATGGCAAGGAAGAGTCCGAGCTCACCGTGGACCAGCTCAAGGCGCTCGTCGCGGCGCTGAAGCAGGTGGTGGTGGAGGGTTACGGCGCCTTCCCTGAGGACCCCGAAGAGCAGCTCCGGTTGGCCATCAACGCGGTCTTCCGCAGCTTCAACACCCCCCGCGCGCGCTATTATCGCAAGTCCAATGGACTGGAAGACACGATGGGCACGGGCGTCAACGTGCAGGCCATGGTCTTCGGCAACATGGGCGAGAAGAGCGCCACCGGCGTGTGCTTCACCCGAGACCCAAAGACGGGCGACCGACGCTTCTTTGGGGAGTGGCTGCCGAACGCCCAGGGCGAAGACGTGGTCGCGGGCACCCACACGCCCTTGCCGCTCATCGGTGGCCAGGACGGCGCCGACGCCGCGCTCACGCCCTTGTCCACAGCCATGCCGGTGGTCTTTGAAGAGCTGGACCGCATCCAGAAGACGCTGGAAGCCCACTTCAAGGACATGCAGGACATCGAGTTCACGGTCGAAGAGGGCCGGCTGTGGCTGCTCCAGACCCGCAACGGCAAGCGCACCCCCGCAGCGGCGGTCCAGATCGCCGTCGACATGGTGAACGAAGGCCTGATCGACAAGAACACGGCCTTGTCCCGCATCGACCCCGCCACCCTCGAGATGGTGCTGCGCCCTGTGCTCGATCCCGACGCGCCCCGAAAGGTCATCGCCAAGGGCCTCAACGCCAGCCCGGGTGCCGCCTGCGGCAAGGTCGTCTTCCACAGCGACGTGGCCCAGGACCTCTCCGAGCGCGGTGAGCAAGTCATTCTGGTCCGCAACGAGACCTCCCCCGAAGACATCCAGGGCATGACGGTGTCCACCGGCATCCTCACCAGCCGGGGTGGCCAGACCAGCCATGCGGCGGTGGTCGCGCGCGGCATGGGCAAGCCCTGTGTGGTGGGCTGCACCGACATTGTCGTCGACTACGCCCGGGGCCTCTTCTACGCGGGCGACACGGTGGTTCGGCGCCTCGACTGGATCACCATCGACGGTGGCACGGGCGAGATCATGGAGGGCCAGATCCCCACCCTCGCACCGCCGACCGACTCTGGGGCGATGGCCGAGCTGCTCCAGTGGGCCGACGAGGTTGCCCACCTCAAGGTTCGCGCGAACGCCGACAACGCGCCGGATGCGTCCCGCGCCCGGGCGCTCGGGGCCACGGGCATCGGCCTGTGCCGCACCGAGCACATGTTCTTCCACCCCGATGCGCTGCGGGCCATGCGCCAGATGATTGTGGCCACCGACCAGCGGTCCCGCCAGCGGGCATTGGCCCAAGTACTCCCTCTCCAAAGAGACGCATTCATCGAGATCTTCGAGGCCATGAACGGACTGCCGGTCACCATCCGCCTGCTCGATCCGCCGCTGCACGAGTTCTTGCCGGAGCGCCCCGAAGACATCGCGGCGGTGGCCGACGATCTGGGTGTGCGCACCGAAGTTCTCACCGAGCGGCTGCGCCAGCTGCACGAGTCCAACCCGATGTTGGGGCACCGGGGCTGCCGCATCGGCGTCACCACCCCTGAGATCTACAAGACTCAGGTGCGGGCCATCTTCGAGGCCGGCTGTGAGTGCCTGCGTCGGGGTCTGGAGCCCGTCATTGAAGTGATGGTGCCGCTCATCGCGACGGCGGCCGAGCTGACGTTGATTCGCCAATACATCAACGAAGTCGCCGAGCAGGTCATGGGCGAGCAGGGCCAGCACCTAGAGTACACCGTGGGCACGATGATCGAGCTGCCCCGGGCCGCCCTCATGGCCAAGTCCATCGCCCGAGAGGCCGACTTCTTCAGCTTCGGCACGAACGACCTGACCCAGATGACCTACGGCTTCAGCCGGGACGACATCGGCAGCTTCCTGCCCCAGTACCTCCAGCAGGGCATTCTCCCGGACTCCCCGCTGAGCCGCTTCGACAGCGAAGGTGTGGGCCAGCTGGTCAAGATCGGCACTGACCGCGGCCGCCACGCCAACGCACGGCTAAAGGTCGGGGTGTGCGGTGAGCACGGCGGAGATCCCCACGGTGTCGGCTTCTTCCACCGCACCGGGCTGGACTATGTGAGCTGCTCGCCGTTCCGGGTGCCCGTGGCCCGGCTCGCGGCTGCCCACGCCGCGCTCGGGCTCTGCTGACCGCAGCGAACCTGTCCCAGGACAGCAACGCCAACGGGCCAATGGGTGCCTCCCGAGGGAGGTCGCTTGGCCCGTTTGTGCGTCGCGACGTCCTGCGGTAGCCGGCCAGCGCGCTACTGCAGGGGCGCGCAGGCCTCGGCGGCGGTCACCGCAGCATTGTAGCCGTCGACCGTCTCGCAGTCCCCGGCCAGCCACGCGTCGCGGCGGCACATAAGCGCCTCGTCGGCCGTCTCATCGTAGGGATCGCACCAGGCTGGATCGTCCAACCCATAGTCTGCCGGGTTGCCCCCGAACGCAGACACGCAGTCCGCGCGGGCGTCGACGTACTCGGGGCAGGGATCGACGTAGGCGTCGACATTGCCTGTGGACGTGTCCCCCGCTTTGTCACCTTTGCAGGCAACGGAGCAGGTGCCCACTGTCCACACCAAGACCAAGGAATGGCAGCCACGCATGTGCATCTCCAGGTGAAGCGCAGGGTGCAGGGTGACGGACAACACCAAGTCAACCGTCCAGACGCCGCGCCCCCAACCCAATCAAACAGTACTGCCCTGGCTGAACACGAAGCCAAGAACCAAGCCAAAAACCAAGCCAAAAACAAGGGCAAAGCCAAGAACGAAGAAGGGCAGCAGGTTGCCCCGCTGCCCTCAAACCGTCAGCAGTGCAGTATCAGGTACCGCAGGAAGCTGCTTCGGTTGCTGCTTCGGTGTAGCCCTCGACGGTGCTGCAGTCGCCAGCCGAGATTGCGTCGGCGTAGCAGTTGAGCAGGTCGTCGTAGGAGCTGTCGGTGTATGCGTCGCAGTAGCCGTCGGTGAGGCCGTAGTCAGCAGCGCTGCCGCCGAACTCGGTCACGCAGGTGGACCATGCGTCGACGTAGTTCTCGCATGCCGAGCCGCCGCCGCTGCTGCCTGCACCCGAGTCGCCGTCCTTGTCACCGCAGCCGATGCCAAAAGCGAGCACACCAGCAAGGATTGCCACAGTCTTGAAGTTGTTCACGTCATCCTCCATTAAGGTGAACCATTGGTATCCGATCAACGGCGCGACCCGCAAGGCTAGTTTTGTGAATCAACCTTGCGATTCGCTCCCCAAGGTCACCCCGTGGCGCCCGGCGGCGTCGAGTCCAGCATCCGGTCGATCACAATCTTGAGGTGTTCGGGATCTTCATCGTGGGACAGGGCCTCACGACGCAGCGCGAGCTCGGCGAAGATGGGCTCCGCGACATCGGCCCCCACAATCCCCTCAGCCACCGCATGACGGAGGGCTTCTCCCTCAATGGTCAGCAAGTGCAGGGCGGCTTCCTGGGTGTGCTCCAGGGGCAAGGCATCCCCGGCCAACCGCTCTGTTTCAGCCCGGGAGTGGGCAACGCGGGACTCGTAGTGGGCACGCATCCGCACCAACACCGGCGGGAAGAAGGTGTGATGGTGCTCCTGGCGACCAATCTCACGCACAGCGGCCGATGCCATCAGCGCACGCCCGCGGGCGGCCTCGTAGTCATCCGCGCGCACGCCCTGGCCGATCAACCGCAGCGCGGCCAGGAATGGGCGCATGCTGAGCCCTTGCACGAACAGGCTCATCGCCACCACACCAAAGACGAGGATCAGCAGGGAGCTTCGACCCGGAAGGTCCTGGGGCAGACCAATCACGAGGACCATGCTCAAGCTGCCGCGCAGCCCGCCCCACACCAACACGTGCTTCCAAGCCTTGGGGATTGGGCGCACGCTCCCGAACCGGCCCATGAGCGGTCCCAACAAGTACACGGCCGCCGCCCGCCCACCCAACACGGCAACAAAGGCCAACAGCACAGGAACCACACCGTCCAGCAGGGCCACCGAGTCCATCTCGATGCCCACGAGCAAGAAGACGAAGGTGTTGGCGAAGAAGGCCATGAACTCCCAGAAGTCCACGATGGCCACACGGGTCTTTGGGGACATCCCGTACGGGGTGCCCAGCACGTTCAAGGTGACGCCGGCGGTGACGCAGGACAACACCCCGCTCGCCCCGAAGTGCTCCGCCACCAGGAAGCTCCCGTAGGCCAGAATGACCGTGAGAGAGGTCTCCACCAGCTTGTCATCGACGACCCGGACCAGGAGGCTGACCACCGCACCACACACCACACCGAAGGTCACGCCGGCCCCCACCATCCACCCAAAGGTCTTCAGGCCAAAGACCACAATGTCGGCCGTGCCCTCCAAGTGGGGCGCGGCACCGTGGCCCGTGTGGATGCCCAGGACTGCGCCCACGATGGCGAACACCACCACCGCCACGCCGTCATTGAGCAGGCTCTCGCCCTCGACAATCAAGTAGAGGCGCCGGTGCACCCCCAGAGACTTGAACATCGCCAGCACGGAGATCGGGTCGGTGGCCGCAATGACCGACGCAAACAGGAAGCTCATGCCCAGCGGGAGCGCCAGTGGGCTCCACGACAGCAGCGCGTAGGAGGACAAGGCGGTGACCGTGACCGCCACCATCACGCCGGGCACCGCGAGCAGCAAGATGGCCGGCGCATCCGGCAAGAAGCGCTTGAGCTGGACGTGGTAGGCCGCCTCAAACAGCAGTGCGGGCAGGAAGATCGCGAGCAGCAGCTCCGGCGTGAGCGACAGGCCGGCGAGATGGGGCAGGTGCAGCAAGCCCAACACGATGCCCGCCACAACCAGGGCGAGGGTGTAGGGCAGCTTCAGCTTGCGGGCGCCGACCGAGACCATCGCTGCGACCAGCAGCAACAGCAAGACCTGAACAATCGCCTTTTCCATGCGGGCTCCAGCGACAGGGGGCAGCCCCCCGATGGGTGCTCCAGGCCAATGTGGGCCCACCCAGGGGACCACTCCGGCCACGTCGTCGGCGCAGCGTACCCCGTCCACCCGACGCGCCAGCCAGTGCCGGTGCCCTTCAGCTCAGGCGGCACGGTCCAGGCGTGCACGCCCCGCCACCACGTGCCACATCGGCCTGCGATCCCGTCCGCCACCCCGCGGACCCGAGGACCGGCTCAGATCCGAACGAGGTAGACGTAGCGGGTGAGAGAGTCCCGCGTGAGGGCCTTCAGGCTCCAGCACTCATGGCCCCGCCGGGCGACAGTCGCCAGCGCCTTTTCCCGGTACTCGGTCTTGTGCATGTCGTCGAGAATGACCAAGCCGCCGGGCTTTGCGAGATCAAGCACCGGCTCAAGCTCCCGAAAACGCGTGTCCATGAAGCCCATGTCGTGCAGCACCAGATCGAACTGGCCAGCCCGTCCTGCGGCAGCAAAGTCCGGCCAATGGGCCAGGTTGGTGTCGCTCAGCGACTTCTCGTTCAGGTAGGCCCGGGTCTTTTCCAGCCACTCGGCGTTGTCGTCCACCGAGTGCACTTCGAGGCCTGGCACACCCAGGGCGTAGCGGCGCAGCGCGAAGCTGGTGAAGCCCGAGCCGAGATCCACCACGCGGGAGGGCTTCTGGGTCTCACACAGCCCAAGGGTCAGGCCGACCAGCTCCAGGCTCGCAGCGTGGACCGGGTGTCCGATGCGGGTGCAGTAGTCCTTGTGATCGACCTCGTGGGCCTGCTCGATCGCGGGCATGCGGCTGCGCACTTGGTCCAGCGCGGGCAGCGCGGCCAGCGCGAGCTCCAGATCCCGCTTCGCCCGCAGCGCTTCCTGGGGCGACAGGTCGGCGAGCCGCCGCCTCGTGCGCGCCAGCCCGCTCCGCACTGCGCGCTCCAAGAGCGCCTTTGCGCCCGCAACACCGCCGGTTCCTTGCTCTGACATGGCACCCTCCCACACGTGCTGGAATGACCCCAGGCCCACCACTCCGGCCTGTGGAGTGCCCCACCCATCGAGTGCACCCGGCTTCGGGCTATGCCGATCCCCCGACCCCATCCAGCTGCTGGCCGTTGCACCCCCTCGCAGCTCTCGGGGAAGTTCGGTTATGACATCAGCTCGCAGTCAGGCCATCCGAAGGGGCACGTCCCATCTTCGCAATTCCGGTGTCTTGGGTGCTTCGCTTCGGCGCAGCCCCCCTTCCTTGACAACCGCCGAAATTGCACGCCGGTGCTGCACAGGCGAAGACCTCTTCTCACCCCTGACCTCCCCGAGCGCCATGACCGCGAAGCCCTCTGCCGCACCGGTCACCCTGGACGACACGCCGATGTCGCCAGACGAGCGGGATGCGGTGGCCGCAGCCTTCGAAGCCGAGCTCGCTGCCGAACACGAGCAGCGCGTGGCCCGTGCCCGCAAGATGCAAGCGCGCACGGCAGCCCGAGCCAATCGCTTGGACTCGGAACAGCGGGTGCGAGAGACGAACAAGATCAAGGAGAAGGTGCGCGCCGAGTTCCACGCCAAGCAAGGCTACAAGCGCTACTTCGACTCAACCGGCCGCGAGCTCTGGCTGACCGCCGAAGAGTTCGAGCTGCGCACCAAGCGACGCAAGCACCGCCGCCGGGTCTTCGAGCCCGAGGCCGCCGGGCGCACCCGCACCGTGCTCTTCTACCTGGGCCTCCTGTTGGTTGCCGTGGTGATGGGCTTTCTCCTCGCCCGCTGAGGCATCATGGGATCCGCAATGTCGCCCCGTCCGCACCGCAGCGGTCCTCGGATCTCGGTCATCGTGCCCACGCTGAACCGGCGCGACGACCTGCTCGAGTTTACCGACTCCCTGCTCGCCCAGACCGTCCGCCCCACCGAGTTTCTGGTGGTCGACGCCGGCGACGTGCCGGACATGGAAGCCGCCCTCCTCGACAAGCTGGCGGGCTCTGGCATTGGCCTCGTCTACCGCCGGTCCGAGGCCGGCACGTCCCTCCAGCGCAATGTGGCGTTGGCGCTGGTGACCGGGGACTTCGTTCTGCTCTGCGACGACGATCTCTTGCTGGAGCCCGACTACATCGCCGAGAGCCTCGCAGCGATGGACCTCCCGACCACCCCTCCCGTGGGCTGCGTGCTCGGCACCTTCTCCAGCCCTGCCCGCCCAAAAGGCTGGCAGCAACGGTATTTTCGAGCATTCGGCATGACCCATGCGGTCACGGGTGACCAAGCGTCCATGAGCACCAGCGGGGGCGTGCGCTGGCTCACCGAGCCGACCGATGTGGTGCAGATTCCCGTCGCCAGCGGGGGCCGCACCCTCTACCGGGCGGCGTGCTTTTCCCATGAGCGCTTCGACGAGTTCTTGCCCGGCTACACGATGGCCGAAGATGTGGAGCTGTCGTGGCGCGTCGCCAAGACGTGGACCATCGTCCAGACCCCCAAGGCCCGCTGCTACCACAAGCGTGCGGAGGGCGGCCGCGTCGACTACGGCGACCGGGTGGGACGTCTCATCTACAGCCGGTTCTACTTCTTCAAGAAGCACATCCCCAAACAGCCCAAAGAGGTCGCCGCCTTTGCTTGGACCAACGTGGGCATCGCGGGCTTCTACACGGCGGTCGGCCTGACGAAGGGTGAGCCCGGCAAGAAGGCCCAAGTGCTGCGCGGCATCGCCCGTGGCTACAAGCGTGTGGTGCAGGACCTGATGGGCAAGCCGGTCACGTGATGCTCATCTTCCTCGCGGCTTCTGCGATGGCGGCGCCCCCCGCCGGCACCCTCCCCGGGCGCCATGTGGCCCTGCCCCGGTGCTCTGCCGACCCTGCCGCTGCCTGCTGGCAGGACGCCCCCGCCTACCGGCGCTTTGCCCCCGGCGAGGGCCTGCTCACCGACCCGGTCTTCGCCAAGCTCCAGCTCGCCTGGGATGCCGATGGTGCCCTGCTTCGTGTGCAGTCCTTACCCCCCGGGGCGACCGTCGAGCTCGCCTTCGGTGACGCCAAGCGCACCGGACGCATCTCTCGATCGGTGGCCATCCGCACGGACCAGGACGGCATCACCCGCCTGCCCATCCCCCTCACCTTGGGCGAGACCCGCGACCTGTGGCTCAACCTCGTCGTCACCCCGGCCAGCGGCGGCTGGGCTGCGCTGCCCTGGACCCCCTCCGGCGACGCGACGCCCGCGGTGCCGGCCTCGGTGGTGCTCGTGGACGGCGGCGGGATCAATCTCGACACCGCGTTTTCCCGTGGCGAGGACCTGTGGGACCTGTCGGCGCTCGGCGCATCCCAAGTGCGCTTCGTCCACGAGCGGGCGCCAATTCCCATGGGATCGAGAGGGGTGCCAGACCCATGGTCGCTCGATGGGGCCGACGGCCTGACCACCCCGCCCCCGCCGGACACCGGCTGGTACACCGCCGAGCTGACTTGGACCGACGCTGCCGGAACCGCCGTGGACGCCGAGAGCTGGCGCTTCTGGCACGAAGCCGCGGCCCCAGCCCATCCCCTCATCTGGCCGGTTCCCGAGGGCCAGATCGGCGACGATCTCGCCCTCGTGGTGGGCAACACCATCGAGATCTGCGGCCCCGAAGGCCCCCGCGCCTTGCTCGAAGGTGAGCTCACCCGCTTCACCGGCGTGCGCCCCCGCAGCGGCGGCGACTGTGACATCACGCTGAAGCTCGATCCCAAGCTCACTGCCGAGGCCTTCGCCATCGATGTGGAAGATGGGCAGGCCACCGTCGGCGGCGGGGACTTGCTGGGCCTCACCTACGGCGCGCTGGCCCTCGCGGATGCCATCGGCCCCGACGGCGCGGCACCCACCCTGCATGTGCACGACGCGCCCGCCATCGCCGAGCGTCCGCTGTTCCACTCCATCCAGGTCGCCAACCGACCGGACCTCACCCTCGACGCCTACATCACGTGGATTGAGCGGGTGGTGCTCCGCGGCCGGTATGACGCGCTGCACCTGCTCTTGACCAATGGCTTCGACTGGCAGACCGATCCGGCACTGGCCCACCCCAACGCGTGGACCCGCGAAGACATCACCCGGCTCGACCAGACCCTCGCGTCGTACGGCATGGAGCTGGTCCCCGGCGTCAACGCCCCCGGCCACGCCGGCTGGATCACCAAGGCGCGTCCAGATCTCCAAGAAGACGTCAACCGCGAACTCTTGGACATGCGCCACCCCGACACCTTGCCCTTGCTCGACGCCTTGTGGACCGAAGCCTGGACCGCCTTTGGTTCGCCGCCCGCGATCCACCTCGGCCACGATGAAGCCATCTGGCAGTCGGAGCGCTGGTTCGGCGACGAGCGCAACCCCCGCACCGCCGCGTCCCCCCGCTGGTTTGTGCTCACCGACGAGCTCCGATGGCACCTCGACTGGTGCCGCGAGCGGGGCCTGACGCCGTTTGCCTGGGGTGACCTTTTTCTGGAGGGCTGGAACGGCGCTCGGGACGGCGGGCACCACGTTCTTGAGCTGCTGACCGACCAAGAGCGCGCGGAGCTGGTCATCCTGGCGTGGGCACCGCTGGGCGACCCCTTCCAGCACTTTGTGGAAGACCACGGAATCCGCGTGATGCGCGTGCACACCGGCTATCTGGAGTGGAAGCGAGAAGGCTTGGAGGTGCTGGCACCCACACTGGCGGGTGAAGGACTGGGCCTCTTCCAGCCCGCACCGTGGGCCGCCTTCGGGCCCGCTGCCGGCTCACGGCCCCTGCACTACCACCTCGGGAACACGCTGCTGGCGGGCGTAACCGCGTGGGACCCTGCCCTGGTCAGGACCCACATCGAGCCCAGCCTGGCCGCGCTCGTGGGCCATCCCGCCACACGCCCCGGGTACGTCGGCGGCATCTTCGACAAGACCCGCGCCACGCGGATCTCCGGTGATCTCCTGGACAGTCGGCTGCCCCCAATTGCCTGGCCAGAGCGCCTGCACACCGACGACCTCTCCATGCTGGTCGACCCCCACCTCGCCCGCGCCGGCTCACCGGTCGAGATCCAGCCCCGCCGCACCGCGCTCCTCGCCGACGGCCTCAGCTTGGTGCACGCCACGCTCCTGTCCCATGATGCCGAGAATGCCCTGCGCACGGAGCTTCGCAAGAAATCGAGCCGCCACGCCGCTTGGCACCTCGAGATCATCTGGACCGATGGTGAGCGCCAGAAGCTGCCGGTGGTCTACGGTCTCGACACCTACAGCACCGTCGGTGACGCCCGAGCCAACACGATGTGGTCGGTGGCGGACACCATCCCGCTCGCCTCCCCCGACGCTGCGGCGACCGACGAAGGGGCCCACGACCGCCGGGTCTACCGGACCGACTGGCGCAACCCCCGCCCGGGCGTGCCGATCCAAAGCTGGCGGGTGGTCGTCGAGAGGCCCGGCGTGGACGTCATTGTCGTCGCGGCCCTCGCGCGCACGGAGAAGCGATGAGCCCCGCCCGGCCCAACCTGTTCATCGTCGGCGCACCCAAGTGCGGGAGCACCGCGCTGACCCGCTATCTGGAGCATCACCCCCAGGTCTTCATGGCCCCCCGCAAAGACCTGCACTTCTTTGGCCGGGACCTCGACTTCCGCAATCGCCCCCGCCTCGACATCGACGGGTACTTGGCTTCTTTCTCCGGCGCAGACCCACGCCAGACCCCCGTGATCGCCGAGAGCAGCGTCTGGTACTTGCGCTCCGAGACCGCCGCCGCCGAGATGCGGGCGTTCTCCCCATCCGCCAAGGCCATCGCGCTGGTGCGCCATCCCACCGATGCGGCGTATGCGCTGTGGTCCCAGAACCGCCTCAATGGGCTGGGGGACGAGGACATCCCCCGCTTTGCCGACGCCTTGGCTGCCGAGCCCGATCGGGCTGAAGGCCTGCGCATTCCCCGGCGCTGTCCCTTGCCCTTGGCCCTGCAGTACCGGGCCGCTGTGGCCTTCTCGGCCCAGCTCCAGCGCTACGTCGATGTCTTCGGAGATGACCTGCTGGTGCTCATTCAGGAAGAGATGCAGGCCGACACTGCAGGCACCTTGCGCACCGTGTTCACCTGGCTCGGCATCGACCCCGACGTGGCCGTCGACACCCGCCCGGTCAACACCGCAAAGGCCGTCCGCAGCGAAGGCATGCGCACCGTGTTGTCGTGGGTGCCCCAGCGGCTCAAGGACCAAGTGCCCGCTGGTCTGCGCCAACAGCTCTCCAAGCAGCTGCGCCGACTCAACAGCCGCCACGCCCGCCGAGAGCCCCTGGACCCCGCCCTGCGTCTGGCGCTGGATCTGGACCATGCCCTTGAGGTGGCCCAGGTCGAGGGCATTGTCGGCCGCAGCATCCCCAGCTGGAAGCGCGGCACGGCTCAGTCCGCGTAGGGCGCCGGACCAAAGTAGCGGCCGTCCGTGAACCCGATGTAGTCGGAGCCTGGGGTCAGATCGACGTGGAAGTGGTTGTCGTGGGCCACGTTGTAGTTGGGCGTCAGCACGATGTTCCAGAAGCCCGCACCAAACCAACGGTGGCTTGCGCCATACAACCACGCGCCCTCTTCGGTCTCAAAGTCCGTCGTGTCGTGCTCCCAGTGGTCCAACACACTGAAGCGGCGCCCATCCACCATGTCGAAGCCGGAGAGGTCGATGGCGTCCCCAAAGGCATGGCGGGACAGCGTCGACGTGCCCGCGATGGTGCGGCAATTGTAGGTGCCCATGTGGCGCAAGGTCACCGCCCCGGCCGCCGCCACGTCCTGAGCGGTGTCGAGCAAGCTGTGGGCCGCTTCACACGCCATGAGCTGGCGCGTGGGCTCGGTCTCCCAGTCGAGGATCAGCGGCAGGCCCGCAAGCTCGGGCGCGATCCACAGGGAGTCCTCCACCACACACCGCAGCGAGGGGCTGTCTTCAGGGCTCGCGTCCGGCCAGCGGTCCGGCTCAAAGCCCACCCCCCGATCTCGGAGCTCCAGGTAGCACTCCGGCAGGGCCGTCTCGGCGCCGGGCACGCACGCCCAGGTCTCTCGTGCTTCGTCGTTCATCCGCGACACCACCGCACACCCGTAGTCCTCCCGACAGCCGTCCCCCACCGGGTACTGGCCCAGATCGCAGCGGGACACACACGCACCGGCGTCGATCTTGGACTGGGCCGCCGCGGGCAGCTGGGCGGCGGGCACACAGAAGGTTGTGGGGTGGCCGTCCTGGTCGTCGCAGTACTGGTCGCAGGGGGCCGAGCACGTCCCCTCCGGGAAGCCGTCATCGTCGAGAAGACAGAACCCGCCGTCATAGTCACAGTCTGCATCACCGGTGCAGGGGCTGCCGATGAAGCCGTCCAGCACCGTGTCGGGCTCGGTCACGCCCCCGTGGCCGCCGTCGTCCTCGCCCCCGTCACCGCCCGGATCTGACCCCGGCGGCAAGCCCGTCTCGCCCGACTTCTCGCCCCGGTCCTGGCAGCCGAAGAGGCCCAGCAACAGTGGCACAACGACGAGGGCACGGGCGTGGGGGGGAGTTGGCATGGCAAGAGGCTAGCCGATCTGCTGGCCAGTTGCCCCTGGTGTGCTCAATCCCAGGCGCCGCTCTCCTGAAAGATGCGCCAGCGGAAGCGTGCTGCCCCCCGCCAACCCCGCGCGTCTGTGTCGAACCGTACCAACCGCAAGCCATCCTTGAGCTGGCGGCGCCGCAGGTCCCATGCCCCGGGGGCCACCCCTTCGGCTGAGGGATCAACCGGGTAGCCATGGGCCGCGAGGCTCTCGCGAGCGATGGCCGTGATCCGGGTGGCCAAAGCCGGATCCATGCGGGCCCGCCACTTCTCCACATTGCCTGCCATCACGGTGGTCTGACCCCGAGCATCCCCAAGATTTTCCGTGGGCTTGGCCAACGCCAGCATCGCGTCACTGTAGGGCAGGCGCAGCGCCCCACACAGCCCCCGCATGGTGCCTTCTACGTCCTGCACCAAGTCTTCGTAGCGGATCGTGCAGGCCTGAGGTCCCCAGTCCAAGAGCGCAGCGTCCGCCGCCGCCACACGGGACGTCCACCGCACGGCCGAGCGCAGCGGGTCTTTTCCCCACGCCTGCTCCATCGACAGCACATGATCGCGGACATCCCGGACGATGTTCACCAGCCGCGCTTGGGGCCAGAGCGTGCGCAGCAGTCCGAGGTGGTGCAGGTAGCCCGGGCTCTTGTCGCCCCAGATGCCGCCCTCGGGCACATCCCCATGCAAGCGGCACAGCCCCTCGAAGACCCCCGCCAGCCCCAAGTCTGGGCAAGCCGCTCGCCAAGCGTCGCCGTCGATGCTCAGCCCCCGCTCCTCTTCGAGATACACAAAGTACGCAGCACCCCTCATCCGCCCCACAAAAGCCGCCCAACACGCCGGAACCCGCAGATCCCCCAGCTCGGGCCAGTGCTGGGCGAGGTGGGGCAGAAACTCGGTCTCGGCTTCAGGGATGCCGATCAGGGGGTGTTGGCTGAGCAGGCTGCGCAGCAGCTTGGTGCCAGACCGAGGCATGCCCACCACAAAGAGGGGCCCAGTGAAGGTCCCATCGACACGGCGTTCAACACTCTGCACGGGCCACCTCCCCGACGGACCGGACACCCGTGCCCGCCCAAGCCTCACCGCCTGGATATAACGGCACCACAGGCTCCCCCGTGCCAGCTGCAAGGCGGCGCGAGCGACGGCACCGCTCGACCTGAGTACCGTTGCGGTCCACACCCAGGCACCGCCCCGTCTCGCCGGTGGGTGCCGGTCCCCCAGTCCCTATCTAAGGAAGGCAGATGTCCGACAACCTTGACTTGGCCAACCTCGACTACGCAGCCGCCTACGCGGGCAAGACCATCTTCATCACGGGAGGGGCGGGTGCCATCGGCAGCAACCTCACCCGTGCGATTGCACAGTATGCCGCCAAGGTCATCGTTCTGGACAACCTCGTGTCCGGCCAGCGCTGGGCCGTGCCGTCCTTGCCCAATGTGATGTTCGTCGAAGGCGACATCCTGGACGAGGTCAAGCTCAAGCGGGTGTTCTTCGAGAAGCCCGATGTGGTCTTCCACCTGGCCGCCTTCTTCGCGAACCAGAACTCGGTGGACCATCCCGAGAATGACCTGATGGTCAACGGAATGGGCACGCTCAAGCTGATGGAGTACGCCACGCTCCAGGGTGTCGAGCGCTTCGTCTACGCAAGCTCCGGCTGCTCCATCTATGGCAGCTCTGCGCCGCTTCCGCTGACGGAAGAGTTCATGAGCATGCACCTCACGACGCCCTACCAGATCACCAAGATGCTGGGTGAGCTGTACGGCAACTTCTTCTGGCACCACTTCGATCTGCCCATCGTCAAGGCCCGCTTCTTCAACAGCTACGGCCCCGGCGAGGTCCCCGGTCAATACCGCAACGTCATCCCCAACTTCATTTACTGGGCGATGCTCGGTCTGCCGCTGCCCATCACCGGCGATGGCCACGAGACCCGCGACTTCACCTTCGTGCACGACATCACCGACGGCTTGCTGCGGGCCGGGCTCGTCGAAGCGGCGATCGGGCAGGAGTTCAACCTCGCCAGCGGCCGCGAGACCAGAATCTGCGACCTCGCCGAGAAGATCATCGAGGCCACGGGCAGCAAGGCCGGCATCAAGTACGCGCCCCGCCGCCGGTGGGACACCAAGTCGCGGCTGCTCGCCAGTGTCGACAAGGCGCGCGGCCTCATTGGCTACGCCCCCGACACCGAATTCGACACGGGCCTCGAACACACCGTGCGTTGGTTCCGCGACAACTGGGATCGCATCCATGATGCTGCAAGCTTCGGCCCCGGCATGTCGAGCGCGGTTCGCGAGATGCTCGTGAAGCAAGACAAGAAGAGCGACTGAGCACGGCCAACGCCTGGGCACGTGCAACCCACGTGCACTCAAGCTTCGGATCTGCGCCGCGGGTCCGAAGCACCACCCACCCGGGAGCACGCATGACCCCACCGCACAGTTCCAAGGTCGAGATGTTCGGCGTGCCCTTTGAGCGCGTCGACCTGTCCGGCGCCATCGCGCAAGTTGAAGCCGCGATCGCCGACCGGAAGACCCTCACCCAGAGCGTGGGCGTCAACGTCGATCAGCTCCTGAAGATGCAGCGCGAGCCTGAATTCGCGAAGACCATCCTCCGGGCCGAGCAGATCACGGCAGACGGCATGCCCATTGTGTGGTTGAGCCGCCTGTTCCGGGATCCCCTGCCCGCCCGGGTGCCCAGCGTCGACATCATGGAAGCGCTGATGCCCGTGGCCGCCGAAAAGGGCTACCGGGTCTTCCTTCTCGGCACCAAAGAAGAGCTCCTCCAGAAGGCGGCGGACCAGTTCCGCGACCGCTACCCCGCGCTCCAGATCGCTGGCGTGCGCAATGGCTACTTTAAAGAGGAAGACGAGCCCGAGATCGTGGAACAGATCAACGCGGCACGGACCGACGTCCTGCTGATCGCCATCTCTTCGCCCAAGAAGGAAGACTTTGTTGAGCGAAACCGCGCGGCACTGCAAGTTCCCTTCGTGATGGGGGTTGGCGGTGCCTTCGACATTGCGGCCGGTCAATACACGCGTGCGCCAAAGCTGGTGCAGTCCGTCGGCATGGAGTGGGCGTGGCGAGTGGCCCAAGAGCCCCGCCGCATGGGGCCCCGCGTGATCGATGATCTGCGTTTCTCCAAGTACATCGTGCGCGAAGCCGTGCACCGCCTGAAGAAGCGTGTGGCCCAGCGTTGATCGGACGCCAGACCCAACCTTCCCAATGTTGTGTGCGATGTTCGCCGGACGAGTGGCCACACCAATAAGGTTGGCCGCTCACAAATCCGTTCCGGCTGGACATGATGCCAGACCACCACGCGACTGCACCCAACGGCTCACCCGCAGCGGTGCGTCGGCAGCGGTCCTACGAAGCGCGATCGCTGGTTGTGGAGACCGGCCCGCTGGGTGGGATGGCTCAGCCCTGCGGCGTCATCGTCCTGCCGCCCCTCGGCTACGAAGACACGTGCAGCTACCGGCCCCTGCGGGCACTCGCCGAACAGCTGGCAGTGGCCGGCCATGTGGTGCTGCGTCCCGACTGGCCTGGGCTCGGCGATGCCGCGGATGCGCCCCGCGATGAAGACTGGCTGAAGACGGCAGTGGACGTCATTGTCGCATGTGCCGACAGCTTGCGCGCCCGGGGTCTGACACGGGTGTGCCTGATCGGCGTCCGGGCGGGGGGACTGCTGGCCCTGGAGGCCCTTCAGACGGGGCGGGTGGTCGCCGAGGATCTCGTGCTGTGGGGCACACCCGCCAGTGGTTCCCGGTTTCTGAGGGAGCAGCGGGCCTTCCACAAGACCGCCGCCGGCATGTTTGGTCAAGCCCCTGCCGATGCCCCCCCTTTGCCCGAAGGTGCCATCGAAGCGGGTGGCTTTGCGTACAGTGCGGCGCAGGTCGCGGCACTCCAGAGCATCGTGCCCGCGCCCCTGCCCGCCGCCAGTCCGGCCCGGGTGATGTTGCTGCCCCGCCAGGGCACTCAACCGCCCAAGACACTGATGAGTGCGACAGACTCATCCACTTGTGAGCGCACCATCGGCACGGGCGCAGGCTTGGGCTCGATGCTGGATGACCCCTACCGGGCCTGCCTCGACCCCGCGGTGAGCGCCGCGATGATGGCCTGGCTGGCCGCCGTGCGGGGCCCCCCGGTGCACCTTGGACCGGCGCAGCGAGCGCCGAGCTTGGTCCTCCCCAACGGCTGTGTCGAGAGCCCCTGGCAAGGCACCGTCGGTGGGTTGTTGCTGTCCGGCGTCGTGTGCCGTCCCGCCCGACCGGGCCCCCTCGCCCATCGGTGGACCATCTTCTACAATGCTGGTGGGGTGCGCCGTTGTGGGCCCAACCGCCTGTGGACCCGCGCCGCCCGTCAGCTGGCAGCCCAAGGCCAGCCGTCCCTGCGCCTCGATGTGCACGACGTGGGCGACAGCGACGGCACCCATGTGCCCCACCGGGACCTGGAAGCCATGTACTCACCGGCCTCGGTGTTGGACGCACTCGCGGCCTATGACGCCGTGGTGGGACTCGGCGCCCAGGAGGTCGACGTGGTCGGGCTCTGCTCTGGTGCCTTCCTGAGCATGCAGGTCGCCGCCCAACGCCCCGTGCGCCGTGCCTGTTTGTTCAACGGGTTGGCCTATGTCTGGGACGACAACGCCCGTGCCTCCAAGTTCACCGCCCACATCCGGGGTTCGCTGTTCAACCTGCGACGTTGGCGCCGCTTGCTGACCGGTCGCATCGACGGGATGGCACTGGCCCGCTCTGTGGTGAAGAAGGGGCGGCTGAAGGCTCGGGATCGCCTCGACCAGCTCCGAGGCCGACCGGTGCGCAGCGCCGTCGCCACCCTCATCGCTCACGTGCAGGCCCAGGGCACCGACGTGCACCTCGTGTCCAGCGCGGGCGATCCAAGCGTTGCCTATCTGCAAGAGCACTTCGCCGCGCAGCCGATGCCCCAGTTGACGGTGCTGACCGGCCTCGACCACACCCTGCGCCCTGTCTGGTCTCACGACCGAATTGTGGCCCTGATCTGCACCCAGAACTCCCCCTCAATGGAGCCTGCATGAACACCGAAAAGGTCCTGGAGATCGTGCTTGCCCACGGTCGCCTCCAAGCGGATCCCAGCACGATCACCGACACCACCGATCTGTATGCGGCCGGGCTCAGCTCACTGACGACCGTGCACCTGATGCTGGCGCTCGAAGATGCCTTCGACGTCGAGTTTCCCGACGAGCTGCTCAGCCGCCGCACCTTCGAAAGTGTGCTGTCCATCGCCGAAGCCATCGACGAGCTGGTCCACTGACTTCCCCCACTGCGCCCGTCCACCCGGCACCCGCGGACGCCACTCCCCCTGCCCGAGGTCTCCATGTGCGCTGCTCCAGGCTTTGACGCGCTCCTCAAGGATGTCCACGCCATCGGCAAGTCCGCCCTCGCCCCCCATGCTGCGGCCGTGGACCAGGATGCCCGCTTTCCCCACGAAGCGTTTGTGGCGCTGCGAGAAGCCAAGCTGTTGAGTTGCTACGTGCCCGCCGAGCATGGGGGTCATGGACTCAGCTTTGTGCAGCTCTCGGAGGTCTGTGAGGTCCTCGGGCGCTACTGCGGCTCGTCGGCGATGATCTTCGCCATGCACCAGATCCAGGTCGCTTGCATTGTGCACCATGCGCTGCAGAGCCCCCGGTTTCGCGAGATCGTCGGCCAGCTGGTCGACCAGCAGCTGCTCTGGGCGTCGGCCACCACCGAGGTTGGCATCGGCGGGGACGTGCGCACCAGCCACTGTGCTGTGGAGCTGGAGGGCACCGCGTTCACCTTGGTCAAGCACGCGCCCGTCATCTCCTATGCGGAGCACGCCGACGCCATCTTGATCACCGCGCGTCGGGATCGAGACGCCGGACCCAGTGAGCAGGTCCAGGTCTATGCACCCATCGACCAGATTGAGCTGGAGCCCCTGTCCGGCTGGGACACCCTTGGCTTTCGGGGCACGTGCAGCCTGGGCTTTGTGCTCACTGCGACGTGCGACGCCGAGAACATTCTGCCAGTGCCCTATTCCGAGATTCACGCCAAGACGATGCACCCCTTCTCGCACATCGTCTGGAGTGCGCTGTGGACCGGGCTCGCCGCGGATGCCGTGGGCCACGCCCGGTCGACAGTGCGGGCCCAGGCGCGAAAGACCCCCGGCACCTTGCCCCCCTCAGCGCTGCGCCTCGCCGAGGTCGACACGGTGCTGTGTACCCTGCGGGGCTCGGTGCACGCCGCCGCCGCAACCTATGAAGCCCGTCTGCAAGAGCACGTGGGGCAGCCATTTCCCACCGACTTCACGTTCTCGACTCGCATCAGCAACCTCAAGGTGAGCACCAGCCAGCTCATCGTCGACATCGTCGGCAAGGCCCTGCTCATCTGCGGCATCAATGGCTACCGCAATGACCATCGCCACTCCCTCGGGCGCCACCTGCGCGACTGCTACGGCGCCGCCTTGATGGTCAACAACGAGCGCATCCTGGGCCAGTGCTCAACGATGCAGATCATGCAGCGGGGCGGGTGAACCATGTGCGATGTCGAAGCCAACACAACGCTGAGCCCCACCTTTCGAGACGCCCTGGTCTCGAACGGCCTCTTGCTGCCTCTGGGCGTCGAAGGCGTCTATGGCCGCAGCGGCGTGTTCGAGGGCATTGTCGAAGGGGTCGAGCGCCTGATCACCCAAGAGGCAGGCGACGAGCCGACCGAGGTGCTGCGGTTTCCGCCGGTGTTCAGCCGCGCCCACTACAGCCGCATCAACCACATCCACAACTTCCCAGACC
>CALOBC010000051.1:0-13245 GCA_942491145.1 Myxococcota bacterium | reverse complement strand
GGCGGAGGTCCTTGAAGATCTGAAAGTCGACGTCTGTGGCGCCCATGGAGGGGGTGGCGCCACCCTCAGCCGCAGCGAACCCACCGAGGAGCCCATTGAGGGCCCGGATGCTGGCCTGCACAAAGTCGCTGCCGGAGGGCGTCATGCCCGCGGTGTAGGGCACCAGCGTGGCCCCGTGAGCAGGATCTCCATCGGCGATGAAGATGCCGGTGGTCTGCGGGGTGTCGGCCGATGCAGCGAGCATCTTCGGGGAGCACCAGCCGAGCAGCATCCCGTGGAGCTGGCGGTCGTCGGCTTGCTTGCTGTTGGCTTGGGCCTCGCCTTGGAGCTGCGCCAGCGTGGCAGCGTTTCCCCAACCCGACATGCCCCCCTGCACCGTGGGCTGCGGTGGCTTCGCAGTGTTGCGTTGTGTTGTTTTGCGTTGGGCGTGCTGAACCATGTCCCCTCCTGCATGCTCCATGTGTAGGTCAGCGCCGGTCCACGCGAACCTGTCGCCGATCTCACGCGCCGCCGACGGCCTGCAGGTCAAGCTCGAGATGGCCCTCCAGCGCAGGGGGATCTGGAGCTGGAGCGCTCGTCCGCTACACTGGCCATTCTTCGATCCCAGGGGCCCGTCTATGCATCGCCGCCGCTTCCTCCAAGGCTCCGCAGTTGGCGCCGCAACATTGACCATGCCCGCGTTCTTGGCCGGTTGTGCCAAGGGCATGCCGACGGCCACACTGGTCGGGGCCGCCCCAGATGACCCCTTCGCCGCATGGTTTGGCGTCGACCAACAGACCGTGCGCCAGGTGCTCGCGGAGCTGGGCCGCAACGGCGCGGACTTTGCGGACCTGTACTTTCAACACAAGCGGTCCACGTCCATTCGGATGGAGGACGGCATCATCGGAGAAGCGTCCAGCAGCATCTCCCAAGGTGTCGGCCTGCGGGTCGTCATCGGTGATCAGACTGGGTACGCATTCACTGAAGAGCTGACCCTCGATGCCATGCGGGTCGCGGCTCGAACGGCGGCGGCCATCGCTTCGGGTGCCTCCCCTCGCCTACCGCCGGACCAGCTCCAGTGGCCCGAGATCGCCCGTCGGGATCTGTATCGGCTGACGGTGCCCTGGTCCGAGGTGGGCATCGCCGACAAGCTGCCCAAGATCGCCCACTTGGAAGCCATCACCCGCGCAGCAGACCCGGCCGTCCAGAAGGTCTCGATCAGCTGGTCCGATGAAGAGGAGCGGGTGTTGGTGGCCACTCTCGAAGGCTTGGTCTATCGGGACCAGCGCCCGCAGACCCGCCTGTGGGCCACGGTTGTCGCCGAGCGCAACGGCGTGACCCAGTCCAACAGTGCCAACCTCGCGGGCCGGTACGGCTTTGACTACTACACCGATGAGCGCCTCGCTGAGCTGTCGCGACAGGCGGTCGACCGGACCCTCCGGCTGTTCGACGCCCGCCGTCCGCCGGCCGGGGAGATGCCGGTGGTCTTGGCAGCTGGCGCGAGCGGCATCCTGCTCCATGAAGCTGTCGGTCATGGGCTCGAAGCGGACTTCAACCGCAAGGGCACGAGCATCTATGCAGACATGATGGGCGAGCAGGTCGCGGCCGACTTTGTCACGGTGGTCGACAGCGGCACCGAGCCGGGCGAGCGGGGGGCGCTGTCCTTCGATGATGAAGGCAACCCCGCCCAGCGCACGGTGCTCATCGACAAGGGGCGGCTCAATTCGTACATGCACGACCGCATCAGCGCGCGCCACTACGGTGTGGAGGCCACGGGGTCGGGCCGCCGCCAAAGCTACAAGCACGTCCCGATGCCCCGCATGCGGTGCACGTTCATGGAGGATGGCCCCCACACTCGCGACGAGATCATCGCATCCGTCGACCGCGGCATCATCGCCGAGACCTTCACCAACGGCCAAGTCCAGATCGGCGCTGGTGACTTCACATTCTACATCAAGAACGGCTGGCTCATCGAAGGGGGCAAGATCACGGCGCCCATCAAGGATGTCAACATCATTGGAAATGGCCCCGCAGCCCTCAAAGCGGTCACCATGGCGGCCAATGACGCCAAGCTGGACACCGGCGGCTGGACCTGCGGAAAGAACGGCCAGGGTGTGCCCGTGAGCCAAGGACTGCCCACCGTGCTGGTCTCCAGCCTGACCGTTGGAGGCGTCGATGCCTGAGCAGCTTCCTGCGGGCGCAGCCCCCCTCCTTGAGCGTGCAGACGCGGCCCTGGCCATGGCCCGTGAGGCGGGTGCGGACGACGCGCTCGCCCGTGCCAACCGCTCGCGAAACGTCGAGTACAGCCTAAGAGACGGTGTCCTCGAAAAGGTTCAGCAAGACACCAGCCGTGGCTTGTCCATCGAGCTGTACGTCGACGGTCGCTACTCTTCCCACAGCACGAGCGACCTGCGGCCGGACTCACTGCGGTCCTTTGTGGCCGAAGCGGTCGCGATGACGAGGGTTCTCGCGCCCGACCCCCACCGCGCTCTGCCCGACCCGGCGCTCTACCCTGCCGGGGCCTCCCCCGACCTTGGCCTCACCGACAGTGCGGTGGCGGCCCTCGACAAGGACGCCCGGATGGCCCGCCTTCAGGCCATGGCCGATGGGCTGGCTGGGCACGAAGACATCATCTCGTGGACCGCTGGCTTCACCGACCACCAGGGCGTCTCGGGGCTGGTGAGCACCAATGGCCTGCGGACTGCGGTGGCCGGCACCAGCGCATGGTGCGGGGTCGAGGTGACGCTGCAGGACCCCTCGGGCTCCCGCCCCGAAGATTGGTACTGGGGCGGAGGGCACAAGGTCGCGGACTTGCCCAGCGGTGCTGACGTGGCCGCCCGGTGCCTGGAGCAAGCCCGCGCGCGGGTGGGCACGGTCAAGGGTCCCACCAAGAAGACCCTGCTCATCGTTGACCCCCGCTCTGCAGGCCGACTGGCCGGCTACCTGCTCCAAGCGGCGAGTGCCCGCTCCATCCAGCAGGGCCGCAGCTTCTGGACGGACAAGCTCGACCACAAGCTGTTTTCGGAGAAGCTCAGCCTCCATGACGCGCCCCTGCAGGTGGGCGGCCTCAGCAGCCGTCCCTACGATGGTGAAGGCCTCGCGTCCAGAGACCTGGCGATTGTCGAAAATGGCGTGGTGAAGAACGTCTACGTCGACACCTACTACGGGCGCAAGGCGGGCATGACACCCACGACTGGGGGTCGGTCCAACCTGCGGTGGGGCCACGGAACCCGTGACTTGTCCGCCATTGTCGCGGATGTGCCGGACGCCATCTACCTGACGTCGTGGCTGGGCGGCAACGCCGACGCCACCTCGGGCGACTTCAGCTTTGGGCTGCGGGGCCACGCCATCACCGACGGCAAGGTGGGCGGGCCCATTGGTGAGATGAACGTCACCGGCAACCTTGTGGACCTGTTCGCGTCCCTGGTCGAGACCGGCAACGACCCCTACCAGTACAGCAGCACCTACGCGCCCACGCTGGTCTTTGAGGGTGTGCAGTTCAGCGGCGCCTGACCCCGCAAAGCCCCATCCAGGTCGCGGCTGACCGCGCTGGGTGGGGGCCTATTGGTCCATGTAGCCGAGCTCTTCGAGCAGGTTGAGGGTCTCTTCGGTCATGCCTTCAGCCACCGCCGTGAGGCTGCGCGGGGTGAGCTGCGCTTCGAGGGCACCGCGCGCGAGCACCAGGGCCCCGCGGCGCTCCGGGTGCCACATCTGGACGTCTTCGTCCGGCTGCAGCTCCAGATCGAAGGCCGCGAAGCCCTGTTGTGTGGCGATGCGCTCGTCCCAGATGCCCTTGCTGCCATCTCGCAAGCTCACCGCCACCCGGCCCTCCCGCTGGCTGAGCACGGGCCCCTCGTGCGCCGGAAACACCGACCGTGCACCCACTTGGTCGGCAATGCGGCTGGCGAGCCCCCAGGTGTTGAAGGGGTCGGGCAGGTCGCCGAGGCCCCGGGCGGCCAGTGGCACCGCCGGCAGCGGTTCCCAGAGCCAGTGTTCGTGGCCCCACTCGCCGTGTTCTCCGAGCATCTCCCCGTGGTCGGAGGTGATGACCACAATGCCCTTGCTGCGGTCATCCAGGACCTCAAGCAGCGAGCCCAAGATGGCGTCCACATCCTCGATCTTGGCGCGGTACCCGCTTCGGTAGGCGGACTGGGTCTGGGGCTCATGGTCGCCCATGTCGCGAATCTTCTTGGCCGGCCACCGCTTGCGCTTCACCCCCCAGCGGGAGCGCGCCGCCTTCGACGCCTCGGCTGGGTAGTGGGCCCCCCGCAGGTGCAGATACGCAAAGAGTGGCATGTCATCGGTCACATCGTCCAGCGCTTCGGTCAGCGCATCCACCAGCTTGCTGTCTGGCGTGTGTTCCCAGGTGTCGAAGCCCCGCTCCCAGCCAATGGGCCGACTCAACAGCTGGTTGCCGTACAATCCAACCGTTGCGTAGCCCGCTTCCTGCATCACCTCGCCCAGCGTGGGCAGCTCCGGCGGCAAGGGCGGGTAGCTCTCACTGGCGGCCGTCATGTGGCGGGGAAAGGGGAAGTCCCATCCGTGAGAGTACACCGGGCGGCCCGTCATCAACGAGACCGTGCTGGGCGCCGTCCAGGTCGAGGCGGCCCAGGCGCGCGGAGAGCTGCCCGCGTCCGCGATGGCGTCAAAGACCGGGGTGTGGGCCTCGGTCAGGGCATCCGCACGCACCGTGTCGATGACAATGACGATCACGTCGGGATCTTCGCGCACGACCGTCGGGCCAGTGCACGCAGCCAGACCACCCAACACCACCATCAGCCACCCTGCCCGCATCAGCGCTCCGCACGGGTCTTCATTCCGGTCAACATCTCGCGAGCGGAGCTCTGCGCCAGCCGCTTCTTGATCCAGTCCGGTGCGCCGTCGATGGCGGAGCTGCTGCGGTACACGATGCGGCTGCCGGTCGGCACAGCGTACACGTGGTAGCTGCCCCGGCTCTTGTTGAGCTCGTTGGGGTACCGCGGGTCGAGGTCGTAGGTGCACCAGCCGGCGCTCTTGTCGTACTCGTAGCGGATGTGGAAGACCGCCGAGAAGACGGCGACGCCCATGGTCCACTTGGCGCCGAGCGCGCCCTCCGACTCTTCGTAGACCTCAACCGACTTGAGGCCACCGATCTCGTTGACCCGGACCCGCAAGTCCAGCACGGCCGCCATGGCCGCGTCAGGCGTGGCCTTCACATCGACGATGGCCATCGTGGGCCGGTGGCCACCCGGAACCCGAACCACCACCTTGCCCTGGTCGAGAACGACTTGTTCATCAGGCTTGATGACCAATTCAGGCGGCACCGGGGCCATGGCCGATGCCGACAGGAACAGAGTAGAGGCGAGGGCGAAGAGCATGGTCATGTCCGTCAATAGTCCACGGCCGGCCCCCGCGCGAGGGTGGTCCGAGCACCAAACAAATGGGGACCGCGCGCGGGTGGCTGCTGGGCTGTGCGGACAACCCCGCGCAGCGGGCCGCTGGTCCCAAGCGTCCGCGAGACCATCATGCCCAATGCACCTTTAGACGATGCGTCGCCCCATGCCCCAGACGAACAGCAGACCGACCACCAGCCAGCCGAAGCCCCAGAACACAGCGGGCACGCCGGTGAGCGCATCGAGCTGGGACGCGTCGCTGAGCGGGTTGGCCCCGCCCCCGGAAAAGACGTCTTCGCGAAGGTCGACCAGCGCGTAGATCACGCTGAACCATCCCACCAAGCGCACGAGCCACTCTACCAGCCACGAGGGGCTGCGGGTGGCCACGCCGATGAGCATGACCCCCGTGATCAACACAAAGCCAAAACCCACGGTCGACAGCATGAACCAGCGCACGGCCACGATGGCCAGCACACCGCCGAGGATGCCGGCGATGGTGCGGGCGCCGCCCGGAAGCTCAAGAAACCAGAGCATGGCCAGCCCGGCCATCAAGCTGCCCAAGTAGCCACCGTTGAGGATGAGGACCGGGTCGCCGCCGCGAGTGACCGTGCGGCCGCCTTCGTCCAGGTTGACCATGACCTCGATAACCTCGCCCCCGGTGACCCAGGCCATCATGGCGTGGCCGAGCTCATGGAAGGTGACCACCATCAAGCGCAACGGGAGCAGGGCGAGGCTGTTCCACGCCGCGAAGACGACGACCATCAGCCCAAACAGGATGGCATACCGATGCAGCAGCGCCTTTTTGTGGGGGGCGATCAGCCGCCGGGGCGCGGGGGGCACGACGGCCACGCGGGGATCCGCCGCCTTGCGCAGGCGCTCGGGGGGCTTGCTTGGGAGCTGAAGCCGGGCCACGGAATCCTCGGGAGAGTCTGCACGCCTATCCCCTCCGCGGCGGGTCTGCCGGGATGGGGCGAGCGCCGATGCAAGGGCTGACCCAAGTTGGTCATGGATGTCGGCCTGTCCTTGCATCCCGCACGCCGCTCACGTAGAGAGACGGTCCCCGCGTGCCCGACTCTCCCCTGGGCACCACCCTCCCCTCCCCGATTGTTGCTATGCCTCGACCGACCCCCACGGCGTCGCTCGCCGCCCTGCTATTGCTCACGTTGGCCTGTCCCGCGCCGGCCCTTGATGACATTGAGCGCGGTGCGAACGCCAGCGAGCTGCCCCCGCTGCCGCCCCCCGAGCCTGCTGGCCCGGCGCTCATCGAGACGTCCGATGAGCTGATTGCGCCGGCATTCCCGATGTCCGAGGAGCTGAGGGTGGCGCTGGCCTCCCGCAAGCACGCCACCGTCGCGGCCCTGCTCGCCAAGGTCGATCCCGCGTCCCTGCGGGGTGACCAGGTCCCCGAGCACGCGTTTCTGGTGGCATGGACGGCCCTTCGCCGGGGCAAGGGCGCTGAAGCTGCGCACCTGATCGATGTGGTGCAACGGTCTAAGGTTGCGCCCCCAGACTACCGGGAGCTGACCGCTGCTGAGTTGTTGTTGGCTGCAGGTCGCCCCACTGAAGCGCTGCCGATTCTGCATGCCATCCCCGAGTCCAGCCCCAACCATGCGCGGGCCCGCATCCTGGCGGCTCAGGCGCACCAGACCCTCGGCGCCACCCAAGAAGCTGAAGCCGAGTGGAAGCTCCTCATCGACCGTCCCGACCCGGCCGAGGGCAGCCAGATAGCGCTGTGGGCCTTGGCCAAGAAAAAGGGACTGGGCTCCCCTGGCGCCCATCCGCTGCTGATGCGGCTCTATTCGTATTACCCCACATACCGAGAAGGGGCGAAAGCGACCGCTGCATTGGTTCAGAACTACCCCGCAGCGAAGGACAAGCCCGGCGATGTGGAGCTGGCCATGCGTGCGGACCAGCTAATGGCGGCGGGACGGTTTGAGGCGGTCACTGACTTGGTGGGTCCTCAGTTTTCTCGTTGGGTGACCCCCGATGCGGATGCGTGTATGGCTTGGTACGCATACGGCCGCAGCCAGTTCAAGCGAAACAACGTCACCAAGGCCGCCGAAGTCCTCTCGACGGCGGGCCCCAAGTGCGTCGGCGTAGACGACGAGCGGGGCCCCAAGATGCTCTACATTGCGGGAAAAGCGCTGGAGCGGAAGAAGGCGTGGTCCAGTGCTGCTGCGTCATTCGAGCAGATCCCGAAGCTCTACCCGCTCCACTCGATGGCGGACGACGGCTACGCGCTCGCGGGTGTGGCCCGGCAGATTGCAGGCTCGCCCGAGCGGGCCATCTCGCTGTGGGAAGCCCAAGTCAAGGAGTACCCGGACGGCGACCTCGCGGCCGAAGGCTTCTGGCGCCTTGCATGGAGTGCCTACCTGCAGGGCAAGCCGGCCGAAGCCATCCGCTGGGCCGAACAGATGCTCGAACAAGTCGACGAGAATGCCGATCCGGTGCACTACAACGGCGCTCGCTACTGGGCGGCACGCTGGCGGGTCTACCCGAACGTGGCCTCGCCCACCGTCAAGAACACCGACACCAAGGCGGTCAAGCAGGGCATTGACCAGTGGGTGGCGCTGGTCAACGAGCGGCCCACCCGCTTCTACGCGCTGCTGGCCAGTGCCCGCTTGTACGAGCTCGCCCCTGACAAGGTGAAGGCCGTCAAGCGTCCGCCTCCCGAGGGCGATCTGACCAAGTGGCACCTTCGCGAAGACTACTTTGGCGACCCTGAGGTCCAGCGTGCGGCGGCCCTCGCCCGACTCGGCTTGGTCCAAGAGGCCCGGTCCGAGCTCAAGGCGCGCGGAGAAGCCACCAAAGACAAGCTGCCAGCGGAAGTGGCCTGGGAGACCGAGTTTATCGCGGTCTCCGACCCCATCCGCGCCCACGACAAGCTCCACAAGTACCTGCTGCACCGCGTGCCGGAGAGCTTGGGTGCCGACCGTGACCGCATCCTCCAGACGGCCTACCCAAACACCTGGTGGGACCTCATCTCGGATGTGGGCAAGGACCTGAAGCTCGATGTGCGCATCTTTCACGCGCTGGTTCGTGAAGAGTCCAGCTTCAACCCAGGTGCCCGCAGCTGGGCTGGGGCCCGGGGCCTGAGCCAGCTGATGCCCGCCACGGCACGCCACTGGGGCGGGCGCTTGGGGCTCAAGGTGACCGACGCCACGATGGTTGACCCCCGCACCAACGTGACCATCGGCAGCAACTACCTCGACTACCTGCGCCGCTTCTTCGACGGCAACATGTTCATGGCCGTCCCCGGATACAACGCCGGCGAGGGCAATGTGAGCAGCTGGTCGAAGAAGGTCGGGCCGGTGCCCACTGACGAGTTCATCGAGCACATCCCGATCCGAGAGACCCGACACTACGTCAAGCGTGTGTTGGGGACCTACCAACTCTATCGGGTGGTCTGGGGCGAGGGGCCGGTCTATCCGGACTGGAAGGACTGGAACCACGTCTCGTGGAAGCCCTAATCATGCCGATGGTGGGCCCCTTCAGGGGCGGCCCGCCGCGCACAGGTCTTCGGTCTCTTCGTCCCACGCCGCCAGCTCGTTGAGCAGGATGCGCTGGGCAGCTTCGGACTCGCTGTTGAGGCCCCCGCCGAAGTCGGCTTCACGCCACAAACCGTATGCGTGAACGACCTGACCACGGCCCTTCTTGTAGTACATCTCGATCTGGTAGTCTTGGTTGAGCGTGGTCTTTCCGCTCTCAAATTCGGCCGGTCGCGGGATGTAAGCGCGGGCGACCAACATGGGCCCAAACGGGGTCTCTTCTTCGTCGATGTCAGGGATGTAGCGAAGCATGCCCTTGATGTCGGACCGATACGACTTGCCGACGATGGTGGCCGTGTAGTCCACGTCCCAAGTCAGCGTGGTCTCGTCCCGGTCGAAGTAGGCTTCTTTGTTGGACGTGAAGCTGCGGTCGTAGGTGTCGTAAGCATCCGGATACAGGTCGTTCTGGGCCTTGTGGGCGAGCACCTTTTCCAGCTGGCTGAGGCTGCACTTCACGGTGTTGAGCATGAAGACGCCCGGCGCCTTGGATGGAGACTTGGCGCCCAACCCAATGGAGCGCAGGTCTTCTTTGCTCAAGTCGGAGATCAGCCCGTCCACCGTGTCGTCGAGTTGGGCGATGTCGCCGGCCTTGTGGAGGTTGCGGAAGCCCAGCGCGAGGTCTTCGTCGGTGCCCTCTTCGATGGACGTGAAGAACCACGGAAACAAGCGGTCCAATGCCTTTGGCGCGGGATCGAGGTTGCGGCAGCCAGTGGCGAACAGCGGGATCAGCAACACGGCGGCATAGCGAGACATCGGGGGGCTCCGGCGACAGGGCTCGGCGGAGTATAGCGGCAGTCCGCTCCTGCATCTCCGAGGTTCCGATGTTCGCCGCACCTTTGTCGCTTGTGCTGGCCACCACAATGGCGACGACTTGGGGGTCGCCGGCGGGTGGACCGGTGGTGTACGAGCGTGAGCTGGACTGGCGCGGCGTGGCCGACGAGACCGCGACGCTGCTGGCCCACTACCTTCAGTCCGACGACACCAACCCCCCGGGGCGCGAGACACGAGGCGCCCTGTTTTTGGCCGCGTGGTTTGCCGAGCTGGGGCTGCCCTCGACCATCTACGAGTTTGAGCCGGGCCGGGGCTCCCTCGTGGTGCGGTTGCCCAGTGCCGCGCCCACTGAAGCGCCCTTGTGCTTGTTGAGCCACATCGACGTGGTGACGGCCGAAGCCGAGCGCTGGAAGCACGGTCCCCTGTCGGGCGAGATCGTGGACGGCAACGTGTGGGGACGGGGGGCCCTCGACATGAAGGGCATGGGGGCGATGGAGGCGATGACCTTGGCGCTGCTGGTTCGGCAACAAGTGCCCCTGAAGCGCGATGTGGTCTTCATTGCCGTGGCCGACGAGGAAGACCGAAACCGGGGCATTCAGCACATGGTGGATCGCTGGGATGAGGTCGGGTGCAGCCACGTCGTCAACGAAGGGGGCGTGGGGGCCGTGTCGTCGATGCCGATGCCGCCCGTGTCCACCGGCAGATCGGTGTCGGCAGGTCCGGCTCGATCGGCCACAGCAGGGAGTTCCGCTCGGCCCGGTGTGCCATCGACCCGCGAGAGTCCCCCAGACCCGGCAGCAGGTAGATCGAGGACCGGATCGGCCATTACTCCAGGGCTGGGGCCGTCGCCATCGCAGGTGGGCCAGGGCGGATCGTCGCTCCAGGTCAGGGTGCGCAGGGCGGTCTCCCCCTGCATCAGCACCACCGTCTCGCCTGATTCTTCAGGTTGCCCTCGGGAACCTGCGGCAAGGCCGTAGGTGGCTTCGAAGGCCTGGCTGTCTTCCGTGAGCACCAGGTATTCTCCCGCCTCCAGCACAGTCGAGGCGTCGAAGTGGGCCCATAGCGCTCCGGCGAGAGCCAGTTCCTGCAGATCCACCCGGGGACCCGCGTTGTAGAGCCCAGAAACTCCGGGTTCAGTCCGAGGTCGGGTGGTAGTGAAGCCTGTTGAAGCCCAGGCCGCTGTAGTCCTGCTCGACCAAGAAGTCGCCCCGCACCCGGGCGCTCCAGGTCTCCCCGAGCACGCGCGCGAAGACGTCGATGGCCTGGGCCAGCACCAGGGGCTCGCTGTAGCGCTGGGCGCTCGCAGCCACCGCTCCGCCCACTGCGCGGATCGCCGCCGTCGGTCGTGAACCAGAAGCCGCCCGCGTCGTTGGTGTGGCTCAGCACCACCTGCACGCCCGGCTCGTAGCGACCAGGCGCGGGCGCGAGAGTGGGCGCCTCGGAGGTCGGGGTACAACCGGCTGCGGTACTGCTCCAGCACCACCTGCGTACGCCCAGGAAAGAACTCCGCGAGCAGGCGCTGCTTCTCCGTGACCCAGTGCGCCTGGGTGTAGAGCTCGTAGGGCAGACCGATGGGCAGGGCGTCGCGTCGGTAGCGTCACCCCAGCGGGCCGACTCCGCCACGATAGGCAGCTCGATCTCGGAGGCGATGGCCAGTAGCGCTCGGTGGCCGCCGCATCGGTGAGGGGGCCGTCGCCCAGGAGCCAGTCGTGCACGTGGTCCGCGAAGCAGGCGGTACCCGCACCGGGCCCGCAGGGCGTGGTGAAGCTGGGTGGGAGCGCCCGGAGTCTGCACCTGGGTGACGTCGGTGCTGGCGGATCACGAAGATCAGCTCCGAGTCCCATACAAAGAACCGGAAGCCCTGCCCGGGCTCCCGCCGCTGCCCCGCGTACCAGTTGGTGTCGTCCCAGTCCACGTTGCCGCCCCAGTGGTTGAGCACCATGTGCAGGATCAGGCTGTCTAGATCCAGGTAGCGCTGCACGTCGGCGTAGTGGGCCTCCACGGTCAGGTCCCGCTCCACCAGGGCCAGCAGGGTCTCCAGGGCCACCCGGTCCCCGTCGACCGCCTCGCCGGCATTCAGGGCGTCCCACTCGTCCCGCTGCCCCCGTAGGTATCGGCAAGAAAGGCCGCGCTGGGCCGCTCGTGAAGGCTGAAGATGCCCCAGCAGAGTTCGTTCAGGTAGCCGTGCACGTAGCGGGCGTGCGGGGCTGCGTGGCCCATGGCCCGCTGGGTGTCAAAGGCCCACCGATCGCGGGTGTACTGGGACCGACGGCGCTGGATCTCCACCCAGTGGGTCCAGGCGCGGTTGTAGCCTGCGCGTAGGGCCAGGGTGTCGAAGCTCTGCAGGGCGTCGGCACCAAAGAGGTCTTGCTCCAGGCGAGAGGGCCCGTACTGGCTCTTGAAGAGCAGGCGAAGGGCGTGCTTGGGCGCCTTGTCGGGCGCGCGGCTGGAGCCCCCCATGATGCGCAGGCCGGCGTCGACCTGCCACGAGGCCTCGTCGTCGAGCCACTCCACCGACGCAGCGCGCTCCCAGGTGCTGCCTTGCTGCCGGGTGTTCATGTAGATGCCGGTGTCCTCGTCCCACAAGGCCGCCGGCGGCAGCACCAGGGAGACGCTCGGCAAGGCGGCCAGGGCCTGAGGGACGAGGGGGCCGTAGACCGAGTCGAGGGTGATCTCGGGGTCCATGGCGTAGTCGGCTGGGGTGTCGTTCCCACAGGGCGGGCAGGCCCTCGGTGGGGTCTTGCGCCAGCACGTCCTCCAAGAACAGGTAGCTGTGGGTCTGCACGGGCGAGCACCCCACGTCACAGGCGATCACGCGGAGCAACGTGGTGCCGACGACCTCGATGCCGCCGCTGTAGTCGGTGCCCAGCACGTCCAGCGCGCGCTGCCGTCGAGGGTGTAGTGCAGCACCGGCGCGTCGCTGACCACCTCGACCGTGAAGGCCTGCTCGTAGAAGCCGCGCTGCACCGTGACCCGCGGCGCCGGGGTCTGCGCCAAGGCCGTGGCCATCAGGACGCCGAGCAGCACCAGGGCCTCCTCAGCGGATGCAGGCGGGGCATCGGGCACCATGAACCACATCAGCACCCACAAGAAGGTCGCGGTGCACACCGCGTGCAGGATCAGGCCGAGCCCCGTGGCCATGCCCAGGGCGACCAGGATGAAGATCATCGCCGTGTCGAAGGGGTCTCGAATGGTCGTGCGAAAGCGGCACGAAGGCGCCCATGCCCACGAGTCCCAGGGCCAGCACCGCCGACTGGCTGAGCACGATGACCAGCAGGGTCCCGGACAAGGTCAGCAGCACCTGAGCGTAGGCCACCTGTAAGAAGCGGGACGGCTGCGGGTCCTTGCGCAGCCGGGTGGGGTGCGCGCCAGCAGGTACGCCGGGGCTGGCCGACAAGACCAGGGCCAGCATGAAATCCCAGCACCGAAGGAAACCGTGGCGACGGTCGAGGGCTGCATGGTCTGGAGAAAGGCGTCCAAGGGGTCGATGTCCTGTCGAAGGGTCGCTAGAGTCGGGCACATGATCAGCTCGACGCCGTGGCTGCGAACCCACGAGTCGTCGGAGGTGACGTCGC
>CALOBC010000050.1:0-9726 GCA_942491145.1 Myxococcota bacterium | reverse complement strand
CGGGCACCGAGCCCCTGTGCACGGGCACTCTGGTCAACTGCATACGGGACTTTCCGGGCTCCCGTCGACAAGCGCCCGGAGCAGGGGTGGTGACTTGCTTTGGTCGCGTGAAGGACCGCTGGCTCGTGGTCATTGCGAACGACAACACGGTGGCGAGTGGCGCGTAGTGGCCGCTGACGCCTGAAAAGATCCAGCGAGCCCAGCAGATGGCGCTACGGATGCGCCTTCCGGTGGTCTACTTGGTCGACTGCTCGGGCCTGTTCTTGCCGGAGCAAGCCCGGTCGTTCCCGGGTCGCATCGGGGCGGGACACATCTTCAAAAAGAACGCTGAGCTCAGCGCAGCGGGCGTGCCCCAGGTGGCCGGTGTCTTCGGCGACTGCATCGCCGGTGGTGGCTACATGCCCATCATCAGCGACCGGGTCTACATGACCGAGCAAGCCTACATGGTCATTGCCGGTGCGGCGCTAATCAAGGGGGCAAAGAGCCAGCAGCTCACCAGCCTCGACATCGGTGGGCCCGAGGTCCATGTGCACCGCTCGGGGTGCGCCGATGTGCGGGTGCCCGACGACGCCCGATGCATTGCGGCGCTGCGCCGGGAAGTCGGTCGGATGCCGTGCTCAGGCGCCGACTACTACCGGTATGGCGCCGAAGCCGAGCCGCCGCTGTACCCCAGTGCCGAGCTGGCCCGCCTGATGCCCCGGGACCACCGCCAAGTCTACGACGCCCGCGAGATGCTGGGTCGCTTGGTGGATGGCTCGCTCTTCCACGAGTTCATGCCCGACACCGGGTGTGAAGTCGTGACCGGTATCGGTCGCGTCAATGGCCTTTGGATGGGCTTTGTCGCGAATGACCCCGAGCCCCGTCCCCACCCTTCAGGCCAAGGGCTGCGCCCCGGCGGCATCCTCTACCGGGAGGGCATCGCCAAGATCTCGGCGTTCAGCCGCTCGTGCAACCACGACGGGGTGCCGCTGGTCTGGCTGCAAGACATCGCTGGGTTCGACATTGGCGTGGAAGCCGAAGCCCAGGGCCTTCTCGGCTATGGCAGCTCGCTCATCTACACCAACAGCACCAACACGACGCCGATGTTCACGGTGTTGCTGAGAAAGGCCAGCGGTGCGGGCTACTACGCGATGGCGGGGATGCCCTACGAGCCGGTGCTGCAGCTCGCAACCCCCATCAGCCGGCTGGCGGTGATGGAGGGGCGGACGCTCGCCATCGCGGCCTACAACACCCGCTTGGACGACAACTTCGAGATTGACGCCCGCTACTCGGCCGATGAGCGCGCCGAGATTCAGGCCGGCATGGAGCGCACGGCCCGGCGGATCGAGCGCGACATGGACCCGGTGGCGGCGGCGAGCCGGATGGACACCGACGAGGTGGTCTGCTTGAGCGAGCTGCGGGGCTGGTTGGAGGCTCTCGCCGAGATGGCCTACCAGAGCATCGGCTATCGCCGGGTGAAGAACCCCCGCATCTGGAGCCTGCACGACCTGGAGATCCTGGTGTCGGGGCGCCGCGGTGCGCCGGCTGCGGCGGAGCCCACCTCCGTGGATGCGGTGGCCGATGGGGCGTCGCCCGAGGCCGGTGCGGTAGCGGTGCGTGCGCCGATGGAAGGCAGCTTCTGGATCCGGCCATCTCCGAAGAGCCCGCCCTTTGTGGAGCGGGGTGCGCTCGTCGGCCAGGGGGACACCCTCGGCCTTGTCGAGGTGATGAAGACGTTCTCTCCGGTGCGCTGCAGTGCCCCTGGGACGCTGCTGACTTGGGCGGTGGACGACGGCGATGCGGTGGTTTCTGGGCAAGTGGTCTGCTGGCTGCGCCCAGGCTGACGCAGCGCTTCTGTGGGCATCCGAGCCTTGCCTTGGCGTTGTCGACCTGCGCCTCGTGCTACCATCTTCGAGATTTGCTTCAGGTCTTGGGAGTCTCCCGTGACAGCACCCGCCGTGTTTGACGAACCCCGTGGCACCCTCGCTCGCCAGCTGCGCGTGGTCGCGGGTGTGCTGTTGCTGGGCATCGCTGCGCTTGCCCCGACGTCTGCCCGCGCCGAGTGCGCCCGGTCGTACACGCAGGGCGAGCTGATGCAGGACACCCAGTCGATGACTGCGGCGTTGCGTGCGCTGGACGAGGCCGCGTTCCGGCAGTCTGGCGCGCGGATGGAGCAGAACCTCGCGTGCATGCGCACGAAGCTGCGTCCCCAGATGCAGGCCTCAAGCTACCGCTATGTCGGCGCTTACCACTTCCTCAACGGCGACTTCGAGACGGCGGCCGGGTGGTTCCGGGTTGCGCTCGAAGTGGAGCCTGGCTTTGAGTGGGACCTGAACGAGCTGGCGCTTGATCATCCGATGCGTCGGGCGTTTGATGCCGAACGGCCCGCGTCCGCCGAGTCCCCGACCGCTGTTGTCGGCAAGGAGCTCTTGCTGCCCGCCGGGTCGAAGCTGCTCCTCGACGGCCGGGTGCTCTCGGAGCCCAAGGCGGCGCTGCACCGGCCCCACATGCTTCAAGTGTTGGGTGGTGATGGCACGGTGCGCCAAGTCTTCATCATCCAGGGCAACGAGATCCCCGAGCAGTTCCTGACCTCTGCGGGTGCGGTGGTCGCGGATGCGGGCGGTGGCTCGGACGATGAGTACGCTGTCCAGACCATCAAGCGGGTGCGCCCGCGGGCCAAGACGCCGCTGATGATCTCGGGTGGTGCGGTCGCGCTGGGGGCCGCCGGAATCTACGGCGCCTCGTTCGCAACACGGGCCAAGTTTGACTCGGCCTCCACCTCCGATGAGCTGGCCAAGTACCGCAGCCTCACGAACACCTTGGTGGTGGTCTCCGGTGTCACTCTGGCGGTCGGCGTGGGTGTCGAGTACGCCGCCATCGTCTTGGATGGCAGTCCTGGGCTGCTGATTCGCCGACGCTTCTGAGCGGGGGCCCCGACGCTACTGAGCGGGGCTCCGACGCTCACAGGGAGGGCCGATGACCGGCCGACCGGGTGTCTGGGTCAATGAAGCTGGACTGGAGTGGTCCGAGTCTGGAACAGCCCCCGACAGTGGGCTGCCCGACGGTGTTCACGCGTGCACCGTGTCCGACGGTCGACGGACCGCTCGGCTGGAGTGGGCGGATGCCAGCGCATCGGCGGTGCTCCAAGCGCGGCTGGACTTCTTGGAGGGCATCAAGGGGCGGGGACTGCCATTTCCCGAGCTCCGGGGGGCGGTCCAGCGAGACGGGATCCAGGGAATTGTCCTGGAGCCCTGGGCGCCCAGCGTTGTGGAGTGGTGGTCCGAGGACCCAGGCCTGGACCGCCTCTCGGTCACGCTGCGGGGGCTGGCGGACATCGTCGACGGGCTGGTCCGCATGTCGGTGGGCGTGGACGGGGTGCCCCCGGGTTGGCCGGAGTTGCGCTTGGACGGCATCGCGCGGACGGCCGATGGTCGGCGGTGGGTGCTGACGCGGTTTGGGTGTCCCGCAGGGGAGGGGACTGCGCCGGAGCAGGTCTTCCAACAGTCCCCGCTGCTCCCCCGGGCGCTGTCCAGCTGGCAGCTCGGGCTCGTGCTGTTTAGCATGCTGCTGTGCCCCCGCGGTGGCATGGGTCGTGCCAGCCTGCCGACGCCGCACCGCACCCGACTGGTCCAAGACCTCCACCGCAGCCGGCCACGGCTGTTTGCGCATCGCCCCTTGGATGCCCAGGAGTTCTTGTATCCAGACATCCTGCCCGAGCCCGACCGGCTGGCCGTCGGCAGTGCGGTGCGGGCGCTCCTGCCGGCGGACAGTCCGGTCGCCCCCGTGCTGGGTGAAGCGGTCGCCGGGCTCCTCGATGGGTTGCTCGCGGTGGACCCCACGGTCCGCGCCGCCCAGCTCTCGGTTGTGCCCCGACGACTTCGGTCAGTGGCCGCTCAAGCCCATGCGTCCATCCCGGCCGCCACGCCGGATGCCCCACCCGACGCTCCAGCCGCCGCAGTGGCCCCACCGGCCGCTGCCCCGCCTCCGCCGTCGAGAGGGCCCGGATGGGGGGTGTTGGGTGCCATGGGGTTGGTGCAATTGCTGACGATTGGGATCGCTGGGATTGCCCTATTGATCAGTGTTCAGGCGCCTGATGTTGCGGCTCCAGTGCCCGCCTCTGCTCCGGCGCCGCGGGCCCGTCGAGCTGCGCCGGCCCGCACCGTCGACCGGTCTGCGCCGGAGCCGGCCGGTTCGGCGACGGCGGTGGACGAGCCTGCCCCGCCGTCCGCCATCCCGACGGCGAAGAAGCGCACCGCGGCCCCGGCTCCCCGAGCCAGCGCGCCAGCGGACGTCGAGGATGTACCCGTGGACGAAGAGGCGCCAGAAGAGCCTGGGCACATTCGAGTGGACGGGGGCACCTGCCGCTTGGTGGCCGAAGACGGGCAAGCCCACTCTTGTGGGCCGCTCCCCGCCGGCCGCTACACCGTGTGGGCCTCGCCGTTTGGCGGCACCGAGATCGCCCTCGGCGCCCACCGGCTCGCACCGGGGCAGATCATGACCATCCGGTGTGGCTTCGGGACGTGCCGGCTGCGCTGAGCCACCGGCCCAGCGAGGGCCAGCGGGCAGTGCTTCAGGACTCTTCGGACTTCTTGGCGCGGCGGTTCGGGTTGTCCCAGAGGAATTCCCGCTCGTTGGCTGCCTTGGCTGCCCAACGCCCGGCGACGAACAGGTAGTCGGACAGCCGGTTGAGGTACCGCATGGGCCCGTCCCCCACCTCGGCCTCTTCGGACATGAGGCTGAGTGCACGCCGCTCGGCACGTCGGCAGACCGTGCGGGCTTGGTGGAACAAGGCGCCCACGGGGCCGCCGCCGGGCAGGATGAACTCTGTGAGGGGGGGCAGCTCGTCGTTGAGCTCGTCGATCCAGCCCTCCAGGCGGGTCACGTCGGCGTCGCCGACCCGGTGCATGCCCTCCCAGCGGCTGTCAGCGGGCGTCGCCAGGTCTGTGCCGACGTTGAACAGGTCGTTCTGGATGCCGTGGAGCATCGGATCGATCCGAACGTGCACAGCGTGGCGGGCGGGGTCGTCGGGGTCGGGACTGGCCATCGTGCGGACCAGGCCGACAATGGCGTTCAGCTCGTCCACCGTGCCGTATGCCTCGATGCGAACGTCGTCTTTGGAGACTTGGCGCCCGCCGACGAGCCGGGTCTGGCCACGATCTCCGGTTCGGGTGTAGACTTTTGTGATCCGCATGAAGAATCCTTGAAAGTGGGCCCCAAGAGGGCCGAGAGTGGTCCGCTGGACGCTGCATTGGTGAGTGCGTCAGGCGGCGATGGTGGGGTGGACGGGTGGCGCAAGCGCACTCCGGGGGGGCAGGCGCGTGACGCCCACGGCTCCGGGATGCACCGACCGGCCCGGCCGTGCTACCTAGCACAAGAGCCACGCGTGTCCCGTCCCCCTCAACTCGCCGGCGCTGGGCCTTCCGCATTGCGGAGCTGCCCCGAGAAGCGCCGGTGGGCCCAGGCCGAAGTGTTTGGTGCTGGAGGGTGGCTGGTGCGCCGGTCCCAAACCCTGGGGTGCCCCCCCTCCCGTGGCACCTCACTTGGTCAAGGCACCATGCGGGCGATGACGTGTGCTCCCGTGGCACTGTCAGCGTCACTCGCCTCCTGACCAGCCCTCAGATCGGGTCGGGTCCAAACACCCACCCTCCGAGTCCTTTCCCCCCCAAGGAGCACACGTGGAGCAGCGCAAGAACCGGATCTCCATCGGGGGTCTGCGCAAAGCCGACCCGACGCACCTCTCCATCCTGACGCAGGATGTTCTGCGGCGGCCCGTCACCCAGATTGAGCCCGGCACGCTTGCCGACCTGCTGGCGCTGTCTGAGATCCCCGAACAGCTCCCGACCCAGATGGCGAAGGACCTGACCCGGTTCCACGACCAGATGGTGCGTGAGATCGGCGACCTTCCCGACGGGACTCCCCTGGCCGAGCTTCTTCTCGAGATCACCGCGCTGGACGTCAGCCGGATCCCGAGCTGCCTGCGCACTGGCCTGCGCAAGGTCTGCACCGATCGGCGGCATGAAGAAGTTGTGCCGGCGTTCGAGAAGCTCGTTGCACACTGGGAATCTGGCCAGCCGAGCGATCTCGTGCTGCCCCGTCCGGCGGCCCCGCAGCCCGCCAAGACGGCCACGTCCGCCCGCTCGACCACGGCGAAGCATGAAGTGCTGCCCACACGTCAGCCGACTGCCCGTGCCACGGTGCAGCTCGACTCTCGCCGGGAAGACTGGGTGCGCGAAGACGTGATGTCGCGGCTGGTGAACTACCCTGGGCGTGGTCTCAAGCAGCCCATTCTCGTGGCAGGAACCCGCCACCGGTCGCCCTTCGAAGACATGGGCGAGGCGGAAGTGCTGGCCATCCTGCGCAAGCTCAAGCGTGAGGGCCGCGTGCGGTTCTCGGCTGGACGCTGGATTGCTGCGGCCTGAGCCTGACGGTCCCTGACTTTGGGGCCCTGAATTGACTGAGCCCGGGTGATGTGCCCGGGCTCGTCGTCGTCTTGGGTGGGTCGAGTCGCTACGGCGTCTCGCAGATGAGCTGGTCGACGGCGTGGATCGGGGCCATGTCGCCTGCCATCAAGTGGGTGATGGCCTTGTAGACCATGCGCTGCTTGGCCACGATGCGCTTTCCGGCGAATGCCTCGGACACAACGCGGATGACGAAGTGTCCGCCGCTGCCGGTGACTTCGACCGTTGCGCCGGGGATCTCGTCTTCGATCGCCGTGCGCGCTTGATCACAGATGTCCATGGGTGACTCCTCTGGGCTGGGGTGCACGCCGCTAACCCGCACTTTGCCCGGTGCGGTGCTCGTCTGGCGTGGGCGTGACGTCCCAGACCTCGGCCCGCAAGCCCAGGTGGACCAGGTGGTCCAGCCAGAAGCGCTGGCCGTCTCGCAGTGTGTCGTTGGGGGCCTTCACTTCGATGAACAGCAAGCTGTCGCTGATCCGGCCCGGAAAGCCTTGGGCCAGCCGGAAGGCCGGGCCCGGGAGCATGCACAGATCGGGGAAGCCGCTGCGCAGCGCCCGCCAGTTGGCCGCGAGCGTGCGCAGGATGCCGGCGAGGGCAGGCCCGGGAACCGCTGCGACGAGGGCCTCGAGGGTGTCGGGTCCCGGGTGGGTCCAGCGCACACCGACGATGGCCTCTTGATCGTGGGTCTGCAGGGCATCCCTCAGAAGGGTGGGCCCGTCTCCCGCTGTGATCCGTGCCAGCAGGGGGTTGAGCACCGCGGCGCGTCGTTCGGCAAAGCCGGGCTGTCCGAGGTCGAGGGGCCGATGCATGGCGGGGCCAGGCAGCATTCCGGGCACCGGAGCGAAGATCGCATCCCACAGCAACAACCCGAAGATGGTCGTCCACGGGGCATTCTCGGTGATGTGAACCACACGCCCTGCCGCCTGCAGGTGGGCCGCGACGGCAAGCTCCACTGGGGCGGCGTCACAGTCGGGCAAGCCCCACAAGGGTCGAGGGCCCGGTCCAGGCCGCAGGGGAAGCGCCAGGGTGCGCCGATCGGGCCGTCGCAAGGCGGGAAGGGGACGCCAGGGGGCTCGGGCACGCCGCGCCAGGCGCCGCCCGGTGGTCTCCAGGGCGCGGGCGGACACGGGATCGGCGGTCTCCATCGCTGCAGAACACCACGCCACGCCGTCTTCAGGACGCCCGCATCGGTCCGCACACAGGGCCATGCGGCGGACGGTCTCGGCCGGCGTGGGCTCGTCGATTGCAGCGAGCGCTTTGGAGAGGCGCTGGAGGGTCGCCAGTGCGAGGAGGGCGTCCCCACGGCGCTCTTGGACACGAGCGGCGGCCTGAACCACGGCCACGGCGAAGGGCAGGGGGGTGAACCGGCGACGGGCAGGGTCCGGGGCGGCGCTTTTGTCGATGGCGTGCAGCGCGGCATCCAGCTCCGCTTCGGGATCCTCGAGGTCGTGGGTCCAGCGTCTCCGGGCATGTTCGTACGCCAGCATGCCCCGCCGGTGGGCGTGGAGACCGGGGCCCCCGGTCACGGGGTGGGGTGTGGGTCGCAGGATGTCCATGCGCGCCAGCACCAGCTTGCCGAGGTCGCCGCTGTGGTCGATGAGCCAGGCCCGGCACATCCGCCGCACCAGCCGCCGATGGCGGAGCTGGACACAGGGCACCCGCAGCACTGCCACCGCACCAGACCGCGCGAGCAGCCGCGCTTCCACGACCGCCCGTCGCCCGCTGGTGGGAATTCCCAGGGACCGGCAGTGGGCCTTGAGGGCCGGCAGATCGTGGAGGCCGAGCACCGCCAACGGGAGCACAGGACCAGCGATGTCGGTGGCCAGTCCCGCCTGGACGAGCTCTGAAATGGCCTCGGGAACATGCTCCACCTCGGCATAGTGGAGGCTATCGGCGCGCAGCAAGCGATCTTGGCGGGCGAACAGCCGTGCATAGAGCGCGCGGGCTCGGGGGCGGGCGGCCTGGAGTGTCCGCAGCACCACCTGCTCCCCAGCGGTGAGCAAGTGACCGTGGCGGGACCAGCCGATCTGGAGCGCGAGATCGAGGTCCCGCAGGGCAAAGCCGTGCTTGTGGTCGGCGTCCGCTGCTTCCCCGGACCCGTCGGTTGCTGCCGGCCCCCCCGCTGGTCCGGGATACGCGGCGCGCTGTGCTTTGGTGGAGGGGTCAGTCATGACAAACGTTCGGCTCCGGCCCTATCGGCACGCCAGTCCCTTTCGGCGGGTGGCGGCGGCGGTCTGGGATCCGCCCCGCGAGCCGAATGTCTATGGCTCCATCACGGTGCGTGCCGCCGCGCTGCTGCGGTGGCTGGACGCCCGCAACGCGACCCCGGGGGCCCAGAAGCTGACGGTCACCCACGCGGTCGCCCGGGCGCTGGGCCTTGTGCTGCGACGCCACCCCGACTGCAATGCCTTTGTGCGCTGGGGGCGCCTTCAGCTCCGCGACGACGTCGACATCTTCCTGCATGTGCTGGTGAAGGATGAGCCCCATGTGGGTCGGCTCGGTGACGCCGATCTCTCGGGCCACTGCATCCGCCAGGTTGACCAAAAGCGCGTGGAGGACATCGCCCGTGAGCTGTCCAGCAGCGCGGCCGCGATTCGCGCGGGCAAGGACCGCGAGTTTGAGCTCAGCAAGCGACAGATCCGCGCACTGCCGCTGCCGCTGTTGCGCCTCTCGATGCGGCTGCTCGCCTTCATGCAGTACGAGCTCAATATCGACACGACGTGGCTGGGCTCACCCCGGGACCCCTTCGGGTCGGCCGAGGTCAGCTCCGTGGGCATGTTCGGGGTGCGCGTGGCCTACGGGCCCTTTTTCCCGCTGGCCCGCACCCCCATCGCGGTGGTGGTCGGCGCCGTGGAAGACGAAGTGATTGCTGTCGACGGGAAGGCCGTAGTGGAGCCCACGCTGGTGCTCAATGGCACCTTCGACCACCGCATCATCGACGGGTACCACGCGGCCGTGCTCACCCGTGAGGTGAGGGTGCTGCTCGAACACCCGGAACTGCTCGACCGTGAGGTGGCAGAGCTCGACGAGATCGACCAGCGCGCCGCCATTCGTGTGGGGCGGCGCGGTCTCAGTCGGATCGGAAACCAGCGGCAAGTAGGGGCGGAGGGACTCGAACCCTCAAGGCCATACGGCCAGCGGATTTTGAATCCGCCGCGTCTACCGATTCCGCCACGCCCCCTTGCAGGTCGCTGGTGCCGAAGCCCGCGCAGCGTAGCCGGACAGCGGGGAGGCTTCAAGGGAGCAATCGGCACCGGGGCGATTCAGTTCGGTGGACGGGGTATCGGGT
>CALOBC010000049.1:0-196301 GCA_942491145.1 Myxococcota bacterium | reverse complement strand
TCTTATTCTTGTGGTGGACTTGCGCGCCGTGGGTCCCACCCTGGCAACGGTGCGGATATCGGCGATCCATGTGGACACGACGCCAATTGTTGAACACGGGCTCGGTCGGCGCTTGTGGTCTCACCCTCGGGTGCGACCCGGACCGGCCCCAGCCATCGGCCGTGCTCCAGGGTGAGCTGCTTGGCTTGGAGCGGGCCCAACGGGGCCATCGCCTCTGGACCGAGTCGCCCCCCTTGCCCGCCAAGTCCCCGCGTTCCGTGGACGTTCTCATCGTTGGGGCGGGTGTTGCGGGTCTGACCGCGGCCTGGCGACTCCGTGAGGCTGGTCACTCTGGTGTGATCGAGATCGTCGAGCTGGCCGATCGTGTGGGCGGAACCGCGACTTGGGGTGACGGTGCGCGCGGGCGGTTTGCCTTGGGTGCCCACTACATCACCATGCCCAATCCTGAGAACCTGCCCATGCGGCGGTTTCTCCATGCCATGGGGGCCATCGAGTCCTTTGATGGAGCCTCCCCCGAGGTGCCATTCGCTGGTCCTGCTCGCTATCGCACGGCGGACCTGTGCTTGGCCCCCCAGGAGCGGCTGCATGTGGGCGGAGCCTGGGCGGAGGGGCTCTGGCCCGAGACCGCCAGTCCCGAAGATGACGATCAGAAGGCCATCTTCGACAATGCCGTTGCGGAACTCTCCGTGGCCCGTGGGCAGGATGGACGGCACGCCTTCTCCATTCCCGTCGCCCTCGCCAGCCGGGACCCCCAGCTTCGCGCGCTGGCCGACATCTCCTTTGCGGACTGGCTCAGCCAGCGGGGCATCACCAGCCCCACCGTCTTGTGGTGGCTGGAGTACGGCTGCCGCGATGACTACGGCACCACCCTCGACACCACGAGCGCTTGGGCGGGGCTGCATTACCACTGTGCGCGTCGGCCAGATCCGGCGGATGACCGCGATCTGGGCACCCACGTGCTCACCTGGGCCGAAGGCAATGGTCGACTGGTCCAGGAGCTCGTCCGACTGGGTGGGCAGACTCCCCGCACCGGGCACCTTGTGCGCTCAGTGGAGCCGGACACGGGCCTGTGCGTCGTGGAGGATGCGTCCGGGTCGGCCGAGGTGGTCCGTGCACAACACATCATCCTGGCGGTCCCCACACCTGTGCGCGCGAAGCTGTTGTCGCGCACGCTCAGTCCCTCTCCCACCACTGCGCCGTGGCGAGTCGCCGCACTGCAGCTTCGTGACAGTCCGGAAGGGCGCGGTGTTCGCATCGCTTGGGACAGCGTCACGTTCGGCGCCTCGGACCTTGGCTACATCTCCAGTGCACACCAAGCCGGCAACTTTGGGGGCCCCACAGTCTTGACTTGGTACCAACCCCTCACGGGTGAGCCGGCCCAAGCCCGCGGTCAACTCTACAGTGCGACCTGGGCCTCGGAAGCGGAGCTCGTCCTCGGTGCGCTGGAGTCTGCTCACCCCGACCTCCGCGGCCTCCTCGAACGCATCGACATCTGGCACTGGGGTCATGGCACCGTGCGGCCCACCGTGGGTCTTCACGCGCCCGGTGTGTTGGATCCGCTGGCCCAACCCATCGGGTGTTGCATTGCTGCGCACACGGACCTCTCCGGACTCAGCCTCTTCGAAGAAGCCCTGTGGCACGGTGTCTCCGCTGCCGAGTGGGTGCTCGGTCGCGAAGGGCACGACGTCTCGACTTGGCTGGCCTGAGCGGGGCCCGTGCGCCAGCCCAAGCCAGCGTCCTGCAAGTCCCCTCCCCGCTCGGGTCAGCCCTGGCCGAAACTCGGCCCGCCGTTCGCCAAGAAGTCTTGCTCTTCGGCGGTGGTGTCCCGACCCAGTGCCCGATTCCGATGGGGAAACCGTCCGAACTGGGCGACGATGTCTCGGTGCTTCTCGGCAAAGTCCACGTAGAACTCGGCTTGGGGGACCGACGCCGCCAACGACTTGAAGCGCGCCACACACCGGTCCTGGTCCGCCATGGCTTCGCTGTGCTCAAACGGCATCCATGAGAACGCCAGCGCATCCGGCTGCCAGCTCGCCGGAGCGCCCAGGTTGTCCAAGATCGTGGCGACCTCTCGTGCGCGGGCGTCCCACGCAAACGCCTTGCCCGTGCCCCGATGCACATTGCGGGGGAACTGGTCGCACAGCAGGATGAGGGACAGCAGGTCTTCGGGACTGCCATGCCACTCGGGAAGGCCCGTGTCCAGCGCTTCTTGCATGCGTGCGCCAAACCGCTCGGCGATCTCAGCGTCGAAGGCGGGCGTGCTCTTCCACCACCGGCCCTTGTCGAGTGTCGGTGGCTTCGTCAGATCCGGCTGGCCGAACCAGAACGTCCTCACGTCTTGGGGCGTTGCTTGTCCCATGCTTGTCTCCGCAGGCCCAGCAGCGGGAGCGCCAGGAGGAGCGCGAAGGGGGCTGAGCCGAGGGGCAGTGTCGCACATCCGACGGGCAGCTCTGCGCTTCCGCCGTCTGTGGTGTCTCGGTCAGCGCTGCCTCCGTCATCCGTCACCCGGACCATGACCGGTTCGCTCTCGTTGCCCGCGAGGTCGATCTCCGTGATGGACACCACAAAGTCCAGTGGTTCCTGGTCATCACTGGCGCCGTCCACCCAGCTCAAGCTGAAGCTGCCTGGGGTCTGCGGCCGCACGGACTCGCCGTGGATGCCCACCCCCCCAGGCCCGTCGCCTTCCACAACCGCGATGCGCACCCCAAGGCTGTCGTCCGGGGTGCGGTCATCGCCGCCGGGCGTCCAGGTCAACGAGATGCTGCCGATGTCGTCGCAGCTGGTGCCGCGGCACACACCGGACGCGTCACAGTCGGGGCCATGTCCGCGGAAGACTCGGGCCACGCTCAGGTTCGTCGGTGGGGCGGGAGACCGGGTGTCGATTGCCACTTCGGCGGGGTCGAGCTCGTGGGCTTCTGGCGCGGCGACCGAGCACGCATAGGCGGCCCCGGACGTGAGCAGACCGGTGCAGGAGAACAGGACAGCGGCGGTGCCGAGGGGTGTGTGCATGGCTCACTCTTCCCGTTGTTGACCCTGACCGCAACCCCAGCGATGAGCTCCGCCGAAGTCTCTCCAACTGATTCGCACCTCGTGTTCCCCGTCCCCGTCGGCATGTTCCACAATCCCTCAGGCTTAGCTTAGGGGGAGGTCTTGCGCTGGCAAGAGCACCTCGCTACACTCGGGATCCCTGCCGGGTGGACCTCCCTGGTCCGCCCTCCGCGCTCGCCCACTCCCCCTGTGGAACAGCGCCCCGTCCACGCTCCCTCCACCTTCCCCCGGGACGTCCCGCCATGACCCGCGTCTATGCGATCTCCAATCAGAAAGGTGGCGTCGGCAAGACCACCACCGCCGTCAACCTTGCTGCAGCGCTGGCACTCGAAGACAAGTCGGTCCTGCTGATCGACCTCGACCCCCAGGGCAACGCCAGCTCCGGACTGGGCGTCCCCAAGTCCGAAGCCAAGCACGGCATCGCCGATGTCCTCCTCGGCTTTCGTGAGCTCGGCGATGTGTTGATGGCCACGCCCGTCGATGGCCTCCACTTGGCCCCGGCCACCCGCGAGCTGGTGGGTGTGGAAGTGGAGCTGGTGGACGCCGAGCGCCGCGAGTTTCGGCTGCGCGACGCCATTCGGGAACAGGCGGGTGACTACGACTTCGTCATCCTCGACTGCCCCCCAAGCCTCGGCTTGCTGACGGTTAACGCCTTGGCCTCGGCCTCGGGCGTCATCATCCCGCTGCAAGCCGAGTACTACGCAATGGAAGGGCTCGGCGAGCTCCTCCGCGCCCTCAAGCAGATCCGCCGCGGTGGCCTCAACCGCAACCTCAAGCGCGCCGGCATCCTGCTCACCATGGTGGACCGCCGCACTCGCCTCGCCCGCGACGTCTGCGACCAGGCCCGCGCCGTGTTTGGTGGCGAGGTCTTCGACGCCGAGATTCCGCGCAACGTGCGGCTCAGTGAGGCGCCGAGCTTCGGCAAGCCCATCCATGCCTACGATCCCCTGTGCAGGGGTGCCATCGCCTACAGCAACCTCGCGCTGGAGGTCATCGACATGGTCGCCCGCGAGGACGCTGGCGAAGACGTGCCCGTGCCCGATCCCCGTCCTCAGCTTCGGGTGGTGGGTGGAGGTTCGCGATGAAGCGCTCTTCCCTTGGGCGCGGCCTCGCAGCCATCATTCCGGACAATGTCCTGAACCAGGACGACCGGCCGGACCGCAGCGGTGAAGCCCTGCGGATGATTCCCATCGACCGCATCCGACCGAACCCCGAGCAGCCGCGGATGACCTTCCAGGGTCAAGCGCTGGAACAGCTTGCCGAGAGCATCCGTACTCACGGTGTTCTCACGCCATTGCTGGTGCGTCGGGAAGACCACGGCAACGGCTATGTGCTGGTGGCCGGTGAGCGACGCTTGCGGGCCACGGGACTGGCTGGACTCGAAGAGGTGCCGTGCTGGGTGCGCGACCACCTCAGCACCCAGGATCAGCTTGAGCTGGCCCTGGTCGAGAACATCCAGCGCGAAGACCTCGATCCCATCGAGACCGCCGAGTCCTACCACCGGCTGGTGAGCGCCTTCAACCTCACCCAAGCCGAGGTTGCCCGCCGGGTCGGCAAGGACCGCGCCACGGTGGCCAATGCCATCCGCCTGCTCCGCTTGCCGGCCTTCGCATTGGCCGAGCTGCGGGCCGAGCGCATCACCGCCGGTCACGGAAAGGCCCTGCTGTCGCTCAATGACGAAGGTCTCATCCGCAAGGTGATGACCGACGTGATCGAAAAGGACCTCAGCGTGCGCGCCACGGAGCGTGTGGTGTCCGCGATGGTGCGGGGTTCCTCGACGCCGGCCCGCCCCCGGTCCACGGTGATGCAGCAGCTCTCGGGCAAGCTCAGCCGTGGCCTCGGCGCCAAGGTCAAGGTCGAGACCCGCAACCGCAGCCAGAACGGGCGCATTGTCATCGACTTCAAGACCCGCGATGAGCTCGAGCGCATCGTCGGCCTGTTGTCCCAGCCAGCTTGAGCTAGGGTCCTCGGGAAGCTGCTTTCCCGGGGACCATCACCCACCGCTGGGCCCTGTCCCCACTCACTTGGTGTGCGCCCGATGCCCGACACCCCCCTGTCGGCCCTGATGGGCCCTGGATCCCACCACGAGGGCGATCTCACCTTTGAGGGCCGCGTGCGGGTGGATGGCCACTTCACCGGTCGGCTCTACTCTGAGGACATCCTCGAGATCGGGGCCACGGGCACTGTGGACGGTGAGGCCGATGTGGCCCGCTGTGTGCTGGCAGGGCGGTTTGTGGGTCGACTGCGGGTGCGGGAGCGGCTGCGCATCGAGTCGACTGGCTCTGTCGAGGGTAGCCTCGACGTGGGCATTCTGGAGCTGCACGCTGGCGCCCGCCTGGCGGGTGATGTGCGCGTTGCGGGCAAGGAGCTGCCGTGAAGCTGGTTGTCATTGCGGGGGGCACCGCGAGTGGGAAGAGCACGGCTGCGGTGGCGGCTGCGGCCCGCATTCCCAACAGCGTGCTGATTCCCCACGATCGGTACTACCACGACATTCCCGAGCCTCGGGGGCACAACTTCGACCACCCCGATGCCCTTGAGACGTCCTTGCTGGTGGACCACCTCACCGCGCTGCGGGCCGGTCGCAGCGCCGCGCTCCCCATCTATGACTTCGCGACCCACCGGCGGACGGACCAGACCGAGACGGTCGCGCCCGCCGATGTGGTCCTGGTGGAGGGCATTCTCACCCTCGCCTACGCGCCGCTGGCGCAGATGGCCGACCTCTGTGTGTTTGTCGACACCCCCGACGACCTGCGGCTGGTCCGCCGCATCCGCCGCGACCTCAGCGAGCGCGGACGCACCATCGACAGCGTGCTCGACCAGTACCTCAACACCGTGCGCCCCATGCACCAGCAGTTCGTCGCGCCGAGTCGGGATGTGGCCGACTTGGTCCTCTGCGGTGCGGAGGCCCGGGACCGCGTGGCCGACGCGCTGGTGGCCGCGGTGATGGGCAGCTGAGCGCACAGCCACGGCACAATCCTGCCCCTTCCGCACCGCGGGCGGGGGCGATGCGCTACGGTGCCAGCCGATGCCTGCTCCCTTCCCGCTTCTTGGTCTCCTTGGCGCCATGCTGGTGCCCGTCGCTCATGCCGGCCGGGCGGACGCTGCGGGCTATCTGCGTGTGGGCACCCGCCCCGACTTCGAGGGCAGCGGCGGCGCGCTCGGCTACTGGAACCTCTACGGGCGCTTGCTCAACGAGGGGCCCTACGCGGCGCTTGAGTTCCGGTACCAGATGCTGGAGCAGCAGTCGCTGTCGACCGATCCCTGGACCAGTGCCCACATCCGCGTCGAGGGCGGCAACGTCAGTCGGGCGTCTCCCGATGGCTCCCTCGGCGGCTTCCTGGTCAGCCAGCTCTACGTGAAGGCCGGCAACGTCGGCATACCCAACGTCACCTGGCAGATCGGCACCCTCGACCGCTACCTGGGCGATCTGGGGCTGTACGACATGCGACCGGCCCAGATCTTCTTCGAGACCGTCGGGGGCAGCGCCCGGTTTGAGAACGACCGGGTGGACTTGCTGGTGGGCTTTGGCGACTCGGGGTTCTTCCTGAAGCCGGACGCCTACAACACCATCTTCACCCCCGGTGCCCTCGCCCGGATCCGCATCATCGACGGCGTCGAGCTCGGCCTGGGCGGTCAGTACCGCTACGAGCCGGCGGTCCAGGGCAACCGCTTTGCGCCCCACTCCACCCCCGGGCTCACCTATGAAAACTGGGTGCGGGGCGAGGTGGTCGAGAGCTGGTTCCAAGCCAACCCCAACCGCCGGGGGGTCGACTTTCCCGATCCGGTGGCGGTCAACGCCAAGAGCTGGAAGGCGGTCGGCTACCTGGGCTTCGGTGGCTGGGGCCCGCTGGTCTGGAACAACTTCTTCGCAAGCTATGAGCGCAAGCATCCTCAGCTGTTCACCACCGAAGAGTACAACGGCCAGGAATACACGCTCTACGTGACCGACCTCACCGACGAGCGTGATGTGTTGTTGCTGGGCGATGAGATCCAGCTCAAGGTCATTCCCGGTCGCTTCGACATCGTGTGGGCGGGCCTGTATGGCCGCCACTGGGATGGCGACAACGAGTTTGTGCCCTCCGACCACGCGCGCAAGTACATGTCGACGGTCATTCGGGGCCAAGTCTACATCACCGACACGGTGCACTGGCTGACCGAGACGTCCATCGCCAAGGAAGTCAGCCTGAACGGCAACGCCTACCGCGAACACTCCGACTCCATCTTCCAGAACACGGCGGGCCTGCCCGACACACGGGGGCTCGAGAATGGCGACACCGACACCCGCTACACGTGGCAGGGCAAGGCGGGTGTGGTCCTGAATCCTCTGGGTCGCGGCGTCTACACCCGTCCCAGCTTGCGGTTTCTCTACGGTGTGCAGTACTCCAACCAGAACAATGCGTTCGGTAACAGTTTTGTCGAGAACATTGATCAATACAATGAATTCGGCAATGTGGAACGCCACTGGCACCAAGTCCTCGCCATCGAGACCGAGGTCTGGTTCTGATGCGGCACCTGCTCCCCACCCTGCTGGCACTGGGTCTCGTGGGCTGCGCCCCCAAGGCCCCGGCCGTGCAAGCCCCGATGGCCATGGACGTCGCGGTGGTCGCCCTCGTGGCCCCTGAAGCGGGCGACCGGGTCGACGCGGCGCCGGCCCCCATCCACAAGCGCATCGACAAGCAGCTCGCGTCCCGCAACTTGACGGCCAAGCCCCTGGCACTCGATGCCTTCGCCAGCGCGCTGGCCTCCCGCTCGGCCACCCCCCGGCGGCTCGCATGGGTGGTGGACCACGCCGACGGCGCCTCCCTGGTGCTGCTCGTCGAGACGGCGGCCTTTCCGTATGCCCAGATTGAGGGTCGCAACCGGTGGACGGTGGACGTCACGCTGAGCATCGCCCGAACGGACGGTGGGGAAGACGTCGCCACCGAGACGTTCAGCGTGCCCGTGATTCTGCAGTTCCTGCACGAAAAAGAAGACCGGGCCGTGGAAGAAGCGGCCACCGTCATCGAGCGCAAGCTCTCGCGGATGCTCGACGGCTACCTGGGTGGGCTCGAGACCGCCGCTCCTGGCCAGGTCTCCGGTGCTCCTCGCTGACTGGGCGTCCCTCGCGGCGATCTGCATCACCGGCGCCATGTCACCCGGTCCGAGCCTGGCACTGGTCCTGACCAACACTGCCCGTGGGGGCCGGGGCGCAGGTGTGGCCACCGGTGTGGGCCACGGCATCGGGGTGGCGCTGTATGCCGGACTCGCGGTGGCGGGCCTCGCGGCGGTGCTCACTGCGGCCCCCCGCTTGTTTGTGGCGCTCCAGCTCTGTGGTGCGGGCTTCCTCGCCATCTTGGCCATCGGCATGCTGCGCAGTGTTCCCAGCGACGCCCCCCTCAAGGCACCCCCCAAGCGTGGGCGGGCCTTTGGCGAGGGCTTTGTGTTGTCGTTCTTTAACCCCAAGATTGCCGTCTTCTTTCTTGCATTGTTCAGCCAGTTTGTGGACCCCCACTCCGGGCCCTCCGAGCGGGCCGGCATGGCCCTGCTGGCCGGTGGCATCGATCTGCTCTGGTACAGCTTTGTGGCTGTCTTGTTGTCCGCCACCGGGTTCGCCGACCGCATCGTCCAGCACCGCACCACGATGGATCGGCTGATGGGGGTGCTGTTGCTGGTGTTGGCCGTGTGGATGACCGTCCGCACGCTGACCCCCGCTTGAGTCCGGCCACACCGAGGTCCCCATGAGCCCGTCCTCCCCGACCTCCCCGCCCACCGGGGTGTCGCCCGAGCGCTTCATTCCGCTGCAGCGCACCACCGTTCGCAGCCTCTGCATGGACCAGCTCACCGGTGTGCTCAGTCCCGAAGAGCTTGCCCATGTGGCACCGGTGGCCGACCTCCTCGAAGCCCTCTTCCACCACCGCTTCCACGCCAACCTGGAGCGGCTCAAGGACATCTACGCGCCCTTCGACCCCGATCTGGACGCCCGGCTGGTGCCCACCGTCACCCCTGAAGAGCGGGCCAGCCGCCATGCCCAGCTCACCACCGAGCTGGAGGCCGTGCTCACCGCTGCGAACTACGAGCCCCTGAGCCGCGAAGATCTCGAAGCCGCCCTCGATGAAGAGTCACTGTTTCGGATTCGCTTGCACGTCGACTTTGACGACTTCGACCATGTGTTGTTCTACCGGCGGGGAGAGGACTTGCGCACCGAAGAGGTCTCGACCTTCTTTGGTTTGAAGACCCGCAAGCTCACATTCCGCAACTATGACCGTGTGGTGGTCTTTGTCACGTTTCGCGGTCCCGAACACTTTGCGGCCAAGGGGCGCTCCGAGCTGATGTTTGACCCGGGCGCAACCTTGGTGAAGATGTTTCGCAACGTGCCCCGGGCGGACCTCGAGATGTTGTTTCCCAACACCGAAGTGCGCATGAAGACCAAAGACAAGGTGGTCCTCGGTGTGCCGGCGGCGGTGAGTGGGGTGGTGCTGCTGACCACCAAGCTGGGGCCCACCCTGTTGCTCGTCGCATCGATGGTGTCGTTCTGGATGGGGCTCAAGGACCAACCCATCGTGCTGGACCAAGCTGCGCTGGTCATCTTGGGCGCGGGCTTTGCGACGATAGGGGGCTTTCTGTTCCAACAGGTCAGCAAGTTCCAGAACCGCAAGATTCGCTTCATGAAGACCCTCTCCGACAGCCTGTACTTTCGCAACTTGGACAACAACGCGGGTGTCTTCCATCGCTTGATCGATGCCGCCGAGGAAGAGGAGTGCAAAGAGGCGCTGCTGGCATGGACCTTCTTGTTGAAGGCCACCGAGCCGCTGGACGAAGCGGCCCTGGACCGCGTCGTGGAAGCCGCGCTGCACGCCCACATCGGCGAAGCGGTGGACTTTGAGGTCAGCGATGCGCTGGCCAAGCTCGTGGAGCTGGACTTGGTGTCCGTGCGCGAAGATGGCGTGCTGGACGCCGTCTTGCCCACTGAGGCCGCCCGCCGACTCGATGCCCGGTGGGATGGTCTGTACCGCTACGCATGATGACCCGAAGCACGCCCCTCAGCCCGCGAGCTCGCCCTCGACCAACCGGTAGGTGCGCGAGCGACCGACCTTGAGATCCACCGCATTGACGATGCCCACGCCACCCTCGCCGAGGGTGCGCTCGAAGTCGTCCAGATAGGTGACGGCCCCAAAGTCGATTGTGGTCACCTTCTTGAGCAAGGGCTTGGCCCGCTCGACCAGCACACTGCGGTGGTTCTCGAAGGTCTGGGTGAAGAACAGCCGCCCATCGTCGGTGAGGTGCTCGCCGATGTGCTGCAGCGCCGCCACCGGGTCGGGCAACAGCATGAAGCTGGCCGAGAAGTAGGCCGCATCGTAGGGGCCGGCCTGGTGGTCGTAGATGGACTCCAGGCGCACGTTCACCCGCTCACCCAGCCCCGCCTTGGTGAGGTTGCGCCGCGCCCGCTTCACATAGTCGGCGTCGATGTCGACACCCGTGATCTGCAAGCCCTTGTCGTGGATCAGGCTCGCGTTCGCCGACAGGGCTCCGGCCGTTCCAATGCCCACGTCGAGGAGGTGCGCACCGTCGGGCAATCGCTGGAGCACTTGGCGGTACCAGCCGATGGTGAGCTTGCGAAAGGTCAGGTCGTAGATGAGTCCGCGCATGTCTGCCGAGTAAGCGCCAAGTTGGGGGGCATCCAGTAAACCGTCCAGCCGGTGCAGTGTCGGCGGCACGGCATTGCAGTCTCGGCGCCGGGCGGTGGGAACCCCTGCTGTTAGGATGAGGCCCGCTCCGGAGTGCGAGCCATGACTGAACCGACTGCGCTGGCCCCGTCCCCGTCCCCGTCCCCGGTCGGGCCCCAGGCGGAAGACCTCATCGCCCGGGCGTTTCCGAAGCTGGACTGGAGCGCGCCTGGCCGCCGCGAGTGCATCGACGAGCTGGTGCGCTTTGCCGAGGGCGAGGCCCGCCAGAGCAGCGACTGGTACTTCGTCAAGCGCCGGTACAAGCGCCGCAGGGGCACCACGCTGCGCATTCTTGCGATGGTCTTGGTCGCCTGCGCCGGCGCACTGCCCATCATCAGCCAGATCCTCCAGAGCCACGAAGCCGCCGTCTGGGCCCCGCCGGGCGCCGCATCCATCATGCTCGTGCTTGCCGGTCTGCTCATTCTTCTCGACAAATTTGGCGGGCACACCTCCGGCTGGATTCGCTACATCGAGACCGGCCAACAGATCACGCTGCTGCTCCAGGGCTTCCGGTTTGATGACCAAGTGCTCCGGCTGGCCTGGGGGACGGATGAACCCAGCGATGCCCAGGTCAGTGAGCACATCAAGCTGTGCCGCGGCCTGGTCATGGGTGTGCGCCAGCTCGAACAGAAAGAGACGAGCCAGTGGGCCTCCGAGTTCCGGGACGCCCTCAAGCAGATCGATGACTCGACCACCCAGAAGCCCACCGAGCTCGGGGTGGGCGCGCTGCACCTCACCATCGACAATGCCAGTGAGCTCGCCCCCTCGGGATGGCAGGTCTCGCTCAATGGCGGGACGCCCAAAGCCCGCCAAGGTGGGTCGATCGCGCTGCCCCGGCTCACCCCGGGTCTGGTTCAGGTCACGATCACCCAGGTGCTCCCGGCGGACAGCCCAGACACCCCCCGCCAGCAGGACCTGATGGTCGCGATCGTGGCGGGTGAGGTCACCGAGCAACACATCACCCTGTGAGTCTCAGGCTCGTTGGGCATCCCGGCGGAGGGACTGCTCCACAAGCTGCACCGTCAGGGCATCCAAGGCGTCATCGTCGGGCTTGGGGGGCACCGCGCAGGGCCCGTCCTTGACCAGCTTGCGCAGCGCCTTGCCCTCGGACTCAGCCCACCCCACCAGCTTGTCGTGGCTCCACGCCCCCTTCCGGATGGCCCGCAGCTCCTCGGCATCCTGGTCCCCGCGCCACACGTGCACCTCGCCCGTCTCGACGATCTCCCGGCCCATCCGCAGCAAGCGCACCAAGTGTGCCCCGTGCTTGGTGTCGTATCCATGGGCCGCTTCGAGGGCCGCCCGCGCGGGGTTGCGGTTGCGCTGCCACGTCCGGTACTGCTCCCAATTGCGCTGGGCGCCCTTGAACCGCCGCTCTCGGTCCATGGCTTCAATGAGGTTGTCATCCAACCCAACGCTGCGCGCGGCACGGTGCCACGTGCTCTCGCCGGACAACAACACCTCCTTGAGGAAGTCGGTGAGCTGGTCCTCCAGCCGCTGAATCTCGGATGCGGGCAGCGGCCCCCAGTCCGGCGCCCACTCGTCAAGCCGCTTGCGCACGGCAGCTTCGGCGGCCATGAGCTGGTCTCGGGGCACGAGACTGCGCTCGGGCAGACCATAGTCGCTGCGGCTGGGCGGCGCCTTTGGGGGGTTGAGCAACCAGTGCCGGTGGCCTTGGATGCGCTTGAGTTGTTGCAGCGCGTAGCCCGTGAAGGTGTGGGCAGCCTTCTGGGACAAAAACGCAGAGCGTGCGTCCCGCAGTCGCTCCCCCAGCGGCGTGATGAGGCGCAGCTCCGATGTTCTGCAGAACAGCGCTTCCAGCATGTTGGGGTTGCAGTCGGCGCAGAGTCGCACAAACTTGGCCAGGGCAAACACACTGCCCTCCAGCTTGGTGCGCGCGCAGATCTGGCGCTCCACATCGGTGAGCGTGTCTTCAAAGACGGCCATGTCTTCGGCGTTGTCGGACTGGTCCCAGCGCAAGCGGTGGCTGTGGAGCACCCGCGCCGGTGCGATGCCGACCCCGCGCAAGTCGACGTCCGAGTCGGCGCTGGAGAGCCCGTGGGCCCGAGAGCCGGCGACGGCGAGGAGAATCGTGTGGTGTCGGAGGTCGAAATTCATGGCTTGGGGTTATTCAACACTGCCGCTTCGGGCTTGTCTCCCACCCCCAGGGGCCGCCGTGTCTGCACTCGATCTCGAACTCGTCCGCCGCTTCTTGGCGCTGCACCCGCCGCCGGGCGAGCTGCTCATGTGCGCCATCACGGGAAGCCACAACTACGGCTTCTCTTCGGTCAATTCCGACATCGACATCAAGGGCATCCACCAAGCGCCCACTCCGCGGGTGTTGAGCCTGTGGCCCGGTCGAGAGAACCACGACCGCCTGGAGTTCTTCGAGGGGGTCGAGTGTGACCTCACCACCAACGAGCTCGCCCAGGCCTTGCGGCTGGTGCTCAAGGGCAATGGCAACGTGCTGGAGCGCATCTTCTCGCCCCTCCAGGTGATCGACAGCCCATTCCTGAAGGAACTGAGAATACTCACCAGTGCATCATTGTCGAGGGCCTGCTACGGCCACTACCGGGGCTACCTGCGCGGCATGCAGCGGGAGCACGAGCGGGACGGCCGGGCCAAGTCGCTGCTCTACAGCTTCCGGGTCGCGCTGACCGGCACCCACCTGTTGCGCGCCGGAGAGGTGGTGGCAGACCTGGCGGTCCTGGCACCGGAGTACGGGTTTTCGGATCTGCTTGAGCTCATCGCGTTCAAGCGGGACAGCGACGAGAAGGACGGGGCCCCCCCGGCGTTGGCGGCGGCCCTGCGTGGCCGTTGGCCCGAGTTGGAGCAACTGCTGGACCAAGCTCGCGACAACAGCGCCCTGCCCGAGCGGGCCCCCAACGGCGAAGCGATCGATGCTTGGCTGGTGGCGCGCCGACTGGACGGCTGTGGGGGGGGCGCTCCGCGGTTGTAGGACCGCACCGCGTGGTCCACGATGGGTGCCGAGGTCGCCGTGTCCATCCTGTTGCTCGCATTGTTGTGCGCCTGCTCCCCGGTCCCCGACGCTGGGGGCCCGGGAAAGCGGGACGGTGGACTGGTCCGGGACGCCGAGGTGGTGGAGGACGACGACGACACCGGCACGGACGTCGAGCCGCTGGACTGGTTTCCCTGCAACCCCGACCTGGACCTTCCGGCCGTGGTGCGCTGTGCCGAGGTGCTTGCACCGCTGCGCTGGTCCGCCCCCGACACCAGCCTGCCCATCTATCTCACGCTGATGAAGATCTCGGCGACCGGCCCGCCCCGGGGCCAGCTCTGGATGCTGGACGGTGGGCCCGGCGGCACCGGGCTCCAGCTCGTCCGCGACCTAGGGCGCTACGCGACGCTGACCGACGCCGGGTGGACCCTGATGGTGCCGGTCCACCGGGGCACGGGCGAGTCGACCGCGCTGGAGATGGCGCTTCCCAGGACGCCGACCCACTGGCTAGACACCTGGATCGACACCTACGGCGATGATGTGGTGGGCTTCTCGGCCACCGAAGCTGCCGACGACCTCGCGATGTGGTTGCACCGCTCCCCCGGCCCCGGTGCCAACATCGTCTGGGGCATGTCCTACGGCAGCTTCCTGGCGCAGCGGTTTGCACAGTGCCACGATGGTCTGGTGGACGGCATTGTGCTCGATGGTGTGCTGCCGCTCGACGCCGACATTGAGCGGGTCCACGTGCGGGCCGACGCCCCGGTGCGGGCGATGGTGGCCCTGTGCGCGGCTGACCCAAGCTGCGCGGCCCAGACGGGCGGCGACCCGGAGGGCGTGCTGATGGCGGCCCTCGATGGGGTGGAGGATCGGCGCTGCCCGGTGATTGTCGGCACCCGGGAGGACTGGGAAGCAGCGTTCAGCGGCACCATGGGGTCCGTGTTTGCGCCGCTGGTGTTCCCTCTCGCCACCATGATTGTGCGCTGCGATGCCGATGACGAGACGGCTCTGCACACGTTCCAGGACGTGCTTGGCTCGTACCAGCAACCGCAGGTGTTCAATGCTGGGCTGCAAGTCCAGGTCACGATGCTGGACCTGTTCCGCCCCACGTCCACCCTGGCCGAGGTCGAGGCCGCGGAGGACGGCGTGCTGCTGCCGGGCCCGGGATCCGCGGCATTCTACGGCTTGCAGGAGCGCTGGGCCGAGCTGGGCCTCCCCGACTACCCCCGCGCGGTGGGCACCATCTCCACGCCCGTGCTGGTGCTTCAGGGGGCGTTGGACCCCGCCACGCCGCCGGTGTGGGCCGAGGAAGTGCTCCCCGACATCGTCGCTCCCATCACCACCCTTGTGACCTTCCCGTATGCGGGCCACGTGTCCTTTGGGTTCACCGCATCGGCGGACTCCTCCGACAACTGCGCGCTGGACGTGCTGCTGGCCTTCGCCGAGGCCCCCGGGCGCGCCCCGCCCACCAACTGTGTGGCCGACACCCTGCCGCCCGACTTTGGGGTGGTCCTCGCCGCCACGCAGGCCCGGTCGCTGGAGCTGTTCGGGACGACCGATCCCTGGCGCACCGACGATGGGACCGAGCCCCCCGTCGCGCCGCCTGCCTCTCCCTGAGGGCCCCCTCGCCAGGGTGAAGACCACCGGGCGACGAAGCCCGAGAATCCCGTCCCAGCGCAAGAAGCTGGATGCCGGATTCCCGGTGGGCGCACGGCAATCCGGGTTAGGGTGCGGGTGCCGTCCGCCGGAGACTCCATGCGTCCCCCATCCGCCTCGCCCCTGTCTCACCTGTGCCCCGCTGTGTTCCTCACGGCGACGGTGCTCCAGGCGGGCTGCGCGAGCGATGACTACATCCGTCTGTACCACACAGATGCGACCGCACCCTCGCTGAGCTGGGACGACGTGCGCTCCATGGACCACATGGGCCCGGTGCTCATCGACAAGGGCGTCAACTTCGTGGTCTACAGCGAGCGTGCGGAACGCCTTGAGCTGTTGCTGTTCGACGACCCCGAGTCCGAGCTGCCCACGTTTCAACAGACGCTCACCCGCGACCCCGAGGACGGCCCGCTGTGGAGCGTCTACGTTGAGGGCATCGGCGTCGGCCAACACTACGGCTACATTGCGTGGGGTCCCAACTGGCCCCACACCGATGAGTGGTTCCCGGAGTCGACCTCCGGCTATCGCTCGGACGTGGACCAACACGGCAACCGCTTCAACCCGAACAAGCTGCTGTTCGACCCGTGGGGCAAGGCCATCCACCGCGACCACGACTGGGGCGCGGGCAGCACCGCATCCGGTCCGTCTCGACATCAGTCGACGTGGAAGGCGGCGTCCAAGAGCGTGGTGGTGACCAGCGACTACGCATGGTCGGTGGGCGAAGAGGCGTGGCGGGCGGGCCGTGCCGACAACACACTGGAGGGCCACGACTGGACCGACCTTGTCTTCTACGAAGTGCATCCCAAGGGCTTCACCCAAAACCCCGCTAGCGGGGTGGAGTGGCCCGGCACTTACCGGGGCTTCGGTGAGAAGGCCGCCTATCTCGCCGATCTGGGCATCACTGCCGTCGAGTTTCTGCCGATCCACGAGAAGCCGCTGGACGGGGGCTACTGGGGCTACAACAACCTCAGCTTCTTTGCGCCCGAACACTCATTTGCGGCCAGCTTCCAGAGCACCGGCCGGGTCGACGATGTGCTCGACGAGTTCAAGTGGATGGTGGACCAACTCCACCAAAATGGCGTCGAGGTCATCATTGACGTGGTCTACAACCACACGGGTGAGGGTGGACTGTGGCGTGAGCGGCTGTACTTCGAGTCCTACGAAGACGCCTACGAGGTCAACTTTGACCCGAAGGAAGTCGCCGGTCTCTACAGCTACCGGGGCTTGGACAACGCCAGCTGGTATGCGTTGTCGCCAGACGGCCAGACATACTGGAACAACACGGGCGTGGGCAACCAGACCCGGCCAAACCACACGCCGATGCGTCGGCTCACCATGGACTCGCTGCACTTCATGGTGGAAGAGCTGCACGTGGACGGGTTCCGCTTCGACCTGGCGGGCATCCTCGGCGAGCAGGACCTGAACTACAACGAGTGGATTGACCCCTCCGAGACCATCCTGCAAGACATCATCGACGACCCGATCTTGCAAGCCAACAACACACGGATCATCTCGGAGCCGTGGACGGCAGCTGGCACCGGTCCTGGCATCGGTGGGTTTCCCACGTCGTCCAACGATGAAGCGTTTGCGTGGCTTGAGTGGAATGCCCACTATCGCGACTGGTGGCGCAGCTTTGTCAACGACGACAACTTCCGTCTGAACAGCACTGAAGGGGTGGACGGGGGCGCCGTGATGACGGGGTCTGAGTCGGTCTATGGCTGGAACGGCCGCAAGCCGTACCATGCCATCAACTTCGTGACGGTGCACGATGGCTTCACCCTCTACGATCTGTTTGCCTACGAAGACAAACAGAACGGGTGTGGCTTGCTCAACCCGGTGTGTTGTGACGACCCCTTGAGTGTGTGGTGTGACGATGAGTCGGGCGAGAACCACAACCGAAGCCGCAGCTGGGGCGACGAGTTCACCAAGCGCCAGATGATGCGCAACATGTTCGTGGGCATGTTCATCAGCCACGGCACGCCCATGATCTTGGGCGGCGACGAGTGGATGCGCTCTCAGTTCGGCAACAACAACGCCTACTCCACGTGGGCCGACAACGAGTGGAACTGGTTTCGCTGGGGCGAGTGGCAGTCCACCTATGCTTGGGACCGCCACCGGATGCACGACTTCGTGCGCAACCTCACCCGCTTTCGCCGCGAGCGGACGTACGCCTTGTCCCCCGCCGAGTATGGGGGTGGCATGCCCTTTTCATGGAAGAACGCCAGCAACGGCAACATGGAAGGGTGGGAGTGGGGCGAAAAACGCCACGTCGCGATCCACTACTATCGGGACGGGGCCGCCGAGTGGGAAGACAAGCCGGAGCTGCTGATTCTCATCAACATGGAGCGCGGGGATGTGGAGTTTGCGCTGCCCGATGGCCGCCAGTGGGCGCGGCTGATCGACACCCAGTCTTGGTTTGATCGACCGGGCAGCTTCGGCGACGATGTGGATGGCTGGTTTGCCGACAACCCCACCGCCGACCCCTACTTCTCCCACAACATCTTCATGGACGCGCCCAACGTGGTCGAGGGCACCAGCTACGGGGTGGTCGGCAGCAGCATCGTGGTGCTCGAAGAGGTGCGCTGAGCGGGCGCGAGTGGTCGACAATGCCGTTGATGACAATGCCGTAGCTTACGGTGTTTAGCGCGTGGACGCGGCGACCATCTTCTCGATGTTTTCCGACACCCCCCGGCCGGCCACGGAGTTGGCGATGGACTGGGGGACCGCCCCGCCCGGGTCGACCAGGGTGCGGTACACCACCCGCAGCCCGCCGTCGTCCAGCGGAATGAGGTCCCAGCGGCCATGGGTCTCGGGGACCTCCACCGCGTCGGGGTAGCGCTCTTGGAGCATCGCACGGGTGGCCTGGGCGGCATCCCCGCCGACGGAGGACCAGGTGCGGCGCAGGTGGCCCGGGTGGCCGTCTGCGTCTTGGATCGACGCGCTCTGGGCGATCCAGTAGCGGTCGGCGATGGGCCGGGGGGCATCCATCACTTGGTAGTACAGGGCGCCGGTGCCGACCGGATGGATGATGGTGGACTCCAGCAACCCGGGGCTGATGTGGGTGTGGTTGTTGGTGTCGGTGATGACCGCGAACAGCCGCGCTTTGTCGATGGTGGCCGGGAAGTCCTTTTCGCCCTTCCACGCCATCATGTTGGTGCCCGGGACGTCCTTCTTGTAGACCTGCACGCCATTGTCGGTGCGGACGTGCTGCCAGTCGGCCTCGGAGGCGAGCTTGGCGTGCAGTGCCGCCGACTGGGGCGTGGGGCTGGCGTGGGCGGTGGGTGCCACGGCCAGCCACAGTGCCGCGAGGGAGCTGGTGGTCAGGAGGGTCACGGGGTGCCCGGCGTCGAGGGGGGGACCTGCACGGGGCCAGGGGCCGGGCGCAGGGTGTGCATCAGCTCGGCGAGAACCTGCCGTGGAACTGCCGTGGAACAGTGCCCCGAGCGGTTGCCAAAACGCAAGAGCAGATGTCCAGCTCGCGGGCATGCAGGGACGCTCAGGCGAACTCGACCACCATGATGTCGTTGGCCTCGGCGTCGACCAGCAGCAGTCCACAGTCGGGAAACAGCTCGGCATATTCCCGAAGCTGGCGCCGGGTGGGGCCGTGGAGGGGATCCGGCGCCCGGCTGCCGGTCTTCACTTCGGCGATGCTCAGCTCGCGGCCCCGGCGCACCAGCAAGTCGACCCGCACCCCGAATGTGAAGGGCTCCCCGTCGATGAGGATGACGCCCTCGCGGGTGATCTGGCGGTCAATCACCTCGTAGCCAGCCCGCCGGAGCAAGGCCTCGGCGTGGGCTTCCCCCTCTTGGGCGGTCTGGTTGCGCTTGCGGCTGCGGGCGCCCGGACGGCGGCGCACTTGGGTCAGGCGCGCAAACAACAGGATGATGATGCCGACCAACAGCGCGCAGAGCACGCCGAGGGCGAGTGTGGGGTCGAGGAGGGTGGCGTCCATGGGTGCAACATGGCACGTCCATCGGGCGCATCGCCGCCAGACCGGCCCACCATCGGAGCACAACACCGTGCAGAACCCTGTCCATGTCGGCGTTCTTGTGCCCACTGCACCCCGCGGTCCCGACCCTTCACCCGGTGCGATGCCCATGGGCCAAGCCGCCCTGAAGCTGTGGGACGAAGGGGTGGTGCCGGTCTTCGGCGACCGGTTCGAGGCGGGGGAGCTGGTGGGCATGATCGCCGAACCGGGGTCCAGCGGCGGGCGCTGGCGTCGGGGGCGCTGGGCGGTCGAGGCGCTGCATGATCGCTTCCCGTCCCAGAGCCGGGCGGAGCGCTTCGCGGCGGTGCAGGACGAGGCCGGCGGGCTGCTGTGGGCCAACCCGGTCGCGCTCACGTTGCTGTGCCGGGACAAGCTCGCTTGCCAGCGGGTCTTGGAGGCCGCAGGTGTGGCTGGACTGCCCCCCTTGGTGAGCGGGAATGCTGATCTGGAGGACGTTCTGGACGAGTGGGGCCAGGGGTTTCTCAAGCCCCGCAATGGTGCCTTGGGGGTGGGGGTGCGCCATGTGCAAGCCGGCGAAGTGCTGCCCCGGTCCCTGCCTTCGGTGGTGCCCGGGGCCGAGGACGCGGTGGTGTTGCAGGCGGCCGTGGACCCGGGGCCCCTGTGGGCCGGTCGCGCGCTGCGGGTGTTGTGCCAGCGAGACCGAAGCGGTGCGTGGGTCCAGTGTCCGGCGGTGCTGCGGCGATCCCGTCGCGATCGGGTGGTCAACGTGGCCCGGGGGGCCGAGGTGCTGCCGGCCGAGGACTGCTTGTCCATTGACACACTCCGGGCAGTGGCTTTGGCCTGTGACGCGGTGTGTGCGGCGCTGACGGCGGCGCCGGGGTGCGGGCGCGCAGTGGAGCTGGGGGTGGACGTGGTGCTCGACGGCGACGACCAGCCCTGGGTCATCGAGGTCAACGGCCGTCCCCGGGGGCGGCTCGCGGTGTTGGCCGCCCAGGCGCCCGACCGCTTCGGCGCCGTCCATGGTGCAGCGGTGGCCCGTCCCATCGTGACCACGGCGGCGTGGGCCCGCGCGGGAGTGGGTGAGGATGGTCCCGGTCAGCCGGGGTAGAAGCCCATCACCAGCGCAAAGCAGCCGGCCACCGCCACCCCGACCCAGCCCCCCCACCACGTCAGCCGCCATGCGACCAGCTTGATGTGCAGCGGGTCACCGGCGACCAGCCAAGCGGGGTCTTCCCCCCGCAGCCGGCCCATGAGCTTGCGGCGGGCGGTCATGCCCTCGATCGTGCCCACTGGAGGGTCTTCAGGCCGCCAGAAGTAGCCGATGGGTTGGCCCTCGGCGTCCCAGTCCGGGCGGCGCTCGGTGTACAGCAGCTCCAGCAGCTCGTCCCAGAGCTTGAAGGAGCGCAGCTTGGCCGCGAGCAAGGCCAACATGACGAGGCCGAATGGGATGACGGGATCCATGGCTTGCCGATGTCCCGTTTGGGCGCGGTGTGCAAGACGGCGCTTCGTTCTGGGTCACTTGGGGTGTGGGGCCGCCACACCAATTGGGTGGGTGCAGTGCCCACCGACCGCTGTCGGGAGAGTCGGGATAGCAGTGGACATGAGCTCACTTGCATTGATGTTGTCCTGGTCCGTCGGCTCGGTGGCTCACGCCGCCCCGTCCCCCGCTGAAGTGCAGGATGCACTGCGGGTCTTCAACGACCACGCCGTGTTTGCGTTGCCCCAGCTCAATGAGCGCCAGGTGCGATCCCTGCTGGCCGGCGATGTGGTCAAAGTGATGGACCGACCGGGCGGCGGCACGGGACCCCGTCGGGCGTTTGGCTTGCTCTGGACGACCGCCACGCGCGACGAGATGTGGGTGGCATGCCAGGATCTCCACTTCAGCCAGAATGCATCCATTGATGAGGTCTCGCTGGGCCTGGAACCGCCTGACAAGGCGGTCTGGTACGGCATTGTTGACCTGCCTCGGCCGTTCTCGGACCGGCACTGGGTGGTCGATGTGTGGAACAACCACGGGATGGCGTCGGCTTCAGCAGGCCGTGCCTGGGAGCATCCCTGGAGGAGCAACCCGGGCGGGGTGGCGATCGCCAAAGACCGCATTGAGGGTGGAGTCTCGGCCAAGGTCTCCGCGCAGCGCTTCGCTGATGCGGTGGAGATGCCCGCGAACCAGGGCGCTTGGGTGGTCATGGCCTTGAGTGATGGGTCAACCTTGTTTGGCTACCACAACGCATCGCAGCTTGGGGGCAACATTCCGGAGCCCTTGATGGTGCGGTATGTGCAGTCCACGCTCGACACCACCCTGCGCACGATGGAGAAGCGGGCCCGTGAGAAGATCGTGAATCACTACGTTTCTGGGCATCGTCCGATCATCGGTGGGGACGGCAAGCCGGTCCCGGTCTTTCCCCGATAGGCCCAGCGACGTCAGAGCTGTTGAGTTGTGTTTTTGTGTTGTTGAACGGCCGCCGCCGCGAGGCCCGCGTTGGCCGCAGCGTAGGCGGCGTGGAGCATCGTCTTCATCACCGGCCAGAGCAGCCAAGCCAAAGGGCCGCTGAAGCGCTCTTCTTGCACGATGACGCTACCCTCGGCCGTCGCCTTGACCGTGATGCCGTGGACGGCGTGAAACAGCAGCCGTGTGCCCCCGGTCCACCACAGGCCCGCAGCGATGCTGGCGTGCTGCACCCGGGCAGGAAACGGCACCGTCAGCGGGCCCAGCTTCACCGCGATCTGGATGGGGGCACCGACGGTGGCGGGGCCCCTGAAGTAAGGCTGGGCGGGGTTCCACCGGGACCAGTGGGCGGTGTCGCACAGCACGGACCACACGGCCTCAGGGGGCACAGGGACCGGCAGGGTGCACAAGACCGTGGGCATGAGGGCGCCTGGAAGCGGAGAGGGTTCACCTTGGAACATGGCGGGTGGGACGCGTGCACCCACCCGCCGATGGGGGCGAGGCACAGGACTATGCCAGCGCGCCCATGCAGGGACGAACCACCATCATCACGGCGTGTTCGCGGACGGTGCGGCGGGCGGCACTGCTGAGCACCCCCCACGGCGCGAGGTCTGGCCCGGGCTCCTCGGGGACGATGAGGATCTCGGCAATGGCCTGTTCCAGGATGTCCTGGGCCTCTCGTCGCAGCGCCAAATCCCCCTCGGCCAGCAACCACCCGAGGGTGCGCCAGGCAAGCGCCGCGTGGCGGGCTTCGTCGTCGGCGATGGTCTGGAGGGTCGCCCGCAGGTGGGGGTCGACGCAGCACCGCACGGCCGCTTGTGCCTCGGCCACGCCGATGGTCTCGCCCACACAAGCCTCGCGGATGAGCGCGGTCATCACGGCTCGGCGGTCGGTCGCGGGCGGGGTGGTGCCCAGGTCCATGGGACCGGGGCCGATGGGCTGGCCGGCCGCCGCGCTGGCCAGGGTGAAGATGGCGCGGGCGTGGGCCACCTCGTCCATGGCGGCCTGTTGGGAGGCCAGCAGCAGCTCCGGTGGAGCACCCATGGCCATCAGCTCCAAGGTGAACCGGGCGAAGCTGGCCACCGACGCGTGCTCCATGCGGGCGATGCTGGCCCAGCGTCGAGCGAGAATGGCCCGTGAGTCAGTGTTCTCGGGAAGGGCCAGCGCCACTGGTGCGTCTCGCCAGTCCTGCCGGCCAACCGCCGGTGCGGTGCGGTGTTTCCCGGTCTCGACATCGACGTAGGGCCGCCCAATGTCGCACGATGCGACCAAGCAGTCCCAGTCGGTCTCGCCCCAGTCGACCCCGCACTGATCCGTGCACTCGGAGTTCACTCGGCAAGCGTCGTCGGCGGGCTCCCGACAGGTGGCGGTCACTCGGACGCTGCAGCCGTCGTGGTAGCGGGAGACGCCGCACTCGTCGGTGCCACAGTCCGCGTCCACGGTGCACTCTGCCGGGATGCAGGTCGCCCAGGGGTTGGCGTCGACGATGTCCGGGGTGAGGCAGATCTCGCCGGTGGCACAGTCGGCGTCGGTCGCACAGGCGTAGACACAGCCGCAGGACGTGCCCCCCCCAAACTCGTCGGGATGGTGCGCACACAGGGCATGGGCGCCATCGGTGCAGTCGGCGTCGGTCTCGCAAGACCGGCTGGCTTCGGTGCCTTCACAGGTGGACAGCCCGATGACGGTGGACGCCGGCTCGGCGCTGGTGCGGTTGATGGCCCCGTCGGCGCACCGCACATACCCGGTGGTGGCGCCGGCATCGTTGACAATGGGCGTGGGATCGGTGCAGCTGGAGGTCTCCCCGCCGTCGCCGCCGTCGGTCCCATCACCACCATCGCTGCCGTCCCCCCCGCTGCCATCGCCGCCCACGCCGCCGCCGACCCCGTCGCCTTGGGCGGTGCCGGTGTCTTTGGTGGTCGAGCAGGCGGGAATTGCCGCCATGGCGCTGAGCAAGGACAGCCGCAGCACCCTCAAGTCGCCGTGCAGACCGCCAATCACAGGACCGCCTCCATCGCGGGGCGGACGGCGAGCATCACTGCCTGTTCCCGGGTCTGGCGGCGGGCGTGGGCGCTCGGGATGCCCCAAGCGGCGAGGTCCGGTCCGTCGTTGTCTTGCACGGAGAGCACCGCAGCGATGGCCTCTTCAAAGACCAACCGGGCGTGGGTGCGCAGCGCGTCGTCGGCGCCGTCCAGCAACCAGCGCAGCGTGCGCCATGCCAGCACCGCGTGCTGCTGCTCGTCGTCGACAATCTGGAGCAGGGCGGCCCGCATCGTGGGCTCGGTGCAGTCTTCGGCGGCCGCGCGGGCCTCTGCCACCCCGACAGTCTCGCCCACACACGCCTCACGAATGAGCGCCACCACGGCATCTTCGCGGTTTGTCGCCGGTGCGCTTTGGCCCATGGACAAGGGACCCGGGCCCACGGGGGTGCCCGCCGCGGCGGTGGCGATGGCGAAGGTGATCTGGGCGTGGCGGATCTCGTCGGCTGCGGCCTTCTGGCTGGCCATCAGCAGCTCGGGGGGCGCGCCGAGGGCCATCAGCTCCAGGCTGAACCGAGCGAAGCTGGCGATGGAGGCGTGCTCCATGCGGGCCACCGCCGTCCAGTGGGCCGCGAAGAACGCCCGTGCATCGGGGCTCTCGGGCAGTGCCATCGTCGGGATCGCCGCTTGCCAGTCCCCGCGCTGGATGGCGGGTGCGGTCTGGGCCTGGCCGGAGGTGGGGTCGACCATCGGGCGGCCGATCGCACAGTCCATCGTCACGCACTCCCAGTTGGGGCTGGCGTAGGACACGCCGCACTGGTCGACACACTCGTCGTCCACGCGACATGCGTCCAGCGCCGGATCTCGGCACGTCGCCGTGAGCTGGTAGCCGCAGCCATCATTGTAGGACGAGATGCCGCACTCGCCCGAGTCGCAGTCGTCGTTGGTCTTGCACGTCGCCGGCACGCAGGTGGCCCAGTCATTGCCGGTGACAATGCCCGGTGTGAGGCAGATCTCGTTGGTGTCGCAGTCCGAGTCTGATGCGCAGGAGTAGACGCACCCGCAGGAGGTGCCGGCGCCCCAGTCGTCGGGATAGTGCATACACGTACCGTAGGCTGCGTCGGTGCAGTCAGCGTTGGTCTCGCAGCCCAGGTAGTCCTCGGTGCCTTCGCACTCGCCAGCCAGCGAGGCCGCGGTCGTGGGCTCGGCCGACATGCGGTCCACGCTGCCATCGGCGCAGCGCACGTACCCCGTGTTGGTCCCCTCTCCGTCGAGGATCGCCTCGGGAGAGACACATGCGTCGCCCACGGTGCCGTCCCCGCCGCCGTCTCCACCACCATCGCCGCCGCCATCGCTGCCGCCGTCCCCGCCGGTTCCTTCCCCGCCGACGCCGCCGCCCACTTCAACACCCTCTCCGCCCGAGTCCTTGTTGCCGGTGCACGCAGGGGCGACCCCGATGGCCGCGAGCAGTGCGATGCGCAGGGCGCTGAGGTGGTGGCTGGTGCGCGGACTTGGGGACAGTGGCAGTGCTTCGGTGACCATGGACTTCTTCTCCTGTGGTGGGGCCCGGCGCGGTCGGGCTCCCGGACGTGTCTCGGCGGTTTGGGAGTTTGCCCCAGCGCTTGGGGAGTCGCACCATGGATTGCGGTGCGGAGCTGCTGAAGCGCAGGAGATCGGGGCTCAGCCGAGAGCGGTGGGCTCTGGTAATGGTGTCTTGGGGGTGCGCAGGCGCAGTCAGCGGGACCCCAGCTTGGCACCGTTGGACATGGGACCGAGATCAAGAACCTGCAGCCCGCCGGCGCTTCGGAGCTGGCGTGCGGCCATGGCGCTGCGGGTGCCACTCGCACAATACAGGACCACACTGGAGCTCTCCGCGGCCAGCTCCGCCTGTGCAGACACGATGGCGCCGTGGGAAATGTTCCGTGCGCCGGCAAGATGCCCTTGGGCAAACTCGGTGGGCGACCGGACATCGACAAGGATGGCGCCGTCGGCCAGGGCCGCTGCGATCGCGTCAAGCTCGGCGGGACTGCGGTGCATTCCCTTGAGCTTGTAGAGGATGAAGATGGCGATCAGCACGCCAATGATGATGCTGGATTCCACGGTCTGGGTCCGGAGCTTGGGGGGACTTGGGCACCGCCGCGCGGGTGAAGCAGGTGCGGGGCTGCGGTGGTGCCTGGGTCCTTGTATTGCGGCCTTTTTGGTTTCGGGTGGACCGTGGGTCGGATAGGGTGGGCGCCGGCTGCGTTGGGATGGAGGGCGACTTGGCTTCTCCGCTGGCTTGGTGCGCATTGGCGCCCCGGCCCCTGCGCGTCGGTCAACGATTTTTTTGGAGATGACCACCATGTCGAACTGGAAGACCCTTGCCCTGCTTGGCTTTACCCTTGCACTGAGCACCGGCTGCGAAGACGAGCTTGCCAAGGCCCTCGAAGACGCCGAGGCCGACGCCGACGCTGACGCTGATGCGGACTCCGACACGGATGCCGACGCTGATGCGGACGCCGACGCGGACGCCGATGCCGATGCGGACGCTGATGCCGATGCTGATGCCGATGCGGACGCCGACGCGGACGCGGACGCCGATGCGGACGCCGATGCCGATGCCGATGCCGATGCCGATGCGGACGCCGACGCCGATGCGGACGCCGACGCTGATGCCGACGCCGACATCGAAGCCGGAGGCTTCGGGTACAACGGTGTCTACCTCACCGACGGTGCGGGCGCCGAAGGCTGGGCCTGCCTCGATAATGTCGAGACCGAGGGCTACGGTGTGTCGGGCTCCAACCCCATGGGTTGTGCCGACTGCTCCTACGCGCTCGACATGTCCATCTACGAGACCGGTGCGGCCGATGGCTTCGAGACCTGTGGCTTCGGCGACTTCTACTGGACCCTGGGCCACGCTGACGAGTGGTACGGCTACTACGGCGTGCTGATGTACCAGGACACCTATGGTGACTGGAACGGCATCGCTTACGACGACACCTCGCCCACCTACGGCGACTGGGGCTGGCAGCTGGTCCTCTATCAGGGCACCTACGGCTCCTACGAAGCCTACTACTTGAACCTCTCGTACAACTACCTCTACTAGTAAGTAGTGCGTGCGGGGCCTGCTTCCCGCGGCCCTCGCACCCCGCTGCGGTGCGGCACACCCCCGGTGGTCTTCGGACCGCTCGGGGGTGTGCTCCTTCAGCCCTCGAGCACGCTGGCCATGGCCTGCATCAGCTCATCAGGGCGAAAGGGCTTGGACAGAAAGCGCGTGGGCAGGCCGGGCTGGGCCAAGCCCGCTGGCATGTCGGCAAAGCCGCTCATGACGACCACCGGCAGGGTGGGATGCAGGCGCCGCAGCGCTTCAATCAGGGTGGCCCCCGACGTCCCGGGCAGGCTCAGGTCGATGATGGCGCAGCTCCACGCGGCGGGATCTGCGATGAATGCCCGCAGGCCTTGCTCGGCGGTGCTGTGGATGTGGGGGTGGTGTCCCTCGCGCTTCAGCACCCGTCCCGTCAGTCGGCGGATGATGGGATCGTCGTCCACCACGAGCACTTGGTGTGGTTGCGGGGTGGTCGGGGCTTCCGGGGTTCGGGGCGCCGTTGGGAGGCGCACCGTCAGCGTCACCGGCGTGTCGGTGCCCAGCGTGAGGTCACCGCCAAGCGCCTGGACCAGCTCCACCACCGTGTCCATGCCCGCCATCGTGTCGATGCCCTGCGCGTGGGGCCGGCCGGGCATCGCCACCTGCACCCCGGTGGACGGGCCTCCCCCCAAGCCGCGCGCGAGCCACACCACATTGGGGTCGAGCGCGGGGTTGCCGGTGGTGAGCTGGATTCTGCCGCCGAACGGACCGTGGGCCTTGCGGGCGAGGGCAACCAAGCTGCAGGTGAGAGCACGCACGGCGTCGGCCGGTGCGTTCACGGGGGCGAGCGCGGGGTGGAGCTGGGTGGTGAGGGTGTGGTCGGGGCCCGCCGCCTCGAGCAACTTGGCTTGGCTGTCGTGCAGCACGGTGTTGAGGTCGGTGGTCGAGGACAGGGGGGACTCGGGGGGCGGTGCGGTGGGGATCAGCCCCAGCACGGCGCAATGTTGTCCCCCTGGCGTGGGGAGCACGTGGCCAAAGACTTGGGCAAAGCGAGGCTGGGCTTGGTTGAGAATGCCGATGATTGAGCCATTGTCGCTGATGCCTTGGCGGAGGGCATCGAACAGAGACACCAAGCGCGCACGGTCTTCCGGCCGGACCAGGGCGAGGAGGTCGGCGGGGGTTCGGACCGTGGTGGCGTCTTCGGGGGACCCGGGTGCCGCGCGACCGGGTTGGAGCTGGTCGGTCGTCAGGTCCCAGAGCCAGGTGGTGGGCGTCCCTTGTGCGACACGCTGGTGCAGCCAGGGGTGGGGGCTCTCGGGCTCCAGGTCCCGTCCCATGCACTGCACCGACACCACCTCCCCCGTGCTGGGATCCCGACAAGGCTGGATGGTCCACGCCAAGCGACGGCGCTGACCCCGTGCATCGACGCTCGTGCACGTTCGGCGCAACGGCTGGCCGAGTGTGGCGACTTGCAGGAACAGGTCCCGCGCTTGGCGCTGGCGCTCTGGTGGCAACAGGTCCACAAAGGGTGTGCCCACCACGGTGGCCCGGTCAAGGTTGTAGAATCGGCACCAAGCCGCGTTGGCGTACTCCACGATGGCGTTCGGTCCCAAGCGACAGATCAAGTCGGAGTGGTGATCGAGAACCCCCTCAAGCAGGGCCTGCCACGCCACGGACTCGGTGCGCACATCCGGTGGGACGGGCGGTGCTGGCTGGTCTAGATTCCGCATTGGGTCCTCCGCCACCCCGGTGGTCGGTCCACCGGGCCGACACCCTCGCTGACGGCCGTTGAGAACCGGTTGTCAGCGGGCATGTGGGGGGTGAGGCGACGGTGCGAGGGCCTCTGAGTGTAGCGCAGGTGGGCGCGCGGAGGTGTTGGGGGTGTGGGTGGCGGCCGGAGCGAGACCTGCAAACAGGCGAGCATGTGGACAGCAGGGGGCTATAGTGCGAGGGTCGGAGCCCATCCGAACAGTGGCGATCCCGCTGTTGCAGGGCGTCTGTCATTCTCGGAAGAGGTCGGTGCCCATGCTCAAGTTCACAGCCCGCAACTATGCGCGCATTGCCCAGGCCGCCCTCACCCGCTCGGTTCCGGTGTATGCCCACTTCGGCATCACCCATCGGTGCAACCTGACGTGCAAGATGTGTGGGATCTGGCGGTACGGGAACGAAAAGGAAGAATTGGGTCTGGACGAGATTCGGGCCATGGCGGGGCGCATGCGGCGCTTGGGCGTGGTGCAGCTCTCGATCGGTGGGGGCGAGCCCTTCGCGGTTGCCCATCTCGAACAAGCTGCCAAGGCCTTCATCGATGAGGGGCTCAATCTACGCATCCTGACGAATGGCATTGGCGCGGGCAACGGCCGAAACGTGGTCGAGGGGCCGCGCTATCTGGACCGCGTGGATGCTTGCATTGACGTGGGTGTGAAGAACTTCTCCATCTCGTTGGACAGCCTCTACCCCCGCAGGTTTGACTATGTCTGCGAAGTCGACGGCGCCTGGAACGAAGCGGTCCGCACGATGACCCACATCGCGGGGCGGCTGCACGGGGTGGCGGGCTCGATGCCGACCATCAATTGCGTCGTGAGCAACCTCAACCTCGAAGAGCTGCCGGACATGGTTCGGTTCGCCCGTGAGATTGGGTTTGCCATCAGCTTCCTGCCTGTTGAGTTGTTGGCGGACCAAAAGGAAGGCGTGGGCAACTGGGAGGGACGGTTCATCCGCTACCGCCCCGAGATGGGGGTCTACAAGGCCGACTCTGTCGACGAAGTGCGCGCCCGCGTGGACCGTGCCTACGATGCGCTGGTCCAGATGAAGGCCGATGGCTGGCCCATTCTCAACTCGACCCCCTACCTGGAAGCGAGCCGGGACTACCTGAAGTTCGGGCGCTTTCCGGCCGAGGGCTGTGACGCCGGCAAGCTCTACTTCTCCGTGGCGCCCAATGGGCAGTTCACGATCTGCCACCGCACGGTCCACCAACACAAGAGCTTCCTCGATCCCGACTTTGAGGATTACTTCCACTCGGCGGTGTACGAGCGCAAGCGGCTGATGGAAGCCGGCACGTGCGAGGGCTGCATGCGGGCCTGTTGGATCGACACCAGCAGCATGTTCCGCACGATGCGGGGCTTCTTCGAGACCACCCGCCTGAGCCTCACGCCCCGCACCCGCCCGCCGGCGGACTGGGACGGTGCCGCAGCTTGGGCCCGGCACGACGACGTGCCCATCGTGCCGGAGATGGCCGCATCCGCGCGCTGACCGTGGGGTTGTCTTCGCCTACCCGCCGTCGGTGCGGGTGAGAGTGATCACACCTTCCGCGCCGTACGCGAAGTTGCACTGGCCCGTGAACCCGTCGCCGTCGACCTGTCCCCACATCTCGATGGGGTAGATCGAGCCGTACAAGTCGGCGTTCAGGGTGAAGTCGGCTTGCTCCCCGTCAGAGGTGCCGTCGAGCTCGCCCGGCATGTAGTAGGTGGTGCCGTAGTAGTTGAGGGTGGCGGAGCCGTCTCCACTGAGGATGCCTTCGACTTCTTCGATGGCCAGGTCCATCTCGAAGACATAGCCGTACGACTCAATCAGGCACGTTCCCTGCCACTTGCCGCTCATTGCAGCGGCTTGGCTGCCGCCGGTGCCGCCGCCTTCGTCGGTCCAGCCGTCGGGGGTCCAGGTCGCGGGAACCCCGTACTGTTGGATGTTGATGTCGGGGGACGTGGACTTCGCGCCATCGGGGGCGCACGCAAAGAGCAGGCCGGCGACCACCACGGCGATGCTGGCGCCGGCGCCCAGATCTTGGGCCAGCTTGTGCTGGGGATGTTCTGTCGTCACGGGGACTCCCATTCCACACCGCGGCACAGACGGTCGGGTGGTGTGGTTGGTCGCGAGAGTGGCGACCCAGTGCGTAGAGGCGTGGACCAGACGGACGGGTGGATCCCGGGGTCTGACGCTGGCGAGACCACAATGCCCCCGTGGTTCGGTGCGCGCAAGCCTGGGCGGGTTTTCCGTCGGCTTGTCCCCATTTGTTCGGCCCCCGCATGTGCGGTGGGGGGCTTGCCGTTCCGGCTGGCGCGTGCACACTCGCTGGGCCGCTGTCCCAGGAGTTCCGGATGTCTGCTGCCCACCTCGCCCCCGCGCTCGGTCTGCTCATCGGCTGGATGCCGCTGCCGGAGTGGGAAGAGCGGACCGGGCGGCCGATGGCGGAGTCCGTCTCGGCTGCGGATGCGCTCGATGGACTGCAGCACGAGGCTCGCATCCTCCTGGACGAGGTGGGGGTGGAGGGACTGTTGACCGCGCGGGTGAAGACGCCCGAGAGTGTGGCGGCCAAGGCGGCGCGCAAAGGGCTGCATCCCGACCAAGTGCTCGACCGGATCGGCCTTCGGGTGTGTGTGGATCGGATTGACGACTGCTACGCTGTTCTCGACGCGGTGCATGCGCGGTTTGCCCCCATCGTGGGCAGCCAGGACGACTACATCGCGAACCCGAAGCCCAACGGCTACCAGTCGCTCCACACCGCGGTGCTCACGCCCATGGGGGTGGCCGAGTTCCAGGTGCGCACCCATGGGATGCACCACCACGCCGAGAGTGGTGGGGCGGCCCACGACCACTACAAGGCAAGCCAAGAGGTCGCGTGATCCGCCGGGGGCTTGACGCCTCCATGTTGCAGGAAACGCCATGGCCACGGTGCTCTTAGAAGCCGAAGACCTGTGCGCCCAGGTGGGTGAGCGTCGGCTGTTCTCGGGGCTGAACCTGTCGCTGATGCCGGGCCAGACGCTGCTGCTGCGTGGGCCATCGGGCAGCGGGAAGACGGTGTTGTTGAGGATCCTCGCGGGTCTGCGGCCGGCGGATGGTGGCCGTGTGTTGCTCCATGGTCAGCCCCTGGAGCGGGGCGGCGGGCCCCGTTGGCGATCCCAGCTTGTGCTGGTGCCCCAGCATCCCGTGGTGCTACCTGGGGCGCCGGTGGACACGTGGGCGGCGTGGTCGGCGCTGAAGGTCCACCGGGGGCGGCAGCTCGGTGACCCTCAAGCCCACGCTGCGGCGATGGACCTGCCGGCGGGGGCGTGGACCCGACCCTGGACCGGCCTGTCGGGGGGCGAGCGGCAACGGCTCCACATCGCTCTGGCCATCGCACTTCAGCCGGTGGTGCTGCTGCTGGACGAGCCCACGGCGGCGCTGGACGCGGGCTCCGTCGAGCGAGTGGAGGCCCTGCTCCGGGGACACACCGCGGTGTGGATCTCCCACGATGAAGACCAGCACCGGCGCCTCGCAGCGGACCACATCGTGTCGTTGTGACCGGACCCCTCGACATCGGCTGGGAGACGGTGGCCGGTGCGGCCGCGTTGATTGTTGTCAATGGCGTCATCAGCCTGGTTCTCGGGCTTCGCATCGAGCGCACTCTCGCGGTGGCCGCGCTGCGCACGGTGGTCCAGCTCACGCTGCTCGGGTGGATCCTCGCTCCGGTCTTCGCCACTGCCCATCCATTGCTGGTGGCAGGCATTGTGGGGGTGATGGTGACCGTGGCGTCCGTGGAGGCGGTGAGGCGCAGCCGACGGGGCTTTGCGGGCTTGTTGCCCCGGGCCTTTGCGACCATCCTGATCAGCGCCGGGGCCACCGTGGTGGTGGGCAATGCGGTGCTCATCGGTGTGGATCCGTGGTGGGCCCCCCGCTACCTCATCCCGCTGCTGGGAATGATCCTGGGCAACACACTGACGGGGCTGTCCTTGGGTGTGGACCGGCTGCTCGCGGGGCTGGACGAGGGTCGGGAGCGGGTGGAGCTGCGCCTGGCCCGGGGTGCCACGGCCTGGGAAGCGGCCTTGCCGGCGGTGCAGGAGGCCATTCGGGCGGGCATGACACCCATCCTCAACTCGATGGCGGTGGTGGGGCTGGTCAGCATTCCCGGCATGATGACCGGGCAGATCTTGGGGGGCACACCGCCCGATCTGGCCGCGCGGTACCAGATCCTCATCATGTTCCTCATCGCGGCGGCCACCGCGCTGGGCGTCACGGGCGGGGTGCTGCTGAGCGTGCGTGCCCTGTTCGATGACCGCGGGCGGCTGCGGGTGGAGCGGCTGACCCGGCGGGGTGAGGCCGGCGGGGACTGACGGGAGTCAGCGCCTGAGTTGGGGCCGCTCTTGGCAAGAATGCCCTGTGGGTGGCTGTTGTCGGTGGTGTGCGACAATCTGCCGCGGCGACATGGCAGCGGTGTGTGCCTACGGAATGGGTCCCGATGGACCGTGGTCGAGCCTCGCTGGCCGATGTGCGCTCCTGCCGGGTTCTTCTTCCGTCTTGATCCCGAGTGGACCGTGGGTCGCCTGCTGTTGTCCATCGCTTCGTTGCCCGCCACGGCGGCGCTGCTGCTCGCCCCGTCGACGGGCTGGGGCTGTGCGGTGTGCTCGTGCGGTGACCCGACGCTGACCACCATGGGCGCCGAACAACCCTTCGCAGGGCGCTTGCGGCTGGCTGTTGAGGCGACCTCCCGCTCCGACGCGGTGGGGGCCCCCGGTGAGGACCAAGTGCTGCTGCTCGATCAAGCGCTGACGGGCAGCGTGGCGTGGTCGCCGGCCGACCGGTGGCAGGTTGCGCTGAGCGTGCCCGTTGGGCGGCGGACGGCGGAGGATGTGAGCCTGGCGCGCACGACGGTGTGGGCGCCGGGGGATGCGGTGGTTCGGACGCGGTGGGCGGCGCTTCGGGGCACACCATCGCGGGGCAGTGCGCTGGCCGGGTTGGGGGGTGGGCTGCGCTTGCCGACGGCCCCGGTGGTGCGCCGGCCCGATGGCACCGTGCTGCCGATGAGCGCCCAGCTCGGCACGGGCACCACCACTGCAACGCTGGGGGGATGGGGCTTTCGCAGCGTGGGCGCGTGGTCGACCTACGCCAGCGCCGAGGGCTGGGTGCCCGTGGTGGCCCTGTCGCCCCCTCGGGACGCCTTTCCCAGCGAGCCTGGGCTGTCCGGGCGGGCCACGGTGGCCGGCCAGTGGCAACCCCTGCGCTGGGGGGCCGTGCGCACGAGTGCCGAGGGTCGGCTGGACCAACCGGCGACCCTCAATGGGCAAGACGAGCCCGACACCGGGGGCGCGGTGCTGTTCTCCCGGTTGGACCTGTTGCTGACGCCCCAGACCGACCTCGTGATCCAAGCCGGCGTGTCCCTCCCTGTGGTGCAAGCCCTCTCGGGCCACCACCGGGAGGGGGCTGCGCTGGCGCTGGGGGTGACCGTTGATCTTTAGTCGATTCTCCATAACACTGATGATTACATCATTGTGGATGTTCTCGGGCTGTGCTGTGGTCACCGAAGAACCGGGGATCCAAGTCCGGGTGGTGGTCGAGGGAGTGGGCCAGCCCGAGGGCCTCACCGAAGCCTGGGCCGGGGTGCGCGCGGTGTCCCTCAGCCCCTGCGCGGTTGCCTGGCACCCCCTGGACCTCCTCGGCGCGCCGGCCCGTGCGGACCACAGCATCGACAGCCCCGCCAGCGCGGCGTTCCCGGGAGTGACTGACCTCCTGGGGGACGGCCGCCAGGTGACGCTCACCCCGCCGGTCGAGACCTACTGCTTTGCCCGCTTTGTGCTTGAGCCCAGCGAAGGCGATGGCGAGCGGGACGGGGCCTCGGTCGGGGCGGTGCTCCCGGATGGGGCCGTGCGCTCTGACCAAGTCGCTTGGCTCGACCTGCCGCTGGACCCTGCCCTCGCGCTGTCGGCCGATGCCCCCCGCGCCACCCTCACGCTCGGCTTTGTGCTGGACGGGTGGGTGGCGGCGGCCGGCGATGGTGCCCCCGCTCTGTTTGATCACGCCCGCAACCACGTCGTCTTCGACATGCGGACCCCTTGACCGTTCCCTGCGCCCCCCGGCGACCCACCCTGGAGACCCCCATGCGACGTTCCCATGCCCCGATGCCCTTGTGGATGCTGGCGCTGCCCCTGCTGACCCTCGGTGCCTGTGGCCACAAGTCCGACGATGACTCGGGTGCTGACCACGACCACGACGACGGCGCTGATGGTGCCGATGGCGGCGACGGCGGCGACGGTGCCGATGGTGCCGATGGTGCCGATGGCGGCGACGGTGGCGACACCACGCGCACCCTCCAGTTCTCCGCGGTGGTCGACGGGACCAACTTTGCCTGTGGCGACACCTACGCCTTGGGCGGCTCCGACGTGGTCTTCGATGATCTGCGCTTCTACCTCACCGAGTTCTATGCGATTGATGGTGATGGAAGCACCGTGCAGCTCAGCATTGTCGACGAGTCCCCCTGGCAGGGTGAGGGCGTGGTCTTGCTGGACTTTGAGGACGGCTGCCGCGGTGGCACGGCCGAGCTGCGCACCACGGTGGAGGTGTCCGGTCCCGCGGGCGCCTGGTCGGGCGTGGGCTTCACCATGGGTGTGCCCTTTGCGGTGAACCACAGCGATGTGGCCGCTGCGCCGGTTCCGATGAACGTGAGCTCCATGTTCTGGAGCTGGAACGCGGGCCACAAGTTCCTGAAGGTGGACGGTGCGTCCACGGGCCTGCCCGGCGGCTTCTCGATCCACACGGGCAGCACCATGTGCGAGATGGACGACGGCGGCACGGTGACGGGCTGCGCCAACGAGAATCGCGCCCAGTTCGAGCTGGCCACCGCCTTCGACCCCGACACGAGCGTGGTGGTCTTTGATCTCGGCGCGTTGCTGGACGGGGTGGACCTCGACAACAACACCGCCGACACCGCTCCGGTGTGCATGGCTGCTCCCAACGACCCGGACTGCGCGCCGCTGTTCTCCAACCTCGGCCTGCCCTTCGGCGACGCGCCTGGGGGCCCCCCCACCGTCTTCAGCGTGCAGTGATGGGAGCAGCCTGCCCGAGCGGGTTGGTCGTCGTCGGGGTGGCCCTGGTCCTCGGCGGTTGCGCGGAGCCCAAGTCGTCTTCGGGGGCGTCCACGGCCGAGCAGGCCGCGGCGTTCTCGTGGGACCTGCCCATCGGTCTGTCCGAGCCGCCGGTGCCGGACGACAACCCCATGACCGATGCCAAGGTGGAGCTGGGCCGCCACCTGTTCTACGAGACCAAGCTGTCCATCAACAACACGACCTCCTGCGGCTCCTGCCACCTGCCCTCGCTGTCGTTCACCGACGGGCTGGCCCACGCCGAAGGGGCCACGGGTGAGCTGCACCGCCGCAGCTCGATGAGCTTGGTCAATGTGGCCTACAACACGTCCTACACGTGGGCCAACAACCTGGTCTTGGACCTGGAACACCAAGCGCTGGGGCCGCTGTTTGGCACCGAGCCGCTGGAGCTGGGCCTCGCCGATCTGGAGGACGACCGGCTGGACGAGCTCGCCGAAGATGACCTCTACGTCGAGCTGTTCACCGATGCCTTCCCCGAGGCGGACGATCCCTTCACCCTGGACGCTTTGCTCAAGGCCCTGGCCAGCTTCGAGCGCACGATCTTGGTCGGTGACACCCCGTATGACCGCTACTACTACGGCGGCGACCCCGACGCGCTCAGCCAAGAGGCCCGGGACGGCGCGGCCCTGTTCAACTCCGAGCGCTTGGAGTGCTACCACTGCCACGGTGGCTTCAACCTGAGCGATGCGACGGCGACGGTCGACACGCCCTTCGTGGAACAGACCTTCCACAACAACGGGCTGTACAGCTTGGATGACAATGGCGCCTACCCGGCGCGGGACCAGGGGCTCATCGAGCTGACCGGTGACCCCCGAGACATGGGGGCCTTCAAGGCGCCCTCGCTGCGCAATGTGACGATGACCGCGCCCTATATGCACGACGGCTCGGTGGCCGATCTGGACGGGGTGCTCGACCACTACGCCGCCGGGGGGCGCACCATCGACAGCGGGGACGACGCGGGGGTGGGGGCCGACAACCCGCTCAAGAGCCCCTTTCTCATCGGCTTTGAGCTGACCGAGACGGAGCGGGCGGCGATGCATGCCTTCTTCGAGAGCCTGACCAACGAAGATGCCCTGCTGGACGAGCGCTTCGCCGATCCCTTTGGCCGGATTCAGTAGGGCGCCGCGCTCAGCGGTTGGGCGGGTACTTCGACAGCTTGCGTTGCAAGGTGCGCCGGTGCAGCCCGAGGCGGCGGGCGGTCTCGGAGATGTTGCCGTCGCAGTCGGCCATCACCCGCTGGATGTGCTCCCACTCGGCCCGGGCGAGGCTGGGGGCTTCGGTCGCTTCGGTGCGGGGCGACTCTTCGGCGCTGCTTCTGCGCTGGAGCGCGGCCAAGATCATGTCGGCATCGGTAGGCTTGGCCAGGTAGTCGACCGCTCCGCGATGCACGGCCTCCACGGCAGTGGGAATGCTGCCGTAGCCGGTCAACACGACCACTTGAAGCTGGGGCAAGCGCGCACGCAGGTCGGTGAGCAGGTCCAGTCCGGAGCCGCCGGGCATGCGCAGGTCGACCACCGCCATGTCTGGCTTGAGGCCACCGTCCACCGCCGCGAGGGCCGCTTGGGGTCCGTCGGCGCCGTGGGCATCGAGGCCCCGTGCGGCCAGTGCGCGCACCAGCCTCGGCCGCAGCCGGTGGTCATCGTCGACAACGAGAATGGTCTGTTTGTCGGTCAAGTCGAGGGGTCCTTGGCAGGCGGGGTGGGCAGGTGCAGGCGGGCGGTGGTGCCCTCGCCGGGCACGGAGCTGAGGTGGAGCCGGCCGCCCAGCCGGTGGGCGACCGAGTGGACGAAGTAGAGCCCCAGTCCGGAGCCTTCGCCGACAGGCTTGGTGGTGAAGAAGGGCTCGGCGGCCCGGTCCATGACCGCCGCGTCCATCCCGGTGCCCTCGTCCTGCACGGTAAAGACCACTTCATGCGCACTGCGCTGGGCGGTGAGGGCGATGGGCCCATCGGGGGAGCTGGCGTCCCGGGCGTTGCCGAGCAAGCGCCGCAGTGCTTGGCCCACGAGGCGCTGGGGGAGCAACACGCGGCCGTCGGGGGCGGACACAGTGACGCGGGGGTCGGCGCCGGCGGTCTCGGTGAGCAGTGTGCGGAGGGCCACGGGGGCGGGGGTCTCGCCCATGCCTTGTCCCGCGTCCGCCGAGAGCTGGTGCAGGATGTCCCGACAGCGCTGCACCTCTTCCCTGACCAACACGAGGTCTTCGAGGTCTTCTGCGTCGGTCGTCCGCCGCTCCAGCTCGCGGGTGACCACCAGGATGGTCGACAGGGGTGTGGCCAGCTCGTGGCTTGCGCCGGCCGCGAGGGTGGCCAGTGCGGTGAGGCGCTCGGTGCGGGCCTCGAGGGTGCGGGCGGCGCGCTCCTGTTCTTCTGCCCGGGCGGCGGCCCGTCGGGCCTTGAGCAGCGCCAGGGCGACGACCGGTCCTGTGGCAGCGTGCACCGCGAACATGCCGGTCAGGTGGGACTCCATGCCGGCGTGGCCCATGTGGGCGCCCGGTGCGAGCACAAAGAGGCTGCCGTAGGCCAGACCGGTGGCCGCATAGGTTGCCCCCACCCACTGTCCGGGCAACAGCAGTGCCGCCACCAACACCGGCACGAGGTAGAGGCTGACGAGGGGGTTGGACGCTCCCCCGGAAGTGGCGAGAATGACCGTCAGTGCGATGGTGTCGAGCATGTTGAGCCCGCCTGCCACCCGGTCGGAGCTCGCCGCAGCGTGGCCCAAGAAGACGTGGCTCAGCCCGATGGCCAGACCGGCCACAACCGCGCCGATGATGGCGTCCACCACGCCGCCCTGCACCAGTCCCAGGCCCCCGGCGAGCAAGCAGAGCACCGCGACCACCCCGCGGGCGCGCAGCCAGTCGGCGATGGGGAGCAGTCGGGGAAGGAACATCGGCGTCTCCGGCCCAACCCGCCCTCAGCCACGGTGCGGGTGTGCCTGGAGATCCCGTATCCGCGCACGCTGTGGTGTGGGGGCAGCCCGCGCCCACCGCGCTATTGTCGCCGACCTGCGCGTCTGCCCCCGGTGAGCCATGTCCCGAGCCCCCCTCCACACCCTGAGCGCCCGCGGCCGGTTCGCCCGGTTGCGCCGCGCGGCTGATGTCGCTCTTGCCCACTGGCAGCTCGGTCCTGTGCGCCTTCGGGCGTTGACGAACTGGGAGAACGCGACGTGGCGGGTGGACAGTGCTGCGGGTGCCAGCTTGTTGCGGGTTCACCGCCGGGGCTACCGCACGATGGCCCAGGTTGAAGCGGAGCTGGACTGGCTCGATGTGCTGCACCAGCGGGGCATTCCCGTCGGTCGGGCCCGGCGCACCCCCGGTGGTCTGCGGGTGGTGGAGGTGGAGGTTCCTGCCCTCGATGGCCCTCGCTTGTGCTCGCTGCTCACCTGGACCCCCGGTCGCATCCACCGGCGCCCCGAGCCCCGGCGCCTGGAGGCCCAGGGTGTGCTCATGGCCCAGCTTCACGACGTGGCGGAGTCCGTGCGAGACTGTGGTCCCCGCCCCCGCTTTGACCCGACGGGCTGGTTCGGACCCCTGGTGCTGCCGCCGGGCTCTCCGATGGACCAGGTGCTCAAGGGGCAGCTTCGGGACCTGTGTGCTGCGGCGGCCGAGCGGTCCCATGAGTTGTTCGAGGCGCTGGGCACGGCACCAGATCGCTTTGGGTTGATCCACTGCGACCTGCACTTCCGCAACCTGGTCTTTCGCGGAGGTGCCGTCACCCCCATCGACTTCGATGACTGCGGCTATGGGCTCTATCTCTACGATCTGGCGATTCCCTGCATCCGCTTGCGTCGGTTTCCTGAGCGGCGGCGGGCCTGCTTTGAGGCCCTGCTCGCGGGCTATCGGCGCCACCGGAGCCTGTCGGCGGAGGATGTGGCGCGCATCCACGAGCTGGGTGCGCTCCAGATGCCGGGGATGCTCGGCTACATCGCGGGCCGGTGGCCCGATGCCGAGGTGGTGGAGGTCTTTGACGAGGTCGTCCGGGACGTGCGCAGTGGGCTTGTGGCGTGGGCGGCTGGCCACCCTGAGCCGATGTGGGCGGGGACCTGAGCGAGCGGGAGCGGTGGTCCGGCCCCTCGCGCCGACCCGTCGCCCCGACCGTATTGGGATGCGCATTGAGTGTTTTGGGTGGAGGCGGACGGTGGTGAGGATGTCGAGAGCAGACGAATAGTCGTTATTTTCGATGACTCGGAACCACGCCGTGGGTGACTGTGGGCTCGAACGCTTCACACCGTTCCTCACCATCCGTCTCAGCGGGGCTGGTCATGGAGCTCCGGTGCAGGTGGCGGATCTTGTCGCCAGTGTTCATTGACGCCGACTCCGAGGGTCGTTGACTCTTCTTGTCCCTTCGGGCCCGGCGAAGCCCTCGACTGCGCGAACGGACGTGGTCCGTCAACACGGGGCTCGGTCAGCACCTGAATCGGATGGGCGACCGGCTGACCCGGGCGGGACGCGGAAAGACTGCAGATGCTGCAGTCCAGGCTGCGGGATCTGCAGGCTCGAGGCGCTGCTCTCGGGGAGGAAGTCGGAAAGTAGCGATGAGCGCGATGCGGGTGTGGTTGGCATGGCAATTGCATCGGCTGCAGGCGGCCACTGCGTGCTTCGGCACCTGTCCGATACCATCCCCCAGCTCGCTGCACCGTCCGCAGGGAGTCCCCTTCTCCCGTGTGGTCGGCCCGGCCGCACCGCGGACCCTACCCATCCAGGAGCCCCAAATGCGCTGGACACGACCCACCACTCTCGTCGCCTTCACACTCGCCTTCGTCGCTTGTGGCACCGAGAAGCAGGCCGACAGCTCTGGTGACGGTGACGCGGTCTCCGACACCGATGAGACGATCCACTCAGTGGACTCGGGATCATCTGACGACTCAGGGACCCCTGACGGAGAGGTCACCGGTGAGCTCCCGGCAGGCTATGGGGACTTTGCCGACCATGTGTTGGTCTATCTGGACGGCGATGAGGTGGTGATCGAGTCCAATGGCCTCCCGGATCACACCTCGCCGTACTGGTCGCCCACCCACGAGCTCTACGTAGAGCCCACCGTCGCTGACCACCTCGTGCCCGGCTACATCGACGACTTCAACGGCAGCTACACCCTGCGGGTGCCGCTGGAGCCCACACTGGCGAGCACCACCCAGGCCACCACCCTCGGGCCCATTGGCATCGCCCGCAGCGGCAGCATGATCTACAACGACGAAGAGGGCCCGGGCCGTGCGCTCGACGAGGCGGCAGGTGGGTTGGACTACACGGGCGCCCACACCGGCCCCGGTAGCTACCACTACCACCTCGAGCCCACCGCCTGGTCGTATGACGACGACGCACTCATCGGCATCATCGCAGATGGCTTCTTCCTCTATGGCCGCCGGTGTGCTTCGACGGGCGACCACCCCACCGACCTCGATGCATCGGGCGGACACACGGCCACCACCCAACACACGTCGGTCGCGCACTACCACTACCACATCAAGAACGACCTGTACGTCGACCGCTACTACGTCCTGTTTACGGGTGACTACCAGGGCACGCCGAGCACCGTCCAGTGAGGTGGGTGCGGCTCGCCACCCAGTGCGTGGCCGGCCTGGGACTTGCGTTGTCATCGGCCCACGGGACAGCCTCCGCCGACCCGGCGACCCACTGGACGTGTGGGATGCCCGGGTGGCTCTTCCGTGCCGTGGACGCCAGCTCGGCATGCGAGTGTGAGGCAGCCCCTCGCCGCGTCGACCGCAACGACGTGGCACTGGATCCGCTCGCCGGGCGCTTCCTCGTGGAAGGCCGGCCGTTCACCGGTGTGGCTGAATTGCACGACGAGGCGGGAACGCTGCGGCAGCGGGAGCAGTTCGTCGGGGGGCGGCGACACGGCCTCTACGAGAAGTTCGACGCGAACGGCACCCTGCGGTCTCGCACGCCCTACCGGGATGGGCGCATCCACGGGATGGTGCAGACTTGGTGGGCCACCGGCCAGCGTCGTTCTGCCGCGATGGTGCGGGGCGGGGTGGCCCAAGGCCGGCACCGCCAGTGGTACCGCTCGGGCGCTCTGTTCAAACAGATGAACATCGTCGATGGCCGCGAACACGGACTGCAGACCGCCTGGCGCGAGAACGGCGCCATCTACGCCAACTACGAGGTCCGCAACGGCCGAACCTACGGCCTGCGCCGGGCCCAGCCTTGCCTTCAGCTCACCGAGGAGGCGCTCCGATGACGCCGTTCCTGATGGCCGCAGCTGCCACGCTGCTCTTCCAGCCCGCCCTCGCAGGCGATGCCCTGCCCTACTTCGACGGGGCGGACTTCACCCCAAGGTGGCACGCCGCCGACGCGGTGCCGCCGGACTTCCACACGGTGCCGCCCTTCACGCTTGACAGCCACCTTGGGTGCACGGTGTCTGCGGCAGACATGGACGACCACATCACGGTGGTGGACTTCTTCTTCGCCACCTGCCACGGCATCTGCCCGAGCCTGTCGCGGAGCATGAAGACGATCGACACCACCCTCGCCGACATGCCCAGGCTCCTTCTGCTGTCGCACTCCGTGACGCCCGAGCAGGACACGGTGCCGGTGCTCCGCGAGCACGCCAAGCGCATCGGCGCCCAGAGTGGTCGCTGGCACCTGCTCACAGGCGACCGGGAGGTGATCTACCGCCTCGCCCGCGAGGTGTACTTCGTGGACGAAGACCCGGGTAAGCCCCGCGGAGACGATGACTTCCTCCACACCGAGATGATGGTGCTCCTCGATGGAGAGCGGCGCATTCGCGGCGTCTACAACGGCGTCCACACGGGGTCTGTGCAGCAGCTCATCGAAGACATCGGCACGCTCCACCAGGAACGCCAGGCCGCCCGGTCTGCGGTGGTCGACGGTCCTGCACCAGGGGGCTGAAGGTGACCCTCCCCCGACCCACCGGACTGCGCCTGCCTACCAGTGTTCATCCACCAGCAGCCTGAAGCGCACGCCCAATTCCGGGCAGGCGCGGGGGGAGCCGGCCCGGTGGCTGTCGTACCAGGCGAGCTCTTCTACCCGTCGCGCCAGGGCGACTTTTCGTACACCCCCAGCCCCCAGCTCCCCCACCAGACCGAGGGGGTGGAACGTGTCCAACTGCCCCCGGCCACGCCCTCACTCCATTCCGGCCGCGGGGCTGGATGCCGGAGACAGGCTCACCCCCACCGCCGAGGCGCAGATCATCCGCCTGGACTGCATCCGCACCGATGCCGGGGCGAAGGTGGGGCTGGGTCGCTTGAGCGCTCGGGACGATGCCGCGGTCCAGTTCGTGCAGGGGCCGGCCGGAACCACCATCGGCGGCCCGATCATGAAGGATGCCAGGGTGGTGGTGGACGGGGACCCGCTCGGGACCTTGGTGTGGCTCCGACATCAACCTCACCATGGCTCCGGAGGGCGTTGCGCTCGCCGTCCAGGGCTCCGTTCGGGCGGGCTCTGGGGGCTCGGCCGCCATTGCCGGCACACTCCCCATTGGCGGGGACACCCTCACACTGTCCAGCCTCGACGTCTCCATCGACCTAGCCGACCCAAGCGGGCGCGAGGCTCTGCCGCCGTCCATGCAGGTCGCGCTGGCCGATGTGCGGGCCGGCTCCCTCAACATCGTCGGCGACGGTGCCTTGTCGCTGGCCGACCCCCTCCGGTGCGCCCGGGGCGCGGTGGTCCCTTCCCGACGACCGCGGCTTCCTTCGCTGGACGCTCACCGGCATGGACCTGGAGAGCCTGCGCGCCATCGAATGCCGCCCGACCCTCGAGGGCACGGTCCGGGGCAAGGGCAAGCTGGTCCCAAGAATATCGGCCGAGCAGGGGCTCCAGGTGACCGCAGGGCAAGGCAGCCTCCATGTACGCAACAACCAACGGCTCTCCGTACCGGCCCTTCCTGCTCTGTCCAAGGAAGGGGACAAGACCGGCGACGACGCCATGAACGTGCGGTTCCGCCTCGACCCACGCACGGCCGAGCTGACGACGAATAGGGTCTTGTCGAGGTGCCGGACGGTCGTTGTCCGAGTCCCGCTGCCCGCTATCGAACCTCAGAACGAAGCGGGTCCCGGCGCTCTCAGCGAGTCACCGGGGCCCTTCCGGAATGGTGGAGCTGGGCCCCCTCCCAAGGACTGGGCGGTTCCAGTCTGGGGCTGTGGCCAGTCTGGGGCTGTGGCCAGTCTGGGGCTGTGGCCAGTCTGGGGCTGTGGCCAGTCGGGGGCTGTGGCCAGTCGGGGACCATCGCCAGCCGGGGATCGGCTCGTGGCGGGCCCTGGCCGGGCGCTCGGCGGCGGCGCGCTTGCGGTCTGCGGGCTAGAGACGGGCTCCGCACTTGGAGCAAACTTGGCCGTGACCCCCCTTCGCCCTGGTGGTGCCCGCGAGCGCGCGGCCCTGGATCGTGGCTGGTACTACGTGGCTGAGGCAGACCGCGGCGCTGAAGACCTGGGGGTGCGCATCCTCGAGGCTGACGACGGCACGCTGCTCAGCCGACGGGCCCACGGCTACCCCGCGCGGGTGTGCATCTCGGCCGACACCGGGGTCTCCCGGGCCACGCTGGTGCGGGTGGCTTCGTGTGTGGGGCGGGCCATCGAGCAGGCCGCGCCAGACCTCCAAAATGTCCCAGTGTTGTGTGTTCTCGGTGATGGGCCCACCGCGGTGGTCGACGGTGTGTTGCACGTGGAACATCGGGACACGGTGGCGACCGTCTCCCACCACGCGCTCGAAGCCCAGCTTGGGCCACTAGTGGCGGCGCTCCAGCCCTGGCAGCCGCTGACCGAGGGCCTGCCGCAGTCGCCGGTCACGCGTGCGTTGTTCTTCGAGTCGTTGATGAACAGCGACCTGCCCCACAATGACCGTGAGCTCAGCCAAGGCGTGCTCCACATGATCGCGCCGCTGCGGGCGCTGGGCACCGAGGTCGCGCTCGCAAACGTCAAGATGAGCATCGTTGGCACTGAGCGCCCGGTGGCCGGACTGGACCGCTTGGCCGATGAGCTGGTGCGCCCGGTGCAGCTCGTCTGCATCACCCTGCTGGAGGGCTACTTCGAGGGTGTGCAGGGCCTCATCGCTGCGCTTCGAGAGCTGGGATGCCGGGCCCACATTGCGGTGGGTGGGGTGATGCCCAGCCTCGCGCCCGAGCATGTTGCGGCCCACCTGGACGGGGTGAGCTTTGTCTGTCGGGGGGCCGGCGAGGTCGTGGTGCCCGCGCTGTGCACCATTCTCGGCGCCGACGCGTCCATCGACCAACCCTTCAGCGCTGCCCAGCGGGGCGCCTTGGTCCAGCTCCAAGGGGTGACGTCGTTTGACCCCGCCGGTGGCCTCATCGTCGCCAGACCCGACGTGGTTGTGGAAGTGGGCGCGCTGGACCGGGTGGCCCTCGACCTGCACTACCTGGAGCAACGCCACGTCGAAGCCGGCTTTGAGCTGACGACGTCCCGGGGCTGCATCCACCGGTGCACCTTCTGCAGCATCCTCGGTCGGGAGCGCTACCAAGCCCGCAGCTCCGGCAATGTCGTCGAGCTGCTGAACGCCTACGATGCCCGGTTCCACGAGCTCTTCGATGGCTCGCCGCCGTCGGGGGCCTACCGCCTGCACATCGCGGATGATGACTTTGCGTGCGACAAGGGCCGGGCGGCGGAGTTCTTTGAGGCGGTCCTCCAGACGCCGTTTCGGTTGTCTTCGGTGCAAGTGGCCATCGGTGACCTGTGCCTGGAACAGGACGGCAAGCTGCTGGCCCAGCCCGATCCCGCCATCATGGACCACATCGTGCCGGCGGTCTTTGCTGACCACGGCCGGCCGATTCCCCCCCGGGACTTTGTCGCCGACCACAAGAGCCGCAACTGGTCGAGCTACCTCCAGATCGGGGTCGAGACCTTCTCCGACAGAGAGCTCGCGCGGCTGGGCAAGGGCTACAGCCTGCGCCATGTGCGGGCCATCGCCGCAGCGCTGGTCGCCAAGGGCATCCACTTCGATGCCTACCTGATCCTCAGCAATGCCGAGACGACGGCGGACGACTTGGTGGACGTGTTGATGGAGGTCTGCCGCCACAAGCTGCGGTTCCCCGTGCACTTCCACGCCCGCTTCCCGGTGGTGCCCCGCCTTGTCAGCTACTTCACGGCGGCCAGCCACCGCCGGCTGGTGCGTCGGGGACGGTCCCATCGCTTTGAGATCCGCGACTGGCTGCGCAGTGCCGATGCGCCCGAGCTCGACTATCCCCTGGTGCAGCACGATGTGCCCGCCGATGGGTGGGTGGAGCATGCGGTCGCCCCCGGTGCGTTGGACCCCGCTCAAGGGGTGTTTACCGACGATCAGCGATATCTGGGCAGCTTGGTTCGACTGCGGGATCTGTGGCTGGAGCGCTTGTCCACCATGGACGACCCGGTTGAGCGCCGCAAGGGTGAGCAGCTCGTGCGAGGCCTCGATGATGCCCCCCGGCGCTTGATCTTCGAGCTGTTGGCCGAAACCCGCAGCGGCCGCGCTGCACCGCCTCCGGGTCAAGAGCCATGGCCGGGCTTCACTCCCCTGGCCGAGCCCGCTGTCGCCGCTGCATCGACGTTGCTGGGGCCAGCGGAGAGCTGGTCCGCGGCCTTCAAGCGCCACTGCTTTGACTCTGTGCCCCGGCTGGTGGTCATTCCCACCTGGCAGTGTGAGCTGCGCTGCGGCTACTGCTTCATCCCCAAGCAAGACGGCCGGGTGATGCTGCCTGAGACCCTGGACCGGGCGGTGGATCTGTTGCTGTCGAGCGACCGGGATGAGCTGATGTTGCAGTTCTTCGGCGGCGAAGCGCTGATGGAGTGGGACCTGGTCCAGCGGGCGGTGGTGGCGGGAACGGCCCGTGCGAAGGTGCTCGGCAAGGCGCTGACCTTCATCTTGTCCAGCAATGGGTGGTCGCTGACGCCGGAGAAGCTGGCTTGGTTGAAGGACTACCCGGTGAAGCTGGAGCTGTCCTTGGACGGTCCCCCGGACGTGCAGAATCGCTTCCGTCGGGCGGCCTCCCGGGGCGAAGACAGCTACGAAAACGGCATCGCCCACCGCGCCGACATTGTCCACGACAGTGGCCTGCCCTACGATGTCATCATGGTGGTGCATCCCAAGGTGGCCCACCGGGTGGACGAGAGCTTCCTCCACATTGCGTCCCTTGGGTACCGGCGGATCCAGATCAACTTTGCGCTGGGCTTTCAGTGGACGCCAGAACAACAGAAGGCCTTTGCCGGCGGTCTGCACCGGCTGGGCCGGGCCTTGTTGGCGATGGGCGAAGATGCCCCGGTGTTCATCAATGCCGAGCAGGCCCCCATGCCGATTCGCCTGAATGGTGAAGTGACGGTGGACTGGGACGGCACAATCTATGGCGGCAACGGCTTCCTCCACGAGACCGAACACAAAGAAAAGTTTGTGGTGGGGCACCTCGACGAGCTGTGTGGCTTCGACCGCTACTGGATGGATGGCCCGAGCAATGAGTTCTTGTTGGAGTGGAGCTACCCGGAGAATGTCACCCAGAACAACCTGCGTGTGGGTGCGCTGATGACCAGCTTCATCCGCTGGTTCCGCATGGAGCGGGGCCTGTCGTGAACGTGCTGGTGACCGACCTTGTGCGCCGGGCCTTTGGCGATGAGGTGCCGCCGCTGGTGACGGCGCTGGCGCATCCCGACCACGATCCGCCTCGCTTCGACCTGGGGGTCATCTTCTCGACCGCTGGACCATCGCGGGTCTACATTGCCGACCGGGTGGACCCGGCGGGCTGGGAGCGGGCTGTGCGGGCCCATGTGCCCGGATGTGAGCGCTTGCTCGGCGTGTGCCCCCCGGGCGTGCGCCGCATGGTCGACATCGGGAATGACGCAGCAGAGGTCTTTCTCGATGATGTTCAGGAGGCCGTGCCGAACCTGGATCCGGGGCTGATGTGTCTGGTGTTTAACGGAAAAACGGGCAAGATGAGCAAGCTGCGCATCGTGGACGCGGTGCCACCGCGCTTCTCCCGGTGGGCGGCCTTGGGGCGCGAGGGCATGTTGGCGCTGCGCACCGGTGGAGGCTTGCCGCGCATCTTGTGGGTGCCCGAGACCCGGTGGACGGGCCGGGCGGACGAGGCGCTGACGCTGGCCGAGGCGGTGGGGGTGCTGCCGTCGGCGTTCTTGGCCATGCAAGCCGAGATCCCGGGCATCTACATCGACGGCATCGAGATCTTCGAGAGTGGTCGACTGGACCTGACGGTGGGAATTCCGGTCGAGTGAGCTGGGCCGGGGTCAGAGTCCCGGGGGCTGGGGCGTCGGTGCGCCCACATGGCGCTGCTGGCGCTTGGGCAGGGCGGCTTGGCTGACGGTGCGGCCTTGGCGGATGCGCTTGGGAAACTTGGTGCGGCCGGACCGGGTGTAGTCCCGCAGCAGTGTGGCGCTCGCCAGCTCGTCGGAGAAGCCGCACTCATCGATCAAGTAGTCCTGCACCTGACACACGAGGCGGTCCAGCGAGAGGCTGTGTACCCGGCCTTCCCGGGCGACCAGCCAGTCGACGAACGCGAGGAAGCCCCAGAAGGGTGAGGGCTTGTCTTGCCAGAGCATGGGGGCGCTCTCGACAAAGTTGCCGCTGTTGGCGACCACGTCCCACGCCTTGGCAAAGCGCTTCATGCGCTGGATCTCGCCAAAGCTCAACTTATCGGTGCCCAACACTTCATAGGGCGGGCCGTCGGCGTAGCGCATCAGGGCGTCGTGCTGGCGAATGGGTGCGCCCCGCAGCCGCTTGAGGATGCCGACCTGGATTTCCTGGGGCCCCATCGCAAGCAGTGCATCGAAGCCCTCACCAAAGCTGTCGAGGTCCTCGCCGGGCAAGCCCACGATGAGGTCGGCATGCACATGCACACCCGAAGACGTGCCCAGCCAGCCGAGGTTGTCCCGCACCCGGTCCATGTTCTGGCGGCGCTGGATCTTGGCGCCCACCTCGGGGTTGAGCGTCTGGAGGCCCACCTCAAACTGGAGGGCGCCGGGGGGAAAGCGCTGGATGACCTCGCGCAGGGCGGCGGGCAGGCGGTCGGGCACCAGCTCAAAGTGCACAAACAAGCCGGGGCGCTGGCGCTCGGCAAAGAACTCCAAGATCTGACGGCTTGTGTTGATCTTCAAGTTGAAGGTGCGGTCCACAAACTTAAACTGGGTCACCCCACGGTCGAGCAAGCGGTCCAGCGCCGGCAACAGACGGTCCAGCGGCACGTCGCGCACGGCCGTGTCGAGGGCCGACAGGCAGAACTGGCACTTGAACGGGCAGCCCCGGGACGCCTCGACATAGATGACCCGGTGGGCCACATCGGTGTCGGAGTACAGGTCGTAGGGCAGCGGCAGGGTGGCCAGGTCGGGGGCGCCGCCAGCGATGAAGCGGGGGGAAGGCTCGCCGCGAAGGATGGCACCGCACAGGTCGCGGAACGCTTGCTCACCCTCGCCGGAGATGACGTGGTCCGCAAGCTTCACGATAGGTTGGTGCTGCTCGGGATCCGGCGGCTCGTGGCTGACTTCAGGGCCACCGAGGACCACCACCACGTCGGGGCGCACGGTCTTCAAGATGGCCACAACATTGCGCGTCACGACCACGTTCCAGATGTAGACCCCGAGCCCGATGACCTTGGGGTCATGCGACAGGATGCGCTCGGCGATGTCGGCGGGCTGTTCGGTGCCCACAAACTCTTCCAAGCGCCACTCGAGGTCGTGCAAGCTCGCTCCGACACAGCGAAGGCCGGCGGAGGCGTGGGCATAGCGGGCGTTGACTGTGGCGAGCACGACTTGTGGCATGGGCGCCTGCTAACGCGGATGGTGGTGGCGTCGTGGGAGATGGGTGGCCGACGGTGCCATGGCATGGGGCTTGGGCAATTTGCTGAGATCGGACGAAAGCCCGCGCAACCCCACTTCCGGCAGGTGTGGCTCCCGGCGCACGTTGGCACAAGCAGACCCCGCACTGGAGGCCCCCATGTTCGCCCTGCTGCTCACCGCCGTCCTCGCCAGCACAGATGCCCATGCCGCAGATGGGGCCCGTGGAGAGACCGTGCTGCTGGATGCGTCCCTTCAAGCCATGCAGGTCACCCATGACGGCTCGCTCGGTGACCTGGCGGGCGAGACCTCGACGGATCCCGCGCTGGCCCTCGGGGTGCGTGTCGACTTGGGCCGCGCCTACGGCACACTGGAGGGTCGGGGCCTGGGTGGAGGGCTGTGGACCGGGCGGGTCGCGGGCGGCCTCCATGTGCTCAAGAGGGTGGATGCGGTCGACATTGACCTGGGGCTGTTTGGGGGGGCGGGCGGTGTGGTGGGCGGGGACTCCGCAGTGTTGGAGCTGACGCCATTGATGGGTGTGGAGCTGGGCCTGGGGCTGCATCTGGGGCGGTTCGGCGGGCGCTTCCGCCACTCGGAGGGGCTGACGTCCATGTGGCGCGAAGAAGAGGTGCGCATCGGGGTGGATGTGTTGGACAATGCCGAGGTCTTTGGGCGCTACACCCGGCTCTCTCCCGGTGACAATGCGCTGCACCAGGGCGTCGGCGTCGGTGTGGGGATGCGCTTTTGATGCGCTGTCGTCCCCGGGTGAGTGGTCCCGTTGTGGGCTTCAGGTGCCCCGGATCTCGGCAAAGGTCGCCCGCTCTTCGTCGCTGAGCAGGAACAGCACGCCACCTTGGGTCGGAAACTGGATGAGCATGAGGGCGCCACCCACGAACCAGCCCGGCAGGTAGGCCATCGGATCTTGGGTCAGCACGGCCAACACAAACCCAAAGATCGCGATGGACTCGGCGAGTGCAGAGCCCACGATGGTGCCCACGAGGTAGCGGGCATTGGCCTTGCGGAGGGCCTCGTCGAGTGCGTCTTTGGACACCCGGTCCCGGGACCGGGACGGTGGGGGCGTGCCGATGGCCAGGGTGCCCATCGTGACCTTTCGCATCACCGGAATCATGCCCATGATGGAGACAGACACCAACCCGAGAACAACCGGCATAACGCCCACATCGACCGCTTCGTCAGCCCACTGGTCGGCCATCAGCATCAGCACCACAAAGTAGATCACGGTGGACCCGAACAAGGCCGCTGCGATGATGCGCAGGTTGAGCAGGGGGGCTTTGGTCATGTCCACGGTGGGCCTCCGGTGGCGGCGCTCCCAGGGGGCGGGGGCTTGCGCCAGCACCCGGCCGGCATATCAGCGTCGGCCCGAGGAGTCGTCATGGAACCGCACCGGTTGGAGATCCAAGTCTACTACGAAGACACCGACCACAGCGGCGTTGTCTACCATGCCAACTACCTGCGATACATGGAGCGTGCCCGGGAGCACCTGCTGGGGGTGCCCGAGCTGGTGCGCCTCTGGGAGAAGGAGCGGGTGGGCTTTGTGGTCTACCAGTGCTCGATGAAGTTCAAGGAGGGCGCCCGGTTCGGCGACACGCTGGAGGTGCGCACCACAGTGACCCGCGCGAGCGACTACCGTGCCGTGTTTGAGCAGAACGTCTACCGAAAGAGCGACGACAAGATCTTGGTGTTGGGCGAGGTCGACTTGTGTTGTGTCAATGGCGAGCAACGGCTGGTCAAGCTGCCGGACAGTGTGCTCGCGTTGCTGTGATGGGGGCGGGCTGCTGAGGGTGTCACGGATTGTACGGGGGGGGGTTACCATGTGTGCCCAACTCGGAGTTTGTCCTGTGCCCAATGCAAAGAAGTGTGCTCTGTTGCTTGTGAGTGTGGTGGTGGTGGCGGCTTGCGCCGACCGCTCGACCGACGCAGCCAAAGATGACGGGACGTCAGCAGGTTCCGATGGGTCGCACGGCGGGTCGGACGGCGGGTCGGACGGCGGATCGGATGGCGGATCGGATGGCGGATCGGATGGCGGGTCGGATGGCGGGTCGGATGGCGGGTCGGATGGCGGGTCGGATGGCGGGTCGGATGGCGGTGACCCCGTGTTTGTCAGCCTTGCGGGTGGCACCTTCGAGATGGGTGTCGCGTCGACTTCGGTGGCCGGGGCCGACCCGTCCAGCGCGCCCGTCCACACAGTCACGCTGAGCGGCTTTGAGTTGTCGGAGACGGAGGTCACCAACGCAAGCTACGTGGACTTTCTCAACGTCGCCCTCGACGACGGGCAGATCGTGGTCGACGACGTGACCGAGATGTGGCCCGACGGCTCCACGGTCACCCATCCTTGGGTGTTCGGTTCGAGTGCCAGCCCGTGGCCGGATGCAGCGCTCATCCAGCTCTCCGACTCCGGCGGAGTGTCGAGTGCGGGCGACGTGGAGCACGCCGACAACCGAAGCTGGATCGACTACGATGCAAGCTCGGGGTTTGCTCTGGTGGACGACGAGAAGGCCGACTGGCCCGTCACTTGGGTGAAGTGGTATGGGGCCCAGGCCTACGCGGACCACAACGGATGGTCACTGCCCACCGAAGCCCAGTGGGAGTATGCGGCAACGTGCACCGCGAGCGGCGACCACGACGCAGAGTTTGCGACCGGCAGCGGCACGGCGGCGGACGACGAAGCCAACTGGAACGGCGACACGCCCAACCAAGCCAACCACGAAGGACATGTGGTGGCGGTGCGGTCGTACGCGCCCAACGGCTGTGGGTTGTACGAGATGTCCGGAAACGCTTGGGAGTGGGTGCAGGACTGGTACGGGGGGGCGCCATTCTACACGGCCACCGACGGTGAGACCGACCCGGTCAACACCGATGGCAGCGACCCCGAGACGGCGATGGGCGCGGCCGTCTGGGAAGAGGGTGTGCCGAGCACGGTGCGGGTGCGGCGGGGTGGCTCGTGGAACTACCACACCGCCACCATCACGTCTTGGGGCCGGGCCTTTGACTTTCCTCAGCGGGGCAACAACCACTTTGGCTTTCGGGTGGTGCGCTGAGTGTGGGGCCCCGCGGGGGCAACCCAACGGGGCCGTCTCAGCGGGTGTGGTCCACCGACGCCAACACTTCTGCGTTGAAGTCCCGGCGCAGCTGCATCATCGGTGCGAACTCCGCCCGTCGTCTCGCCATGACCTGGGCGCCGACCGGGCGGACCAGCTCGCCTGTGACATCGAGCCCATCAAAGATGATGTCGGTCTCTTGGGCATAGATGACGGTGGGGGCTTCCGGCTCACCGTCGTCGGCGAAGGCGGTGGTGCTGAGCAGGGAGCTGAGGGCAAAGCACGAGATAAACGCAGTGCGAGTCATGGGCGCGTCTCCTTGAGTTGGTCCACACAATGCGGTGGGTTGTGTGGGCTTGGGGGCCGTGCAGAACTGACCCCATGACGGCCGGTTCGGTTCCCGCTGGCACACACTTTTCTGACATTTGGTCGATGCACAGGCCGGACCGCCTGCGCGAGTTCATGGGCTCGCAAATAGCGAGCCCATGAACTCGTGCGTTCTTGGCGGGGGAACCCCCCGCGCCGCGCCCCAAAGGGCACTCCCCCACGGCATCCTCGAGCCGAGGCTGCCGTCGTCCGGTCGAGGACCGAACGGGTTCAGCACATCGGATGCGCTGAACTAACCCCGGCGGGTCGCCAGCCTTAGCACCGTGAACACCGCCTCGACAATGACGTGTCCATCGAGCTTGCTGTGGCCGTCCACCCGGTCGGCGAACACGATGGGGTGCTCCCGCACGGTGAAGCCGTGGGCCCAGGCCCGGTGGGCCAGCTCAACCTGGAAGGCGTAGCCATTGGACCGCACTTGATCCAGGTGGATGCCCAAGAGCACCCGGCGGCGGAAGGCCCGGTACCCGCTGGTGGCGTCGCTCAACGGCAGGCCCGTGCTCATGCGCACGAAGCGGTTGGCGCTCCGGCTGAGCAACAAGCGGCGCAGGGGCCAGTTGACCACCGCGACCCGGCCCCGACCGTAGCGCGAGCCAATGACGAGGTCGGCGCCGTCGAGGGCTTCGAGCAAGCCCGGCAGGGCATCCGGGTCGTGGGACAGATCTGCGTCCATCTCTACGATGACGTCGTAGTCCCGATCCAGGGCCCAATAGAACCCAGCGAGGTAGGCCGCCCCCAGCCCCTCTTTGGTGGCGCGGTGCATCACGTGCAGCTTTGGGTCGGACCGTGCCGCATCATCGGCGAGCCGGCCCGTGCCATCGGGTGAGCCGTCGTCCACCACCAAGATGTCGACGTCTGGCGCCGCCGCCCGCAGCTTGGGCAGCAACCGCGGCAGGTTCTCGGCTTCTTGGTACGTGGGCAAGATGACCAGCACACGGTCGTCACCAGGCATAGACACGCCTCAGTCTTCGTTTGTGGGCAGCCGTGACCACCGAAGCGGCCGCTGCCCGCTCTCAAACAAGATGCGGTTGGCTTCTTGCAGAGACGCAAACTGACCGGCATCGGTCCACCGGCCGTGGCAGATGTCGTACTTGAGGGTGCCTTCTTCGATGTAGCGGTTGTTCACGGTGGTGATCTCGTACTCACCCCGGGCGCTGGGTTCGGTCGTGCGGATCTTGTCGAAGACATCGCAGAAGTAGAAGTAGAGCCCCACCACTGCATAGTCGCTCTTGGGTTGGCTGGGCTTCTCTTCAATGCTCAACACATGACGCTCATCGAGGGCCGCCACGCCATACCGGCTGGGGTCGTCGACTTGCTTGAGCAACACCCGGGCGCCGGAGTTTTGCTTGCGGAAGGCCTCGGCATACGGAGCGATGGAGTACTCGAAGACGTTGTCGCCCAGCATCACGCAGATGGGGCTGCCCCCGGCGAAGCCCTCGGCGAGGCGCAGGGCGTCGGCGATGCCCGCGGCAGACTCCTGCACCCGGTAGGTCAGGCCACAACCAAAGGTCTCGCCCGACCCCAGACAACGCACGACGTCGCCCATGTGGTCCGTGCTGGTGACCACGAGAATGTCGCGGATACCGGCACTCACAAGCTGTCGGATGGGGTGGTAGATCATGGGCTCGGCGCCGACAGGCAGCAGGTGCTTGTTGGTCGCTTTGGTCAGCGGGTGGAGGCGGGTGCCCTTGCCACCGGCCAGGATGACACCTTTCATCGAGATCTCCCCACCTTGGGCCGCCAGAGCGCCCAGCGGTCTCACCCGGTACTGCCCGGGACCCCGGCGCGCCAGCGCGAGAGTGGCGGGTGCAAGGGTGGTGCAGGGTGACCCCATGGGGACGGGGCTCAGGACAAGGCGGCAAACCGGGCGGCGGTCTGGGCCCAGGTCGGCAACCGGGTGCGGGCGTGCAGTGCTGCGGTGCGCAGGCGGGCGTGGGCCGGTCCCATGGCCGCTTCGAGGGCGGCGGTCCATGCCGTGGGCTCATCGCTCTGCACGATGAGTGCGGCATCTTGGCAGGGCCCCTCCAACACACCAGCGGGGGCACTCACCACCGGCAGACCCCGTGCCACCGCCTCGGCGATGGCCATGCCATAGGCCTCGTAGGCGGCCCCCTGGACCACCAGTCCCGCTCGGTGGAACTGTGTGGACAGGTCCGGCTCATCGAGCTCACCGAGCAGCCGGACCCGGTCTGCCACACCCAGCGAGGCGGCCAGAGCATGCACAGCGGCGGTGGTCTCGGGGCTGCGGTCCACCGCCCCGGCACAGTCCAGGCGGCCGCGGACAGTGCCGGCGAAGGCAGCGACCAACAGGGTGTGGCGCTTGCGGGGGGTCACCGTGGCCACGGTCAGCAGTGCCGTGGGGTCTGCGGCGGGGGCCACCGGTGCGGGGTGTACGCCGGGCTCGATCAAGATGGCGTCCAGCCCGAAGGTGTCGCGGAGGTCCCGGGCGGCCGGACCCCCGGTCACGATGCGGCGGTGGGCCAGCTCGAGGGCTTCGGCTTCGGTCGACCGCAGCCAGTCTTGGCACGCGGGGTCGAGCCCGGTCTCCTGAAACAGCGGGCTGTGCACGATGACGGTGCAGGGGTGGCGGCGGGACAGGGGGGGCAGCAGGGGGCCGAGGCCGGTCCAGACCAGCCCGTCGACCCACAGGGGTGTGCCGGGCGCGATGGTGTGCAGTGCCCTGTCAATGGCCGCTATCTCGGCATCCTGGGGCAGTGGCCAAGTCCCGTCGAGCCCGAGGGTGGTGATGATTGTGCCCCGGTCGGCCAGTGCCCGACACAGCCGCTGGTTGTACAGCGTGCCCCCCGTGCGGTGCTGGACCCCACCCGGGTGCAAGAAGATGGCGTGGGCATCGGTGTTCAGCACGGCTCAGGCCCGGGTGGTGGGGGCGGCATCAGCAGCGCCAGCGCCCCCCCGAGCAGGCCGCCCACCAGCACACTGCTCCCGTAGAGAATGCTGACGGAAAGGGCATCTTCGGGTGTACCGGACAACAGCGGCAGCGTGCCCACCAGGGTCGCTTCGCGCAGTCCCCAGCCCCCAAACGTCAGCGGAGTGCCCATGGCCAGCAAGCTCAGCGGCGCGGCCGTCATCAGCCACACGCCGGGGGCCATGCCGACTGCCAGACCGCACATCGCGAAGCCGGGCAGCATCGAGCCCAGCGACACGGTGCTCAGGCCCAGCAGCCGCGCCCGCTCCGGGGACCGCAGTGTGGTGCGCAGGTCGGCGAGCAGGGGGCCGAGACCGGGAACCCGCAGGGGGACCAGACTCACGGCGACGAGCACCAAGAGCACCCCCACGATGGCCCCGCCGGCACCCACGGGGGGGGCGTGGCCGGGCAGTGCGGTTCCCAGGACCATCCCCGCGGCACAGGCCCCGATGAGCACGAGCTGTCCCAGAGCCCGATCGACCAACGCCGCCCGCAGCGCGCAGCCCAGCCCGTGCCGCCGCTGGCGCCAGACCCGAACCGCGTCGCCGCCCATGCCGCTCGGCAACACTTGGTTTAACGCCATGCTCAACAGCGACTCCCGCAGGGCTTCCCGCCGGCCCAGGGGGATGCCCAGCACGGCACAGACGATGCGCCACCGCTCGGCGGCCAGCAGGACCTGAAGGGGCACGAGCAAGCTGGCCCCGACGACCCACCCCAGGCGAGCGCCCTGGAGCTGGTGGCGGAGGGCATCGGTGTCGAGGCGGGTCCCCAGCACCAGCAGCAGCGTGACGCTGATGATGACCGACACCACACCCTTCAGCAAGGTGCGGCGGGGCCGTGGCTCAGTCATGCGGGTAGGTGACGAGGTGGCACAGCGCACCCGCAGACGCCGTGAGTGTGGCCATGGCCGCGGGCAGCTCCGCGAGGGCGCAGCGGTCACCCAAGAGCACGTCCAGGACCGGGTCTCGCAGGAGCTCCAGCACGACGGCCATGCGGCGGCGGTGTGTCCAGCGGGGGGCTCGGCTCGGCGGAATGCGGCCGACTTGGCTGGCGCGCAGGGTGAGCCGGCGGGAGTGGAAGGCTTCCCCCAGGGGCACGGCCACGGCACCGGCGCCGAACCAGCTCATCTCCAACACAGTCGACTCGACGCCGGCCAAGGCGAGCGACGTCGTCAGTCCCCCGGCGCTGCCGCTGCAGTGCACCACCAGATCGCAGTCGGTGGGGGCATCTTGGGGGAGAGCAAAGCCCACACCCAGGGCGGTGGCCACGTCGCGGCGCTCGGGGAGCACGTCGACGAGGGTGACGTCGGTGGCGGGCATGCGGCCAATGAGCCAAGCCACGAGACAACCCACCACACCCCCGCCCACCACGGCCACCCGGTCGCCTGGTCCCGGCGCGGCGTCCCAGACCCCATTGAGTGCCGTCTCGACGTTGGCGGCCAACACGGCCCTGTCCGCGGGAATGCCCGCTGGCAGGATGTTCACCATGGATGCATCCACTTGGTAGACGTCTTGGTGGGGATGCAGACAGAACGCCAAGTGGCCGGCGTCGGGGCCTGTCTCGACGCGTGCGACGCTCATGTAGCCGTACTTCACCGGGCCCGGCGGTGTGCCCACTTGGTGGGGCCCGCGCATGGCGTCGACCTGGCTTGGGGGTACCTTGCCGTGAAACACCAAGGACTCGGTGCCCCGGCTGATGCCGCTGAACACCGTGCGAAGTCGCACCTGTCCCGGCTTCAGCGGCGGGAGCGCTTCGGTGCGGATGCGACCTTGGCCCGGGGCCTCGACCCAGAACGCGCGGGCCTTCATGGGGTCGCCGTGGGTCGGGTGGAGGGGGTGAAGTTGAACAAGGTGTCGACCCCGAGCTGGTGCACGGTGTGGGGCGGCCGGGGAGCGTCGTCCATCGTGGTGCAGGGGGCGAGGCGCAGCGCGGGCCGGCCGTCGCCCAGCATCACGGGTGCCACCACAAGGTGCAGGTGATCGACCAAGCCGGCGTCCATGAAGTGCGACACGGTGCGGCCGCCGCCCTCCACCAACAGCCGTGTGATGCCCCGGCTGTGCAGCGCGTCGAGCATCGCGGCGGGAGGAAGCCTGCCGTCATTGCTGTCAATGCCGACCACGTGGGCACCTCCGAGCATTCCCGAGGCCGGGGTGTGCTCGGTTGCGCAGAAGATGAGCGTCTCTGCACCATCCTGGCACAAGCCCTCGTCGCCGGTCATCCGCAGTCGGGGGTCCACCACCACCCGCAGCGGGTTGTCGCCAACGACGGCCCGCACGGTGAGCTGAGGGTTGTCGGCCAAGACGGTCTGCACACCGACCAAGACGGCATCACACAGGGCCCGCAGCCGGTGGGTGTGGCGGATGTCTTCGGGACCGGAGATCCAGCGGGACTCGCCATTGTGCAGAGCGATGTGGCCGTCGATGCTCTGGGCGAGGTGGGCGCAGACCCGGGGCCGGTTCCCCAGTGGGATCAACAGCGGGGCATACAGCTGCAGCAGTGCTTGATCGTCGGGGTGGGACATCGGCACGAGGGGGGCGGTGCCCCGGGCAGCCTGGACCAGCCGGGTCCACGCGAGGTCTCCCGGTAGGTCAGGCTCGACGTCTTCGCGCAGGCCGGGATTCCCGCTGCGGTGGGTGTGCAGCCACATGCCATCGAGGACGAAGGACATCAGCACGAGCACGGTGCCGTTGAGCGCGGTGATCCAGCCGGCCTCTTCGCCGAGCACGGGGGTCAGCGCGAGGCACCACACCGTTGCGGCGAAGCACAGCTTGCGGTGGTTGCTGGGGGGCGTGCTGCCTTGCAGCCAGGGCCACAGGCGTCCGGCGCCGATCCACCCGAACCGGGCCGCGCCGGCGAGCAACACCCAAGCCCCTGCGTGGCCACTCTGGAGGGCCAGCATCGAGAGGACCAACACCAAGATGGCGTCCAGCTCGGCATCGAGGGCCCCGCCAAACTCACTGGCGAAGCCGGAGCGCCGGGCCAGCATGCCGTCGAGTCCGTCGGCGACCATCACCAGGCCCACGAGCCCGAGCTGGAGCCAGAGCCAGTCCCCGGCGGCGCTGTCGCCCACAAAGCCGGCGAGCAGGGCCACCGCGACGCTGCGCACGAGGGTGAGCTGGTTGGCGGGGCCGAGGGTGGTGTGGGGCAGGTGCCGCGCCAGGGCCGGCCAGGCGAGCTGGGCCAGCAGAACCACGACGAGCACACCTTTGACGGGGGCCCAGAGGCTCAGCCCGAGCGCGGTCGCGGCGAGTGCGCCGACCCCCACCGCAGCGACCCCGGCGGCGAGGAAGCCGAGGCTGGCGCTGCGGCGGAGGCTGGGCAAGGCGGTGGACATCGGCCGCACACTATCCCCAGGCCCCGAGGCGTGGACGGGTGGGCGGTCGCACATAAGGTCCATTCAGGTGCTGTCGGCGGTCCAGACTTCAGCTGTGGCTCATCGAGAACACCCCATCCATCAAAGCTTTCGCTTCAGCGTGTTCCGGTCAATCCCCAGCTGCCGCGCCGCCGCCGACTTGTTGCCCTTGTGGTGCGCCAGTGCCGCCGCCACCGCCTCGGCCTCCAGCGCTGCGACCTGGACCGCCAACGGACGCAACAGCGGGCCAGCGCTCGGCGACGCGCTCGGGACCACCGCCGCCCCCTTGGGTTGCAGCTCCGGTGCCAGGTCCCCCGGTCGCACCGTGTCGACACAGAATGCGCACCAACGCATCACCTCGGCCCGCAGCTCCCGCACGTTGCCCGGCCAGCCCCACGCCCGCAGGCGCGGCCACACTGTCGGGTCCACCGTCAGGTCCGGCCGGCCCCCCTCGACGGCGAAGGTGTGCACCAGGGTCTCCAGGTCCGCTGTGCGCGCCCGCAGCGGGGGCACGTCGAGGGTCACGCCCCGCAACCGGTAGTAGAGATCGGCCCGAAAGCGTCCAGCGGCGACCTCTTCGGCCAGGTCCCGGTGGGTGGCCGCGACCACCCGCACATCGACGCGGACCGCCCGCTCCCCGCCGACCCGGCGCAGCTCACCCTCCTGCAGCACCCGCAGCAGGCTGGCTTGCACCCGCAGTGGCATCTCGCCCACCTCGTCGAGCAGCAGCGTGCCCCCGTGGGCCAGCTCAAAGAGGCCCCGCCGCCGCACTGCCGCCCCCGTGAAGGCGCCCGCCTCGTGGCCGAACAGCTCGCTGGCCAGGGTGCCCTCGGGCAGCGCGGCACAATTCTCTGCGATGAAGGGGCCTTCGGACCGGCGGCTGAGGCGGTGCAGCGCCTGTGCGACTCGCTCTTTGCCCGTGCCCGTCTCGCCCAAGATCAGCACCGACAGGTCCGTCTGGGCCGCGCGGGCGATCGTGCTGCGCAGGGCCTGCATCGGTGGGCTGTGGCCGGTCAAGCCCAAGGTGTCCGTCTGGGCCCGCAAGGACGCCAGCTCGCTTCTCAGGGCCCGCACCTCGGGAAAGCCCTCGATGTCGAGGGTGACCTCGCGCCACGCCCGGGGGTGGGGGTCGGGCACAAACCGCGCGGGAATGACTTGCAGCAGGCGGGTCTCGCCACCCCGATCCAATAGCCCGGCCATGCCCAGCAGCACCCAGAGGGTCTGGCACTGGGGGGTGCCCGCGCTGAGCACCACGTCCACATCAGCGGGGCGGGGCAAGCGGGCCAACACAGGGCCCAAACCCGCGAACAGTGCCGCGTGATCGGACGGGTCGACAATGTCCTCAATCACGTCAATGTCGACCTGTTGAATGGAGCGGCGCAGCACCGTGGCGAGACGGTGGGCCGGGCCTTCGCCAGACGGTGTGGTCAGCACGATGGCCGCGTCCCAAGGGCCGGCGTCGTCCTGGGCAACCAGTCGCCCCACGGGCCCCTGATCGTCCGGGGGACGGGGACTGTGGTGGGCGGGCCGGGGGCCGGCGCTGCCGCGATCGGACCATGTGAGCAGGATGCGCATGGGCACTGCTACTGCGGACATCCCAGCCACACCACACCCCGCCGGGTGGCAGCTGCGTGATGACATCGCCCTGCATCCCCCTGCACCTCCGGAAGTACGGTACAGTGGGGCATTGCCACCTCTGCGAGACGTCCATGCCTGACTACCAACAGACCACGACCCAGCGCCGCACCAGCGGAAGCACCTCCAGCAGCTCCACGTCTGGCGGCATGAGCGGCGCCGGCAATCAAGCCGCGCTGGATGCGATGCAGAGCGAGGACCTCTCGTCGGAAGAAAAGGAACAGGTCATCGTCTATCTGACCCAGAACAGCGTCACTCACCAGAATGACGAGATTCCCGAGACGCTGGCGGCACTGCAGAAGGCCGACCGCGACGGGCTGGGCAAGAAGACCCTCCTGCCCATCTCCGATCCCTATGCCAATGGCCACCAGACCTACGACTATGCCTTTGGCAAAGAGACCGCCGACGCGGTCACGTGGTGGCATGACGATGAGTCGTTGACCAGTGGCCAGGCCCGTCTGGGGGAACAGACCCTCGACTTGGGCGCGGGTGACTATTCCCAGGGCGACGATCCGGCATTCCTCGCGAAGATGCAGGGCGACTGGCGCACCATGCTCGTCCACGTGGGCCTCTCCGACGACAAGGCCAGCGAGGTCATTGCGGCGCTGCTCACCGATGCCAATGGCAAAGCCAAGCTCACCGAGTCCGGCGGGCGCGGTGTGAACGAGCTGATGCAGCTCATCGGTGTGTTGAATCGCGCCGAGAATGGTGAGTTTGAGATCTCGTCCCTTGTGTTGTCGGGCCACCACTACTCCGGTTCCGACTACCTCTTCGGCGAGCAGCCCGGCCATGTCTACGACACCGATGCCCGGGTGGGCGACACGCTCAACATGCAAGATATCGAGGCGCTGGCGGCGGTGTTTCCCAAAGCGTACTCCCAAGTCGACAGCTTCATGTTCAGCGCCTGCAACACCCACAACCTCGGCATGGACGACAAGGACGGCAACGCCCAGTCCACGCCCGAGTGGGTCGCGGGCATGTTCCCCGAAGCCGAGCGCATGGCGCTGTGGGAAGGCATCGCCCCGGGCTCCGACATGGCCGCGTTCTGGTCCGGCGAGTTTATGTTGGATCAGGCCAAGGAAGAAAACGGCGACTCTGGTGCCTTCAATGACGCGATGTGGCGCACCACCAAGAAGGGGCAAAACCATCGCTTTGAGAAGGGCGAAGACGGCAAGTTCGAGGACGTCAACACCGCCAAGAACGGCAGCAGCTACGTCTACAACGACTACAAGGGCATGCGGAACAGCAACGGCGAGTCGTTCACCAAGCGCGAAGACCTGAAGAAGTACCTCCACAACAAGAAGTGAGCCGTTGACCTTGTCTCTCGCCCTCTCGGTTGTGTTTGCATCGGGCTTGGCCCTGGCCAATCCTTGCGCCGACGAGCGGGTGTTGGGGCGGGGACCGGTGGGGGTGCCCGTCGCGGCGGCACGGCTGGACGTGACGCTGATGTTGGCCCGTGAGCTGTTCGACGGGCTGCCCATGGTCGGCGCGGCGGATGTGCACGTGAAGTGGACGCTGCCCACGGCCCCCGCTGCCACTTGGGTGGTGTCGGGCCGCCCGGGGGTGGTGCCCACGATCTCGTCGGGTGGGGGCTGGTCACTCACTGCGGCGCCGCTGGGTTGGACGGCCCGCCAGTGTGAGCAAGGGGCGCCGGCCGACCATCAACAAGCCGTGGTGGCCAGCACGGGGCCGCTGTCGTTCTTGTGGGCGCTGGGCGCGACCCCCGAGTGTCGGCTGCGCATTCCCCTCGACGGCAGCTGGGCGCCCGGGGCCAAGCTCACCATCACGGTGCAGACCACCGGCGTGGCCCCGCCGATGCCCCTCCAGCCGTCGCTGCCCAAGAGCGCGGTGGTGGCCGAGGGTGGATGGACGATGGTCAACCCCCAGGGTGACCTGGTGATCGACATTCCCGGGTGTGGCTAACCCTCGGCTGAGGCCCCGCTCAGGGCAGCTGGGCCTTGATGCGGGCGTAGCTGTGCAGGTCCACCGCGCGGCCACCGGCCTCGAGGGTCTCGGCCATCGTGAACATCTCGTTGATGTCGGTCCACGTGGTGCCGACTTCCTCGTTCAGCGCGATCCGGGACTCGCCCGAGAACATCGCCGTCTCGTTGGACACCCGGTCGAGGATGTCTGCCTCGACGTTGAGCTCGTAGGCCATCAGCGAAACGCTGGTCAGGGCGCCGCCAATCGTGCCGAACCATGCGTTGCGGTCCGTCTCGGTGGGCCAGCCGACCGAGCCTTCACCGCCGAGGCTCTCGGGCAGGCGGTCGTACCAGACCGGGAGGTCCGCAGCGATGGGGAGCGACGGGGTCTCGCTGGCGTCCACCAGGCCCCGGGCGTGCAGGTAGGTGTCGAGCAGCAGCATCAGCCGGTCGTAGCGCTGGGTCTCGGAGATGGTGCGCCAGTCGTCCGCGGCGTGGGGCTCGATGTCGAGGTGGAGCCCGTCGAACTGGGTGGCGGCGTCTTCCTGGGCGGCGTTGAACAGCAGCAGGCGGTCCTGGATGCGGGTGTCCATTGCGTCCCACTCGTCCGGGCTGATCCAGGCCGGATCGCCCATCAACGCGTAGGACTGGATGCCGGCTTCGTGCAGGCGGGTGTTCCAGGCCGCGATGACCGCCGGTTCGCTGGAGGGACGGTCGCTGTAGGTGCCGTAGACGCGGTCGACGCCCCACGCCGTGAGGTCGGCGATCATCGCCGTCTCGGCCTCGACATCGCCGACAATGGCCTCGGTGCCGTAGGGGCTGTCGCGGTCCCGCCAGGCCCAGATGCCCCGGCCGTCCCCACTGCCGTCCCCGCCATCGGCCCCGTCCTCCCCACCATCGCCGCCGCCGCCGTCCCCGCCATCGCCGGAGCCGCCGTCCCCACCCCCACCGTCCGCTCCGCCATCAGCCCCGTCTGCCCCGTCCGCGCCGTCTTCCCCGCCATCGGCACCATCGGCACCGTCGGCATTGCCGTCGTCGGTGGTGGCAGATCCCTTGTACGCGGGATCGGTGCAGCCACTCAGCAGAGCGATGAGTACGATGGCACGACGCAGCATGATGTCCTCCAATGCGGTGCTCTGGCATAGCATCCCGTCGCTGCGATCGGGTTGCTATGCGCAGGGCAGCTGTGCCGAGGGGCCGCTGGGGGTGCTTCAGATCTGGGTTTCGGTCCAAGCCCACAGCGCGTCGCCTTGCGCATCACTCTGGGCATCGTTCAGTCCCGGCGCGTTGGGTTCCTTGGGCGCGCAGTCGCTGAAGTACCGCCCGCTGACACCCGCCAGCGAGGGATGCACCGCGACGTAGCACTGGGTCGCAGCGCCCTGCTCGACGGTCTTCATGATGTTCTTCATGCCGGCAAACATCGTCTCGGCATCGTCGATGTGGCGGGCAAGACCCGTGCGGATGACGCCGGGATGCAGGGAGTTGGCCGTTCGTGCAGACCCCTCGGCGGCAAAGCGGCGGGCCAGCGACCGGGCGAAGTGGATGTTGGCGAGCTTGGACCGGCCATACATCCGCCAAGGGTGGTAGTCCTTGGTGCCATCGGTGTTGTCGAGCTCCAAGCCCTGGTCGGCCATGCGGTGGGCCCCGCTGGACAGGATGACCACCCGGCCGTCGGCGGCGAGGTTCGGGACCAGGGCGTTGACCAGCACAAAGTGGCCAATGTGGTTGACGGCAAGCTGGCGCTCGACGCCCCGGAGCTGCTGCAGGGAGGGCAGGGCCATGATGCCCGCGTTGGCCATGATGCCGTCGAGCTGCCGATCTCCGACCTGTGCCGCGGCCGCGCGGACCGAGTCCAGATCCCCGAGCTCACACGCGACGGCGGTGCCCTCGATGCCCAGCTCGGCGAAGGTGGCGGTGGCCTTGGCGGCGGTGCGGGACAGGCCGATGATGTGGGCCCCGCGCTTGGCGAGCACCCGTGCGGACTCGCGACCGAGACCGGAGTTCACCCCGGTGATGAGCCAAGTCTTGCCGGTGAGATCGATGCCTGCGGTGACTTCTTCAGCGGTGCTCTGGGATCCGAACAGGGACATGGGGCCTCCAAGGGTGAGTGCAGTCCGGTGAACACAGTTGTTGGCGGCTGGCAAGAGCCCATTGGCGCGGGTGCCGCCGCGGGGGAGGATGTCTCGACGGCGTGGATGGCCTCCGCTACGGAGGCGCCGCCCGGGTGTGGGGCCCCCCGAGATTGCGCTGGGGTGGCCGGCTTGCGCCTGTGTGCGGAGACGACCGATGACCGCTGATGCCCGCGCCCAACTCCGGGCGGCGCTCGACGATGCCACCGCCGGTCTTGTCGGCCGGAATGCCCTGTGCGAGCTGATCTTGCTCAGCGCCGTGGCCGGTGAACATGTGCTGGTGGTCGGGCCACCGGGCACCGGCAAGAGCGAAGCGGTCCGTCAGGTTGCCGGCGCGCTGGGTGGCCGGACCTTTGAGTACCTGCTCGGGCGCTTCACCGAGCCGGCCGAGCTGTTTGGCCCGGTGGACCTGCGCAAGCTGCGGGACGGGGTGCTGGAGGTCGACACCACCGGCATGCTTCCTGAAGCCGACTTTGCCTTCCTCGACGAGCTCTTCCTCGGGTCGACCGCCATCTTGAACACGCTGCTCGGTGTGCTCAACGAGGGCCGCTACCGGCGGGGGCGCACCGATGTGCAGGTGCCGCTGCGCGTGTGTGTGGCGGCGTGCAACCACCTGCCCGAAGATGTTGCGCTGGCGGCCCTTGCCGACCGGTTCCTTGTGCGGGTCTTCGTCGACGCGCTGCCGGACAGCCGCCTCGAAGAGCTGCTCTGTGTGGCGGGTGCGGCCCGTGCCCCAGTGGAGACCACGGGGCGCTTGGCGGCCCTTGATGTGCTCCGTGGGGCGGCCCAAGGCGTGGACCTCACCGAAGCCCAGGGGCCCCTCGCCGAAGCCGTGCGCACCTTGCGGGCGGAAGGGGTGCCGCTTTCGGACCGCCGGCTGGTCCGCAGCCAGCGCTTGGTCCAGGCCGCTGCGGCGCTGGCCGGCCGCACCGTGGCCACCCGTGCCGACATCTGGCCCATGCTGTGTGTGGCGCCGACACTGCTGGCCCAAGAGCGGGCGCGCAAAGTGCTGCCGGCCCTTGTGAAATATGCCGACAATGCCCTGCTGGCCAATGCCGTCGCCGAGGTCTCCGATGGGCCCGAAGCCCTCGCCGGTCGCTTGGTCGCCGAGTCCCGGGCCCTCACGGCGGACGGTCGCCCAGGGGAGGTCGCGCGGCTCAAGGGCTGGCTGCGGGACGTGGACGTGGCGTTTGGTCCAGAGGACCGTCCCAAGGACCTCGACGACGCCCGCACGGCCATGGTGGCCCGGCTGGAGACCTTGTCCTGATGAGCGGGCTGGACTGGGCGCCTCGCTTTCCTGCGCTGTTGCCCACGGGGGTGGCGGCGGACGGTGAGGCAGCGGCCCGCCTGGTGGCCGAGGCTTGGGCAGGGGTGGCCCAGGGACGTCGCTTCGCCCTCGATGACGCGCCCGAGGGTGTTGTGGTGGTGCGGGTGCTCGATGGGGGCGCGGTGCCTTGGGTGGACGGCTGTGTGCCCCTTGGGACCTGCCCGCTGGCCCCGGCGCTCCTGCTGCCCACCGCCCGCCAGCCCCGCGCACCCTTGGCGCTGCTGGTCCAAGCTCTCCGCGCTCAGGTCGGCGAAGATGGCGTGTTGGTCTTGCTTCCCGGTCCCTCCTTGCGCTGCCTCACGTTGGCCGCCCCATGGCCCCTGGTGCAGCCGTGAGCGCCCCAGCCGAGGCGCTTCAGGCTCTGTTGTCGGAGCAGCCATCTGGGCTTCGGGCGGTGCTGGCCCCTTTGTGTGAGGTGCTGCTCGGTCCCCTCACCCCCACCGGACCGGTGCCTGAAGCCGGTCTGGGCGCGCCAGATGGGCTGGACGGCATCCGACGCCGGGGGCCCTGGGAGCGGCTGCTGCACAGTGAGGTTGCCCTGCTGGACGCCATTCCCGATGAGTTTCTCCGTCGAGCCGTGGACGGGGAGCTGCAGTTCCATGAGCTGGCCCGGGAAGCCCCGGCGCCGCCCGCTCGGGTGGTGGTCTGGCTGGACGGTGGACCGGACAGCATCGGCCGGGCGCGCACGGTGCAAGCTGCGGTGCTGGTCGTGCTCCAGGCCCACGCCACTGCGCTCGGGGTGCCCTTCGTGTGGGGGGTTCTCGGGGACGCCGTGCCGGTGGAGGGCATGACCGAGGGCTGGCTGGCGCTGCTCCGGGCCCAGCGCTCCCTCGTGCGGCCCACGCTGCCCGCCACGTTGGGGTGCCTTGGCGACAGCGTGCTGGTGGTGCTGGGGTTGCCGACGCTTCCCCGAGATGGTGTGCAACAGCTTGTTCTGGAGACGCGCCACGGGGTGCTGGGGTGCACCCTGAACGGCCGTGGGCTCCCCTTGCCTGCGGTGCCCGCCCACGCATCCGCCCGGCTGTTGCGCCCCCAGCACGGCCGCAAGCCGGAGCTTCCCGGGGCGCCCTTTGCGGCCCAGCCGGGGTTCTTCTTCTCGCCGAGCGGTGCGCGCTTGCTCGCCTGGTCCACGGAGACCCACGAGGCCATCGCCATTCCGGCGGTGGCACGGTCGGGGCGTCGGGAGCATCGGGCCCGGTTCACCGGCCGCTTGTTCGGGGTGGGCTGGGCGAAGCAGCGCCTCGTGGTGCTGGAGCTTCGGGGGGACGGCGAGGGCGGCTTGCTGCGTGGGGACCGCTTCTACGCAGTGCCCGATCTCTCGGCGTTGGCGGGCTGGCCGGGCGCGGTGCACATGCTGGTGCGCAAGGGCTCTGACGGGGTGCGGGCCCTGTGCCCTCCGCCGGTCCGGCTGGTCGCGAGCGCCGGGGGTGGGCTGGACCTGGCCACGCCGTCGACGTTGACGGGGGCGACGGTGCAGTGGGACGGCACGGTGCATCCCCCGGGGCCCGAGCAGCTGGCCGTGGTGCGGATGAGCTCGATTGGGGCGCTGGAACAGACACCCGCGGGCGGGCGACGGTTTGTGGGGGGACCGGTGGATCGCACGCTGTCCGGCGCGCCCTTGCTGGTGTTGGGGGGGCTGCGCAGCCTGTGGGTCTTTCGGCAGGACGGCGCGGACGGGTGGCTCTTGATGGAAGAGGGCTCCTACGCGGTGTCGAACGCATTTGCCCATGTCCGTGTGGTGGGTGATCTGGTGGGCGTGGTGGGGGTGGGGCCGGGCCGGCAGGAGTGTCCGGTGGCGCTGCGGGATGGCCAGCTGTTTGTCCACCGGTACCCCCATGCCCCGCCCCAGAGCATCGCCGCCGACGTGGTGTCTGGCGCGGTGTCGCCCGCCGGGGACCGGTTGGCCTGGCTGGACTCCGCGGGGACACTGCACTTGTACGACGCTCGGGAGCAGTGTGTGCTGCGCACCTGGAGTCCCCCATGAGCCCCCCGCGACGCCCCCGGGGCACCCACTGGGCACAGGGACTGGTCTGGCCGCCAGGGACGGCCCCCACCGATGCCCGAACCTGGCACGGACTCCTCCAGAGTGACGACATCATCGTTGATCTGGAGGGTGTGGAGGGCTGGCGGGCGGTGGTGTTTGCGTCGCCTCGGCGGGTGCATGAAGTGCCACTGGGGGCCGACATTCTGCGGTCCGCGGGGGCGGGCTTGTCCACCCTCGAGCCGCCCGGCGCGCTGGGCCACCGCGAGGTGGTGGTGGGCCACCATGGCCAGCGTGTGGTGTGCCGCTTGGGCACCCGACCCGTGGACGCCGCTGCGCTGTTTTCGCTGGGTGAGATCACCATCGTGCGCATGCGATCAGTGGGCCAGCCGCCCCCGGTGTTGCCCCCGCGGGCCACGGGCCTGGGTGTGGTGAGCGCGCGGCTGGGACTGCGGACTGCCCAAGCTGCCGAGTCGTCTGAAGAGGTCGCAGTGCAGGGCTCTCGCTCGCGGGTGGGCGACTGGCTGGCCAGTGCCGGGGCCCGGGTGCTGCGGGAGGTGCTGGCGCTCTTTGAGCCCGAGGCCCAGCCCAAGCGCCAGTCTGTTCCCCGTGGAACACCCGTGCAGGCGGGTGCGCCACGGCGGTCCCGTCTCGGGGACTTGATCCGGGGCTTGTGGACCGGCCTGGGCAGTGTCGGGGTGGGACTGGGCGTGATCCTCGGCTTTGTGGGCTCGGTCCTTCGGCAGCTCTGGCCCGGCGCGCGGTCCCCGTCCCGAGCCGCCCAACCCGGTCCCCTGGCGAGCCTCTGGGCCCGCCTGCGCGCCCGCGTGCCGATGTGGGCGATGTTCCGGTGGATGCAGCGCCGCCACGCCCAGATCTTTGAAGAGCTGCTGGACCGCTTCGCCCACGGGGACCTGCTCGAAGCCCTGCGCCATGCGGTGCCGCTGGGGGGCGATGGCGCGGCGCCGCCGGACGGCTGGTTCTTCGGTCGCCTCGGTCGCCGGGCGCAACTGAACCTCAGCGCCCGGAAGTCGGCGGGCGCGGTGGCAGCAGCGGACCAGGTGCTGGGGCTGTTGCGCCGGACCTACGAAGCGGCCCACAAGACCCTCGATGCCGACGGCGATGTGGAGCGTGCCGCGTGGGTGCTCGCGGAGCTGCTGCGCCAGCCGGACCAGGCCGTGGCCTACCTGGAGTCCAAGGGAGAGTGGGCCCGGGCGGCGGAGTGGAGCGAGCTGCTGGACCTGTCCACCGAGACCAGCCTGCGGCTGTGGGTGCTTGCTGGAAACATTGACCACGCGGTCATTCTCGGTCTGTCCAGGGGTGTGTTGGACGCGACCTTGTTGGTGCTGTCGACCCAAGCGCCCGAAGTGGCCGCCCAGCTGCGCGGCGGGGTGGCCGACCACCGGTGGGCGTCGGGGCAGGAAGAGGCCGCGGTGCACACCCTCTGGCCGGACCGGGACGGCGACGATGGCGAGCGGCTGCGGCAGTGGGTGGCGGATGCGCTGGGCCGGGCTCGCACGGAGGACCAGTGGGCCGTCGCCGCCGCGCTGGGCTTGGGGCTGGTGCCCGACCCCCGTGGGGTGGTGGACGGCGTGCTGGGTCAGTCCCCGCTCGCGCGAAGTCGGCTGGTGGATGGGCTGGTGCGCTTTGGGCCGTTGTCGGAGGAGGTCTGCGACCCGGTGCTGCGTGCGCTGCTCTTGGACGTCGGGATGGGGGATGATGGCCGTGCGGCGGGCCAGATCCGGCGCCTGCTGGATGCGCTGGGGACGGGGCAGCTGCCGGAGCTGCGGGCCGATCTGCCCCCGCTGCCGCCGGCTGACACCCGGGATCCGGCGCCGTGGACGCCGAGCGGCGGCGGGGAGGTCACCTCGGTGGAGGGCACCGTTCCGGGCGAGCGCCCCATCTTGGATGTGCACCTCGACGCCCACGGCGTGTTGACCGTGGCGCTGGGGGACCTCGGGCTCTGGCGGGTGCAGGGGGACGGGGCGCCCGCGCATGTGCCCACGGCGGTGGACCGGCTGCTGCCCGGCCCGGAGACGCTGTTCGGAGTGCGACAGCGACCGGGGGGACCGGCGTGGCTGTGGTCCCTGCGCACCGGGATGGCGCCGGTTCCGGCGGGCGAGCTGCCCCCGGGGCTCACCGTGTCTCCCGAGCTCGACAGCGACGGGGTGCTGTGGGCCTTTGGCGACGGGGCGGTCTCGGCGTGGCGCCTTGGTCGTGCCGGTCCCGAGCGCCTGTGGACCAGCGGCCGGGTGGGTGAGCATGTCCGCGCTCTTGAGGTCACTGCCACGCTGATCCACGCGGTGGTGGACGTGGGCCGCGGCGCGGAGCTGTGGTGCTGGAGCCGGTCCGTGGGGCCCACACTGCGCAGCCGCAGTCCCCTCGAAGGCGTCGAGAATGGTGATGTGTGCACCATGTTGGGCGGGAAGGTCCACGTCCAGCGCCCCGCCGGCGTCTGGCTGGCGGGCAGCGACGCGCGGGTGTCCGGTGGCCGCATCCTCGGCGTGGTGGGGGCCACTGTTGCGGTGTCCGCGGAGCCCCACACGGTCTCGCTGTGGGCGGGCCGCGCCGCGTGGACACTTGAGGGCGATCCCGGGGCAGTGCTGACCTGTGTGCGGATGCTACCGGGCCAGAGGCTCTTGGTCGGCTGGGGCAACGGCCGGGTTCATCGGGTGGACCTGCCGGCGGCCGCGGTGGATCGGGACTGGCTGGTGTTGTAGGGCGCGACGGGGGCTTCGTGTCTGGAGACCGGCGCCTCACCCCACCGACAGCTGCCCACCCTCGTCGATCGACAGCGGAATCCGCCCGAACGGCGTCGACACCCCCAGGTCCGCCGCCAGCCCCGCTTGCACCCGGCCGCGGCTGCGCAGGGCATCGATCACGCTCGCCCCGAGGTTCGACAGCGTGATGTCGATGGGCAGCGAGACGGTCTCTTCGGTGTCGCCCGAGACCTTGCCCAGCTCGCCCGTGTTGCCCTTGGCCACGCGCTTGTCGCCCAGCTTGAAGCGATAGTTGAAGTCGTGCAGGCCGATGGTCGCGCCGCCGAGGTTCGTGATGCCCAGGTCGAGGGCGAGCCGGGCGCGGTCTTGGGCGAGCTGGAAGTCCTTGAGGCGCAGGCCCTGGAAGCGGAACTTGGGCCGGCGCAGGGCAGGCACGGTGCCCCCGGCGCTGTAGGGCAGCGTGGCGATCCCGGCGGGGGTGTTGAAGCCGAGCTTGCCGGCGAGGCCGAAGCCCAGCTCGTCTTTGCCCTTGGTCGCCGACAGCAGCTCGGCGGCCTTCTTCCAGCGCAGGGTGAGGGGCAGGGGCAGGGGCGATGAGCCCTCGGCCTTCAGAGAGACACCGTCGGGGTCGTTGCCGGACAGGAAGTCCACACCCTCGAGGTCGAGCCGGTAGCTGAGGCTCGCCAGCCCGATCTTGAGCGGCAGGGGGTTGTCGACCTGGAAGATGAAGTCGAGGTCGGCCTTGTCGAAGTCCAGATCCCGCACCTTGACCTTGTCGAAGCGCACGGCGGGCAGGTACTTCTTGAGCTGCTTGGCCGTGCCCTTGGGGATCTTGGGGCAGCCGCTGAGGACGAGGGCCAAGCCGGGCAGACCAGCGAGAACGAGGCGACGAGAGTGCAGGGACATGGGAGCTCCGGAGGATGGCCCCACTTGACGCGTCGGCCGCTGGTTGTCCGCTTCCAGGCACATTTCAGGGACATGCCGGCCCGTGTCGTCAGAAGGTGAACATGGCCCCGAGCTCGGCGCCCACCCGCACAGGGCTCATGTTCTGCCCCGAGGTGTCGCCCGGCGCCTTCACAAAGCGGGTCTCCATGGCCAAGCCTTCGCCGTAGAACAACAGGTGGGGCGTCGGGGAGACCTCCAGGCCCACCCGCTCTCCGAGGTTGCGGGTCATCCCGGGTGCGCTTGCGAGAGTGGCGACTTCATCAGTGTTCTCGGCCGTGGTGTAGCCCGGCGCGGCGTCGTCGGAATTGAGCACTTCGGCCCCGTTGGCGGTCACCGTCAGCGCCAGCCACTTGCCGAGTCCTTGGTGCAGCGACACCCATCCGCCGGCCTCTCTGACATCGGTGAACGTGTCCTTCTCGGCGTCGAACACCCCGTGGCCCAGGGTCAGCATGCCCGTGTTGTTGAGGTTCTGGCCGCCATAGACCTCGCTGCGCACGGCAGTGGTCTTCGACAGCTTGAGGTCGGCGAAGGCGTTGGCCCCCCAGGCCGTGGCGCTGGTCTGGTCCGACTGGGGCACCAGCCCGAAGAAGCCCGCGGCGCCGGCGGTGCTGGCCTTGCCGATGTGCATGCCCAGCCGCAGCGAAGCGGTCGGCAGCGGGTGGGTCTCCAAGGGACCGTCGCTCTGGTTGTTGTTCGGGGCCGCGAAGCCGAGGGCCCCGCTCACCAGCATCGTGTCGCTGTCATGGGCCACAATGAGCTGGTCGCGCATGAACCCGAGGTTGCCCGCGGTGAAGCTGCCGCCCACATAGTTGCGGTGGAAGGGGTTGAGCGGCGCGAAGTTGTCCCAGGTCTGGCCGATGGTGAGCGAGAATTGATCGCTCGGGGCCCAGCCCACGGTCGCTTGGCGCAGGCGGGGGTGGGAGCCGGTGGTCGGGTTGGACAGGTTGAAGTCGATGAAGTCGAGCTCGACTTGGGCCCGGGCAGCGCCGGCTTGGAGCTTGGCGCCCAGCCGGGACTGGGCCAGCTGCCAGCTCGCCCGCGGGGCATCGGGATCGGCCACCAGCGTGGGGTTGCCCGCCGAGGTCAGCGCGGTCGCATTGGGTCGGCCATACGAGCTGAACGTGCCGCCGAGGATGGCCACCGTGGGCTTGATGAAGCCGTAGGGTGTCAGCTCCACATCGTCAGCCGCGTGGGCGACCGCGGACGAGGCAAAGGACAGCAAGGCGAACAGAAGCGGGGCGCGGACAACCAGTGACATGACGGGTCCAGACAAGTTTGTGCGGGGGCGAGCTACGCACGGATTGCCCCTGAGGCAAGACCACCCCTCGGGACTTGTCATCCGTGGCGGGGGAGGCACCGGCGCCGCGGACAGGCCAAGAGGGGACCACGCCCCACCCCTGTGCCCACCCTCCCCCCGGAAGCGCCATGTCCATCGTCCGCATGAAGAACCTGACCGTGCAGTATGACGACCGCCAGATCGTCCGGGAGGTCTTCCTCAAGGTCGGTGCCGGCGAGCGAGTGGCGCTGGTCGGGGCCAACGGGTCTGGCAAGAGCACGCTGCTGAAGCTGGTGGTGCGGCACGCCATCGACGTCCGCCAGGGCACTGCGTCGACACGCCCCGAGGTCGGTGCCGCCGTCCCCCATGTCGAGGGGGACGTGGAGCTCGATCTGGACGTCACCGTCGGCTACTTCTCCCAGTTTTCCCAGCTCGACGACGCGCGCAACATCGAAGACATCCTGATGGACGTCTTTGCCAAGGTGCGCGGCTGGGAAGCGGAGCTGACGGGCATCGAAGAGGCCCTGTGTGCCCCGGATGCCGACTACGACACGCTGCTGATGCGCCAAGCCGACCTGCTGGAGAAGATGGACCACGCCGACGGCTGGAGCTACACCAACCGGATCGACACGGTGCTCACGAAGCTTGGGTTCTCCGAGGAACACCGCAAGAAGCCCGTCGGACAGCTCAGTGGGGGCTGGCGCAACCGGTCCAGCCTCGCGGTTGTGTTGTTGGAAGAGCCCGATGTGTTGTTGTTGGACGAGCCCACCAACTTTCTGGACGTGGAGGGCATCGCGTGGCTGGAGAGCTGGATCTCCCGGTTGCCCGGCGCCGTGCTTGTGGTCTCCCATGACCGGCACTTCCTCGATGCCGTCGTCGGCCGCATGGTCGAGATCCAGAACTACCGGCTGCACGAGTATCCAGGAAACTACGCAGATTATGTCTGGGAGAAAGCCAAAGCGGCGAAGAGCTTGGCCAAGGAGTTTCGGGCCGAAGAAGAGCTGCTGAGCTTTGAGGTCTCGACGGCCCAGGCCCGGCGCAAGGCCCGCTCCGGCAAGGCCGACAGCCGGGGCCGCAAGCGCATTGGGGCCGGCGGAGAGACCCCCACGGTCGACCGGGTGGTGAGCGCGGTCTACGAGAACCTGCACATCGCCCAAGAGCTGCTGACTGTGGACAACCTCAGCGTGTCCCGGGGGGGGCACACCCTCTTCGAGGGGCTGAGCTTTGGGTTGTCCAAGCGGGAGCGCCTGGTGATTCTGGGCCGCAACGGCAGCGGCAAGTCGTCTCTGCTCGAAGCACTGATGGGCAACCTGAAGCCCGACGCCGGCGAGATCTCCTGGCGTCCGGGGGTGCGCTGCTCCGACTTTGTGGCGGTGGTCGCGGGCCTCGACGACAGCGAGCGGGTGCACCACTGCGCGATGCGGGCGCCCCAGCAGTTTTTGGCCCCCCACGAGATGCCCACCCAGAAGAGTGTGCTGCGCTTCATGCACATGCTGGGCTTCTCCGAGCCTGAGATGCAGCTGCGCATCGGGGCGCTGTCCGGGGGGCAGCGGGCCCGGCTGGCGCTGGCCTGGTGCTTGACGTCCGGCCCCTCGGTGGTGGTCCTCGACGAGCCCACCAACCACCTCGACATGCGCAGCGCCCAGATCATGGAGCGTGCCCTGGCGATGTTCCCCGGTGCCGTCATCGCCGTCAGCCACGACCGCTTCTTTGTCGACAAGGTGGCCACGCGGTTGTTGGTGTTTGGCGACGAAGGGGTGCAGCAGTGGCAAGGCGGCTGGACCAGCCTGGACCGGGAGCGGCGGACCGGTGGGGACAGCGGCGACACCCCGGCATGAACCGGCAAGGCCCAGGGGCGCGGTCCGTTATTGCGGGTCCACCCCTCTGGGAGCCCAGATGACCCGGTGGCTCAAGCGACAGCGCGCGCGCCTGCACACCCTCGGCCGCCCGCCCCTGCACGTGGTCTTCCACGATGCGTACCGGTTGCCGCTGACGTCCATCGAGGCCCGCACGGGGCTCGGTCCCCGTCGGTCTGAGTTTGCCCTCTGGCAGCTGCGGGCGGTCGGTGCCATCGGCCACCAGCACGAGGCCCCGCGGATCTCCCCCCGCAAGCTCTTGCTGGTCCACTCTGGCGCACTGGTCGAGTCTCTCGGCGATCCCGTTGTGCTCGCAGGCGTGTTCGGAGTCGAGGCCTGGGACGTGGCCGTGGACGCCGTGCTGACGAGCATTCTGCACAGTGTGGGGGGCACGCTCTATGCCGCGCGGCTTGCACTGCGGGACGACGGCCCGGTGCTCAACCTGCAGGGGGGCTTTCACCACGCCGCACCGACGGTGGCCGCGGGCTTCTGTCCGGTCAACGACATGGCCGTGGCCGTGCAGGTGCTCTGGCTGGACAACCCCGACCTGCGGGTCAACATCCTGGATCTGGACGCCCACCCCCCCGACGGCACCGCCGCGTGCTTGGGCGACGACCCCCGGGTCCGGATCGGGTCGCTCTCGGGCAGCGACTGGGGGCCTGTCAACGCCGATGAGACGGTGCTTCCTGAGGGGACCGGTGACGAAGCATACCTCACGGCCCTCGATGCCCTGCTGGACCGCATGCCGGACGCCGACCTCTGGTTCGTGATCGCCGGTGGGGACGTCATCGCCGAAGATCCGGTGGGCATGTTGGGGATGACCGAAGATGGCGCCTTGCGCCGGGACGTCCGGGTGGCGCGGCACATCAAGGGCTTGCCCCAGGTGTGGCTGCCGGGCGGCGGATACTTGCGCGATGCGTGGCGGCGACTGGCCCACACCGGGCTCGCCCTCGCCTTCCACAAGCCCCGCTGCTTGGCCCAGTCCATCGACCCGCTGAGCCTGCGCTACGCCGACATCTCCGCGGGGCTGGGGCCCGATGTGCTGTCGGGCGAAGACGAGCCCTGGCTCACCGAAGAAGACCTCGGCTTCTGGCCGCCGCCGCCTGCTGCCCGCTACCTGAACACCTACACGCCGGGCGGAGTGTTGCTCGCACTGGCCCGCTTTGGGCTGCTGCAGCACGTCCACACCCTGGGCTACCACAGCTGTGAGGTCACCTTTGACCAAGTCAGCGCCGGCGAGCGGCTGCGCCTGACGGCCCTCGCGGAACCGACCGGCGACACCCGCCACATGGTCATGGAGCAAGTGGTGGAGCGCACCACCCTGGGGGCCCTCGGCCTGAGCTTGCCCGATGAGACCGAAGACGCGGTGGTGCTGTTTGTGCACTGGCTCACGCTGCGCCATCCCCTGGCGGCCTTTCGGGCGGGCCGTCCCCCGCTGCCGGGCCAAGACGTGCCGGGGCTGGGCATCGCCCGGGAGGCTTCAGAGCTCTTGCGGCGAACGGCGGCACGGGTGGGTGCGGTGGCCCTCGTGATGCGGCCGTCCTGGCTGCATGTTGCCTATGCCGCGCGGGAGATGCTGCGGTTCGCCGACCCGGTGGTGGAAGCCCGCTTTCGCGCGCTGGTCCGCGACCTGGGCGAGCGCTCCCTGAGTGAGGCCACCCACCTCGCCGCCGACGGTGCAGTGCGGCTGAACGGACAGCCTTGGCCCTGGGACCCGGCGTTTATGGCGGCTTGGTCCGACCCCAAGCGGGTGTGGTCTGACGACGACGACCGGATCATCGCCGAGACCATGAAGGCGTCAGTGTTTACCTTCGATACACCAGTTGGATCCAGTGCCACGTAAACGTTGATAGATGCGCCATTGTCGCTATGGCTGGTTCTTTGCCAACTTGTCCTGGGGGCGGTCGGCTTCGGTGCGGGCGGCGTCCTTGGCGGCGCGCTCTCTGCGCTCGCTGTAGCGGTCCACCAAGTGGTCTCGCACGTCGCGGGTGAGCCACGTGAACTTGACCAGCTCCTCCATCACGTCCACCACCCGGTCCCGGTAGGCCGAGTCCTTCATGCGGCCGTCCTCGTGGAATTCCTGCCACGCCTTGGCCACGCTGGACTGGTTGGGGATGGTGAGCATGCGCATCCACCGCCCGAGCACCCGCAGCCCATTGACCACATTGAAGGACTGGCTGCCCCCACACACCTGCATCACGGCCAAGGCGCGACCTTGGGTGGGTCGCACGGCACCGATGGCGAGGGGGATCCAGTCGATCTGGTTCTTGAACACGCCCGTGATGGACCCGTGCATCTCGGGGGAGCACCAGACCTGGGCTTCGGACCACAGCGACAAGTCGCGGATGGCTTGCACCTCGGGGTGGTCGTCCAGCCCCGGGCCCTTCATCGGCAGCTTGTGGGGATGGTACCAGCGCACCTCACAGCCCAGGTCTTCGAGCACCCGGGCGGCTTCTTCGGCGAGCAAGCGAGAGTAGGACCGCTCCCGCAGGCTGCCGTAGAGCATCAGCACCCGCGGGGGGTGGGTGCTCCGGACGACGTCGGGGAAGGGGCTTGCGGTGATGGGCGGCGGGTTGCCGTCGTGCCAGCTGGACATCAGGCGGTCACCAGAAAGGAGGGCTCGAGGTTGTCGGGGCACTCGGTGAGGTCGGCGTCGGTCAACCGGGCATAAACCTCAACCAAGTTGCCCCCCGGGTCCTTCAACCACAGCTCGTGCAGTGGGGTGCCCCGCCAGGTGGTGCGGGCGGGCTTGTGGATCGGGAAGCCGGCGGCGGCGGCGCGGTGGTGGGCAGCGATGACAGCCGCGCGGTCGGGCAGCTCGACGCCGAGGTGGTACAGTGTGTCTTGGTGGAGGACCTTTCCGTCGTCCACCAGCAACACAAAGTTGGTGCGCAGGGCCGGGCTCACGAAGGTCACGTAGCGGTGGGTCCACACCTTCGGGGCGACCCCGAGCAGCCATGTGTAGAATCGGGCGGATGCGGCCAGATCGGGCACCCGCACACTGGCATGAAACTCAGTGGGGACCAGGGGCTCGGGGCCATCCCGCAGGGCTTCGAGCACCGCGAGGCGCTGATCGATGGCGTCCCGGGTGTCGCGAAAGACTTGAAGCTGGACTTCTTCAGAGAGATCTGGCCGGTCGGGATCGGCCATGGACCAGTTGAGGCGGGGGGCGCTGGACAGCAGCACCGGACACTGGGCCTCGGCACACAGGTGCACCACCAGGTCGATGTCATCGGTGTGGAGCGTGTCGACATGTTTGCTGCGCAGCGACGCGGGATCGATGCCCACCTCGGCGAGCACCCGGGCGGCCATGGGGTGGACCCGGCTGGGGGCGCTGCCGGCGGACTGGACCGTCACACCCGGACCAAAGCGGCGCCGGGCAAGGGCTTCAGCGAGCTGGCTGCGAGCGGAGTTGGCGACGCAGAGAAACACAAGGTTCTGGAACTGCATGGGGCACCGGGCGTGCGGGTGGGGGGCAAGAACCGGGAATCAGACAGGGGCGTCGAGGCCATCGAACAGGCCGCGCAGGCGCGCCAACACGTCAAGATCGACGCAGTAGCAGCGCCGGGGGCCGTCCACTTCGCCGCGGATGAGGCCCACCTTCTTGAGCTGGTTCAGGTGTTGGCTGACCGTGGAGGGCGCCAAGGGAAGCTGGCTGGCCAGATCACCGGCGAAGCAGGACTCTTGGGCGAGCAGCAAGCGCACGATGAAGACCCGGTGGGGGCTGGCGAGGGCGTGGCACAGCGCCGCGAGGTCTGCGTCGTCTTCGGTGCGGGCCAGGGGCGGGTTGGGCGTCGCGCAGCAGCGTGGGTCCACGGCAGGCCTTCCATTGTTTCGGTGTTCGTCGAATAACGAAACAATGTCGAAGTGTCCACCCGGACCTGGGCCAACCTCAGCAACCGCGCCCTATCGACCGCACATGGTCTCGCCGCCGCAGTACACGCCCTCGAAGCCGGCGCCCACCTCGGTGCCATTTTCCAGCGTCAGCGTGTACCAGCCCGAGACCGTGCTGCCGACGGGGGCGTCTCGACCGGCACCGTCCCACGCGGTGACGTGCAGACTGCCGGTGTCGACCGAGACCTGCTCGCCCGCAGAGCCGGAGGGGGCAAGGACAGCAAAGCCCCCCCGCCAATCCGTCCACTCCATCGTGTTGCCGGCAGGGTCCGACAGCCAGGTCCCGTCGTAGATCACAACCCGTGCGTAGGGGGTGTCCGGGGGGGGCGCGGCACCTTCGCAGTTGCTGCCAAGGCCCACCACAAAGGCGAGTGCCGGACCATCATCGGGGGCGCAGTCTGGCACCACCATCACCGTGCCGCCCGGACCGTTGGTGAGCGGTGGGTCGCCGCCATCGCCGCCATCGCCGCCCCCATCACCCCCGCCGTCTCCACCCACCCCGCCGTCCCCGCCGTCAGAAGACCCGGCGCTGTCGTCCTCGGACTTGTTGCCGCACGCGACGAGCAGCAACACCGCAGAAAAGAAGAGGGCGCGCATGGGGACTCCGGGACACGAGGGAAGGCCCGGGCCCTCAGGGGCAAGCAAGGCCGCCCGCATGGTGCCACGCCCGCCACCGAGCTGCATCACGGGCCCCCAAAGCGAGACCGCTCCCGACCGCCAGCCCCGTGGGGCGAACGTTCGGGAACGGTCTATTGGTAAGCGTTGTCGTGTGCTTTGTGCCCAGCGGTGGGGGGGCCGCAACCGAGCGGAGTCTGACTCAGCTCAGGTGCAGGGCGCCGCTGGGTGCACGCCGTCCACCAGGGGATGCAGGGGCCCGTTCTTGAGCTCCCCGGTCAGAGCCCCAGCGGCATCGACTGGCTCGACACACCCGAGCCACTTCCTTCAGCCGTGGTGCCCACCTCGACCACGCCGCTGCCGATGAGGATGCTCGCCACACCGTAGCCACCGTCGAGGGTCCAGCCGCCATCGGCCACCTTGTCGGCCGTCAGCGATCCCGCGGAGCTGCCACCCACCACCATGCTCTCACCCATCAGCAGCCGGGTCCCGTTGAGGCCCAGGCCCAGGTCCACCATGGGGCCGGGCTGGGTCAGGTCCATCGCGCTGAGGCCGAGGGGGCTGCTGGCCAGGCCGGTGCCGTCGATGGCCACGAGCTTGCCGGAGACAAAGCCCATCGGGTTGTTGGACCTGTCGGGGCCTGACACGACGAGACGCTGCACGGACACCACGCCGAGGGGGCTGCTGGAGAGGCCCGTTCCGTCCAGATCGACGTCGTAGTCCCGCACTCGGGCGTTCATGGCGCTGGGCAGGAAGGCCAGGCCGAGGGGGCTGCTGGACAGGCCACTGCCCGAGTCGATGACGGCGTAGCTGTCGGCCAGCCAACCCAGCTCGGCGTCTTCGGTGGCGGACCAGTGCACTGCGAGCGGCGCGTTGTGGAGGGTGCCGATGTTGTCGATGCCCTGGAGCAGGACCTCCAGCGAGTCGGAGCCAAAGAGCACCCCGTCGGGCCGCAGCGCGATGTTGGTGTCGCGATCGACCACCGACTCGACTTGAAGCGCCCATGCGAGGGGGCGCTCGTCGCCGCGGTTGTCCAAGCGCTCGGTGGAGTCGCCCTTGAGGGTGCACTGACCGTCAGATCCGAGGCTGCACTCCACCGTGCTGTGTCCGTCGGTGCTCCACAGGCTGGCCTGGATGACGTAGTGTCCGTCGAGGGGGATGCCATTCTTGTCGGTCACCGTCAGTCGGAAGAGGGCCTTGACCGACTCTTCGCCGGTTTCGTCCCCTTCGCTCACCACATACGGGAGGATCGCGACGAGGGGACGTTCGGGCGCCAGGACGACCCCAGCGGTCAGCATCGCGAGAGACTCCGCGATGTCGAGACCGCCGGTCCCCACCCCACCCTCGGCGCTCTTGGAGCCCCAGTCAGTGGCCCCGGCGAGCAGGGCGTTGCGCACCTGATCCGCGTCTGCGCCAGCGGCGAGGAGGTGCACGGCGGCGCCCGAGACGACCGCTGCGGCTTGGCTGGACCCGGCCATCAGCCAAGGCTCGAGCTGGTCGGGATGGCCCAGCGCGAAAGACTCGCCCAGGATGCCGTCGGGGATGCCATCTCCGTCGCTGTCGGTCTCGAGCTGGCCACCGGGTGCCATGAGGTCGATGGCGGGGCCCAGGTTGGAGTAGCTTGAGGGCTGAAGCCACTTCTCGCCTTCGTTGTAGGCGCCCACGGCGAGGACCAAGGGGCTGGCGGCGGGCCAGGACACCTGGGTCGACAGGCCGTCGTTGCCCGCGGCGGCGACCAGGACCAACCCGGCGTCGCTCGCTTGACGGATCGCCCGCTGCAGCGCGGATGAAGGCACGTAGCCGGGGGGGAAGGACAGGCTCATGTTGACGACGTCCGCGCCGTTGCGGACCGCCCAGTCGAGGGCGTCGATGAGCTCGACCTCGCTGCCGGCGTTGTTGCTGTCGAGAACCCGCAGCGGCATGAGCTTGGCGCCCGCGGCCACGCCAGCGAGCTCGCCCTGACCGAGGAGCAGGGTGGCGATGTGGGTGCCGTGCTGGTGCTCGTCCAGGGGCAGGTCGTCGTCGTCGACAAAGTCCTTGGGTGCCACGATCTGGACGTCGGCCAAGGAAGGGGCCTGGGTGTAGATGGTGCCCCGCACCCGCTCGGTCTGCATCGCAGCGCCGGAGTCCAGGACGGCCACGGTGATGCCAGACAGGTCGCTGCCTTCAGGCGTGGCGACGCTGTCGATGTGCCACTGCAGCCCGCGCAGGGTCGGGTTGGTGGAGGGCGCCGGAGCGGTGGAGACGCCGTCGGTGGTTCCGTCGGTGGTGGTCCCGTCGGTGGTTCCGTCGGTGGTGGTCCCGTCGGCGGTGGTCCCGTCGGTGGTTGCGTCGCCGCTGTTGCTCTCGTCTTGGTCCGTTTGGCCCTTCGGCTTGGACTTCGCACCGAGCGTGCGCCCGACCGGTCCTGCGTCGAGGACGGCATCGTCGGCCCGCAAGGACGCGGGGAGGTCCGCCACGGAGCTGCCCGCCGCCACGCTGAAGACTGCCACGCCCGCCAGTCCAGCCGGGCGGGCCAAGGTGGCGCTGTGCCGGGCGGCGAGCGCCTGGGCATCGGTTCCGGCGGCCAACGTCACCATCACCTGACCGTCGATGTAGGCGCCCGCTGTGGCGCGATGGGCATCGACGCCCTGGGTGCGTGTGGCTGCGCTCGCGGCGTGGGTGCTGGCCCCCGTGCGTGTGGTGAAGGTGGTCGCGGCGGGGGTGGGGGCCGGGGCCGAGGGCGCCGACTGGGTGCTCTCGGGTCGCAGCGACAGCGCGCCAAAGCCCGCCAAGGTCAAGACCACGAGGGCAGCAGACTTCTTGCGTTGGACAGGCATGGCCCGACCTCCTGAGTGTGGGGGAAGCACCGTGGTGCTGGTCCCGGGTGCCGCAGAGGTGGGAACTGACCGACTGGGCCGATGGGTGAGGGTCGGGCTTCAAGCGGTGGACAAGGAAGATCATGGTGTTTGTCGAGAATGCCTTATTTTAGAATGTTCTCGGTTGGTGTGGTGCCTGCGGTCGCCCGCCCCCCTGCCCGTGTCGCTGTGCTGCGGACGTGCCCGATCACCCGGGGGGGGGAGGGTGGATCTTGGCCCCAGCCGGGCGGGGGGCCGACCGGTTCTGCTCTACAATGGGGCCGTGCCAGCGAAGGACACATGGCGAACTTGACCCACATGGGTGGACAGCGATCGGCGCTGCTCACGGCAGAGCACTCCATCGGCCGGTCCAGCGCGTGCTTGCTGCAGCTCGACGACCCTCGTGCGTCCGGCCACCACGCCCTGGTGCGCTGGTCGGGCACGGACTGGGAGCTGCTCGACCTCGGCAGCCGCAACGGCACCTTCTTGGGCGGCGAGCGGCTCGAAGTGGGCCAGCGCCGCCTGCTCACGGTGGGTGCCCGCTTGGCCTTCGGCTCCGAAGCGGACGTGTGGGTGCTGGCGGACGCGGGGCCCCCGGTGCTGATGGCACGGTCAGCGGACGGCGCGCTGGTGGTCGCCGAGGACGAGCTGTTGGTGTTTCAGAATGCTGATGGTCAAGCCATCTTGGTCTATGTGGATGGTGCGCTCGGGCTGGTCGAAGAGCGGTCTGGTGGGGCCCATCCCCTCCCCCGCGACAACACCCTGGTCATCGATGCCCAGGTCTGGACCGTGCACCCGCCTGCCCGCCAGGTCGCGACCCAGACCGTGGCGGATGCGGCGGCGGCGGGGCCCAGCATCGTCTTTCAGGTCAGCCAAGATGAGGAACACATCGAGCTGTTCATCGAACAGGGCGGGCGGTCCTTCTCGGTGGCCCACCGGGCGCAGCACGAGCTGTTGTTGTTGCTCGCGCGGCACCGGGCCGAAGACATGGCCGCGGGGGTGGTCGACTCGGAGCAGGGCTGGCGGTACTGCGACGAGGTGCAGCGGGACCTTCGCTTGGAAGAGAACCACTTCAATGTGTCGGTCTTTCGGGCCCGCAAGCACCTCGAGAAGGCCGGCATCGTGGGGGCCAAGGGCATCATCGAGCGGCGGCGGGGCTCGGGCCAGGTGCGGCTGGGATCGGCGCGGTTTCGCATCGAGCAACCCTGATGTCTGGCGCAGATTGGGCGACCGCTTGGACGGCGCACACGGCGGCCGATGGGGCCCCAGCGGTGGACACCCCGAGGCTGCCGACCGATGCCGCAGGGGTGCCCACTGGGGGGCCCGCGCTTCCTCCCCGGGTGCTCGAAGATGGCGATCGCTACGTCATTGGCGACATGGTGGGACGGGGTGGCATGGGGGAGGTGTGGCGGGTGCATGACGGGGTGCTGGGGCGGGCCCTGGTGCGCAAGGTGCTGCGCCAAGGCCTGCGCTCGGATGCCTTCGCCGTGCGCCGCTTCACCAACGAAGCGCGGATCACCGCCCACCTCCAGCACCCGGGTGTGGTGCCGGTGGTCGACATCGGTCTGTTGCCCGATGGACGGCCGTTCTGGACGATGCAGGAGGTCCGGGGGCCCCGGCTGACCGATGTGTTGCTGTTGGCCCGCCACAGGCCCGACGAGTGGCCCCTGCACCGCTTGGTGGATCTGGTGCGGCGGGTGGCCGAGGTGGTGGCATTTGCCCACAGCCGCGGGGTGCTCCACCGGGACATCAAGCCCGACAATGTGATGGTGGGCGAGTTTGGCACGGTGTTGCTGCTGGACTGGGGCATCGCCCGGGCGTCTGCGCCGCTGGGGGAGGAGGCGTTTCCGGGCCAGATCGTCGGCACCTTCACCCACATCGCGCCCGAGACCGCCCGCAATGAGGTCGCCCGCTGTGGCCCATGGAGCGATGTCTTCCTGCTGGGGGGGCTGCTGCACGAGGTGCTGAGTGGGCGGCCCCCCCGGGAGGGGCCCGAGGCGCTGGCCCGTGCCGGTCGAGAGCCGGTGGCCCCCTTGGCGGGCTCGATCGACCCCCGGCTGGCGGCAGTGTGCCGGGACGCACTGGCCTTTGTGCCCGAAGACCGACCCCCCACGGCGGCGCCGGTGGCGGCAGCGCTGGCGGCGTGGCTGGAGGGTCGCCAGCGCCGGGTGCAGGCGCTGGCCATCGTGGGAGAGGCCGAGCGCGCCCGCCGGGCGGCCGAAGCCGTGGCCCAGGAGGCCGCGGTGGTGCTTGCCCAGGCGAGCGCGGTGCTGGGGCCGCTGCGCCCCTTTGATGCCGACGTGCACAAGCGCCCAGGGTGGGCGCTCGAAGACCGGGCCGCCGCCCTGCGCGTGGAAGCGGGACTGTCCGAAGATGAGCATGAGCAAGCTCTTCAGGCGGCGCTGCGCGTGGACCCAGAGCTGCCCGAGGCCCACCGTGCGCTGGCTGAGCTCTACCGGGATCGCCATGGCCGGGCGGAACAGCTTGGCGACGACGGGGCGACCCGCCGGTGGGAGCGGCGGCTGCGGCAGCACGATCGGGGAGAGCACGCCGCGTGGCTGGCCGGGGTGGGGCGCTTGACGCTGCGCACCGAGCCCCCCGGGGCAGTGGTGGGACTGCACCGCTTTGTGGCGGAGCATCGCCGGTTGGTGCCGGTCGAGGAGCGGGTCCTGGGCACGACGCCGCTGGTGGATGTGCACCTGCCCATCGGCAGCTACCTGTTGACCGTGGACCACCCCGACCGGGCCCCGGTGCGCTGTCCGGTCCGGATCACCCGCACGGGCCACTGGGACGGATCGGTGCCTGCCGGCGCTGGGGGCGGTGTGGTCTATCTGCCCCGTCCCGACGAGGTTCCCGACGGGTTCTGCTACGTGCCGGCGGGGCCTTGTGAGCTGGGTGGGGACCCCGATGCGGCCGATGGTCTGCCCCCGCGGCGGGGCTGGACGGACGGCTTTGTCATCGGTCGCCACCCGGTCACCCATGGGGCCTTTGTCGCGTTCCTCAATGGGCTCGTCGATGGGGGACGGGCAGACGAAGCGGCCCGGTGGGCACCCCTTCACGACGCGGCTGCGGGCACGCCGGACCAGCGGGGCTACCGGGTGGACGCCCAGGGGCGCTACCGGCTGGACGTGGGGGAGGTCGAGACCCCGTGGACCTTGGACGGCCCGGTGGTCAACGTGACTTGGCAGGCGGCAAGGGCCTTCTGCGCAGCGCAGGGCCCGGGGTGGCGGCTGCCCCACTCGGTGGAGTGGGAGAAGGCGGCCCGGGGGGGGGATGCCCGTCCGCTGCCCTGGGGGTGGTTCTTTGAGCCCACGTGGGCCAACACGGTGCATGCGACGGCGGGGCGACCGGCGGTGTGCTCGGTCCATGCCTTTGCCCTGGACGAGAGTCCCTACGGGGTGCGGGGGCTGGTGGGCAATGTGCGCGATCTGTGCTTGGACCCCTGGCTGCGGGAGGGACCGAAGCGCACCGTGTGTGGGCCGGACACCTTGGTCTGGCCGGCCCAAGACACCGCATGGATCAATGTTCGCGGTGGCGCCGCCAACAGCACGGGCTCAATGGTGCGGCCTGCGTCCCGCCTCGCCAGCCAGCCGGACCAGCCCTTCCCCAATGTGGGGTTTCGGCTGGCCCGGTCCTTGACTGGGCACCCGGGATGATCGGGATCAGCCCCCGAAGCTGTCGTGGGCCGTCCAGGGCAGCTCTCCCGGCGGGGGGCCGGGCTGCCACACGAAGCGGGTGACCGCGCCGGGCTCGGTGGTGAACGTCACCCGGCGCTTGGGCCCTGGCTCGTCGGGGGTGGCCCACAGCAAGCCCTGGATGTCGAGGGGCGGCTGGCTGGCCGGGGAGGGCGGCTGGGGACAGACGCAGCACACGGGGGTAGTCGGCCCGGTGGGGGGCACACGGCTGACCGCCCAGTGGCCCCCTTCGAGGGGCTCGGCGTTGTCCGAGAACGCTTCGGACGGGGTCTTCTTCACCTGTCCCGAGACCACTGCGGGGCCGGTCGTGCGGGACACCACGTCGAAGTTGCCCTGAAAGGCCGTGCCCGTCCAGAACCAGTACTCGTGGTTGGGGGTCAACGACTGACCGCCGAACACCATGCCGCCGTCGCCGGTCACCACCAGCCAGCCCTTGGACACGGTGCCATCCATCAGCTCATAGATGTGGCCGCCGTCGCCCGCGTTGATCTCTTCTTTGGTCCGCACAGGCTCGAGCACTGCCACATCGGTCCAGGTGCCGGGCAGGGTGCCAAAGACCTCCCAGTTGGCTTGGTCCGGCTGAGACCACAGCGAGGGCTGCTGGTCCGAGAAGCCCATCAGCTCCAGCAAGGCGCCCGTCCGCTGCGCGAGGGCCGCATAGGTGGTTGCGAAGCTGCGTCCCTCCTTGGCGACATGCACCGCCGTCTGGCCCAACAGGTTCACCAGTCCCCACGTAAACGCCCCGTGCCAGCGGTTGTCGAACACCGCCAGGTTGCTGGACTGGTTGAGCTGGCAAGACCCCATCAGCACGATGTTGCCGTGTGCCAAGGGCAAGCCACACTGGGCGTACCAGGGGTTCAGTCCGGTCGTGCCCCCGTCGATGCAGGTCTCGAGCAAGATGTGCACGCTGCGGTCCTCGGGCACGTCTCGCAGGGCATTGTAGAAGGCCCGGTTGAAGGAGATGAGCCCCCTGTGCTCTGCGCAGTCGGCGAAGGGGTCGCCCTGGAGCACCGACGCGATGATGCCTTCGGTCAGGTTCATCTCGGGCAGCTTGCTCAGCGTCTGGGAGATCCGTGCCCGCTTGGCGGCGCCCCGCACGTCGTCGCCCACGTTGGCCAGCGCCTCGGTGAACCTCGAGAGTCCCTTGCGGGTGGGGGGTTTGCCCAGGTCCCGGGCACACTCGGCCACCCGTGCCCGAGGACGGCGGCGCAGCTCGGCGGGCTTGTCGCACAGCGCGGTGACCAGTCGGGTCATCAGGGCCGGATCGCTCGTGCCCAGCACCTCGTCGAGGGCACACAGCAGATCGGAGCGCTCCAGGTAGGTCTGGACCGCCCTGGGGTCGGCCACGTCTTCGCCTCCGGCTTGGGGATGCTGCCGTTGGGTGTCGGCGGCCGCCAGACACGGGTGGCCGGCCTGGGTGACCACGGTGTGGCCGGAGAAGTAGACGATGGCTTGGGCGTCGCGGTGGGCTTGAAGCTGGTCGGCGAGCCAGGTCAACCCGTCCACAATGGACTGCTTGTCGGCAAAGCCAAAGGCGGCGTCCGCCATGTTCATGTTCTGGATCGGGTCGCGGCCCATGGCCACGGCGGCGAAGTCATTGGGGCCCATGCGGGGGGTGGACAGGATGCGCACGTGGCTGGCTTCGACGCCCATCATCCGCACCAGCATGGCCATGGACGACAGGTCGTTGAGGGCGCCGCTCAGATCGCGGGAGCCCTGGGGGTGGTGGGTGGAGCGGTCCAGCAGGGCGTAGTCTTGGACGCCGATCAGCAAGGCAAAGGTCTTCGACATTGGGGGACTCCGGAGCGGGTCGGGTGGGTGCAGCAGGGGTTGGGTTGTGTACACTACAGATCGGCTCCGGTTCGCTCAACTACCGCTCATTACCGCTGGGGTGGGCGTCCCCCTCTTTTGGGTCTGTGTTGGCCAGAATGCTGATGGATGCGGCATGTTCGCGTGCGTTTGGAAGCAGCGAATCGGCCGGACCGGATGCGGTAATCATGGGTAATCGACGGTAATGGTTGGGCGCTGGGGGGCTCCATAGACTTGGAGTGTCGCCGGGGGGAGCCCCGCTCACCTCGCCGACAACAACCCAACACAACGCAACACAACGTCGACGGCAACACTGCCGACTCGCGCAAGGAGACATCCATGTCCAGCACTCGCACCCTCTCGCTGCTCGCCCTCATCACCCTCGGCGGCTGCGAGCTGGTGGAAGAGAAGTCCGGTGACACAGGCAGCGCCGATGGCGCTGACGGCAGCGAAGACACCGACGGAGACGACGTCAGCGTCTGGGAGATCCGTGCCCGCTTGGCGGCGCCCCGCACGTCGTCGCCCACGTTGGCCAGCGCCTCGGTGAACCTCGAGAGTCCCTTGCGGGTGGGGGGTTTGCCCAGGTCCCGGGCACACTCGGCCACCCGTGCCCGAGGACGGCGGCGCAGCTCGGCGGGCTTGTCGCACAGCGCGGTGACCAGTCGGGTCATCAGGGCCGGATCGCTCGTGCCCAGCACCTCGTCGAGGGCACACAGCAGATCGGAGCGCTCCAGGTAGGTCTGGACCGCCCTGGGGTCGGCCACGTCTTCGCCTCCGGCTTGGGGATGCTGCCGTTGGGTGTCGGCGGCCGCCAGACACGGGTGGCCGGCCTGGGTGACCACGGTGTGGCCGGAGAAGTAGACGATGGCTTGGGCGTCGCGGTGGGCTTGAAGCTGGTCGGCGAGCCAGGTCAACCCGTCCACAATGGACTGCTTGTCGGCAAAGCCAAAGGCGGCGTCCGCCATGTTCATGTTCTGGATCGGGTCGCGGCCCATGGCCACGGCGGCGAAGTCATTGGGGCCCATGCGGGGGGTGGACAGGATGCGCACGTGGCTGGCTTCGACGCCCATCATCCGCACCAGCATGGCCATGGACGACAGGTCGTTGAGGGCGCCGCTCAGATCGCGGGAGCCCTGGGGGTGGTGGGTGGAGCGGTCCAGCAGGGCGTAGTCTTGGACGCCGATCAGCAAGGCAAAGGTCTTCGACATTGGGGGACTCCGGAGCGGGTCGGGTGGGTGCAGCAGGGGTTGGGTTGTGTACACTACAGATCGGCTCCGGTTCGCTCAACTACCGCTCATTACCGCTGGGGTGGGCGTCCCCCTCTTTTGGGTCTGTGTTGGCCAGAATGCTGATGGATGCGGCATGTTCGCGTGCGTTTGGAAGCAGCGAATCGGCCGGACCGGATGCGGTAATCATGGGTAATCGACGGTAATGGTTGGGCGCTGGGGGGCTCCATAGACTTGGAGTGTCGCCGGGGGGAGCCCCGCTCACCTCGCCGACAACAACCCAACACAACGCAACACAACGTCGACGGCAACACTGCCGACTCGCGCAAGGAGACATCCATGTCCAGCACTCGCACCCTCTCGCTGCTCGCCCTCATCACCCTCGGCGGCTGCGAGCTGGTGGAAGAGAAGTCCGGTGACACAGGCAGCGCCGATGGCGCTGACGGCAGCGAAGACACCGACGGAGACGACGGTGCGGACGGCGCCGATGGGGGAGACGGCGCGGACGGCGGCGACGGCGGCGACGGCGCGGACGGCGGCGACGGTGCGGACGGCGGCGACGGCAGCGATGGCGGTGAAGGTCCGCTGATGCCCGAAGCCGGCACCTGGTACCGCATGCAGACCGAATTCCAGGGCCCGGGCATGTGCTTGGAGGGCAACCAGTCCGGCACGCCCCACCACGACGGCGCGGCCTACATGGACACCTGCCAGGACGTCACCGGCCAGTTGTGGCAAGTGAGCTTCGAGGGGGGCGGCGTGCGGCTGCGGACGATGTTCCAGGGCGAAGACAAGTGCCTGGAGGGCAACGAGGCGGGCTCCGAGGTCCACAACGGCAGTGCCTTCTTGAACACCTGCGCCGACGTCAGTGGGCAGATCTGGACCCTCGCCCCCGATGGTGAGCACTTCCGCCTGTTCACCGAGTTCCGAGGCGACACGGAGTGCTTGGAGGGCAACGAACCCGGCTCCGACGTGCACGGTGGCAACGCGTTCATGAACGAGTGCACCGGTGTCAGCGGGCAGGTCTGGAGCTTTGCACCCACCACCTTCGAGCAGCCGTTCAGCCCCAACCCCAACCCCGACAACAACTACCGGCTCCGGACGGTGTTCCAAGGCGTCGACAAGTGCCTGGAGGGCAACGAGGCCGGCTCCGAGGTGCACGGTGGCAACGCGTTCATGAACGACTGTCAGGACGTCTCGGGTCAGGTGTGGCGCTTCGTGGCGTCGGGCGACAACTTCCTGCTCCAGACGGAGTTCGGTGGTGAGACGAAGTGCCTGGAAGGCAACCAGGCGGACTCCGAAGTGCACGATGGCAGTGCCTTCTTGGACACCTGCAGCGGCGTCTCCGGCCAGCTGTGGTCGTTGGTGTCCGACGGCGAGCACACCCGGCTCCAGACCGTGTTCCGGGGCGAGGGGGAGTGCCTGGAGGGCAACGAGGCCGGCTCTGATGTGCACGGCGGCAACGCGTTCATGGACACGTGCTCCGGTGCCACGGGCCAGCTCTGGACCCTCGAAGCGTTCTGAGCCGATCGCGCCGTCTGGCCGGGCTTGGGGGGACGTCCTCCCCGCCCGGTCACCTTCGGTCTTGGGAGATCAGATCAGGGCGCTCCGGCGGCTGTGCCCGCGCCCCGCTGGGCCAAGACCCGGTCCGGCGGCACCCGCAAGTCCCACACCAAGCCCACCTTGGACATGCCCACCAGCACCATGTAGACGATGTCGAGCTCCCACCAGAAGAAGCCCTGCCGCGCCGAGGTCGGGTAGAAGTGGTGGTTGTTGTGCCAGCCCTCACCCAGGGTGAGCAGGGCGAGCAGCCAGTGGTTGCGGCTGTCGTCGTCCACCTTGAAGGGTTGGTGGCCGATCAGGTGGGCCAGCGAGTTGATGCTGAACGTGGCATGCCACACGAGCACCGAGCTCCAACAGAACCCGACGATGAGCGCACTGGAGCCGCCCCACAGATAGCAACCGAGCGCGAGGGCCGCGACGGGCAGGGCATGCCAGCGCTCCAACCACAGCAGCTCCCGGTTCTTCGCCAGGTCCTTGACGCGGTTCATGTCGGTGCCGGCATTCTCGATGTCCATCCACCACAGCATGTGCGAGCGCCAGAAGCCGTAGTGGCGCGCAGAGTGCACATCTTCGACCGTGTCGGAGTGCTGGTGGTGGTGGCGATGGTGGCTGGACCACCACAGCGGGCCCTTCTGGGCGGACGACGCCGCCAGCATCGCGAGCACAAACTGGGCTGGACGGGAGGTCTTGAAGCTGCGGTGGGAGAAGTAGCGGTGGTAGCCGGCCGTCACGCCGAACATGCGGACCAGGTACAGCACCGCGCACAGCACCAGATCACCGACCGACACGCCGGTCCAGATCGCCGCAAGGCATGCCGCGTGAATGCTGATGAGCAGCGTAAAGTGGGCCGCACGGTGCAGGCTCATGGGCTGAGGCTGGTGGTGGTTTGGGGCCGCCGGTTGAGGGGTCAAGACCGCTCCGAGCTCACGTGTCCTTGCGCCGGAAACCCGCGCAGCCCCCCTCCAGAACAGGTTCTGGTTGGAGGGAACGGGGGGATAATGCCATCTGGCGGGCGGGCCAGTGGGGCGCAGGGGGCTCCTGCGTGAAAAAGCGGTCGCGACGGCCCGGAGTGCGCCCGTCGAGGGGGCTGTGGCGGGTCCCCGTGAGGGATGCGGCTTGCGGGGCAGCTCCCCAAAACTGACGAAGATCAGGGGACTTGGGGCCTACAGCACCTTGCTCCAGACGGAGCCGAGCCCTTCGTTGTGGAGGGTGCTCGCGAGGTTTGTGCAGCCGTTGCCCCAGCTCGGGTGGTGCTCGAAGTGGGCATAGTCCCAGCCTTCGTCGCCCATCCACCGGGTGAAGCCCGCCGCCTTGCCCGCGTTGCCGAGGGTGCGCCAAGGCAAGCTGCCGTCCCAGCTCGGGCCGGTGTGGGACTTGTTCCAGAACACGATGTCGACGGCCAGTCCGTAGTTGTGCCAGGAGCCGCCGCCCTTGACGTAGGTGACCTTCTGGCCGGGCTTGGTGCGGCCTTGGGCGTAGAGATCGTTCTGGTACTGGAAGGACCGGAAGCCACCGACGACGTAGGGGCTGTGGCCCGCGGCCTGCATGGTCTTGATGGTGGTGGTGGCGAGCTGGCGCACGGTGGGGTTGATGCGGGAGTCGGCGAGTAGGCCCTTGGGGTCGGCATCGTCGACGTCCACCTTCACCGTGGTGGGGGCGCCGGGGGCTGGGGCTTGGCCGCCGCCTTTGCTGACCGACTTGGCGCTGCCGCCGGTGAGCACCCCGGCCGTGTTGGGGCCCACCACACCGTCGACGGTCAGCCCATTGGCGGCTTGGAACGCCCGAACGGCGCGGGCCGTGGCGGGACCGAACTCGCCGTCGATGTAGACCGTGCCGCCGTAGTTGTTGAGGGCCTTCTGCATCTCTTTGACGAGCACCCCCTCCATCCCTTCTTTGAGGGCGGGGCGGCCGGTGAGCCCGGTGGACCCCCGCTCACCGCCGGGCGAGGGAGTCGTGGTGGTCGTGGTGGTGGCGGACGAGAGTGCGGCGATGGTCTGGGGACCGACCAAGCCGTCGACGGTCAGGCGCCGGGCCCGCTGGAAGGCCATGACGGACGCTTGGGTGCGGCGGCCGAAGACGCCGGGCCCCGTGGCCTTCTGGGCGGCGCTCATGTAGCCGAGGCGCACGAGCGCGGTCTGCAGGGCCTCGACCTGGCTGCCCCGGTCGCCGTGGCGCAGCGTGCGGGAAATGCCGATGCTGCTGGGGCTGGTGGCTTGGCGGCGGATGGGGGCGCCTTGGCCCGCGTGGCCCAGCGCGACATGGGCCAGCTCGTGGGCGAGCAGCTTGGGGTCGCTGGCGATGGAGCCAGAGAGATAGACCTCGTTGTCTTGGACCATGCCGTGGGCATCGTGGGCGTCGGTGGTGGCGGACGCCCCCTCGTGGATCGGCACCTGTTCCACGTGGAACCCAGACAGCTCCAGGAACGCGGCGGCGAAGCCCTCGGGCAGGCTGCCCCCACGGGGAGCGTCGTCCTCGGGGGTGTCGTTGGCCAAGGCCCCATCGGCGTGGCCGACCCATGCCAGAACGTCCTCTGCAAGGGCATCAGCGGCGGACTCTTCCCGGTCTCCAGCGTCGCCCGTGGCCACGATGGGCGCTTGGAGCTGGTCCGCGAGCGCCGCGTTCCCCGGTCCACCGGTGGACTGGCCGGCGCCGGTGCGTGCGGGCGTGCGGGTGGGGGTGGTCTGCTCGGTGCGCTGCTGCTGCTGCATCGGAACTCCGCGGTCAACGGGGACACTGTCTCCCAAGCGGGGGTGTCGACCGATGTCATGGGGCTGACACCGCCCCCGAATCGGGGGGGGCAGGTCCACTTGGGGCGAGTCGCCCACCGGGGCCACCGCCGCTTTTGCGTGCCCGACACACCGCCGAGGTGGGGCCTTCGATACGCGCCGCCGCATGACTGTCGCCGACGTTCCCGTTCCCGAGTCTCCTGTTGTTGATCCTCCTGCGGGTCTCGGCCCGGCGGATGGGGGCACGCCCGATCCCCACGGTGCGGACTGGGCAGGGCTGACCACGGCGCTCAATGCGCTGGGGCGAGAGCTGCGCCAGGAGGGGGTGGAGTCGGACCTGGACCACCTCCAAAAGATCGAGCGGTGGGGACGGCTGGCGACGGTGGTGGGCTGGGCGACCGCGGCGGTGGCACCGAACCCGCTGAGCATTGTCGCGCTGTCGACGGGGCGGATGGCGCGCTGGGCCATGGTCGGGCACCACGTGGGCCACCGGGGCTACGACCGGGTGGGGGGGCCAAAGGGCAAGACCTTTGCCGAGGGCTGGCGCCGGGCGGTGGACTGGTTCGACTGGCTGGTGCCGGCGGCGTGGAAGCATGAACACAATGTGTTGCACCACTACCGACTCAACGAAGCGCGAGATCCGGACTTGGTCGAGGCCAACTTGGACTGGCTGCGGGACAGCCGGGCGCCAGTTGTGTTGAAGACGGTGATGGTGTTTTTCTTCGCGATGACCTGGCGCTGGTTCTACTATGCGCCCAACACGCTGGCGGAGCTGCACCGCGCCGACGACAAGCGCGACGACGTGCACCGCAACTCATGGACCTGGAACCCGATGCAGCCGGCGGGGCGGGACTTATGGCTCAAGAGCATTCTGCCGTATGCCACGGTCCAGTTCGGTTTGTTGCCGTTGTTGTTCGCGCCGCTGGGTGCGGTGGCGGCGTTTAATGTGTTCGTGAACAGCTTGCTGGCCGAGGTCTTGGTCAACCTGCACACGTTTTTGATCATCGTGCCCAACCATGCGGGCGGCGACCTGTACCGCTTCGAGGGCGCCCCGAAAGGCAAGCAAGAGTTCTACCTGCGCCAGATCTTGGGCTCGGCAAACTACCGCACCGGTGGCGACGTCAATGACTTCGCCCACGGCTTTCTCAACTACCAGATTGAGCACCATCTGTGGCCAGACCTGCCGATGAAGGCGTACCAGCGGGCCCAGCCTCGGGTGAAGGCGCTGTGTGCCCAGCATGGCGTGCCGTATGTGCAAGAGTCGGTGTGGAAGCGGCTGCGGCGCACGGTGGGTGTGATGGTGGGGACCGAGTCGATGCGGGTGTGGGTGCCGGAGGCTTCGGGGGGGTGACGGGGGGTGGGGTCGGTCGCCCGAATGGCGCCATCTACAGATCGTATCGAATGGACACGACCCAACCCGCCAAGCTCTGCATGCCACCCTCAATGTCGTAGATCCCGCCGCTGCGAAGTTCTTCGGCGGCCCAGAGCTCCACGGTGGCCGCGCGGTAGCCAAGCGCCCACTTTGTGTGTCCGACATGGCCGGCAACCCCACTCTCGAGCTCCACGGCGCCGTAGAGTCCAGTGACCGCCGGAAGGAAGCCATCGGTCGGGGAGAGGGCCCCGCCACCGACCGCCATGCGGCCGTCAAAGTAGGGGAGGAGGAGCGCCGTCTCTGCGCCCCCGAATGCCCCTCGAAACCTGAGTTGCTCTGGCGGGATCGTTCGCAGGGTGAGCAGACCGGCATGAGCTTGAAGCACGCCGATCGTGTTGACGACTTGGCTCGGGACACTGCTGGCGTCGCGTTCTTGTGAGTAGATGAACGGCCCTTGGTGCTGGGCGTAGCGGTAGCCGACACCGACCATGAACGCGTCGCTCCATCGGTGTATCTCTGGCTGGTGGTACTCGACAAACACATCTCCGACGACCCAATACGCGCGGAGTGTGCTCTGGTCGTCGGTGACGGAACCGGTGGGCACGTTGTCCGATCCAGTCGACTGTAGGGGCTGGGGGTCCAAGGTCCAATTCAATGTGTCGATCGTCGTGTCTCGTCCGCCCCCCCACAGAGCTTGAGACAGGGTCCACCGATCTCCCAGCCTGGCCTGAAGCCGGGTTGCAAGAGTTGCCGCTCTTGACCTCGTTTGCATTCCCGCGGAGCTCGACTCTGCCTGGGCGACCGCCCCGACCAGCGCTTCTGCCTTGACCGTCAGCCAGCCTCTGGAGCCGCCAATGTCGATGCCAATGAACGGTGTCAAGCCAATGTCGGACGTGACGGACCATGCGTACGCTTTGTCGACGTCAGTGCGAGAGTAGCCCAGGTCAACAACCCAGCGTGCCACCCACAGCGACGCCCCAAGGCTGAGAGAGGAGGGCGGAGCGTCCCGAACCTCGACATCGTTGCGGTCAATCATGATGCCATAGGCGGTCGATGTGGCCAACCCAACATACCCCGCTCTGCTCATCAACTGATTGCCGAGTATGGGCTGCTGGGTTGAGTCAACCGCATTCGCGGAAGCCATGCGCCAATCGACAGGAACGTCGGGTTCTGGTGCTGCCGCCGCGCTCCTTCCGAACAGCAGGCTTGCGGCCATGACCGGGATGGTGATGGCCTTCGTCGTCAGCTCAAGAAGCATCGCCCCCTGGGCACCCTGAGCGGGGAGCGTGGTGTTGGCTTGCGGATCGGGGCGCCAGAGGGGGGCGTGGGTCGTTGCAGACACGAAGGTTGATTGGGTCTCTGTGGCGTGCATTGGCTGCCCGGATCTGCGAGTCGTGTCGGCACCTATCTGCCGGTGTCTTCCGCTTCAACCCGGGTGTCCGCGGCGCCTTTGGCTTGGCGTTCGGAGTGGTCGCTGGCAGAGCCCCGTGCGCTTGGTCAATGACATCCCCGAAAAGGGCTGTGTGGACGGCCTTGGCTGCGCCCGGCTTGGGGCACGGCGGGGCAGGTGTGGCAGGTGGGACAGCTGGGCGCGCGGGGTGCCCGGTGAATGTTCGAGAGTAAACGCTGTAGTGGTGTCGCATGTTGGCTTCCGCCTCCCCTGCCCCGGCGCTTCGGTCACATTCGCTTGTCACCAAGACCCGGTTGGAGTCGGTGTTGTGGTGCCACACACGACCGCGGTCCGCCCGTGGTGATACGAGAGGGCTCCCACCACGGAGGTCGGCGTGCTCACCCCTGCTGTGCTTGCTCGCTTGAAGAGATGTCGCTCCGTGCTGATCGCGGGTGCCGGGGGTGGCTATGACGTGGCAGGCGCGATTCCGCTCGCCCTGGCGCTGCGTGAACGCGGCCTGCAGGTTCACTTTGGCAGCTTGTCGTTCAGCAGCCTGCGCCATCGGATGGGCCTCAGCCCCGTCGCCGAGAGCCCCCACCTCTTCGAGGTGACCGCTGATCATGCGCGGAGTGATGTCTATTGTCCGGAAGCGTGGCTGTCGGCTTGGCTTGCCCGACACCAGGGGTGGCGTGCCCCTGTGTGGTGCTTTGAGCAGTGCGGTGTGAAGCCCCTTCGGGCGGCCTACCAGGCGCTGGTGTCGAGACTGCAGCTGGATGGGGTCGTGCTCATGGATGGCGGCATTGACCTGATTCTGAGGGGGGACGAGACCTCGATTGGCACCCCTGCCGAGGACCTGGCTTCGTTGTCCGCTGTCGCGGGGGTCGATGTCGAGGTGAAGATCGTGGCTTGTGTGGGCTTCGGCGCAGAGATTCGCAATCGCATCTGCCACGCGCAGGTGTTTGAGCGCATTGCCGAGCTCTCAGCCTTGGGTGGATACCTGGGCTGTTCCGATCTGGCCGGCGCACCCCCACACAGCCGCCAGTATGTCGAGTGCATGGCGTTTGTCTTCGACAACCAGTCGGCCGTGAAGCGCAGCCATGTCCATGCCGTGGTGCTGAGGGCGCTCGCGGGTGAGTTTGGTTCCAACCGGGGCGAGTCCGATGTCTGGATCTCGCCGCTGCTGTCCATCTATTGGTACTTCGACCTCAGCACCGTTGCCGACAGCCACCTCTTTGTTGCCGAGCTGGAGTGGACCGAGCGGCTGTTGGAGATCGTCCGCTATGTGGAAGGGCTGCGGCGACAGCTCACGGTGCGAGAGCCCAGCCGAGTTCCGATATAGATCGGGCATTGAGCCCGAAGCTGGGTTGCTCGATCGGGCGTCGACAGCAGGCGGCTGCCTGGATGTTGGTTGGGGTTTATGTCGAAATATTGCGCTTGACTTGGCGGCGAGTGGAGTCTGCGGCGTTGTCCCGCAGCACCGTGGTCTGACTGGGTAGTGTGTCGTTGCTCGATTTCTGGCCATGTGTGCGCCAGAATCGAACCACGCAACCGAACGGCCGTTGGTTACCTCTGGAGCGTCACTCCGTCGATGGGGTCGACTGGGCCAATCGACGCCGCCCTCCTTGTTCAATCGGGGCGCGGGTCTGTGCCCAACACTTGCGACATGTGCTCGCACCGCCACTCGGCGCTCACCAATGGACGTTGCATGACCGAGACTCTGACGCAGACCACCACCTATGACGCACAGCGCTGCTGCATTCGCCCGGGCCAAGGGGAAAAGGTCGACAGCGGGATGATTCTCAAGATCTGCGCCCAAGACATGGATGGGTACTTTTCTATGATGGAAGGCTGCCTCCAAGGCAAGCAGCTGCTGGCTCCCCACACCCACCTTCGCGAGACCCAAGCCGTCTACGTCATCGAGGGCGAGCTCGTGTTTGAAGTGGGGGGTGAGGGTGGTCTACAGTTCACGGCGGAGGCGGGCTCGTATGTGATCAAGCCCAAGGGTGTGGAGCACTGCTTCTGGAACCCCACGGACCGGCCACTCAAGTACATCGAGCTGTCCACCGGGCAGAACTTCGAGAGCTTCCAGCGGTCCACCAACCAACGCAACAAGGTGAAGGCCATCCGTGAGTCCGGCACCAAGTTCGACATGAAGATTCATGTCGAGCGGATTCCCTCGCTGCTCCGCCGCCATGGGCTCACCAGCGTGTCAGGCATGAAGCTCCCGAGTGCCCTCGATGCCGCTTCGCTCATCGATCTCGTCAAGCCCATTCTGGGCGGCTGACCGCTGGGTGGGGGTCCCCGTTCACGCACAGTCGCTGCACCCCCACTGAAGGGCCCACGCCCGGCCCCGGGGGCTTTCTCTGCGTTGCGCCGCCGCGGTACAGTCTCGGCCCCCGCACCGGAGCAGCCCCCATGAGCCCAGGTCCCTTGGCTGGTCCCCTCGCCCAGGACGCCCTCGACGCGCTCGTCCAGCAGTTCACCCAGCGCAGCGCCTTCGTCCGTGAGCTGGTCCAGAACAGCCTCGACGCCAGCGCCAGCCGCATCGACCTGCGCCAAGTGCCCGACGGCAAAGACTGGCTCATCGAGGTCATCGACGACGGCGAGGGCATGGACCGGGCCATCATCGAGGGCTGCTTGCTCACGCTGTTCCGCTCGTCCAAAGAAGAGGACCTCACGAAGATCGGCAAGTTTGGCGTCGGCTTTGTGTCGCTGTTTGCGCTGGAGCCCCTGGAGGTCAGCGTCGAGACCGGGCGGGACGGCCAAGCATGGCGGGTGGTCTTTGACCGTCACCGCGCCTACCGCTTGTACGCCCTCGACATGCCGGTGGAGGGCACCACCGTGCAGATTCGGTGCCGGGCGTCGGGGGCCGCGGCCCGCAAGCTCGCCGAAGAGGTGGACCAGGCGCTGCACTACTGGTGCCGCTTTGCCCGCGCCGAGGTCTGGAGTGCGTGCGAGGCATCGGACTGGGGCTGGCCGCTCAAAGAGGTCTCCGCACCCTTCGACATTGATGCATCCATCAAGGTTGTCGAGGAAGGCCCTGGCTTTCGGGCGGTGGTGGGCCTCAGCGGTCACCGGCCCAGCTTGGTCGGCTACCACAACCGGGGGCTCACCCTGCTCGAGACCCGAGAGGACGTCATCCCCGGCGTGAGCTTTCGGGTGGAGGCCCGCACCCTCGAGCACACCCTCACCCGCGACAATGTGCTCCGGGACGCCCACTTCGCGACGGTCATCGAGCGCATTCGCACCATCGCGGCCGGCCCCCTGCGCGCACGCTGGCATGCCGCACTCCAAGCGGCCTGCGAGGCCGGCGATGACGAGGCCCGCGTGCACCTGCTGAAGGTGGCCATGCCGGGCGTGGCCGAGCCGCCCGACGACCTGCCCTGCTTCGCATCGCCCACCGGTGACCACCACACGCTGTCCACGCTGCGACCCGGGCTGCTGCGCCGCTTTCGCAAGTCCGGTGTGTTGTGGGCCCCGCCGGGGTCTGCCTTGGGCGCGGCCCTGGAAGCAGCGGGCCACCGGGTGCTCTGTGGACCGTCGCCGGACCATCCCGATGCCCTGGTGGCGCACCAGCTGGGGTGCGGCGAGCTGCACGAGGCGAGCGCGCTGTGGTGGTGTGCCGAGCCGGCCCTGCCGCCCCCCGTGATGGTCGAGGCGGACCGGCTGGGGCGGGCCGAAGACCTGGAGCCCGCTGGTCTCTTTGCGGCCCACTTCGGCGACGGTCCCCACGGCCGCCGGCTGGCCCTTCGGCAGCAGTCCCCGGGGGTGCCCCGACTCATCGAGCGATCTGGTGACGAGAGTGGCGTGCTGGTCATCAATGTGGACCACCCGCTGGTCCAGGCTCTGGCCGGTGTGTCGCCCAGTGTTGGTGCGCCTGTGTTGTTGCGGGCGGCCTCGGTGGCGGCGACTGGGGCGGCAGCGCCCCTGAACCCGGTCCTGGCCCGTGCGCTCGGCTCGGCCCTTGTGGAGGTCCAGGATGTCTGATTCCCCCGATGCTGGCGCGGATGTGGGCGCCGACACCCCCGAGGGCCGCCTCGTCGCCGAAGGCAGCTTCAAGCTGGACCGCGCCCGGGCCATCGACAAGCTCGCCCACTTCCAGCTTGACGACCCCCGCCGCTACGTGGCTGAGCTGGTCAGCTCTGCTGTGTGTGCCGATGCCACGGGCATTCACATCCGCAACGATGCCGATGACTTTGAGATTGAGTGGGACGGCGACCACCCGACGCTCGACGAGCTGGAGTCCCTGTTCGACACCATCTTCTACCGGGGTGAGGACCGGCGCCAGCGCATGCTTCAGCACTTGGCCCAGGGCATCTTCGGGGCCGCGGGGCTGGACCCCCAGTGGGTGCGCCTGCACCGGCCCGGGCTGACGGTGGACCTGACCGATCCGGCCCAGCCCCAGTCCACACCCAATGACCGCACCGAAGGCATGCGGGTCGAGGTGCGGGAGCGCATGTCGTGGGCGGTGCTGCGGGAGTGGGGGCGCAAGGCGTTCAAGGACCCCGAAGAGCTGCTGTTGGTGAAGCAGGTCGCGGTGGCCTGCCCGGTGCCCATCTTTGTGGGGGGCGCGTCGCTGCCGGTGGGGCTGGACCGGCTGCTGGGGGACACCCCGGCGGGTGCCCAGGACATCGAGGGGCTGCAAGCGGGAGAAGCCGGCCAGGTGTGGTTGGTGGAGCGGAACACGGCGGAGTCCGCGGGCATCTTGGTGGTCAGGGACGGCATTGTGGTCGATCGCATCCCCTTGATTGTGGGCCCGCTGGCGCTGTGTGGGTGGGTGCGGTGCGACGGGATGACCCTGGACGCGTCCCAAGCGGGTGTGGTGCGGCGCGGTCGGTGGACTGAGGTCTGGAAGCTCGCGCGCGCTTCGGCCCGCAATGCCGTGCATCAGGCCATTGTCGACGGCGTTGGCCCGCCGGTGGATGCCGCGGTCCTGCGCAAGGCCGGACAAGCGTTGGTGGCCGGCCCGACCTGTGTGCTGGCCGACGTGCCGCTGTTTGACGACCTCGCCGGGGTGCCCTGGTCCCTGCGAGAGCTGTCCGCCCGGTCCCGGGTGCTGGTCTGTGGTGACCGCGAGCTGTTTGATGCGGAGCTTGCGGTCCCGCAGCTCATGGGCGGGGTGGTGGTGCTTCGTCGCCTGAAGTCCCTGGGCATCGACAATGTGGTCGACGGTGAGGCCGAGCTGAAGGCCCGGGTGTGGGGACGGCTGCGGCGGACGTCCCTCCGAAAGACCCTCCAACCCTTGACCGTGCCCGCCCGGGTGCAGCTCAGCCGCGATCTGGACGGCATGGCGCTGCGGGGTGGGCTGGGGCTCCAGCGCGCGTCGCCGGATGACCGACCGCCCACCAAAGCGGCCCTGCATGTGGAGCTGCGGGTGGACGGCTTGCCGGTGGAGCTCCGCACGGTGCCGGGGCCAGGACCGATGCTGGTGCGGGTGGAGAGTGCCGCGCTGGAGGCGGACGGGGCCTTTGTGGAGGTGCTCGCCGGTGCGGCCTTGGACCGGGCCATGGCCGAGGCCCAGCGCGTCGGGGATGCCCTGCTGGAGCGAGCACTCAAGGACGCCCCCTTTGAGCCAGAAGTGCGCAAGGTGCTGTGGACGTGGGTGCGCCACCACACCCGGGGCCGCCGCCGTGGGCGCATCGCCGCGCTGCCCGATGCCCTGCGCGCAGCACCACTGTTTCTGTGCACCGATGGTCAGCGGCTGTCGATCGCCGACTTTCCCGACGTGGCGAAGCGCAACGGTCGCCTCGACAACAAGGGCCGCACCGTCGTGTGGACCATTCCGGCTGGCGCGGCGCCCCCCCGGCCGGTGGAGGGCGTGCTGCACCTCGACGATGGGGACCGGACCCTGCTGAATCACCTGCTGGAGGGGCGGGTGCTGGATGTGCTGCCCCAGCTGCGTGCCCAGGCCGAGGCCGCCCGGCGGCGCACCCAGGGCAGTGAAGAAGCCAAGCTGTTCGGCCCGATGCTCGCGCGCGAGACCATCGACGCGCCGGGGCTGCTTGGGGAGGTGGGGCTGCGGCGAGGAGACCTGTCGGCCTCGTGTGTGTGCAAGGTCATCCGCGACCGGGTGCTGCTGGGTGAGGTGGAGCTGCCCGTCGACCTTCCGGGCAGTGTTGCGGCGGTGGAGTGGGCCCAGGCCCGGCCCACGGACGACTGGAGCGGGCTGGCCGATCCGGAGGGCGCCGCGCTGACGCTGGCGGAGCTGCTGGAGCCCCACTTGGTGGCGCTCGCCCAAGTCGCGGCGACGGCGTGGGTGGCGGACGGGTCGACGGGCGGCGCCTCCCGGGCCCGGGGCACCGATCGACCCCTGCCCCCCTGGCTGGCGGCGGTGCTGCGGCGGGGGCGAGATGGGACCTCAAGCCTCGGCAACCTGCCGTTCGTGCGAGATCTGGGCGGACGGGTGCACTCCCTCGCGGCGCTGGGCGCCCCGTTGCCACCGGGTGCGCGCCGAAGCCGAGGCCCTCGGTACCTGACCGTGCCCCCGGGGACCGTGCTGCCCACGGAGATCCCCCGCGACGAGGGGGGCCAGTTCGATGAGGAGCTGGGCGGCATGCTGGTCGTGGATCCGGAGCGAGCCGTGATCCTGGAGATCTGGTTGGGCTCGGGTGCGCTGCGCTCCGGTGTGCCGGTGCTCGATCAGGTGCGCTTGGCATGGTCGGCCTTTTATCGCAAGTCAACCCACGCCTGGGAGGCCCACCCCTCGGCCCTCGGCGCGGTGCATGTCCAGAAGGAGGGCTTCGAGCTGTTTGTGGGCCTGGACTCCCGGGGACACGCCCGCTCCGGGCTGGAGCTGGAGCTGCTCCACGAGAGCCGCACCCTGCTGAGCATCAACCGGACCGCCGCGCTGCCCTGGATTGCCCGGGTGCGGGGACCGGCCATCGTGCCCGACACCCGCTTGGGTCCACTTGCTGACAAAGGCGTAGAGAAGGAGATTGTCGCGTGTGTCGAGGCCCAGAAGGTGGGGGTGCTGCAGCGGGTCGTGGCCCGCACTTCGACCGATGCGGAGACCCGGCGGGTGCAAGTGCGGGTGCTGTCGGCGCTGTTGGCGCGGCGGGTGAAAGGGATGGACGGGGACACGGCGGCCTTGGTGGAGGCCCTGTCCGCGCGCCCACTCTTCGAGGACGCCGATGGGGGTCTGCATCCCCTGAGCTCGGTGCGCGAGGCGTGGGACCAGAGCACGCTGTCGACGGTGGGGCGCCTGCCCGAGGGCGTGGAGATGCCCCAAGACGTGCTGTGGTTGCGCTCTTCCCGGGAGGTCCTGGCCCTGTTGCGACTCGCGCTGTCGGCCTCGCCACCGTCCGTGGACCGGCTGGTCGCCCAGCTCGCCAAGGGGGTGGAGCGCCGGGCGGCGATGAAGACCCAGGCGCTGGTGGCCGGCGGTGTGTTTGCGGCAGCGGGCACACGGTCGCTGGACGGCGGGGGCCGGGCTTGGTTTGCCCTCACCGACAGCGAGCCCGCCCGGCGCACGTGGCTGGTGGACGACCGGCCGGTGCTGTCCGAGGTGCTCAAGGGCCAGCAGGGCCACCGGGTGCGGGTGGTCCATCCAGAGCTGCGTGCGTCACCGGCCTTTGACCGGCCCGAGCCGGCGGACTTGGTGCGCCACCTGAGTGTGGCGTGTGAGCGGGAGCTCGCGGCCTTTGTGTGCCGTGCGGCGGCGGTGGGTGTCGGCCAGCCCCGCCAGCCCGGTGACCCGGTGGTGTCTTCGATGGCGGTGGTGGTGAACCAGCTGCTGCGACTGCATCCCAAGGGTGAGGGGCTGGACCCGGCGGTGGCGGACTTGCCGTTGCTGTCGGTCTCCCACGGGCGGCCGCGCACCCTCGCGGACCTGCGGACCTGTGCGGCGTCTGGCGCGATTCGTGTGGCCCCGCCAGGCACCCGGGGTCGACCGCTGGAGGGGGCGCCGGTGGTGTTCCTTGCCGACGATGCCCGCCGGGGGGCGCTGGCGTGCTGGGCCCGGCCGACCGATGCGGCCGAGGACCTGACACGGGAAGAGGCGGCCTGGCGCCGTCGAGAAGCGCCCCCCGTGACGCCCATCACGCCCGTCGATGTGGTGTTCGAGATCGGGTTGAAGGCGCCCCGAGCTGGCGTGCTGGTGCTGACCCGAGATGGCCAGGACGCCGTGGACTTGCTCCACACCGGCCGGCCTCTCGGGCGGGTGCTGGTGCCGGGCCCGGTGCCGCTGGCCGGGTGGGTGGATGACCCTGCGCTCACGCCGGACGCATGGTTCCAGAAGGCAGAGGTGGACGAGGCCCACGAGGCCCTCATGCAGAGTCTTCAGGATGTGGCCACCCAAGCGATGGCGCAGGTGCTGGCCGGAGAGCAGCCGCCGGAGCTGCTGGTGCAGATCGGGCTGGCCGCGTTTGATGGACGCCGAGAGCTCAGCCGGGCGCTGTCCGGTCGGGCCCGGGGCAGCCGCGCCAAGCTGGTCCACAAGGTCGTGTTTGACACCGCTTGCGGACAGACCCGCACCCTCGCCCAGCTTGCCGGTATGAAGGACGGGCCCCGGTGGGTGACCCCGGGCACCGCGGCGCGCAGCCTCGACCCCCACCGGCCCTTCATCGTGGCCCCGCCCCGCTATCTGTCGGCCCTCAAGCGCCTGCTGGGTGGCGAAGATGCCGATGAACAAGCGGTTTTGGAGAAGTCTGTGGCGGAGCGCCGCGCCCTGGCCCCGCTGCCGCTGGCCCTGCCCCAAGATGCCTGGCTGGCCCAGGAGGGCGGCGAAGACGTCGGCATGCGCTGGGCGGCCGGGCTCGCTGAAGACATCACCGCCCGGGGCACGGTGCACTTGCGGGTGCGGGGCCGCCCGGTCGGCTCGGTCCAGGTGCCGATGCCGGGCTTGGTCGCGGTGGTGGAGCTGGACGAGGACCCCTCCGACCCGCTGGCCCAGGACCTGCGCCTGTCCAAGGCCCAGCTCAAGCGCTTGGGCAAGGTGCGTGCCGCGCTGATCGTCGAGGCAGGTCCCCGGGCCGTCGACGGACACCACCGGCGCCGGCGGCTGGTGGACACGCTGGGTCCCGCCAAGAAACAACTCCGGCAACGCAAGCTGCCCGGGAAGCGCAGCGCGGTCTACCCCTGGACCCAAGCGCCGCTGCTGGCGGGTCCCGACGGACCGGTGACCGTGGCCGATCTGCTGAACGCCCAGCGCCTGGAACACCCGATCCTCACGCTGGACCGGGACCAGGAGCCGCCCGTGACCAAGGCCCTGCTCGTCTATGCGCAAGAAGCCACCAGCATGATCTTCGAGGTGCTGGGGGTGCCTGTGGTCACCGCTCAGGCGTGGCGTGAGCAAGCAGCCCTGGCGGTGGTGGCCCAGTCCGTGCGGGTGCAAGGTGCGGTGCTGCGGCGGCTGCTAAAGGCCCGCCGAAAGGCGCTGGCCCAGCGGCTTCACGGGATGCTCGCCGGTGGGCCCCAGTTCCGCGCGGTGCACGACTCTGCGCTGGCGGCGGCGACCGAGGCCGACCTGGAAGCGGCGGACACCCCGGGCAAGCAGTGGGCCCTGGCGTGGACGCTGGCGGACGCGGCAACCCGCAGCATCGACGGCCACAAAGCGGTGGTCCTGCTCTGCCAGCGCTTGGCCGAGCAGCTTGGGGAGCACCACCCACCGGCCCCCGCGGACCCCACTACATCGTGACCATGCGCCCGGGGCTCCACCAGCGGCGCACCAGCGTGGCGGTCATCTCGCCGTTGCGCACCATGCTCGCGGCGGTGCGGGCAGTCTTGTAGAGCGTGGCCGCGTTGGCCGCGTTCACCAGCAGCTTGGGTTGTCGGTCGCCCGGACCGCGCTGAGCGAGGGACGAGAGCATCCGCCTGGGGACCATTCCCGACGCTTGCAGCACCATGAGCGCCAACCAGAAGCGGTCTTCGGGGGACCGGGGCCACGTCAGGTCCGCCCGGTACTGATGGAAGGTCTTGGTGGCCCGACCTTCGACCTGATGGGGCATCAATGCACCACTCTGGAGCATGTCTTCGACCATCTTGGTGCCGGGGAACCACGTCAACGAGAACAGGTAGACATCGAAGGGCCGGGGCACCGACTGGAGGAACTGGAACAGCTCTCGCTTTTGCTCGGCGGTCACGTCGGGAATGTCGACCATCACGAGGTAGCGGATGCGCATGCCCCGAGATCCCAAGCGCTGCACGGCGGCTTGGGTCTGGTCCCGGTTGGCCCGGCGGTTGAGCTGATCTCGGTTCACCGCTTCGGTGGACTGGATGCCCATGTGCACCACCCGGGCGCCCGCCTTCTGCAACAGGTCGACGTACTCATCGGACACCACCGTGGGCTCGGTCAACAGATCGAAGGGGAGCCCCACCTCAACCGGGTAGCGCTCGGCGAACTCTCGCAGCCAGCGCTTGTCCAGGCCGAAGATCTCGTCGTCAAAGCGCACCCGACAAATCGCGGGGTTGGCGGCCCGGCGCGCCTTGAGCTCGGCCAGCACACTGTCGACCGACCGCGTCCGCAGCCGCGCACCCTCCGCCCCGGTCTCGAAGCTGTTGTGGCAGAAGCTGCACTTCTGGATGCACCCCACCGAGCACATCACTTGGTACAAGGGGTCGCCCGCCATCGGGTCGCCCTGCACCGGGGATTCGCCGAAGATGACCCACTTGTCGGCATTGTCGTAGTCTCGCCAGGGCACGTCATCGAGGTCGGGCACCAGCGGGGGCTGGTCACCCTTGTGCACCACCCCGTCGGGACCGTTCAACCAAAAGCCCGGCGCCCCGAGCACACCCTCAAGGTGGCCACCCCCCTCAAAGAAGCGGGCCACGAAGGCGGGAAAGGAGCTGTCGGCTTCCCCCAGGCACAAGGCGTCGGCGAACGGCAGACAGTCGTCGGGGCGCACCGTCACGTGCCACCCGCCCAGCACCAGCGGCACCCCGAGCTGGCTGCGCAGGTGGGCACAGACTTGAGACGCGACCTGTTCGTAGGCGCTGGCCCGCAGCGACACGCCGATGAGGCCGACGTTGTGGCGGCGCAGCAGCGAGATCAGCTGGTCGAGCTCCAGCGCGGAGGGGGGATCGAGGTGGTTGTTCCGCCAGTCCTTGAAGTAGACCTCGACCACCCGCCGGCCGGCGCGCCGCAGACCCGCCGCGAGCTGGCGAATCGCGTTGTTCTCGAAGTCGTAGAGGGACACCAGCCCGACCGCGTCTCCCTTGATGGCGCCCCAGGCTGGTTCCGTTCCCATTCGCGAACCTCCGTTGCCAGAGCGTATCGCAACCTTCCCGTGGTGCTCAGCTCCCCGAGCATGTCCCCATGAACACCAGCTCGTTCTCGAACAGCTCCTGGGCGTCGAGAATGCCGTCCTCGTCGTTGTCAATGCGAACGAAGACGTCGCCGAAGAGCCCGTTGACCAAGACCTTTCCGCCGTGGGTGGTGACCACTGCGGCTTCTGTGCCGTCGGCGCTGTCATACACCACGAGCGCCTCGCCCTCTCCCTGGGGGACCAGCGCGTGGCCGTCGATGGCCCAGGTGGAGTGCAGCCCCCGCAGGCCCGCCGGGATGGATTGGTGCAGGTTGAAGAGGTCCACGGACGCGGCCGGTGCCGGGTAGAGCTCCCGGGAGTCCCACTGGTCCACGGCGGTGACCCCGAACATGTCCATCCACTCGGTCTCACGGTGCAGGTCGTACATGCTGAAGATCAGGGGCACGCCGTTGTCGATCAGGGTCTGGAACAGCGGCATCTGATCGTCGTCGGGTCGGCCCGCGGGCGAGTCGACGATGAGGGCGTCGGCGATGCCGGCTTCCAGCCACTGGGTGAGCTGAGCGTCTTCTTTGGTGAACTCGACGTTGGCGCCGAGGGCCTGGGCAGCCATCACGGCCGGGGCGTCGAGCCCGTCGCCGCCCTCGCCGTAGAAGACGACGATGGTCTTTCCGGTGCAGTCGGCCGCACCCGGGTCGCCGCCGTCGGTGCCATCTGCGCCGTCGGTGCCGGCCAGGCTGCCGCCGGTGTCGTCGCTGTCGGTTGCACCGGTGTCGTCGCTGGACTTGGCGGTGTCTTCGCAGCCCACGAGCAGTGCGGTGGTGAGGCACAGGGCCAAGGTGGTCAAGCGGGCGGTGGCGATGGTGTTCATTGGGTCCTCCGAGGTGGTCATCGGCACCCGCACGCGGTGCCTTCACCCCGAGACCAAGGGTCCGTCCCGCCCTGGATTACATGCCGGGCTCTGAAATTCGGACGGAGCCCTGGGCGTTGCCCTCGATCAGGCCCTTCAGGGCCCGGCTGAGCGCAGAGCCACGGAAGGGCTTTGGCACGATCAAGTCGGCGCCGGCCAAGCGAATGGTGTCGAGATCCTCGGGCTGGGTGCTGCCGGACATGCTGACGATGTGTTGCACACCGAGGCTGCGGGCGAAGTCAAAGAGGTGCTCGCCCAGCCCATCGGGCAAGTGTTGGTCCACCACCAGTGCGGTGGGCAGCCAGGCCTTCATCGTGGCGATGGCCCCTTCGACAGTGCCCTCGGTGCGCACCTCAAAGCCCGATGTGGTGAGAAACCGGCTGAGAATCCGTGTCAGCAGGTAGTGGTCGTCGACGAGGAGTATGCGCTCGCGGGGGTGCTCCTTGTGGTTGTCGGTGTGCATTGTGCACCTCTTGTTGTGTTCGCTCACCTTGTATGGGGGTGTTGCGTTTCTGTGGTCTTGCAACCGAATACGGAGTGGCTTCCCGTATGTATCTGATTGTCTCGCGGATGAGAATACCGAACTGAACATGCTTCTCGAACACCCGGTTTGGACTATGTTGAGTTGTTGGATGTGACCCAATCAGAGCACCTTGGCCGACACCCCGCGCTTGATTTGGGGGGGGTGTTCAACTCAAACAGGGCACTGCACGTTGGATGTGACCCTGTTGGGTTGAATTTGGTGACCTGATCAGAGCAGGTAGGCCAGCTTGATGGTCAGCACCCGGGGAACATCCCCCATCACAAACGTGGCATCGGAGAAGCGCGGGGGGCCAAAGCGGCTGTGACCGGGGCGCACGCTCGCGCCCACACCTTCTCGGGGCATGCCAATGAAATTGGTGTCGAGAGTGCCGTCGCCGTCTTCGTCATGGAGGAGGCTGATCGCCCAGGTACCCGGCGGCAGGTCGATGGACACGGTCTGGGGGCCCGCTTGTGTGGGCCAGGCGCCCCGAACCTGGGCCTTGTCGGGCTGGACGGGGAAGCCTTCTTCGCTTGAGTACGCGAACAGGCGCAGCATGCCGTCCGTGTTGCGCATGCCGGTGACCGTGATCTGGACGGGGGCCGCGTGCACGGTGGCGGCAAAGAGGGCCAGCATCATGGGGGCTCCGGGCATAGGGTCACGGGTGGGTCGCGCCGCCGCCGTCAGGCACTCGCGGCGGGATCCTGCTTCGCAAGCAGGTTCACGTGCCCCATCTTGCGGCCGGGGCGGGGTGTGCCTTTGCCATACAGGTGGACCCGCGCGTCGGGGTCTGCGAGCAGCCGGGGCGCGTCGAGCACCTCATCGCCGAGCAGGTTGTGCATGGTGACCGGGCGAGTGAGGCCCACGGGGCCGAGGGGCAGGCCCACCAGCGCGCGCACGTGTTGCTCAAACTGGCTGGTCTCGCACGCGTCTTGGGTCCAGTGACCGGAGTTGTGGGTGCGGGGCGCCACCTCGTTGACCATCAGCGTGCCGTCGGGAAGCACAAACAGCTCGACGGCCAGAATGCCCACCAGTCCAATGTCTTTGGCGAGGGCCCGGGCGATGTCTTGGGCGGCGTGCTCGATGGCAGGCGCCAAGTCGCTGGGGACATGGCTATCGCGGAGAATGCCGTTTTCATGGTCATTCTTTGCGGTTGGGAAGCACCTGGTCTCGCCCCGCTGGTCGCTCGCGATGATGACGCTGGCTTCGCAGTCAAACGAGACCAGACCCTCCACGATGCACGGCACACCGCCGAGGGCCGCCCATGCGGCGGATGCGTCTTCGGGGCCCTGGAGCCGGGCCTGACCTTTGCCGTCGTAGCCCATGCGGCGGGTCTTCAGGATGGCGGGGGCGCCCAGCTCATCGAGCGCCATGCGCAGGGCGTCCACGGAGTCGACAGGGGCAAAGGGTGCGGTCGGCACACCACAGCTGCGGATCCAGCGCTTCTCGATGAGCCGGTCCTGGGACCGCTCCAGCAGCCGAGCGGTGGGGTGCAGGGGCACGCGGGCTTCCAGAAAGCGGGCGGCGTGGACCGGCACGTTCTCGAACTCGTAGCCGATGACATCGACCCGGTCGGCAAAGCGCGCCAGGGCGGCCTCGTCGTCCCAGGCGGCCACGATGCGGTCGGGGCTGACTTGGTCGAGGGGCTCACCGAGGGGGCGGTCGGAGAAGCCGAGCACGCGGTAGCCGAGGCGGGCGGCGGCGAGGGCGGTCATGCGTCCAAGCTGACCGGCACCGAGCATGCCGATGACGGCGCCGGGCGGGAGGGACGAGGCCACTCAGTGCTCCGGGTGGACGATCAGCGTGTCGGCGAGCGGCGAGACGGTCGAGCTGTCGCTGACGGTCTCGTCGACCCGGTGGGTCTGGGCGGCGCGCCAGGCATCGAGGCGCTGGGCGGTCTCGTCGTCCATGAGGGCCAACACGGATGCCGAGAGCAAGGCCGCGTTGATGGCGCCGGAGCGGCCGATGGCGAGGGTGCCCACGGGCACACCACCGGGCATCTGGACGATGCTGAGCAAGCTGTCTTCGCCGTTGAGGATGCGAGAGCGCACCGGAACGCCAAAGACCGGCAGGGGCGTGAGGGCGGCGGTCATGCCCGGCAGGTGGGCGGCCCCCCCGGCGCCCGCGATGATGACCTTGAGCCCCCGGTCTCGAGCGGTGCGGGCGAAGGTGTAGAGCCGGTCGGGCGTGCGGTGTGCGCTGATGACCCGGGCCTCGTAGGGGATGTGGAGCTCGTCGAGGATGGCGCATGCGTGCTGCATGGTCGGCCAGTCGGAGCGGCTGCCCATGATGACCGCGACCACAGGCTGGGCGTGCAGCCGGGGGTCGGGGGGCGCGTCATTGACGGCTTTGAGCGTGGGGCGGGCACTGGCGCGCTCGGACATCGGGGCCTCCTGGTCGGGGGTGGGTATCCCGTCAGCAGGGCCGTTGAGGGGGGTGGGGCGTGTGGGCCTGAGCCTTTGTGGGGGTGTGTTCTGGGGTGGGTCTAGCGGCGGACTGGCCCGGGGAGACGATGCCCTCCCCGGGCCAAGACCGGCTCAGCCGCCGCAGACTGCCCAGCCTTCCTCACCGGTGGTGCAGGCGCCGTCGAGCAGGATGGTGTGGGCGTCGGTGCTGCCCTCCAGCGCCGCGTTGGTGAGCGTCAGGCCCGTCAGATCGGCCCCTTCCATCAGTGCGCCGGTCAGCTCGCCGTCCACCATCATGGCGCTGTCGAGCACGGCCCCTCGGAGGTCCCACCCGTCCAGGGGGAAGCCCGCCGTGGCGCCTTCAGACAGGCGATGCCACGACAGGTCCATGCACTGCCCATCGCCGGTGTCGCGCACCCGAGGTGCCGAGCCACGGTTGAGGCCCACGGCGCCCTCGGCATCGTGGCACGCGCCCGTGTCGGGGTCGTAGCGGAAGGAGGGGGCGACGGTCGGGTCCCAGCAGCTCAGGGACATGCCGCCGCAGGGAGGCGCGTCGGCGGGCAGCTCCGGCATGATGGACGCGTAGCCTTCAATCTGGCCCGGCTCGAGCTCCCACAGCATCAGAGAGTGGCCGTCACCGAGGTATACGGTGGTGTTGCCCGTCCGCCCGGACCAGCGGGCCCGGCCGTGGTCGACGGCTTCAGTCGGCAAGCCCAGCTCCGCGGCCACCTCGGCGTGCTCCCAGCCCCGGACGTGCGTCACGTGGGCCAGCCCGCTCGGACGCAGCTGCAGGGTGAAGCGGTCGGCCGTCATCATGCCCGTGTCGGCATCGCTGACCCAGTTCCACATGCTCGCGCACTCCAGGGTGCGCACCTCACCCGGTCGCACGCCCTCCGACGTGTGCACGGTGGGGGCGCCCTCGGGACCGGAGGACAGGCCCGCGCCGAGGTCGACCCGGTCCAGGTTCGGCGCAAGATCCTGCGCGAGGTCAGCGTCCTGGCCGAGGCCGGCGTCCTGGGCGAGCTGCCCGTCTTGGGTGTGGGTCAGCGCGTCGGTGTCCGCTGGCTGGCAGCCCGCGAGGGCAACCATGGGAACAGCGAGAAGGGAGAAGAGAGGGGCGACGCGACGCATGAGGCACTCCGGTTGTGGGCTCCCCCCCAATAGAACCTGGGTCGGTCGTTCCGTAAATCGGTATGTATAGAACGTGATTGTTCGGCAAATCCGAACAATCAGCGGCGGGTCGGCGGGGTGACCCACTCCAGATCCACCATCCAGTCCGAGACCGCTTCGGCCATGACCTGAAAGCCGGCCTCGTCGGGGTGGCCCTGGTCGAAAAACAGCGGCTCCCGCAGGTTCACGTCGGCCTCAAACGCGTCGATGATCTCTTGGGCGAGGAGCTGGCCATACTCCGGATGTGGAGGTGGCGCGACAACGTCCACCATTACCTCGTTGTCGGGCAGTCGAATCATCCGGTGTCGGCCGCCCGTCAGGTCGCCAATCACCCCGGGCAGCGGGAGCTGCGCCCGAAAGTGGGGGGTGAGGTCCAGCACCGGCACCCCGCGCGGCGCCCGGCGGTTGAGGGTGGGGTAGGACTCGGTGCTTGCGATGTCGCCGATGGGGTCGAAGGTGCCGATGGGGGGGAGCACCCAGCCCAGGCGCGCGGGTTCGATGGCCTTGCGGGTGCCGCGGATGTTCCACATCGTCAGCATGAGCTCCCAGTTGTCGAAGGCCGGGCCCCAAGTGAACAGCACGATGTCGGCTTCGAGCGCGCGGGTGTTGTCCCGAATCCAGGTCAGCAGCGTGTCGGGGTGGCCGCCGGGCCAAGCGCCGAGAATGGGCTCCATGTCGTGCGTGCGGGCGAGGCGCACACACCATGTGTCTTCCCACTCAACCCCCCAACCGAACGTGACCGAGTCCCCCACACACAGCAGCCGTTTCTTGCGCTTGGGGGTCTCCAGCTCAGGCCCGCGCAGGCCCATCGAGTTGGTGGAGACCGTGAAGGGGCGCCGTCGCTTCACATGGGGCGGCGGGGGGGCCCCTGGCGCAAAGCCGGCCTCGGGGTTGTGGGGCCGATCGATGGCCACCACACTGCGGTGCTCATTGATGGGCAGGCGCACTTCCCGCTCGACCCGGATCGGCGGCAGCACAAAGACCACCAGCAAGATGGCGATGAGCACGATGGGCAGCAGCACAACGCTGGCAATGGACAGTCGGGACTGCCACTTCTTCGCGCGGTCGGACGGGGGCATGGGGGTCTTCTGGGCCGGTTCGACCGCAGCTTAGCTGACGCGGGGGGCAGGCCGGTCCGATGGCCAGCCCAGTCCCCCGGTGGGCACCTACATGCGCCCGCGCAGCATGCCGTTCCAATACATCTCGGGCAGTGCATACGCCTTGAGTGCATACATGGAGTAGCGCTCCTGGCCCTGGTCAAAGGGAAAGCTCTCTGCGGGCTGCTTGTCGTAGTCGAACTCAGCCAGGATGAGCTTGCCGAAGCCGGTCACCAGCGGACAGCTTGTGTAGCCATCGTAGTGTTGGGTGGGGGCGTCGCCATTGATGACCGCCAGCAAGTTCTCGGCGGTCACCGGGGCTTGCTTGCGAATCGCCGCGCCGGTCTTGGATGTGGGCAGGCTGGAGCAGTCGCCCAGGCCGAACACATTGGGGTAGCGGATGTGTTGGGTGGTATCCCTGTCAACATCGCACCAGCCGCCGGCGTTGGCGAGGGGGCTGTCGGCGATGGCGGTGGGGGCACTCATCGGCGGCGTGACATGGATGACGTCGTACTTCATCACGGTCTCGCTGCCGTCGGTCAGCGAGCGAAACACCGCTTCTTTGCTGGCGCTTCGAATCTCCGAGAGTGTCGTGTTCCACACCCGATCGATGCCCTTGCGGTCGGCGACCCGAGTGAGCGCATCGGCGTACTTCTTCACAGCGAAGATGCCCGGTCCACCCTTCACGAAGGTGATGTTGGACCCCTCGCGCGTTGCGTTGCGGCGGAAGATCTCGTCGGCGAGGAACATGATCTTCATGGGTGCGCCCCCACACTTGATCGGGGTGTCGGGGTGGGTGAAGATCGCCCGCCCACCCTTGGGAAACGCTTCGAGGGCCTGGATGGTCGCGGGCACGGTGTCGTAGCTATAGTTGCTCACCACGCCAGAGCCGGGCTTGCCGAGAACGTCCATCAATCCGGGAATCTTGTCCCAGTCAACCTTGATGCCCAGGGCGACCACCAAGTAGTCATAGGTGACGCTGTTGCCGTCGTTGAGCTGCACTGTGTTGTTGTCTGGGTCAAAGCCCTGCACGGCGGCCTTGATCCACGTTGCCCCCTCGGGGATGAAGTCGGCTTGGTCCCGCTCCGAGATGCTGCGGTCGAAGACACCGCCGCCGACGAGGGTCCAGATCGGCTGGTAGTAGTGCTTCTCGGATGGGTCGATGATGGCGACCTCCAAGGAGGGGTCGGCGTTCTTGAGGCGGGCGGCAACCGAGATGCCGGCAGATCCGCCGCCTGCGATGAGGACACGGTGGTGGGCCATGGGGGTCTCCAGTGAGGTGGGGAGGAGGGGCTCAGCTTCGGGCGGGGAGGGTCTTGCCGAACGAGCGAGCAAACTGAATGGCAAAGCCAAGAGCACGCTGGACGTCGGGGTCGGACATGGACGTCATCGCGCCCCATGCCCCGACCGGCGGCGGGTTGGCGGCCCGGGTCTGGACGAGGGCACGGCCGCTGGACCCGACCACCTGCACGGCGGCTTCGTCGAAGATGCCGCTGGCGAGCAGCACGTCGACGGCCCGGGACAGGTCGTCGCCCCGCTCCAGCACGGTGTGGAGCAAGCCCACGATGACGGGGTCGGTGAGCTTCTCGACGGCTTGGGCCAGCAAGTGCATCCGCTCGTCGACGCGGATGCCCCGCTCGGCGAGGCGTGCGGCGATGCCATCGAGGGTGTCGAAGGCCCCGGCAATGGCGTCAGGCGCGCTGTTGACCAGGTCGAGCATCGGGGCGAGCTGCTCCAGCCGGGCCACGAGGGTCTCCAGCGCGGCGAGGGACTCGGGCCGGGTGGCGGCCTCGACCAGCTTGAGGGTGCCCTGCACGCGGGCGTCGACGTCGATGCCACGGGCTTGCCCCCGGGCCACGAGGCCGTCCACAGTGTCCATCGCGCCGGCGGTCAGGGCGGGCACCTCGGCCGCCAGCGCCAGCGCTTGGTCGACCAGATCGAGGCGGTCCACCAAGCGGCTCAGCGTGGCCACTGTCCGGGGCTCGGTGAGGGCCTCGGCCAAGCGCAGGCTGCCGTGGAGGTGGGCGTGCACGTCCACGCCCCGGTCTTGGGCTTGGGCGACGAAGTGGTCCACCGTGTCGGTGACGCCGGCCACCACGGCTGGGGCTTGGTGGCGCACCTCGTCGACGGTGGCTTCGAGGCGACACAACCGGGCGTCCATGCGCTCCAGGAGCATCAAGATGCGAGCTGCGTCTGTGCCCGGTGGGGCGAGGGGCGCGGGGGCGGTGGGGGCCATGGTCACTCCGATGCGATGGACGGGCGCTGCAGCGGAGGGCCGGCGTGGGGTCCGACGGGGCCGCTGCGGGGTGTGCAGGACCAGGGTCAATGCACAGACCGATCCAGCGGTCACCTCGTCGTCACCGTCGGGGCGGGCATGGCGAAGATGGTCTAACTGACGTTGTTCTGGGCGTTTCGCTGCACCGGCATCCTGCACACTGACTCGGTTCGTTGAACCAAGCTGTTTCAGTCGTCCGGAACACCTGAAACGAAGACCGCACCCGACCGGAATTCATGCTCGGTGGGGTGCGGTCCTGGTGCGGCGGGTGTGGCGTCGGCTCAGCCCGCGCTCTTCTTGGCCTTGAGCTGGTCCAGCCGCCGCTTGGCCCGCTCCAGCTTCGCCAGCTTCCAGGCCTCTTCGTACAGCCCCTGAGCCACGGCCATCTGGTCCCGCCGCTGGGCCACCGTGCCCTTGTAGTACAGCGCCGAGGCCCGGTCGTACTTCGACAGGTCCGCGAACGTCAGGTACTTGTCGAGGGATGCGTCGGCTTGGTCGAGCTTCTTCCAGCGGATGTAGAGTCGGGCCAGATAGTAGTGAACCCGACGGTTGCCCTTGTCCACCTGAAGAACCTGCTTCAAGGTCTTCTCAGACTTCTCGAACTCCCGATTGTACATGTAGACTCGGCCGGCGACCAAGTTGTTGATGACGTTGTTCGGGTAGCGCTTCTGGTTCACCATCGAGCTGGCGAGGGCCTTCTTGTACTTGCCCTCTTCGATCCAGGTGTAGGTCATCGCGAGGGTGGCCGGCGCGCTGAGGAACACGCCCTCTCGCTCGACCCGGTTGAGCTGCTGAATGCCCAGCTCGCGCTTGTCTTCGGTGTCGGGAATCGCCTTGGTGGTGCGGGAGACCACCGTGACCCAGTAGTTGAACAGGCCGTCGCCGATCTCGACGTCGATGAAGTCGGGGGCGATGTCCTTGACCTTGGCCACCATCTTCATGGCCTCGTAGCCACGGTTGAGCGCCTTGAGCCACTCTTCCTTGCGCATCGTGTGGATCGAGTCGATGCCCAGCACGCCCGCCAACAGGAAGTACTCCCAAGCCTCGTTGCCGGGCATGTTGATGGACGTCTCGAGCTCGGTGCGGCTCTGGCGCAGCGCGGTCTGGTACTGACCCTCGAAGCGGAAGTCGAAGTTCTCCAACATCAGGGCTTGCCACACCAGCAGGTCGCCCACCGGTGCGATGCCCCAGCCCGGGTACTTCGATCCGAGTGAGCCAAACAATCCGCGGGCGTTCTTGTACTCGCGCAGGAAGATCTTGTGCAGACCCTCTTGGCAATCGGCCACAAAGGCCGGATCGACCTTGAGCTGTTCTGCGCCAAGATATGCCACAGCAGGGTATTCCCGACCCTCAAAGGCCGCCAGCTTGGCTTGGTGGGACGCTGCACCGGGCGCGGCGGGCACATCGCCTTGCAGCGACTCCAGCTTGTTGGCTTTGTTGGTGACCGAGTCGTCGTGGTCCGGCGTGGGCGGGGGCGGCGGGGGCGGCGGGGCCTGGGCGAGGGCAAGGCCCAGCAGCGCGGGCAGCAGGAGCGTGGAGGACATCAGCAGGACTCCTGGGCACGGGCGGCGGCCACGCGGGCGGCCACAGCATCGGTGAGGGCGACCTCAAGCCGGTCGCCGGTGAGGGCGCGAATCTCTTGTAGACCGGTGGGGCTGGTCACGTTGATCTCGGTGAGGAAGTCGCCGATGATGTCGATCCCCACGAACAACAAGCCCATCTCACGGAGGACCGGCCCCAGCGTGGCACAGATGGCTTGGTCCCGGGGTGTCAATTCGCATGCCTCGACCGTGGCGCCGACGTGCATGTTGCCGCGGTGGTCGTCGGCGGACGGCACCCGCATCATCTGGCCCACCGGCTCACCATCGATCAGAATGACGCGCTTGTCGCCATTCAGGATCTCGGGAATGTAGTGTTGCACGATGATGTGTTGGGTGCCTTCGGTGGTGAGGATCTCACTCATCGACCGCAAGTTGGGGTCGCCATGCTGACTCACCAAGACCCCTCGCCCGCCGTTGCCGTCCCACGGCTTGAGCACGATGCGCCCGGGGGCATCCTTGGCAAAGCGCAGGATGCGGGGGATGTCTTGGGTGATGAGCGTGGGTGTGATGAACTGGGGGAAGCGCAGGGTGAACAGCTTCTCGTTGGCGCTGCGGATGCTCGTGGGGTGGTTGAGCACCACGGTGGATGGCGGCGCGAGGTCGAGCAAGTACGTCGAGAAGATGTAGTCCATGTCGAAAGGGGGGTCCTTTCGCATCCAGATCACATCAAAGTCGCCCAGTTTGCGGTCTTGTGGGGCCCCCGGATCAAAGTGGGGGGCCGTCGCCGAGACCTCGAGGGTCTGGCACCGGGCCGATGCGATGCCGTCCTCGGCGTAGAGCTGATCGGGCGTGCAGAACCAGCAGGGCCAGCCCCGGGCGCGGGCCTCCAGCAACAGCATCCACGTGGAGTCGCCGTCGACGTGGATGCGGTGGAGGGGGTCCATCACGAACAGACAACGGGGGGCGGACATCGGGCCTCGGCGGCAGGGAGGGGGCCCGGGCTCGGGCATGCGCCCCGGTGGACGCAGGGCAGGGTATCCCGAGATCGGGGCCCGCCGCATCTCGCTGCCCTTTCGTCCTGTGAGGGCCAGTGAGAACACCGATGTTTAGGCCATCCTGAAGCACTCCCAGGAGGGCGGCTACAGTCCCCGGGCCCGGCGCCAGCGCTGGTCCGTCATGATGCTCTGGCGCTTGAACATCTCCATCCGCGACTCGACCAGCTCGCCGGCCTTCTCGGGTTGCTGCCAGCCGGTCTCGGTCACCACCTTGGCGTAGGTCTCCCAGTAGCGGCGCTCCATGGCTTCCCACTGGTCGAGCGAGGCGATGGGCTCCGGGCCCCAGTCCCGGGCGCGGCGGTCCCGGTCGGCGGCCACTCTTGCCCGCTCGATCTGGAAGCGCAGCTCGATGGACGCTTCTTGGGCAAACTGATGGGGGGCCTGGCTGCGATAGGTCGCCACGTTGGTGGGCACGAGCACTTGGTTCACGGCGCCGCAGCTGCCGCATTGGGCCCGCTGGGGGAAGCGCCGGTCGAGCTGGCCGAGGTTGCTGCCGCACTGGGTGCAGTCGGCGGGCTCCCGCAGGCCGGCGTCCACCTTGGGCCACATCGTGCGGAACAAGTGGGCACCCCAGCGGGCCTTGAAGCGCTCCCACTCTTCGGTCATGCGCATCTTGCAGTCGTCGAGCCGGTCGTGGGCCATGTCGTGCAGATCGGGCTTGCCGTCGAAGTCTTCGTTGAGCGCGCCGACCAAGTCCTCCGCCTCGTCTTCCCAGGCTTTGTCGGCCTTGTCGGGCAGGTTGTTGAGGCGGGACTCCAGGCCCTCCAGCGCGTTGAAGACGGCGCGGGTGTCCACCTCATCGGCAGCGAGGACCTCGTCCACCATGCCTTGCATGCCGCCGTCGGCTTCGGTGCGAAGCTCGGCGTGGCGCTGCTCAAGACGACTGAGAAAGGTCTCCCAGCGGGTGATCAGGGCTTGTTGTTCACGGCTCAGTCCCATCCATCCTCTTCCCGGAACAGCACGTTCCGGCAGCGTTGGCAGGTGAATTCGAGGGCGGCTTCCTGGGGGGCGCCACAGGACACGCACTCCAGGGTGACGGCGGACTGCCACCGCACAGCTGCCCAGGGGTCGACGGCGGCGGAGGTCCGGGCGCGGGCAAAGATGCTGCCCAGCCCACCCCCCGGACGGGTCGGGGGCCGCACCGTCTTGTCGTAGTGGGCGCCTTGCACGTCCACAAGTGCCAGCAGTCGGGAGCGCAACACCCCGCATCGAGCGCCGAGCGCACCGTGGTGGCCGGTGGACTGGGGGTCGGCGGTCTGGATGGCGGTCAGCCTCTGGGCACCGAGGCGGGCGATGACCTGCATGGTGGCGCGCAGCTCTTCAGGGGGCACACCCTGGGGGAGGGCCAGCGCAGCAAAGCGGGCGGCGCGCAGGTCGGCGGGCGGGGGCACGAGGTGGCACCGATGCAACAGCGCGTCCCAAGGGCCCAGGCTGTGCAGAGACGTGGCCTGGGCCAGTTGCTGCACTTCGTCGCACGTGGCATCGAGCCAGCGCTCGAGGGCGACCAGCGCGGTGGGGGTGGGCAGCGGCGGCGGGCCAAGGCTCATCAGAACTGGATGTCGGCGTCGGGGTCTTCACCGGTCACGCCAGCGGCGGCCTTGTATTGGGCCTCGTAGTGCTCGGTCTGGGCGTTGTAGGTGTCGAACAAGCTCATGTCGGCCATCATCTTCGTCATCCACCACGAGCTCATGTTGGACCACGCGAGCGCGTTGATGTCGAAGACTTCCTTGAGCATGGCGTTGACGTCCTGGCCGGTGGCGGACCATGCCGACATCGCGCCCTGGATCTCACACAAGCGGTCGAAGGGCACGGGCTCTTCGCCGGCGGCGGCCCCACCGCCCCCGGGGGCAGCGGTGCGGGTGGCGGCGGCGGACTGGGCGGCCCCCCCGAACTGGCCCTGGCCGGAGCTCTGGAAGGCATTGCCGTAGATCTGCACGATGGTCATCGTGGCGTCTTTGCTCATCCGGTCGGTCCACTCGGCGTTCACCCGGTCCCACATGACGTGGTCCATGCCGTGGCTGCCGATCAGCGCGGTGAACTCGTCTTGGGACAGGCCCTGGGCAGCGGCGGCGGCGCACGCGGCGTAGACCTCGACGGTGATGCCTTCGACCGGCGCGAGCAAGCTGGAGTCGGCCGCAACGTTGGCTTGGGCCTTGCGGGCTTGCTGGCGCATGCGGGCCTGAATCGTGTGTTGGAGCATCTCGGACGTGTCGAAGTCCGACAGCAACCCACCGGCACCGGGGCTGCGGCCGAAGTGCTTCACGGCGGTCCAATACACCCGCTGCCAGTGGCCCACGGTCGGGTAGCCCATGCCGGCGAGGATCTCGTCCAGCCGGTCCATGTTGAGGCCTTCGGCGTCCTGCTGGTCGCACCAGTGGTCGCAGAATGCGTCGAGGTCACCGGGCGGCAAGGGGCCCCACTGATCCACCCAGCGCTCGGCGGGCACATCGGCGCCGCCGTCGGTCGGGGCCCAGATCCACAGCCGATCTTCGTCGTCCGGGTCTTCCATCAGGGCCGACTCGCCGGACTGGCGGACGAGCCGCATGCCGGTGCCGTCCAGGATCTTGATATTGTCGAGACCGGTGATCTGGTCGGCATTACCGATGACTGCGGCGAGCTTGGCCCGCTTGTCTTCGTCGTCGTCCCCACCGGAGCCCTGGGGGGCCGGCACATGCGCGGGGAGGGGCGGCGGCGTGTTGGACCGGGGCGCGCCTGAGGGGGTGTTCTCGGACGTCTCCAGCGCGGCGGACGCCGACGCTTTGCCCCGTCGCATGAACCAGACGCCGACGCCCACGAGCAGGAGCGTCATCATGAGGCAGCAGCAGGCGCCTCCGCCAATGGAGGCAAGGGTCACCGGGTCCATGTGCTTCTCCCGAGGTGTTCGCCGGCCTGGTGCTGGAGGGTGCCGTGGGGGACGGGTCTTGGGCAGACCGGTCGAGTGCGGGGCGACCCGGAGCAGCGTGTGGAGGGGGTGTGCCGACGGTGGTGTCGCGAGCCGTGCCCAGGCGTGGCGGTGCGCAGAGCAGGCCGAGGTTGGGGCACAGGATGCTGAAGGTCGGCGCTTCTGCACGTTCCAGGTGACGGAGGCTTGGGCGGTTACCCCGTCGGGTGCAGGGCGACCAACCCAATCTGTGCCAGAGGGCGGGCGCTGCGGCCCCCTCGGCGGACATCTGGGCCGCGCTGGAGTAGTGTGCCGGGCCATGCGTGCCCTCTCTGTTCTCCAAGCTGCTGTCCGTCGCTTCACTTCCGGTGGAGCTGTCGTCCCGTGGGGCGTGGTGGGGGTCTGCGCGCTGCTGGTGGCCTGTGGCAGCGACCCCCTCCCCCTGCCCACCGAAGCCGAGGTACGAGCCCTCGACCGTGCCGCCGAAGCGCCCCTGTACCAGCTGCTCTACGAGGCGCCGGTGCTGCCGGAGAGCCAGGTCGTGCAGCAAAAGGTGCGCTTGCTGATCTGGTTGCGGCACATGGGCCTGAACACGGGCCAGCTGGACCTCTTGGAAGCCCTGCGGGCCGAGCTGGTGACCCGGCGGCGCACCATCGCTGACCGGGAACGGGACCTGGCCCAGCGGTGGGAGGGCGAAGAGAACATCGTCTACACCGAGCTGTGGACCCAGCTCGCGGCGGGTGTGGCCGTGGATGCCCCGGAGATGACCGAGCTGGTGGACCGCCTGCGGGAGCTGCGCGGGGGTGGAGAGCGGGAGCGGGAGCTGGTCACGCTCCGGCTTGAGGCCACCCGGGCGGCGCTCGATGCCCAGGGGCCCTTCTTGCGCACACTGACCCCCCGCCAAGAACAGCTGCTCAACGACGCGGTCTTCTTCTTGAGGCGGCGCCTGGACCCGGTGGCCAACCCCGGCGACTTCCGTGCGCTCGTGGGCACCACCTACGAGCCCGGCCAGTACGCGGTGCTGACGCGGGGACTGAGCGAGCAGCTGTCGGAGCCCCTCGACATCGGTGGGCTGTGGAGCGACGGGGCCGACGAGCGGGGCCATCCCTTGCACGATGCCCGCCGGGAGGTGCTGCTGATGCTCGCACTGCTCGAGCCGGGCTTAGAACCCGCCATCGCAGCGGCCCGGGAGCTCGCCGAGTCCGGAGACCCGGGCGGGCCCACCGCGCCTCAGCCCGGTCCTGGCCAGCCCACACCTCCGCCGCCTGCCCCACCGGGGGCCCCCTGAGCCGTGTGCCCTGGCACTACTCGCAGACGTCGACGAACCATGCGAGTCCGTGCGCTGCGCCGGCATTCTCGACGCATGTGAGGCCGCTGGCACACTCGGAGTTGTCGGTGCACTGGCCTTCGCCCACGTCGCAGGGACAGCCGGTGCTGCAGTAGTTGTAGGCGCCCAGAGCTGCGGCTCCGTGGCAGTCTTCGACACAGACATCGGCGTACCAGACGTAGCCGTAGCTGGCACCCACATTGGGCTCACAGGTCGTGTCACCGCTGCACTCGGTGTCGTCGGTGCACTGGCCTTCGCCGTCCTCGCAGGGGCAGCTCGCCGAGCAGTACGCCGCGTCGCCTGGGGAGGCCCCGCCGTGGCAGTCCGACACACACACATCGGTGTACCAAGCGTAGCCGTAGCTGGCGCCGACATTGGCCTCGCAGACGGTGTCTCCGGTGCACTGGCTGTCGTTGGTGCAGCCCCCTTCGCCGTCTTCGCACGGGCAGGCCGCCGTGCAGTAGTTCCCGTCGCCGGGGGACCGTGAGCCGTGGCAGTCGTCCTCACAGACGTCGACGTACCAGGCATAGCCGTGGCTTGCGCCCACATCTGCGGAGCACGTCGCCCCGCCGTCGCACTCGGTGTCATCGGAGCAGTGGCCCTCGCCGTCGTCGCAGGGGCAGCTGGGGGTGCAGTAGTTGTAGCTGCCCGGCAAGCTGGTGTGGCAGCCCGATGCGCCGGCCACACCGACGAGATCCCACGCGCCGTCCACGGCCTCCAGCTCTGCACTCCCGTCCCCGTAGAGGTCCCGCGCGGCGGTCCGTGTGGCGCTGCGGGCGTCGGCATAAGTTGCTGAGGAGGTCAGGTAGTGCTCGGCGGCGCGGTGCCAGATGGCGAGGGCCGTGTCGAAGCCGACGCCGGTGATGGCCGTGCCCCCGTCGGTGGGGTGATTGCCCCCGTCAGCCACCAACACAAAGGCCAAGTTGCCGATGCCGCTGTTGATGTGGACGCCACCATTGTCGAGCGTGCCCGTGTAGCGATCGTCGTAGTGGTCCACGCTCACGCCGTCGGATGTGGGGTCGTCCATGCTGCGGATGGCATCGCCGGGCACCCCAGGGGTGTAGACGTCTTCACCGAGGTTCCAGTGGTCAGCGGCGCTGCCCTCCAGATAGCGCTCCAGTGCGGCACCATAGACATCGGCGAAGTGTTCATCCAGCGCGCCGCTCTCGTCCATGTAGAGAAAGCCGGCGTTGTCTTCGTTGACGCCGTGGCCCAGCTCGTGGCCCACAATGTCGGTGCTGGTCATGGGGCCGTAGTTCACCCCATCGCCGTCCCCCAAGTAGATGATGCCGGTGGCGTAGGCGGCTTGGGCTTGGAGGTAGCCGTAGTCCACAATGACGGTGAACACGGATCCCGAGCCCACAAGCGAGCTGGCATAGGTGGGCCCGCCGCTGCCATCGAGGCCGTCGCGACCGAAGGTGTGGTCCAGAAAGGCGAAGAACTGGTGCGCTGCGTAGTGACCGTCGACCGCTTCGGCTTGGCTGGACGCGCTGAAGTGGGTGTTGTTGTCGGTGACGATGCTGGCGCTGGATGTGGTGTTGCCGGCGGAGTAGGTCGCGATGCCGCGGACGGTGTCTTCCATGATGACCGTGCCTGCGCCATCATCGTAGACGTCGATGTCGACCGTGCCCGAGTAGTTCGACACGCCAGTGCCGGTGACCGGGCCAGCGGCATGGCGCAGATCGGTGCCGGCCAACACAACCTCGCCGGTGTGGGCGCTCACCCAACGCACCGGGATGTCGGCGGCGGCGGTGCCGTCCATTTGGGGGATGCGCACGCGCCACACGAGGTGGTCGACGGGACCCCGACGGAGCACCTGAAGCTCGGCGGTGGGGGGATCGGAGACGGTGGACCGCGCGAGGCTGTCCAGCGCGATGGTGAGGGCATCCGCCTCGTCGACGGCCACCCGGGGATCGACGTTGAGCTGGGGCTCCAGGCTCTCGGTGATGCCGACCACAGCGTTGTTCTGGTCCAGGTGAACGATCACTTCGGCGCCCCGCACCGGGATGCCGTGGTGACGCTGCTGGAAGCGCACGTGGGTCATGCCGAGGGCGTCGGGCCGGCTGCGGACGAGGGTGAGCTCTTGTCCGCCGGGAATGGCGGCGGCTGCGTCCTGGGCGATGGCCTCGGGGTCCGCGGTGGCGGTGGGTTGGACAGCGGGGTCGGCGGGGGCACCCGCACAGCCGATGAGCAGGGACAGGATCAAGCGGTGCAGCATGGAGACCTCGCGGGTGCCACTCTACACGGCAGCCCAGCGCAGGTGGGCACCGCAGCCCAGCGCTGGTGGGTCTTCTGCAGTGCTGGCGGGGACGGGGCCGGCTACACGGTCGGCCACCTGCGGAGGCCCACTGATGTCCAGACATGCGACGTCCCAGAACACGGTGGGCGAAGAACCCGAGCCGGGCGTGCTCTACTTGGTGCCCACCCCGCTGGGTCACCTCGGGGACCTCTCGCCCCGCGCCGCGCACATTCTTGGCCATGTGGACAAGCTTGCGGCTGAAGACACGCGGGTGACCCGCAAGCTGCTGGCCCGCTTGGATGTGCACCCCGAGCTGGTGAGCTGCCACGAGCACAATGAAGAGGGGCGGGCCAGCCAGATCTGTGGGTGGCTGGCGGATGGGCTGCGGGTGGGTCTGGTCAGTGACGCGGGCACGCCGCTTGTGTCAGACCCCGGCTATCGTGTGGTGCAAGCGGTTCTCGCCGATGGACACCGGGTCTGTGCGCTGCCGGGGCCTGTCGCTGCGACCACGGCGCTGTCGGTGAGTGGGCTGCCGCCGGACCGCTTCACCTTTGTGGGGTTCTTGCCCAAGAAGCCCAAGTCCAAGGCGGATGCGCTGCTGGAGCTTCAAGCCTTGCCGTGGACGATGGTCTTCTACAGCGCGTGCCACGAGCTGCTGCGGGACCTCGCGGCCATCGAACATCACCTCGGCGATCGGCAGGTGTGTGCGAGTCGGGACCTGACCAAGCGCGGTGAGCGGCACTGGCGGGGCACGGCCTCGGTGGTCCAGGCTGAGCTGCGGACGCTGGAGCGCATCTCGGGAGAGTGGACGGTGGTGGTGGAGGGCGCGGCCCCGGCGCCGGTTCAGGAGGGGGTGGACGATGCGGCCGACGCGCTGATTGGTGCGCTGCTGGCGGCGGGACTGGGCGCGCGGGCGGTGCGGGATGTGGTGGCGGACCACACGGGGCTGGGGCGCAAGCTGGTGTATGACCGCGTGCTCGAGCGCAACCGCGATTGAAGGGGTGTAGGACCGGCGGCGGGGCCCCTCCGGCGGGAGAGCGAGGGGTGAAGTGGGACAATGATCGTGCCCCGCACCGCCACATGCGCGACGGGTGGGTCATCTTTGGGCCAATGGCACATCGGCGCGCATGGCTTGGCGGCGGCGCCTTTGCAGGCCCTAAACGGCGTTGGGTTGGCGGTTCGTGATGTCTGTGAATGGCGTGTGGCTGCCTGTTCTGGTGTGGAACGCTGTGGAACCATCGGCACCCCAGCGGCATGCCGGATGTGCCGCTCTGATCGACTGAGAGGGGTCATGTGGGGGGCTGGTCGCAGGGCTGTCACTGGACGCGGGGGGTGCCGGTCCCATACGCTCATTGTGCGGTGCCACTCGGCTCCGCGAGGAACGAATCGTGACGGGTGCATGCGTGACGCTGGCGGGGGCAATGGTGACTCCGATGGGTGGCTCGGACTCCCGGAACAACCTGACGGGAATCAACCCCCGGAGACACTGGAATGGGCAAGAGACTGTATGTGGGCGGGCTGGCCTGGGCGACGGACGACGCTGCGCTGGCCAAGGCGTTTTCCAAGTTCGGCAACGTGGTCGACCACAAGGTCATCACCGACCGTGAGACCGGGCGCAGCCGTGGCTTCGGATTTGTGACCTTCGAGACCGACGAAGAGGCAGCTTCGGCTATCGCTGAGATGAACGGCGCCGAAGTTGATGGCCGTCGGCTGATGGTGAACGAAGCCCGCGAGAGGTCTTCCGAAGACGGACCGCGCGGCGGCGGCGGCGGTGGCTTCCGGGGTCCCCCTCGGGGTGGCGGCGGCGGCGGCTACCGTGGCAGCGGTGGCGGTGGCGGCGGCTACCGTGGCGGCGGCGGTGGCAGCGGCGGTGGTTACCGCGGCGGCGGCGGCGGCGGCGGCTACCAGGGCGGCGGCGGTGGCGGTGGCTACCGTGGCGGCGGTGGTGGTGAAGGCGGCGGTGGCGGCTACCGTGGCGGCGGTGGTGGCGGTGGCTACCAGGGCGGCGGCGGTGGCGGTGGCTACCGTGGCGGTGGTGGTGGCGGTGGCTACCAGGGCGGTGGCGGTGGCTACCGTGGCGGCGGTGGTGGCGGTGGCTACCAGGGCGGCGGCGGTGGCGGCGGCTACCGTGGCGGCGGTGGTGGTGGCTTCGGCGGCCCCCCTCCCGAGAAGCCCGAAGACTGGGGCAGCAAGGGCGGTGTTCGCCGTGACTGGAGCGCTGACGGCGGTGGCCGTCGGGACCATGGCGGTGGCAACGACGACTGGGGCAAGAAGGGTGGTGGTGGCAAGCGCCGCAGCCGCAAGGATGATGGCTGGGGTGGCGACGACTGGTAGCCCCTGCGGGTGACGGCGGGCGCCTTGGCGTGTGTTCCAAGTCCGCCGCCCCGTGACATCGAGAGAACCCACACGCCGCAGCTTCTCGCTGTGGCTGTTCCCCGGGTACCCGCAGTGTTGGGTGCTCGGGGTCTTTCGTGAAGGACCCCCGTGACCGACCCCGGGATCATCGGCGTGAGCCGCTGGCTCGACGCCCTGGCCGATGCTTCGGACCAGGTGGTGGACGCCTTGCCCGCTGGGGTGCGGCGGCGCCAGCTGGGTGCTTGGCTCGACGAAGCGGTCAGCCATGTGGACGACGACCTGCGTGCTCGGCGCTTCGCCCAGGCCTGTCCGGTGTCTGGTCTTGAGCACTCCGCCTGGAAGCACCGTGTGGTGCCGTTTCTCGATGGTGCCCTGCTCGCGGGAATTCGCTTCTATGGGGGCGACACGGCCCGTCCCTTTGTGGATCTGCTTGCGTGGGAACCCCGGGTGACGGCGCTGACGGACTGGGCCCCGGTCGTGGCGGCCGTGGCCCGGGCGTTCGGCGACTTTGGGCCCGAGTCCGTGCGGGTGCGGTGGCCCGGACAGCACCGGCCCCCCTTGGACCGCACGCGGCTGACCGTCGACCAACACCTCGTCGCCGGGCGCTTGTCCACGCTGCGGTCCGCGGGCCGACCCTGGGGCTGGGACAGTGTGGACGTGCGCCGGACCGTGTCGCTGGACCGGATGGCGCGGTTCGAGGAACGCTTCGCGGCTTGGCAGGCAAGCGCAGGAACGCTGGGGCGGCGGGTGTTCCCAGCGACACGAGCCCAGATGCAGGCGTGTGTGGACACCGGTGTGGTGGTCGAGCTGTGGCAAGGACCCCAGTGGGTGGGGTGGACCGGGGCCCGGCGTCGTCGGGACCGGGTGCTCGACGGGTATCAGGTGGTGGAGCTGTTTGTGGACGAGCCCTTGAGGGGGCGGCGCCGCGCTGTTGTGCTGCAGCGGCACTTGATCGACCACCTGCGCGACCGCGGCCGAGACAGCCTGCACGGGATGATTGATGGGCGAAACCGCGCCAGCCTGCGGACCGCCCTGCGCAGTGGGCGCAAGATCTGTGAGACGTGGTGGTTCATGCAAGTGGCGCCGGCATCCGACGGGCCCACGGCTGGACTTCCGCCCGGAGCATGAGTCAGTCGACCGTGGCGAGACCCGTCTTCAATGGGGCGTTGTCGGGCACATCGGGGGGCACGGGCAGCCGTCCGCCCCTCAGCGTCCAGATCCCCCATCCCAGGATGGCCAGGAGCCCCCAGGTGAGGCCCAGGACCACCCCGGCGTCGACCAGGCCTCGCCACGGAGAGGGGAGCTGGCCCACGCTCACGATCAACAGCACAACCATGCTGGTGATGGACCACGACACCTTCATGCGCTTGGGGGTGGCGTGAAACAGGCCCATGCAGAACATGGGTGCCAGCAGGACGCGGGCCGGTGATGGACGGTGCCGCAGCCACCGGGCGCGGGCGATGACCCGTGGCGAGAAGGCCTTCTGGAAGCCCTTGTAGCCTTCGCCATACGCCATGAAGACTGCAAAGCCGACGGTGAAGGCCCACTGGCCACCGGTGAGGGGCCCGGTGAGGGCGTCCCAGGCGACGGGGGCGAGGCGAAGCAGCGCGGAGAGCAGCAGCATGCAGACGCCGACGATGCCCCACACTGCGGCAATGTTGCCAATTGCGCCAGGCTGTGGGGGAGAGGTCTCAGACATGCCGGAGACCTATCTGGATCCTTGCACGCCGGCAGGGGCAGCCCGGTTTGGGTCCAGCGCCTGCTGGATGGCCCGGGCGACCTCTTCCCCGGCCAGTGCGGACCCCGGCGCCGCGAAGTGGCTGGCGTCTGCCCAAAAGCGGGGCTCGCTGGGCACCACAGCGCGCAGATCGGCCAGCGGCGCGTTCCAGTCGTTGGCAAGTTGGGTCACCACGGCATTGTAGCCGTTGAGGGTCTCGCGAACATCCTCGGGGGGCATGCTCCACTGGGCGGACAGCTCCCCCACCTCGGCCCGCAGTGCTTGTCCTGTGGTGGTGGCACCAAACCGGGCGGCGTGGGTGGCGAACACCGGGCGGGCGCCGACTCGAGCGATGGCCCTGAGCAAGCGGTTGAGCCGCTGCCGCAGCTCGTCGGCGTGGGCGCGGGTGAAGGGCTGTGCGGCGAAGCGCTGGGCGGTCAGACCCCGGCCCTGCATCCATGACCTCAGGGCGGTGTCGAGCTCGAAAGCGGAGAACCACGGGGGCGGGCGATGGTCGATGATGGGCAGGTCGACGAGCTGGCGAATGTCGTTCGGCCCGTGGTGAACGACAACCAGGTCCACACCGAGGGCCCGTCCCCGCTGGAGCAAGGACTCGGTGCTGCCCATCAGGATCTCTCCGGGGACCCCTGCGTTGATGACCTCGATTGAGCGGCTGGGGTCTGCGCGGCGCAGCGCGGCTTCGGCTTGGGCGGGCCAGGTGGCGGCGTTGTCGGGGGCATAGATGTCGAAGGTGGTGGAGCCCCCCACGCACCAGACCCGCAGGCCACCGCGGGGCTTGGGCTGATGGAGCTCCTCGCCCCGAAAGCCGTCGCTGTTGACCCGAACGCTGTACATCAGGCCGTTCAGCTCAGCGCCCGGCTTGAGCCGGGGGGCTTCACCCCGGAGGTTGGTGTAGAGCCCCGCTGGCTGGCCGTTCACGCGCTGTGTGCCGTGGGCGAGCCAGTGCCAGCCCCGCACGAGCAGCTCACTGCCCGCCAGGAAGATGAACACCGAGCTGATGGCCAGGGCGATCCGGGGCAGCCACCACCTCATCGGAGCCTGCCCAGGAGCGCCTCGGGGTCGGGCCACCGCGCCCGCGCTGACAGTGCGTCCGCGCGGGCGGCGGCGCCGGGCATGTCGTGGGTGCCGGGATCTTCCCGGGAGACCTGCACGTGCACATGGGGGGGCCAGCCACCGTTTTCGTCCATGTTCCCCAGCCAGCCGATGACGGTGCCGGGCTTCACTCGGCTGCCCCGGGGGCTCTGTTGCAGGCTGTGGGCGGACAGGTGCCCCAACAACACCCACAATGGGGCGCCCTGCCACTCACACTGAAGCACGATCACATGGCCATAGTCGCCGTCTTCGGGGTTGTGTCCGGCGTGGACAACCTGGCCGGCGAGGGGGGCGTGGACCGCCGTGCCCACCGGGCCGCCCAAGTCGAGGCCCAGGTGCACGGTGCGGGCGCCGCCAAACAAGGGCTGGGTGTAGATCCCCCGGTCCTCACCGTACCGGCCGAGGGTCCAAGGAGTGCCGGGATCGGGCACCTGCGACAGCGGCACCGACAGGTCGAGAGTGACCGCCCACGGGGGCATCAGCACGACTGGATGCACGGTTGGAACAGAGCTGCTGATCTTCATCAGGTCAGCGTATCACAGGCCTGTTCCCTGTCTGGAAGTGCAATGAAACGGGAGAATCTGAAGCTTGTCGAATGACCGGCGTCCAACCCAACGAACGGACAGACTGTCCGAACGGTGCGGACAGACCGTCTGAACCGTGCATCTGGCCTTCGGCCTTTCACTCCAGGGAGACACGCCATGCGCACCTCTTCTTCGCTCCTCCTCTCCGGCGCCGCGGTGCTCACCATTGGTTGCGGCAAGCCCCCTGAGGCCCCTGGAAAGCTGGAAGACCTCGCCGGCTACATGTTCGAGCACATGGGCGATGAAGACACCGATGCGCTCGAAGCGGGTGTCGAGAACCTCGACTCGTGGCTCAACAAGGACGACCACCTCAGCCTCACGATGGAGGGCTACACCATCTCGCAGCTCCCAGAGTCTGCGGTGGACGCCCTCGACGCGCGAGATCGGGACGTGGACGGCTTGGTGGGCGCGTCGGTGGCGACCGTGCTGCGGCCAGGCCCCCAGAAGCTCTCGCGGGTGCTCGTCAAGGCGGACCCCACGAAGGTCTACCCCGACACCTACTCTCGCTACGAGCGCAGCTACACCACCGATCCCGACTGCTTCGTCGCCCAGGACTGCGACAGCGCGCGCCTTCGCGCGGAGACGGTCAGCGCCTACGCCCTGGGCCTGGAGGTCACGGCCGACTTCAAGGCTGAGTATCGGTGGGTCGAGTCCGAGCACGGCTTGGCGCTGGTGCAGCGCACGTGGCTGGAGCGCCCCGCCGAAGTGAGCGTGGACTGGATCGGGGTCTCGGCGCAGTACTTCCTGTCGGTCAACATCCCCCGTGCCAATGGCAAAACCCTGCGGCTTCAGGGCACGTGGATCGCGGCGGAGCTGGGCGACACCCCGGTGCCCGAGGCGACCGCCCTCAACATGGTCATCGACTCGATGCGCACCGGTGACGAGGAGCTTGCCGCCTGGGTTGAGTAGGTCCCCCTGTGCTCAGGACGGCGGGATCGTCCCCAGCGCCCCGTCCGGGTCGGCGAAGCGCTTCTTGATCGCATTGACCACTTGGGCTGCGTGCGACCCATCCATGATGCGGTGGTCAAACGTGACGTGGATCGACAGGGTGCGGCCGACCACCAGCGCGCCGTCCTCCACGACTGGGCCTTCCTTCACGGCGCCCAGCGCGATGAACACCGGCAACCGGGTGTAGGGGACCAACGGTACGTAGGCGGTGTCGAGGCCCAGCGCGCCCACATTGGTGATGGCGAGGCTGCCGAACGCGTCCTTGGGCACACCGATGGCGCTGAGATCCAAGTTTAGCGTGTAGGTCAGAAACGCCATCAGGTTGAGGGCGGGTCGCACCAAGAAGCTGGGGATCTTCTGGAAGCTCCGGCGGCTCTGGGTCATCGCGCCATGGTCGTTGGCGCGCACCCGGTGGACCGTGCTCTCCACTTCTTGGGCGATGTCGAACAAGCTGCGCGCATCGGCATTGCGAATCACCAAGCCCGACAGATCGAGCTTGCCAGTGGTGGGGTCCGTCATGGCCACATGCACGAAGACATCCACCTTCTCGCGCTGGTAGAGGCGCCCCCAGCGGACGATGCGGTTGGCTTCAGGGATCTCCCGGAACACGTCGCCCATGATCTTGACCATCAGGTGCGTCAAGGTGACGCGGTGGCCGGCGGCTTGCTCGGCCCGTGCGCGGTACTCAAGCAGTCGATCGCAACGCAGCGTGAGGGTGCCGTGCACGGTCGGGTCGTCGGGGGGACGCCAAGTGCCCAGTGCCATGCGGCGAAACGTGGACAGGTGGGCGATCGGCCGAAGCTGCACATTGGGCAAAGTGGGGTCCAGGTCCGTAGACCGCGCCAGTGTGCCACCTGCGGGTTCAGCGACGGAGCAGCCGGTCCAGCAGCCCCCGGGCCAGCTCGCCCTGCATGACGGATGGCCCGCCCTGCGAGACCGCCCGCGCGAAGGCCAAGAGCTGCGCATCGGACACGTCTCCCGCGAGGTAGCCCTCGGCGCCCAGCAGCTCCAGGCGATCCACTGGACTGTCCCAGCGCCCCCATCGATCGGTGAGCCCGACGCGGGGGGGCCGCCGGTCGGTCTTGAGCACCCGTGCCGTGCGCAGCGCCGCTTCCATGGCGGACGTGCCCCGGGGCAGCGACAGCAGCACCAGCGACACCCGGTCCTTTCGCACCCGCCGCACGGTCTCTTCACCGAGCGCGAGGGTGGCGACGTCGAAGTGGGCCTGGAGCGCCGAGACCCGGGCCAGCCGGGTGCGGGCGTCCGGCTCGATGAGGAGGAGGGTGGTGCGGGTCAAGGGGCCACACCGAGCTGGCGGGGTAGGGACGCCGGGACCTGCTCACCCGTCCACAAGGAGAAGGCCTGAGTGCCCTGGTGCAGGAGCATCTCGGTGCCAGGCTGGAAGCGTCCACCGATCGTGGCGCTGTGGGGTGGCCGGGTGTTGAAGTAGTTCGCGTCCACCCACAAGGCGCCCGTGGGCAGCAGGGTGGCGTCCAAGCGGGCCACTATGGCGTCGGCCGCCGGCGTACAGCAGTTCACGACAATATCCATGTTCACGGCATTGTCGGCAAATTCCTTCGCCGTCAGTGGACCGGCGTCGATGCCCAGCCGACGGGCAACCTCGAGTGCCCGCGCTTCGGTGCGGTTGAGCAGCACCACCGCACAGCCGTGGTCTTGGAGCGCCGCCGCCACGGCGCGGCCTGTGCCCCCTGCCCCGAGCACCATCGCCCGGCGAGGCCGATGTCCCGTGGACTCCACGGCGGCCACAAGGCCCGACCCGTCGGTGTTGTGGCCGATCAGAAGCCCGTCCTTGACGGTGATCGTGTTCACGGCTTCAGCCCGGCTCGCGGAGGGCGCCAGCTCATCGAGATGGGGCAGCACCCGCTGCTTGAAGGGCACCGTGAGGTTGGCGCCCGCGAGGCCGAGGGTGCGGATGGCCGACACGAGGGCCCCGCCAGGGGTGCGGGGGTCCACAGGGAACGCGAGATAGGCCGCGTCCAGACCATAGTGGGCAAACAGCCCGTTGTGGAGTCGGGGCGAGCGGCTGTGGGTGACGGGGCTGCCCAGCAAGCCGTAGACCGCCGTGCGCCCGGTGATGCTCACGCCGATGTCGACGCCGCAAACACGGCGTGGGCCTCTTGCACATCGGCCCGAATGCGGGCCACCAGCGCATCCACACTGTCGAAGCGCTGCTCGGCCCGGATCCGCTTCAGGAACCGGACCTCAACTTCGGCCCCGTAGATGTCTTCGCGGAAGTCCAACAAGTGCACTTCAACCAGGAAGGGCCCGTCGCCGCCGAAAGTCGGTCGGACGCCGAGGTTGGTGACTCCGTTGCACCACGGGCCGCCATCGACCCTGGCCCGCACGGCATAGACACCCGCCGCCGGCAACAGCTCGGCATCGGTCTCGACATTGGCCGTGGGGAAGCCGATCGTGCGGCCTCGTCGGTTGCCGGGAACGACCACACCGCGCACCAAGTGGGGCCGGCTGAGCAGCTTCGCCGCTTGGGCCACCTCGCCCGCCGAGATCAGCGAGCGGATGAGTGAAGACGACACGGTCTGGTCGTCGAGCACCAGCGGGGCGACCTTGGCGATGGGCAAGGCCAGCCGGTCCCGCAGTGTGTCGACCGTGCCCGCTCGTGCCCGCCCAAACCGAAAGTCGTAGCCGACGATCATCTCTTGGGGACCGATCCGATTGCGCAGCACCTCGTCGGCAAACCACGCGGGCGGGTGCTGGGCAAACGCCCGGCTGAACCGCTCGATGATGACCTCGTCAATGCCCAGCTCACCGAGCAGCCGCACCCGATCGGGCCAAGCGGTGATGTTGGGCTGGCGCAGGGCCGGCGCGAGCACTGTGCGCGGGGGCGGGTCGAACGTGTAGACCGCTGCGGGCACACCGCGGGCCCGTGCGGCGGCCACGACTTGCCCCAGCAGGTGCTGATGCCCCAGGTGCACCCCGTCAAAGTTGCCGATGCTCAGCACCGGGCCGGGCCGACCCTGGGCGAGGCGCTCCTTCGCATACGCGGCGCTGCCCGCAAACACGCGGGTCACGCTCGGGTGGGGCGGGGGCTGGGATGCAGGGGGCGTCACGACAGCCGGGCTATCGCGTCGGGCTCAGTGGGCGCACCCTCCCAGTGGGCCCGGTGAGGTCGGAAGCGCGCCGGGATGCCCGATGTGGTAGCCCTGAAGGTAGGCCACACCAAGATCTCGAAGCACCACCGCTTCGCCTTCGGTCTCGACCCCTTCGGCCACGACATCGGCGCCCGAGGCGCGGGCAAAGGCGCAGACCATCTCCATGAGGCGCCGCCGTGCCGGCTTCTGGTCGATGTCGCGCACGATGCTGTCGTGGGCCTTGATGAAGCGGGGCTCCACTTCGGCCAACAGCACCAGGGCGCCCTGTCCAGCGCCCAGATCGTCCAATGCCAAGCGGAACCCGAGCTCCCGCAGCCGCGCCAGCTTCTTCGACAAGGTGCCCGGCCAGCGCTCGTGGGCCCGGCCCGTGACTTCGAGGCAGATGCGGTGGGCCGCCGGTCGCAGCGGCTCCAGCTGATCTTCCAGCGCCTCTTGGTCGGCGAGCTCTTCGGGGTGCAGGTTCAAGAACAAGCTGGACCCATCGGGAATGCGTTCCAGTGCGGGCGTTGCGTGCCCGACCACCGCGCGTCCGACCTGGCGAAGCATGCCCAAGCGCTCCGCCAAGCCCAAGATCTGGGAGGGCCCCGACAGCGTGGGGTTTTCGGAGCGAATGAAGCCCTCCACCCCCAGAAGCGCGCCGCACTGAGCGTGCACGATGGGCTGCCAGTCCAGGCGGAACTGGGAGCCGCGGAGCAGCTGGTTCAGGGACTGGCGGGAGTTGTCGGCGGCGCGGAACCCGTTGGCCGCCGCGAGCTGTCCGCCCAGGCGATCGTTGGCTTCCGCGAGGGCCTGCATCAGCGCCCGCGGCCGAAAGGGCTTGAGCAAGAACTGGTGAAGCTCGCCGTTGTTGACGGCCTTGAGCGCCACGTTCAGGTCGGTGCCCCCCGTGATGAGGATGCGGGTTGTGCTCGGGTGGTCCCGCCACATCTCCCGCAGCAGCTCGGAGCCCAAGCCGTCTGGCAGGTTCTGGTCGACCAGCGCCGCATCGAAGCGGTGGGTGGCCAGCAGCCGGCGTGCTTCGGACAGGTTGGCCGCCGCGGTGACCTGCACGCCCGAGGCGGTCAGGATGCGGTGCAGCGATCGACGGATGCCCGCCTCGTCGTCGACGATGAGCGCCGTCTCTGGCACGGAGGGATGCTGTCGCGCCATGGGCACCTCGAAGACCGGGGCCTGTGTGGTCGGTGTTCCCCGGTCCGAACTTTAGGGCGAGCGCGTGGGGTTGGCTGCTCTTGGTTGTCCCGGGGGGAAGGTGCGACAATGTCTTTCGAGAACGCGCTTAGAATGGACGTTGTCGGATCTGCTCGTACAAGATCGCCAAGCCCCCCGCATGCCAGAGGCAACGGAGGGCTTGTGCCGAAGCGGGACCGGCGATCAGCGGGCGGCGTTCACAATGCCGTTGTACTGGGCAAGATAGGGCTCCGGGTGGGCCGACGGGCGACCGAACAGGTAGCCCTGGAGCAGGTGCGCGCCGATCTCCTTGAGCACCTCGGCCTCACCTTCGGTCTCGACCCCTTCGGCGACCAGCTGGGCGTCCGTCGCTTCCGCGAATCTGGCGAGAAGCTCGACCAGACGGCGCTTGCGGGGGGTGGTGTCGACGTCGCGGACGATGCTCATGTCGACCTTGATGATGGACGGCTGGAGCTCTGCGAGCACCTTGAGGCTGCTGTAGCCGGCACCGAGGTCGTCGACGGCGATCTTGAAGCCCATGTCGGTGAGCGTTTGAATGCTGCGCTCCCACTCGTCCACGCCGTCCAAGCTGGAACGCTCCGTGATCTCGAGGATGATGCGGTGGGACCAGGGCGCCAGCACGTCGAGGCGCAGCGCCACTTCGGCGGAGTTGGCCAGCTCGTCGGGGTGCAGGTTCATGAACACCAGCACGTCTTCGGGCAGACGGGGCATCCACCCCTCCACACGGTTGACGACGACTTCAGCGAGCTCACCGATCATCTCGAGCTCTTCGGCGGCCTTGAGCAGGTCCAGCGGTCCCCGGAACACCGGGTGGGTGGACCGAAGCAACGCTTCGAATGCGAAGATGCGCAGGTCGGTGGTCTTCAGGATGGGCTGGAGATCCAGGCGGATCTGGTCGCCCTGGAGGCACTCCGTGAACATCCGGCGGCGCTCGGAGCGCAGGGCGGAGTCCTGACCCTTGATGAGGTCGACCATCTGTTCGCGGCGCTGCACCAGCTCTTCGACGGCTTCGATGAGCCCGCGGGTCTCAAACGGCTTCTCGATCACCCGGGTGACCTCGCCGCGGTTGACCGCACCGACCACCATCGGCAGGTCGAGCTGGCCGGTCACCAACACGCGCAAGCAGCCGGGCTGCTTTTCCCGAAGCCGCTGGAGCACTTCAATGCCGTCCATCATGGGCAGGTTGTAGTCCACCAACGCGATGTCGAACTCTTGCTCTTCGGCAATGCGCAGGCCTTCGGGCCCGTGACCGGATGGGAAGACGGTGTGGCCCTCCCGCTTGAGGATGCGTTGGATGCAGCGCCGCACGAGGGCGTCGTCTTCCACGATCAGGATGCGGGCGGGTGTGCGGGTGCGTGCCATGGAGAGCCTCCGTTGGGCACGCCGGAGGAGAGTCCGTTTGCGCGCCGCTTGCTCCCTGCTGTACGGAACCCGGATGCCGGTCCATGAGCGTGGAGAGCCACTCAGAGAGGGGGAGATCACCGCCCTCACGCCCCTGAAAGGTAACAACCCGCCCGGGACACCTGTGCTAGGTTCCGCTCCGCATCGGATGGGTCGGTTCGGTCTTGAGGCTGTCGACGGGTGGGTCGACCGTTCGCCGGGCGCGCGTGTGCCGACCCTCCGTACTTGGTCACATGGAGGGAGCCGTGCGTGTACTCATCGCAGACCGTCTCGCAGACGGGGTCGCGGATCGGTTGGAGCGGGTGGGGTGTGCCGTCGTGGTCGACCCGACCCTCAAGAATGGCGCGCTGCTCGATGCTCTGCGCACCCACGACCCCGAAGTGCTGGTGGTGCGGTCCACAAAGGTCACCGCTGAGCATCTGGCGGCGGCTCGCGCGCTGGGCCTGGTGATTCGGGGGGGCGCGGGGGTCAACACCATCGCGGTCGAAGCCGCATCGGCCCGCGGAATTTGTGTCAGCAATTGCCCTGGTAAGAATGCGGTGGCGGTGGCGGAGCTGGTCTTTGGCCACCTGTTGAACCTGGACCGCCGGATCTCGGACAACGTGGCGCTGCTGCGCGCCGGTGGCTGGGCGAAGAAGGAATTTGGCAAGGCACGGGGCCTGCACGGGCGCACCATGGCGGTCCTCGGCACCGGCATGATCGGCCAAGAAGTCATCGCCCGGGCCCACGCCTTCGGCATCCAAGTGCGGGCGTGGTCCCGGTCGCTCACCCCCGAAGCGGCCCAGAAGCTGGGTGTGCAGTTCGCCGCTTCGCCGCTGGACGCGTGCCGGGGCGCCGATGTGCTCACGGTCCACCTCGCCCAGTGCGATGCCACCCGGAACATCGTGGACGAGCGCATCTTGGAGTCTTTGGCCCCGGGTGCTTTTGTCATCAACACCAGCCGCGATGGCCTGCTGGACCACGACGCCTTGCTCCGCGTCATCGAGCGGCGGGACCTCAAGGTCGGGCTGGACGTCTTTCCCGACGAGCCGGGCGCCAACGATGATGCCTACGTGCATCCCGTCGGCCAGCACCCCGCCATCTTCGGCACCCACCACATCGGCGCGTCCACCACCCAGGCCTCCGATGCGGTGGCCGACGAGGTCGTGCGCATCATCGAGAGCTGGCTGCGCGAAGGGGTCGCCCCCAACTGTGTGAACCTCGCCGAGCGGACCGCCGCCACCCACGTGCTGGTCGTGCGCCATGCCGACCAAGTGGGCGTGCTGGCCAGCATTCTCGTCGAGCTCAAAGAAGCCGGGTGCAATGTGCAAGAGATGGAAAACACCATCTTTCGGGGGCCCGGTGCCGCCGCCAGCGCCCGCATTCAGCTCAGCTCCCCGCCCTGCACCGACACCCTGGCCCGCCTTGACGCGCTGCCCTGCGTGTTCGCATCCAATCTTGTTGCCCTGGACGTCTGAATGGCCCGTCTCCACAACTTCTCGGCCGGCCCGGCCGTGCTCCCCGTCCCGGTGATCGATGCCCTTCGGGAAGCCTTGCCCGAGTTTGGCCAGGCCCGCGCCGGCCTGATGGAGATCTCCCACCGATCCAAGGACTTCCAAGCCGTCATCGACGCGGCCGAAGCCCGCCTGCGCTCGCTGCTGGGGATTCCCAAAGACTACGCTGTGGTCTTCCTTCAGGGCGGCGCCAGCATGCAGTTCTACATGAGCGCGCTGAACATCGCCGGGCCCACCGACGGCATCGACTACATCGAGACCGGCACGTGGTCCTCCAAGGCGATCAAAGAGGGCGCCCGGGTCTGTGATGCCCGCGTGGTGTGGTCCAGCAAGGCCACGCGCTTCGACCGGGTGCCCCAGCCCGGTGAGGCCCTCGCGGTGCGCGACAGTGCCGTCGCACTGCACTATACGAGCAACAACACCGTCGCCGGCACCCAGCTCCAGGCCGCGCCCGATGTGGCGGTGCCCCTCATCGGTGACCTGTCCAGCGACATCGGCTCCCGGGCGATCGATGTGGGCCGCCACGCGGTCATCTATGCCGGCGCCCAGAAGAACCTCGGCCCCAGCGGTGTGACGGCCGTCATCTTGAGCCCCTGGGCCATCGAGCGCAGCAAAGCCGCCGACGCCGCCCGTCCCGGTGGCTTGCCCTCGATGCTCAACTACGCCCTGATGGCCGCCAAGGGCAGCATGTTCAACACGCCCAACACCCTGGGCATCTTTGCCCTCGAGCGGGTGCTGGCCTGGATGCAAGATCGCGGCGGCGTCGCCTTCTTCGAGCAGCGCAACAAGGCCCGGGCCGACGCGCTGTATGCGGTGCTCGATGGCAGCCCCTTTTGGACCCCGCGTGCCCTGCCCGGCAGCCGCTCCATGATGAACGTGACCTGGGGCATCCACGATCCCGCCCTGGAGCCCCTCTTCGTCAAGGAATCGGACGCCGCGGGCTTGCTCGCGCTCAAGGGCCACCGCAGCATGGGGGGTCTGCGCGCGAGCCTCTACAATGCCCTGCCCGACGCCGCAGTCGAGGCGCTGGTGGACTTCCTCGGGGTCTTTGAAGCCCGCCACGGCTGAGGGCGCACCGGGGTCTGCCGGTCGGTCGCTTCACACTCGGTCTTCACCGGGGCGGGATCTGGTGCAGACTGGCAGGAACGGAGTCGACACTGTGGGATGGTGCGTGCCTGGACGGGTGCGCCCTCCTGCGCTCAGGCCCACGACCGCCGTTGTGGGGGCCTGGGCACCCCTTCGCCATCCCAGGACCGGTCCATGACGTTGCCCCCTGATGCGCACCGAGAGCGCCTCGAGCTTGTGCTGGAGGGCACCCGCCTCGGGATGTGGGACTGGAACCCCCAGACCAATGACGTCGTCTTCGACAGCCGGTGGGCGGAGATGCTGGGCCACACCCTCGACGAGATCCCCTTCGAGCTGGACTCGTGGTCGTCCCGGGTTCACCCCGACGACCTCGAGGGGTGCTTCGCGGACATCCAAGCCCACATGAATGGCACGTCCAAGTTCTACGAGAACGTGCACCGCATGCTCCACAAGGATGGCCACTGGGTGCACATTCTCGACCGGGGTCGGGTCTGTGAGTGGGACGCGGAGGGTCGGCCCACGCGCTTCACCGGCACCCACACCGACATCAGCGCCCAGGTCGAAGCGGAGCACCGCGCCCGGGCCCTCGCCCAAGGCCGCACCCGCTTTCTCGCGACCATGTCCCACGAGATTCGCACCCCCATGCACGGGATGCTCGGGCTGGTGGGCCTGCTCCAGAACACGGAACTGAGCGAAGAACAGGCGCGCCTGCTGGATCTGGTTCAGCGGTGTGGTGGCTTGCTCATGCGCCTCGTGGACGACATCTTGGACTTTAGCAAGGTGACCCAGGGCGGGCTCGAGCTGGTCCACGAGCCCGTCGAGGTCACGGCGCTGGTGGATGGAGTGGTGGAGCTGTTCTCGCCGCGGGCCCAGGACCACCACACCACCCTGGAGTCCACGGTGGCGCCGGACGTCCCGCCCTGGGTGCTGGCCGACGGGCACCGCATGCGGCAGATCCTCAGCAACCTCGTGAGCAATGCCGTCAAGTTCACTCAGAACGGCGCCGTGGACATCGAGGTGGGCACCGCCGGCCCCCTGCTCGAGCTCATCGTGCGCGACACGGGCAGCGGGATGGCCGACACCGTGGGCATCTTCGAGCCCTATGACCAAGCCACTCCCTCCATCACGTCCTCCCACGGGGGCACGGGACTGGGGCTGGCCATCGTCAAGGAGCTGGTCACCGCGATGGGCGGTGAGGTCACGGTGAACAGCGTGGTGGATCAAGGCTCGGCGTTCCGCGTGGTCCTCCCCTTGCACGCCACCGAAGCCCCGGCGCCGGTCGAGTCCCCTGCGCGGCGGGCCGAGGCCCCCAACATCTCCTGGCTGAGGGTGCTTGCGGCGGAGGACAACCCGGTAAACCAGCTCGTGCTGCAGGCCGTGTTGGGGGAGCACGTGGCCCAGCTCGACATGGTGGGCACCGGTCGCTTGGCGGTCGAGGCCGTCCGGTCCGGGGGCTACGACGTGGTCCTCATGGACCTCAACATGCCCGAGATGGATGGCGACGTGGCCACGAGGCTCCTGCGCAAAGAAGGCGTGGGGCTGCCCATCATCGCGGTCAGCGCGGATGTGTTGCCCGAGACCCGCCAGGGGTGCGTGTCGGCAGGGTTCTCTGGCTTTGTGTGCAAGCCGTTCACCGCGGGTGGCCTGCTGACGGCGCTGCATCGGGTCGTGTCCACTGCTTGATCTCGGGCCGGGTGTCACACGAGGACCCGCCCGCCGTGCGGACCGCCGATGTGTTGTAGGGTGCCGTCCATGCGCACCTTGCCCCTTGTGTTGTTGTCCAGTGGTGGCCCCCTGAGGCCCATGGGGTCCCCGTGTCGGCCGTGAGCCGAGTGTGGATGCTGGTGCTGGTGGGCTGCACCGTCCCGGGGCACAAGAGAGAGGACTCGGCCGCGGTGCCTGTCGACAATGACCCCGTGACGGTAGTCACCTTCAACACCGGCACCACCCCCGCTATGGGGCCAATGGGCGGCGACGAGGACGGCTATGGTCCGGCCGAGGCCGCCATCTCGGATGAGTGGTACGGTGACGGGCTGGCGTGGTTGCCCGCCGTGGAGGCCGCCCGGGTGTGGCTGGACGGCGTCCGCCCGGATGTGCTGGGGGTGCAGGAGATGTTCTGGTCCGGCACCTGTGGAGACATCCCCACCGAGGCCCACACCGGCTTCTACTGTGAGGGGTGGAGCGAGGGCGACAACACCGTGATCCAGGCCATTCTGGATGCGGACTACCAGATCGCCTGCCACCAAGGCAAGCCCGACAAGTGCGTTGCGATCCATCGGGACCTGGGCACCCTGGAGGGGTGTGCGGACGACCTCTGCATGGACGGGCTGCAAGGCGAGACGGTCGATGGATGCGGCCAAGGCGGACGGGTGGGGCGGGGGGTGGTGCTGCGGCCGGATGGGCGCCGGCTCACCTTGGTGCATGTGCACGGCTCCAGCGGGTGGGCCCCGGAAGACCAAGCGTGTCGGGTGGCCCAGATTGCCCAGGTCTTCGACGACCTCGGGGGTGACGGGCCCGCGGCCCAGGGGGACGATGTGCTCATCTTGGGCGACCTGAACACCGATCCGGGCCGGGCCACCGCGAGCGACGAGAGCGCAGCACGGTGGGCCGAAGCGGTGGGACCGGGCCAGGCGTTCCAGTGGATCACCGACGTGGGTCCCGATGCGCCTGCCAGCTACCAAGGCATCGCCGACATCGACCATGTGGCGTCCAATGCCCGCGAGGGGGACTGCTGGATCGCCGGGATTGCTGGTCAACCCGAGGTCTACGGCGTGGCCTACTTCGACCATCGGCCGGTGGTCTGCGCGACGACCCTGCGCCCGGTCCTGCAGTAGGTGGACGGTCCGGCGGGGGCTTGGTACGTCCGCGGCCATGTCCGAGAGCCCTGCCGCTGCTGTCCATGACGCCTTCATGCGGGCGGCCCTCGCCGAAGGCCGCAAGGCCCTGCCGGCTTGCTTGCCGAACCCGCCCGTGGGGTGTGTGTTGGTGCGTGAGGGCGTCATCATCGCCCGGGGCCACACCCAGCCGCCGTTCCAGCCCCACGCCGAGCCGATGGCCCTGGCCCAAGTGCACGGCGACCTCGGTGATGTCACCGCCTACGTGACGCTGGAGCCCTGCTCCTTCCACAACCGCACGCCCTCGTGTGCCCGCGCGCTGGTGGCCCGGGGCATCGGCCGGGTGGTGGTGGGCATGCAAGACCCCCACCCGCGCAACCGGGGGCGGGGCGTCCAGATCTTGAAGGACGGCGGGATTGGCGTGGTGGAGGGTGTCTTGGAGGGTGAAGCCCGCGCCGATATGGGGCCCCATGTGTGGCAGCCGGGCGAGCAAGACACGGCCAAGCTCGGGCACTGAGCTGAACCAGATCCCGGAGGCCCCATGGCCCGTCGACCCAAGATCCCCAGCACGCCGGCGCTCCGGGCACTCGCTGCCGCAGGGGTGGTCCACGAAGTGCACCAATACGACTATGTCGAGCGCGGCGGCACCCGTGCGTCCTCCGCAGCCCTCGGCGTGGACGAGCACGCGGTGATCAAGACTCTGGTGTTTGAGGACGACCAGCGCACGCCCCTGTTGATCTGCCAACACGGCGACCGTGCGGTGAGCGCGAAGGCCCTGGCGCGGGTGCTGGGCTGCAAGGGGGTGCGGCCGTGTGATCCCACCGTGGCGCAGCGGCACACCGGCTACCAAGTCGGGGGCACGTCGCCGTTTGGCGTGCGCAAGGCCCTGCCGCTCTATGTGGAGGCCTCGATCTTGGCGCTCGACCGCATCTGGATCAACGGGGGTGCCCGGGGCCTGCTGGTGTCGCTGAGCCCGCGTGTGCTCGTGGCCCACTTTGGCGCGGTGGGCGTGGACGCCGCGACCTGAGCGGCGCCCTTGGGGCTCACTCGGTGGTGTAGACCCGCTGATGCAGCCACAGATCGAGGGTCATGTCGCTGCTGCTGCGGTTGGCTTGGTGCAGGTCCACGGCGAGCACGTGGGGGCCGGGGGCGAGCAGGGACACGTCGATGGTGTGCTCGGTGTACGCCAGCTCCCCGTCGCCAGAGACCGTGCGGTTTGCAGCGGTGTTGGGGCCCACCTCCCCTGCAGGAAGTCCCTCGCGCACCAGCTCTTCGCCGTCCAGCCACACCCGGGCGCCGTCGTCGGACCGCAGCCCCAGCAAGGCGTCCACCGCCGCTGAGGGACCGGCCTCCACCGTGAAGCTGTGGCGGAACCAAGCGGTCAGCGCCCGCCCCTCGGATGTGGACCCACTGTCGATGAGCGTGGCCTGTTCATCACCATATCCGAGGGGAGCAGCCCCCTGGGGCCAGCCGCTGTCGTCGAAGTCCACGGCGGTCCAGCCCTCGCCTGGTTCGACGCCGCCGTCCCGGTAGGACCAGCTCGCCCCCGCCTCGACGAGGGCTTGGGTGCCGAGCACAATGCGGGCGTTCGGCAGGCCCCGGGTGCCCACGGGCATGCGCTCCAGGGTGCCCTCCCCATCGGGAATCCGGGCCCACGCCTCGTCCCAGTCGCTGTCGGAGTAGGCGGCGAGGTCGGACTCTTGGGCGTAGGGGTCAAAGAGCCGCAGTGCTGCGCCTTCTCGGGCCAGCCCGTGGGGCAGGGCCTCGTCGGTGCGGGCCTCGGCATCCATCCAGAAGACGACACGCTCCCCCGGCTCGAGCACCACCGAGGGCAGCGGCATCTGGTCAGGGAGCTGCCAGTCGTCGGTGAGGCTCCAGCCCGCGAGGTCCACCGCCTCGGTGTGGAGGTTGATCAGCTCCACCCAGTCCAAGAACAGTCCCTCGGGACCGGGGTTGCTGTCGCGGTTGCGGGGCATCAGCTCGTTGATGCGCACCCTTGGCACCGGTGGTGGGTCTTCGCCGTCGCTGCCGTCCTGTCCATCGCCGCCGTCTTGTCCGTCGCTGCCATCCTGCCCGTCGCCGCCGTCTGCGGCCCCGTCCCCGGCATCGAGGGCACCGCTGTCGACACGGGGGGTGGCCTGGGTGTGGCTTGCGGGAGAGATGGCGGGCGCACACGCCAGACTGGCGGTGGTGACCAAGGCGAGCAGGGGGCGTGTGGGGTGCATGGGGTCTCCGTGCGGCCATTCTCGCATGAGCGCCGCAGACCCGCAGAGACCGGGCGCGGGGGACCGGGGGGAACCTCCCGCGGCGTCGGGCGCGGGGGCTATGGTGGCCGCGCGCGCTCGCTCCTGCTGCCGGCGGTCGCTTCTCCAGGTTGGCCCTTTCTCTGGATCGACATGCTCCGTGTTCTTGCCGTCGTCCTGCTCCCCGCTTGTGGTGGTCCGTCCGCGGGCGAGGCGGACTCTGCGGTGGCCGACCGCACCCCAGCGTCGGTGCCCCCCGACCGGGGGGATGTGCAGACCGTGCCGGTGCGGGTCACGTTGGACGGCGAGCCCGTCGCGGATGTGCTCGTGAGCCAGCCGGGCACCACAACCGCCCTGAAGACGGATGCCGACGGTGAAGTCAGCCTTCCCCTGGATCTGCGCCAGGACGTGCTGGGCATCATTGCGTCCCATCCCGACGCCCGGATTCGGGGCGAAGAGCTCTATGGCCCACCCGAGGACGGCGAGGTGGTGGAGATCCCGCTGGAGCGCTTTGACACCCGGGACAACACAGCCTTTGTCTTCCAGGACCCGGGCACCCCCGAGCGCAGTGAACACACCGGCTATTGTTCCCACTGCCACGTCACCATCGTCGAGGACTGGGTGGTCTCGGCCCACGAAGGGGCGGCCAAGAATCCGTGGGTGCAGGACCTCTACGCGGGCGCGGCCGGGGCGTTTGCCGACGAAGCGCAGTGTGAGACGGCCGGTGGACAGTGGTGGACCGGCATCGGACCGGGCACCGGTGCACCGGCTGCGCGCTGCTACGTGGGCGAAGGGGCGCTGCCGGCCCTCAACGAGGACTGTGGCGAGACCAGCCCCTGCGACGGCGTCGCGGAGAACACGGGCCAGTGCGCCGACTGCCACGCGCCGGGCATTGACGGTGTGGTGGGTGGCCGGGACCTCCTCGAAGCGACCGGCATCCCCTACGAGCACGGGGTGCACTGCGATGTGTGCCACAAGGTCGTGACGGTCGACACCGACAGCGTGGAGCCCGGTGTGGCGGGCCGCCTCCAGATCTTGCGCCCCCGGGAGCCATCGACGAGCGCGGGCTTGGGGGACTGGACCCCGCTGACCTTCGGCCCCTACCCCGACATCCCGAACCCCCGGATGGGCAGTGTGCAGCGGGACCACTACGCCAAAGCGGCGTTCTGCAGCGGGTGCCATGAGCATGCGGCGCCGGTGATGGTGCCCGGTGCCACCCTCGATCTGGACCGCTGGCCGGACGGTCGGTTGCCCCTCCAGACCACCTACTCGGAGCTGCGCGACGGCCCCTTGGGCGAAGATGTCGCATGCCAGTCGTGCCACATGCCGCCAGATGCCGATGTGGGGAACAGCGCCGACTTGGGCAATGTCATCCCGCCGCCGGAGGGCATCGCCACCGGGTGGTACCGAGAGGCGGGCAGTGTGCGGCGCCACGCTTGGTTTGGTCCCCGCAGCGAAGAACAACCGATGCTGGGTCTCGCTGCTGAGTTGTTTGTCGAGAAAGCTGTGGCAGAGGGTGTTGTTGAGGTGTCGGTGACCACGCGCAATGTGGGCCCGGGGCACGCCATCCCGACGGGAGAGCCGCTGCGCAGCTTGTTGCTGTTGGTGGAGGCCCGGTGTGACGGGGTGGCGCTGGCGGCGGTGGGCGGCGACGTGGTGCCGGACTTTGGTGGTGTGTTGGACCAACACAGTGCAACCGAAGACTGGACGGTGTGGCCGGGGGCCCAGGTGGGCGACCGCATCGTGGTGAGCCGCAACACGGGCGCTTGGCGGGACTACCCGGCGGTGGGTGCGATGGCCGACTTTCCGCCGGAGGAACGGGGCATGGCTGAAGAGCAGTGGGTGGGCCAGGTGGGCATTGTCGCCGTGGCATGGGACGGCACCATCACCGCGGATGGTGTCCTGCCGGTGGGGGACCGGGCAGTGCGACTGGCGGCGGACCGGGGCTTGCCGACGGAGGGTGAGCCGGCGGGCGCGTGGGCGGGCTTGCCCGGCTTTGGCTTTGGGAAGGTGCTGGTGGGGCCGGACGGCACGCGCCATGTGCCCCACTTCCTCGCGGTGGACGTGGTGAGCGACAATCGTTTGCCGCCGACGGCCGAGTGGACGTCGCAACATCGCTTTGCGGCGGACTGCGACGACCCCGAGGTGGAGGCGGTGCTGCTGTGGCGCCGGGCACCCCTGGACCTCGCCAAGCAGCGGGGCTGGACCTTGGTGGAGCGCGAGCTGGCACGGGTGCGCCGATGAGCCGCGCACTGTGGACGCTGGTGCTGTTGCTGGGATGCGCCGGGGGCGACAAGGGCGCGGGCGACGGCGGTGGGGATGGCGCGGACGGGTCAGACGGAGCGGACGGGGCCGATGGGACCGAGGGTGGGGACGGCGCCGATGGGGGCGAGGTGGGGCCACAGCCGGCCTTTGCCAACCCGCCCGAGGCCATAGACGAAGATGACGACCCTGACGTCGTTCACTACACATTGACGGCCGGCACAGCAGTCCATGACATTGTGGACTGGCCCCATGGCGAGACGGCCAGCTTCGATGGCTACGCCTACAACGGCGGGCTGCCGGGGCCCACGCTGCGGGCCAAGGTCGGCGACACTGTGATTGTCGACATCATCAACGATCTCGACACCCCCACGACGGTGCACTGGCACGGCATCGCGGTGCCGTATGCCTACGATGGGGTGACCTGGAGCGACGCCCCCATCGCGCCGGGAGACCACTTCCGGGTGGAGTTTGTGGCCACCGAGGCAGGGGTGGCTTGGTACCATCCCCACTTCGACACAGAGCTCCAGGTGGACCGGGGGCTGTACGGGGTGTTTATCATTGAAGACCCGGCCGACCCCCCGGTGGACCGGGAGCTCATCATGGTCATCGACGACTGGGCGGTGGGGGTGGACCTGCCCGACGACGCGGGCCATGTGCACGGCGCCCGGGGGGCCGAGGGGCTGTGGACGGTCAACGGGCTGGTGCGGCCGGCGCTGGCCCTCAGCGCGGGTGAGACGGTGCGGGTGCGGGCGGTCTTGACCAGCAACGAAGGCTACGTGAAGTTGGACGCCGCGGATGTGGCCTTTGACATGGTTGGCCGGGACACAGTGGCACTGCCCGTTCCCGAGGCGCCCGATACTGAAGTGATGGCCCCGGGCGACCGGCTGGACATGCTGTGGCGGGTGGGGTCGGACAGCTTCACCCTCTTCGACCATCCGTACTCCCTGCACGGTGGCGACAGCATCGGTGAGCCTGCCGCGTTGATGGACGTGGTGGTCACGGGGGATGCGGACGTGCCGGCACTGTCGGGATGGCCGACGACGGCGGTGTTGCCGAGTGAAGATCCGCCCTACACCGACCTGCACTATACCTTTCAAGGCGACCCCAATTCCGACGTCTGGCGCATCAACGGCGAGCGCTTCCCCGACGTGACGGTGCCCCAGCTTGCATTGGGCACCGAAGTGATTGTGCAAGTGCGCAATGTCTCGGCGACCGAGCATCCGTTTCATGTGCACGGGCTGCACTTCGAGGTGTTGAGCATCGACGGGGTGCCGCCGGCTCAGCGCACCATCGAAGACAACGTAAACATCGGCATCTACGAGACGGTGCGGCTGAAGGTGGTGGCCGACAACCCAGGGTTCTGGATGACCCACTGCCACATCTTGCCCCATGCCGATGGCGGCATGATGACGGTGATTGAGGTGGCGGAGTAGGGCGCTTGGGTTGGGGGCCTACCAGACCGGCTCGACGCGGACCTCGATCTCCCACAAGGGATGTTGGCTAAACTGCGCCGTGCCGCCCGCGTAGAACTGGGCGTCGTCCAGGGTGACATAGGAGTACCCGACAAAGTCGTGGTCCACGATGTCTTCGTCCCAGACCTCGAACTCCCAGTCGCCGCGGGACAGGTCGAGGTTGTGGTGGGTGCCGGGCCGCACGGTGTAGGTGTCGTCGAAGGTGCCCGTGCTGTCGAGGTAGTCTTCGCCTTGGTAGAAGTCGACCCACGGGTCGGGCGGGACCGTGCCCTCCAACACGATGGGGGCGACCTCGTCCACGATCTCCAGCACCTCAGCAAAGGTCTTCACTTCGGGTTGGACATAGCCAATGATGTTGAGCAGTTCGATGATGTCGTCGGGAATGTCGCCATCCCAGTCCCACGGCTCGCCGGTCGCACTATCGACGAATGGAAAGATGCTGAATGACTCCAGCACGATCTCAAACTCATCGGTGCCATAGGCGCAGCAATCTGTGGACACGTCGTCGCACCACTCGTAGAGATCCACGCACTCACATGAGTTGTCGGTCGTGACACTGTTTTGGCCGCACTCGTCGTCAGTGTTGGAGAGGCCACGGGTGCCGGCCTTTCCTCCGTATGAACTGCACGCGCTGAGGGATAGAGAACACAAGAGAAGTGTGGGAGAGGCAAGGGTCTTCAAGGTATGGCCTACGGGGGGTGGATGTGTGGGACCCCCACTTGCCTCCAAAGTGACTATCGGTCAAGCTGCGCTTTAGCATTCGGGGTTGGACCGATGCCAGGGCCACCCTGAGCTGGAGCGTCCCTCACCACAAGCCCGCCGCCTCCAGCTGGCCGATCACGATGGCCCGCCGGTGGGGCACCCAGTCGTCCACAATCCGGGCCACCGCCGGTCGCCAGTCGTCGTCCCGCGTGCGCCAGGTGCGGCCGTCTTCCCGAAAGGACTTGGTGTCCCCCCACCGAGCGGACTCGGCAACGATGGCCAGCTCAATCTCGGCGGCCCGCGCTGTGATGAGTGCCGTCACCGGGGCCTCGGACAGCAGCCCATCGTCGGCGAGCACCTGATGTGCCCGAGCCGCGAATCGGGCGCGATAGTCAGCATTGTCGACGAGTCGGTGGTGCAGCCACTGAGGGTGAAAGTCCTCAAAGCCGGCCACGTTCATTCGGTAGCTGTCGGTGCGGGTGCCCAGGTTGACCCGGTCCTCGAGGAGCCCCACGCCAGGGCCCCATGAGCTGGCCAGCAGGCTGTGTTCGGCGTCGTGGGCAAAGAACCGGAAGCCCTGGTCGGGGTCTTCGCGGCTGATGATGGCGAAGAAGTTGTTGGCCCCTTGATTGCGGGTAAACGCACCCGTCGGCGAGTCAAAGTTGCCCGTGTAGAAGATGACCAACATGTAGTCGATGAGGTTGTCCACATCGACCAGCGCCCTTTGGTCGGGATCGGGTGCGCCCGTGGCGTCCAGGCCTTGCAGGGCAAAGTAGGCCGCGTCGGTCTCCAAGCCCGCCTCGCACAGATCCCACACGGCCTCCCACAGGGCCAAGTCGCCGTCGGTGGCTTCGATCACCCGGCCGGTGGGGTCGTCTCCATTGACCTTGACGACGTCATAGTCGTCGGAGTCGCCGCCAAAGTAGCTCTCAGCGAAGCGGGCCTCGGCGCGCTCCTGGGTCTGGTAGAGTCCCCAGTACACACCGTTGAGGTACAGGTGGTAAACGCGGCTGTGTCCCGACGGCTGGCCCAGCGAGAGCTGCAAGTCGCGGGAGAAGACATCGCGCAGAAAGGTGTTCTCGCGTCCTTCGTTGCCCTTGAAGCTCCACGAGTAGTTTTGCGCCGTGCGCAGGTCGATCTTGTCGAACTCGGCCGCACCCTCGTCCTCAAACAAGGCAAACCGCAGCTTGGGGGCGCCGTAGTCGCCACTGAAGAAGAACCGAAAGGCGTGCTTGGGGTTGCTCTGGTGCCGAGACCAGCCACCACGAATGCGCAGCCCCATGTCGATCTGGACCTCGTGGGCGTCGGCGGGGTCCAAGATCTCCAGAGACGCAGGCCGCTCCCACGCTTCGCCATGCCCCATGGGGTTGACGTAGATTCCCTCGTCTTCGTCGAACAAGTGGGCGAGGTCCGTGCTGAGGCTGATGGTGGGGATGGCGAGCAGCGCGTCGCCGACAATGGCCTGGTATGCGTCATCTTCGGTGACTCGCGGATCCATGCCATAGTCCATGGCGTGGTGGCGGTCGTGGATGTCATCGGTCTGGTACGGCGCGGGCCAGCCGGGGCCGGGGGCCGTGTTGTGGGGGGACAGCGCCGCCACCTGGTCGGGAAAGATGTAGGTGTGGGTGAGCACCGGGCTGGGGCCGACGCCGTCGAGGGTGGCCACCGCACGCACCACAAAGCCCGGCACGGCGGCGCGGTCGGTCTCGCTGGCGGGGTCGACATCCACGGTCACGGGGGTCTCCCCAGTGCTTGCGGCGGGACTGGACCGCGGGTCGCTGCCGTCCACCGTCCACCGGATGCTTGCGCCGGGGGCACTGGCCGTGAGGGTCAGCGTGAAGGGCGCGGTGTAGAAGCCCCGGTCCGCGCTGGGTGTCAGGGCCAGCGAGGTGGTGTCGATGTGCTCGATGGGATCGTCACTCCCGTCCGCACCGCCGTCGCTGTTCCCGTCGTCAGTGGCGGTGTCATGGGCGCCGTCACCGCCCGCTCCACCCGCCGAGGGGCTGGACTTGGGGCCCGAGATCGTCGCGGGGGCACATGCCGCCAGGACGAGGGCCGCCGCCAAGGATGCGCGCATCGGTGCGCCTCGAAGGTGTCCGCTGCCGGGAGTGGACGCGGTGGGGCGGACTGTCGCCCCGGATGGGGGTTGTCGTCAAGCGCGGCGGTGGGGCCCCGGGTCCCCCTGCACCAACCTTTGACCGCAGTGCGTCGGGAACAGACGCCGAGTCCCTGTGCTGCTGCGGTATGGTCGCGCGCCCCCCGTGCCGGTGAGCTGACGTGACCGACCCCTCCCCTGACCCGGTGCCCACCCCGGCGCGCAGCCCGGTCCAGATCGCCTTGCTGGCCGCGCTGGTGCTCGCGCTGCCCACGTTGTTGGTCCCTTGGGTGATGGATGACTGGTTCATCCTGATGACCAATGCGGCGTGGCTGGGCGATGAGAGTGTGCACTGGTGGCCCATCTCAGCGACGCAGGTTGATCCATTGGGCCTGCCGTCCTCCTTCTGTTTCTCCAATGGCAACCCTGCAGAGACCTCCCGGTGGATCGCCGAGGGGGTGTTTCCGTGGTGGACCGATCCCGACCTGCGGTTGTGTTTCTGGCGCCCACTGGCCAGCGTGACCCACCTGTTCGACCAAGCCATCGCCGGTGCCTCCGCGGGGCTGGCCCATGTGCACAGTGTGCTGTGGTACTTGCTCTTGTGCGCGGGTGTGGCTCGGTTCTGGGACCGTCGGCTGGGCGGCAAGCTCGCGGTGTTGGTCGCCCTTGTGTATGCGGTGGACGATGCCCATGCGTTTCCGGTGGCGTGGGTGGCGAACCGCAATGCGTTGATGGCGGCGGCCTTTGGGGCGTGGTCGATGGTGTTTCACGACCAGGGGCGGCGGTGGCCGGCACTGGGGCTGTTGGCACTGGCGCTGCTGAGTGGGGAAGCGGGTGTGGGTGCCATTGGGTTGGTGGTGGCGTGGCAGCTTGTGTATGGGGAGGGGTCCACGCCCCGGCGGCTGCTGGGTGCGGCGCCGGCGGTGGGCTTGGGGCTGGTGTGGCTGGTGGCCTACAAGCTGGGCGGCTTCGGGGCGACCGCCTCGGGCCTCTACTTCGACCCCGTGGGTGATCCCGTCCGCTGGATGCTGACGGCCCTGGCCCACGCGCCCGTGGTCTCTGCGCTGATGCTGGCACCGATGCCGGCGGACCTGTTGATGGCCGATCCCAGCCTGCTGCCATTGATCCTCGGGCAGTCGATGGTGGTGCTGGCGTTGGTGGCGTGGGGCGTGCGCCGGCTGTGGCCCTCGCTTGAGCCCGCAGAACAACAAGCGATGCGCTTCGGGGCACTGGGCTTTGGGCTGGCGGTGCTGCCGACCTTGTCGACGGTGCCGACGTCCCGGCTGGTGACCTTGCCGGGCATCGCGGGGGCGGTGGTGCTGGCAATCTTGGTGCGGGCAGGCCTGCGGGAGCGCAAGAAGGACAAGGCGGACCGGGACCGCCGGGTGTTTGGGCTCGGCATGTTCATGCTGGCCTTTCACCTGGTGCTGTCACCCCTCGCATGGCCCGCGCTGACGGTCTACTTGGTGGGTGGAGACACCGCGGCGCGCACGCAGCTCAAGCTGGCGGCGCTGGCCCTGGAGGGGGCCGAAGAAGCGGTGTTGTTGGTGTCGAGCGACCCGGCGCTGACCGTGTACCTGCCGGATGCTGCGGTGGCGATGGGCCTGAGCATGCCCCACTGGACGACACTCTCACAGACCCCAGGGCCGCACGAGCTCAAGCGCACCGGCAAGCGGACACTGGAGCTCAAGGCGCTGGACGAGCCGATGAACCAGCGTCCCTTTGCGGCCCTGTACCGGTCGGATCGCGCCGATTTTGTCGATGGGCAGGTCATTGTCACCGATGCCTACACGGTGCGGGTGTTGGAGACCCAGGCTGGCCAGCCGGTGCGGGTGGCGGTGGTCTTTGCACGAGACCTGGATGACCCGCAGCTGCGGTTGTTGCGCTGGGACGGGGAGGCGCTGGTGCCCGTGGCGCCGCCGAGTGTGGGCAGTGCCGAGACCTTGGAGTGGGCGCCGGGACTCACGGGCATGTGATACGGGATTTTCGGGAAGTACCCTTCAATCCCTTGCATCCATTTGCTGACGGGCTGCGGCAAGCGCAGCCCTGCAACCGAGCTGAATCAGATTCATCTCGTATGGAGGCGGCGGCCTGGGTGTCGGTCGCTCAGGCGGCGGGGGGAGCGTCCTGGCGCAGCAGGTGTTGGCCGGCCGCCACGATGGTTCCGAAGACCGCTGCCCCCGCCACGCCGCCGAGGGCCCAGCCGGTCATGGAGAGGTCCTCCAGCGTGACCATCACGGCCCCGGTGCGCACGCTGGCTTCGAGGGCGTGGGGCACCGCAATGCGGGCGGCTCCGATCATGCCGCCGCCGAGGCCGAGGTTGCCGCCGAAGAAGACGATGCCGGAGTCGACCGCGAGCCTCCACAGCGTCGGGGGTGCGGCCGCGAGCCGGGACACCACGATGCGGCCCAAGGCAGCGAAGGGCCCGCTCAGGCTGAGGATGGCCGCGAGGGTGAGCTGTTGCTGGGCGAGCGCGCCGGGGTCACCGACCGCGACTTGGACCCCGATGTCTTGGAGGACGCCCACGAGGCCTTGTTGCCAAGCGCCACCCAGGAGCCAGCCCGGGCCGATCCACACGACGCCCAGCGCCAGACCGGCGAGGAACAGCTTGAGTGCCTGGGCCACAGTGGACTCCGGGAGGGCGCCCGTCGGGGGTGGGGGCGGCCACCGTCCTTAACCGGCGGTGTCCATGCGCCAGACCTGGGTTCCCCGTGGAACATCCTGGGCGACGACGGTGGCGCGGACTTGCACGGGATAGCTGCGAACGCCCTGGTGTGGCTCATCTCGGGGCGGAATGGACCGTCCCCCCGTGACCACGATCAGCGCGGTGCCATCGGGTCGCCGCAGCCTCAGCGCTTCGCCCCGGGCCAGCTCCACACCGTCGGGAATGCCCGGTGTGAGGACCACGCCGCCGGTGCGCCCCACCATGTCTTCGGCGCGACGAACCACAAAGAGCAGGCCGTCCGGCTTGGTGCCGGAGCTGGACTTGGGGGCGGGGCTTGGCGCGGGGGACGGGGGGAGCATGGCTGGTCTCGATGTGGGGTGCCTTCCGCACCTCCCCTTGGGGGTGTGCTGCTGGAGATGCCGCGGCCCGCTCACGGGACACCCGCAGATTCTTCCGAAGAATGACGGTTCACGCAAGCCCAATCTTGGCCAGTGTACCCAATCTTGAGGGGGTTGGGCGCCTTCTGGCTGGGCGGGCAGCAACCCGCCTCAGGGCGCGGTGCTGGAGCGGGCGGGAGGTGCCCCAGCGTGCCCACTGCAATAGCGGCGCCCCACGGCGCCCCGTGCGGCACCCCAAGGAGCGCGATGAGCATCCAAGCCGCTGCGACCATTCTTGCCTTGGGCGTGGCCTTCGTGCTCTTCGCAGTCATCCCGATCGGCATGGTGTGGGTCTTCGTGACCACGCTGCGCCACGGTGCCCAGATCGAGGAGGAGGAAGAGCCGCGGTTGTAGAGTGCCGCCTCTCCTCATCTTCCCGATCGACGCTCGCGTCCCCATCGCGCCGAGCGTTCTCCGATTGACCCGACTCTGTACGCCCTGGAGCCCTGATGCGCCCTGCACTCCTGCCCCTTCTGCTCGTCATCGGCTGTGCCGGCGGCACCCCCGAGACCCCGGCCCCGAAGGCCCCCGCGGCGGCAGGCAAGGATGCCGCCTCCGCCGGCCCCAGCGCCGATGAAGCCCGTGCCTTCGCCAAGACGGTCGACACGGAGCTGCGGGCGCTGTGGGTGGCCCAGGCGACGGCGGCGTGGGCCTACGAGACCGACATCACCGACGAGCACGAGGCCGCCCTGGTGGCCGTCGACGAGAAGCTCATGGCGTGGCTGACGGTGAACATCCCCAAGGCCGCCAAGCTGTCCAAGGCGAAGGGACTCGAGCCCGACATCCAGCGTCAGCTCGACCTGCTCACCCGGGCCACGTCCTTGCCGGCCCCCGCAGATCCCGACAGGCGCAAGAAGCTGGCCGAGATCTCCGCCAAGCTGAGCGGCATGTACGGCAAGGGCAAGTACTGCACGGGCGAGGGTGACGCCCAGGTCTGCCGTGACCTCGGGGAGCTCAGCGAGGTGCTGGCCAAGGCCGAGGACTGGGACGCCCAGCTCGATGCGTGGCAGGGCTGGCGCACGGTGTCGCCGGCCATGAAGCCGATGTACGAAGACTTCGTGGCGCTGGGCAACGAAGGCGCGAAGACCATCGGCTATGACGACGTGGGTGTGCTCTGGCGCAGCGGGTACGACATGAGCCCCGTTGAGGCCGAGGCCGAGACCGAGCGGCTGTGGATGCAAGTCAAGCCGCTGTACGAGCAGCTCCACTGCCATGTGCGCGCCAAGCTCGTCGAGAAGTATGGCGCCGACAAGATCGCAGCGGACGGACTGATCCCGGCCCACGTCACGGGCAACATGTGGGCCCAGAGCTGGGAGAACCTCTACCCGATGCTTGAGCCCTACCCGGGCCAGCCGGACCTCGACGTGAGCAAGGCGCTCGCCGACTGGGACGCCAAGAAGATCGTGCGCACGGGCGAGAGCTTCTTCACGAGCATGGGCATGGACCCGATGCCGGAGACCTTCTGGGACCGGTCGATGTTCGAGAAGCCCACCGACAAAGAAGTGGTGTGCCATGCCTCGGCTTGGGACGTGCAGCTCAACGATGACCAGCGCATCAAGATGTGCATCAAGCCGACGCTCGATGACCTCGTCACCATCCACCACGAGCTCGGCCACAACTACTACAACCACTACTACACCAGCTTGCCGGTGCTGTTCCAGGCCGGCGCCCACGATGGCTTCCACGAGGGCATTGGCGACACGTTGGTGCTGTCGGTCACGCCCACGTATCTGCACAAGCTGGGCTTGCTCGAAGAGGTCAGCGAGAGCGACGAGGCGGTGCTGAACAAGCAGATGCTCGATGCGTTGCAGAAGCTGGCGTTCTTGCCCTTTGGCCGGATGATCGACCAGTGGCGCTGGGATGTGTTTAGCGGAAAGGTAAAGCCCGACCAGTGGAACGCCCACTGGTGGAAGCTGCGGGGCCAGTATCAGGGTGTGGGAGCGCCGATGGACCGTCCGGCAGATGCCTTCGATCCGGGCGCGAAGTACCACATTCCCGCCAACACGCCCTACCTGCGCTACTTCTACTCCCATGTGTTGCAGTTCCAGTTCCACGATGCATTGTGCAAGGCATCGGGCCACACGGGTCCCCTGCACACGTGCAGCATCCATGGCTCGAAAGAAGCCGGCAAGCGGCTGTCGACCATGCTGGCGATGGGCGCGAGCAAGCCCTGGCCGGACGCCCTCGACGCGGTGGCGGGCACCCGCACGATGGATGCGACCGCGATGATGACGTACTTCCAGCCGCTCATGGGCTGGCTGAAAGAGCAGAACAAGGACCGGCAGTGTGGCTGGACGAAGACTGGCGGCTGAAGGGGGGATTGATGAAGCATGTCGACAAGGCTGATCCCGCGTCCACCGGTCTTGCCCGGTTGGGTGAGGCCGTGAAGGGCGGTGTCGCGCATCCCGATGTTCGCTCGCTCGCGCTGGACTGCGCGGCCTTGTTGACGCTCGTGCACACCGACGGACCCCTGTCTCTGGACACGCTGCGCGGTCATTCCCCATTTGTTGAGATTGGTCTAACAGACGGATTTCTCGATGGATTGGTGGCGGCCGGCTTGTTGGAGCGGCACCCCGACCGACGGGTCAGCCGCACGTCGCTGCATCGGCCCGATGTCTACCCGGCGGGCGACCGGTCGCTGTGGCTGGACCGGCCCACCCTCGATGCCCGGGTTGCTGCGCGCACCCGCCCGCCGAAGGACAACGGCCGAGTGGCCCTGCTCGTGCGGCGAGTGGTGGGTGGGGCCCGGGAGTGCCCGGACCAGGTGACCCTGTCGATGATCCGGGGCTTGCCTGGGGATGCTTGGGAGCGCCGCTCTCCCGACAAGCCCGAAGCCCAGCTCACAGTGATGGACCGGTCCATGGCCGAAGCCCTCGCGAACGGGCAACCCATCCACCTCTTCGGCGACAACCTGTTCGTGGATCTGGACCTGTCGGCGCGCAACCTGCCCGTGGGCACGCGGCTGCGGGTGGGCCATGCGGAAGTGGTGGTGAGCCCGAAGGCCCACAACGGCTGCTCCAAGCTGATGGCACGTTTCGGGAAGGACGCGCTGGCGGTGGTCTCCGACCGGGCCACCCGAGGCGAAAACCGCCGCGGCATCTACTGGCGCGTGGTGAAGGACGGCGAGGTGGCCGTGGGCGACCGCATTGTGGTGCTGGAGCGCCCGCAGGCTGACGTCGAAGCCTGATGGTCTTGGGGTGTTCGTGTTCCAGAATGGCCATAGTTAGGCCATCTTGGTCTTGCTTGTCGCAACGAAGGCCAGGGCCACGGCACCCGAGAGGTTGATGTGCACAGGTGTCGCGATGCGTCGCAAGGGACCTCCGGGTGCCGCGCGCTGGCGTTCACCCCAACCCACGCGAGGCCCGCGCAGACCCTGCCACATGTGTTGTGCGGACGACCCTACTCGGGGGTCTTCCAGGGACCCCACGGCTTCTCCGGTTGGGTGAGGAAGCTGACGGACGCGCCCGATGCGGGATCGGCCGAGTGGGCCATGGTCCCGTCCGGCCACTCGATGAGGGGGCCATCGTCAACTTGGAACTTCCACACCCGGTCGGCGGGACCCGGCTTGACCACCCCCATGCCGCCCAGGGCGTTGTAGCCCTGAGGGAAGCGAACCAACGTGCCGTCGGCGCCCTGCTGGAGCACATGGCGCAGCTTGGTGCCTTCGCCTTGTTCGGTCAGCGCAATGGGCGCATCGGGCTGGACCGTCTGGCCGGGCACGACCCCGTTGTTGTAGAGCGCGAGGCGGCCGTGCTTGCCGGCCATCGGGTCGTTGACGTCCCACCACGCCCAGACCGCCATGTCGGGGTCTTCGCCGAGCATCTTGCCCATGCGGGCGACTTGAAACGGGGGCTGAAGCTCGATGCGCAGGCCATACCCGAGCAACGCCACTTGGGGCGCACCGGGGACCGGCGTGCTCGCGGGGAGTGGGCCGAGGGGCTTGTCCGCCGGCTTCACCTTGGCGGTCTTGCCCTTGCCATCTTTGGCCCCGGGGGACGGGTCACCGGGACTGCTCGCCGGGGTCTGGGCCGCAGCGGCGTCCGGCGTGGGGGCCTCGGTGGCATCGGGGCCCCCGCAGGCGACCAGAAAACAACAGATGGGGAGGATGGTGCGCATGGGGCGTCGGCTAACCGGCCGCTGGGGGACCGGGGACTGTCGCGGCGGCGCCCGGACGGGATACCCTCCGGCGCCACCGTGATGATGGGAGTCTTTGTGAAGCTGTTCCGTACTGCACCCCTGCTCGCCCTTGGGTTTGCGCTTCTCGCCGGTTGCGGCGACACCGAGCCCGACGATGCCAAGCCCACGCCACCTGCGAAGGATGGGGCAGCCAAGACGGACGTCGTCAAGCCGGCGGACCCTCCGACCGCCACCAAGGAAGCCCCCGCGGCGCCTGAGCCCACGCCGATTCCGGCCGACGCCCACCCGGCGCTCAAGGATCCCTCCTTGGCCGTGGAGCAAGCGCCCGCGACGTACAAGGCACGCTTCGAGACGTCCGAAGGCGACTTTGTCATCGAGGTCCATCGCGACTGGGCCCCCAATGGCGCCGACCGCTTCTTCAACCTCGTGAAGGTCGGCTACTTCCACAACGCTCGGTTCTTCCGCAACGTGCCGGGCTTCATGGTCCAGTGGGGCATGTCGGCCTACCCGGAGTCGACGGCGGTCTGGCAGAAGGCCACCATCGAAGATGACCCGGTCAAGCAGAGCAACAAGCCGCTCTACGTGACCTTTGCGAAGACCGGCGCCCCCAACAGCCGCAGCACCCAGATCTTCATCAACCAGGGCTCAAACGAGCGCCTGGACGGCATGGGCTTTGCGCCCTTCGGCCAGGTTGTTGAAGGTGCCGACGTCGTGGCCAAGCTGTACGGCGGCTACGGCGACGGTCCCCCCGGAGGCCGCGGTCCCCGCCAGGACATCATCGGCCGCTTCGGCAATGCCTACCTCGAAAGTGAGTTCTCCAAGCTCTCGTGGATCAAGTCGACCTCGGTTCAGTAGGCCACTGCGGGAGGAACCTCTCGCCTGAAGCAGGACGGGGCTGACCATCTGGCCAGCCCCGTCGTTCGTCTTGAGCTGGGCTCAGACCACGATCTCAGGCTCGATGGGGTTCTCGGGAGTGCCCACTGGTGCGGCATTCTCGAAGCCCTCGGCGGCCCGGGCCATCAAGGCTTGCAGGCGGTCGGCGAAGCCCTGGGGATCGTCCAGCTTGCCCTCGGCGATGGCGGCGTGGTCCAGCAACAGCCGGGCGAAGGGCTCCAGGCCCGTGCGGCCTTCGTTGTTGAGCCGGGCCAGCGTCTTCACCATCGGGTGTTCGGGGTTGACCTCAAGCACCCGCTTGGTCTCGAAGACCTGCTGGTTGGCGGCCTTGAGAATGCGTTCCATGTTGGAGCCCATGCCGCCCTCCGCGTCCACCAGCACGCTCGGCGAGGTCGTGAGCCGCGAGCTGACGCGCACTTCGGCCACGTCGGTGCCCAGCAGCCCCTTCATCCAGTCCACGAGCGGCGCGGCCTGGTCCTTGGCGGCCTTGGCGATGGGATCGGCTTCTTCGCTCTCGTCTTCGGGCAGCTCGCCGGAGATGGCGCTCTTGAGTGGCGTGCCGTCGAACTCGCGCAAGCTCATCACGACCCACTCGTCCACGGGGTCGCCCATCAACATCACTTCGATGTTGCGCTTCTTGAAGCCTTCGAGCACCGGCGCCGTGGCCATGCGGTCCTTGTCGACGCTGGTGTAGTACCAGATGGCGTCCTTGCCGGGACCGTCCTCGGGCAGGCTGGCCTTGAGGTCGGCCAGCGAGCGGAGCTCCCCTTCTGACGTGGTCGTCGGGTAGCGCAGCAGCTTGGTGAGCGCGTCCTTCTGGCCGTCAGCGTCCTCGTGCACACCCTCTTTGAGGATGTGGCCGAACTCGTTCCAGAACTGGGTGTAGTCCTCGCCCGACTCACGGGACAGCTCGGTGAGCTTGCGCAGCAGCCGCTTGGTGATCTGCTTGCGGATGGTGCGGACGGCGCTGGTCTGCTGGAGGATCTCGCGGCTCATGTTGAGGTCGAGGTCGGGGGAGTCGACCACACCCGAGACCCAGCGCAGGTAGCGGGGCACGAGGTCGCCAGCGTTCTCGATGATCTTCACCCGCTTCTGGAACAAGCGCAGGCCGACCTTGAAGTCGAGGCGGTCCAGCTCGAAGGGGCGCTTGCGGGGCACAAACACCACCGCGGAGAACTGCACATTGCCCTCGACCTTGAAGTGGACCCACGTGAGCGGGTCCTGCCAGTCGCCGGAGATGTGCTTGTAGAACTGGATGTAGTCGTCGTCTTCGAGGTCGCTGGGGTTGCGCATCCACAGGGCGGTCTCTTGGTTGGCGCGCTCTTCGCCCACCGAGACCGGCCACGACACGTAGTCGCTGTGCTTGCGGACGATCTCTTTGAGCTTGTCCTCGTCGAGGAAGTCTGCGGCGTCTTCGCGGATGTGCAGCGTCACCGACGTGCCGCGCTTCTCGCGGGAGCCCGTCTCCAGCTGGTAGGCCTCGCCGCCTTCGCTCTCCCATCGGATGGCCTCGGCGTCGGGCATGGCGCTGAGGCTCTCGACCGTCACCCGATCGGCGACCATGAAGGCCGAGTAGAAGCCGACACCGAACTGGCCGATCAGGCCCTCGGAGCCCTCACCCTGCTGCTTGAGCATCTCGGCGAAGGCCGCGGTGCCCGACTTGGCGATGGTGCCCAGGTGCTCGATGGCTTGGTCGCGGGTCAGGCCCACGCCGTCGTCTTCGATGGTGATCGTTTTCGCTTCGGCGTCGACCACCACGCGGATGCCCGCTTCACCGTCGATGGGGCGCAGGTCGTCCCGCTTGAGGCCCTCGAAGCGGCCGCGGTCCAGGGCGTCGCTGGCGTTGCTGACCAGCTCGCGGAGGAAGATCTCGCGGTCGGAGTACAGCGAGTGGGTGACCAGATGGAGGATCTGGCGGACATCGGCTTCGAAGCGGTGCTGCTCACTCATGGGAGGCTCCTGGAGTTGCGTTGGGGGGCGTCCGGGGCCCGATGGGACCGGCCTGACGACGCCGCCCGGAGGGAAGCGTGGGGGAGATAGGGACGAGGCCGCGGGGCGTCAAGGGTCCAGGGTCACTCGGCCGTGTTCATTGCGCGCACCCAGCCCATCACCGCCTGAACCTGGGCGTCGGTGAAGGAGCGGGACCAGGGGGCCATGCCGGTCCCCGGCGAGCCGTGGCGCACGATCTCAAGCTGGGCAGCGGGCGAGAACCAGTCGCTGCCGGGGCCCTTGAGCGGGGCGGGACGGGGATCCATCTGGACCGCGCGGGCGCCCTTGCCATCGAGCGCTTCGCCGTGGCACTTCACGCAGCTCTTGAAGTAGATCTCGCGGCCCTCATAGAGCGTGCTCTCGTCGGGAATGCCCATTGCGCGGTCATAGTCGGGGCCAAGCTCCGCTTGAAGCCGGGCGCGCATGGCGGTGCGGCGGGCGGTGTGGTCGACCGGTGGATCGGCGGTGCAGGCGAGCAGCATCAGGAGTGGCAACAACATGGGCCCTTCCTAATGCCCGGGCTGGCGGCGTCCTCGGATTTGTGGGACGGGGAAGGCGCCTTGGTCGGAGCGCGCCGACTACGCTGGGGGTGTGCTGCGCCGCCTGCCCGAACCTGCCCAACTCGCCTTGCTGCTGTTGGTCCTGTCGTTGCCGTTCTTGGGCAAGCCGGTCCACATCGACGACGCGAACTTCTTGGCGCTGGCCCGGGGCGCACTGGCCGATCCTTGGCGTCCCCACGCCATCTTGGTGAATTGGCAAGGCACGATGCAGCCCGCGTTTGACGTGCTGAGCAACCCGCCGGGGATCGGCTGGATGCTGGCACCAGTCGTCGGCATGCCCGTGTGGGTGCAGCATCTGTGGATGATGCCGTGGTTGGTGCTGGCGGCGCTGGGGGCGTGGCGGCTGGGAGACCGGCTGTCCAAGGGCAAGGGCTTTGCGGCGGCGGTGCTGCTGTGTGCGTCGCCCAGTGCGGTGCTGGCGGCCCAGTCATTGATGCCCGATCTGCCCTTGCTGGCCTGTGTTCTGCTGGGACTCTCCGGCCTGGCCCCGAGACCGGGGGCGCCCGCGGCCGTGCACCGCTGGCCCTGGGCGCTGGTGGTGGGAGCTGCGGCCTTGTTTCGCTACAGCGGGCTGGCGATGGTGCCTCTGGTGGTCGCCTGGGCACTGCTCCAGCGGGACCGCCGCGCCGCCGCGAGCTGGGGACTGGCCGCGGTGGTGCCCACCCTGGGGCTCTGGGTCCACGATCTCGCGGCGTACGGCAGTGTTCACTTCATCGCAATGATGGACTTTCAGGACATGGACGGCGGACTGCGGGGCAGCTTCCGCAAGCTCGCCGCGGCGGTGGCGATGCTCGGCGGTGCGTTGGTGCTGCCGGTGTTGTGCTGGGTGCGTCCCCGGCTTGCATGGTGTGGGGCGGTGGGCGGTGCTGCGCTCGGTGGGCTTGCGGTGTGGGTGAGTGCGCTGCAGGGCGGTCCAGCGGTGATGACGGTGCTGGCGTGTGCGGCAGGGGGCGCGTCGTTGGTGGGAGCACTGGATCCCCGCCACCGACACGGGCTGTTCGCAGCGCTGTGGATGCTCGGCGGGCTGGTCTTTCTCGTCAAGCTGCGCTTCACGGCGGCCCGCTACTGGTTGCCCTTCATGGCGCCGGCGGTGCTTGTGCCACTGGCCACAGCGTCCCCCCGGGTGCTGCGTGTGGCCCTGGTGCTCACCCCCCTGCTCGCCCTCGGCCTCGCCAGCGCCGACGCCCGCCTCGCCCATGCCCAAGACGCCCTCGCGGCCCAGGTGATCGCTCAGGTTCCACAGGGTGACCGCAGGGTGGCGGGCCACTGGGGTTGGCAGCACCACCTCGAAGCGGCCGGCTGGACCCCGCTGGAGGACGACGCGCCAGTGCCCGTGGGGACCTGGATCGCCCGGTCCGACATCGCCTGGCCCCAAGAAGCGGGACCGGTGTGCACCGAGAATGTGGCAACACTCTCCTTGGGCCCGGGGCGGCCCATGCTGCGGGTGCACTCCGCCACGGCGGCCGTGAACATCCACGCGTTTGTGGTCTCGGCATCCCCTGCGCCGGTGGAGACCTACGCGCCCTGGGGCATTGCCGCCGATCCCTGGGACACCGTCACCGTGGACCGTGTGGTCGCCTGCCCCAATCCGGCTCCTTGACCCTGGACGCCCTCCCCGGACTGGCGGGTGGCCAGAGGGCCTTCAGTGTCTCTGGGGAGGTGCCGACCGGAGCGCCCGCGTTCTGCCACGGGCTGTTCCCCATGGGACCAACGGCCCGCTCGATGACGGAGTCTGTTGTGATCCTCACCTGTGTCCATTGCCACACGGCCACCGTCCGGTGGAGTCCAGTGCTGCATTCTGAGGCCGAGCTGGCCCCCAGACATCGGTCCTCCGGGGCTGGCGTGGCCTTCTGGCAAGGCGCCCGCGGCATTGTCTACACCGGGACCGCCTATGCGGCGGATCGCCCGGTTCCTTGCCCCGCGTGCAAGCGCTCGTTCTACCCAGGCGACGCCATCCTGGGGGCATCGGCGCCCCGTCCTGTCAGCGGCGGTTCTTCTTCTTCCCGCCCCGCTTCTGGTTGGGGTTGAGCTTCTGGTCGAAGGGCACCGTGAACGGGATGAAGAAGATGCTCAGGCCGATCTCTCCCCGAACCCGGACGCCCATGTTGCCCTTGGTCAGCGCATTCACGCCAATGTTGAGTGCATCGCCGGCGGAGATGTTCACCGGCACGGCGATGTCGACGGGCTGGCCCTTTTTGAGGACCGTTCCGCTGTAGTCACGATCGGCCTTGCTCAGCACGTCTCCGGCCATCAGCACCTCATAGTCGAGGTGGCGCAGCCGCACCCGAATGCCCCGCGTGCGCTCGGCTTCGAGCACCACGTCGAGGCTGCCCCCAGACAGGCCCATCTTCATGTTTTCCACCGCGACAGGCACGATGGTGACCGGGGGTCCGCCGCCGGCGTGGGCGGTGCTGATGGTGGCGGAGAGCAGGGTGGCAAAGATCAGGGGCGACATCGAGCGATCCTCGGGTTCAAGTGCACAGGCTCTATCCGCGCGGGGGGGCTGTGGGGTTCCACCGCCCTTGCGCCAGACCCCCGATCCCCCTTTGCTGCAACCAATTCGACATCGGCGCGCGGGGTGTGGAGCCGCTAAAGTGTGTGTCGACCCCTGACCTGCGCCGCGCGTGGAGAATGAACATGGATCGCTCCTTCAAGAACGGGCTCCACGACCGCAAAAAGTCCGGCAACGGGGGCGGCCGTCCGAGCACGCCCTCGCGCCTTGAGCAGGATCCGGCGTTCGCGAACAGCGACATTGCCGCGGCCCTGATCGAAGAAGCGGCGCGCCAGGAAGGTGTTGACACGAGCTCGCTCGACTTGTTTGGTCGGGGTGCTGTGGCGGGTGTGCAAGAAGACCCAGACAAGTTCTGGTTCGCCGAAGATGGTGATGACGACGGTGGTGGCGGCAAGACCCGCCGCACGCAAGACCTGGACCTTCCCGCGCTGCGGCCCAAGCATGCCGACAACAAGTACGAAGACTTTGAGAAGGGCACCCCCTTCGTCAAGGGCGAGGGTGATGAGCATGCGGTCGACGCCAATGACGTGAAGCAGGGCGCTCTGGGCGACTGCTACCTCATCGCGGGCATGGCAGCGGTGGCCCGGGCCAACCCCAAGGCCATCCAAGACCTGATCAAGGACAACAACGACGGCACCTTCGACGTGACGCTCTACCTGCGGTCCAGCCAGTACGGCCGGCCCCGCAAGGTGACCACGACGGTCGATGCTCAGCTCGCGGTCAAGTCCGCAGGTCGGCCGCTCTACGCGGGGATCGGCGACACGGCGGATGGCGAAGAAGAGCTGTGGACGGCGCTCATCGAGAAGACCGTCGCCCAGCAAAAAGACAGCTACGACCTCATCAGCGGTGGCAACATCAATGGGGACGGCTTTGTCTTTTCGGGCACCTCCGAGCTGTTGACGGGCAAGCGCGAGACCTACATGCGCACCGACAACATGGACGAAGAAGAAGCGCTGCTCTATGTCGAGCTGGCCCTCGAAGAGAAGCTGCCGATCACGTGCGACACGCGCAACCTCAAGGACGACACCGAGGCGACCACAGCGGCGAACAAGAAGAACGTCTACTGGAACCACGCCTATGCGCCAGAGTCCGTCGATCTCGACGGCTACACGTTCGACCTGCAGAACCCCTGGGGCAGCAGCCACGTCAACGACTTGTCCGCCAAGGACTTCCTGCGCTTCTACCGCTCGATCCGCATCGGTGGTGGTGGGCTGTAGGATGGGCCCGGGCCTCGCCCTCGCGGGGCTCTGGAGCGCGCTGGCTTGTGCGGCCACGCCCCCGACCGGTGTGGGCGCGCTTCCGTCCGCGACGATCCCCTCCGAGATGGCGCCGGCGGACTCGCCGCGCACGGGCAACAACGTGATCATCGAAGAGATCGACGAGACCACCGTGGGCGACCTCAACGGCACCCGCGTGCCGATGGGCAACATGACGCATGGTCCCTACACGCTGCCCGATGGCACCGAGAAGACGGGGCTGATCTGCTCCATCGTCATCGGCCCGGGGCCGGGCGTCTTTGTGGGCCTGGGCAGCGAGGTCACGGTGGATGGCACCCGCTGGCGGGTGGTGGGCATCGAAAAGGACGGCGACGAGCTGGGCAGCGTGTCCCTCCAGATGCTCCGCTAAACGGCAGCTTCTGGGGCTCTGCTCACTCTTCCAAGTACCCCAGCTCTTTGAGCATGGTCTGCACGCTGGGCGTCTTGTCATAGGCCGCTGACATCGGCCGCCGGTTCGCTTCCCAGTTCAGGATGGCGGCGTCCAAGGCCCGCACCGTGCCCTTGTGTTGGTCGGCCACATCGGTGTTCTCGTCGGGCAGCACGTAGAACTCGCGGGTCTCGTCATAGGGGCACCGAAGCCGCTTGAACTCGGTGGTGCGGGCCGCCCGGCACTTGCGCTCGTTGCGCCAACGCAAGCCATCCGTCTCTGCAGAGTAGGGCTTGGTCGCTTCGGCAAATGCATAGTCGCGCACCACCTCACCCTCGGTCCGCAGTGCCGTGCTCAAGGACTTTCCTTGTACCCTGGGGCTGTCCACGCCGAGCTCTTCGAGGACCGTCGGAAAGACGTCCACATTGCTCGCCAGGGTGTTCGTCCGACGGGGTGTCAGGCCGGGCATCTGGACAATCAGGGGGGTGCGCACCACCGCATCGGTGACCGTGTAGCCGTGGTTCCAGTACTCCGTGCCTTCATCCATCGCCTCGCCATGGTCCGAAGTCACGATGAGCAGGGTGTCATCGAGCATCGGCCCCAGTCCGTCCAGCAACCGGCCCACTTCGTGGTCGGCGTAGGACACCCCGGCAGCGTAGGCCCGGCGCAGGGGCTCGCTGAGCGGAGAGCTGCCGTCGTCTTCGAGCTGCTTGCGGGCCTTCTTGATGTCGGGCAGGCTGCCGTCGGTGGTCGGGGCGTCCGCGGAGGGCGCCGGGTACAGGGCCTTCCACTCGTCCCCAGCGTCGTAGGGCGCGTGCACGTCGAAGTAGTGCACAAACATGAAGATCCGCTCTTTGTCTGGATCTCGGGTGGCTGCAAACGACAAGGCGGCGTCGGTGACCCGGTCGCCAGAGCGCTGGGCTTGTTGGTTTTCGCCCCGCACAAAGGCTTGGTCGAGGTCGGCCTCGTACAAGTGGAAGCCCTGGTCCAAGTGGAAGCGGGGGTCGAGAGGGAAGGCCGCGATCACGGCGGCGGTCACGAAGCCGGCGTCCGCGAGAACCTCGGCCAGCAAGGTGTTGTGCTTCGAGAGCTTGAAGCCGTTGCGGCTCACCCCGTGGCGGTGGGGCCACAGCCCGGTCAGCAACGACGTGTGGGACGCCAGTGTTGTGGGGGCGGCGCTGATGTGGTGGTCAAACACCACCGACCGTGCGCACAAGGCGTCAATGTTGGGGGTCTTCACCCAGTCCGACCCGTAGCACCCCAGGTAGTCCGCGCGCAGAGTGTCGATGGACACGATGATGACGTGCCGTGGGCCGTCTCCGGCGTCCACCGCCACATCGGGCACGGGCGGCACATGGGCGATGGTGCCCGAGCCGTAGGATCGGTGCGGGGGGACCTTGCGTTGGTTTGGGTCGGTGTCGGGATCCCCGCAGGACAACACAACACAGGGAATGAGCAGTCGGCCAATGCGCATCGGGTCGCCAGGGATCTTCACTGGTTCGCAGTCCCGCGGGGCTGCGGGAGAGCCCGGTATCCCGATGCATGGGGATCGTGGGGCGAGGGGCCGGAGTCTCGGCCCTGGCACGCCGAAGATCCCGTCGGACAGGTTTTCTTGAGTAGGTTGGGTTCGATGGTGAGTCGTCCCGTTCCGTCAATGTTGAGAAGGTGTCGCGGAACCGTCACTGATTTGCGGAGGGCGCGGAGTACAACCGGCTCACTTCATGGAGGACGTATGCGCACTCTTCGCACTTGGCTGCCGCTTCTTTTCGCCGCAACCGCAAGTCTCTCGATCGTTGCCTGTGATGGCAAAGTGGACGACGGCGGGGAGGAGGCGGACGCTGACGCTGATGCCGACGCGGACTCGGACACCGACGCTGATGCAGACGCTGATGCGGACGCCGACGCCGACGCCGACGCTGATGCCGACGCTGATGCCGACGCCGACGCCGACGCCGACGCTGATGCGGACGCCGATGCGGATGCAGACGCTGATGCAGACGCTGATGCAGACGCCGATGCGGATGCAGACGCCGATGCGGACGCTGACGCCGATGCGGACGCTGACGCCGACCCGGCCATCTACGACGTGCGCACCGGTGTCTACGCGGTGGACACCGAGGTGACCATCCCCAGTGCCATCGTCACCTCGCCGGACTCCGGCTACGGCTTCTTCCTGCAGGATGCCGCTGGCGGCGCCAACTCTGGCGTCTGGGTCTACTACGGCGCGGTCAGCGCTTGGACCGAGACCACCTCCGGCGTGCTCCCGGGTGACGAGGTGAGCATCACCGCCACCTACGTCGAGTACCAGGACAGCGGCAGCACCGGCACCCTGAGCGAGCTCATGGTGGTCGACGCGGCCAACCTGACCGTCGTGTCCAGTGGCAACGCCCTGCCCGCGCCGGTCGTGGTCACCGACGCCGACTTTGGCGACTCGGCGATCATGGAGTCCTACGAGAGCGTGCTGGTTCAGGTCGACAGCGTCATGGCCGTCGAGGACGTCGGCTACGGCGAGTGGCTGTGGGACACGAACATCGTCACCGACGACCTGTTCTTCGACGCCGAAGACCTGGGTGTGGTGCCCGATGCGACCGCTGACTCCATCGTCGGCAACCTGTACTACAGCTTCGACGCCTTCAAGCTGGAGCCCCACGACGCGTCGAGCTTCACCAACTTCGCCGTCCCGCCCTGCCCCGCAGACGCGTGCCCGGACGACCTGGTGGTCGGTGATCTCGTCATCACTGAGTTCCTGTACGACACGAAGGAAGACGAGAACCACTGCGAGTGGGTCGAGATCTACAACGCGACGAGCGGCTCGGTCGAGCTCTTGGGCCTGACCCTCGAAGACAGCGCGGGCAACCAGCAAGCCGTCGACACGTCCACCATCGTGGCCGCGGGCGACTACGTCATGTTGGCGGGCACCACCGCTGCCAACTGGCCGACCTACTGCCCCGGTGCGGCTGCTGGGGTCACCCCCGATGGCTACTACGGCTCGGGCATGTCGCTGAACAACGGTGGCGACAGTGTTCTCATCCAGAACATTGACTCCACCGGTGCCATCACCATCATCGACGCGGCGCCCTACTACGCAAGCGCCGACGATGCGTGGCAGCTCGACCCGACCTGCATGGACGCGACCTGCAACGACGACACGGCCAACTGGTGCGAGCCCACGGCCACGTACGGCACGGCTGGCGACATCGGCACCCCCGGTGCGGCCAACGCCTCCTGCATCTGACACGGCCGGGTCTCGGTCCGTCCGAGGCCCTGTGCCCCTGCCCACCCCGGGATGCTTCGGTGCCCCGGGGTGTGCTGCGTCTGCGATCAGCAGACCAGGGACAACTGAGCAAGTCCGCGCCATCGTTCAGGTCGTCAACGAGGAGTGCACTTTCGACGAGCGAACTTGCCATCCAGGTGCGCACTCGGCGGGCCTGCTGGGGGTGTGGCGTTGGACTAGTCGTGCGGCGCGAGCGCCTTGGTGCGAGCGTCGTCGATCTCGTGGTCGCGCTCTGACGTGACCTCGGCCTCGTGGTGGTTGGCTTCCTCGATCTCGGCGGCCGTCGGAATCGGAAGGCGCTCGTCGTAGAAGAAGTGCGAGAGCTTGGCCTGCAGCAGCTTGATGCCGTACCCCTTCTGCTTGATGCCGTTGGCGTCGTGCTTCTCGGGCATGGGCAGGGGCTGCGGTGCCTCGTGGCGGGCCAGCAGGATGGCCCGCTCCTCGTCAGAGATCGGCTGGTGCTGCTCGTAGTACTTCCCGCTGGGCAGGCGCTTGATGACGCCGGACTCGTAGCCGTGCAGCAGCTTGTCGCGATCGCGACGCTGGAGGCCGAAGCAGATGCGTTTGGTGATGACAAAGACCACCGGTGGCACGACGAAGATCGCTATCCGCATGAACCAGGTGATGGCAAAGACGTTCACATCGAAGGTCGAGGCGATCAGGTCATTGCCACCCTGGACCCAGAGGAGGAGGTAGAAGGCCAGGCTCATGGCGCCGAGCGCCGTGCGGGTTGGCGCGTTGCGCGGTCGGTCAAGCAGGTGGTGGCTGCTCTTGTCGCCGGTGGCCCACTGCTCGATGAACGGGTAGAGCGCCATCAAGGTGAAGATGATGCCGGGGAGGATGACGGCCGGGATCAAGATGTTGAGCATCAGGTTCCACTGGCCGAACAGCACGATCTCGGTATTCGGCATCAGTCGCAGGGCGCCCTCGAGCCAGCCGATGTACCAGTCCGGCTGAGACCCGGCCGTGATCTGGTCAGGAATGTAGGGGCCATAGAGCCAGATCGGGTTGATCTGGAAGAACCCGCCCATGACGGCGATCACTCCGACGGTGACGAAGAAGAAGCCACCGGCTTTGGCCGTATAGACCGGGAAAAGCGGGTAGCCGACGACGTTGCGCTCGGTGCGGCCCTTTCCGGGGAACTGGGTGTGCTTCTGGAACCAGACGAGCATCAGGTGCACGGTGATCAGGGCGAGGATGATGCCAGGCACGAGAAGGACGTGGACGGTGTAGAGGCGCGGGATGAAGTCGGTTCCTGGGAACTCACCGCCGAACACGAAGAACGACAGGTAGGTGCCCACAACGGGCAGCGAGAGCATGATGCCCTGGGCGATGCGAAGCCCGGTCCCTGACAGCAGGTCGTCGGGAAGGGAGTAGCCGGCGAAGCCCTCGAGCAGGGCAAGCGTCAGCAGCCCGACGCCGATGATCCAGTTGGTCTCGCGCGGCTTGCGGAAGGCCCCGGTGAAGAAGATGCGGAGCAGGTGAACGGAGATGGCTGCCACGAAGAACAGGGCGGCCCAGTGGTGGATCTGCCGCATCAGCAGGCCGCCCCGGACGTCGAAGCTGATGTCGAGGGTGGAGGCGAAGGCCTCAGACATCTTGACGCCGTTCAGCGGCAGGTACGAGCCCTCGTAGACCACCTCGAGCATGGATGGCTTGAACCACAGGCTGAGGAACGTGCCCGAGAGCAGCAGGATGATGAAGCTGTACAGCGCGATCTCGCCCAGCATGAACGACCAGTGGTCGGGAAAGACTTTGCCCAGCTGCTTCTTGAGGTACTTCGAGGCCGGAACGCGGTCGTCAACCCAGACGTAACCGGCGCCGCCAGCCTGCTCAACCTTGCTCGTGCTCATCCGCGCTCCCAGAAGCTCGGTCCTACCGGCTCGGCGAAACCTTCGCGAGCAATCAAGTATCCGTCGTCGTCCACGGTGATCGCCAGTTGAGGCAGCGACCGGGCAGCCGGACCGAAGATGACGTTGCCGGCGTCGGCAAGATCAAAGGTGGACTGGTGGCACGGGCAGAGCATGTGGTGCGTCAGCTGCTCGTAGAGGCCCAGCGGGCAACCGACGTGCGTGCAGATCTTGGAGAAGCACAAGATCCCCTCGTAGGTCCACGGCTCCTGGCCCTCGGGAGTCTGGTCGGCGACGATCTCGGTGGGATCCATCCTGATCAGCATCACCGCTGCCTTGGCGAGGGCGTTGAGGTTGCCCTCTTCCTCCATGACCTCGTCGATCCCCTCGGGGACGGCGCTGATCAGAGTTCCGACCTCCATGTCCTCAGGACGGATCTTCTGGTGCGTCTCGGCGATGAGGATGTGCATGCCCGGTTCCCACATCGTCTTGGTGAGCACGTCGCCCGGCAGTGGCCCGAGGTCGCGCAGCAGCACGATGGCCGGCAGGCCGGCCAGGCCAAGGGCCGCCACCATGCTGCCCAGAATGAAGGGGCGACGCTTGACGCTGCTCTCGTCGACGCCGCGCCGGTACTCATCGAGCAGCTCGTCGCGATGCTCGGGCTCGGAGGCTTCCGGCGAGCGACTCTGCACGATCTCGACGTCGGGCATGAGCTTCTTGGCCCAGTGAATGGCCGCCGCACCGATCAGGAACAGGGCCAGTCCCATGGTGACGCCGAGGAACAGGTTCGACGCGTTCGTCGTGCCGAAGCCCGGGAGCGGGATCTCGTCATCGATCGGGGTGGCGACATAGGCGACGATGAAGAGTGCGCTGGCCAGCCCCGAGGCCAGGAACAAGAAGCCGACCTGGCGCTCGGCACGCTTGGCAGCTCTCGGGTCGACGTCGGCCCGACGCGGCTTGTGCTCGGGAAGGTCGTTATCCGAGCCGTGCGGTTCGATGGTCACTTGGCCTTGACTCCGATCCAGATCGCTGCCGAGATGAGGGCTCCGAGGCCCAGGGTCCAGAGCACGATGCCTTCGGTGACCGGACCGAGCCGACCGGCGTCGATGCCGCCGTTGTTCGGGCTCTCGCGGATCGCCTCGATGTACCCGATGATCGCGCGCTTGTCCTCAGGGCGCAGCGTGGTGTCGGGGAAGTTGGGCATGTTCTGAGGGCCGGTGAGCATGGCCTGGTAGATGTTCTGTGGTGTGGTCTCGGCCAGGGTTGGTGCGTACTTGCCGTCGGTCAGTGCCCCACCCTTGCCGGACGCGCCATGGCACGACGCGCAGTTGGCGCGGAAGAGCTGGCCGCCGAGAGCGAGTTCCTCAGGCGAGATGCCGGATGCGTCGTACTCGTCGGGGGTGGGGATCTCGGGGCCAGGGGCCAGCGAGCCGATGTAGGCGGCGAGGGCGGCGGTCTCTTCCTCATTGAAGATCGGTGGCTTGGCCTTGGCCTGCGCGCCCGGAGCCGCAAGCGGCATGCGACCGGTCGAGACCTGGAAGTCGACGGCTGCTGACCCCACGCCGATCAGGCTGGGACCGCTGATCGTTCCATCTGGCTGGAAGCCGCCATCGGCGTTCATGCCGTGGCATGACGAGCAACCTTCGAGGAAGAGCTCACGCCCTTCTTCGATGAGGGTGGTTGAGGCGCTGGGCGCTGTCGCTTCTGCCTCGGTGGAACCCGATGCGACCGCGTAGACGCCACCCACGGCGACAAGGGCGATCAGCAGGAGCAGAGCGGTAGCCCACGGGCTGCGGCGTCTAGCGAGCAAGAATGTCACGAGAGATCCCCTGGGAGTGGCTACTGAATGAAGTAGATCGTCGCGAACAGCGCGATCCACACGACGTCGACGAAGTGCCAGTAGTACGAGACCACGATGGCGCGCGTGGCCTGGTCATGGTCGAACCTGCGCGCGATGTAGGTGGTCGCGAGGACGAAGAGGAAGGCGATCAGTCCGCCTGTCACGTGAGCGGCGTGGAAGCCGGTGGTGAGGAAGAAGACCGAGCCGTAGGGATCAGAGCTGAGCGTCAGCCCCTCGTGGATGAGCTCGGTGTACTCAAAGACCTGTCCACCGACGAAGATCGCACCCATCAGGTAGGTGATGGCGAACCATTTGCGCAGGCCAACGACGTCGCCGCGCTCAGCGGCGAAGACGCCCAGCTGGCAGGTGAGCGACGACGACACCAGCACCGCGGTGTTCAGCGAAGCGAAGACGATGTTCAGGTGGACGTCTTCCGGTGGCCAGGCATCGGGGAGCGTGACCTGTCGAACGGTGAAGTACATCGCGAACAGGGCCGCGAAGAACATCAGCTCCGACGAGAGCCAGACGATCGTTCCCACGCTGACGAGATTGGGCCGGTTGGGAGCCTGAATCTGGGTTGGCTCGGCCACAGAGGTAGTCGACACGCGCCCGATTATGCCGACTCCCGTGCGCTTGTGGTGCGAGGGGGCGAACTTTATTCCCGGGGTGTTGCCTGAGACGCGATATCGGGCCAGGGCGCTGCCCGGAGGGCGGCCGGTCAGGCCCGGTCTCGTAGCCGTTCTGTGACCTGGCTGTGACGGGTGCCGTAGCAAGATCGCTGCAGGCCGGTGACCGGGTGAGACCAGATCTTGGCGCCCCTGCTCGGTGGCGGCCGTCTGGCTGGCTACCATCGGGGCGTCAACCAGCGGCGAGCGGCCGCCGGTCAGTCCCGAAGCGGGGGAGCGGCATGGCAGACGACGTGCTCACCGTCCTGGTCTACAGCGACGACCGCAACACACGCGAGCAGGTGCGCATGGCGCTCGGCCGTCGACCGGCATCTGACCTGCCCCCCGTCCAGTTCGTCGACGTGGCCACCGACTGGGCGGTCATGGACCGGCTGCGCCAGGGCGACATCGATCTGGCCATCCTCGACGGTGAGGCTGTGCCGGCCGGTGGACTCGGCGTCTGCCGCACCATCAAGCAAGAGGTCTTCAACGCGCCGCCCGTTCTTCTGCTCATCGCCCGCCAGCAGGATCGCTGGTTGGCGTCATGGTCCAGGGCCGACGGCGTCGTCTCCCATCCTCTCGACCCCATCACGACGGCCGCGGCCGCGGCCGAGCTGCTGCGCTCTGGGGTCTCGGCCGGCGACGTCGCAGCCAGTTCCTGATCTCGTGCCAGACCGAACGCCCGACTGGCCGTCCGTGCTCGCGGCGCTGGTGCGCCGTGAAGACCTTGACCCCGTCGCAGCCGAGTGGGCGATGGCCGAGGTCATGGCCGGCAACGCCAGCCCAGCCCAGATCGCGGCCTTTGCGGTGGCCCTGCGCGCCAAGGGAGAGACCGCTGCCGAGATGTCTGGCCTGGCCGGCGCCATGCTCGCGGCTGCTCACCGGATCGAGATCCCTGGCCCGGCCGTCGACATCGTGGGTACCGGAGGCGACCGCTCGCACTCGGTCAACATCTCGACCATGGCAGCGCTGGTCGTGGCCGGAACCGGTGCGCGAGTGGTCAAGCACGGAAACCGTGCGGCGTCGTCGGCGTGTGGCACAGCCGATGTCCTCGAAGAGCTTGGTGTGCGGCTGAGCCTGCCGCCCGAGCAGGTGCGCGATGTCGGCATCGATGTCGGCATCACCTTCTGCTTCGCCCAGGTGTTCCACCCCGCGTTCCGGCACACTGCCGGTCCACGGCGCGAGATCGGGATCCCCACATCGTTCAACTTCCTGGGGCCGCTCACGAACCCCGCTCAGCCGGTGGCGCAGGCGATCGGCTGCGCCGACCTCGCGATGGCGCCGGTCATGGCGGGGGTGTTCGCCGATCGTGGCGCTTCGGCCCTGGTGTTCCGAGGCGACGACGGCCTCGACGAGCTGACCATCTCGACCACTTCGTCGGTGTGGTGGGTGCGTGACGGCCAGGTGGCGAAGAGCGTGCTCGACCCGACCCGGCTCGGCATCGAGCTGGCGCCCCTCGAGTCGCTGCGCGGTGGCGACCCCGCGTTCAATGCCGGGGTGGTGCGCGCACTGCTGGCCGGCGACGAACGCGGACCGATTCGCGACGCCGTTCTGCTCAACGCCGCAGCTGGTCTCACCGCCCTGGATGCATCGGCCGGTGCCGCTTCGGGCAGCCTCGAGGACGCCATGGCAACCGGTCTGGAGCGGGCAGCCGCCGCGATCGACACCGGTCAGGCTGCCGAAGTGCTCGAACGCTGGGTGCTGGCGACGCAGAGTTCGGCCGACTGACGGTCGACCGGCAGTGGCGGCTGGCTACTCGAGCCCCAGCGCGAACGCCGCCTCGAGGTCGTGGCGGCTGTAGGCCTGGAACGCGATGTGGGTCTCGGTGTGGACGATCCCAGGGATCTTGGCGAGCCGACCGGTGATGACCTCGGCGAGCTCGTCGTGGGCCCGCACCCGAATCATGGCGATGAGATCGACGCCCCCCGTGACCGAGTAGACCTCGCTGACCTCGGAGATCTCGACGATGCTCTCGGCCACAGACTGGATCTGGTCGACGTCGCACTGAACGAAGACGATGGCAGTGATCATGAGCGTCACCTCTCGTGGGACGTCGTGTTGGCGGCCAAGGCCGACTCTAGCCCGCGCGAACCGTGTCGCGGGCTGGCCCAGACACCGTCGAGGTGCACCAACCTGACGCCGGAGGAGTCGAGCCACCCCAGCAGGAGCTCGGCCTCTTCGGCGGTGGCGGCGGGGAATCCGCCGGGAGTGGGAGCGACCAGGTCAGCGCTCGATCGGAGCGACGCCACGAAGGGCTTGGGGGAGACGCCGCGCTCGGCCAGTCCGGCCGCAGCGAGGCGGCCATGGCGGATGACGGCGATCTCCCACCCGGCGTCCGGCGTCGGGCGGGCCGCCACGAGCTCGGCAGCGCCTGCCAGTGCCCGCAGCCGTTGAGACCGAGACGTGGCGGCGAGCAGCGCCTTCAGCCGGTCGCGGTGGACGACGGCCTCTTCGAACCGTTCGGTGGCGATGAGCGGTGCCATGCGCTCGGTCAGTGCGACGACGACGGGAGCGGCGTTGTCGCGCATCGCCTCGGCGGCGTCGGCGACGATCTGGGAGTACTCGTCGACGTCTTGGCGACCGTCGCAGGGTGCGCCGCACCGCCTCAGCTCGGCCAGGATGCAGGCGGTCTTGGGAGACCGCACCGAGAGCGGCTGTGTGCACTGCCGGAGGGGAAAGGCCTCGTGCAGGGCGTCGCGGGCCCGCTCGGCCTGGCGACGCGAGCTGAAGGGCCCGAGGTAGGTGCGACCGTCGTCCTTGACCTCACGGACGATCGAGAGGCGCGGGAAGGGGCCGGAGGTGAGTTTGAGGAACGAGACCTTCTCGGGGAAGCGCGACCGTCGGTTGTAGGGGGGCTTGTACTCGGCGATCAGGCGCAGCTCGCGAACCTCGGCCTCGAGCAGGGTGGTGCTCGGCACGGTGACGACCTCTTCGGCGGCAGCGACCATCTCGGCCATCCGCCGGCGCCCCTCGGCCGCGGTGAAGTACTGACGCACGCGGGAACGCATGTCGACCGACTTGCCGACGTAGAGGACGCGCTGCCGAGCATCGCGGACGAGATAGACGCCAGGTCCGCGGGGCACGTCGTCGGCGAGGTGGCGTTTGCGTTGCTGGGCGGGGTGGACGCGGGTGGAGAAGGTGCCCAGCTCGTCGATCGTGGTGACGCCGAAGCAGCCGACCCTCTCGAAGAGCCCGTGCAGCACATCGACGGTGGCGCGGGCGTCGTCGAGGGCGCGGTGGGTGGGCGTGGTGGTGGCTCGGAAGAGGCGCGCCAAGGTGCTGAGCTTGCAGTTGGGGGCTTCGTCGCGATCGAGCGTGCGTCGCGCCAGCCGCGCCGTGTCGAGGACGCCGAAGGCCGGCCACGGGATCTGTTGCTGCTGGGCGGCCGCCTTGAGGAAGCCCATGTCGAAGGGAGCGTTGTGGGCGACCAGGGTGGCGCCGGCCGCGAACTCGAGGAAGGCAGGGAGAACGGAGTCGATGCGAGGTGCCTGCGCGACGGCCGCATCGGTGATGCCGGTGAGAACGGAGATGAACGCCGGTATGGGAGCTCCAGGGTTCACCAACGTCTGGAACTCGCCGAGGGTCTCACCCCCACGCACCTTGACGGCGCCGATCTCGGTGATGGCGCAGGTGGCGGCCGAGCCGCCGGTGGTCTCGAGGTCGACGACCACGAAGGTGATCTCAGAGAGCGGGGTGCCGAGGTCGTCAAAGGTGGGCTGGGTGACCCTGGCCGTGACGTTCGTGCTCATGGGTCGACCGTAGGCCGACCCTCCGACAACAAGGGCAGGCGCGCCGACTCGTACCCTGGTGCCGACCCGCCGCCCCGTTCAGGAGGATCTGTGACGAGCTTTTCGGCCCCCGACGCCGACACCCGCTGGCGCTGCGCCCAGTGCGGCAACCTGACGAGGTTCGACGTGGTCCGGGTGAGCCGGACCCGCGAGTTCTGGCACCAGGAGCTGTCCGGCGCCCCGGTCGTCGAGGAGACGCAGGTTCTCGACGGTGAGATCGAGTCGGTGGCCTGTCGGTGGTGTGCCGGGGGCGGATCTGTCGAGCTGGTGGCTCGCCCGGTCGGTGAGCCGGCCACGTCGTGAGGTGCCCGACCCACTGACGCGGGGCCCCACCCCCCCCGGTGGCCCGGCGAAGGCGCTCGTCGAGAGGGCTTGTCGGTGGCCCCGTCTAGCGTCTCCCGTGTCATCAAATGAGGAGACGACCATGATCATCGACTGTGACGGGTGCGGCGTCCGAGGAGACGCCTGCAGCGACTGCGTCGTTGCCGTGCTGCTGGGGGCCCCGCCCAGCCTGCAGGCCGACGAGCAGCGGGCCATCGGTGTCCTGGCCGACGCCGGGCTGGTGCCACCGCTGCGCCTCGTCGAGCCGGTCGATGGTGGGTCGACTGGCCCAGCTGGTCCAGCCGGCCCACCAGGTGTGACGGACGACACACGGGGCTCAGGCACGCAGGCTGTTTGATCCGTTGCCGATTCGTTACTAGGGTGTGCGTCGAGCCTGCGGCCACAGCCGTCCACCGACGTCGACGCGGGCTCCCGTCGAGTTCAGGCGGAGCGCAAGGTTCCTCGAAGCCATCGAGGCCGTGTGTGCCACCTGGAGCCGGGGAACCAAGTCCCTGGGGCGAATCAGCACCACTGGGTCCACTCGTGGGCGCAGGGGTGCGGTAGGGCGTCTTCCCCGCCCGAGCCCGTCAGCTCACCTGGTAGACGGATGAGGAAGAAGGAGAGCCGCCGTAGTGGCGACCCGCCGTTTTTCGCGTGCCCTGTCCCTAACCGTCGCTTCAGCTCTCAGCATCGCTGCGATCGCCCTCGTGCCCAGCACCGGGTCTGCCGATCCCAATGTGAGCATCGAAGAAGTGCAGCAGCGTGTCGACGACCTCTACCACCAAGGTGAGGAAGCGACCGAGCGCGCCCACGACATCACCCTCAAGGTGCAGGCCGCCCGTGCCAGCCTCGATCGGCTCAGGGCCGACATCCGCATGAAAGAGCGTGAGTTCGCCGGACTCCGTGAGGTCCTGGCCGACGCGGCCGCTGAGATGTACGCCACCGGCGGCATCGATCCGTCGATGCAGATGATGCTCGCCAGCGAGCCCGACGACTTCCTGCTGCAGGCGCAGTCGCTCGACCAGGTGCTCCGCAGCCAGGACGCCGACCTGCGCCGCGCCCAGGTTGCGCAGCTCGAGCTGGCCCAGGACAAGGCTCGTGCCGACCAAGAGCTGGTCAAGCTGCGCGAGTTGCAGGTTCAGGCGAAGAAGGAGCGCGAGGCCGCTCACGACAAGCTCGTTCAAGCCCAGCAGCTGCTCTCTCGCCTCAAGGCCGAAGAACGCGAGCGGCTGGCCGCCATCCAGGAGCGCAGGGCTGCTCAGGCCGCTGCCGCAGCCCGGTCGTCGGTGTCAACCCCGTCGAGCTCGGTCCCAGCGCCGACATCTTCGGGCAGCGGCCGGGGTTCCACCGCCGTCGCGTACGCCAACGCCCAGGTGGGCAAGCCCTACGTGTTCGGTGCGTCCGGTCCGAGCGCTTTCGACTGCTCCGGTCTCACCTCCGCAGCGTGGGCCCAGGCCGGCGTTTCGTTGCCGCACTCGGCGGCCGCGCAGTACGGCGTCACGTCACGGGTCGACGCAGGCAGCCTGCAGCCGGGCGACCTGCTCTTCTTCTACAGCGGCATCTCGCACGTCGGCATGTACGTCGGCGGCGGCATGATGGTGCACGCCTCCAACCCCAGCACCGGTGTTGAGCGCGTTCCGCTCGCCGGCTACTGGATGTCGGTGTTCGTCGGCGGCGGCCGCGTCTAACGGCCTCCGCCGCCGCGCTGCCTCCCACCCCTGCGTTCTTGAACGCAGGGCCCCGGCATCACCGGGTCGTGTGCCGCACGGTCGATGACCTGCCTACGATCGTCACGTGAGCAGTCATCGGTCACGACGCCCCGTGGGTCTTGTCGTTGCCCCGTTCGTGGCCGTGGCGGTCGTTGCGAGCGCCGGGGCCGGATTCGCCGTCGGGCTTGCACAACCTGCCCCCATTCAGCCGACAGGTACCGGTTGGTTCGACCAGTGGGCCGCTGACGCCGCTGACGCAGCGTGGGCCGAGGCGGCAGCGTCCATGGCCGGGTACCAGCTCAGCAGCCGAGGTCGAGCCGCGCTCGGCGCATCGAAGGGGGCGCTGGCAGCTGTGCCCTTCGAGTCGTTCCAGGTTCGCCTGGCCCGCGCTGACCGCCCCGAGGGATCGCAGGCGCGAACCGGTCGTTTTCAGGCGACCGCCATCATCGAGTACCGCCTGCCGATCGATGGCGTCACAGTCGACCGCACGGCCGACGCGACCTTTCGTCTCGGGCACCGCGGCTGGCGGCTGGTGAGTCTGGAGGCGTCCGGCCGCGACCTGTGGGATCACGAGGCCGTGCAGGTCAACGAGAACGGCAAGGTGCTCGTGATCGGCCCTCGTGGTGACGCCCGGGTCGACGAGCTGGGGGTCATCGCCGAAGGTGCCAGACGTGACGTCGCGGGCTTCTGGTCGGCGAAGTGGCCCAGGACGGCCGTTGTGGTGATGCCCTCGGTGGCGCGGCTGCTCGACCCGCTGGTGGGATCGTCGGCCGGCAGCGACCAGGTGGCGGTGACCCTCTGGTCCACCGGGTCCGACGGCCCCGTGATCCGGGTCATGATGAACCCGGCTGTCTACGACCAGATGCCGGCCCTGGCCCGCGAGATCGTCTTACGCCACGAGATCACCCACGTCGCACAGGACGCCTTGCCCCGCAGCAACGTCCCGACCTGGCTGACCGAAGGGTTGGCCGACTACGTGGGGTACCGGGGGGCGGGTGTCCCCGACTCGCTGGTGGGTAGCGAGCTCTTTGCCCAGGTGCGGGTATCGGGGGTGCCGAGCCAGCTGCCGGTCGAAGCCGAGTTCGACCTCGATCGCTCTGGTGATGAGCGACGGGCGGCGTACCAGGCCGGATGGACCTTCTGCCAGATGATCGTCGACGTCTACGGCGAAGCTGAGCTGGTGCCCTTCTACGTGGCCGTGGCGCGGGGTGATGGCTCGACACAGCAACGCCTCGACGATGCAGCCGAGGACGTGCTGGGTACGTCGTTCGACGAGCTGTTGCAGCAGTGGCAGAGCCTGGCTGCGGGCGAACGCGTGACGTCCCGCGCCGCGGCTGTCGTGGTCTTCGTGGGGGTCGTCGCCGTCATGTTAGCTGCTTTGGCGTTGCTCATCACGTGGGTGACGGCCGGTGAGGCAACTGGCTCGATCACCCCCGACGCCTCGATCGACTTCAGCGCCGGCGAGATCGCGTTGGGTGACCGGCTTGCGCGGTTGCTGCTCGTGCCAGGCCTCACGTCGCTGGGGGTGAGCCTGGCGCTCACGGTGGTTCTAGGACTCACACCCATCGGTGTTCGCATCGTCGAGGCCGTGGCGCGTCCACTCGGCGGCGGATGGTTCTGGCAGGCGACGCTCGGTGGGCTCGTGCTGCTGCTCATCGTTCGTCTCGCAACGCTGCCTTTCGGTGCCTGGGGCGAGTCGGTGCGACGTTCGAACGGGCTGTCGACGCGCAGCTGGCCGGCTTGGGGCGTCGACGTCGCCAAGGGTTTCGGCGTGAGCGCAGTGGTGACGCTGGTGGCCTTGACGGTGCTCATCGGCATGGCACGTCGCTGGCCCGAGTGGTGGTGGGTGCCCGGCGGTCTGGGCGCAGCCGCGTTGGTTGTCGTCGTCTCGTTCGCCTACCCCCTGGTCGTCGAGCCGGTCTTCAACAAGTTCACGCCGATGGCAGACGGTCAGCTGCGCACTGACCTGCTGGCGTTGGCCGAGAAGGACGGTGTTCCGGTCGACGACGTTCTGGTGGCAGATGCCAGCCGGCGCACTTCGACGCTGAACGCCTACGTGTCAGGGTTTGGCAACACCCGCCGCATCGTGGTGTACGACACATTGCTCGAACAGGCGCCGGACGCCGAGCTCGAGTCGGTCGTTGCCCACGAGCTCGGGCACGTCTCTGACCGAGACGTCGTGGTGGGCACCGCCCTCGGTGCCCTTGGCGCGATGTCGTTGGTGCTGCTGCTCTACCTGGTCGCCGGTTGGCTGCCGCTCGACCGTTGGCTGGGTGTCTCCGGTGTGGGTGACGGTCGGTCGATTGCATTCTTGCTGGCTTTTGTTGCCGTCGTCTCGTTCCTGTCGACGCCTGTGCAGAGCGCGGTGAGCCGGCAGATAGAAGCCAGGGCAGACCTGCATGCGCTCAATCTCACCGACGACCCGCAGACGTTCGCTGAGATGCAGCGACGCCTGGCGACGGTCTCGAAGTCGGATGTGACGCCCAACCGGGTCGCCTACCGGTGGTTTGGGAGCCACCCCACGGCCGCAGCGCGGTTGGCGACGGCGCGAGCCTGGGCGATGGTGCGTGCTGGTGTCACGGTGCCCGGGCCGTTGCTGCCGCCGGTCGAGGGTGAGAGCGACTGAGATGACCCGCACTCTGGTGGTCACCAACGACTTTCCGCCGCGCCCTGGCGGCATCCAGACCTTCGTGCACGAGCTGGTGCGCCGCCTCGACCCTGCTGACGTCGTCGTCTACACCTCGAGGTGGAAGGGGTGGGAGGCGTTCGATCGAGAGCAGTCTTTCGAGGTGGTGCGTGAGGACACGTCGATGCTGCTGCCCACCCCGGCCGTTCGACGTCGATCGCAAGAACAGGTGAGGGCGCATAGCTGCGACGCCGTGCTCTTCGGCGCGGCGGCGCCGTTGGCGCTTCTCGGGCCCTCGTTGCGGTCGGCCGGCGCGGAGCACCTCGTGGCGTTGACGCACGGACACGAGGCCGGTTGGGCGCAGCTGCCCGGACCACGTCGGGTGCTGCGGCGGATCGGTGATGGTGTTGACGTCGTGACCTACCTGGGGGAGTACACGCGCAGCCGGATCGCCGCGGCGCTGTCGCCAGCTGCTGCAGAACGCATGCAGCGACTCACGCCAGGTGTCGACGCCGATGTCTTCTCACCTGATGCCGACGGTCAGTCGGTGCGCGAGCGATATGGGCTCGGTGACCGCCCTGTGGTCGTCTGTGTGTCTCGACTGATGCGGCGCAAGGGGCAGGACACGTTGATCGAGGCGTTCCCGGCCTTGAAGCGACGCGTTCCCGATGCCGCGCTGCTGATCGTCGGTGGCGGGCCGTACCGGAAGCACCTGGAGGAGCTGGCGCTGACGTCGACGTGGCGCGATGACATCGTCTTCACCGGGTCAGTGCCGTGGCCCGAGCCTGCCGGCGCACTACGCCGCCGGCGATGTCTGCGATGCCCTGCCGCACGAGAAGGCGGGGCTTGGACGTCGAGGGCTTAGGGATCGTGTATCTGGAGGCATCGGCGACCGGACTGCCGGTGATCGCCGGAGACCCCGGCGGAGCCCCTGACGCGGTGCTGGCTAGGGAGAGCGGGTGGGTCGTGCCCGCTGGCGCGGGTGCGCAGGCTGAACTGGTTCAACACTTAGGGGAACTGCTGGGTGATGCCTCTCGGCGCGCATCGGTGGGTGAGCGCGGCAGAACTTGGGTGGAGAGCGAGTGGTCGTGGGTCGGCAGGTTGCAGCGGTTGCGTGGTCTTCTTGCGCGGCCCAACTGGTCGCAGCACGCTAAATTCAACGTCGCAGGTGCTGGTTGCCGACCTTGGGCGGTACCGTCGTCGCAGGCCCCGTCGAACTCGCCCTGGGTGTAGCTTCCCACCGCATAGGTGATGACCACAATGACAGCGGCAATCGCGGCCACCAGTAGGGTCTGCATCCACGTGGCGCTGTACCGCCGGTCATCGCGATGATCCCCGCGAACAGCACCGGCACGCCCACGCTGTATCAATCGCCCAAGGCCACTGGCGCAGGGCCTGGGCCAGGGTGAAGCCGCCCCGCGACCTGCTGCTGAACGGATCTCGTCAGGTGTCCGAGCTGCGCCCTGGAGGAAGCCGGCCTGCGCACGAACACGACGACGATGATGATGGCCGCGATTATTAAGATGAGCAGGCTGCATCAACCAAGGGATGCCTGCCTTCACGGCTCTTGGTCATGGCCTGCAGAGCTGCCCTGGATCACAGCCTTCAGCCCTGATTCCTCTGCTGGTCCCTGAGTGTGGGGGTGCTCAGCCCCTCACCTGACACGCAATGATCACAGGCCCATAGGTGCATTCAAGCAGGCCTGGGGAAACTGGCCACTGGCTCAGACCTCTGGGGCCACAGAATGGCGAAGGCCCGGGCATCTCCAGGTGGTTCCAGGCCACCGGGTCGATCAGGGAACAGACGGGCGGTCCAAACATGGCTGATGCTGGCTTCTGCGCCAGAGCCTGGGAGCTGGAGATAAATGGTCTGAGCCAAGAGCCGCACATGAGCGACGGAGATCTGCGCACCCTGACCTCTGAAGAGCAGGATCCAGAACCTCTTCGAGGAGCAGCTTGGGCCCGAGGAGCATGCCTGCACTGCTCCGGCATGGCCAATGAACACCATGGAGACGAAGGGCATGGCCAGCAGCACCGCCATTGTCCCACGCGATGTCCTGGGACAATGGCTGAGGCCTGCACCAGCAAGAGCTGGCCATCACCAAGGGCATGGGTATACCGATGATGCCCAGGTCAGGTCCTGATCACGGGCAGCCTGAGCAAGGCCGAGGCCACCAAGGTGACGTCGAAGAGGACGTCAGGCCATGCCGAGATTCCGACCCGCCAACCGGACCTGCTCTACCGACGACCCCGAAGCGGCCCAGATCGTCTGGGGCACCGACAGCCCCGCACCTGCTGATGGCCGGCCACGATGGCACGCACCGGCTGCCTGTCCCGAAGCACGAGCGGGGCAGAGTGGGAAAAATTCCTGGGGCATCTGACCCATTGCCCCGGCCATCGTCCTCGACGCGCAGGTAGACCTCGGGAGCGTCGACGTGGCAGGTGATCCAGAGGTTGCGGGCCCGACTGTGACGGCGGGCGTTGGCGATCGCCTCTTGCGCGATCCGCAGGATTTCCGATTCGACAGCTGGCCGAAGCCGGCCCGGTGACTCTGAGAGCTCGAGGTGGACGGCGATGCCAGACATCTCCCCGACACGCCGCGCATGGTCGGTCAGGACACTGGTGAGACTGGCCCCCGGTCCGATCTCTCGTCTGAGGTCGAAGATCGAGTAGCGAAGCTCGGTGACGACCCTGCTCAGCTCGTCACGTAGGACCGCAAGCTGCGGCTCGACCTCGGGTGCGACGTTCGCCCTGATGTCGTCGACCAGATACCCGAGAGAAGCGACTTCCTGCGCAACCCCATCATGGATCTCGCGCGCTAGTCGCTGCCGCTCCTCGGCTGTGGCGAGCGAACGTACCTCGTCGAAGAGCATGGCCGCCTCGAGCCGAACGGCGTCGCGGTCGGCAGTACGGTTCATGGCCTCCAGCTCGGCTTTGGTCCACGGCTGACCGCGGCGCTCGACGGCCACGAGTCCGACCACCGTTTCGCGGATTCTCATGGGAACTACCGCTCCACTCATCGAGGGGTCGGCCGCCAACGGCCCCCCTACGTCGACCCCTCTCCGTTCGTCGATGGCGCGCGACCACGACGTGCCTGAACTGAGGTTGGCAACCAGCTCAACGTCGGTTGAAGGACCGCTGGCTACTGGTACGGGCGCCCCGCCCGACAGGTAGCCGAACACCCAAGCGCGGGTGACCCCGTGCCGCGTCCGGAGCGTGTCGATCAAGGTTGATCCCAGACTGACGGCGTCGAGCCCACCGGAAAGCTCACGGGCGAGGTCGCGCAGCTGAGTGAGGAGACGGGTTGCCTCGAGGTAGCTCTCAGAATCGATAGGAACTTCGGTCTGAACCCTGCGTACCCATGCCGCCAGCAGGCCAACTGCAACGGTGAGGAGAGACCACTGCACGGCGTCGATCAAGTAGTCGGTGCCCACCAGACTCGTCGATCCAACGACCGTGGGAGTCAACAAGAAGGTCACCGTGGTTCCCGACGCGATAATCGCCAGGGACCACCCCCCAACGAGCCCCGCTGAGAGCGCAGGCGCAACGAGATACGGCAGCAGAGACGCGTCGTAGGGCTCGACTGAGCCGATGATCAGCGATGCCAACCCGGCCTCGACCACCGGCCGCCACCGCTGCATCGCCCGACTCTGAACTGGAAGGACGGCGGCGACTGCCAGTCCCGTCAACAGGACCAGCTGAAGCAGAAGATCGTCAGCGATTCCGGTCAGGACGGTGGCGGTGTAGATGAAGGCGAGGGCGGCAGCGCGAACCCCGATTTCGACTCGATGGTTGTCGAGCTGGCCTAATACTCGGTCGCGTGCCACGCGATTACCGTGTCACACCCGACCGCTGCTGGGTTGTACAGCGCTTGGCGTGTCACGAAATGTGAGAGCAGATGTCGAGAAGTGGGCCCACTGATGGCCGGGGTGTGCTTCCATTTCAGTTATGTCTGATCAGGTCTTCTCTCTCGGGGATGTGCTCGCGGCGACGGATCGACGGCTCGACGCCGGTCTCACCGCCGCCGCCCGCGTGACCCCCACAGGATTTCACCCGCTCGACACCTACCTTGCGGGTGGCTTGCGCGCCGGCGAGCTCACGCTGCTTGGCGGCCCGCAGGGGCTCGGAAAGACCACCATGGCACTGCAGATGCTGCGCAACGTCGTGGTGAGTGGGGGAACGGGTCTGTACTTCTCGTTCGAGCATGATCCGGCGACGGTACTGGAGCGATTCGTAGCCATCGAGGCTTCCTCGCGAGTGGGAATCGACGCCGTTCCACTGCGGCGAATTCGTGAGGCCATGGAAAGCATCGATGGGCACTCGGGCGGACTGGCCCAGAGATTGGCTGATGCCCCTGGCGGAGCAGAGGCTGTGGACGCTGTCGAGAAGTATGCATCGCGGCTACACATCCACCGCGCAAGCGGTGGAGTTACCGATCTGGCGACGATCAAAGAGATCGTCAATCACGTGATCGCTGAAACTGGATCCGCCCCTGTGGTCGTCGTCGACTACCTCCAGAAGGTGCCGGTACTCGACCGCCACCTCTCCGAGGAGGACCGGATCACGACCGTGGCGCAGGGTCTGAAGGACCTCGCCCTGGAACGAGACGTGGCCGTGTTTGCTGTCGTGGCATCCGACAAAGAGGGCATCGTCAGCGGCCGTCGTATGCGAGTCCATCACCTGCGCGGTGCCGCAGCGCTCGCCTACGAGGCCGACGTGGTGTTGGTTATCAACGACAAGTACGACGTCGTGGCCCGCCATCATCTGGTCTTCGATGTTGGCAACGCTGAGCGCTTCCGCGACTTTGTGGTCGTGACGATTGAGAAGAACCGTACGGGGATCGACAGGGTCGACCTCGAGTTCCGGAAGCGATTCGAGCAAGGCCGCTTCGAGACCGAAGGCTCGCCGGTAACAGAGCAGTTGGTCGACGAGCGCGTATTCGTTGACTGACTGAGCAGTCTCTATTCGGGGTCGAGGTGTCGCGCGAGAGATCGCGCAAGAGATCGTAGTTCGATCGCCTGCTCCAAGAGAGGTGCTGCCTCGTCGGCCAGTTGAGCGGCGGCGCCTAGTGACTGCTCACTGAAGGGCTCAGGGCGGTCTCGGGCCAGCAGCAGTATCGCCTTGACTCGTGGTACTGGAACGGCCATCAGGTGCTTCCTGCTGGCGAGCGGCGCTCCGCGCAGGTCGCGTCGGGCGACGTCGCTCTCCTGGATAAGGATGCCCTTGCCAGCTGCTGCAGTGTTCTCGACGACCCAAGATTCCGAAGTCAGCTGAAGCCGGTACTCAAGAGGGCGAATCCCAACCCCGGCGCTGACACGCCAGAGCTCTCCGTCCGGTACCAGGAGGGCGCCCGCGTCGGCCATCGCAACAACGACGGCGTTGTCGACGATCACCGTGGAGGTCTCTTCGAGCGTATAGAAGCTCTCTGCATCGACGAGCAGGCCGTGAACCGGGTCAGAGTGGTGCCCACGAGCCGTCGTCGCTTCGGGAAGTGCGTGGGACTCGACGGATTGATTCTCCGGCGCCGGAGGGTCTGAAGGATCCAGACGGATGGCGGTAGGCGGGGTCGCCTGCTTGCGCTTCCGCCGATCGGCCGGTTTCGGTACTGGCTGAGGCTCGGGCTTGGGTTCGGGTTCGGGTTCGGGTTCGGTGGGGTTCGGGTTCGGGTTCGGGTTCGGGGTTCGGTTGGGGTTCGGGTTCGGGTTCGGGTTGGGGGTTCGGGTTGGGGTCCGGGTTGGGGTTCGGGTTCGGGTTCGGGTTCGGGTTCGGGTTCGGGTTCGGGTTCGGGTTCGGGTTCGGGTTCGGGTTCGGGTTCGGGTTCGGGTTGGGGTTCGGGTTGGGGTTCGGGTTCGGTGGCGAACCAGTCCGGATCGGGCGACGCATCGAGTTCGGGGACTTGTTCAAGCAGGGCTGCCGTGGGCAGAGGCTCAGCCCCTGGGGCAGTGCGTGGATGTTGGAGGACGAGGGTCAGGGCGGCCTGCAGTCTCTGTGGGTCGAGAGGCAGCGGCAAGATATCGACACCCGGCATCGCCAGCAGTTCGGGATTGCTCCAGGCGGCGTCTGAGGTGGCCACGAGCAGCACAGGAATCCAACGTCCTTCCGCCCGCAGATCGCCAACCAGCGTCAGCGCCGCGGTCGGTGACCCGAGATCCAGCACGAGCGCGTCGGCGCCGACGTCTCCACCGTCTCCCAGCCACTCTTGAAGGTCGTGTGGTCGGATCTCGTCGATGCTGTGCTCAGTGGCAGCCAACGCCATCGACATGCCGGGGTTGCGCGAAACTAGCGCTACTCGCGCCACGGTCTACTGCCCAACAATGATCGCGTCGTAGATGTTGATGGCGGCAGGGCCCAACACCACGATGAACAGGCAAGGAAGGATGCAGAAGATCAGCGGGAAGAGGATCTTCACGGGGACCTTCTGAGCGGCTTCTTCAGCTCGCTGTGAGCGCTTGATTCGCATCTCTCTGGCTTGGATCCGGAGCACATTGGCGATGGGGATACCGAAGGCGTCCGCCTGAACCATCGCCGTCACGAATCCTTGAAGCTCTTCCACGTCGGTCCGCTCACCGAGAGCACGCATCGCTTCGGTGCGCCCCATTCCGATCTGCATCTCCTGCAAAACGCGGAAGAACTCGTCGGCCAGCGGGCCTTGGGAGTTGCGCGCCACCTGGCTTACAGCCGCATCGAAGGCGAGGCCAGCTTCGACGCTGATCGTCAGCAGGTCGAGCGCGTCGGGCAGGTCCTTTCGGACCTGATCGGAGCGGTTGTAGGCAGCCTGGTACAGCACCAGGTTTGGAGTGTAGAAGCCCAGAAGGGAGAAGCCGATGGCCCCGGCCAGGGAAGGCAGGAAGCCGCCAAACAGGAAGCCGAGGAAGAGCCCAAGCACCAGACCTGCGAAGAGCCCGAGAACTTTGAAGGCGATGACCCGGTCGACGTCCCAGCTGGGAGGATTGCCGGCGAGGTCGAGCTTGCGCTTGATGCGATCTGTCTGATCGCTGGCGGTGAAGCGCCGTCCTAGGTTGGTGAGTCGACTCATTGTCGGCGTGAGAACGCGGTCGCCGAATGGCTGGTCGAGCTCGGCCTTCATGGAGTCAGGAGCATTGTCCATGGCGCGCACGGCCGCCAACGAGCGGTTAACCGCCTGACGCTCCGAGGTCATGGTGCCGATGGTCGTCAGCAGAATGACGATGGCGAGGAAGATCGCCGCGAGGCCGATCAGAAGTACCAGCTGGGGTGCCATCTCAGACCTCCACCTTCACGACTTTGCGGAGCCAGAGGCCGCCGATGGTCAGCAGGATAAGGCCGGTACCGATCAGGATCCATCCAAAGGCGGTGGTGACGAGGGGCTGGAGGTAGTCCGGGCGGACGACGATGAGGTACAGCGCGAAGACGACTGGAAGCAGACCCAGAATCCAGGCGGAGAGGCGTCCCTCGGCGGAGAGCACTTGAACCTGTCGGCGGAGTCGTTCGCGCTCGCGAAGAGTTGCAGCGACGGTCGTGAGCACCTCGGCCATGTTCCCGCCGACCTCGCGCTGGATCCGGATCGCCATGACGACCCACTCGAAGTCGACGCTTTGCATGCGGCCGGCGATCCCGTCAAGGGCATCCTCCAGCTCGACGCCGAGGCGGGTCTCGACGAGCGCCCGGTTGAACTCGGTCGAGATCGGTGGTTTGCCCTCGCGAACAACGGTGTCCACCGCCTGCGGCATCGAGTAGCCGGCTGACAGGCTTCCTGCCATCAGCTGAAGCGTGTCGGGGAGACCAGCCATGAATGCCTTGCGCCGCTGGCTGGCCTTGTAGGTCAGGTAGGCCCAGGGGATGAATCCACCCAATGCCAAACCGAGAATCGTCAACAGCAGACGGCCACTTGTGATCAAGAACAGCAGCAGGCCTGATCCGAACATGATGCCGATATGGATCAACAACCACTCGGCCGGTTTGAGTGGGACGGCGGCAGACTCGAGCTTGGCGCCCAGCACCGACTCGAAGTCGCGCTGCGACACCACCTTTCCAGCAAACTCGACAGCGCTTCTGGCAACTTGGGTGTCGCCGAGCACTGTTGTCTCCTGCTCCTTCACGGGGGCACGTCCGCCGAGCGTGTAGATCGAGAGCCGGCGACGGACGCCCGCATTTTGGTCGCGGTCACGGTTGGCCGTCGCCGCGATCGCGATGAAGACGACGATGGCGAGCGCGATGAAGACGCCGACCAGCGCGACCCAGATGAAATTGTCGGCCACCGAAGCCAACGGACCGGGCTCGGCTGCCGGAGACGGAGGGGGAACGGCAGTGTCCTTGTCGCCAGACCCTTCGGTGACGACGACCTGGGCCGCATCAGTCACCGCGACTCCGTCGACGGGCACTGACACCGCCAGCGTTCCCGAGTTCTGGGTGTAGCCATCTGGGAAGGGGGCGGTGAAGACGAAGCGGTTGGTCAGGGTCTCCGCTGCCGCATCAAAGGCCTCGATCAGAGCATCGGTGTCGGCGGCCTCGTAGACGGTGCCGTCGGTGGCGTCGGCAATGTCGGTCAGTGCTGCGACCTGACCCGTGCTCTCACCGAATGAGACGACGTCAAATCTCGCATCAGAATTGCCAGCTGCCTTGGTGGCTTGGGCAAGTGTCGCCTGGCTGCCACGGTCAGCGCCATCGGAAAGCAGCAGAGCCGAGCCGACGTCGGCCGTCGCGAGTTCTTGGGTGGCCAGGACGACGGCGTCGTAGAGAACAGTCTGCGGAGCTGTGGTGAGACCGTCGATCGTCCGTAGTAGTCCGACGCGGCTTGACGTCGGTGGAACCTGCAGCTCCGCAACGCTGTCGAAAGTGATCAGCCCGACCTCGACGCCAGCCGGTACCGCCTGGACGAACTGTCGGGCGGCGTCCTTGGCAGCATCGAGCTTTGTCCCGGCCATGGAGTCACTGGTATCCATGACGAGCAAGGCCGTCTGACTGATCTCGTTTGCGTCTGAGAGCGACTGCACGTCAGCATCGAGGGCCAGACCCTCGATTGAGGCCGTCGCACTGCCGGTGTCGATGTCGGCACCACTTGGGACACCGTCGAGAGTTACGACGAAGCTCAGCTGGCCGTCCGCAGTGTCGACCTCGCCGATGGTCGCACTCGCGTCGGCAAACGCCGGCGTGGCCGACACAACGAGAAGTGCGGCGGCGGTCGCGAGGCCGGTGATGATCCGACGCACGCTCATCGCCCCGCGAACTTCTCGAACGCAAAGATGGACGGGTCGATCTTTACGCCGCCAGCGGCGAGCTTGTCGAGGAACTTGGGCCGTAGTCCCGTCGACTTTAGGGTGCCCTGCGATCGCCCGTTCTCGTCGAATCCTGCGCCGTGGTCGAAGAGGAAGATGTCTTGGAGGGTGATCACGTCGCCCTCCATTCCCACGACCTCGGTTACGTGAGTGATGTGACGTGTGCCGTCCTTGAATCGGGTCTGCTGGACCACGACGTCGATGGCGCTGGACACCTGCTCACGAATGGCCCTGACGGGCAGATCGACGCCCGCCATGAGCACCATGGTCTCGACGCGTGCCAGGACGTCGCGAGGCGTGTTGGCGTGCACGGTGCAGATCGAGCCGTCGTGGCCGGTGTTCATGGCTTGCAGCATGTCGAGTGCGGCGGCGTCGCGGACCTCGCCGACGACGATGCGGTCGGGCCGCATGCGGAGAGCGTTGCGAACGAGATCGCGCACCTTGACCTCGCCCTTGCCCTCGATGTTCGGGGGTCGGGCCTCGAGGCGTAGGACGTGATCTTGGTGCAGCTGAAGTTCTGCCGCATCCTCGATGGTCACGATCCGTTCATCTTCTGGGATGAAGGAGGACAGCACGTTGAGCGTGGTGGTCTTTCCGGCACCGGTACCGCCCGAGACGAGGATATTGAGCTTTCCTCGAACGCAGGCGTCAAGGAAGTCGGCAACCGTACGGGTGACTGTGCCGAATCCGATGAGGTCTTCGATGCGGTAGGGGTCGGCTGCGAACTTGCGGATGGTGAGCAGTGAACCGTCGAGCGCCAGCGGTGGCACTACTGCGTTGACGCGGCTGCCATCAGGAAGGCGGGCGTCGACCATGGGGCTCGACTCATCGACGCGTCGACCGACCCGTGCGACGATCTTCTCGATGGTGCGGCGCAGGTGGCTCTCGTCAGCGAACTCACCCTCGGTCTTGTAGATGCGACCGGCACGCTCAATCCAGATGTCGTTGGCCCCGTTGACCATGACCTCGGTGATGTCTGGGTCGCGCAGGTAGGGCTCCAGTGGTCCGTAGCCCAGGATGTCGTCGGCGATTTCTTGCGCGATGCGTGCGCGGTCGGCAGTGGTGAGGGGTGTGTCCTCTTGGCTCAAGACCTCTTGCAGGGTCTGCCGAACTTTCTGCTCGAGTTCGCTCTGTGTCTGACGCGAGTCGTAGAGCTTTGGGCCAAGGTTGTCGAGAAGGGCTTGGTGAACCTGGCGCTTGAGGTCGCCGAATGGGTCGGCTGACTTGCGCTTGGTGGAGGGCCGGCCAGTGAGCGTGTCGTCGGTCTCCGAAGGAGCAGTCGGTGCCTTCTGGCGGCGGGCCTCTGCGAGACGATCTGCCAGGCTCATGGTGTCTTGGCCTTCCTGCGGAGGAGACCGCGGCGGTCGCTACGGAGCTCGGGCGGGATCGAGGTGTCACCGCGGTGGGTCGTCAGCACGTACTTCTCAGCGAACTGGCGGATCGCCACGCTCACTGGGTGCTTGGGGTTGTCGTGGATGATCGGGACGCCACGGTTGATGGCGGCGGGAACATCTCGTGAGCTGGGGATCTGAATCGAGATAGGCACTCTCAGCGTCTTCTCGACCTCGTTGAGTGCGAGCCCGACCTTTGAGTCGGAGCGGTTGAGAACCACTGCCCACTTCTCACGAGGGAAGTTGATCTCGTCCAACGTCTCGAGCGTGAGTTTGAGGTTCTTCAGCGCCGGAATGTCGAGCGTGGCGATAAGCGCGATGAGATCGCTCTGGTCGAGGGCCTCGAGAACCTGCTCATCGAACGCCGGGGGAGTGTCGACGACAACGTAGTCGAACTCTTCTCGTAGAACCTCGAGGATCTTCCTGACGAGTTCGGCTGAGATCCCGCGATTGGAACCTGGGTCGAGCGGCGCTACCAGTGTGAACAGACCGCTGATGTTGCTGTGCGGGGTGAGCAGCGACTCGACGGCTGCAACGTCCAACCCTTCGCCAAGTGCCACGGCATCGGCGATCGTGTGTGCCGGAAAGAGCTGGAGTGCGATGGCGACGTCGCCGAACGACAGGTCGAGGTCGACGAGGCAAACCCGGTTGCGGCCGCCCTCGGTCAGAGCGACAGCCAGGTTTGTCGACAACGTCGTCTTGCCGCATCCCCCCTTCGCCGAGAACACGGTGATGAGTCGTCCGTGGTCGTCTTCACCGTCAGGGGCAGAGGCTCCCGAACAGTCTCACGAAGCGACTGCGCGAGTGACTTCACACGGGCAACGGCCGCATTGATGCCAGCCAGGTCGCGTTCTTCGACGACCTCGCGTACACCGGCGCGAAGGGCGTCGGCAAGTACCGAGGTGTCGACGCGGCGACGCACTACGACCACACCCATGCTGGGTCGAGTGACCCGCATGGAGGACGCGAGTGCGAGAGCGCTTTCAATATCCACTGACGCCCCGATTACCACAGCGTCCTCACCCAGGTGGGTGTCGAGGTGCCGTCGCAAGGCGTCGAACGTGGGTAGTACCACGGTGTCGGCACCGAGCGCCGAACGCAGCGTCTCTGCCGCGCTTGCGTCGTAGTCGAGGAGTGCGGTCATCAGCGGAACAGGTTCTGTGAGGTCGTCGGTGACCCGGTGCGGACCTTCGCATCGTCACCGAGAAGGCCGAAGTACAGGCTTCCGGCCGACTGCGCGTTGATCACTTTCTGGGCTTCCTTCTGGTCAACAGCAAGTGTAAGGATCGTCCGGGGGATCTCCTCGGTCGTCTGCTCACCGGTATCGGTGGTCACAGTCTGGGTGCTGAGCGACGTCGCCCCGACACCAATCACCTCGACGTTCGGAAGGAGAACCTGTGTGGATTCTCCCGCGGTCGCGGCGCCGGCTGGGGTGATGGTCGCGAAGATGGCCACGCTGGTATCCAGGAGCCACGAAGCCGCGACCCGCTCGGGGTCGCCGAGCTGCACCGAGATCGCGATCTTGTCCTTGGGGACGTTGAGCCCTGTCTCGGATCCTGGTGCTCCGAACATCTGCGCCAAGATCTGCTGACCAGGAAAGATCGGTGCGAGGGCCACCTGGTCAGAGATGATGGAGATGGCGATCAGTGCGCCTTCGGCCACGCCTGAGGTCGGGACCTCCTGGATCTCGAACGCACCAGCGTTCGAGGCGTCGGCTGCGGTGGTACCGGCAGCGACATCCTGGGTGGCCACGAGCACCTCGACCGGCGCGGCATCAGCCTGCGCTCGATCGTCAGCGTTCTTGACGTAGGCGAAGATGAGCACCGTGCCAAGCGCGGCGACCACCAGAGCAGCAATGAGCAATACAGTTCGACGTCCCATACGACCTTCTATCGGAGTGTGGAGCCCACGGTTGAGGAACAAGGCGACGATACACTCAAGACCCGGGCGTGCAGCGGCACGTGCACTGCGCCACTGTCCATGCTCTGGTCTCTAGTTCCCCTTCGCGACTACTGCTGGCTGACGGCATCGTTGTCCATGAACCCCTGTCCAGTTACGACAGTGCATGTCCGAAACACGCCTCAGGAAGAAAGAACTAGTCCGCTTGGTTATCCGCCAGAGACTGTCATGACCACGGATGCGCGCACGTGCGGATGTGCCCAGGCGAGCCCGGTTCGATACCAGTGCAATGCACTCAGCAGCAGTACCGGAATGGCGCCGAAGAGGGGCAACCACCACTCGCCCGCGAGCGACAGCATGGCGAAGTACAGGCTCGTGAACGTGGTCACCAACGCAAAGCGCATGGACTGGGCTGCCATGACGCCCGGAGTTGCTGGCGTGTCCCGGGGCCCTTTGAGGTCGGCGCGGTGAGGATGTCGCAGAGACGAGCGCATCCCGAGCGCAACCACTGGTCACCGCGCAACAGAGTGCCTGACATGAAGTCGCGGCAAGGCTGACCTCGGAGGTGGCGCGTTCGGTGGCTGTGCCCGAAGAGAACCGCCGATCAACGCTCGATAGGGCCAGCGGCCAAGCGCTACTGAAGAACACCAGAGACTCGGCGAGGTAGGCAGGTGTCACCCACCCCGGAAGCGTGGACAGCCACACCGATCCGGTGGAGTCGAGCGTGAAGGCGTTGATGCCGAAGAGCAATCCGGCGCCTGCCGCGATCAAGCCTGGTACGAGAACGAGCGACTGCCACGACATGCCGGCGAGGGCCGAGATCACCCCAGGGACGAGCACGAGGACCAGGACTCCTCGGCGCAGGGGGGTGGATCGCCAGACGCTGGCGTGGTCAACCAGCAGCAGCGCGTAGGTGACACTGCTGGACCACCTTCGCCGTGGAAGGGAACGCGAACTCGTCCGGTCAGCGTGATCTCCGGGCCTTCGCAGTGCCCAATCCGCGACCGCGTCGCCGACGCGCAGGAATATCAGCATCGCGACACCGAGAACAGCCACAACCGGAAGCCACGACCGGTATTTACCGTTGTACCCGTCGTATGCCCCCAGCAGCACCTGGGTCGTTGAAGGAGTTGTCCAGCAGGGGGACCACGCTGTCGGTCCAGAAGATCAGGAAACCGACGAAGAGGGCCAGCAGACCCAACACGTTGGTGATGAGCCGCCCTCGACGAGTTTGGCGAAACCCCATGACCAGCCAGCCAATGGTGTGGCCAACCACGGTTGCCACCAGGATGAACAGTGCGATGGTCACGAGGGAGCGCACAGTTGGCACCCAGTCGAGGTCTCCGGCAGCGAAGCCGGTGATGACGAAGAGCGCGATGACGTTGATGACCCAGGCCAGGTTGACCGGCGCCAACAGCAGAGTGCTGCGGTAGGCGGTGGCAGGTTTGATGGAGATAGGCGAGCAAGTTGGTCTGCTGGGCAGAGCGCTTCTAGCCGCCGCCGGATACCAGTGGTGGAATGTCAGGACCAGAACCGACTGTAGAAGGTGGGGGTAGCCAGCGAGAGTCAACATAACCTGATCAGCACAGCCT
>CALOBC010000048.1:0-4557 GCA_942491145.1 Myxococcota bacterium | reverse complement strand
ATTGAGGTGGGAGAGGCTGCGGGCCCAGAGCGCTTCGAGGGCGGTGTAGCCGGTGGCGAGCTGGCCGAGCATGAAGCCCGTCGCGAGCACCACCGTGGGCAGAAGCACCATCTGGACGGCATTCCAGAGGGCCCGTCGCCGCTCCGCGAGGTGGCGTTTGATGTAGGTGTCGTCGTAGACCGCGCGGCTCTGCTCGTAGAAGTCCCGCTCTTCGGCGGTCCGCAAGACGAGATCCTCCACCTCACGGCGCACTTCTTCGAGATGCTGCTCTGGCAGAAGGTCTTCGGCTTGCCCGCCCCCCTGCAACCAGAGGTTGTAGCCTTGGTGGAAGAGCTGGCGGGCGCGGTTGCGGCCGGTGCCTTCCTCGCCGTACTCCTGGATGCGGAAGATCAGCGCCTCGTGGGCAATTCGGTACGTGCGCTCGCCGGGCCACCGGCCGTCGAGGAAGCCGTGGATGATGCGCCAGCGGTCTTCAAGGTCCCGCAGGACCGCACCCCGCCGCGCCGGGTCCACGGCGTTGCTGGTCAGCTCGGACTCGGGGGCTGGTCGGCTGGTGGGGGAGCCGGGCAGGTGGGTCAAGGCGCGCAGCATCTCTTTCGCCACGCCTTGGTCGCCGGGCTCGAGTCCGCCCACGGCCTCGTCGAGGATGCGGCCGAGGATGCCGCGCGCGCCGCCAAGGCGAGTTCGGTAGTGGCTGCGCCGAATGACTGCATCGCCGCCCTCTGCGCGCATCATGTCCCAGAGGCGCGCGCCGACGGCTTGGATGCGGGGGGAGACCTCGCCCGCCGAGTCCGACAGCAGATCCGCGACGATCTCATCGACCAGCCCCGACTCGTAGCGAAACGGTGGATAGCGAACTGGCAGGCCGTCCAGCCCCGGTCCTGCCAGGGCTTCGCGGATGTCGCTGGCTTCGAGGGGACGCAGCGGCAGCGTGCGGGAGATGCTGTCGAGGGGCAGCGTGTGCAGGGCCCTCAGCATCGTGCCCAGGTAGTCCTCGCGCAGGCTGATGATGAAGCGCACCGAGCCATCGCCGCCGGCGAGGATGCTGGCGAGGCCGGCCTGAAGGGACAGAGGCGCGGCTTTGTTGCCTTGGGTGAAGATCTCTTCGACTTGGTCCAGGACCACCGCGACCGGGCGGCGCTCCACCTCGACCAAGCTGTCGAGCAAAGACGCGAGGGACCGTCCGGGACGGGGGTGACCCAGGCGATCCAGCATGCGCTCGACGCTCTGGGCGAGCTGGTCCAAGGGATCGGCCGTGCCCCGGACCACCACGACCGTGTGGCCGGTGTCTTCGAGCCCCGGCACCACCCGCGCCGACAAGAATGAGGTCTTGCCCACACCACTGGCGCCCGTGAGCAGCAGGATGGCCGGACGGTCGCCGTGCTCCCAAGCGGCACGAAAGCGCCGGGCATCACCGTCTCGGCCAAAGAAGATGGCGCGGGTGGCCGAGGTGAACGGATGCAGAAACCGAAAGGGCTCTTCGGGGAGGGGGTCTTCTCGGGCCACCCGCTCGCTGCCCAGCATCACGCCGGGGGTGCGGGCGTCTTCGAGCTGGCGGAAGGCCTCGCTGAGGGCGGCCCAGTCGGCGAAGCGGTCGCTCGGGCTCTTTTGGAGGAGCTTCTGGACGATGCGAACGAAGGCGCCGGGGACGTCTTGGACAAGGTCGGTGAGCGCGGGGGGCGGCGCGTGGAGGTGCTGCCGCATGAAGTCTCGTGGACCCGGGCCGGTGAACGGGGTGCGGCCACCGAGCATCTCGTACAGGATCACGCCGAAGCTGTAGAGGTCGCTGCGGTGGTCGACGGACCAGCCGAGAACCTGCTCGGGAGCCATGTACCGGGGCGTGCCCATCAAGGCGCCGGGGCGGGTGAGGCGAGATGACTTGGCCGCGTTGCGCGCGCGGCTGGCGGGGGACTCGGGCAGGTCGGAGATGGGCCCCAACCCGGGTGGGTGGCCCTCCAGCGGCACAAAGTCACCCGTGACTTCTCCCGTGGTCGGCCCCTCGGCATGGACGACGGGCAGGGGATCACCGCCGAAGCTGGGGTGGGTCGGGTCCGCGGGGCTGTGGCTGGGGTCGCCGGCCTCAAAGTCCTGGTCGGTCTGGAGCAGCGTGGCCAGACCGAAGTCCAGCACCTTGACGTGGTCCTGGTCGAGAATGAAGATGTTGTCGGGCTTCAGGTCGCGATGGACGAGCCCCACACCTTGGCCCGCGCCCATGCCCCGCGCGATCTGGACTGCGATGTGCAACGCCCGGTCGGGGTCGATCCGCCCGGTCTGGTCGAGCAGCTCGCCGAGGGTCTGGCCCTCCAGCAGCTCCATGACAACAAAGCGATGGCCATCGTCCGCCTCGCCGACATCAAAGACGGTGACCACGTTGGGGTGGCTGAGCAGGCTGGTGGTGCGGGCCTCGCGCTCGAAGCGGGCCACAGCGCCCGGATTGCGGGTGAGCTCAGGACGGAGCAGCTTGATGGCCACCGGTCGGTCCAGCGCTTGTTGCCAGCCCTGATAGACCTCGCCCACGCCACCGCGTCCGATGCACGGACCCAGGCTGAAGCGTTGGTCAAGCTGCCGCATGGCTGGGATGCTCCCCCCCGGGGTTCGGCCGGTGGACCCAGTCGGACCGCACCGAAGGAGGTCTTAGCCCATGGTGACGTCCAGACACAGACTGGAGTCCGGCAGGGTGCTCCCGCAGGTCGCGCTGTGGGTGATGGCGGCCTGCGGGGGGGACAGCAACAACCGGGGCGCGCTGCCACCCGTGGGTGTGCACGGCATCGTGGGGCCGGTGGATGGGGAGGGGGCACCAGGCGCGGCCGGGCAGCTCCGCATCGAGCGGAGCACTTTTGGTGGAGATGCCGTGTTTGTCGATGTTGTGGGGCCTCTCTGGCGCACGCCCGGGGAGGTGGTCGCGGTCGTGAGCCACGGTGAGCTGGGGGGCGCTCCGGCGACTTGGCTGACCTTTGCCCTGCGCACGGGGGTGGGCGAGGCGCAAGCGGTGATGCGTGTGCAGGGGCAGGAGCTGCGGCTGCCACTGGGGGGGCGACCCACCGAGCATGAGCTGGTGTTCAGCTTCAGCGATGAGGGTCCGGCGGCGCGTGCGGCGCTGGCGACTGCACGGGAGCCGGCCCTTCGGGCTGCCGAGGCGGGCTGGGCCCAAGGGGGCCTGCGGTTGATCGATCCATCGGTGGGGGAGGGCGGCTTGGTGGGAGAGCTTGTGCTTCGGGGGGAGCTCGATCCCGCAGTGGCTGTCTATGACGACCAGTGGCTCACTCCCGATGATGGGCCGGTGCTGGCTGGACGCACCGATGAGGGCGGTGATCTGGTGGTGACCTTCCCTGTGGAACCCTCGCTGGACGGGGAGTCCGCGATGCTGCGGATCAACATTGCAACACAGACCGCGGTGGTGCCGCTCGGACCGGTGCCCGAGCCCGCAGAGCGCCGGCTTCAGGTGCAATTCGGAGAAGTCACGCCGGAGGAGCGCCAGCAAGCCCGCCGGCGGGCTCGGGCGGCGGCGGACGCGGCTGAAGTGGCCTGGTTGCGGGATGTGATGTCTCGCTTGGCACAGATTCCCCCCGGACCCACCTGCGCGCGGTCCGCCCAGCTGGAGGGCCCGTGGGCGCTGATGCTGGCCGGGTACGAGGTGAACGAGTCCCGCATGGACGGGGAATGTCAGCTCTGGCTGGCGCCGGAGGTCATCCAGCACCGGCGGCGCCACCGGGCCTCGGTCTTGGCAGACGGCACGGTCTCGATCGAAGGACCGGCAGCCGACTGAGGCGACGCCGTGAAGGATGCACGGGCGTGATGGGGCAGCTCAAGAAGGGGGAAAGCCCCCTCCGACCAGTGGCACTCCCGGATTCGCGCATAGGGGAGCGTCGCAGACCTGTTCAGAGGGGGCGCGGCGAATTGTTGAACTGGGTGGAGCCCGATCCCGGCCGAAGCCAGGCGGCACTCAGGTCCAGAGCTCGGCGCAGTCCGGATCGGTGTCACCGGGCGCGCAGGTCTCCAGCGGCTGAATGGGCGGGTTCGGCACGGTCGGCGGCGCAATGTCTTCGTCCCAGTCCCACCCTTGGCCCCATCCCCACGCGGGAAGCGCAGAAGTGAGCAGCAGGGTGGTGCCGAGTGCGACCCACGCCCGTCGGCGGCTGCGGCTGGGAGAGGTCGAGGAGTCGAGGGACTGTTTGCGTCGCATGTTGGCCATCCACCGTGGTTCTTGGTGGGGCCTACAGCAAGGGCCATGCCAGTTCGCCCTAAGTGGAGATCACTGGTCTTGTTTCCCGCTATTCTGTCGGCCTGATGCGGGTTCTCACACGGTGCGGCCAACGGCGCTGGTGCCGAGTCGGACCACACGCAGATTTCCCAGAGGAAATTTCGGGTGCGTGCGGTTGCGATGGCGCAAGAAATCCGGCTCGTTACGGAGCTTTGTCCTGGCGCTGCGGCATCGGGGGGGATTGGCGTCAGCCGTGGGCGACGCCACCATGGGCATCGGGCTTCACCGCCCGAGACTTGAATTGCGGAAGTGCCTGCGCTCCGATGATTCCTGTGCCGACCCATAGATCAACACTG
>CALOBC010000047.1:0-13928 GCA_942491145.1 Myxococcota bacterium | reverse complement strand
GCCGTTTGCGACGCCCCTGTACTGGTCGCTGGCGGCCGTCGACTGGGTGGTCCTGGGCGAGACCACCGCTTCGGTGCATCCCGCTGCCCACGCCGCTTCAGCCTTCCCCGATGCGGTGCGGCTGGACCGCTTCCAGGGTGAGGTCGGCGACCACCTCGCGGTGCCCACGCCGGCCGGCCTGGAAGTCTACGCGATCACCTGGCCCCGGGGCACCGCCAGCCTCCCCGAGTGCACCCCTGCGGTGCCCGAGACCTGCCTCGTGGCCGGTCGCCAGATCGCCGCCACCCTGCTCGACCGCCCCGGCGGCCGCCAAGAAGCGGAGCGGGTGTTCGGCATCGCATGCGAAGAAGGCGTCTACCGCGCTTGTCTCGAAGCCATCACGCTGACGGCACCCGACGAGTCAGCGGCCGCCCGCAACTGCGCGGACCAAGACGTCAACGCCTGCCATGGCCTCGGCCGCAACCTGCTGGAACGGGACGGCGAGACCCCCTCCCGGATCACCGTGGGTGTGCTGGAGTACGCGTGCTCGGTGGACGCGTCGGGCTCCTTGGGCGAGCGGCTGCGGCGCCTCGAAGATGTGGGCGAAGGCTGCATGATGCTCTCGGGGGCCTTCGACGCCCGGGGCACTCACGACCGGGCGCTGCTCAGCCTCGACGAGGCATGTGTGCTCGGCCGCGCTGACGCGTGTGATGAAGCGAGCCGCCGCCGGGACGAAGCATTCGCGATGCGCACGGTCCAGGAGTGTGAAGACACGTCGCTTCCACTGGCCAGCTCTTGCGTCACGCTCGGGCTCCTGCTCCGCGAGCGGGACATCTCCAAGACCGAGCTGGACGAGTTCAGCGCATTCCAGCGTGGCTGTGAGCTGGGCGACGAGCAGGGCTGTCGCTACCTCGGCGACTACGTCGACCGCTGGGGCATCACCCACCCCCGGGTGGTCGGTGCCGAGACCGCGCTGCTCAAGGCCTGCGACGGCGGCGAGCAGCGGGCGTGTGTCGGCGGCGCTCACCTCTTGGTGCGCCACGAGCCCCGGTCCCCCGCCTACGCCCAAGCCCTCGGCCTCTTCGACAAGTCGTGCACCGCCGGCATCCCCGCCGCGTGCATTGCGGGTGCCGAACAGCGCCGCATCGGATCGGCCCGCCAAGTCGTGGTGCCCGAGCCGACGATGATGTGGACCAGCGCCTGCAACTTGGCCAGCGCCCCCGGCTGCGCGGGCCTCGGGGAGCGCCTTGCCCGGTCCAAGCCCACGTGGCCCGACGCCTTCGATGCATGGACCCGCGCGTGCGGCATCGGCGACGCCGGCTCGTGCACCGACTTGGGGCTGCTGGTCGAGAACAAGCATGAGCCGCTGTGGCCCGACGAACAGCCGCCGCCGACCTATCTGGAGCAGGGCTGCGACAATGGCGATGCCGAGGGCTGCTACTGGCTCGGCAAGCGAGACATGCCCAAGAAGGAAGAGCCGGCGGAGCCCGCCTACATCTTGATGGAGCGGGCCTGCCAGGGCGAGTACGGGCCCGCCTGCGCCGAGCTGGGCGACGTGCACTTGCGCCGCAAGACCAGCTTCGACGACGAGCTCGCAGCCAACATGCTGACCCAAGCGTGTGAGCACGGCCACTACGAGAGCTGCAAAGAGCTCAGCGTGATGTACCAGCGGGGCAAGGGCGTCGAGAAGGACCGCCTGGCCGCCAAAGAGCTGGCCCAGAAGTACAGCATCAACGCAAGGCGGCGCCATGTCCGTGCCGGCCTGCATGCGGGCTTCCCCTTTGTGGCCGGCGGTGAGCTTGAGCTCGTCGCGCCGATCCCCGTGGGCCCCGCCATCTCGGTGACCGGGTCCTACTCCTACCTGCCGGGCCTCGGCGGTCCCCTCGTCCAGCTCATCGGCGACACCTACCCGAACAACGCCCCGGACCTCGTCTACTACGACGCCGGCGCGCGGATCTACCCGAACAACAAGGCCCGTGGTCTGTACGCCATGGCCGGCTGGCACCAGCTCATCGCCCAGGGCGGCGACCTCGGGGCCAACACGCTGACCCGCAGCGGCGGCAGCCTGCGGCTGGGCATCCACAACGAAAACAAGATGTTGTACACCCGCATCGAGATGGGCATCGCCAACTACGGCATCGTCTACATGAACGACTTCGATGAGGACGAGACCGGTCAGATTCCTCTGATTCAGGCCGTTCTCGGCTTCTCGGTCGGCTTCGGCGTGCTGTAGCGGCTCGTCATCGTCCCCGGCGACCCTTCGGCTTCGGAGGGTCGGCCAGCCCCTCATCGGGGACGGTGACGTCGGGGGCCCTGAGCTCGGTGACCACGGCCTTGTCGCCGCCCAGCTCGACCAGCCAGATGCCCCCGCTGTGGACCACATACGCCGAAGGCGCGTCCAACGTAGCCTGCAACAGCCAGATGCTGTGGCGGTCCGGCGGCCGCACGCCCACGCCCGCCAGCACGGTGTCTCGGTGGTTCTCCGGCAAGACCAGCGCGGTGTCACCGTCGACAGTCAGCCACGCCGAGCGCAGCCCCGCCATGCCGGGCACCTGGACCAGGTGCAGCCCGGGCCGCAGCACCACGCCGCTCTTCACCGGGTGGCCGTCGATCCAGGGGGCAGCGCCCCGCACCGGGGGGGTGATGCTCAGCTCCACCCGGCGGGACTCGACCTTGCTCTCCCCCAGCAGAATAGCGCGGTCATCGGCAATCCCATCGATCCACTCGACCGTCGGGTCCAGGGAGATGGCGGTCTGAAGCTCCAAGCGGGACCGGTTGTCGGCGTCGTCCCCCGTGAGCAACGCCGCCCGCAGCAAGAAGAGGCGGGCCGCCACCCGGCCTTCCACCCGCTCGCCCAGACAACCCAGCGCGCTGATGCCGAGGTCGAGGTGATCCTGGGCCTCGGCGAGCTGCCCGTCTCGCAGCGCAGCCTCGGCACGGACCTGGTGCGCCCGGACGGCTGTGTTCTGCGTGGTCGCGCCCGCGCAGTGGCGCAAGCTCGCGCCGCCCACCACCCGGGCCGGCAAGCGCCGCAGATCGCGCATCGAGCGCAGCGTGAACTGTTCGGCGGGCAGCCCGGTCTGGGCGACCATGGCCGCCGTGACGACCTTGGCCTCGCCGCTGTGGACCACCGGGATGGCGGCCGACGCCGTGCCCGCCGCAACCATTGCCCAGAAGATGCTCACTGTGCGGCTCCACATGCGGAATTGGTGTCGAAGCTGTAGCAGAGCTCCACCGTTCGGCTCTCTTTGACCATCACCGCGATGCGGGTGGACTCGCCAGACGCGCTCACCAGCTCGACGGTCTGGTTGCCGATGGGCAGCTCCACGACCCCACCGCTCGACGGAAGCGTCCGGCCGCGCAGCTTCACCGCCGCCCCGCTGGGGACCGTGCGCACCCGCAGCTTGCCCATCGCAGGACCAGCGTCCGGCGGTGGGTCCGCAGTGCCCCCGTCGTCAGCCGACCCGCTGGGGATGACCTTGATCACCCGCCGACGGCGCCCGCTGCTCCCCTTGGGTTCGGGGGGGCTCGTCTCTGGAGATGCCGTGCCACCGGGCGTCTTGCCCGCATCTGCCTCGGCGGTGGGGACCGGATCGGGGTCCACCGGCGGCACAGGATCGGGGCCGGTCGGGGGGGGCTCAACGGGCGGAGGCGTGACCTGCGGCGCCACAGTCACCGTGGGGGGCACGGCCGGCGGAAGCACCCCGTCCTTGCCACTGTCCTTGGCCACAAACAGCACCCACAACAGCGCACAGACCGCCACCACCGAAGCGGCCGCCATCACGCCCACCAGCAAGTTCATCAGGGTGTTGCTGCCACCCGCCCCCGACACAGCGGTCGGCGCACTGTCCTGGGTGTCCCCCGCCGCCGGTTCTGTTGGAAACGCACCGCTCGCGATGTCTTCGGGGGAACCCAGCACCGTCGGCGCCACCTCCATCGGACCGGAGCTGTCCTCGCTGAGCCCGTCAAAGGTGGTCGCGGGCGCCGGAATCAGCGTGTACTGGGCCGTCTCGTGGTCCCCGGCACCGTCGAGGGTCAAGTTCGTCGGGGAGTCGGGCAGGAAGGTCGCGCTCGGCCGACTGCGGACATGGGCCCCCCCCGCCTCCTGCGCGAGCCAAGTCCGCAGCGCCTCCACCAGCTCATCCGCCGTGGCGTAGCGGTCTTCCGGGAACAACCGCGTGGCGGTCTGGATGATCTCTGCCAGCCCTGGCGGCACCCCCACAAATGCCCGCTCCCAGGCCTCGCGGTTGTGCAGATCGCTGGCCTCGCGTCCCTTCAGCAAGGCATAGAGCGTGACCCCAAACGCGTAGATGTCGGAACGGGCGTCCACCGACGCACTGTCCGAGCGCTGCTCCGGCGGCATGTACGCCCACGTGCCCATCACAGAGCCCGTCTGGGTCAGGTGAAAGCGCTCACCATCCACCCGGGCAATGCCGAAGTCAGCCAGCTTCAGCACCCCGTGGCGGTCCACCAAGATGTTGGCCGGCTTGATGTCGCGGTGGATGACCCCGGCGCGGTGGGCCACCCCGAGGGCGCTGCCGATGGTGATGCCGACCTCGGCGACGTCCACGGGGGACAGCACGCCCTGGAGCACCACCCGGTCTCCCAGGTTGCCGCCCTCGGCCAGCTCCATCACCAGAAACGCATGGACCTCGTCTTCCACCGCGTCATGCACCATCAGCACGTTGGGGTGGGCCAGTCCCGCTTGGGCGTGGGCTTCGTTGAGGAAGCGCCGCCGGCTGTCTGCGGAGCGCGCGTACTGGGGATGGAGAATCTTGATCGCCCGCCGCACCCCGATGCGGGTGTCTTCCGCGAGCAAGACGGTCGCCGTTCCACCGGACCCCAGCACCTTCTCGATGCGATAGCGCCCCCGGTCGAGGGTTGTGGGCAGCTCCTGGTCCGTCACGAAGGCCTCCGGTGCCCCCACGGTCAGGGGCTGGCCCGGCATTATCGCGCAGGATCGAACCGGGTGTGCAGGTCCACCCACACAGCACGGTGGTCGGAGCCCGGCACCTCCACTGTGCCACCGTCCACCACGTCCATGTGCGGCGGCACCCAGACCCCGTCGATGCGCCCCAGGGCCCACCCGCCGGGGAGCACGGGCCAAGAGGGCGACGGCAGCCAGGAGCTCTCGACAATGCCGTCCCGCAGGCCATGATCCCGCAGCACGGACAGCGAAGGATCCACTGGAAGCGTGTTGAGGTCCCCCAGGATCACCACCGGGTCCCCGTCCTGCAACGGCAGCGGCCCTCCCTGCGCCCGTCCCTTCGTGACCCAGCTCGCGTAGTCGCCCAGCGACGCCCCTGTCAGGCCCCCACAGCCGGGCACCGGAGGCGGCGGATGAACCCCGAGAACACTGACACCAAGGCCATCCCAGAGAATGCGAGCCGCCGCCGCGGGCATTGCGCAGGGCCCCCGTCCCCCCTCCCGCAGCACCGTGGCTGCCCCCGCCACCCGGCTGGACAGTGCAAGGCCGATGCCCGCCGTCCGCGAGTGGGGGTGGTCCACGTGCAAGCCCAAACCGCCGTCGACCAGCACCTGCCGGTCCATGTTCTTGCCGGTCCACTCCAGCAACAACAGCACATCGGGTTGAAGGGCCAGCAGCGCCTGGGCGACGTCCTTGGGGTCTGCCCCATTGGCCAAGAAGAGGTTGGCACTGACCACCCGAAGATGCTCACCCGGAGGGTGTTCTGGGGCCACCGGCTGCTGTGCGCACCACCACGCCAGCACCAGACACACGCCCGCAGCCGTCCACGCCGGTCGCTTCATCCATCCCTCCGCAGCACCGCGGTCATGCACCCCATCGCACCCGCCGCTGCCCGACACGCCGACATGGGGCTCTCCCGCACCACAATGCCCGCGGCCTCCAGCGTCGTGCGGGTGTCGGGGCAGCCCGCCGGCATCACCACCCGCCGGGGGCCCAACGTCACCACGTTCATCGAGCGCTTCTCGCGCAGCTCCACACTCACCTGAAGCTTCACGAGCTCGTGATCCTTGAGGACGTCCAGGAGCACATCGGGGGCGCGCGCCACATCGATGAGCGCGAGGTCCCGATCCACGAAGACCACGATGCCCAGCAGGTGCTGCACCCCAAGCGGCAGGGGGATCGGCACCACCCGCACCCCCTGATCGGCGAGCAACCGCGCCAGCCACGCACAGCCTTCGTCGTTGGTGCGCCGGCCCACCCCCACCAGCACCGTCTGGGCATCGAGCCACAGGGCATCGGCCCCTTCGAAGGTGGCCCCGCCCGTGGGCACCCCCAACAGCGGCACCCCCAGCTCGGCGAGAATGCCCTGGGCAAAGCGAGACTCGCCGGCACGCACCGGTGCTGCAGGGCGACCGACCACACAGCCCCAGGGCGTCGTGAACACCAGATCCCGCATGAACAGGAAGTTCGGTGGCGGCGCCATGCCCGGTCGGGCCACGTGCACCCCGATCCCTTCGCTGGCGTAGACCCGGGCCAAGGTCTGGACTTCAGCGTCGATGGCCGCCCGATCGGGCCGGGCCAACATGTGCCAGCGCTCGGGGTCTTCGATCTTGTCGAGCAGCACCGAAGGCGCGGACAGCACCACTTCGCGCAGGCGGCCCCACTCGGAGCGGACCCCGACCCGTCGCCACAGCGTGCCCGCCGCCACATCCTGGCCATGGTCGGCAGAACGGGACACAAAGCCGGGGCCGCCGTAGGTTGCGGGAAGCGCGGGCTCGGGACACGCAGAGTCAGAGTTCATGGGCGCACCTACCCCGGGGGGCTTCCGACCGTCCCCAAGATCCGCGGCTCAGGAGAAGACATGCCTTACGTCGAACAACGCGCCACCTGGTTCTGTGTGGACATCGAGTGCAACGGCCCCGTTCCGGGCTTGTACGCGATGGTCTCGCTGGGTTGTGTCTGTGTGCAGGCCGACGCCGATGGTGTGCTGCACAAGGTCGGGAGCTGGTACCGGGAGCTCCAGCCCGGCGCCCCCCGCTTCGACGCCCGGGCCGCCAAGGTGCATGGCCTCGACCAAGCGCGCCTCCAGTCCCACGGGCTCAGCCGGGCCGAGTTCTGCCGAGAGCTCACCGCGTGGGTGGAGGCCCAGACGGGCCCGGGCACCGAGGCGTGCTTCGTTGGCCACAATGCCCCATTTGACTGGTCTTTCGTGGCATGGACCTTCGCCGAGCAAGAGCTTCCCAATCCCTTCGGCTACAAGGCGCTGTGCACCAAGTCGATGGCCACCGGCGCCCTGGGTGTGCACTGGCTCGACTCCAGCAAAGAGACGCTGTCGGCCACGCTGCCCATCCGGGCGGAAGACAAGTCCCAGAAGCACCGCGCAGACTACGATGCCGACTACCAAGCCGACATCCTCATCGCCTTGCTCAACTGGCGGGCTGCGCTCAGGTAGGCGGTGGATCGGTTTTGGGGGGTGGCCACCACCGAGAATGCTGTCGGTCAACGGCTCTCCACCCGCGAGCCGCAGCCCTACCACACCGCGAAGATCCAGCCCTGGTGGTCACTGTCGGGCACCCTCACCTTCCGCAGTCCGCCGACCTCAGCATCGCCGCGCATCACCTGGTCCAGCCGAAACGTCGGCACATCCGGCCAGCCGCCCCCCGACGGCCAGGTGCGACCAAAGAGGCCCACCCCGGCGAGCACATCGTCCAAGCCCGCCTCGCGCAGCCACCACCACGGCCGGCTGTGGGGCACATGGTTCAGATCGCCAGCCACCACCACCCCCATGCCCGCAGTGCAGGGGCCCCAGTCGGTCTTGAGCTGTCCCTGATCAACCTTCTGGCGAATCACATCCAGATACGGCCGCATCCCGGTGGGGTTCTTGGGAACCTGCGGCGGGGCGTGCATGCCGACGAGGCAGCGGTCCACACCGGGCAACACCACCAAGGCATAGGGCATCGCCATCGTCGCTGAGCCCCGCTGGGGGGTGATGGTCGCGGGGCACTGCAGGCCCGCTCGGCAGAACACCGCGGAGTGGTGGGACACCCGGGGCAAGGATGCGTCGAAGTCGTCGGCCACCCGCACCATCCCGGGCACTTCGGTGCCCCGGCGCTCCAGCAACACCACCACGTCCAAGTCCAGGCCGCCCAGCCACTGCTCCAGCGTGTCTTCGTCGCCAGGGCTGAACGCGTTGACGTTGAACATGCCCACATTGACAGCATTGTCGGGCACTGGATCGGTCGCCGCGTCCAGCCAGCTCGCCGGCCGACCCATGAAGGCCCAGGCCAGCACGCCGACCAGCGGCCACAGCGCCCGCCACCGCCAAGCGAGCACCACGGCCACCACCCCCTGCACCAGCGCCAGCCATGGGGGCGCTGTCCAGAGCAGCGCCGCGAGCGCTTGACCCCAGATGCTCTGCTCGGGAAGCAGCCATGCCAGGGCAATGGCAGCGACTGCGGCCAGCGTGGGGGCCGCCAGCCCGATGGCTCTCTTCCCGCGCTGCTGCACCCGGCCTCCCGCGCCGTGAACGTAGCCGCCCGCAACCGGCTGCGGCTGCGTTAGGAGCGCCCCTCTTGCCTCGGAGCCCCGATGACCTCGCCCCAACACGAAGCCCTCGCCGCCACCCCCGCTGGTGAAAAGCACCTGCTGTTGCGCGCCCTCGCTGGCGAGCGTCTCCAGCGTCCGCCCGTGTGGTTCATGCGCCAAGCCGGCCGCTACCTGCCCGAGTACCGGGCGATTCGCAAGAACGTCAGCTTCCTGGAGCTCTGCGCAGATCCCGACCTGTGCTGCGAGGTCACCCTCCAGCCGCTGCGCCGCTACCCCTTCGACGCCGGCATCATCTTCTCCGACATTCTCGTGATTCCAGAGAAGATGGGGCTTCACTTGGAATTCGGCAAGGGCATGGGCCCCCGGTTCCACAACCCAGTGCGCACGCGCTCCGACGTGATGGCCCTCACCGGCATCGACCCGGTCCGCGACCTCCCCTCCCCGCTGCGGGCGCTGGAGCTGACCTCGGCCAAGGCCGGCGTGCCGATCCTGGGCTTCTGCGGCGCCCCGTTCACGCTGGCCTGCTACGCGGTCGAAGGCGGCGGCTCGAAGGACTGGATTGCCCTCAAGCAGCTCATGTACCAGGATCCCGACACCTTCCAGATCTTGCTCGACAAGCTGGCCGACGCGGTGGGCGACCACCTCCAAGCCCAAGTCGAAGCCGGCGCCGCCGCCGTGCAGCTCTTCGACACGTGGGCCGGCACGCTGAGCCCCGAGGACTGGCGCCGCTGGGCCCTTCCCGCCGCCCGCAAGGCCCTGTCCAAGGTGAAGGGTGTGCCGACGCTGTACTTCACAAAAGACACGTCCCCCTTCTTGCCGTGGATCAAAGAGGTCGGGGCCGATGCCTATGGTGTGGACTGGCGGGTGCCCCTGGACCGCGCACGGGCCGCTCTTGGCGAAGATGTCCCGGTGCAGGGCAACCTCGACCCCATCGCCCTGTTCGCGCCCGAAGAGGTGCTCAAGGCCAAGGTCCAGTCTGTGCTGCGCGCGGCCGGCCCCCGGGGCCACGTCTTCAACCTCGGCCACGGCATCACGCCGAAGACCCCGCTCGAGAGTGTCGACACCGTCCTGCGCACCGTGCGGGAGTGGTCGTGGGACTGAGTGCCGAGACCCTGCTGGCATGGACCCGGCGGGGGCCGCGGTACACGAGCTATCCGCCCGTGCCCAAGTGGTCATCCGATGTCGATGATGCCGCATTTGAGGGCATGCTCGGCGAGGTCAAGGCGCCCGCGGCGGTCTATGTGCACGTGCCCTTCTGCAAAGAGCAGTGCACCTTCTGCGGCTGCAACATGGTGGTCGCCGGACGGCGAGAGCCCGGCCGACGCTACCTCAAGGCCTTGGCCATCCAAGTCGACGCCTTGCCGCTGACCACCGACAAGCTCGACGTGGTCCGCATCCACCTCGGCGGTGGCACCCCCACCTGGTTCACCCCTGCCGAGCTCGAAGAGCTGTTCGCCATTCTGCGCCGTCGCTTTCGCACCCTCCCCGGCTGCGAGATCAGCGTGGAGGCCGACCCCGACGTCACGTCCATCGACCACATCGACACACTGGCGGCCCTCGGCGGCACCCGCATCAGTCTGGGCGTGCAGAGCTTCGACGACACGGTGCTGCAAGCGGTCAACCGGCCCCAACGCCGAGACCAAGTGACGATGCTGCTGGACCGGGCGCGCAGCCACGGCATGACCGGACTGAACCTCGATCTGATGTATGGGCTGCCCCACCAGACGCCCGAGCGCTTCGCGGCCACCCTCAACGGCATCATTGAGCTGAAGCCCCACCGGCTGGCCATCTTCGGCTATGCCCACCTGCCTTGGCTCAAGCCCCACATGCGCAAGCTCGAAGAAGCGGCGCTGCCCGGGCCGCTCGAACGGGCCGCCCTGTTCTTGCACGCCCACGAGCGACTGACGACGTCCGGCTACCAAGCCATCGGCATGGACCACTTCGCACTCGTCGATGATGAGCTCTCCGTGGCCCAGCGACAAGCCGCACTGCACCGCAATTTTATGGGCTACACGACGATGCCCGATGTGGCGCTCATCGGCCTCGGCATGAGCGCCATCAGCGAGCTGCCCGGTGGCTACGTCCAGCAAAAGGCGAAGCTCGCCCACTGGTGGAAAGCGGTGGAGGGCCAGGCGCCTGTCGTCGAAAAGGGCTACCGGCTGACCGACGAAGATCGGCTGAGGCGCGACATCATCAACGGCATCATGTGCAATTTCCAAGTGGACTTGGGCGCGGTGGCCGAGCGCTATGGTGCCGATGGGACCGCCCACTTCGCTGAAGATCTGGCGCTGCTGCAGCCGATGGTGGACGACGGCCTTGCCATCGTGAATGGTCTAAAGATCAGTGTTCCCGAGGATGCACGACTGCTCGTGCGCAATGTGGCCATGGCCTTTGACCCCGGTCTTCGGGTCCACGCGGCCGACGCCCCACGCTACAGCTCCACCGTCTAAAGCCCCCCCAGCCTCCGCGCTGAGCCCGAGAAGGAGCCCGAGATGGGCAAGGTGCACGTCTGGCTGGTGGAGGACGGAGGTCCCCAGAGCGCCGATGAGCTGCAGCCCTTCTTGCGGCGGCGCCTGTCGGATCCCGACCGCCTGCGCCTGCCTTGGTGGCTCGGGTTCCTGCGGGGCCTCGTGCTGTGGTGGCGGTGCCGGTCCTCCCACAAGCGGCTGCAGGGGCCCTGTGCCGAGATTGGGCGGGCGCCAGAGCTCGACAGTGTGCAAGCGCTCGCGGTGGAGGTGCAGCACGCGCTCGGCGGGCGATACTCGGTCCAGTCGGTGTTTCGGCACGGGGACCGGGGGGTTGCGGCGGCCGCGGCTATGCTCGAGAAAGGCGCGTTTGTCGTGGTTCTCGATCTCGCCCCGGACGGCGCGATGCAGCTCCGTCCCGACCTCAAGGCAGCGCTCGACCGCCGTGGTGCCCGGGTTGTGGTGGCCGGTCCGTGGCTCGGCGCCCAAGCATGGCTGCGGCTGCGCGTGCGGGGCATCCGGGCCGCCGTCGCCCGCCTCGTCTCCAAAGACGGCCACTTGCCCGACCACGAGCTGGTCTTCGCCATCCGCAGCGCCTCGGATGAGCGGGTGGAGTCGGCCGCCAGCGCCTTGCGGAAGGCCCTCGGCCGGGACCGGCCGGTGCGCCTCGCCCACGTGCCGGATCTGGAAGGCAAGGCCCGGGGACGCACGCCCATGGAGACCCTCGACGAGATCGCCCAGAGTGGTGCAAAGCCGGTCATTGTTGTGCCCATCGGCTTCGGGTCCACCCACCTCGAAGCGGCCCTGGCGCTGGGCGCTCGACTGCGGGCGCGGGCCGAAGCGCTGGGGCTCACGCCCTACATCGAGGTGCCACCGCCTGCGAGCGAGCAAGAAGCGGGCCTCATGTTGGCCGAGGTGGTCCAAGCCGCAGAGCGGGCCGCCGACTGGCCAGTCCCCGAAGATGACGTGCGGTCCGACATTGAGGCCGCCTTGCGCAGCCAGGGCATCGAGCCCCTGGCCCGGGGTGTTCGCGCCTGAGCCGAGCCCCCACGGTGACCCGACGTGCCAGCCCTCCGCCCAAGGCTTAGACCCGGTGCGGCCCAGGCGCGTCCACGTCCGGCGCCAGCCCTGCGTCTCCGTCGAAAGAACCGTCCAATGAAGCTCGTTGTTGTGGGGGCCGGCATCTCCGGCCTGTCAGCCGCCGTGTTCGCCCAGCGCGAAGGGACGGAGCTGACGGTTCTCGAGGCCAGTGCGACGCCCGGCGGCAACGTGCGCACCGACATCATCGATGGCCGGTGCCTGGACCGGGCCGCCAACGGGTGGCTGGACAACGAGCCCGCGATGACCCGGCTGTTGGAGAAGGCCGGCCTCGTCGACCAGATCGTGCGGGCCAATGACCGCTTCGGCACCCGCTGGATCTTTGCAGACCAGAAGATGCACCCGGCCCCGCTGTCGCCGCCAGCCCTGGTGAAGTCCTCGCTCATCCCGTGGACCGCCAAGCTGCGCTTGTTGCTGGAGCCCTTCATCCGGCGAGGCGCATCGGGGAGCACCGAGCGGGACGCCGACGAGACGGTGGGCAACTTTGTGCGCCGGCGGCTGGGGCCGTGGTTTGTGGACCGCATGGTGGGGCCGATGGTGTCGGGCATCTACGCCGCCGATCCCGACCAGCTCAGCCTTCGCGGTGCCTTCCCCCGGATGTTTGAGCTGGAGAGAGAACACCGCAGCCTCTTCTTGGCGATGCTGCGCTTGCGCCGAGGTGGGGCGCCCCGGGGCCACCTGGTCACGATGCCCGGTGGGGCCGGTGCGCTCACCCAAGCACTGGCCAGCACCCTCGGAGATCGGCTGCATTGCGACACTCCCGTGCGTTCACTCGAGAAGCGGCGCCAGGGCTGGCGGGTGCACACCGACCACCAGAGCTTCGACACGGACGGGGTCATCCTGGCGTGTCCCGGTCATGTGCAAGCCCGGCTGATGCAAGGCATCGATCCCGTGGCGGCCGATGCGCTGGCGGCCATTCCCTACGCCCCTGTGGCGGTGGTGGTGACCGCGTGGCCCAAGGACAGCTTTCCCACCCCCCCCGACGGCTTCGGGGTGCTGATGGCACGCGGGGAAGACCGGCTGACCAAGGGGGCGGAAGGGGCCTTGGGCACGGTGTTCACGAGCAGTGTGTTCCCGCAGCAGTCCCGCCCCGATGAGTTGTTGCTGCGGACCATTCTTGGGGGCGGCGTGCGGCCTGAAGTCGCGGGCCTCGATGACCAAGCGCTGCTCCAGCGCACGCTGGCCCACTTGGGCGCATGCCTGGGCACACCCTGCCGAGACCCCGCACTGGTGCACATTGTGCGCCATCCCCAGGGCATCCCCCAGTACACCCCGGGCCACTTGGACCGCGTCCGGGCCGTGCGCTCGGCCGAGGCCCGCAATGCTGGGCTGGTGTTCTGTGGCAACCACCTGGACGGCATCGGGGTGAAGGACTGTGCCCGCGCCGGGGAAGTGGCCGCACGGCGGATCTACCGAGAAGTTGGCGACTGAGCAGGATCCTGGGGAGCGCTGCATCGTTGTGTAAGGGACGGCAGGCTCACACGTTGGTGTGGCCTAGCACCGCTGCGCGCGTGCAAGGATGCCCCCGAGCGCAACAAGGACAGGCACGTTGAATCCCACTGACAACCCCGCATCCGCTGACTCCCCGGGGTCCGCCCGGTCCGTCCAGCCCGAGCCCCGGGGCCGCATCCTGCTGCGGGTGGGCCTGCCAGCGGTCTTCGCAATGGGCTGGTGGTCGGTGCTCTGTGCCTCACCGTTCATCTGTGTGTCGGCGTTCTTGAGCACGGGCGCCATTGTCGAGACGTGCCCCAGCGGGGACTTGGTTCAAGTGACCCGCGTGGCCGTTGACGGGGTCGCCCGCAACCAAGCGGGGGTGGTCACGGTCGAGCCAAGTGTGCTGGGCCGCACCGACCGGAATCAGTCCATCCAAGGCCATCCGTGGCGCTTCTCGGCCGACGTCCAGCTGCGCCGCT
>CALOBC010000046.1:0-177864 GCA_942491145.1 Myxococcota bacterium | reverse complement strand
CGTGGCGTCGCACTGCGTGACGGTCGGGGTGGTGCCATACCCGTCGCCGTCGCTGTCGGTGTAGAAGGTGGTGGTGCCGGTGGCGCTGCTGTCGTCGTTGTCGGCGAGCCCATTGCAGTCTTCGTCCACGTCGGCGGCATCGCAGACCTCGGTCGCGCCCGGGTTGATGCTGATGTCGTCGTCGTCGCAGTCGCCGCTCAGGTCCACGGTGCCCGACGGTGCCACGCATGCCGCCTCCGCGAAGGTGTCGCCGTAGCCATCGCCGTCGCTGTCGGTGTACCAGTCGGTCGTGCCGGTCACCGAGCTGTCGGCGTCGTCCACGGCTCCGTCGCAGTCTTCGTCCGTGCTGCCATCGCAGACCTCGGTCGCGCCGGGGTTGATGCTGATGTCGCCATCGTCGCAGTCCGAGCTGTCGCTGAGGTAGCCCGAGGGTGCCGAGCACGCGTCGAGGGTAGTGCTGAGATCGCCGTAGCCGTCGCCATCTCCGTCGGCGTAGTAGGTCACGGCGTCGACCGCAGCATCGTCGATTGTGCCGTTGCAGTCTTCGTCCACGCCGTCGCAGGTCTCGGTCGCGGCGGGGGAGATGCCGGTGTCGCTGTCGTCGCAGTCGCCCGTGAGCGTGACCAGCCCGGCGGTGGCGTCGCACTGCACGATGGGGGTGGTTGTGCCGTAGCCATCCCCGTCGCTGTCGCTGTAGAAGGTGGTGGTGCCCGTCGCGCTGCTGTCGTCGTTGTCGGCGTTGCCGTCGCAGTCTTCGTCCACGTCGGCGGCATCGCAGACCTCGGTCGCGCCCGGGTTGATGCTGCTGTCGTCGTCGTCGCAGTCGCCGTCGGTGTTCGCGTAGCCAGTGGGCACGGTGCAGGTGTCCACGGTGACGGTGCTCAGGCCGTAGCCATCGCCGTCGCTGTCCGCGTAGAACGTCGAGGTGCCGGTGGCCGAGCTGTCGGCGTTGTCGGCGAGCCCGTCGCAGTCCTCGTCGGTGCCCCCGTCACAGACCTCCGTGGCGCCCGGGTTGATGCTCCCGTCACCATCGTCGCAGTCTGTGCTGTCGCTGAGGTAGCCGGAGGGGACGGTGCACGCGTCGAGGGTGGTGCTGGGGTCGCCATAGCCGTCGCCGTCGGCATCGGCGTAGTAGGTGACCGCGTCGGCCGCGCTGTCGTCGATGGTGCCGTCACAGTCCTGGTCCACGCCATCGCAGATCTCGGTGGCCCCGGGGTAGACATCGCCGTCGGTGTCGTCGCAGTCGCCCGCGCAGTCCGTGAAGCCGTCCCCGTCGTCGTCCGAGCACACCACCTCGAGCTCCAAGTTGGTGGCCAGGTTCCAGCCGTCGCCGGAGGTGGCGCCATTGCCGTTCACCGCGTTGCCGGCGCCATACAGCGTGTAGGTGCCGGCCGCAGTGGGCGCGGTCCAGTCGAAGCTGAAGGTGGCAGTGCTCGCGGACATGGCCGTGGCCGACGTGTGGGTGATCTGGCTGGAGCTCACCTGGGTCGCGGTGCCGGCGGTGAAGCTGCCGCCCGATGCGCTGACGTTGAGCCCCGCCTTTGTGCGGGTGGAGCCCGACGTGGAGACCGTGAAGGTGATCGCGACGGTCTCGCCGGGTCCCACCGTCGATGAACCCGCGGAGAATGCCGCGGTGGTGGTGCTGTCGGCGGAGCTACCATGGCAGCTTCGGCAACCCGTGGTCGACGATCCTGTTCGGCCTGCGCTCGTGGCGAGGGCGTCGGGCATGCTGAGCAGGATGAGGGCGAGGAGGGTGTTCATGGAGCTGGCGGTCCTGGGTGGGGGACGGTTCGCCGCATCGACCGGCGTGGGGACGGCGTGCTTGCACGAGGCGATTGGGTCCGCTTCGGACGAGCCGTGTCCGTCTTTCAACGTTGGCCCGCATTTCCTCTGAGGTCCAGCCGCTCGGCGGTGTGGGTGGAGACATCGGCCTTGGCCTTGCTGGCACCCGCCAGCCCACGCAGACCCCGGGCGAGGGGCACGCAAGCGGCTGTGGCGCGATACCCTGGCGGCCCTGCTCTGGAGCCCCCATGTCGACCGCCGAGACCTCTCCGCCCCAGGATCCCGCCGCCGAGGCCGAGGACGCCTACCCGCCCGTGGACGCCAGCGCGCCCCAGCTCACGTTCCGGGCCGTCAGCACCGGCATGTTGTTCGGTGGGCTGCTGTCCCTGTGCAACATCTACCTTGGGTTGAAGATCGGGTGGGGCATGAACATGTCCATCACCGCGGCATTGTTGGGCTTTGGCTTTTGGCAGCTGTCGACTCGTGCGTTTGGGTTGCGCAAGTTTGGTCTGTTGGAAAACAACATCAACCAGACTGCGGCATCGGCCGGCGCCAGCATCTCCAGCGCGGGGCTTGTGGCGCCGATTCCGGCCCTCACGCTGCTGACCGGGCGCACGCTGACCTGGCCCCAGCTCTCGATCTGGGTGTTGTCGGTCGGTCTGGTGGGCGTGGTGGTGGCCATTGGGTTGCGCCGCCAGATGCTGGTGGTCGACAAGCTGCCGTTCCCCGGTGGTGTGGCGACCGGCCAGACGCTCAAGGAGATCTACTCCAAGGGTGACGAAGCGATGGCCCGGGTGCGGATGCTGCTCGGCGGCATGGTGCTCGGTGCGGTCGGCAAGCTGGCCGAAGTGCTCAAGTGGGTGACGAAGGTGGGCATGCCCGGCTCCATGCCGGTGCAGCAAGGCGGGGTGCTCGCGGGCAAGGGCCACGCGGTGATGAGCTTCAAGAACTTGGGCTTTGCGCTGGACCCCAGCCTGATGATGATCGCGGTGGGGGCCATCATCGGAATGCGGGCTGCCGCGAGCATGATGCTGGGCGCGGCCATTGCGTGGTTGGGCGTGGCGCCCCAGGTGCTCGAGCTCGGGTGGGCGGACGCCGGTGCCGTCGACCCAACGGCGATGTGGTTCGGTCCGCTGGTGAAGTGGATGCTCTGGCCCGGTGTGGCCATGATGGTCACGGCTTCATTGACCAGCTTCTCGTTCTCGGGAAAGGCCATCCTCAATGCGTTTCGGCGCACGAGCGGAGCCGAGGCCGACCCCCATGATGTGTCCAGCAAGACCCACCTCATCGCCATTGTGCTGGTCACGGCGCTGAGTGTGGTGCTCCAGGTGGTCCTCTTCGACATTGGCGTCGGCTTGGCCATCTTCGGCGTGTTGCTCACCTTTGTGTTGGCCATCGTCGCCGGCCGGGTGTCCGGTGAGACCGGGGTGACGCCGGTGGGGGCCATGGGCAAGGTGACCCAGCTCTCCCTCGGGGTGATCGACCCGGGCAACGCGGCGAGCAACCTGATGGCGGCCAACGTCACCGGTGGTGCGGCGAGTCAGTGTGCCGACCTGCTGCACGATCTCAAGAGCGGGCTGATGGTCGGCAGCGTGCCTCGCTACCAGATCATCGCCCAAGCGTGTGGGGTTGTCTCCGGTGCGCTCATGGGCAGCGCGGCCTACCTCGTGCTGATCCCCGACCCCGAGAACCAGCTATTGACCGATGAGTGGGCGGCCCCGGCGGTGGCCCAGTGGAAGGCTGTGGCCGAGGTGTTCCAGCAGGGGCTCCAGGCGATGCCGGAAGGTGCGGTGGCCGCGATGGCGGTGGGCGGCGTGGTGGGCATCGTGCTCGCCATTCTCGAAAAGACCCTGCCGAAGAAGGTGGTTCGCTGGGTGCCCAGCCCGGTCAGCATCGGCCTGGCATTCGCGATTCCGGCCTACTACGCGTTCAGCTTCTTCCTCGGCGCGGTGCTGTTTGAGGTCGCCAAGAAGATCTCCGACTCGTGGGTCAAGCGCTTCGCGATTGTGCTGGCAGCCGGCATCATGGCGGGCGAGAGCCTGATGGGTGTGGCCGACGCCATCTGGAAGATGTTCGCGGGCTGAGCGGGCGCGGTGTTGAGTTGATCTCGATCTCCCACCGCGCCACAGTGGGGGCGGTGGGGATCGGCCTGGGCAGGCGGGGAGTGCTCTGGTTGGGGACATCTTGAGGGGGGGGGGACCGGGGGGCGGCCGACTGGCCTACAATTGGGGTCTCTCCGCTCAAGGTCCCCCATGCGCCGCGCCGCCCTCCTCTCGCTGTTTGTCCTTGGCTGTCCGAAGAAGAGCCCGCCGGTTGCCGCCGCCCCTGAAGCCCGCTGTGGCCTGCACAGCGATGGGTCCCAGACCTTCGGCATCTTGCACGTCAACGATGTCTACCGCATCGAAGGGCTGCTCGATGGCCGGGGTGGCATCGCCCGGCTTGCCCGGCTGCGCAACGAGCTGGAAGCCGACTGCCCCGACCTGCTGCTGACCCACGGGGGCGACTTCTTGTCGCCGGGCTTGTTGTCCAAGTCGACCAACACCGAGGTCGACCCTGCGCGCAAGATCCGGCTGTATGGCGAGCACATGGTCGAGATGCTGTCGTGGCTGGACGGCGACGGGGAAGCCTTCGATTCCCACATGTTCATCGCCATCGGCAACCATGAGTTCGACAACGGCGGCGACGTGTTCGGGCCCACCCTGGATGGCTTTGTGGCCAACAGCGGCTTCACATGGCTCGACACCAACATCACCTGGCAAGCCGTCGACGACAGCCCCGCACCCAACGATGACAAGCTGATGGCCAGCCAAGTGGTGACCTTCGGCGAGCTCAAGGTCGGCTTGTTCGGCATGACCCTCGAGATGGATGCCGAGAAGCTGCCCAAGTATATCGTGCTCGACAATGACCGCGTCCAGGTGGCCGAAGACACCATCGCAGCATTGGACGATGTGGACGTGCGCATCGCCGTGACCCACTTGGATGTCTCCGACGATCTGGCGTTGTTGGAGGCGGTGCCCTCCCTGGACCTCATCGTGGGGGGCCACAACCACAACGCGATGACCCGGACCACCGAAGATGGCCGCTTGGTCCTCAAGGCAGATGCCGACGCCGCCACGGTGCGGGTGGTCTATGTCACGGTGCATCCAAGCGGCATGGTCGACGTCTCCCACGACGCCCAAGATGACGTGTTGGCGACCATTCTCGATGGGAAAGGTGATCCCGTTGTGCAAGCCGAGGTGGACCGCTGGGAAGCCCAGCTGGCGGACCTGTTCTGTGGTCCGGACGACCTGGACTGCCTCAAGCTGCCGCTGACGATGACGGGCAATGCCTTCGTGGCCGAAGAGCTGGAGATGCGCCGCTACGAGACCAACGTGGGTGATGCCATCGCCGATCTCGCGGTGGACGCCTATGCCGACCAGGGCGCCCAGCTGGCCTTCATCAACAGTGGGGGGCTGCGGCTGAACCAGACCCTGCCCGCGGACGTGGCGTTCACCCGGCGCCAGGTCGAGGAGCTGTTTCCTTACAACGCGATGGCCTACTTGGTGGAGCTGACCGGCGCCGAGCTGCAAGGCGTCGCGAACCGCAGCGTGGAGGGCTGGGAGGGCAACGGCCACTGGCTCCAGATCTCGGGCTGGGGCTTCGTCCACGATCCCGATGCCAACGGTGGAGAGGGCAGCGCCAGGTCGCTGAGCTTGCTGCCTCCCGGCGGCGAGCCGGTGCCCATCGACCCGGCGGCGACCTACCGGGTGGTGACCAACGAGTACCTGGTGACGTCCGACTATGGCGACCGGGACGGCTACACCTTCGAGGTGCGGTACGTCGACGATGTGCCCCAGGGTGAGGTCGATCTCAAAGAGCGCTTTGCCGACTTGCTGCGCGCCCAGCCGGTGACGACGCTGCCGTTGGACGGGCGCATCTGCAACACCCAGCGCCCCGATGTGCCCTGCCGGGTGCCTCGCTAGCGTCCTTGCGAGCGGGGGCGGCGCGATCTGGGGACGGGTCCGGCCCCCGGCGTCCCAGGATTCAGATCGATTCAGCCTGCGGTGGTGACCTGTGCACCTTGGGCGCGCAGCTCCTCCACAAAGGTCTCGGCGAAGGCCTCAAAGCCGGGCACCGGGCTGGCACAGTCGACCAGCAGCTCGATGCGCGGGGCGAGCTCGGGAGCGGCGAAGATCAAGTCCCGCACGGTGTTTGCGACACAGTGGGACAGCGCTTGACCGGCCACCCAGAGGCGGTCGCTGCGGCGCAGGGCCGTGACAAGCGCCAGGTTGGGCTGGGTGTGGGGATCGTCCGCGCGGGGCACCTCGGCTCGAATCGCGGAGAAGTGTTCGGTCAGGGGGTTCTCGCCCTTTCGCCAGTACCCGACAGTGCGCTGGCGGTGGAGGGACCAGTCGCGCAGCGGCGCCCGCAGTGCGGCAGCGACCCCGTGGCCGGGTGTGCCGATGATGCAGTGCTCAGGCCAGATCACGTGGGGATAGCGGCCGGATGCGTCCAGCGCCGTGAGGTAGGCGAGGGTCTCGCCATTGTCGTCCGCCGCCGCGGGAAGCCAGTGTCCACCGAGCAGATCGGCAAGGGAGATTGCCGTGAAGGGCGCAGGATGGGCCCCGGACGGGTCGACCCACCACGCCGGATGGGAGATGTCATGGGGGTGGTGGGAGTCGAGAGTGACGTGTACCGCATCAACCTCGTCGATGCTCCTGCTCAGCAGGGCGGCGGTCCGGGCAGTGTCGGCCGGCGCGCCCGGCACGAACAGGGCCCCCTGCGGTTCGCAGAAGTCCACTTGGGGGTCGATGATCAGCAGGGTGGTGGTCATGGAACTCCAGCCGAGGGCGGGGCGGGCACTGGGCCGCTTGACCGTCGTGTCTGCCCTCCCTATCCTGCCCCTCACTCCCTTCGCTTCCAGGCAGCCGCCGCACCATGTCCAGTCTTCCTCTTCCCTGTGCCGGCCTCGCCGCGCTGCTCTTTGCGGGCTGCGCGCCTCCCCCTCTGCCGACGGATGGGGCCAGCGACAGCCCGTCGATCCGCTTCATCTTCCCCGAGAACGGGCTGGAACAAGCCGTGTGTCCCGACTTCTTGGTGGCGGTGGCCATCGACAACTGGGACCTCGCGCCCCCAGATCCAGACTCAGCCCCGGTCGATGGAAGGGGGCACTGGCACCTCGATGACGACATCACGGGGGACTACATCGCGACCGATGTGCCCTATGCCGACCACTCGGCGGACCTCGATGGGGGCACCTCCCGCAGCTACCGGTTGACCGCCAGCTTGGTGAACGTGAACCACACGCCGCTGGACCTCACGGATGCGCCCAGCTCCGTCGACACCGTGGAGTTTGAGGTGGCCGACGATCCCGACTGCTTGGGAGGAGGGGGCGCGGCCGCCGGCCAATGACGGAAGGTCGGCGCTTCTTGGTGCGGGGCCTCCTGGGTCAAGGGGGCTTCGGACACGTGTATCTGGCCGATATGGTGTCGATGGGGGGCTTCCGCAAGGAGGTGGCCCTCAAGGTGCTCGACCCGCGCATGACCGCCCACAACGACGCGGCAGTGCGGCTGCGGGACGAGGCGCGCTTGCTCGGGCTGTTGCGGCACCGAAACATCGTGGCCGTCGACGATCTGGTCCGGTTCGACGAGGGCTGGGGCGTGGTGATGGAGTACGTGCCGGGGGTGGACCTCGGGGTGCTGCTCACGAGCTGCGTGCAGGACCAACACGCCTTCCCGCCGCTGGCCGCTGCCGGGGTGGTCCAGGGTGTCGCTCGGGCCCTGGAAGCCGCCTACAACCACGCGCCGTCCGGGGACGCGCCCCTGCGGGCCATTCACCGCGACATCAAGCCGTCCAACGTGCGCATCACGGCGGAGGGTGAGGTCAAGGTGCTCGACTTCGGCATCGCCCGGGCCGAGTTCCAGGCCCGCGAGGCCATCACCCGCGACAGCAACTTTGGGTCCCTCGCCTACATGTCCCCCGAGCGGGTCATGGGCGACACCGACTCGGCGGCCGGCGACATCTATGCGCTCGGCGTGGTGCTGTGGGAGTGCTTGGCGGGGCGGCCCCGGGGGCGGGCGCTGCTGCGAGAGAAGGACCACGACGGCCAAGTGGCCGAGATGCTGGCGGCGGTGCAGGCCCACCCGGCGCTGTCCGCCCTCATCGCCGAGATGGTGGCCTACGAGACCGAAGATCGCCCCGACGCCACCACGGTGGGTGCTCGGCTGCGGGCGGTCAGTGCGGACCTCGCGGGTCCAGACCTCGAGACTCTCGCACGGCAGCGGGTGCCCACCATCCTGGCGACGGCCGGTGCCCTCAAGCCGACGGCCATGACCGAGCTGGTGCCCTGGACGGGGTCCGGTGAGGTGGGCGCCACGCTGGATCTGGCGGGCTTTGAGCCGACCCCCACGGCGGTGCCGACCCACACGCTAGAGATTCCGCCAGCGCCGGCGCCCGCGAAGGCCTCCCCGGGGCTGGTGGTGGGCTTGGTTCTGCTGGGCCTCGTCATTGTGGGGGGCAGCGTGGGACTGGGCTTGTGGCTGCGGGGCGCCCCGGCGCCGACCCCTGCGGCACCGCCCCTGACCGCTGCGCCGGCTGAAGGGGTGCCGTCGGCCCCGGCGATCCCTGAACCGGTCGAGGTGGTCCCAGCCGAGGCTGTTCCCGTCGAGGCTGCTCCCGTTGAGACGGCCCCCGAGACCGCCGCCGCGCCGAAGACCGCCGCCTCGAAGACCGCGTCGTCCAAGACACCCTCGGCGCCGCCCAAGACCAGCGCCCCGTCGGTGCCTGAAGCGGTACCAACACAACGTCTTCGTGCCGTCAAGTTCGCCGCCAGCGGGGTGGACCACGTCGATGCCCGCTGCGGGGATGTCTCGGGCAGCGGCGCGTCTTCGGCGTTGGTGCGTGACCTGCCCAAGGGGCCGTGCACCATCACGGTCCAACACGGCGGCGCGGTGTTGACCACGACGGTGCAAGTCGATGTGCCCCGTGGGTACCAGTGTGCTGTGTCCGAAGGAGCCTTGGGATGTCGTTGATCGTGCTGTGGATGACCCTGGCATCGGCCCAAGCGGGCACGGCGGTGTGGCTGGGGGGAAGTCCCGATCCGAGCCTCACGCCAGGCGATAGCCCCAAGACCGCGGTGCAAGTGGCGGCGGCGCCAGTCTTTGGGGACGCGGATGCGGCGGCGGTGGAGAACCTCGCTGCAGAGCTGGCCGCCTGTCGGCCCTTGCTGGACGAGTTCGACGGAGAGCTGGCGATCCTCCAGCGGCTGAGCCGGGCCCTCGACGCCGTCGAGATGGTGCGAGCCGACGACGTGGACGTGGTCTGGCAAGCCTTGTTGCTCGAAGGGCTCGCGGTCCATCGCTACTTCCCGGACGTGGGGGTGCCTGAAGCGACCCGCGCCGGTGCGGTGCGAAAGGTGGCCGGAAGGGCCGAGAACCAGCCGTGGCTGGATGCCATCGCGCTGCGTCCCGACCGCATCTTGTCCGATCTTGACATGCCGGACGAAGCGAGCCGACTGGCCTTTCAAGAGCTGCGGGCCCGGGTGTTTTTGCTGGCGCCGGTGTCGGTGAGGGTGACCCATCTGCCCGACGGTGCCGCGTTGGTCGTCGATGGCAGCCCCGCAACCGGGGACCGGGCGCGGATGCTCCCGGGACTGCATCGCATCACGGTGGAAGTCGACGGCCGGGTGCACATGCGCGAGACGCGGGTGCTGGCACCGGGAGCGGCGGAGGACCTGGCCTACCGGGCGGTGGGGCGGGAGCTGCTGGACCTTGCCGAGGCACTGGCGGCGGCGGACACCTCACTGGCCTTGCCGGCGGCCGTGGTCACCACGCTGAACACGCTGGATGGGCCTGTCTCGCTGGTGGTCGAAGGCAAGCGGGGTCCCCGTCGCTTTGTGGTGGAGGGGGGCGTGGCCACCGAAGCGAAGGTGGAGCGTGCGCGGGAGTCCTCGGACGGCCCGGCGCTGGTGGTGTCGGGGGGCCTCGGCTGGGTCTACGACGGCGACTACTTGCTCCAGAACGCGGCTGCGGGGGCACCCGAGACTGCCGCCACGGTCAATGCAGCATCCGGCGTGGTGGGCGTGGGCGGTGAGGTGCCGCTGGGCCCGGTGGTGGTGGGGGCCGGTGCCGACGTGGTGGCGCCCTTCGGCGACTGGCACACGCTGCCCTCGGGTGACCAAGAACATCGGCTGCGACTGCATCCTCACGCAGTGGTGGGCTGGGGTCCCCTGCGGGCGACGGTGGGCTGGTGGAGCCCCTGGCATGTCGCCGCTGGACTGCGGGGCACCGTTCCCCTGGGCGGGGGCTTTGGGCTGACGGGCGCCTATGTGCACGGCTTCGGCATCGCGCGCACCCACGACACCGGCGAGACCTTCACGCCGGCCGCGAGCCGAGTGGGCTGGGTCGGGGCCACGTGGCGCTGGGGTGGCCAGGGCTGAGTCGCCCTCGGGTCAGGCCATGACGCCGAACAACAGCAACACCACAGGCTGCAGCCCGATGACGGCCACGCCCGTGAGGAACCACCGCAGGGTCTGACCGGCGGGGCGGCTCTCGGCAGGGTTCGAATTGCGGAGCTCGGCGCCCTCCCGGCTCAGCACCGTCTTCCCGGCAGGCGTGCGGGTCCACCACAGCACGGCGGTCGCCATGAGGGGCACCAGCGGAAAGCCCAGCAGGCTGCACGGCGCCATCAGCCAGACCAGCACCTTTGCTGAGGGGTGCAGCCGCCAGAGGGACAGCCCGCCGAGGACGATGATGAGTGCACCGAGGGCAAAGGGGGCCAACCCGACGAAGGCGCTGCCGCCCTCTGCGGGGACCAGGGTCTGGGCGGGCACCATCACCAGCACCATGGCGCTGCCGAAGCCCCCACCGACCAGGGCGCTGGCCAGGCCGAGCCCCGACAGCCGGGCGGCCATGGTCTGGCGCTCCAGGCTCTCGGTTGCAGGGGGGACCTCGATCTTCGCCAGGGGCGGGGCATAGGGATTATTGTCGGGAATGTCGTGTTCCAGGGTGTTCTTGGGCTGGTGGTGGCTCAGGGTACACGCTGCGGTGGGGCCCCGTCTATCGCCGTGACGCCCGTCTTGGGTTCCGGGCAGGCGACCATCCAGCACACTCCCGAGATGACGGGGGGGCAAACCCACCTGCTACGCTGCGGGTGGAGGCCCGATGACCGACCCCGCTGCGCCGTCCTTCGACCCGGCACTGCTCCAGCTCACCGACACCCTGTGCCGAATTCCGAGCTGGTGGCGGCCGGCTGCCCTGGGGCGAGCGGTGCCCGAGCACAATGAGATGGCCTTGGCCGAGGCCATTTTCGTCGAGCTGCGCAAGTGTGCTTGGCTCGATGTGCGGCTGATCGAGGTGGCCCCCGGGCGCCCCAATGTGGTGGCCTTTGACGGGGACCCGGCCCAGACCGAGCTCTTGGTGGCGGGGCACTTGGACACCGTGCCGCCCAGCGGGGGCTGGACCGTGGGCGAGAACACCGTGGCGAACGGTCGTTACCACGCGCTCGGGGCCGCCGACACCAAGGGGGCCATCGCTGCTGGACTCGACGCCATTCGCCGCGCGGGCCCCACCCAGGGGGCGGGCTACCTCTTCTATTGTGACGAGGAGTACCAGTTTCTCGGCATGAAGCACTTCGTGTCGGCCCTCGACACGGTGCGCCCCGAGGCCACCCTGTCCCTGTGCGGGGCGCCGGCCCAGATCATGAGCGGCTGCCGGGGCCTGCTGGAAGTGTCCATCAGCCTCCTCGGCCATGGGGGCCACGCGTCTCGGCCCCACTCGGGTCGCAGCGCCACCCACGCCTTGCACACCGTCTTGGGGGAGGTTGCGCGGTGGGTCGCCCACCAAGATCGGCCGTACCGAACCGTTCTCAACGTGGCTGCCCTCAAGGCGGGGTCGCTACCCGCGGGCGATGTGCTCACCGGTGAGCCTCCCCGGCTCGAGGCCATCCCCAACCGCATCCCCGACGCCGCGTGGGCACTGCTGGAGCTGCGGACGGGGTCAGCCGGGGTGACATCGGCGGCCCTGCGCGGGGTCATCGAGGGTGCAATCACCCGCCTCAATGCCGAGGGTGGGCTGCCGATCATCCTCATGGCCTACGACGTCCACCTGGAGATGCTCGGCTACGCTTCCGACGCCGCCGCACTCCAGCGCTTGACCGCCCCCTTTGCGGGGCTCCACCAGGGTCGCTGCGCGTCACCCTCCCAGACCGGCTACCTCGACATCGCCCTCATCAGCGGCCGAGACGGCACCCCAGCGCTGTGCATGGGGCCCGACAAAGGCGGCGCCCACGGCGCGGACGAGTGGGTGGACCTGCACAGCCTCACCCAGTACCGCGATGGCTTGGTTGAGCTCATCCGCCAGCAAGCCCGGTAGGGTCGGGGATCAGTCGGGGCGGATGACGTCGGTGCCCACGAAGGCCCGCAGCATCTCGGGAACGACGATGGAACCGTCCTCTTGTTGGTGGTTCTCCATCAGCGCGATCATCACCCGGGGCAAGCCCAGACCGCTGCCGTTCAGCGTGTGGACGAAGGCCGGCTTGCGGGTCTCGGCGTCGCGGTAGCGCAGGTTGCTGCGCCGGGCCTGGAAGTCACCACAGTTGCTGACACTGCTGATCTCCAGCCACTCTTGGCACCCCGGTGCCCACGCCTCAAAGTCGTAGGTGATCTGGCTGCCAAAGCCCAGGTCCGCCGTGCAGAGCTGGAGCACCCGGAAGTGCAGGCCGAGGGCATCGCACAAGCGGGTGATGTGCTGGCGCATCTCTTGGAGGGCCGCGTCGCTGTCCTGGGGGCGGGTGAGCTTGTAGAGCTCGACCTTGTCGAACTGGTGGCCCCGCTTGATGCCGCGCACGTCCCGCCCGTGGCTCATCTTCTCGCGCCGGAAGCACGGCGTGTAGGCCGTGTAGGACAAGGGAAGCTCGGCCTCTTCGATGATCTCGTCGGCGTGGTAGCCGGTGATCGGGATCTCGGCGGTGGGGACCAGCCACTTGTCGTCGCTCTCGTCCCGGTAGATGTTGTCGCGGAACTTGGGCAGCTGGCCGGCGCCGAAGAGCACTTGCTCCCGCACCACAAAGGGCAAGTACAGCTCGGTGTAGCCGCCGTCTTGGTGGAAGTTGAGCAACCACGCGATGAGGCCACGCTGCAGCCGGGCGAGACCGGAGCGGAGCACGTAGAAGCGGCTGCCGGCGAGCTTCACGCCCCGGTCGAAGTCGAGCATGCCCAGGTCGGTGCCGAGGTCCCAGTGGGGCTTGGCGGGGAAGTCCAGCGACACGGGCGTGCCGAAGGTCTCGATGACCGCGTTGTCTTCTTCGGACGTGCCCGCTGGTGTGCGGGGGTCGACGAGGTTGGGCAAGCTGGCGATCAGCTCGTCCCGGTCGACGATGAGCTGCTTCTCTTGCTGCTCCGCGTCCTGCATGCGGGCCTTGACGCCCTCGACCTCGGTGATCTTGGCAGCCCGCTCGTCAGCGTCTTTGCACTTGCCGATGAGCTTGGACATCGCCTTGCGCTCGCCCCGGAGCTGGTCGCGGGCGGTCACCACGTCGCGCCAGTCGCTGTCGAGCTGGAGGATCTGGTCGACCACGACGGGGTCGATGCCCCGGGCGGACATGGCCGCGCGCACTTGGTCGGGATCGGTGCGGAACAGCTTGATGTCGAGCATGGCGGGTGTCCTGGGCGAGCTGGATGCAGAAGGAGGCGCCGCATATCGGGTTCCCCCCGGCGGGCAAGCAGGCTGCGCCCCAGCGGGCGTGCGGTGGGTCACCCTGCTGGCGGTGGCCTACAGCGCCGAGAGCTGACCGTCGCTGACGAGGGTCTCATACACGGTGCCGCCGGGCTCCAACCACTCGGCGCCATCGCTGATCTCGCCGCCCAAGTCGAGCAGAGCCGCCGTGGACAAGCCGAGGAGGACCGACCGGATGTCTTCGTCGGAAATGGATGCGGTGGAGTTGCCGCAGAGCAGTTCGCAGCCGCCGTCGCTGGTGTTCTCGAAGTCGCAGTGGTCGGCGTCGGTGATGCGCAGCGCCCGTCCACGCGGGGCGGCCTCGATGAGGCCTTCACCGTTGGCATTGACGTTGCAGATCAGCGACGGCTCGCCGATGAGCCCGATGTGGGGGACCGTGCTGGCGGTGACGGCGGTGGTGCCGAGGGTGCCGGCGTCCACGGGGTCCAGGCCCAACATGCCGACGGCATCGGTGTCATCGAGGACCGCCATCGCTGCCGCGAGTCCGCCGGCGGAGTGGCCGGCAAAGAGCACGGGGCCCGGCTGAATCATTCCCGCGACAATGCCTATCTCGACGGCATTTGCGGCATGGTCAGCATCAAAGGCGGACAGGTGGCACAGCTCGGGAACGGCCACCGTCAGGCCCCAGCTCGCCCAGTGTTCCGCCCAGCCCATCACGTTGGCGCCGCTGCGCACAAAGCCGTGGCCGACGACCACAAGGGGCCCCCGGGGACTGGCGGGCTCGACCAAGGTGACGTCCATTGTACAGTCGCTGTCGACCGTGAAGCTGGTGGTGGTGGACGACCAAGTCCAGGCGCCGGGCACGCTGTAGTCCGTGGCCGTGCTCCCGCCGCCGTCTGCACCATCTGCGCCATCGCCGCCGTCGGCGCCATCACCGCCGTCCGCCCCATCGCCGCCGTCCGCACCATCCCCACCGCCTGTGCCGTCGCCTCCGTCGGCGCCATCGCCACCGTCCTCGCCGTCGCCACCATCCGTGCTATATCCATCATCGGTACCGGAGTTATCGTCTGGTTCATCCGATGAGTCCCCAGTACTGCCATCCACCGCCTGGCCCGAGTCCCCCTTGGGCGTGGCCACGCAGCCCACAAGGGTCAGTGCGATCCAGAGGCTGCGCATCACGGGGCACCCCCCGCAGCGCGGTCGATGAAGCGGGCGAGCTGCAGGTCCAAGACGCTCAGCCCCCCACAGTCGTGGGTCGACAGCGTGATCTCGACCGTGCGGTAGACGTTGCGCCACTCCGGGTGGTGGTTGAGCTGCTCTGCCTTGAGGGCCACCCGGCTCATGAAGCCCCAGGCCTCGGAGAAGTCGCCAAACTGGAGCGTGCGGGTGATGGCGTCCCGGCCCTCGACCAGCGACCACTGGGACAGTGCGGGGAGGGCCTCGGTCCGCTGGGCGGGCGAGAGCAGCTGGGGTCGGGGCATCGGGAGGCTCCGTGAGGGGGGGAGGGCACCGGAGGACAATGAGCCAGCAAGGCCGGCCTTGGAGGTGGAGATCTACCCCGGCAGCACGATCATGCTGTGAAACACAAGCAGCTCGGGCCCGCTCGGCAGCACGATGCGGTTCGGGGCTTGCAGTCCGCCTTCCGTGCCCGGCACCTCACCCGTCGCCAGCACCGGCGCCGGCGTGCCCCAGGCGCTGCCATCCCACGTGCTCTCCGTCAGGTCCGAGTGCCCCGGGAATGACGCATCCGAGGGCGTCTTGTGCCCGATGGCCTTGAGCGCACCGTCGCGGCGTGCGGTGGCCGTCACCGTCAGCCCCAGCACCGGGGCCCCAGACGACCGCTGGCGCAACAGCGTGCCCCCGTGGGGGGTGAACTGGTTGTAGCCAGACACATTGCAGTTCCACAGGCCCTCACCCTCCGGCGCCCACGTCGACGGGAGCACGCCCGGGTAGGCGCCCGTGAAGCCGATGGGGGAGCAGTCGGGATCGGTGCCCGGATTGGGGATGTCCACCTCGCCCAAGAGACTGAACTCGACGCCATCCTCGCTGTCCAACAGCAGCAAGTGATTGTCCCAGTCCGGCGGCGGGTTGTCGAGGTCCAGGTCGATCACCAACAGCAAGTGCCGCAGCCCATCATCGGTCTGGATGAGCTCTCGCTCTGGGTCCACAATCGTCTCGCCAAAGGTCCATGTGTTGGTGCGCCGGTACACCCAGGGCTCGGGGCCCTCGCCTGACAGCACCCGCTCGAGGTCGTCGGCGGTCTGCACGGCGCTCCACGGAAACGCGAGGGTCGCCACCGTCAACACATTGGCGACATCGGCCTCGGCTGGGATGTTCTCGGGCAACACGTCGACGTAGGTGACCCACAGACCACCCCAGGGCTCCCCGTCCCACTCGCCATAGTCGACGGGCACCACGTGGGCGACGCTCGCCCGAGTGGCCAACGGAATCTCCAAGACACGCCAGCCGACGGTTTCATCGCCAACCGCCATCAACACCTGGTGGTTGCACGGGGTGAGCAGGTCGGGACAGTCCATCGTGCCCCGGGGGGTGATGTCGTCCGAGACGGTGGGCCACGGCCGCTCAGGGGGAGCGCCGGTGTCATCCTCGGCCGGTCCGGTGTCTTCGGTGCCGCTGTCGACCTTCCCATCAGGCTCGGCGGCAGTGACCTGTTCATCGGCTTTGTACGTGGGCGCGATGCACCCTCCGGCGAGGCCCAGTGCCCCGACCCACCACCCCGCAGTGGTGCGGTTCACAGGTACTTCGCGGCGAGATCCGGGCATGCCACAAAGGGGTTCTGGTTGCCCTGGTAGCGCTCAATGTCGACGTTTCGCTGATGGTCGGTCTCGTCGACAGGGTCCAGCGCGTTCCAGGCACCGAAGGCGCTCGCCTCGCTGCCGGCGAGGGTGTGGCCGTAGCGCAGCTTCACATACAGCATGACCCGGGCCACGTTGCCCTTGTGGCTGTCCCGGGGCTCAAAGACGGTGCCCCCGCTGCCAGACCCCAGCGAAGAGCCCCCTTGGGACCAGGAGGTCGACCCGGTGACGTCGCCGAACGGGTGGCTGGCCCGCTCGGAGTTGGCATTGGAGACCGTGGGAAACAGGTGGTGCACGTCACAGTTGGCCGGTTCCACCTCGGCGCCTTCGGACCGGGGCCAGGTGTGCTCCACGTTCATCTCGCTCTCGTCCGGCGCGCCCCCCCGAATCTCCACGCGGGTGCCCGTGTAGACACACTCGACGGCCGTGCCGTCCAAGTCGAAGCTGGTGAAGATCTGTGAGCGGCTGCGGCCATACTCGCAGTCGACGGTGGCCACGGCGGACTCGAGCGCCGTCCACAGCGCTGCGTCGTCGTCAGCGTGCTCCACGGTGAGCTGCCAGAACCCGCCGGCATCGCAGGTGGTGCAGTCGGCGAGGCCATCCCCGTCGCTGTCGGCTTCTTCGGCGTGGGGGCTGCCATCGCAGTCATCGTCGATGCCATTGCACCGCTCCACCGCCCCGGGAAACACGTCGGCGTCGGCATCATCGCAGTCATCGGCCGCCCCATAGCCGTCCCCATCGCCGTCATCTTCGACCGCGCCGTCCCCGCCCGACCCGCCGCCATCCCCCCCGTCGGCGGAGTCTGCGCCGTCCTTTGCGCCGCCCGCACACGCGCCGAGGCCAAACCAGATCATCCATACTGCGGGGTGTCGGCCGTTCACGGGCCCTCCTGGAGCGTGCAAGTTGCCGCCGGAACATCGCCCGGTCGTGGCCTGTCCGCCACCATGGGGCATGCCGCCGAGGGGCCGGTTGGCATACACTGGAGCACTGCCCCGGAGTTTCCATGCCCCCCCAATGGTCCCCCGCCACCGACGTCGACCGCAACAAGCTCATCGAGACCGTGCGTGACAGCATCATCGGCGCCGATCAGGCCCTGGACGGTCCCTACGGTGCCCGCCGGGTCACCTACGCGGACTACACCGCGTCTGGGCGCTGCGTCGGCTTCATCGAAGACTTCATCCGCGACCAGGTGATGCCGCTCTACGCGAACACCCACACCGAGTCCTCGGGCACGGGCCTCCAGACCACCCGCTTCCGTGAAGACGCCCGGCGCATCATCCTCGATGCCGTGAAGGGCGATCCCGAAGAGCATGTGGTCATCTTTGCCGGCACCGGCGCCACGGGCGCCATCCACAAGCTCATCGAGGCCCTGCAGATCCGCATTCCCGCCGACTTGGACCAGGAACACGGCCTCTCCCAGCATGTGCCCAAGTCCCAGCGTCCGGTGGTGTTCATCGGTCCCTACGAGCACCACAGCAATGAGCTGCCGTGGCGAGAGAGCCTCGCCGACGTGGTCACCATTGACGAAGATGCCGATGGGCGGATCGATCTGGCGCTGTTGGAGCGGGAGCTGATCCGCTTCCAGGGGCGGCCGATGCTCATCGGCAGCTTCTCGGCCGCCTCCAACGTGACCGGCATCGGGTCCAAGACCCGCGAGATCAGCGTGCTGCTGCACAAGTACGGCGCCTTGAGCTTGTGGGACTTCGCGGCGGCTGGGCCGTATGTGCAGATCGAGATGAGCATGTCCAAACAGGACGAGGATGACGCGCTGGCCTACAAAGACGCCGTCTTCTTGTCCCCCCACAAATTCATCGGTGGACCGGGCACGCCGGGGCTGCTCATCGCCCGCAAGGCCCTGTTCCAGAACACGGTGCCCACCGTCCCCGGCGGCGGCACGGTGTCCTACGTGAATGCCTCCGAGCACCGCTATCTCGACGACATCCAGCACCGCGAAGAAGGCGGCACGCCGTCCATCATCGGTGCAATCCGGGCTGGGCTGGTCTTCCAGCTCAAAGAAGCGGTGGGTGCTGACGAGATTCGCCGCCGTGAGCACGACTTCGTCACGCGAGCGATGGCGACCTGGAACGACGTGCGCGACATCCAAGTGCTGGGCAACCCGGCGCTCTGGCGCCTGAGCATCGTGAGCTTCATGGTGCGCCATGGCAACGGCTACCTGCACCACAACTTCGTGGTGGCGCTGCTCAACGACTTGTTTGGGATCCAGGCTCGGGGCGGTTGTTCCTGTGCCGGCCCCTACGGCCACCGCCTGCTGGGCATCGACATCACCCGCTCCAAAGAGTTTGAGCGAGAGGTGGTCCGCGGCTGCGAGGGCGTCAAGCCGGGCTGGGTGCGCGTCAACTTCAACTACTTCATCAGCGAAGAGAGCTTCAGCTACATCGTGGAAGCCGTGAAGCTTGTGGTCACCGATGGCTGGCGGCTGTTGCCCGACTACCGCTTCTGTCCCCGCACCGGCATGTGGCGCCACCGCCGGGGTCGGCCCGATCCCGCGCTGTCGCTGACGGACCTGAGCTATCGCCGGGGTCGCATGGAGTACCGCACCCGCATGGCCACCGAGCCGGAGTGGGCGCTGGAGGGCTACTTGGACGACGCACGGCGGATCTTCGCCGAGGCGGGCGGCGGCGACCTCTATGAAGAAGCCAACGACCCGCCCCTATCGGCGGACTTCCAGCACTTGCGCTGGTTCCCCCTGCCCGCCGAGATCTTGACCCAGCTCCGCAGTGGCGGCGACCCGGTCTGTCAGCGCTTCGACGTTCAGGACCGAGCCGTCCAGGACTGAGCCGAGCACAACCCCAGACAGGGCGAGGGCGACAACGGTGCAGCCCCCGCCTTTGTGGTGACGACGCTTCTTCATCCAGTCTTCGTCGTTCACGGCGGGGGCTCCGATGTCGTCTTGATCCTAGAACAAGTACGCGCGAACCCCGATGCGACCCGAGGCACCCTGCATGACCACCGGGTAGGCGAGGGTCTGGAACCACGACTCGTCGCCTGAAGCGAGGGACTGGCTCGACACCGTCGTCAGCAGCTTCCGGCTGTTGTCGCTCAGGTTCTGGGCGTACACAGTCTTTGCGGCGCCCGACGAGTTGAGCTCGACGAAGACCGACCAAGTCCGGCCGATGCCGACCTGCGCGCCGAGGCCGTAGTTGAGGCCCACGGCCGTCGCGCGGAACTCGATGGTGTCCTTCACCGCGTCGACCTGCTGGTCGGTGATGATGTTCACGCCGTCGACGTGGGTGGTCATGATGCGGGCGTAGGTCTCGTCGAGATCGATGCCGACGTCGAAGCCACCCTTAAAGATGCTGATGCCCGCGTAGCCGTACGCGAAGGTGTGGGGTTTGACGTGCACCTTGATGCCGAGGGAGATCGGGATCTCCCACCACTGGGCGTTCCAGTCGGTCTTCATCGTGCCGCCGACGTAGTCCGAGATGTTGATCTGGTTGTTCTCGTTGTCGGGGTTGCCGTTGTGCAGAGCAACCGCGGTGCCGACCGTCTCGCTGTTCGCGGCGAGGTCGCCGAGGGTGCGGGACTGCTGGCCGCCCGAGATGCGGCTTGTGTGGTAGAAGCCCGTCTTGATGAACAGCGGCCAATTGATGACGTCATCGAGCTCGTAGCGAACGTCGGCCCCAAACTCGGCACCGAGCAGCGAGCCGCCGGCCTTGTAGGACTCCAACACGTTGAAGATTGACTCGGTCGCCTTGGAGTTGGCGGCCAGGGTCATGTTGTCCCGGTCGCTCATCAACGCCTTGCTCGTGTTGTACGCGAGGTTGCCGAAGCTCGTGTCGGCGACGTCGATGCTGCCGTCCTGAGCGATGGTGCTGCCGAGCTGGGCCATGTCGGGACGAATGCCGGTGGAGAACGACAGCGAGAAGCGCTTGGGCTTCTTGTCATCATCGTCCGCAGCGTTGGCGACACCAATCGAGAGTGCGGCCGTGCTGAGGACCGCGACGAGGCGAGGGAACATGTGACCTCCTGAGCGGGTTGGACGGCATCGCATACAGCGCGAGGTGCCGATCACCGGACCGCCTGTGTACCACGGGTCGAGCCGTCGATGTCCGCGAACCGCGCCGTGGGCGGTCAGTGCGCGCGGGTGAAGCGATGGGTGTCCGCGGGAACGGCGTGATAGAAGCCGTTCTGGCGATGGGTTGCACAGTCGGCGGATGGACTCAGACCCGCCGGACCGGGATGGCAAACCGGTCGATGTAGGGCTGGTAGCGCGCGTGAACGTCCGCACCGTCAATGCCGTAGACATCGGCGGAATACTTGTGGGCGCCGCGCTTGTCGCCCCGTTCCGACGTCAGCCACCGCTGCACCCGCGCCTCGCTGGCGCCGTCATGGTCCCGTCCCGACCACGCCTTGATGTTGCGCACCACCCGGGCCGGGTCCCGGACCAGCGACTTGAAGTCGACGTCGAAGAAGGTCTGGTCGCCGCCGCGGCGGTCCCGAGCGGCCATGGCGCGCTGCACACCGGTGTGGAAGCGGTCGGTGATGTGGTCGCCCAGGCGCTTCTTGTCGAGGGAGCCGTAGAGCATGCGCTGGCCCAGCGAGATGAGGCTGCAGTACGAGGCGATGCTGGCGACTGGGTCGCGGTGGGTCCACACGATGTTGGCGTCGGGAAAGACGTCCAGCAGGGCATCGAGGAACCACAGGTGCTCGGGGCACTTGAGCACAAAGTGGCGCGTGGGCTGGGCGTGGGCCATCACTTGGAGGGTGCGCTTGTAGTAGCGGTAGGCGCCGCGCATGTCGTACTCGAGCAGCCATCTTCCGTACTCGACGAACATGCTCTGCAGATCGTAGTTCATCACCGAAAAACTGTTCGAGAACAGGGGCCAGCACTCTTCGAGGGTGGTGGCCGAGATCTCGTGGATGGCGCGCATCTCCGGGGCGACGAAGTACGCGAGCTTCAGCGTGAGGGCGGCGGTCCGGATGCGCTTGCGGCGGTCGGTGTGGGGGTCGGGGTGGGTCGGCACGGGGTTCTGGAGCTCCCAGAACTGGAGTGCCCGCTCGCCCATGTCTTGGCCGAGCAGGTTTTGGAGGAGTGTGGTGCCCGTTCGGGGGAAGCCGAGGATGAACAGCGGCTTCTCGATCTTGATGTCTTCGACCTCGGGGTGGCGCCGGATGTACTCTTCGATCTGAAGCCGGTTGCTGAGCGCCTTCACCATCGTGCTGCGGGTCAGCAAGCGGCCCACGTTGGTCAGCGGCTTGTTGTCCATCGTGGACATCAGCATGTCCATGGGCTCGCGGAAGAACGGGTCGCCGAAGTCCTGCAAGCCAGCCTGGCGTTGGGCGGCGTCCAGCAGGCTCTGGCTCTCCAAGCGGCCGAACGGAGCACCGAGGCTGTGGAGGCCGCCCAGCAAGGTGTCGGCGACCTTGAGCGTGCGGCGGTACTCGGACTTCTGTACCGTGAGTGGGGCGGACATTCGGGCGCTCGGCGGTCGAGAGGATGGCGCAACAGATGCACGGAATAACCAGCCCGTCGAGCCTGCGCGCCATCGGCGCTTGTGTGGGCATTGCATGGGGGTGTTCGGTGGACACCCCGAAGACTCCGGACGTGTGGGAGCGGGAGCCGGACCTGTACGTGGCCCACCCAAGGCTCTACCTGACCCACAAGGCGGGTGCGCGGCGCGTTGTGGACTTTCCGGAGCACCCGGAAGGGGGCTTTGTGATGGCCACTGAAGCCCACGGGTTCCGCGAAGACGGCACTGTCGCGGCCCGGTCTTCCTTGCCCCGAGCGTTGTTGGTGGGCGATTCCCACTTGGCGGGGGTGGTGAACAACGCCGAGACTGCAGCCGCCGTGTTGGAGCGCCGGCTGGGCATTGACGTGGTGAACGGTGCCACCGGATACTGGGGGCCCGATGAGTACGCCGCGTTCTTCGGGGAGTGGGTGGGTCCTGGCGCGAAGACCGAGGACCTCTCCGTCGACGCTTGTGTGGTTGTCTTTTACCTGGGCAACGATTTCTTGGATGGCTTGGCGTCGGCGGAGCGCAGGGGTGAGCTGAGGCTGCCGCGCCCTGCTGACCATGGGGAGCGCATGGTCCGGGCGTGGGAGCAGGGCGGTGAGGTGGTCAGCCAGCTGCTCAACCAAGACGCCGTCCTGGCGCTGCGCCCTGACCTCGGCGAGACGGCGCTGGCCCACGCCTTGGACCGGTTGCTGGCGGCACGGGATGTGTGCTCCCCCCGCTTCTTTGGGGTCGTGTTGTTGCCCAGTCGCTTGGATGTGGACCCCGCCGCAGAGACGCCCACGGGGCTTGCGCGGGCGGCCTTGGGACTGGCGCCGGCGATGGTTGGCCAACACCGGGCGCTCGGCGAACAGCTTGCGGCGCGGTTGGGGGATGCCGGGGTTCCCGTTTTGCACGCCCTGCCGGTGTTGAGAGCCGCGAACATGTCCCAGCACGGGGTGTTCTGGGCAAAGGACTGGCACCTGTCCACCCAAGGCCATGCCACTGTGGGCGCCGCCATGGCGGCCGAGTGGGGACCGCTATTGAGGCCCTGACACCGCTTCTTTGAGGGCCTTGGCCAGCGCTGTGGGGTCGGTGCCGGTGGCGACCGCGCCCGCCCAGACCGGCTCCAGCGCACCCCACCACGCCCCGGGAACGTGGATCCACAGCGGGTCGGAGTCCGTCTGGAGCTGTTGCGGGCTGCGCACCGGCTCCCGCACAATGTACGGAAGACCCGTGGGCAATGACGGGACGCCCCAGGCACGAACCGCATAGATGCCCTGAGCTTGGCAGCGGCGTGCGGCGGCCCCGAGTGCCTGGGCTGTGTGGTCCACCGCGGCGGTGCGCAGGGCGATGGCTTCGTGGACCGCGCCCATGTCCTCGGGAATGCGGACCTCACAAGCCCGGAGCCCCTGGGCCAGCACGGCGTCGCGATCGGCCGCGTGGTTGCCCGCCAGCAAGACGGTCGGTCCGGATCCCGAGCAGCTCAGCTCGTGGTGGCCGTCCCCACCGGGGGGTGTGGCGGTCCACATCGTGGTCGGTTGCAGCGGCAGGTCGAAGATGGACGGCGCGTCCGCGGGAGGGGTGCCGGCGCGCAAGTCGGTGAGGGGTCCGCCGTCGGGGCCCTGAGGGCGGGACGCAATGCCCAGCGTGTCGGCAAAGTGGGCAAGCGCGAGGTCCTGCATCTCGGGGGTGTAGCTGTGGGGCCCGGCGGTCGGCACCCACCGTGCACGCCGGGGCAGTCCCTCCGGCGCCTTGCCGTCCAGCCCGTCGGCGAGCCACAGCGAAGGGACCGGCAGCGCCGCGACCACATGGGGGTCGGGACCGGGCCAAGCGGGGAGCTGGTCGCAGGGGCAACCGCCGGCGCGGGCTTCTTTGGGGAGCGGGGGTGTGCTCGCGAGCACGACCGACTCCACCCGATCATCGGCAAGCGCCAGGTAGAAGGACTGGACGGCGCCCCCGCTCGCCCCGGTGGCCCCGAGGTGTTGGGCACCTTCGGCCTGGAGCACGTCGAGCCCCCGCTGGAGCTGGGTCACTTGCAGCGCCAGCGTGCTGGTGCCGCCGGCCGCGAGGTAGCCCCGGTTGTGCCCGCCTTCGTCGAAGTGCACATGGCGCCCGGGTCGGTCCCACTCCTCCATTCCGGGGGTGTCCACCGCCAGCACCCGCACGCCCCGGCGCGCCAGTCGCCACGCCATTTCTTGGGCTTCCGGTCCGCTCTTGCCTTGGCCGAAGTGTCCCTGGGCGACCACAATGCCGACATCACCGGGCTGGTCGGGGGTCCACAGCGCGCCCGAGACCTGCCAACCGGGCACCAGGTCAAACCGCACGGGAGTGACGGTCACACGGCCATCTTGGAACGGCTCACCCCGCCACAGGCCCAGGGGACCCCCGGCGCCCGGAAACGCCAGACTGGCTTGCAGTGCGGCGCGGTCAGCGGGCGGGGGACCCGATGAACAGCCCAGCAGGAGAATGGGGAGACCGGCGGCGCGCATGGTGCTGGTGTAGCCGGCTTGTGGGCTGGGCGGGCAGGCTGTCCCGTTGCACCGGCCGCACCACGTCGAGGGGCCAGTCCAGCAACGGCAGCGCCCCCCGTCCACTGAGGTGCTGGTGAAACTCGACGACTGTGCGGCCTTGGCGCCACGCGGCCACAAACTGGGGGACGGCCTCCGGGAAGATCATGGCCCCGAGAATGACGACGCCGACGAGGTAGACGCTGCGCTTTCCGTTGCCGGCCAGCGCGTACTGCAGGGCCACTTCGTCGACCGCCGATGCCCCGATGCCCATCACCACATGGAAGACGTCGTGGTCTTCGAGCCGGGGCAACAACGCAAAGCCGCCTTCGTCCAAGTGCTCACCGATGGCCCGTCCGAGAGTGCCCGGTGCGCGGGCCATCAGCGACGCGGTGGTCTCCCGCCAGGGCTGCACATGCGCCTTGGCCAAGGCGGCGTAGGGCCCGGCGCTGAGCTCGAACAGGGCGGTCAGGAGTCGGCTGCGCCACGACATCGGCAACTCTTCCAGGCGGGGGGAGAGCCTTCATCACCGGCGGTCGTGCGCGGGTGGCCGCAGTTGTGCGCAGGGGGGGCGGCGATTGTGTGCAGGTTTGGTGCAGGGCCGAGGTGGATGGGGGCATTGACGGGTGCGTCCCAGTGCTTCCCCTTCAGAGTGGGTCGCATCCAGGCACGAGGCCTTCGAGGGGACCACACCAGTGCAGGTCTGCCGCTTCGCCTTCAGGCACCACCGTCCACGGGGACTCGGTCGGGGTCGCGGTCCACGGCTGCCGGGCCGCCCATGGCCACAGTCCGGGCCTCAGGGGAAAGCCGAGGTGGTGTTCCGGAACAGCCACAGTGCCACTGCCCGGATGGCTTGCCAGTGCGCTCCTCAGCCCTGTGCTCTCGTCGATTGCGGCCCCAAGTTGGTGCTGTCGAGCCAAGGTCGTGAGTGCCAACAGCACGACCATGACCAAGCCCAAGGGCTTCTGGGCTTGCTTGGGCAGCGTGGCGATGCCGAGTGCCCACAGCAGCGCCAAGGGTGCGGCCGACTCGGCAGCGAAGCGGCCCTGGGCGCCGGTGAAGGGATCAGTGGTCACCCGCTGGTAGGGCAGGTTGGCCACGATCAGCCAACCGAGGGCGCCCACAGCCACCTTTCTGTTCTCACTGCGCAGCGCGAGGGCCCCCAAGACCGCGCTGATGCCGGCCCCGAGCAGCACCCCCGCCGTGCCCACGACCGGGCCGGGCAGGGGACTCAACGCGGCGAGCGCGTGCTTGGCCAGAATCGCCACACCCCCGGGGGCCGTGACCAGCCAGCGCAGGTCGGTGAACCCGCCGATGGGTGTGTTGAACAGGTACACCCGCATCGCTGCAAAGCCGAGGGCCACCCCCGCGGCGGCCACCACAAAGCCCCGGTTCTTCTGGTTGTCGTCGAAGAACAGCCAGCACGCGGCCATCAGCGGTGCCAGCAGCCCGCTCTCTCGGGTGGATCCGGCCAGGATCAACAGCGCGAAGGCCAGGCGGGGACGGGTGCGAAGCTGGCCGGCGAGCAGGACGAACAGCATCGCGAGCCCGACCCCTTGGGCGCTCACCCAACCGACCGCCTCGACCTGCCACGGGTTCACCGCAAACAGGGCGGCGGCACCGACGGCCACGCTGGGGGCCAAGCGGTAGCTGCGCAGCAGTCCCCACAGCGCCATGGTGCCCAGCAGGTGAACCAACACGACGAGCAAGCGTGGTGCCCACCATCCCATCGGGAGCAGCGCACGGTCCACCACAAAGGCCATGCGCCACACCGGCCGGTAGAGCTTCGGGCTGACCGCATCGGGCAGGGGCGGACGCACCCCTGGCAAGGGCTCGGTGAACCAGGCGAGCTGGTGCTCCACGCCCCCGGCGGCCTCAACAATGCGCTGGTGGTCATCCGAGAGGGGGCCCAGGCCGAGCACCGGCGCCCACAGCAACGCCGCCGCGATCAACACCATGACAATGGTGCGCCGATCGTGCTTCTCGGTGCCCTCGGTGCCCATCATCCGAGCCCGGTGATCTCACCGTTCACGAGGTCGACGTCCCACGCCCGGGGCCGCTTGGGCAGGCCCGGCATCCGGGTGAGCGCGCCGGTGAGCACGACCACAAAGCCGGCCCCCGCACTGATCTCCAGATCTCGCACCTGGATGCGAAAGCCGGTCGGGCGCGCCCGCAGCTTGGGGTTGTCCGACAGCGAGGACTGGGTCTTCGCCATGCACACCGGCAACCGGTCGGCGCCCAAGCGGGGGAAGGCCCGCAGCTTTTTGAGCGCCAGCTCGGACCAGTCCACCCCGTCGGCCCCGTACAGCTCCGTGGCGATGGCCTCCACGCGCTCCCGAACGGTGCCATCGACGGGCGACACCGGGGTCAGCGGGCGCACGGGCTCATTGAGGATCGGCAACAACAGCGCCACGGCGTCGGCCGCACCGGCGCCCCCATCGGTGAAGTGGGTGGACGCGGCGGCGGGAATGCCCCGCGCGGCGCAGTGGTCGAGGATGAACTGGACATCTTCATCGGTGTCGTCGCCGAAGCGGTTGAGCACCACCACCGCCCGCTGACCGAAGCGCTCGACGTTGTCGAGGTGGGCGTCGAGGTTGGGCATGCCGGCGCTGAGGTCACCCTTGCCGTGGTACTTGAGCGCCCGCACGGTCGCGACCATCACGACGGCGGCCAGTCCCTCAATGCCGGCGGCCGGGCACTTGAGGTGCATGAACTTCTCGCCGCCCAGGTCAAAGCCGAAGCCCGCCTCGGTCAGCACCACATCGGCGAGCTGGCGGCCGAGCCGGGTGGCCATGACCGAGTTGCAGCCGTGGGCGATGTTCGCGAAGGGACCGCCATGGACGATGGCCGGAGCGCCTTCGGTGGTCTGGACCAGGTTGGGCATCAAGGCGTCCCGGAGCAGGGCGAGCATGCCGCCCACCGCGCCGACGTCCTCGGCCGTGACCTGCTTCTTGTCCGTGGAAAATCCGATAAATAGCCGGGACAACCGTGCGCGCAGGTCCTCAGGATCCCGTGCAAGACAGAGGGCTGCCATCACCTCACTGGCGGCAGTGATGTCGAAGCTGTCTTCCCGGGGCACCCCGTCCCCGCCCAGCCCGATGAGGGTGCTGCGCAGCGAGCGGTCCGACATGTCGAGGACGCGCTTCCACCGGACCTTCCGGGCGTCCAGGGTGGGGGTGTTGCCGAAGTGCAGGTGGTTGTCGATGAGCGCCGAGAGCAGGTTGTGGGCGCTCGTGATGGCGTGCAGGTCACCGGTGAAGTGCAGATCCACGTCCACCCGGGGCTCCAGGTGGCACTCGCCGCCGCCGGTCCCGCCGCCCTTGATGCCAAAGACCGGTCCCAGGCTGGGTTCCCGCAAGCACGCAACCACCTTCGTGCCGGCCTGATGCAGCGCCTGGGTCAGCCCGATGGTTGTGGTGGTCTTGCCTTCACCGGCCGGCGTCGGCGTGATCGCACTCACCAAGATGACCTTGCCGGTCTGGCCACGATCGTCGCCGGCCCGCATGTCGAGCTTGGCCTTGTGGCGGCCCATGGGGATGAGGGCATCGGCGGGGATGCCAAGGTCGGCGGCAACTTCGGTCAACGGGCGCATGGGCTCTCCGGGAGTGGGTCGTCAGCCTATCGCTCCGGGCCTCCTGGGGGGGCCGAGACGTCGACCAGTGCCGCCCGCACCGCACCCGCAAGAGCTGCTCGGGTCGCAGGCTCCTGCCACCTCGCGGTCTCCGCTGGATGCCATGCATTCATCAGCTCAATGATGACCGTCGGCAGGGTGGTGCGCCGCAGCATGTAGATGCGCTTGTTGGGGGCGTGTCGGTCCAAGAAGACGCCAGGCACCTGCTCTGCGGCGTACAGGCCGGTGTACTCGACGCCGTCGTAGGCCAAGAACCCCGCCTCAGACATGCGGATCGCGATGGCCTGGGCGAGTCGGTGCCGGCCCGCCACCAGCGCATCCGGGCCTTCGTCTGACCACAGCACCGAGAAGCCGGGCTGGTCGTCGGTGGTGGGGCAGGGCTTGTCGGGATCGGGCTCGCCACGCGAGTCAGTGTGGATGCTGACAATGGCTTCGGCATGGATGTTTTCGGCCATTTTCTTGCGGTCTGGGTAGGTCGGCTGGGCGTCCCCCGCTCGGGCCTGGTGGACAACAATGCCCGTCCCCAGGTTGTTGCCGAGGTCAGTGGCCACGTCGAGGGTGACGTCTTGCTCGGGGGTGCACGTGCACGAGGTGTTGCCGGTGTTTCCCGGTGCCCCGTGGCCGGCGTCCACCACGACAGTGAGCGGGGTCGCGGGGTCGTCGACCTTCAGGACGCGGAGCGGAGTGCCGGGCGCTGGCCACTGGGGGACCGGCACGGCCACGGGTTCCACAGGGACCTCGGGCAGCACGGTGGGGGCCGGGGCGGGGCTGCATGCGAGCGCGCCGACGATGAACAGGGCGCCCGTCATGCACAGCCCAGCGGCCCAGGCGGGCTCATGGGCTGAGGGTGCACTGGCCTTCCACACACTGGCTGTCGGGCGGTGCGGCGCACTTCATCATCGCGCAGCCGATCCGGCTCTTCGCGTCGCACTGTTGGCGGAAGTCGGCGATCCACGTCGATGCGGCGGAGGTTGGCGAGCACGTCGGGCAGCACCGGTCATCCTCGGTGATGAAGTGCATGAAGACGCCGCAGTCGTCGTCGGTCTCGCAAGTCAGGCTCGGCTTGAGGTCGATCGCGGTGTCCGAGAGTGTCCGTCCATCCCTGGGGGGGGCTTCGGCGGTGGGTGGCGGCGGGGGGGGCACTTCGATCGTGGGCGTGGCGGGCGTGGCCGCGCCTCTGTTGCACGACACGAGCAGAGTCCCGATGAGCAGTCCGGTCAGGGCGAAGTGGGCGGCACGCATCGAGCATCCTCGGGTCGGGGGGAGGAACGGGAACCCGGAGGATGGACGGTGCTGCGGCCTCTGGTCAAGGGTGGGGGCCGGTCTCGTCCGGAGCCACTTGACCGGAAGATGGCGACAGAATCCGTTGCTGGGCCTGCGATGGCGGCGGCACAGGTTAGCGGCCTCGCCCGCGCCTGCATCGCTTCCCGTTGAACCGAGGTCCCCATGAACACCGCCCCTTCGCCGATGGACCCCACGCCGATCGACACGCTGGACCGCCAAGTTGCCGAGCTCAAGGACGCCGCCCCCCGTTGGGCCGCGCTGTCCGCCCCGGACCGGGCTGCGCTGCTGCGGCGCTGCATGCAGACCACGCTGGCGGTGAGCGACGAGTGGGCCGAGACCGCGCGGCGGATCAAGGGCTACGCCGCCGGCAGCAATGGGCATGGTGAGGAGTATCTGGGCGGCACGCTGCCCGTGATGCGCAACCTGCGGCTGTTCGCCGAAGCCCTCGAGGCGGGGGGCCAACCGCGGTTGCCGAAGACGTGGACGCGGCCCGACGGCCAGTGGGTCGCCCAGGTGTTCCCCCAGGGTCTGCTCGACAAAGCGCTGTTCACCGGCGTCACGTGCGACATCTGGATCGAGCCGGGTCAGCAGCCCACCCAGGGCCAGATCTACCGGGACAAAGCGGCCGGCGCGGGCGGCAACGGTGGGGTGAGTGTGGTGCTCGGCGCGGGCAACCAGTCGTCGATCCCGCCCATGGATGTGCTCTACAAGCTGGTGGTGGACGACGAGGTCTGCATCCTCAAGATGAACCCGGTCAACGAGGCCCTCGGGCCCGTCATCGAGCGGGCGCTCCAGCCCTTGGTCGACGCCGGCTACCTGCGGTTGTGCTACGGCGGGATTCCCCAGGGTGCCCACCTGACCGACCATCCCGACGTGCACTCGATCCACATCACCGGATCGGCGGGGGCCCACGACGCCATCGTGTGGGGCCCGGGTGCCACCGGTGCGGACAACAAGGCGAGCGGCACGCCCCGGCTCACAAAGCCCATCACGTCCGAGCTGGGCTGTGTGTCGCCCGTGCTGGTGGTTCCCGGTGAGTGGAGCCCCGCCGAGCTGGACCACCACGCCCGCCAGGTCGCGTCGATGCTGGCCTACAACTGCGGCTTCAACTGCAATGGGGCCCGCATCATCGCGCTGGCAAAGGGCTGGGCGCTGCGGGATCGGTTCGAGGCGCTGGTGCGGGAGAAGCTCGCAGCCACGCCCACGCGCAAGGCCTACTACCCGACGGCCCAGGCCACGTGGGAGCGCTTCACCGAGCAATACCCCGACGCCACCCAGCTCGGGAGTGCCGATGGTGAGGGCGTCTTGCCCTGGACCATTCTCGAGGGTGTGGGCACCGACGCCGACGAGTATGCGCTGTCCAATGAGCCCTGGTGCGGCATCTTCAGCTTCGTGGACATCGAGGCGACCACCCCCGAGCAGTACCTCGCGGCCGCGATTCCCTTCGCCAACGACCGCTGCTGGGGCACGCTGTCCATCAACCTCATCGTGCATCCCAAGACCGAGAAGCGCCTCGGCGGCACCTTCGACCGGGCCATCGCTGATCTGCGCTATGGCGCCATTGCCATCAACTGCTGGTCCGGGCTGAACTACGGCCTCGTCAACGCGACCTGGGGGGCGTTCCCTGGCCACACCCCCGAAGACATCCAGTCGGGCATCGGTGTTGTCCACAACGGGCTGTTGCTGGACCATCCCCAGAAGAGCATCGTGCGCGCGCCCTTCCTGATGAAGCCCACGCCGGCGTGGTTCACCGACCACCAGAACAACCTGGAGTTGGGCCGCAAGATGACCGCGTTTGAGGCGGCACCGAGCTGGTTCAAGGTGCCCGGCGTGGCCGCGACTGCGCTCAAGGGCTGAATGGGCTCTCCGACCACAGACCCGATTGACGGTCCCCGCGGCTGGATCGCCATCGCGATGTGTTCCGCTGCGGTGTTGTTGTTCCAAGTGGCCATCACGAGGGTGCTCTCGGTGGTCCTGTGGTACCACTTTGCGTTCTTGAGCATCTCGCTGGCGATGCTGGCCGTGGGTGCGCCCGGGGTCTGGTTCGCGATGCGGCCACCGGGGCCCAAGACCCTGCGCCGATCGCTGCTCTTGGCGACCGGGCTCATTCCCGCCGCCATCGTGGGCATCGTGCAAGTGGGGGGGCTGCTGCCCCGGGGCGAAGGCTTGGTGGAAGACTTCGCCAGCCTGTTCCCGGCGGGCGTGTTGGTCATCGTGTTGCTGGTTCTCGCACCGTTGCTGGCACTTGGCACGGCCGTGTGTGCGCTGTTGCTGGCCGCCCGAGGACGGGGCGTCGGGCGGATGTACGGCGCGGACCTGCTCGGCGCGACCGCTGGCGCGTTGGTGGTTGTGCCCCTGCTCTGGTGGGTGCCCACCCCCGAGCTCATCGCCCTGTCGGCGCTGCTGCCCCTCGGCGCCGCGGTGGTGCTGAGTGCCCTCAAGAAGGTCCCAGCAGCGGGCATTGCCGCGGTGTTGGTGGGCTCGATGTGGGTCGGCAACCTGTACCAGCTCCGCTACACCAAGACCTACAATGAGCGCACCGAGCCCCTGTTCGAGCGGTGGACCCCGACTGCACGGCTGACGGTCTTTCCCCGGCCGTGGTTCCAGCTCGACCCCGAAGCCGCCTTCGGCTGGGGCATGGGCAGCAACTACTCCGAGCGTGCGGTGGACCAGCTCTGGCTGGAGCAAGACGGCTCGGCGGGCACGCCCATCACGGCACTGGGTGGGGGACCATCGACGCTGGACCACCTCGACTATGATGTCACCGGCGTGGGCTACCAGCTCCGGCCCCCGAAGACCGCGTGTGTCATTGGCGGTGGCGGTGGACGGGACATCCTCACAGCGCTGCGGGCCGGGGCCGAGGCGGTGGACGCTGTCGAGCTGAACGCCGCGACCATCGAGCTGGTCAGTGAGGACTTCGGCGAGTTCTCGGGCGACCCCTACCACCTGCCCGGGGTGACGGCGGTGGCGGCCGAGGGTCGGTCCTTCCTCACGCGCAGCCCCGGCGGCTACGATCTACTCCAAGTCTCGCTCATCGACAGCTGGGCGGCGACGGCGGCGGGTGCCTACGCCCTGTCCGAGAACTACCTCTACACGCGGCAAGCCTTCGCGCTGTACTGGGACCGGCTGTCCGACGACGGCATCGTGTCGGTGAGCCGCTGGTACAAGGGCGACCGGCTGTTGGAGGGCATGCGCCTGGCGCTGCTGGCCCGAGCTGCGCTGGACGACGCAGGGGTGGCCACTCCCGAGGACCACATCGGGCTGGTGGAGGCCGGGGCCATCGTGACCTTGCTGATGTCGCGCACCCCCTGGACGGCCGCCGACCTCGCTCGCTTGGACGAGATCGGCGCAGCACGGGGCTTTGTGCGCCACTGGCCGGTCCACGAGGGCACCCCGGCGCGGTCCGTCCTGGCCCAGGTCCTACGGGACGGACCGGCCGAGCTGGAGTCCCACGGGCTCGACCTCTCGCCGCCCACCGACCAGCGGCCCTTCTTCTTCCAGACCGTGCCGCTATTCGGCCACATCGACGCGGCGGTGCTCGACACCGTGTCCACGAATGAGCACTCGGTCATCGTGCTGCGGTGGATGCTGGGCTTGCTCAGTGCCTTGACCCTGGGCCTGTTCTTCTTGCCCTTCGTCTGGGGTGGATCGGCCCGACGGACCTCGCCGGAGTTCTGGCGGGGCAGCGGCTACTTCCTCAGCATCGGCATCGCCTTCATGCTGGTGGAAGCCGGCTGGATTCAGCAGTTCATCCTGTTTCTGGGGCATCCGAGCTACGCGACCACGGTGGTGCTGGCGGCGCTGTTGCTGGGGGCCGGGCTCGGCGCGGTGCAGTCCAGCCGGCTGGAGCTGGCCCGAATTCAGGCGCTGGCGCCGGCGCTGGGGATCGTCGCGGGATTGGCCAACATGACGATGGTGCCGATGTTCTCGGCGACCCTCGGGATGAGCTTGCCCGCCCGGGTTGTGTTGTCGGTGCTGCTGCTCTTGCCCTGTGGCTTCCTGATGGGCTTTGCGTTTCCGGGGGGCATGCTGCGCTTCGGCGACACCCACAAAGCGTGGTTCTGGGCCATCAACGGTGCGGCGAGTGTGCTGGCGACGGTGCTTTCGTTGGCACTGGCGATGGTGGTGGGCTTCGACAATGTGGTGTATCTCGGTGTTGCCGCCTACCTTGGCGCGGCGTTGCTGCTGCGCCCTGGCCGGTGATGGTGTGCTGTTGGAGGCTGTGATGTGGTGTCGACGGTTGCTGCTGGTGGGGGTGCTGGTGGGCTGCTCGGGCAAAGGCATGACGGACAGTGCGCCCTCGAGTGGCGGCGCCGGCTCGGATGGTGCCGTCGGTGGTGACGGCTCGGACGGTGGAGCCGGGGGCGACGGCGCGGACGGATCAGATGGTGGCGGCGGCGACGAGCCGGTGGATGCTGTGTTGGGACAGGTGTGTGCCCCTGAAGAGCGCTTGGGCCGGGTGTCGCTCGTGAGCTGGGGCAGCGGCCACTCGCTCGATGCGACCGTGACCGACATCCCCCATCCATGGATCTCAGCACCAGTGGCCACCACCGAGACCTGTGCCTTTCACCAGTGGGAGTCCGCGGAGTGCGGGGGCTGCGCAACCGATGAGCTGTGCACGGCCTCGGGGTGTGAGCCGGCGCCGGTGGCGGACCGGTCCACGTCACTGGTCGTCAACGCCGGGGGCGGCGACCAGTCCTTTGCTGCGGATGCCGCGACGGGCCAGCTCTACGGCACCGTGGATGTGACCGGCTCGACCGTGTCCTTCGCGCTGGACTGGGATGACCACAGGGTCCGGGCGGAGCTGCCCGTGGTGGTGGACGTGCCGGCGGTTCAGGTGACCCTCACCGGGGACTCGATGGCCCCGGGCGACCTGGCGGCGAGCTGGACCCCAATGGCCGAGGGCACCGTGACAACGACCATTCCCATCAACCACCACGCGGGTGGCCCGACCTTTGTGGCGTGCATGGCGCCTGGCTCCGCGGGGGCCTTCACGGCGACCGCAGCGATGGTGGATCCCTTGGCGGTGGTGACGGGACTGGAGTTTCAGACCGTGTCAGTGGGATCGGTGGCCGCTGCGGTGTTGCCGAGCGGGGGATGTGTGGAGTTTGAGGTGGTGACCGCGATCTTCCCCGACATGGTCTTTGAGGGCGAGTGACGACCGCTCGCCTGCTGCGGTTCCACCTCCAGGCCAGTCGCCCCGGGCTCTGGTTTCCGACGCTGTGGCTGTACCTGCTGCCCCTCGCGGGACACTGGGGTGACCTGCCGTGGACGGGCTTTGTGGTGGGGTTGCTGTGGTGCACGTTCCCGCTCAACCACATGGTCTATGCTTGGAACGATGCTGTCGACGCCGACACCGACCGGCTCAACCCCCGCAAGGGCTCGTGGCTGTTTGGTGCTCAGGGCACCGACGAGGAGCTGGCCACCGTGCCCCAAGGCATCGTGGCGGTGCAGGTCTTCGCGTGGCCCGTGCTGGCTTGGGTGGGCGGACTGAGAATGCTCGTGCTGTGTGCCCTGATTGTGGGCATTCTCGCGGCCTACAACCACCCCACCCGTGGGCTGAGGGGGCGGCCCCCCGGTGACCTGCTCAGCCAAGTCGGGTACCTGCTCGTGGTGCCGCTGTCGGCGTGGCTCAACGGGGTGCCAATCCCGGACTGGCCGGTGGTTGGCTACCTTGCGTTGTTCTGTGCCCAAGCCCAGCTGATGGGGGAGGTCATGGACATCGAGCCCGACCGGGCAGCGGGGCGACACACCACGGCGACGGTGCTGGGGGCGCGCAACAGCAAGTGGCTGGTGATCGGTGTGGTGGTGGGTGAGATCGGGCTGTTGGCGGGTCCGCTGCACGACCCTGCCTTCGCTGGGGGCATGGTCGGGTTCTTGGGTTGGCTGTTGCTGGACCAGCTCGTGTTGTTTCGTGAGGGCCGCTACACCCCGGGACAGATGCGCTTGTTTGGGGTCACCGGCAATGTGTGCGCCGTGGCGAGCATGGCGTGGGTGTGGTGGCAGGGGGGTTTCGGCTGAGCCCACCAGCGGCAGGGAGCTGCTGTCCGGTGGCACCAATATAAGTGGTGTAGCTTATGGTGCTGCGTCCGACTGAGTTGCACCCGGGCAGCCAACGTGGGTCGGGCCCGAGAACCCCACCGTCTCGAGTGGGGCTGTCCGCCGCTCTGGGTGCCCGTCGCTCAGGCGTGGATGCGTCCCCGGGTCACCCGGGCGTAGGCCGCTGCTGCGCCGGCGATGAGGCCGCCGTAGTACTCCGCTTGGCCGCTGCCGTTGTAGCCACGGGCAAACTGGGTGTAGTCGCCGCTCTTGAGCCCGGCCATGCACGTTCGGCTGGCTTGGATGTACGCAAACATGCCGTCGAGCTGGGACGGCAGCGAGACCGACATCGACTCAAACATCTCTTGGACGTTGGCGTAGCCGAGGGTCTTGTGGTTGAAGCCCATGACCTGGGCGGCCCCCATCGAGATGGACAGCAAGGCGGCCGTGTCGTCCAAGCCGCGGGCGAGCTCCAGGACCTGCCACTCCTTGGACTGGTTGCCGTGGAACGAAGCCCACGCGTCGGAGGACTGCGCCCGGTACTGGTGCCCCGTCCACCGCTGCGACGTGCCGTAGCGGAAGTGGTCGTTGAAGGTGCCCGCGTTGCCCTTGCCCCACTTGTCCCAGAAGATGTGGTTCTCGAAGCGGATGATCATCTTGCCCGACGTGCGGTGGAAGCCTTCGCCCCCCGACTCACACTTGAGCACCGCTGCCGCCGCCGCCGACGAGATGCCCAGCGCGGATGCCTTTTGCTTGAGGTACTTGCCCTTGCCGTTGTAGATCGCGGCCATGGTGTGGTCGAGGCCGCGCAGCCCGGCGAGGGGAATGGCGTCGCCGGGGGCCATGCCTTCGCCATCCATGTCCGGGTCGACGGTGGGGCCCACCGGGGTGGTGATGGGGCCCGAGACCGCGGGCTTGACGCCGGGAATGAGCAGCTTCTGGCCCACCTTCAACAGGCTGGGGTTCTCGAGACCGTTGGCGTCGGCCACCTCGCGCCACCGATTCCCATCGCCCAGGTACTGTTGGGCGATGGACCACAGATTGTCCCCTGGGTAGACCGTGTGGTAGACGGGCGCTGGCTCTGGCTCGGGAACGGCCGGTGCAGTGGGGGTCTTGGGCTTTGTGGGACCGTCTTGGGTAGGGCCGTCTTGGGTAGGGCCGTCTTGGGTAGGGCCATCTTGGGTTGGGCCTTCGGGGGCAGGGGCCTCGATCTGGGGGGCCTCCGACTTGCCTCCGCCGAAGAGGCCACTGAAGACGCTGCGCACGGCGTCGACGGCTCGCTGCACCGCGCCAGCAACCTTGCTCCAGAACCCGCCCTCGGTGGCGGACTCTTGGGCTTGTTGGTCCTCAAGCGCGGCGCTGGCTTCGACACCGAGGGGGGCCTTTGCCGGCGTCGGGGCATCGGCCGGCGCGGGCGTGACGGTGCCCAACACGGCCCCGGTGGGACCGTCGACCGCAGGCGCATCTGCCGGCGCGGCGGTCGTTGCGGGCAGGCGGATCATCTGGCCAGGGAAGATGGTGGAGGCATCCGCGATCTGGTTGAGGGCGGCGAGCTCTTCCCAGCGGCTGCCGTCTCCGAGCATCCGCGCCGCGATGGCCCACAGCGTGTCGCCAGGCGCCACAACGTAGACACTGGCGCTGCCTCCGCTGAGCCCAGATTGTTCTGCAGCGGCGGCGTTGCCCCGGCCTGCAGAGGAGGACTCCGAGCCGGCTGAGCTGGCCTGCTCGGTGCTCTGGACGGGAGTCTGGGCGCGGGCGAGTGCGCTCATGGTGTGCTCCGGGTTGCGATCGGTTCTGTGCCGGGAGAGTCCCGGATGCGGGACTGCAACACCATTGCAACGTGATGACAAGCGCTTGAATTGGGTGGTCCGATCGCCCTGGCTTGGTGGGCCCCACCGGATGCAAGAGAGCGCCGCAGGAGCGGCCCGATTCAACGCAGTGCCCCGGTGTTGTCGGACCGCTGGCCGCAGGTGTCGACTCGATGGCCAGCACCCCGCTCGGCTGGTCCCCAAGTTCAGCGCATGCGATGTGCTGAACCCGTTCGGTCCCCGACCGGACGGCGGCAGCCTCGGTGCGAGGATGCCGTGGGGGAGCGCCCTTTGGGGCGCGGCGCGGGGGCTTGCCCCCGCCAAGAACGCACTCGTTCATGGGCTCGCTATTTGCGAGCCCGTGAGCGAGTCGGGCGACTCGGCTCGCGCACGGTTGTGTTGTCCGACCCAGCGGCGATCGTGTCACAGCACTGTTGACGCATGTGAGATGGGTGCTGGTTGGGGCAGTCTGGGGGGATCGTGGCCCCAGGTGGCGGGCCCAGGCGGCGAGTTCGGGCAAAAGCACGATTTCTGCGAGCGGAAGGCCGGTGGGTGCATTAGGGTGCTGGTGCTTGGAAGGGCTGGGAAATCGGCGACACCTTGTCGACGACAATCCCGCCAGCTGCCTGCTGCGCGCAGGGGCTGAACCTCTCTCCAAGCTCCAGCGGCGCCGATCGGGCGCCACCGAGCGTCGGGCCTCCTGCCCGACCCCCAACATGGACCTGGAATCGCCAGGACCTGACGAGTACAGATACGATGAGCAACCGGCTCTTTGTGGGTGGTCTTCCCTGGGCGGTCGATGACCAAGCCCTTAACGACGCATTTTCGTCCTACGGTGAGATCACCGATTGCAAGGTCATCACTGACCGCGAAACCGGCCGCTCCCGCGGCTTTGGCTTCGTCACCTTCGCCGATGCCGAGATGGCACAGGCTGCCATTGACGGAATGGACGGCCAAGATCTTGGCGGTCGTTCCATCAAGGTGAACGTTGCTCAGGAACGTTCCGGTGGCGGCGGCGGCGGTCGTCGTGGCGGCTTCGGCGGCGGCGGCGGCGGTGGACGTGGCGGTGATCGCGGCGGCTACGGCGGCGGCGGCGGTGGTCGCGGCGGCTACGGCGGCGGCGGCGGTGGTGGTCGGCGGCGGCTACGGCGGCGGCGGCGGCGGCGGTGGTCGCAGCGGCGGCGGCTGGGGTGGCGGCGGCGGCAGCGACCGCTGGTAGGCCTTGCCTGAGAGGCACCTTCATCGGTGTCTCTCGCGTTGACCTCCGGGACTTCCCTTGTGGATCCCGGAGGTCTTCTATTTCTTGGGGTCTCGTTTTTGCCCAGGCTCAGTGCCGGCTGCGGGAACCACTGAGCGAGGGATCGGTGGGCTTGCCCTCTGGTCCCTTTTTGGTGTCGGGTCTGTGGCCCACGGTGCTGGCTGCCCCCAGCTTCGGGGGCAACCCTTGGCGTCCGCTCAGCCCTGCGTGGTGCTGAACCCGCTCTTGTCGCATGCCATGCGGGCGACCGCTTCGAGATCGTAGAAGCGGCACGACTCCATCAGCATGCGGCACTCGAACCACATGTCACCATCGACCATCGGCATGAACAGGTCGTAGATGTTGTCCACGCCCATGTAGAGCGGAATCTCGGCTTCAATGAGCTTGGCCAGTGGCGCGATGGAGTTGTGCAGCGGCGCAGTGGCAGGAAGCTGCTTCATGCTGATGGCAGCACTGGGACAGATGATGATGTTCATCCCCGCATCCTTGACCTTGGCGAGAATGCGCTCCTGTTCCGGCTCTGGCTTGGCGGCCACCGAGATGCCGTGTACGCCGGAGACCCGTCCCTCCATGCCGTACTCCATCGTCTTGATGGCCAGCAGCTCCGTCTCGCTCTCCCAGGGGTTGTTCTCCTGATCGACGTGCACGTCGACACACTTGCCGAGGTCCCGGGCCAGCGCCAAGATGAAGTCGAGGTGCTTTTCGGGGGTGGGACGGTCCTTTGACGGCAGCCCGCCCACCAAGTCGGCGAGGGAACACGCCTCGATGAAGGCCTTGCGGGACTCGGGCTCCAGCACGCCTTGAAGGGGCTGCACGCCGATCTCAAAGCAGATCTGGTCCTTGTACCGCTCCTTGACCTCAAGCGCGGCCTTCACCGGCAGCAGCTTCACGGTGCTGTCGGCGTCCACCATCGTGCGGGTGTGGGTCACGCCCTGGGCGATCATGCCCTCCACCGCGCGGGAGATGCGGTGCACAAGGTCCTCGTGGGTGTAGTTCTCCTTGAGGTACTTGTAGAGCGCCCACTTCTTCTGCATGTCCACCTGGCCGAGCTTCAGGTTGTCCGGCGAGATCAGGTAGGCCTTGTCAAAGTGGCCGTGGTAGTTCGCGAGACCGCCCATCTCCTGCACCATCCGGGCAAAGTGCAGCTTCATGTTCCAGGGCTGGGCTTCCCCCATCACGCGCAGCGGGCTGCGCTGCTCGGCCACCTGGGCACACATGCGCTTGATGGTCGCGATCGCGACATCGGCGTCGGTGATCAGCGGGATGCCCGCCTCGATGGACAGCGTGCGGATCAGCCGGCTGTCGGACGACTCGTCGTAGCTGGGCACCCCGTGCAGAATGTTGATGACCAGGTCGAAGCGGTCGCTGCGCAGGAAGGACTCGATGTTGGGCTCCCGCTTCTCCTTGATCTTGTAGATCTCGGTGGTCGGGGTGTCATGTGTTGCGAGGAAGGCGCTGGTGCCCGACGTCGCGAACAAGTCCACATTGAGCTTGGCGAGGGCCTGCAGATGGGGCAGCAGACGCTCTTTGTCGCTGTGTCCACCGGCGCTCACCAGGATGTTCTTGCGACTGCGCCGCCCCATCATCTTGAGGTTGAACGCGAGCATCTCGACGGTATCGTGTGAGAACATCCGGCCTCCATTGAGTCTGGGCCGGGACACGCCTCACCTGGGCGCTTTCCGAGCCCTCGCGGCGCGGCTAACCGATGCCGCTGGACCCCCGGGACGGCGTCACCGGACCGTCATGGCCGCGACCGGCCAACATAGGAAGATTGATTGGCAACCTCGCTTCAGACAGCGCCGGGCTGGCCGCCGGGGTTGCGGATCGACAGGGCCTTCTTGACCGATGTCGCTGCCGCCGAAGCGCTGGCGATGTTGCGGGTCGAGGTGCCGTGGGAGTCCCACACCTTCACGATCTTTGGACGAACGGTGCCGATGCCCCGGCGCATCCAGATGTTTGGTCCTCATGGCTATGCATACTCGGGGGTCCACCATCCGCCACGGGCGCTCGGGCCCACGCTCACCGGGCTGCAGCGCCGGATCGAAGACGCCCTGGGGGTGCCGTTCAACAGTGTTCTCGCCAATCTGTATCGAGACGGGAGCGACAGCATGGGCTGGCACACCGACGACGACTACCCCCATGGTGGACAGCCGGCGGTGGCGAGCCTCAGCCTCGGGGCGACACGGCGGTTTCGGCTGCGCACTCGAGCAAGCCCCAGCGACAATCGCCCCCGACAGACCCTCTCCGTCGACCTCACCCCGGGCAGCTTGTTGGTGATGGACGGCGCCGTGCTGCGAGACTGGCAGCACGCGGTCCCCCGCACCCGCAAGCCCGTGGGCGCGCGGATCAACCTGACTTGGCGACAGATGGAGGGACCGTGAACGCCCGCTTCATGGTGATCCTGGCGATGGGCTGTGCTCGGCCCGTGCCCCCCGCTTCTGCAATGCAGGACGTCCCCGCCGAGACCCTGGTGGACCTCGATCCAGCGGCGCTGATGGGCACCTGGTTCGTGGTGGGCACCACCCTCGACTTCTGGCAGGACCGCACGGACCCCCGTCTGGCCTATGCGCCGTTGTCGCCGGATCCGAAGACCGGCGCGGCCCGCTGGAGCGACACCGTGGTCTTCCTGAAGAACGGTCGGGAGCGCACCATCGAGGGAATCGACACCCTGGATCTCACCCGCACGGGGCACTTTCAGTGGCAAGGCAGCGGCCTGCTCGCCAGCCTGCGCAGCCAGTGCTTCATCGTGGCAATGGACCCTGAGGGAGCGTGGGCGGTCAGCTACTTTTCGGCCACTGCGGCCACACCGGCGGGCATGGACCTGTTGTCCCGCTCGTTGGACCTGGCCGACGACGATCGGGCGCAGGCCCACTTGGAGATCTCCAAGATGCCCTCTCTATCGGTGCTTTGGGAGAGTGCGTACCCACCGGTGCACACCTTGAAGAGCGCTCAAGGGGCGATCCAAGCGGCACCCTCCGGGCCCTGAACCGCCGGTGGGCCAAGTCCTGCGACCACTGTGCTCACCCAAGGCTCCCAGACCACAATCACCGCGACCTCGTCGGGCCAGAGCACCGTCTCGGGGGGGGGCGGTCCTCCGGGATGACCGATGCTGCCCAGCCAGGGCCCGAGGGGGCTGTCCCGAAGGTTCAGCGGCAGGCCGGGCACGTTGGGGTCTTTGACGAGGGGGCGCTGGTGGAAGCGCTGTTGGAACAGGGGAAGCTGAGGGTGCACGCCGGGACCACCGGCGGGGAGCTGCAAGAGCGGACCGTCGGGGAGCTCACCGAGGGACGACAACAGCGCTTGTCCCGAGGGGGGGGCAGTGGGCAGCGGCGTGGGCACAGGGCCGAGCAGTGCGAGATCCAGACCGACCACGATGGCCATCCACGGTGCCCGGGCGCCCAGCCGCCTTGTGGCCCCGACCGCAGCGAGGGCGGACAGGGCGACGGCACCGAGCAAGAGCAGGCGTCCGTGGTGGTTCACGAGCTCACCAAAGGGCAGCAGCCCCAGCCCGGCGGCAAACGGGTTCTGGACCCCGAGGGGGCTGCCGGCGGCGGCGAGGTGGTGCCCCGGGGCCACGAGCAGGACCGCTCCGAGGACCCACCACCAGCGGCTTCGCCCGGCGAAGCATGCCAGGCCCAGCAAGCTGAGGCCCAGGTAGCCAGGGTGCATTCGCACGAGGGCATCGCCCGGGTCCACCCTGCCGGGAACGACGTAGCTGAGCACATCCACGCCCCGTGTGGGGTTGAGCCTCCACAGGGGCTCGGTGCGCTCCATCGCGGTCCCCAGGCGGTGGCCATGGCCCCCGAGGCGGCCCCCGTGGAGGCTTCCGAGGGCGGCGGCGGCGGCGACCGCCAACAGCCCAGCGGGCACCAGACCCTTGAGCCTCAGGCGATCCTGGCGGACGAAGGCGAGCCCGAGCCCCAGTGCGATCAGTCCAGTCGCCCAGCCGAGCACCAGCCCACACGTACACAGCAGCGCCAGCCAGACACCGGCGCGGGCGCCTCGCCATGGATCTCGGTGCCCCAAGTCGGCGAAGGTCAATGCGGCCAGTCCAACGGCGAGGTCTTCGGTGAGTCCCGAAGCGGCCGCCCCCAGCAGCGAAGGGGCCAGGGCGAGGGCCACCCCGCCGACCGAGGGGTCACCGCCCAGCCTTCGGGCGAGCCGCGCGCCCCCCACAAACGACATGAACACGGCCAACAGCACCCACAGATTGTAGCCGGCGGTCGGGCCGAGCAGGCGGCCCAATCCAGCGGCAAGTGCGGTCGGCAGGGGATCGACGACCGGCCATGGGCGGGGCGAGACCAGCCACGCGCCGGGCCCTTCCGGCCAGCTGGGCAGCGCGAGGGCGTGCCACCACTGCACCCAAGCGTGGCCCCAGACCTCCCCGGCGGGACTGCCGAGCAAGCCGGGCTCCCACAGCAAGCGCGCGCCGACAATTGCGGTGATGAGGGCAGCACCGAAGAACAGTCGTCCGGTGGATTCAGGCGGGGTGGACACGCCGGCAGCCTATCGGGTCGGGGCGGGGAGGTGCGGCGGTCCCCGCGGATCAACTTGGGTCGACAAGGAGCCTTGCGGCCTCCGCCATGGCCGATGACATAGGCTTCCACAACCCAGGAGGTCCCCATGACAGAGTCTCGCCAGAGCGCACAACACTTCGTGGTCACCGGTGCAGGCACCGGCATCGGCCGGGCCATCGCACTGCGGCTGGGTGCTGAAGGCGCGAAGCTCTCGCTGCTCGCGCGCAGCACCGACCGGTTGCACGAGACGGCCGACGCACTGCGGTCCTTGGGGGTGACGGATGTGCACGTGGGTGGCGTGGACATCCGTGATCGAGACGCCGTGGATCAAGCGTTTGCCGTGGCAGTGGACACCTTGGGGCCCCTGCGGGGTGTGGTGGCGAACAGCGGCATCGGCGGGGCCAACATGCCCGGCGCCGATGACCGCTTCGACGACCTCGTCCAGACCAACCTGGTGGGCACCTACTCGTGTCTGCGGGCGGCCCAGCGCCACCTGCTCGCCGGTCCCCAGCCTCGCCACATGGTTGTCGTGTCCAGCATTCTCGGGCGAATCGGGGTGGCGGGCTACACCGGCTACTGCGCCAGCAAGGCCGGTCTGCTGGGGCTCACCCGTGCGTTGGCCCAAGAATTCGCATCCGAGGGCATTCAGGTCAATGCGGTCTGCCCGGGTTGGGTCAACACTGCGATGGCCCGCCAGGGCATCCAAGCCATGGCCGACGGCATGGGCATCTCCTACGACGCGGCCCTGGCCGAGGCGATGTCGGCTGTGCCCACCGGACGGATGAGCGAACCCGCCCACATTGCCGGCCTCGTCGCGTGGCTCGTGTCCCCCGATGGCTGCGGCGTGACCGGCCAGAGCCTCGACATGAACAATGGCGCGTGGATGTGAGGGGTGGCCTGAGCCCCCCACCCGTCCGTGATAGCGTGCGCGTCTTGCAAGCTCCGACCGGTTCCCCCCGGTCGACGCCGCCCATCGCCGACCCTGCCCCCCGGAGTCTTCTGTGCCTCGCCCCCGCGCCCACCGGCGCCTCTTGGATCTCTGCCTCGCCGGAGCGCTGAGCGCCTGTGGCACAGCGTCTGCCCCGCCATCGGGCCCTGTGGTTCAGCCGATGACCGACCAGCCCGACGGTCGCTCGTGGACCAAGGCCGGCTCTTGGTATCCCTCCGACCCGACCAAGCTCAGCGCACGGGTCAAGACCTTGCTCGACAACACCGATGCCAAGGTCGAAGGCAAGGCCTACGCGCTGCTCACGCCCCACGCGGGCCTGGAGTACTCCGGCCCCACCGCGGCGGAGGTCTGGGCCCGGGCGGACGTGGGTGAAGTGGTCATCATCCTGGCCCCCAACCACTTTCGTGAGGGCGCCCGCATGGCCATCTGGGATGGCGGCCCCTGGCACATTCCCGGCCATGCCTTCGCCACCGACAAGGACCTGACGGCGCGGGCGCTGCACCACATGCCCGCCCTCACCCCGAGCCGTCGGGCGTTCATGCACCACGAGGTCGAGATGCAGCTTCCGTTCCTCGCGGAGCGGCGTCCCGATGCCCGTTTGGTCGTCATCGGGCTCAAGGACAACGAGAAAGGCCACTTTCGCGGTGTCTCCCCGGCGGCCATCTCGAACCTGGGGGATGGCCTCGCGGCGTTCCTGCAAGAGCTCGAAGACGCCGGCACGGACTTCTCGCTGGTCATCACCGTGGACCTGACCCACTACCAGCCCCTTGCTGTCGCCGAAGAGCACGATCCCGTCGTGCTGGAGGCCATCCAAAACTATGACGTCGACAAGATCTACTCTTACGTGAAGTCTGAGAAGGTGACGACGTGCGCGGAGTTCCCGGCCGCGGTGGGCATGCACGCCCTGGCCAAGCTGGGCAAGAAGCCGATGCAGTGGACCACCCTGGGCTCCAACCTGCACAAGTCCAAGGACCCCGAGAGCGTGGTCGGCTACCCCGGTGGTGTACTGTGGAAGTGAAGACCTCTTGGGCCTTGTTGCCTGCCGTTGTGTTGTTGTTGGCGTCCTGCGCCAACCCGTCCGGCACCTCCAAGCGTGCGCCGCTGACCGAAGAAGCGTGCCCCTCGCCGACCTTTGGTCCCTACACCTATGGTTCCGACACGCTGCCCCGGGCCGTCTTGCCGAAAGACCCGTCCACGTGGGCATCGTTGCCCATGCCGCTACCGCTGGAGGGTGGCGACAACGGGGACATGTCGACGGCCTACAGTGCCCTGGCCATGGGCTACTACACGCTTCGTGTTCAGAAGCCACCGACGTGCATGGACGAAGAGCGCACGTCCATGCCCTGCTACCCTTTCCAGTACGAGTACGACCCCCGCACCAACACCAACGGCGACACCGAGATGATTCATCGCCAGCTGGTTGGCGCGCTGAGTCTCACGTGGATGTACCGGATCAGCGGGCGGCCCGAGTTCAAGCTCGCGGCGACCTCCGCACTCAACACCATCATGCTGCGCGCCAAGGTCGACCGCGATGGGCACGTCAAGATCCAGGACCTCGGGGCCAGCTCCTTGTCCGCGATGGCAATGTCCCACTTGGCGGTGCTCACGGGTGACCGCTCGATGGACACCCAGATCCGGGGGCTGGGCGAGTTCCTGCTGTCCAAGATCGCCGACGATGGTCGGGTGACGATGGGCAGTGTGCTGCAGTGGCAGCAGCTCCACAACGCCCTGTGGCGGCTGTGGGAGTACACCGAGGATCCGCGCTACATCGACGCCCTCAAGCGAGTGGCCCGCTTTGCCTACGAGCACCGCGACGAGCGGGGCAAGAAGCAGTACTTCCAGTATCCGTATCTATACGGACTGTGGGCCCACGAGCCGCTGACCGAGCTGTACCGGGTGATGCCCGAAGAGAAGTGGATCCCGGAGCTGGTGTTTGAGGTGGCCGACGAGGTCGCCAAGAAGCAGTACACCCGCGAGAACACTTCTCACTGCGACTGGGTCGGCGGGTACAAGCCCAACAATGGGCGGGGCCACCCGAACTGGAACCACACCCTCAAGCTCGAAGCCACCATCGACGCGTGGCGGATGGCCGTGTTGGTCGGCGATGCCGAGCGTGTGGAGCGCTACCGCAAGAGCGCCGAGGCGGGGGCTGCATTCATGATGCACTTCCAGCACCGCGCCGCGGACAACTCGGGCTACGCCGGTGCCGAGCGGGCCTTTGGTGGTGTTCCGTTGTTTGGGGACAATCCGCGGGTGCGCATCGACATCCCCGGCCACGGCGGTGTGGCCATGTGCAAGGTCGTCGAGTACTTCGGTGTAGAGACCGTTCCCGGGGCCCCCGAGCCGCTGCCGTCTCCCCCGCCAGCGTCCGACGCCGTGGAAGTTGAGGCCCCGACTCCCGACAACCCGACCCCCGACAAGGCGCCCGCCAAGGTTGGGTTGCCCATCTGACTGGGTGTGCGCCCCGAAGGGCGGTCAAGCTGCCGCCGAGGTTGTGAACCCCACCGTTCACGGCGTCGGGGGCGTCTCGACACCGGTGCTGTCGGCCAGGGGCAGCGCGCCCCCACCGTCGATGAGCAGCTCCACAATCGTGGACTTCGCGCCCACTGCGTACCGCTCCGCGAGGGCGCTGCGGCGTCGCTTCGAGACTGGCCGCCGCTTCACGGGACGGAACAAGGGGCTCGGCGCGCCCGATGCGATGGTGTGGCCAGCCCGCTCCAGCTTGCGCAGGGCACTCGCGGAGGGATGCACAACGAGCTGGACGCCAGGGGTGTCTTCGAGAACCCGCAGCAGCTCCATCGGATAGACACTGCCGGCCAGCGCGCCTTCAGGTCCCCCGGCGGCTGCACCCAGCGCTTCGCGGATGTGGAACGTGCAGTTGTCCCCCATGGCCTCGTACTCCAGCCAAGCGAGGTCCTCGTGGGCCCGCAGCCGCCGGAGCTGCTCGGTGTGGCGGGCGTCCTGGGCCTGGAGCAGCTCCGTTGAGAGTGGCGTCGACCACGGCATCCACGCCTCGGTGATCTCTCGGTTCTTCAGCAGCTCCGTGCGGTACCAGCCCCCGTCCACCGGCCGGTCGTTGCGCAAGACCACCAGCTGGTTGGCCTGGGCCTTCATGTAGGCGGGGTCTTCGTACCAGTGCTCCCCCGGGTGGGCGAGCGCAAACCAAGACGCCGTGGTGTTGTCGAGTCGGTAGTACTCAAACTCAACGTCCCGAAGCTGGCCGTTGTCGCAGGCCAAGAACCGCAGGCTGGCGTGGCCCCAGGCGGAGCGTCCCGGCCGTCGGCCATAGATGACAATGGCGACTGCAAGGGTTTTTCCGTCAAGTTCTGGGTTGGTGCAGAGCTGCTGGCCTTGGTTGGCGACCGGGTGGTGTGCAACGGCTGGGGCGAGTGCGGACAGGTCCAGCAACGGTGCCGCCGTGGCCGCCGAGAGCACGGCCACCCATGACCCCCACACCATCACTCGATCGCACCCGGGGACCGCCGACGGACGGTGCGCACGCCGCCGTGACCGCCCACAAGGACCATGTCGCAGATGCCCACGAACAGGCCGGTTGCGACCACACCCGCCACGCTGTGCAGGCAGGCCTCGACCCCGGCAGGGTCGCTGATGGTGGGACCCGTGTGGAGGTCGATGACCAAGTTGCCTTGGTCGGTCACCACCGGTCCGCCCAGTCGAGTGGCCGGCACCCGAATTCCACCGACAAAGGCGTCTGGCAAGCCCACCTGGCGGTGGATGGAGGTGCGTGCACCGATGGCCCGGGACAGCCGTGCTGCAGTGTGTTGCCAACCGAACGGCACCACTTCGACAGGCAACGGCACGTCCCCCAGAATGGGCACTTGCTTGCGGGCATCACACACCACGATGAGTCGCTGGCCGGCCTGGGCCACGATCTTCTCGCGCAGCAAGGACCCACGACCGCTCTTGACGGTGTTGAGGTCGGGGTCGAAGGCATCGGCGCCGTCGATGACCAGGTCCAGTGGGTCCGCGCCGTCCAGCGCGACCAGCGTGATGCTGTGCTGCAGCGCAAGTGCGGTGGTCGCCTCGCTCGTGGACACGGCGGTGAACACCAAGCCCTCCTCGGCGACCCGGCGGCCCAGCTCCACAATGGTGTGCCGCACCGTGGTGCCCGTGCCCAGTCCCACCCGCATGTGGTCGGTGACGTGGCCTGCTGCCGCCCGGCCCACTGCGCGCTTTGCTTCGTCGATGTTCACCGTACCTCCCGCCGGCGCCCACCTATCCCACATCGGCTGCCCGGTGGCGAAATGGCCGCGCCGGCAGGCTCGCGATAGTCGGCAGCCTTGTCTGCTCCTCGGCCGGTGGCCCTGGGTGCCCCTTGTTCGGACCGCACACGCGGCACCGGCGGAGGGGGCACGCCGCACCATGCGAGGGGCCCCCTGACCGAGTGGAGACTCTGATGTCCGGCTCCTCTGAGCGCCCCGCGACCCCTGTCAACTTCATTGCCGAGATCGTCGACAAAGACCTCGGACAGGGGCGCTTCGATGGCAAGGTGGTCACGCGCTTCCCGCCTGAGCCCAATGGATTTCTCCACATCGGCCACGCCTTCGCCATCAACGTCAGCTTTGGCCTGGCCCAAAAGCACGGTGGCCAGTTCCACCTGCGCTTTGACGACACCAACCCCACCAAAGAAGACGTGCGGTATGTCGAGTCCCAGCAGCGCGACATCCGCTGGCTGGGGGTCGACTGGGGCGACAACCTGTTCTACGCGTCGGACTACTTTGGCCAGATGGTCGAGTACGCTTTCCAGCTCATCCGGGCGGGCAAGGCCTACGTGTGCCACTTGGACGCCGAAGAGATCCGCGCGCGCCGGGGCAACTACACCACCCCGGGCACACCCTCGCCCTACCGCGACCGCCCAATCGACGAGAACGTCGTCGAGTTCCAGAAGATGATCGATGGTGGCTATGCCGAGGGCAAGGCCGTGCTGCGGGCCAAGATCGATCTGGCCCACACCAACACGTTGATGCGTGACCCCATCATGTACCGCATCCACCACGCCCATCACTACCGCCAGGGCGACAAGTGGTGCGTCTACCCGATGTACGACTGGGCCCACTGTCTCGAAGACTCCATCGAGGGCGTGACCTACTCGCTGTGTTCGATTGAGTTTGTGAACAACCGGCCGCTGTACGACTGGTACTTGTCCCAGCTTGGGGTGCACCACCCCCAGCAGATCGAGTTCGCCAAGATGGGCATCAGCCACACGGTGATGGGCAAGCGCAAGCTGCTGGAGCTGGTCGAAGAGGGCCGGGTGTCCGGTTGGGACGACGCGCGCATGCCCACTCTTGCGGGGCTCCGGCGCCGGGGCGTCACGAGCGCCGCGATGGCCAGCTTCTTGAGTGAGATCGGCGTCACCAAGTCGCCCACCTTCGTCGACATCACCCTGCTGGAGCACCATGTGCGCCAGGACCTCAACCGCCACGCCCGGCGGGTGATGGGTGTGCTCGACCCCTTGAAGCTGGTTGTGACGACCATTCCCGAGGGGACGGTGGAGTGGTGTTCGGTCGAGAACAACCCCGAAGACCCCGAAGCGGGCCACCGCGATGTGGCGTTTACTCGCGAGATCTACGTCGAGCGTGAAGACGTCCGCGAAGAAGCGAACCGGAAGTGGCGTCGCCTCGCTCCGGGCCGCGAGGTGCGTCTGAAGAGCGCGTACTACGTCACCCTCGACGAGATCGTGAAGGACCCTGACACGGGAGAGATCGTGGAGCTGCGGTGCAGCCACGACCCGGCGTCGAAGGGGGGCTGGACCGACGACGGGCGCAAGGTGAAGGGCACGTTGCACTGGGTGAGCGCCACCCACTGTGTGGACGCCGAAGTGCGGCTGGTGGACCGGCTGTTCAATGTCTGGAATCCGTACGAGGTGGAGGAGGGACAGACATGGAAGGACAACGTGAACCCCGACTCGATGCCGGTGCTGACGGGGTGCAAGCTGGAGGCGTCGCTGGGCGAAGCCGAAGCCGGCATGTCGTTTCAGTTCCTGCGCATGGGCTACTTCTGCGTCGACAGCGTCGACTCGGCGCCGGGGGCGTTGGTCTTCAACCGCACCATCGCGCTGCGGGACTCGTCGGGCGTCCGCAAGTAGCCCTGCTGGTGCTCCTGGCCGTGGCCTGCGCGAGCGGGCAGGGCAAGGGGCTGTCTGAAGCCGACTCCGGGGATGCTGTGGTGCTCCCGGGCAACGTGGATGTCTCCCCGGTTGAGGTGCGCTTCGGCGATTTGGACACCGTGTCCGAAGGGGCCCAGAACATCGTGCAATCGGTCGTTGTGGCCAACCGTGGTTCGGGTCCCCTGTCGCTGTTGGCGGTGGAGGGGCCTGGGGGTGTGTTGTCGCTGGACGGGGCGCCGGTCGCGCTGGCCCCGGACGAAGAGACTGCCCTGGACGCAGTCTTTGCGGCCGGCACCGGGGGCACGTTCGACGCAGACTTTGTGGTGGTGACCGACGACCCGACCACACCTCGGGTGACGGTGTCGCTGCAGGGACGGGCCATCGCGCCGGGGGCCACGGCCTCGCCGACGATGCTGGAGTTTGGTGGGGTGGTGACGGGCACAGCCAGTGAGCTGGTGCTCAAGGTGGGCAATGAGGGCTTCTTGCCGCTGGCGCTGACCGACCTGAGGGTGGAGGGCGCGGGCTTTTCGCTGGTCCAGGGCGATGTGCCGGTGGACGTCGAGGTCGAGACCCAGCGGGCCTATGTGTTGCAGTTCGCGCCGGATGCCATCGGTGAACATACGGGCACGGCGGTGTTCTCGACGAACGACCCAGGCTTTGCTGAGCTTCGGGTGGGGCTGCAGGGAACTGGACGCTGACGACCGCCGGCGGGCCCGGTCAGCTGCCGGGGTAGAGACACTGCTGCAAGCGTGCTTCGAGGAGCCGGCGCTCGGGGGCATTGCCGACCCGCTCCAGCGCCTCCTGGCACGCAGCTGCGGCTTCCGCGTGGCGGTTCATCTGCAACAGCAGGGCCGACCGGGCCGCCGGCAACAGGTGGCTACGGTGCAGGCTGGGCTCGGTGTCGAGTGGATTCAAGCGGCGCAGTCCGCTGGCGGGACCCTCGGCCATGGCCCAGGCCACTGCGCCGTTCAGGCGGACGATGGGCGAGGGTGAAGCCTTATCGAGAATATCGTACAGTAGGGCGATCTCGTGCCAGTCGGTGTCGGAGGCACGCAGGGCTCGGGCGTGCACACTCGCGATGGCCGCTTGCAGCGTGTAGGGCCCCGGGGGACCGCACTTGAGGGCCGCGCCGAGGGTGTCCATGCCGGCCACGATCTTGCGCCGGCTCCACCGCTGCCGGTCCTGGTGTTCCAAGAGCACCAAGCCCCCGTCGGCATCGGTGCGGGTGTGGCGGCGGGCGTCTTGGAGCAGCATCAGGCTGAGCAGGCCGAGCACTTCTCCGTCGGTGGGCAGCAAGTCCGCGAGGATGGCGCCCAGGCGCACGGCCTCGGTGCACAGCTCCCCTCGCACCTGTCGGTCGCCGCCGCTCGCGGCGTAGCCTTCGGTGAAGATGAGGTACAGCACCTGCATCACGCCGGCCACCCGGGCGGGCAGCTCGGCGATGGGGGGCACGGCATACGGCACGCCGGCGTCGCGGATCTTGCGCTTGGCCCGCACGATGCGCTGCGCCATGGTCGGGGGCTCCACCAAGCACAAGCGGGCGATCTCGTCGGTGGTGAGTCCGCCGACCACCCGCAGGGTCAGCGCGACCCGGGCCTCCAGCGCGAGGGCGGGGTGGCAGCAGGCGCAGAGCAGCCTCAAGCGCTCGTCGGGAATGGTTGCGTCGTCGAGCATCTGGGCGAGGGCTTGCTCGCTCGGTGCCCGGGGCTGGTCCAGCTGATCGGTGAGCGCGGGGGCGTGGCGGTCATGGGTGGCGCTGCGCCGGTGGCGGTCATGCAGCTTGTTTCGGCCCACCCGCAGCAACCAGTGCACCGGCCGGTCGGGCACCCCCTGGTCCCCCCACTGCTCCAAGGCTGCCAGAGCGGCCTGTTGCAGGGCATCTTCAGCAAGGATGAGGTCGCCCCGGGTCGCACGACCCAGAGCGGCCATCAAGGTCGCATGGTGTTCCCGCAGTGTGCGGGTGAGCGCATCCGCTGCGGGGGAAGGGGGCGGCATGCCTTGCCCGTGGCTCAGGTCGCTTTGGCGTAGTCCATGATCGGGCGCACCTCGATCGTCCCGCAGCTTGCCGTGGGAATGCGGCGGGCGATGTCGATGGCCTGGTCCAGGTCTTCCGCTTCGACCAAGTAGTACCCGCCCAGCTGTTCACGGGTCTCCGCGAACGGACCGTCGGTGACCAGGGTCTCGCCGTCCCGCACGCGCACGCTGGTCGCGGTGCTGGTGGGGTGCAGCGCGTCGCCGGCCCGAAAGGCGCCCGCGGCGATGATGTCTTTGGTGAACTGGTGGTAGCCACCGATGTAGGCGGCTTGTTCTTCGCCCACCCGGGCCTCGCGCTTGGCTTCGTTCTCGTAGATCAACAGCAGGTATTGCATGGGGGTCTCCGTGTTTGGGGTTCGCACTCTGGGGGTCTGTCGACGCGGGCCTCAGGCGCGGGCCTGCAGGTCCTTCCAGATGGCGAAGACCGCTCCGGTGGGGTCGGCGAGGACGGCGAACTCGCCCATGCCCGGCATCGTGGCGGGCGGCGCGATGGTGGTGGCCCCGGACCCGGTCGCAGTCGCGAAGCTGGCCTTGGCGTCGTCCACGGCGATGTACTGGAGCCACGCGGTGGGCTGGGGGCTGCCCTCAGGAATCGCCATGGCACTGGCCCGGCTCACCCCGTCGGTGGTGTTGAAGACAACCATGGCATCGCCCATCGGCGCCGAAGTCCAGCCGAAGAGTGCGGTGTAGAAGGGCACCGACACATCGAGGTTGCTGGACATGAGCTGCGACCAGCAGAAGGTGCCGGCGGGCGGACGGGCCGGCGTCTCGGTTGCGCCGGGGTTCTCGCCGACGAACAGCGCAAACACGCCGCCCAGGGGGTCGCGGACCACCGCAAAGCGGCCGGTGCCGGGCACGGTCATGATCTCGGTGAGCAGGGTGCCGCCGAGCTCTGGGACGCGGGCGACCGACGCCTCAAGATCGTCCACGGTGATGTAGTCGAGCCAGTGGGGGGGCACGCCCTCCATCTGGGGTGCCATGGCACCGCCCACAGCCGCCTCGACGCCCGGCTGGCGGAGCATCGTGTAGGGCATGCCCATGTTGGCGGACTCGGCGGTCCATCCAAAAGCGGCGCCATAGAATGCGGCGGCGGCAGCGGGGTCGGGCGTGGTGAGCTCGCGCCAGACGAAGCGGCCGGCGTGGGATTGGGTCGCGGACATGGGGACTCCAGAGGTGGTGTCGGTGTGCAGGGGGCGACACGCTTCGTGCGCGTCATCTCGAGGTCGCGCGACGGTGGGCTGGATCGACAGACCCCGAGATCTTTTTTTGAGTTTTCCCCGGACGGTGCGCTGGGGGTGGGCACGGTCTGAGCTCAAGAGTGGCTGTTTGAGGCCACTTTGGGGCACTCGCGGCGACGGAGCGTGGGCGCTCAAAGACCGATGGTCAGTCGAGCATCCGGTCATGGTTGTCGTCGGTCCAGTCGTCGGCCACCACCATGCCCCCATCGTCGGGGTCGGCATGGGGCACCGCGATGGCGATGAGCCGCTCGTTGCCGTTGCCGAGGGGCACCCGGGCGTCGCGGGTGTGCCACTTCGTGATGGAGGCCACGATGCCGGGGCGGCGGCCGTGGAACAGGCTGTAGCGCTGCACCCGTCCTGCCTCGTCCCGCTCCACATCGACGACAATGCCGATGTGGAAGACATTGTCGAGCCCACCCTTGCGGCGGCCGGGGCTCAGGTAGAACGCCAGTGCGCCCACTTCCAGGGCGGCGTCGGCGGCCTCAAGATCGGGAATGTGGGTGAGCAGGCCCTCTTGCTCGTACCACCGGGCCAGATCCCGGGCGCGGCGGGCCACCACGACGGGGGGGCGCTTGGTCTCGCTGCAGCGGCTGCCCAGCTCACGGAGCACCCGGTGCGCCATGCCGGAGCAGTCGGCCAGGATGGAGGGCTTGTAGGGGATGCGCTGGCGGGCGAGGCGGCGGGTGATGCCCTGGACCGCGTCGGCCCAGCGGGTGGTGCCGTCGTCACACCGGTTGTCGGGCGCGGGCTCGCGGAACTCGGCGAGGGGGTCGAGGGTGTCCAAGGTGGACTGTGCGACCGCCGCGTCAGCCAGGAGCTCTTCAGCGCCGACCACCACAACGTCTTCGGGGGGCTGTGGCCAAGCTCCGGCCCAGAGCCCTCCACTGAGCAAGCCGACACAGAGAAGACGTCGAGTGTGGCGCATGCGGCGGGCTCCCGGACAGTGCGACCCCGCGCGGCTTCTCGAAGACCCACTCGCGGAGACGGCGCACCCTATCGCAGTCGTGGAACGTTGTGGAACGTTCCCCGTGTTCCCCGCAGCCAGTTGCGTTTGCAGTGCTCCACAATGACTTGCTGTAGACCGTTCTCAGCAAGTGTATTCAATGTGGGATTGCTCAACTTGTGGGCGGGGACGGGCGGCGCGTCCGCTGTGCTCAGCGTTGTTGGAGGCCCGGCCGCTCTTGGGCGGGCTGGACCACAACCACCCAGTCGTGCCGCTGTTCGGTCTCGGCGGTGAACGGTGCGTTGCCGTGCACCACCTCCACGCGCTGCATGCCCTTCTTGCGGATGTCCTTGAGGAGCACCATGCGCCAGGGTGGGCCGGCGGGCAGGCCCTGGATGGCCTGGACGAACTCGACGATGGCAGGCCCCCGCACGTAGTAGACGGTCGGCAGCCGCAGGAGGCTGGACGACTGCTGCAGCGGTAGGAAGTGCTCGGGGTAGTGACCGCCGAAGGTGAACGCGTCGAGGCTCTGGCCGGACAGCATCAGCGCCGCATCCAGGGCGCTCGACGCCCCGACGGGCACCAAGGACACCGTGTCCAAGCGACTCTTGAGGACCTCGTCGACCAAGCGGGACCCGGGGTCCACAAAGCAGGGGATGCCGCTGGATGCAGTGAGCACCACGTCCCCGCCGCCGTCGAGCACGTCGAGCGCGCGGGCGATGGTGGGCCCGGCGTCTTCCATTGTGAGGACTTCCTGTTTGGCGTTCAGCACGCCCTTCTCACGAAGTCGCCGCGCGTAGCCGTCGTCGGCTTCGAGCACAATGGTGGGCACGGTCCGCATCAAGCGGAGGCCGTCGATGGACAGGTCGGAGAGGGTGTCTCCGATCGGGGCGGCGACAAGGTAGAGGCTTGGCATGCGCGCAGTATGCCCTGCGGCGCCGGGTGAGGCCCGTGGGCCACCGGATGGAGCGGATGATGCTGACGTTGAGAGGCGCGCTGGGAATGGCGGCCGGCGCGTGTGTGGTGGGCCTCTGCATTGGCTGGGCGGCCCGTCCCTCCGACGCGGGCTGGTACGCGGCAGGGCTGGCGGGCAGCGTCGTCGACTGTGGCGTGGTGGCCACCGACATGGCGCTGGTGACCCAGGTGCTCGGGGGCGGCACGCCGGACGAGGCCCCCATCGAGTGGTGGATGCGGCGCACCGGCGAGCGCGCCACACTCGAAGTGGTGCGCCCGAGTGGCGGACAGCGCTTGGAGCTGCGGTGGGATGCCGACCGCAAGGCGTGGGCGGCGGTCGCGTGTGCTGCGGTCACACCGTCCGGCACCGGCGGCTGAAGGGGACGTCCACCGGCTGGCCCGGATCTGAAGGCTGGGGGACGCCGCACACACGTGGGCCAAGCGCCCGTGGGGGCATCAGCCGCCGTTGACGACGTCGTTCATGTCGACGAGCGGGTAGTACCAGTCCCGATCGTTGGTGCCGAGCGACACGATCTCCATGTTCTCGTTGAGAAGAATGAAGGTCGGCCAGCCGATGGTCACGTATTTGCGGTTGAGCGCCGGCGCACCAGCGATGACCGGGATGTGGTCGTCGGGGTAGGCATTGTACCAATTCTCAAGCGCCGCCAGATCGGGTGTGTCACCGGACCGGTCCTCGCCGAGAATGGTGATCCAGTAGACGTCGCCGGCTTCGACCGCGCCCTGGACGTCGGGCGCGACGTCTTCCCAGCCGGTGGAGGAGGACCCGGTGGACAGCCACGTGGCCACGTCCTTGCAGGGGCCGCACCAGCTCGCGGAGAAGTCGACCATCACGTACTTGCCCTGGTTGGCGAAGTGGTACAGGTTGACCACATCGTCCCACTGGTCGAGGCCCTCGTGGTTGGCCATCAGCTCACCTTCAGCGAGGCGGGCATCGCCCACGTCCGGGGCGCCAGCACTGGCCAGATCGGCGTTGTAGGGCCAGCCACCGACGAAGATCAAGCTGCTGCTGTCGGTGGGGTCGGAGCCCTCGTTCACCTCATCGCCATCGCGGTAGCCATCGCCGTCGGAGTCGACATTGCTGGGGTCAGTGCCCAGCTCGGACTCTTCGGCGTTGGTCAGACCATCGTCGTCGTCGTCGCCTTCGGGGTCTCCCCCATCGGCGCCGTCGCCACCGTCGCCACCGTCGGTCGTCTCACCGCCGTCTCCGCCGTCGCCGCCCCCCACTTCGGTGTCTTCATCGCTGTCTGACTTCTCGTCGCCGCAAGCGACGGCCAGGGGGAGGGCCAACAGGAGGGTCATCGACAGGAGCTTGCGCATGGGTGATCTCTCAGAGATTGGGGTGGTGCGAGCGAGGCCAAAAATCTGGCACCACAATACCGAACGCTGTGGGCGTTGGGGCGCTGTTCCCCGGGTCGGCACGGGCCAGGGGATGATTAGGACGTGGACGGACACTCGGCGCCTGCCAGGATCCACGTGTGGATCACGTCCAGCTCATCCTGGGGCAAGCGGCCGGAAGGGGGCATGGGGGCGGATGTCGACCGCATCCGCACATAGATCGGGGACAGGTCTGGGTCGCCCGGAACCACCAGCGCTCGGCTGGCGACAGTGCCGCAGAAGTCGGTGGAGAGGTCCAGATCGGCCTCGGCGCTGACCCCCACATGGCACTCGATGCAGGCCCCATCGATCACGGCGCGCACGTCCTCAAACGCCGGGGCGTGCACCACATCGCGCGTGTGGAACTCGGTGTCGTCGCATCCCGCCAGCGGCAGCACGAGGCCCATGGCCCAGCCCAGGCTCACCCACACCGGGCTCAGAATTCGCTGTTGATGCATCCCATCCACCATGGCTGTCGCGGGCAGGCTACCACGGGGGCGCAGCCTGCGGAGTGAGCATGACCGGCCCCGTCTCGAATCCCCCGCCGTCCATCGGTGCGACCGGCCTCTTCTTTGTGGCCGGTGCGCTGTTTGCCCATGGCATTGGCCTTCAAGTGGCCCACGGCATCCCCGTGCCCCTTGGCGGGTGGGTGCTGCCGCCGGTGTTGGTGGTCTTCAGCATGGGGCTGCTCGCTGTGGTCACCCGCACCCGGGCCCGGCTGGGGGTGCCGTTGTCGGATGCGGCGCGGCGGCGCCAGCGGTGGTTGTTGTTGGGGGCGGCGATCGGGGGACTGGTGCTCGGTGCGGTGGTGGCCGTGACCCGAGGCGGCGCCTGATGTTCGGCCCTAAATCTTCCCGAAGATGCTGACTGTTGCGCTGTTCCCGGCTTGGAAGCCATGGCGCTGAAGCCCGGTCTGGACGAGGGCCACTTGGGCGTGCAGGGTCGCCGGCGACACTTCCTTGAGGTTGGTCGTGAGCACCCGGGCGCCGAGGGATGTGGCGAGCTGGTTGGCGAGCTCGAGCAACACATCCAACAAGCGAGCGGGCCTCGGGCACAGCGCCGGGACGAAGCGGAGGACGAGATCGGTGAGCCGGGTCTCGCCTTGGGTCAGCAGCGTGGGGTCGAGGCGACCGGGGGGGCCCGAGGTGCCCACGGTGAACGCCGGGGGGTGGTCGGGCGCGTCGGGCAGTCCATAGCGGAGCCAGCCGTCCTCGCCGGCGGTGAGCCCGAGGTCGCGCAGGTGGAACCAAGCCCCCGCGCCGTCGATGCCCCGCGGACCCCCGACGAGACGCAGATAGACGGGGGTGCCCCAGGTGCGGCGCAGCTTGGACAGGGCCTTGGCCCGCTCGGCGGCCACCGCGAGGGGAAGGGAGGGCACGAGCTCACAGGGCGCGAGCTGTTGCAGGGTCTGTTCGACCGCACCGAGGCGCCCTTCCAGATCCCGCTCGGTTGGCGGATCCACGTCGGGTTGGCACAGGGCCCAGCGCAGCAGCAGCCGGGGCGTGGCGGCACCCACTTGAGGCTGGAGGGGGCGCCACCCCAACGGCCCGGGCGTCCACAGGGACGGGTGGTGGTGTCGTGCCCGCCAGCCCATGTCCAAGACACCGTCCAGCTCGGCAGAGTCGGGCTGTCCGTCCGGTTTAAAGCGGGCCTCCACCGTCCAGCTCCCGGCGAGGTCGGGGCCATTGCCAGAGGGGAGAGGGCGGGCAGGGACCAGCGCGTCCGGAGGGGGCAGCTTCATGGTGCATCCGAGTGCCGAGAGCGGGTGCGCCAACGGCTGTGTGCCCTATCCCGGCGTTGCCCACTCCACCGGGAGGAAGACGGCGAAAACCGGGGACTGCAGGCAGCTTGGGGGGGGGGGGGCACGGCGTTGGCGCGGTCGGTCGGCGGGGGCACTGCACGGCCGAGCTCCACCGGGTTCTGTCGGCTTCGCACTCATTGGCTTGCATAACTATGCAGGGGATTGTATATCGGCGGCCCCTCTGGACCCCTGTCCCTGAAGGCTGTGATGCCGTCCTCCACCCCCTATCATCAACCGGTTCGTGTCGGCCTCGCCGGCGTGAGTGGATATGCAGGTGTGGAGCTCTTGCGGCTGATCATCGGGCATCCCGGCTTGGAGCTTGCGGCGTTGGCCGGCGGCTCCAGCGTGGGCGCCACCGTCGACTCGCTGTGGGGTGGGCTGGCCGGTGTGTCCTCGCTGCCCGTCGTCGGATCGATGGACGCGCTGGGCCCCGGCCTCGATGCGGTCTTCTTGGCGCTCCCCCACGGGGTGTCGGCGCCGTGGCTTCACGCCCACCGTGAACTGCTCGACAATGGCCTGCGCATCGTGGATCTCGGTGCGGACTTCCGGCTGCGGGACCCCGCCCAGTATGCCACGGTCTACGGCAAGGCCCACGTGGCGCCCGACCTGTTGGCAGGCGCCGTCTATGGCCTGCCCGAGAAGCACCGCGCGGCGATCGCCACGAGTCAGCTGGTCGCCAACCCCGGTTGTTACCCGACCGCCACCGCCCTGGCCGCGATGCCCGTGGTGGACGCCGGCTTGGCCCAGTGGGTCGTCGCCGACTGCGTGTCCGGCGTGTCCGGCGCCGGTCGCAAGCCCGGCATCCGCAACCTCTACTGCGAGGTTCAGGAGTCGGTGGTCGGCTACGGGCTCGGCGGCACCCACCGCCACACCCCCGAGATCGAGCAGACTCTCGGTGTTCCCGTCACGTTCGCCCCCCACCTCGTGCCCATGGTGCGGGGGATGTTGGCGACCGTGCACATGGGCGTCGGCGAGGGTGTGACCTTGGACCAGGTGCAGGCCCTCTTTGCTGCACGCTACGCCGCCGAGCCCGCAGTGGTGCTCCGCAGTGAGCCCCCGGCGACCGGTGATGTCCGGGGCACGGGCTTGGCCCATGTCTACGTCACGCTCGATGCCCAGCGCCGGGTCTGCACGGCCCAGTGCGCCATCGACAATCTTGGCAAGGGCGCCGCCGCACAGGCGGTGCAGAACCTCAATGTGATGCTCGGACTGCCGGAGATGACCGGCGTTCCGGTGCTTCCTCTGCTTCCTTGAGGCTGCGATGACCCACACACGAGCCGCCACTGCGGCAGATTTGCTTGTCTTGGAGTCGCTGCTGGCCGCGCCCCGTGCGCGGGGTGAGCTGCGGGACCGAGAGCTGCGCGCTGAAGACGTGCTCGTCGCCGAGGATGACGACGGTCGCATCGTGGGCGCGGTCGCGCTGGCGGTGTGGAGCGCCGACGTGCTGGAGCTGTGCTCGCTCTACTCGGACGTCCCGGGCTCTGGCCTGGGCTCCCGGCTGGTGAGTGCGGCCGTGGCCGAAGCGCGCGCCCGGGGTGGGGCGATGATCGTTGCCTTGACCCATCGCGACGGCTTCTTCGCCAAGCGGGGCTTCATCCCGGTGTCCGATGCCCCCTGGGCCCGGGCCCGTCGGCAGCCCGCGGTCTCGGACTTGCGCTTCCCGGAGCTGCCGGGTGCGGTGGACCACAAGGCCCAGTCCGGCTGTGCCCGGTGCCCTGCGCTGATGACGTGCCACCAGAGCTTGCTGGTGATGCGGCTGGACGTCGAAGAGCGGAGGGCCTGCGCATGACCCGTCTCGATCTGGGCACCGATGGGTTGCCGGCCGTGAACACCGAAGTGGGCCTCGATGCGGTGGCCGGCGTGTCGCTGGGCGTGGCGGTGGCGGCCGTGAAGAAGCCTTCGTCCACTCGGGACGACGTGCTGTTGCTGCGGGTGGACGGTCCCCACCCGGCGGCGGCCGCGGTGACCACGACGAGCACGGCGGCCGCGGCTCCTTGTTTGTGGACCCGTGCACGGGTGCCGAGCGCAGCCCGGGGTCTGCTGATCAATTCTGGCAATGCCAACGCGGCGACCGGTCCCCAGGGTGTGGTCGACAACGCGGCGATGGCGGCGGCTGCGGCGACAGCCTTGGGACTGGAGCCCGACGACGTGTTGGTCTGCAGCACCGGTGTCATCGGTGTGCCCATGCCGATGGACCGCTTGATCCCCGGCATCGCCCGGGCCGGTGCGCTCGACGCCAGCGGGGCCCGTGCCGCCGGCGCGATCATGACCACCGATCTTGTGGCCAAGATGGCATCGGTCTCCCACAATGGCGTGACCGTCGGTGGTATCGCGAAGGGCAGCGGCATGATCCACCCCGGCATGGCCACGATGCTGGGGGCTGTGGTGACCGATGCTTGGGTGGCGCCTGCCGATCTCCAGGGGCTGGTCCAAGAGGTCTGCGACCGCACCTTCAACGCCATCACGGTCGACGGCGACATGTCGACCAACGACACGTTGACGGTGCAGGCCACCGGTGCGGGGGTGCCCTGTGTGCCCGGCACCGACGCGTGGCAGTCCCTCAGCGACGCCCTCGAAGCGGTGTGCCGCTCGCTCAGCCAAGCCATTGCGGCCGATGGGGAAGGCGCGACGTGCCGCATCGATGTTGTTGTGCACGGCGGTCCCGACGACAAGCAAGCGCGGGCATGGGCGCGGGCGGTGTGTGGTGGCAGCCTGGTCAAGTCGGCGATCCATGGACGGGACGCCAACTGGGGCCGGGTGGTCGGCGCACTGGGTCAGGCCGGGGCCGAAGGGCTCGACGCACTGGACCTCGACTTTGCGGGCATCGCGGTGGTCCGGGAGGGCCGGCCGATTCCGTTCGACGAGGCGGCCGCCACCGAGGCCCTGAATGCGCCAGTGGTGACCATTCACATCCGGTTGCCCGGCTCCGGCCGTGGCCTCGCGTGGGGATGTGATCTCTCGGCCCAGTACGTGGCCATCAACGCTGACTACCGAACCTGAGCGCGCCATGAATCCCACACACTACGTCTCTGCACTGGTCGAGTCGCTGCCCTATGTTCAGCGCTGGACCGGCGCGACGGTGGTGGTGAAGTACGGCGGCTCCGCGATGGTGAGCGAGGCCCTGTCCCAAGCCGTGATGGAGGACCTGGTCCTGCTCGCACAGCTCGGCGTGCGGCTGGTGCTGGTGCACGGTGGCGGCGCAGCGGTGAGCGAGATGGGGCGGCGCCTCGGGCTCAAGACCCGCTTTGTGGACGGCCTGCGGGTCACCGACGGCGAGACGATGCGGGTCGCCCAGCAAGTGCAAGTGGGCGGCATCTCTCGGGACATCGTGGCCGCGATTGGACGGCGGGGTGGCCGGGCCCTGGGCTTGTCCGGGCACGATCTGGGCGGCTGGTTGCGGGCCGAGCCCCGCCAGCACGAAGATCGGCTGACCGGTGAGCGGGTGGACCTCGGCCGGGTCGGTGATGTGACCCATGTGGACGTGGCCCCGCTCGACGTCTTGCTTCACAACGGCGTCATTCCCGTCATTGCGCCGGTGGCCGTGGACGGGGACTTTGAGTCGCTCAACGTCAACGCCGATGCGGTGGCGACGGCGGTCGCGGGGGCGCTCAAGGCCCGGCGGCTCATCTTCCTGACCGATGTGGCGGGTGTGATGGGCCCCGATGGGGTCGTGGCGAGCACGGTGGACTGCGCGCAGCTGCAGCACTGGATCGCCGATGGGACCGTCAGTGGCGGGATGATCCCCAAGGTCGAGGCGTGCATCTCGGCGGTGGAAGCGGGCGTCGAAGCCGCGACAGTGGCCGACGGCCGGGTGCGCCATGCGGTGCTGATGGAGCTGCTCACCGATGCCGGCGTGGGCACCCAGGTCAAGCGCTGAGCAAGCGCAGGGACCGTTGAGAATGCTCACCAGGTCGTCATCGTAGCCATCGATGCCGATTGCGCCAGATCGAGACGGGCGGGCGGGGGACCGGTCGGGTGCAGCACCTCGCATGCGCTGAACGAGGCTGCTCCGAGTGGGCACCTCCGGAACCGTGCCGCCGGCAGATCCACCGACCTGAGCGCCGACGGCTGGTCCCCCTTCCTGTCCGATGCGTTCCGACGCAGCGGTGGCGCCGGAGTGTGCAAGCGAAGCACCAACCGCCCACCTTGCGACACGCTGCAGTGTGCATGAGATGCTGTCCGTATATGGCGGTGCCAGAGCGACCTTCCACAGCTGATCTTCGTCGCCCCTTGGTTGACCGGTGCGCACGCTCGGTCTACCGTTGGCGCCGACCATCCGGACCCGCCTGTCCGCCCCGACGAGGGAGCTGCTCTGCACCGTCCCCGGTCCGCACTCATCGCAAAGCTTGCCCTCGCGGCGACCGCCAGCTTGGTCGCGCTCGGCATGGCCGAGCTCATTGCCCGCCAGCTCGACCCCCATCGCATCGCCGGCCTCGACATGTCGGCCTTCACACGTCCGGCCCAGCACGCCGGCCAGGTCACTGAGCTCATCCCGGGCGCCAACAACCCCTACTTTGTTGGGGGTCCGGTGCAGATCAATGCGGCGGGCCTGCGCGGGCCCGAGCTTGATGAGAGCCGTGCCCTGCCGCGCTTTCTGGCCGTCGGCGACTCGGTGACCTTTGGCTACGGTGTGCGCCACGAAGAGACTTGGATTGCGCAACTCGGCGACGAGCGCGCTGCGATGGGACTGCCGGTCGAGGTGGTCAATGGCGGCCTGTCTGGCGCTGGACTCCGGTACTACCGCACCTTCCTGCAGAGACGCTGCGCGGAGATCGGCCCCACGCATGTGTTGGTGGGACTCGTCATCAATGACATCGTGCCCTACCGCTCCGAGGCGGCTCCGTCGGCCGCACATCGCCGGCGCTCCACCGCCCAGCTCAACCACAGCTTGATGCGGGCCTCGCACCTCTACACCGCATCTGTGCCCCTCTTGAAAGGACTCGCCTACCGCACCGGCGTGCTGGACCTCAACGACAACCCGGGCTTCGCCTTCGTGGCCCTCGACGCCGACTCTCCCGTGCACAACATCGCTTGGCAGACCAGCCTCGCACTCCTCGACGACATCGTCGACGAGGTGGACGCCTGCGGTGCCCGCTTCACGCTCGTGATGTTCCCCGTCGAGACCCAACTCAGCGAAGCCGCACTGCGCATGTACCGAGACGGACTCGGCGTGCACATCACCGAGTCTGCGATGGCAGGCGGCCCCCAACAGCGCGTGCAGGCCTGGGCCGACGCCCGTGGTGTAGACATGGTCGACCTGCTCGGCGAGTTCCGGTCCGCTGACCCCGCCAAGGGCTCGCTGTACCTGCGCAACGATGCGGTGGCCATCGACCCCGTGCACCTGTCCCCCCGCGGAAACGCCGTGGCTGCGGCCGCCATCGCTGAGCATCTCGCAGCCGAGCCACCCGCGATGGCGCTCGTGGAGTGAGCAAGGCGGTGGGACCGACTCACCCATCGCCCCTTCGCTGTGCCTCGACAGGGTCCGGCCCCACCTCGTGCGTGACCTCCTGGGCGCAACCCATGGTGCATGGGAGGCGCAACACGAGCATCCCATGCGTCGGGCCCACTCGACTGCGAGGTCAGTTCTGACGGGCAAGCACTTGTGGTTCCCTCAACAGCGGCATCCTCGTGCCCCGGCTGTCCCCGCTTGGGCGGTGCGGATGGCACCGCTCACCGATGCCGGCGTGGGCACCCAGGTCACGCGCTGAGCAAGCTCAGAGATCGTTGAGAATGCTCCCCAGGTCTTCATCGTAGCCGTCGAGGTCGATGACGCCAGACCGAGACGACCGGGCCGGCTGGGGACTGGTGGGACGGGGAGCGGCCATGGGCGGGCTGACGTCGGTGGGCTCGGGGGGCAGCGGCTCACCGGCCCCGATGCGCGGGATGAAGAAGCGCTCTCGGTCTTCGAGCCAGCGGCGGTAGCGACCGGTGGACCACATGCCATCGCCGGCCCCGGTCTGCATCATCGTGGGCAGCTTGTGGAGCTGGTTCTGGCGCACGGCGGCCTTGACCGGATCGCTGGCGCGCAGGATGGACAGCTCCGGCACCCGGATGCCCAGGTCTGGCCACAGCACGAGGCGCTGGCTGACCACGGCTTGCAGGCAGTCGGCGAGCTGGGCACACACGCCGGGCTGAGCTTCAGGTGCGAAGGCGCTCACGATGCGGGCGAGGGCTTCAGGGGCGGTGGACGAGTGCACCGTGGTGAACACGAGGTGGCCCGTCTCGGCGGCATTGAGGGTGAGTCGCATGGTCTCGGGACGGCGCATCTCCCCGACCACCAGCACGTCGGGGTCTTCCCGAAGCGCGTCGAGCAGGCCCTGGTCAAAGCTGGGGGTGTCCCGGCCGACCTCCCGCTGCCGAATCAGCGCACGGCGGGGCCGCAGCAGGTGCTCGATGGGCTGTTCCAGCGTCACGATGTGGCGGGCCTCGGACTGGTTGAGCTCCTGGATCAGCGCCGCGACCGTGCTCGACTTGCCGGAGCCGGTGGGTCCGCTCACAACGACGAGACCGTGGGGCAGGTGGGCCAGCTCGGCAAGGCTGGGGTGGAGGTTCAGCGACTCCAGCGTGGCTGTGAACGGGGCCAGCAAGCGCACCGCGAAGCCGATGCCCCGGGAGCTGTGCAGCACGTTGACCCGGCACCGCACACCGCCGAGGGTGCGGGAGATGTCGGCCGAGCGCCGCTGCACAAAGCCGGTCCAGCGGTCGCCCGGGAGGATGCGCCGGGCCTCGCCCTCGAGCACCTTGCGGCCCACGGGCTCACCGAAGGGGCGCAGGGCCCCGCCGACCCGCACCGAGGGGGACAGCCCCGGTTCCAAGTGCAGGTCGGATGCACCGTTGTGGTGGGCTCTTTGGACAAGCTCGTCGAGCAGGGGCATCGCAGCTCTCGATGGGAATCAGGGGCTCTTCAGGTCTTCCAGCGCGCGGAGGTATCGACCCGTTCGCACGTGCAGATCATCCGGTGGAGGCGGGTTCTCGGCGAGGGTTTTGTCGAGCAGCGCCGTGGCTTCGTCCGGGCGCTCGGCCGACCGCAAGGCCTCCACCAACAGCGCCACCGCCCGCAGCCGGTTGTCGCCGTAGCCGTGCTCGACCGCGAGCTGGCCTTCGGTCACCGCGAGTGCCGTCCAGCCCTGGTCTGTTGCGAGGCTGGCGAGGGCGAGGTGGAAGGTCATGTCGTCAGGCCACTCGGCGATGGCATCTTCGAGCACCCGACGGGCTTCTTCGGGGGTGCCGCCCTTCTCCCAGAGCTGGGCCAAGAAGTCGAGGTTGCCCCGGTCCAGGGCCATGTCACCGGTCAGAGAGCCCCGGAGGGCCACCGCGCCGGCCCGGAACAGGTCGGGGGCTTGGTCGTCGGGAGCGAGGGTCGCCAGCGCATAGAACAGGTCGCCGGACAGGGCACCACTGGCGGTGACGAGGGCCTTGCGCGCGGCATCTTGGACGAGGGGTGCCAGGTCGGGCACGTCGCTGACCATGCCCAAGGCCGGCCAGAGCCAGTCCTCCAGCGGTGCCCCATTGGCGGCGACCGTGCGGACCCCCGTCGCCGTGGGTGCCACCAGAAAGTCCGCCAGCACAGTGTCTTGGGATGGCGCGTCGGCTTCGAGGGCCCGCTTGAGCAGGGGGGCCGCCGCCTCTTCTTGCTGCACTCGGACCAGCCGCAGTGCCCACGTGCCGGCTTCGTCGGGGCTGAGGCTGGCGGGGTCGGGAGGCTGAGACAGCGGGGCCACCGTGTCGAGCCCCAGCAGCCATGTTCGCGTGGCGGCTTCGCCCGGGTAGCCCACGAGCCGGTCGACGACCGCACCCTCGGGATCGACCACCACCAGCGTGGGGTAGCCGCCGACGGTGTACCGATCCTTGAGGCCCCAGGTGGTGTGGTCATCGACGTCGACCTCGTAGACGACGATGTTGTCGAACAGGTCTTGGTCGTTGGGGTCGTGCAGCAGCTCGGCGCCGAGCAGGTTGCAGGGGGGGCACCACACCGCCCCGAAGTCCAGCAGCACCCGTCCGCCTTGGGCCTTCGCTTCGGCCAGTGCCGCATCAAAGCTGTCGGGGGCGTCGGTGTGGTCCTGCTCCAAGGGGACCACCCCGTCCAAGATGAGCGTGCCCCGCTTGCCTTCGACGACCCCCCGCACCGCTTGCTCCACCGGCTGGCACGAGGTGTTGGCGTCGTCGCAGATGCTGACGTTGACGGTGCCTTCGACAACCAAGGGCCGCTGGGTGGGCAGGTAGAGCCCGAGCCCCGGGGCGGCGGCACCGGTGGTCTGGGCCGACCACTGCAGCGGGCCGAGCTGCAGGCTCACCGCGAGGAGGGCATCCGGGGCCACATGAAAGCCCGGCGCGGTGCTGACCTCAAGTCGGGCCCGGTCGCCCTTCCAGGCGAGCGAGACCGTCGGTTCGGCGGCCCGGACCGTGGTGGCGAGGGCCAGCCACAGGGTGATCATGCGTCTTCCTTGGCGCGCCGACTGGCTGCCACGGCCCGCCCCAGGGTCAGACCGCCGATGGCCATCAGGATCGCGACGGTCACCATGCCCAGAGACGCGGGATCCTGGGCGTCGTCGGGCATCAGTCCACCGAGAAACGAAAACGCGATGATGCGGCTGCCGCCTTGGGCATTGGTCCAAGCGACATAGGCGGCCGCGATGAAGAAGAGCGTGGGAGTGAAGTACCTCATGCCGCGGGGTCTATCCGACGGGCACGCCCCTCGGCCGCCCTTGTGTGCGAGCATCCGGCCATGTCGCCCTCCCCGCCACCGCCCCGTGTGCCCGATCTGGTCTGGATGATGGTCGTGACGGCCCTTGTGGTCGGCCTCTTGTGGACTGTGCCCATCGCGGCTGCCCGGGACGCCGACGGGGTGCACCTGTGGTTGGGGGGCCACACCCTCGTGCGCGCGGGGGCGGCGGCGCTGTACGACCCCATCGCCCAGCTCTCGTTGTTGTCGTCGGCCTTTGGTGGCGCGGTCCCCGACGACCTGTGGGCCGGCCGCAATGACCTGCTGGGGGCCTTCTTCTACCCGCCGCCGGCCGCGTTGCTCTACGCGCCAGTGGGGCTGTTGCCGGTCCACACGGCGACTCTTGTGTTGCCGGTGGTCTCGCTCGTGGCGTTCCTCGGCGCGGGTGGGCTGCTGTCGCGGGTCACGGGGCTGCGGCCCTTCGCGGCGGTCGGCGCCACGTTGCTGGTGCCAGCGGTGTTTCATTGTCATGTGTTGGGCCAGAACGGGGGGCTGGCCCTGCTCGTGTTGGCCGGCGCTTCACTCGCGCTCTGCCGCGGCCGGAACGTCTTGGCTGGCGTCATCTTGGGGGCCTTGGCCGTCAAGCCGAGCTGGTGGATCGCGGTGGCTTGGGTGCCCCTTGTGTTGGGTCGGCCCCGCTTGATGCTGGGCTTTGGGGCGTCCACCGCGGCACTGTGTCTGGGGGCCTCGGCGGTTCTCGGGGCTCAGCCCTGGCTGGACTGGCTGGCCTTGGCGCCCGACATTGCCCGACTGGCGGAGCTTCCCGACTATCCGTTGCACCTGCAGTACAGCTTGCCCGGGGTGGGACGACGGCTGTTGAGCGGTGCGTGGGGCGCCCGCTTGGGTGGGGTGCTGGCAGTGGGCGCACTCGCGGTGGGGGCCTGGAAGACCCGGGCGTTGGCCACAGCGGACCTGCCCCGCGCGCTGTGCATGGCGTGGGCGACGGCGTCCCTCATCAGCCCCCATGCCCACGCCTATGACGTGGTGGGCGCCCTTCCGGGGCTGTTGTTGCTGGGCGCGCGCCGCGGGCTGCACCCCGCCGTCATCGTCCTGGCGGTGGTGCACCACGGGGGGCAAGCGCTGGAGGGCGGACAGGGCACCGGCTGGGCGCTGCCACCCGCGACCTTGGGCTTGATTGCGGTGTGGCTGGCCCTCGGGTCTGACCGGCTCTACTCGTCGGTGGACTCGCGCTCGTAGTTGATGTCTTGGTCCCCCGAGCGGTCCTTGGGGGCCTGGTCTTCCAGCACTGCGCTGTGGTCGGTGGTGCAGTCGAGCTCACGCACGGGCGATGACTTGCGGCTCCAGCTCACGATGAGACCGTAGGGATCGGGCTCAACCACGGATGTGGCCGGCCGGCCCTTGACCTTAAACACACCCCGGCCATCGACGACCGTCACCATGCCGCCGACCCCAGCGCGCTCGATGGTCTGGGCCTTCTTCTCGTTCTTCTCGGCCTTGGCGTTGTCCTTGCGGGCGGTCTTGTCGTCCCACACGGCGATGGGCAGGTCGAAGGTGCCGAAGGGCACGTCGGTCTTGACGCAGCCTTCCACCGTGACCGTGCCGTCGGCGTCGGGCCTCAGGGTGTACTCCACGTCGACCATGGGGACGAAGCCACCGCGCACCCAGTACGTGAAGAAGTCTTCGAGGTCCTGGCCCGAGGCCACCTCAAAGGCCTCTTGCAAGTCCTTGGTGGTCACGATCTTGCCGCGGCTGCGGGTCGCGAAGCGGTCGATGGCCAGGAAGTACGCTTGGTCCCCCACGCGCTCCCGAAGCATGCGTGCAAACACGTAGAACGAGTAGTCGGCGAAGGTCTTGTCGCGGTTGTAGGTCCACGAGCCCCGGTTGGTGAGCGACATGAACCGGTCCCGCCGGGTCACATCGAAGCCGCTGTCAACCTGTTCGACGGGGTCTTCGATGCTCTGGCGCACGTAGTTGAGCCGGCCCTCGAAGGCGGCGAAGCCTTCTTCTTCTTTGGCGGCCCGCACATAGAGCATGCCGAAGGTCTCGCTCACGGCTTGGATCATCCAGTCATCCCGGGCCCCAGCGGGCACGATGGACTGGCCCCAGAGCTGGGTGGTGAGCTGCTGGGCGAGCTGGTACTCGGCCCGGAAGGGGTTCTCTTCGGTCAGCTCGCTGGACGCGCCGACAGTGGCGCCCGCTTGAATGGTGCTGAAGCTCACCATGCCAGCCGCCGCCCGACCCCGTGCCTTGCGGTAGGTGTCTTCCTTGATCTGGGACTTGCCCTGGACCACGTCGAGCTCATCGAGGGGCAGCGACGGCATGAAGCGGCGCAGGAACACCATCACGCGGCGCACTTCAGGCCCGAACGCCTCGCCATACGCCGAGTAGCCCTTCTGCATGAAGATGCGCAGCGCGGGGAAGCCCGGGGTGGGCTCTTCTTCAAACATCGTGTACTTGCCGACATTGATGGCGGGGCCACGCATGTCGCGCCCACGGGAGTGCTGCCAGAGCCAGCCCGCTTCGTCGGTGGTCTCGCTGCGGGTCTCGCCAGAGATGGCGACGTCCATGCGGCGGGGCGGGGTGCCGACCTTGATGTCGAAGGTCCAGGGGGTGCCGCCCGGATCGGGCAAGATCTCCGGCAAGAAGCGCTTGGCACCGGTGGACACGCCGAGGTTGCGGTATTGGCTGGCGCTGCCGCCCCGGGTGAGCTGGTCCCGGATGACGGCAAATTCGCTGGCCACCCAGATGGCTTGCCAGTCGAGCTGGATCTCGAGGGTCTCGCCCTTGGCGAGCGCCTTCGGGAACGGCACGAGAATCTCGATGGCCACGCCATTTGGAGTGGACAAGGTCTGGTTGCCGAGCCCCTGGGTGTTCTCGGTGGAGAGGATCCCTGTGCCCAAGGGGGAGTCGTCGGTCTCACCGCCGGCTGTGACGTCGCTGCCGCCCCCGCCAAGACCGGACGAGTCGGTGGTGTCGGTCGTGCCACCGGCGATGTCGGCCGAGACGGTTTCGCCCTCCAGGACGTTCTGGAGGGAGCCCTGGCGGCTCATCATCGACGCGGTGCGGCCCAGTCGGGCGTCCACTTCGATGACCTCAAGCGGCGTGCCATCCGTGGTCTCGAGCTTGAGCAGCTTGAAGCCGGGCGAGAGGCCGTCGTTGACGATCGCTTCATCCCGGGGGAGCCGCAGCACCACATGGGCCGCCCCGTCGTCCATCGCTTCGAGGGTGATGGTGGAGCGCACGGTCGTGTTGACGTACATCATGCGCTTGCGGGGGGTGACCTCCACCTCGACCTGGGCGTCCTTCGCGCGGACGCGCTGGACCGGGGCGGGGGCCTGGTCCGAGGGCCGAGGCTTGAAGCGCTGGCCACCGAAGGCGACGTGTTGGAGGTTGCTCTTGGCATCCACCCCGTGCACGAAGACTTGGGAGTTGAGCCCGGTGGCGCGGTGGTCCAGCCCGTCGCGGAAGCACGTCATCCAGCTGTCGACCTTCTTGTCGCCGAGCTTGCGGGGGTCGGCGACAAAGAAGCGGTCTTCGGTCTGGAACTCGCTGACCATGCGGATGTCCCGCCAGGGGGCCCCGAGCAGGTCGTGGAGCATCCGGTCGTACTTGAGCATGTCGACGGCGTCGTAGCCCGAGCGGGACAGCGCCTGAAGCCTGTTGGGCAGTATGTTCCGGGCGAGCGCCCGCGCCTTCATCTCGCCCTTGCTGTCGGTGATCACCAGCTCCAACATCACGTCTTCATTGGAGCCGTCGGTGACATCGGAGAACTGGGTGCCGGCGCCGACCGGGGTGAGACGGGACAGCACATCGGCCATCTGGGTGTCGGCGGTGAGCACGATGGCCCGCTGGAAGCGGGTGGTGTAGGGGCCGCTCCCCCGGGCGATGTGGGCGAACTCGGAGGGCTCTCGGCCGGCATTGCGGACCATGTGGTTGGCGAAGCTGATGCCGTCGGCCTTCTCCTCGAAGTCGACTTCAAGCCGACCGTTGCCGAAGAAGACAAAGCCCACCGCACGCTCGGGAACGGCGCCGCCACCGTTGTTCACGGGCACGATGATGCCGTCCTCAAACACGGCCCGGCAGGGGCCGTCCTCCATGAGGGTCTGTTCGGCACGGCGCGCGGTCTCGTCGAGGACGAGGTTGCCCATCTTGCGCAGGGACTTCTGGATGTCGCCGTTCTGGCTCAGCATCTCGAGGCTGGGCGTGGCCTCGTAGGGCAGCGGCGGCGGGGCAGCGGGATTATCGCCCGCGGGATCTTCGACTGTGGGGGCATCTTGGGCTTGGGCGGCCGGGGCCAGGGCGTGACCCAGGCCCAACATGGCCAGCAGGCTCAGCCCTAACTTCACCACCGGCGTGATCTGGCGTCCGCCCGCTTGGGCGGACGAGGGGCGGGGGCTCGGGGGCGTCATCATGCGCGCGGCTCCAAGAGGGCAGGGGAACGGGGCGGCAGGCCGGGGAAGGTGGTCACGGACACACCCAGGGACCGGGCTTGCTGTGCGATCCACTCCAGTCGGGGGGTGGGTAGCACGCCCACACGGGGATCGGCGGGTGCGCGGGCGACCGCGTAGACTTGCACGTCGCGGAGGGTGCCGCCGGCGTCGAGGATGGTTGCGATGCGGTCGCGCCAAGCGAAGATCTCCGCATCGGTGGGGCCCTCGCCATCCCACTGCATGAACATGCACTGAAGGACGATGGAGCGTACTTGTGCGGCGTTCTCAATGTTCCGCAGCACGGTGGCGAAGGGCAGCGAGGTGCCGGCGACCAAGCGAAAGTAGTCGGCCGTGCCGGCGTCCAACTTGGCCCAGATCTCACCACCGAGTCGGTCCAGCTCGGCGAGCCCGGCGGCGACGGCAGGGCGATGGAAGAGGGTGGCATTGGTGAGCAACACCAGCTTCACGTCAGACAGGCCGTGGGCCTCGCGAAGCCTGCCCACCGTCGTGACCGCGTCGGCAAAGGCCTGGGCGGACGTGGGCTCGCCGTCGCCCGCGAAGGCGATGTCGTTCACGCGACGCAAGGCGGGGGCGGCGGTGCTGAAGGGGGGCACCGACCACAGCTCACCACTGCGGACCAGCTTGAGCAGGTGGTCCAGCTCGGTCGCCAACCGGTCCACGTCCACCGTCCGGGCACCGCCGGGTGTGGTGCGGTCCACTTGGCAGTACGGACAGTCGAAATTGCAGACCTTGTCGGCATTCAGGTTGATGCCGATGGACAGTCCGCGGGAGCGCCGGGACACCACCGCATACACATGCTGGTTGTCGTCCAGGCGTCGGCTGTGGTCGCGGTAGTCGAGGATGCGGGGATTGGCGTCGGTCATGGGCTCGCGCACTCGGTCGGGAGCGGAGTCGTAGCCCACCCTCGGGGCCGGTGGGTGTCTTCGGGGCGGCACTGTGTTCACCCCTGGCGCGCGACGGCTCGCTGACGGTGGCGCTGCTGCCCTGGAGCTGCCCTGTGCCGTCCGAGCCGGCCCCGCTCAACCCGAGCCGGCCCCGATGGCCTCCGGTGGCACCAGCGACAGCCACCAGGGCAAGGCCGCCGCGAGGAACTGCGCTGCGTAGAGCAACACCGCCCATGCCAGCCAGCGGAGACTCCGTGCTCCGTGGGCACTCTCGGGCAGGGGCCGCACCCGAAATGCGACAAACCAAGCGCCCACCGCAGCGATGGCACCGGCGAGCCCATCCACGAACCAGTGCTGGTCCAGCGCCAGCGTGGACCACCACACCATCGCCGCCAACCCAGCGATGACCAGTCCCGCCCGGCGGTGCAGCGGCCACACCAACAACGCCGCCAGCACGGTCTCTCCCACATGCATGGAGGGGAGGCAGTTCGCCGGTGGGTCGACGAAGCGCATCAGCGCGACGCCCCACGTGAACAGGTCGGTGACAGGCACAGGGGACCGGGGCACGGTCACCGGCCAGAAGACCCAGAACGGCACGCCCGACAGCAACAACAGCAAGTAGGCCAGCGCGCCGCGGGCGAGGTAGCGCCGGTCGGTCAGCAGGCAAGCCGGCGTGATGGCCAGGGCGTAGATGCCCAGGTACACGACGATCCAGGCCGGCTGGAAGGGCACCCAGCCGTCGATGGCGGTCGGCAGCACCCGCGTGGGCAAAGTGTCGGCCATCGTGAGGTTGATGGTGGTGTAGACGACCAACGAGACGAGCAGGCCCGCCCCGAGGGCCCCCAAGCGAAGGGCCGGGCCCACGGCATGTTCACGGGGGGTGGGGACGCGCATCGGTCCAAGCTGCCACACTTCGGGACCGGTCTGGTCGGTCGGATCAGGAAGTGTGCGACAATAGCCTAAAACAAGCCATTGTCATCGGTCCGGTGCGCTTGGATTGCGGTCCCAGACCGGGCGCAAGTGGCCCTACCAAGCGGTGCCGTCTGCCCGGGTGCCGGGGGAGCTTCGCTGGGTCGACAAGGCGGTGTGGTGGATGAGAGCGGCGTCGGGATCCCCATCCTCGATGCGGTTCCAGGACTCCCCCTCCCGGGAGCTGGACCACGAGAGCTGGTCGTGCACGGCGTCGTCGGCGTCGAGGAGGACCAGCTCGTCGCCCGTGTTGTTCAGCGACAGGTGCCCGGTGCTGGCCACCCAGCTGGTGCTGTCGTCCTCCGCGCGGTCCCGCAGCACGACGGCTTGTCCAGGGGCGAGGACCTCTGTGGTGAAGACGTGCTGCACGTTGGATGCGTCCCACAGCGACCAGCCCGCGAGCACCGCTTCGTCGGGGCCCAGGTTGACGATCTCGACGAACTCTTGGCCCAGGTCGGTGCCGGTGGGGTTGGCCAGCAGCTCGTTGAGCACCAGCTGGAACTGGGGCACATAGATGAAGTCGGTGCCGTCCACCCGCTGCCCCGGACTGGACCCTGTGGTGGCCTGCTCGTGGTCGATGTGGGCCACCCACTGCGCTTCAGGGTCGCCATCGGTGACCCGGGTCCACGACGAGTCGGCGCGGCGCTCGGGCACGGCCACACTGTCGATGAGCACACCCTCTTCGTCGAAGATGGTGATGGTCTGGTGGTTGGGGTTGAGCCAAGGCGGGCGGTCGAGGACCACGCTGTCGCCCGCCTCGATCCAGTCGGCGCTGAGCGGCACCGGGGCCCCCCGTCCTTCGTCCCCCATCGTCCAGCCCCGCAGGTCCACCGGCGCGGTGCCGTGGTTGAAGAGCTCGACCCAGCCGCTGCCCTGGTCGGCCCAGTACGGGGGCACAAAGACCTCATTGAGCATGGCGGTCTTCGGTCGGTGGTAGACACAAGGCGTGGGCAGCTCGCCGGCATACTCAGGGTGCACGGTGGCCACCGCAAAGACGGCGCAGAACTCGTCGGAGAACGCTGCGATGACGTCGGGGTCGCGAATCTCGAGCAGGTTCTCGTCGTTGGCGTCCGTCGCGCTGGCCGACCAGTTGAACGACCCGGTCACCATCGCCTCACCGGGCAGCCCGGCGTCGACGAGCATGACCTTGTGGTGCAGCTTTCCGCCCGAGAAGCCGCTGGAGTTTTGGTTGCCATCGGTGAACACGGGGATGCCCGCCGCCGCCAGCGCGTCATCCGTCGCATACGACGACGCACCTTGGCTCTCGTCGTAGATGCCCACGACGTCGACCCCCCGCTCGGCGGCCCGCAACAGCGCGTCCTCCAGGTCCCCGTGGGTGAAGCTGAAGATCATGTAGTGCACGGTGTGATCGGCCCCGTCCACCAAGTCCACCATCGCCGTGATCGGGTCGTGGGTGGGGGCCATGTGGTGCACCAGCCCGCCGGCATCGGTCTGGGTGAGCCGGGTGCCGTCGCTGAGGTCTTCTTTGTTGACCCCGAAGAGGCCCTCGGCCATCTGGGCATGCTCGTCGACATAGGCGTGGGCCAAGGTCTCGGAGAGCACGATGACGGCGTTGTTGTTGTTCATGGTGTGGCCGGTGACCGTGGCATTGGTCGAGCCGGTCCAGACCGCCTGTTGGTCCACCACCACGAACTTGTTGTGCATGATGCGATTGCCGGCGGGGCGCATCGACATGGGCACCCCGAGGGCATCGAGCGCCAGGTAGCCCTCGTCGTCGACTTCATCGCCGTCGCCGACAAAGTCGAGGTCCACGCCCCGGGCTTCGGCCCTCTCCAGCGCGGCGATGATGCTGGGCTCATCAAAGTCGTACAGGGCGATGAGCAGCTCGGTGGAGGCTGCATCGATCAGTGCAATGAGGGCCTCGGCCACGCCACTCTCGGACTCTTCGCCTCGGGCGGTTCCCGGGCTGGTGAACGCGACACTGACCACACCCACGTCGCTGGCGCTCAAGGCGCCGGGCAAGCCTTCGAGGTCGAGGGGTGGCATCACGCCGGCAGAGCAGCCCATCAGGGCACCAAAGAGCAACGGAGACATGGCAAACCCGCACCGATAGAGTCCAGCGGGCAGTACGGATTCAGGCGGGGTTCGCGAGAGGTCTGGGGCCCGCGCTGGACTTTGGCGCCGGGTTGGTTGACGCTTGCGGCGTCTCGCTTCCTTGGAGAGCCGATGGCCACCGCCCATGAGTTTCGTCCAGCGGTGCCCTCCACGGGGGGCCGGGTGGCGATGGTGTTGCTGACCGGGATGATCATGGCCGCAGTGGTCGGCACAGCGTTGTTGTTCGGACCGGACCACAGCATCGGCTACCGGCTGGGTCCGTCCACCGTTGAGGTGTCGGCCAACCTCGGCGTGCTGGATCTGGGGGAGCACATCGACCGCGAGAACATCGCCAGCGCAGATGTTGTGGACACCCGTGGGGCCTGGCGGATGCAAGGCACCGCGATGCACGACCTGTGCGACGGCGACTGGATGCATCCGACGCTCGGCCGCGTGCGGATGTCGACGTCCTGTGTGCCGGCTGGCGTGGTGCTGCACATGGCGGATGGTGGCCCGCCGTGGGTGTTGACGCCGGCGGACCCCGAGGGCTTTGTGCGGGCACTTCAGGCCGGGGAGTCTGGGCCGTTCTTGGCGGCACCAGGGCCTGAGGCACCGCCGTGGTGGGTGTTGGTGCGGGTGGGGCCTGTCGGGTTCGCGCTGCTCATGGCGGGGCTGCTCATCGGGTCCCCGGCCAAGCTCAACTATGTCGTGACCGACGGTGTTGTGGAGGTCCACACCCTGTGGGGGCGACGGCAGCTGCCCCTGAAGGGGACCACCGTGACCAAAGGAATGCCGACCGGTCGGCGGTGGCGGATCTTTGGCATCGGGATGCCGGGCCACCAGGTGGGTCGGTACGTCATTGGCGGCGTCTCGGCCCAGGTCTATCTGTCGGTGCCCGGGCACGCGGTGGTGTTGCGACCGACCGGCTCCGGCCGGATGGTGGTGGTCTCCCCGGCCGATGTGGAGGGCTTCGTGGCGGCGTGTGTCGCAGCCGGGGCGTCTCGGGCCTGACCGGGCGGGATGACCGCAGTTTGCCGGTGGCCCATGGGTTAGGCCCCCGGGCCAGTGTCTCGGTAGTCCTCCCAGCCCAGGTCGCCCATGTCTGCGTCGTCTACTGCCGAGTCGCCTGCATCCGCGTCGTCAGGGTCCGGAGGGCCGGAAGCCCCGAGCCCCGAGCCGGTCTCGCCGGGAGCCCTGCCCCTGCCCGATGGGGGGGCGTCCAAGGTGGAGCGCTCCGCCGGCGTGGCGGTGGCGGTGGCGGTGGAGTGCATGCCGCGGCTGTCGCTGGTCGCCCAGCAAGCGGGTGTCTCGCCGGTGCAAGCCATCACCGTGACGAACCTCGGCTCCGATGATCTCGAGGATGTTCTGGTCGAGCTGGAGGCAGATCCGTCCCTCGGTCCGGCCTGGACCCAGCGGCTCGCGTCGATTCCGGCTGGCCAGCGCCACCGCATCGTGGACGTGCGGTTGCCGCTGTCCCCCACCGCCCTGTTGGCCCGCCGGGAGTCCGCCCGGGGACTGCTCCGGGTGCGGGTGCACGTCGGTGCCAGCGTGGTCGAACATGTTGAAGATGTCGACATCCTCGCGGCCTCGGCGTGGCCCGGGTCGGCGGCACCGCTGGAGCTGCTGGCGTGCTTTGTGATGCCCGCAGATCCCGCGCTCGCCGGTGTGCTCCGTGCGGCCAGCGACCGGCTGGAGGCCGCCACCGGGTCCGGTGCGTTGAGCGGCTATCAGTCGGGCTTGCGCGCCGATGTGGTGGCCCAGGTCCAGGCCCTGTACCTCGCGGTCTGTGACCTCGGCCTGCACTACCTCAGCCCCCCGGCCAGCTTCGAGGACCATGGCCAGAAGGTGCTTCCCCACGGCGAGCTGCTGCAAGCCAGGGCCGGTGCCTGCTTGGATCTCTCGGCAATAATGGCGGCATTGCTGGAGCGCTGCGGACTGCACCCGCTGCTGGTGGTCGTCGATGGCCATGCTTTTGTGGGCGTATGGTTGGAGCCCATGCCCCTGCAAGATGCCGTTCACGACAGTGTTCTCGCGCTTCGAAAGCGTGTGGATCTGGATGAGGTGTTGGTGCTGGAGGCGACCGCGGTGGCATCGGGCGCATCGTTTGCGGATGCCCGGGCGGCGGCCCGTGCCCACCTCGACCAAGACGAGGCCTTTCGGTTCTTCCTCGATGTGCACGGCGCCCGCCGCGTGGGCATGCGGCCCTTGCCCCGCACCGAGGCCGAGGTGGCCCCTGCCCCTGAGTCGGAGGGTCCGCAGCTGGACTGGGACGGTGTGGCGGTGCAGGAGCGCGAAGATGCCGTGGCCGAGCCGGTCACACGGGGACGCATCGACCGGTGGAAGGACCGACTGCTGGACCTGACCCTGCGCAACGGCTTGCTGAACCACCGGCCCGGTGCGCGGTCGGTGAGCCTGCCCTGGGTGGACGTGGCCACACTGGAAGACCGGCTGGCCAGTGGTGAATCCGTGGTGGTGCGGCCTCGACCCGAGCGGGACCGGACCACCACGCCCGATGCGCTGGCCTCGCTGTCGCAAGCGCTGCAGGCCCAGGGCGTGGTGCTGGCGGACCACCCGGACCAGGACCTCTTCAAGCGCCTCACCGAGCTGTTTCGCCAAGGGCGCAGCAGCCTGCTGGAGTCCGGCGCGATCACGGTCTACCTGGCGCTGGGATTTCTGCGCTGGCAGGCCCGAAAGACCCCAGACCAGGACCGCCTCGCCCCCCTGGTGCTGCTGCCGGTGGAGCTGGAGCGCGGCCGGGGCATCTTCAAGGTGCGCCTCGCCGGGGATGCCGAACCCCAGCTCAACGTCACGCTGCTCACACTGCTGCGCCGGGAGCACCAGCTCGACCATCCAGGGCTCGATCCCGACAACCTGCCCGAAGACAGTGCCGGCCTCGATCTGCCCCTGCTGCTGCGGCGGTTCCGAGAGCTGGTGCGGGCGGAAGCGGGCTGGGAGGTCGAGAGCCGGGCCGCGATCGCACCGTTCACCTTCACCAAATTCTTGATGTGGAAGGACCTGGTCGCCAGCACGGATGCGCTTCTCAAGAATGACGTCGTAAAGCACATCTTCGACGGGGATGGCCAACCGCTGGCCCTCCTCCGTCCGCAGCTCGGCGAAGCCCGGCTCGACGACGCGGTGGCCCCCGAAGCGCTGCTCACGGCGGTGTCCGCGGACCCGTCCCAGCTCTCGGCCATGGCCGCGTGTGCCGATGGCAGCAGCTTTGTGCTCCAGGGCCCCCCGGGCACGGGCAAGTCCCAGACCATCACCAACATCATCGCCGACACGCTGGCCCGCGGCCAGACGGTGCTGTTTGTTGCCGAGAAGAAGGCCGCCATCGACGTGGTCCACCGGCGTCTCAAGGCCGTGGGGCTCGGGCCGTTTGCGTTTGAGCTGCACTCCGACAAGGCCAGCAAGAAGGCCGCGATGGCCCAGGTGCGGGAAGCCGTGGAGCACCGGGGACGGGTGGAGCCGAAGGACTGGCAGGCCGAGGCCAGCGCGCTGGTGGTGCTGCGGGAGGAGCTGAACACCTATGCGGCGGCTTTGCGGGCGCCGACCGGCTGGGGACCGACCGTGCACGGGGCCTTGTCCCGGCTCATTGCGCTGCGGGACACCCCCCAGGTTGACGTCGGCTACCCTGCTTTGGACGCGGCGGTGGTGCGTGCCCAGGACGACCAGATCGCCCGGGCGCTGCCGGTGCTGCAGTTGGTGGGACCGCTGGTCGACAATGTCTGGCGGCAGGCGGCGGTCTCCACGTGGTCGGCGGACTTGCCGAGGGCGCTGCGGGCGGCGCTCGTGGCGTTGACCGATGCGGTGACCGAGGTGCGGGAGGCGGGGACCGGCACGGTCTTTGTTGCCCAAGATGGCGTCGGCATCGCACACGAGGGTGCGCTGGCCCGGGCGATGGTGGCGGGCGCTGCGGTGCCGCCGGCCTTGCTCGATGCGCCCCGCTGGGCGGCGGTGCAGGCAGAGATCGATGGGGTTCAGACCCTGTGTCGCCAGCGTGCGGCGGCGTGGGCACCGCTGGCGCCGACGTGGTCCCCGGGGCTGTTGTCGGCAGACCGGTCCGATCTGCGGGCCCGCTTTGAGCAGTGGGCGGGGGTGTGGCTGGTCGGCTGGCTGATGTTGTGGTTTCAGCGGCCGAAGCTCAAGGCCCTGTGGGTGGATGTGCCCCCGACCAACTCGGATGTTCGGGATGCCCTGGTGACGGCCGATCAGGTGGCGGCCTTGGACCAGCGCATCGTGGCCCAGGACGGCCGGGCGCGGGTGCTTCTCGGTGAACAGTGGCAGGGTGTGAACACCGACTGGGACGATGTTCACCGTGTGTTGGACGCGGCCCAGCGTCTGCGGTCGGCCATCGTGGCCAGCACGGACGACACGGCCCGGCGCGAGGCCTTGCGGGCGCTGGTGGTGGAGCGGGGCGAAGAGCTGGCAGCCGAGGGCACGCTCGGCCGATCGATGGTGCGGGTGGCAGAAGCGGCGGACCAGCTTGCGGGGGCGCGTCGAGCGCTGGAGACCGTGTTGGTGCTGCCCGAGGATGCCCTGGCCGAAGAGAACCTGGACGGCCTGGACCAGTGGGTGCAGCGCTGGTCGGACATGGGTGGGCTGCGGGACTGGTGTGCGTGGCGCAGGGTGCGGGCGACGCTGGTGGCCGGCACGCTGGGGCCCTTCGTGGCGGCACTGGAGCGGGGACCGCTTCACCACAATGACCTGGAACACGCCATTGTGCGCAGCCGCTGTCTGTGGTCTTGGCGTTCGGCCACACGGGCGGTGCCGGCGCTCCAGGACTTCCACGGGGTGCGCCATGAAGCCGCCATCCAGCGCTTCCGCGAGCTGGATGCCCAGTGGGAGCAGACCTCCCAGCGCCTCATCCAAGCGAGGGTCGCGGCCGGTGCTCCCGCTGTGGACGCCCCCGGCGAGATGGCCACCATTCGCCGCCAGCTGGAGCTCAAGCGCTCCCACATGCCCTTGCGCACGCTGTTTCGCACGGTCCCGACGGTGCTGCGTGCGCTCAAGCCGTGTGTGCTGATGAGCCCGCTGTCGGTGGCGCGGTACCTCGACCCCCACGGCCAACCCTACGACTTGGTCATCTTCGACGAGGCCAGCCAGATCCCCCCCTGGGACGCGATCGGGGCCATCGCCCGGGGACGGCGCACCATCATCGTGGGCGACTCGCGCCAGCTGCCGCCGACAAGCTTCTTCTCCCGCGGGGATGACGACGAGGACGAGCTTCCCGACGAGGACAGCCTGGTCGATCTGGAGAGCATCCTCGAAGAAGCGACGAGCGCGGGCCTGCCCCAGCTTCGGCTGCGCTGGCACTACCGCAGCCGCCACGAGAGCCTCATCACGTTCTCGAACCGGACCTACTACAACAACGGACTGCTCACCTTTCCGGCGGTCGCCCACGCTGAGGCAGGGCTCGGCGTCGAGCTTGTGCCGGTGCCCGAGGGCCACTACGACCGGGGCGGCTCGCGGACCAACCGGGGGGAAGCCGACCGCATCGTGGCGTGGGTGCGCAGCTGGCTGAGCGGGCCTGTCCATCGCGAGAAGACCGTCGGCATCGTCACCTTCAACATGGCCCAGCAGCGGCTGATCGAAGACCTGCTGGACCAAGAGGTGGCGGTGGACCCGGACCTCGAGGCGGCGCTGTCGGCGGCCACCGGCCCCTCTGGCGACGAGCCTCTGTTTGTGAAGAACCTCGAGAACGTGCAGGGTGACGAGCGGGACATCATGCTGTTCAGCATCTGCTATGGGCCCGATGCTGGCGGCCGGGTGGCCATGAACTTCGGTCCGCTGAACAAGAAGGGCGGGGAGCGGCGGCTGAACGTGGCCATCACCCGGGCCCGGGAGCAGCTGCTGGTCTTCTCGACCCTCCGCCATGACCAGATCCAGCTGTCCCGCACCCGGTCGGTGGGGGTGCAGCACCTGCGCACCTTCTTGGACTTCGCCCGGCGGGGTGTGGTGGCGCTGGACGAGCAGGCGACGGTGGATGCCCACCGCGACACCGAGTCCCCCTTCGAGGACGAGGTGTGTGCGGTGTTGCGGGATCTGGGCTGGGGGGTGGTGCCCCAGGTGGGGTGCTCGGGCTACCGGATTGACCTCGCCGTGGAGGATCCGGACCGCCCGGGGCGCTTCTTGTTGGCCGTGGAGTGCGACGGGGCGACCTACCACAGCTCGGCGAATGCCCGGGCTCGCGACCGGCAGCGTCAGGCGGTGCTGGAGGGCCTCGGCTGGCGCTTTCACCGCATCTGGTCGACGGACTGGTGGGAGAGTCGGGGTCGGGAGGTGCAGCGGCTTCAGGCGGCGCTCCGGGATGCGATGGCGGGTGCGCTGAGTGATGAGAATGACCGTCCACAGGCCATTGTGATGGTCCCGTCGGCTCCGGATGAGCCGGTGGCGGAGGTGGCGTGTGTGGCGGACGAGCTGCGCTTTGTGGTGCCGGAGCCGGTCCTGCGGGGGGACAAGGCGGCGCTGAGGTCGGCGGGGTCGCGGGGGGCGGTGGCGGACGCATTGGCGGAGCTGTTGACCGCGTGTGCGCCGATTCACGAGGACCAAGCGTGGCGGTGGCTGGCGCAGTGCTGGGGATACGGCGGGGCCACGGGGCGGGTCAAGATTGGGGTGCGGCTGCGGGAAGCGTGTGAAGCGGCGGCCCAGGCACTCGTGGTGACCGGTCGGGCGGAGCATGCCGAGGGCTTCTTGTGGATGCCGGATCAGCGGGAGCGCTGGACGGCGTGGCGGGCACCGGGGGACGGGCGGGTGCCGGCCCACATCTGTGCTGAAGAGGCCTGCAATGTGGCGGCGGCGGTGCTGGAGGGTGCGCTGGCCCTGGGGCGGGACGAGCTGGAGCTGGCGACGGCCCGGCGGCTGGGCTTTGACCGGACCGGTGCCCAGGTGGCGGAGCTGGTGTCGGGCGGGGTGGACCGGTTGTTGGCGACGGGGCGGGGGATGGTGAAGGGCGACAAGGTGGTGCGGGCGTGACGTGCTCCCTGTGTCGGCGTTAAACCGTGTTCAGGGTCTGCTCTGGAACGGCTTGATCGTGCTGAGAGAACAACTCAAGCGGGTTGGCTTTGGACGGTCCAGCTCGCTTCGCCGCGACGTGGATGTGCTGGCTCGGTCGCTCGCGGTCTTCGAGCCGATGGACCGGTCGTCCTGCACCCAGAACGACGACCGCCCCGCCGCGGGGGCGGCAGGGCGGCAAGTCGGACGTCAACAGCTCAGGGGGTGACGGTGCCGTATCCCGCCCAGTAGTTGGTGTAGTAGATGCCGCCATAGTAGTAGTCGTAGAACCCGTACGTTGTGGTGCCATCGCCGGGGCCCCACTCGACCTCGAAGTCGCTGCCGGAGGCATAGATGTCGGCGTAGGCAATGGGGACCCAGTACCCGGACGTGGAATCGTAATAGTACTGGAAGTCGGACCCAAACCCGTACTTCCAAGTCAGGTCCTCCGCCAGTCCGCCGTCGGCGCAGGTGCCGTCGTCGACGCTCAGCGAAGACTCATAGGCATTCACGATGTCGAATGCGAAGTCGCAGCCACTGCAGGCACTTGCATCGATCTGGTTGCCGGTCAGGCTGTAGACCATGACGCAATTGCGGTCACCAAAGTCGCCTCCGCCGGAGTATCCGAAGACCTCGGCACCGGAGAAGGTGGCATCCGCGTCGGCATCAGCGTCTGCGTCTGCGTCTGCGTCTGCATCTGCATCTGCATCTGCATCAGCGTCTGCATCAGCGTCTGCGTCTGCATCTGCATCTGCATCCGCGTCAGCATCTGCATCAGCGTCTGCGTCCGCGTCGGCATCCGCGTCGGCGTCGGCATCCGCGTCAGCGTCAGCGTCAGCATCCGCGTCGGCATCCGTGTCGCTGTCTGCGTCGGCATCGGCGTCTGCGTCGGCCTCGACACCGCCGTTGTCGTCTTCGCTGCCTTTGTCGTCACAGCCAAAGAGGTTCAGGCCGCCCAGGGCGAGCAGGCCGAACAGGGTCGAGGTCTTCATGGGGTCGTCTCCATTGCATCTGGGCGCCGCTCAAGCTGAGGCAGCGAGCCATCCGAGCTTTAACCTATCGGCACCGCATCGGTGAGGCAGGTGGTGGCAGTGGTGCTCTGCGCCTCGACAATCGTGTCTGCCCACTGGCTTGTCAGGCTCTTCATCTCGGAAGTCAGGACCTCTCGGACGGGGACGATGACGGTGCCCACCAGGGCGTGAAGCCGGCCGTGCCGCAACCGTTGACGGTACACCGCGCCTCAGGACTCGGCGAGGGCGGTCTCCAGCGCTTGCACCCGGGTGGCCAGCTCGGATGACGCGCCGACCTGGACCTCGGTGGCGATGCGGCTGGCTTCGGCGAGGCTCTGGCGTGCGGCATCCATGTCGCCGGTCTGGAGCTCCACCGTGCCGGCGATGCACAGCAGCTTGGCCAGCTCGATGGGGTCGCCGGCTTCCCGCAGCCGGGCCTCGCCCTCTTGCAGGATGACCAGGGCTTCACCGAGCTTGCCGGCCTGGGCACGAATCTCGGCGAGGCTTCCCAGGGACAAGCCCTCGGTCATCGGGTCGCCGGTGTCGCGGGCGATGGTGATGGCCCGCTGCATCATGGCGGCGGCTTCTTCGAACTGGCCGGTCTTCTGGAGCAAGGAAGAGTAGTTCGAGACCAGCATCGCTTCGTGCACCCGGTCGCCGATGGACGTCTGGATGCGCAGCGCGGACCGAAACGCCGTGCCGGCCTCGTCCAGCCGGTCGAGCAAGAAGTAGATGGTCGCCAACATGCCCTGGGCCAGGCCCTCCGTGCGCCGGTCGCCGACCTTGCGGGCGAGGTCCCGGGACCGCGCGTAGTGCTCCAGCCCGGGGGTGAAGTCGCCTTGGATGGCGTGGATGGCGCCCAGGTAGCTTCGTGCGAGGGCCTCGCCGGCGAGATCGCCCACGTCCACTTGAATCTCGATGGCCCGCTCGAGCGCTTGGCGCCCCTCGTCGAAGCGCCCACCGCGGATGCCGACCACATGGGCCAGCTCGGTCAGCACGTCGGCTTCGGTGGCCCGGTCTCCCACACGGCGGATGAGGACGAGGGCCGCCTTCAGGCTGGACTCGGCTGCGTCGAGGAGGCCGCGGTGGAGCTGGCTATAGGCGAGGGCAGCCAGGGCTCGGGCTTCCAGGCCGCCGGCGCGCTGGGCGTGGGCTTGGGCGCATGCCTGTTCGAGGGGCTCGACGGCGAATTCGGCCCGTCCTGCACGGTTGCGGACGACGCCAAGCGCGATGAGCAGCCGGATGTTGGCGTCGCCGACAGGAGACTGCGCGAGGGCTTGGTCGGCGAGGTGTTCGGCGAGGGGAAACGGGCCGGTGGTGCGCAGCAGTGCGAGGGCCCCCAGCGCGGCCCCGGCGGCGGCTTCTGCGGCCTCACACTCCGCGGCGTATCGCACGGCTGCGACGAGGTTCTCGAGGTCAGCGCGCAAGCGCCCCCGGAGGTCCGCACCATCCGCCGTGTGCAGCGCTTCCAGCTCGGTGGTCTCGCCCCAGCGGGCATAGTGCTCGGCGTGGCGCAGGTGGGCCTCGCTGCGGGCGGTGGTTCCCGAGACGGGCTCGCCGTCCGGATCGCGCACGGCGGTGGTGTCCACCAGCTTCTCGCTCGCATAGTCCCGAATCGATCGGAACAGCGCAAAGCGGGTCTCGCCGTCGGCTTGGGGCAAGGCCCGGACGAGGCTCTGGTCCACCAGCGACTCCACCGTGTCCATCGGCCAGGGTGCGTCGGGCCACGGGGCGAGATCGATGACCGCTTCGGCAGCTTCGAGATCGAAAGAGCCGTCAAACACGGCACACTGGGCCAGTGCCCAGCGCTCGTGGGGGGCCAGCAGATCCCAGGACCAGTCGATGGTGCCCTTCAGGGTGGACCGGCGGTTGCGGCGGCCCCGCTGGCCCTGGAGCAGGTCGAAGCGGCGGCCCATGCGGTCGAGAATGCGCTTGGGCGGCAGCACACGGACGCGGGCCGCGGCGAGCTCCAGCGCGAGGGGCAAGCCATCGAGCAACCGCACCAGTCGGGCCACATCGGGGCCGGTGTCGTCATCGAGCCGGAAGCGGGGCTGCACCGCCTGGGCCCGCGACACGAAGAGCTGGATGCTGGGGACTTGGGCAAGGTCGGCGAGGTCCATGTCGGGCTTGGGCAGGGCCAGGGGCTCGACGTACACCAGCTGCTCACCGCGGATGTCGAGGCGCTGGCGGCTGGTCACCAACCAAGCCACACGGGTGGCTTCGTCCAGCCAGCGGGCGACCGTGATGTCGGCCAGATCGACGATCTGTTCAAAGTTGTCGAGGATGATGAGCGTGCGCTCCCGCTGGCTCAGCGCGGCGCTCAGGGTCTCGATGGGCTCGCCCTGGTCGAGGGGCACTTCGAGCGCTTGGCCGAGCGCGCGGGCCACATCCAGCTCGGAGCGGGCCTCGGACAGGTCGCAGAACCACGCGCCGCCGGGCCAGTCGCCCAGCCAGGTGCGGGCGTATTGGAACGACAGGTGGGTCTTGCCGGTGCCGCCCGGGCCCGCGAGCGTGATCAGTCGCCGGCCGTCGTTGAAGTGGTCGGCGATGGCCCTCAGCTCCGCCTTGCGACCGAAGAAGCCCACCCGGTCGGGCGGCAGGTTGTTGGGGACTTCTCGGGCCGGGCGCCATCCCCCGGCGCTGCGCACCACACGGTGGACTTTGAGCGTGTCGGGAGGCGGCCGCAGCACCCCTTCTTCCACTGCCGCAATCTCGTAGATCTCCAGCGGCTCGGGTACACCCTTGAGGCGGTAGTGGCCGTGGCTGACAATGCGGACATCGCGCCGCTGGCCCAGGGTCTCGGCGATGGCATCCCGGGTGGCCGTGCTCACCAAGGTTTGGCCGCCCATGGCCAACGTCATGATGCGGGCGGCCGTAGCTTTGGCAATGCCCTCCACTTCACAAGGCTTGGCGCCGAGCTCCACATCCTCCGGCGAATTCCAGGTCAGCTGGACGGTGCCGGTGTGCAGGCCCGCCCGAGCCACGAGGGGCAGGCCCAAGTCGCGGCTCAGCTCACTGAGCGCGCGGTGGTAGCCGTGGGCGTAGGCCACCGCGTCGTCTGCACCGTCGAAGATGTGAAGAAATCCGTCAGACTTGTCTATCTCTCGGCCTGAATGGCGTGGGAGTAGATCCCGGGCCACTCTGTCGTGGCGTGCCATCACCTCGGCGGCCCGGGCGTCTCCCAGCTCGCTGACAAGACGGGTGCTGTCGACCAGATCGGTCAGCAGCAGGGTTACGATGGCGGGCTGAGACATTCACAACTCGGTCGATGCGACGAACTTCCGGCACCCGTTGTACCCTGCAACCGAAAATCGTGAGGCCAAGACATGTCCAACCCCCGCAACATCTCCCGTCGCAGCACACTTGCGGCCCTCATGCTGCCGGCAGTGGTGCTGCTTGTGGCTTGCAGCGGCGCGGCCGACACCGGACAAGCAGGCGGCGGCACCGGCGACAACGCATCGAGCGATGGAGGGTCGGGCGACGGCACCAGCTCCGACACCTCTGGGGTGGTCTTCAAGGGGCCGATGGAGATCGGTGGCGTGGTCAAGGTGACCCCCTACGGTCCCGATCTGGAGCCCATTGGCAGCCCGGTCGAGGCCACGGTGGCGGAGCAGGACGGCAGCTTCTCGGTGCTGCTGGACCACCAGGGCTTGGTCAAGATCGAGGCGACGGGCACGGTGTTCAATGAGGCCAAGGGCGAGATCCCCGACGACATTGTCACCCTGCGGGCCTGGGGTGAAGTCGGGGACCGCACGGTGCTTCAGGTCAATGTGTTGACCGATGGCATCAGCGTGCGGGTGGGCAACAAGCTGAGCGAAGGCATGGTGCTGACCGACGCGATCGAAGAGGCTGAACAGGAATTCCACAGCGCGCTGGGCTGGGACGACCGACCGGAGCCCGATGCCGATGGTGCTAGCCTCGACCCCTACGGCGGCGACTACGAAGCCGCGTGGCTGTTTGCGGTCAGCTCGGTGGTCGCCCGGGCCGGCGAGCAGTGGGACGAAGACGAGCGCGGGGAGCTCACCGACTTCCTCGCCTTTGTGCGGGAAGGCTTTGGGGCCACCGGAGAGTTCCACCCCGACGTGCGGGACGCCATGGAGCAGGCGGAGCGCACGATGGACCCGGACCTCGCCACGCTGGGCCTTCAGACCCACATGGATGACAACGCCCTGCCTCGGCCGGTGCCGGTCATCCATCAGGCCTTGGACACCGATGGCGACGGCATCCTCAACGCGGACGACAACTGCCGGTACGCAGTGAATCCGGACCAGACGCCGCTGGAGGGCACGCCCTTTGGTGCGGCCTGTGACGACCGGCTGCTCGACGTCAGCACGGGCGAGGCCTTTGGCTGTGCGCTGACCAGCGCGTCGGGCGAGCTGGTGTGTTGGAGCGAGCTGGGGGCCATCACTGGCGGTGCCCCTCCCCATCCCGAGACCTTTCCCGTCTATGGCGACCTGCCCTGGGACATCGACGGCTTGCCCAGTCCGTTCGCGGCCACTGGCTACGCCCAGTTTGAGATTCGCACCGGGGCGCCGGTCGTGGACTCCCCTCCTCAGCTCTTTGCGTGCGGGGTGTGGGGCGATGGCCGCACCGACTGTTGGTACCAGGGGCTGCCCCCGTTCCAGCTTCCGGCGTTGGTGTCGGAGATTCGCTTGGCCCGGGAGCAAGTGTGCGCCCACCTCTCGACGGGCGGGCTGGCTTGCTACGACTTCGACGGCACGCCCTCCTTGACCCTGCTTGGCAACGTCAGCGACTTCACCGTGCGGCCGACGGGCGGCGTCTGTTCCCTGGATGACGTGGGGGCGCTGTCGTGTGTGGACGGGCTCGGCTTGCCTGAGGCTGACGACTTCTCGGACACCTACAGCGCCATCGCGGCCAACCCCTCGGGGGACCTCGACTTGGTGTGTGCGCTGACCGCTGGCGACGGCAGCATCGAGTGCCACGGCGAGACCGACCCTGCGGGCTGGACGGACGGCGGCGACCTGTTCGGCGGCAGCGGCTACGTCGGCCTGACCGTGGGCCGGGGTGTGATCTGTGCCCACGATGCGGCGGGGACGCTGGAGTGCGCTTACGACCAGATGGGCGGCGATGGCTGGGACGCATGCCCCGTGGTGGAGCAGCATCCCGTTGTGGCGACTGGCCTGACGGCCGAGGGCTGCAAGGTCTGCGGCATCGACGACAATGGCTTCGGCTCGTGCTGGCCCCGCATGTGGAACCAGCAGCACCCCCCGCCGATGGACTGAGGCTCCCAGTCTTCCCGGGCGCCTCAATCTAGGGCGGGTCTACGCGGGAATGGCCTCAAATCCAGCGTTCTCGACGATAGTGCGCACCTTGTCGGCCGTGATAGTGCCGTACACGGTGGCCTTCTTTGCGTCGAGGTCCACAGTAGCGGACTCGACGCCTTCAGCTTTGCGCAGCACCTTCTCGAGCCGGGAGGAGCAGCCTCCGCAGGTCATGCCCTCCACACCAACGTCGATGCGGGGGGTCTGGGTCTTTGTGGTCATGGACTTGCTCCGGGTTCGGGCCATCCAGCCCATGAAGTCTTGTGCCGCAAACCAGCCCATCATGCCCACCAGCAGGACGGCAGAGCCCTGGGCCCACCAAGGGGCTTCGTGGACGTGGGCGTGGATCGAGCCGGTGTCGATTGCTCCGAACACAGCGTCGTAGCCCAAGCCAAAGGCGATGCTGCCGATGATGATGTTGGTCAGGTAGATCGCGGTGGTCCGGGGGCCGAATGACCGCCAGATGGCGCCGAGGGTGGCCACATTCGTCGCGGGGCCGGCCATGAGGAAGACCATCGCGGCGCCCGTGGGCATGCCCGTGGCGACGAGGGCAGCGGCGATGGGCACCGATGCCGTGGCGCAGACATACAGCGGAAGGCTCACCAGCAGCACCAAGATGAAGGCGACCGCACCGCCCCCAGTGGTGGCCACACCCGCAAAGGCATCCGGCGGCAGGAAGGTGGTCAAGGCGGCGCTGAGCACTACCCCGAAGGCCAGCCAGCCCCAGATCATCTGGACCAGCTCCAGGCTGTGGTCGACCATGGCCCGCAGTCCGGGGCGGGGTCGGTCGGTGGTGCTCTGGGTGTCGATGGCGTCAGGTGCGGGAGGGCTCACGGCGTCGGTCAGCAGGCCCCCGACCATGCCCGTGACCAGCGCGGCGACAACCTTGGTGAGGGCAAAGGGCCACCCGAGCAGCCCCGCACTCACCAGCACACTGTCCACGCCGGTCTGGGGCGTGGCGGTGAGGAAGCCGATGGCGGCACCGTCGCTGGCGCCGTCTTCTTTGAGGCCGATGCCCGTCGGGATGACCCCACAGGAGCACAGGGGCAGCGGGACACCGAGCAGCACGGCCTTTGCGACACCGGCCCGGCCTTGGAGCTGGCGCTGGACGAAGCCTGGCGGCAGCAGCCCATGGAGCAGTCCAGCGACCACCGCGCCCAGCAACAGCCACGGCGCCAGCTCGGTCATCACGGCCCACAGTGCGCTCAGGAACGGAACCATCACGGCCTCCGGTAGCGAGTGACAATGTCGATCAGCTCGTCGATCTTGTCGATCCGGGCCTCTTCGTCTTCAGAGCGCAGGGCCCCGCTCACACACGTCTCGACGTGGTTGCGGAGGACCACATCGCCGACCCCCGCCAAGGCCCCGCGGGCGGCCGCCACTTGGGTGAGCACGTCGACACAGTAGGCGTCTTCTTCGACCATGCGGCGCACCGCAGCCACCTGGCCCTCGGCCCGGCGGAGGCGGCTGAGCAGCCGGCGCTTGTCTTCACTGGAGAGATGCATTCTTATACCCCGTGGGGGTATGTTAGCGCCCTGCCGACCCGAGGCAAGAGCCTGGGGCCAGATTCACCGCAGCGCCGTCGGCAGTGCCCGCAGCCGCAGCACCTCAACCGGGTCGTCCTGGGCCCACCACAACACCGGTCCCACGGCCCCTTCCACGATCGGCGGCGGTCCGCCAAAGGGTGCGTGGTTGGCCACGATGAGAGCACGGAAGCACCGGTGCATGCCGGCCTCGCTCGTGAGGTGGGCGTAGTGCAGCAGCATGTGCGCGGCGTCGACCATGTGGCCCGTGCCCAGGCGGTACCAGGGGTCCATGACCGAGTCGTGTCCGATGCCCACGCGGGCGCCGGCGGCCCACAGCTCGTCCACCCGGGTGTGGCCCCGGCGGCGGGGGTAGCTGTCGAAGCGGCCCTGCAGCACGATGTTGTCGAGGGGATTGGTCACAATGGTGATGCCGGAGTCCACCACGAGCTGGATGACCTTGGCGGCGTGGGGATTGGGCTGGGAGTGCAGCGACGTGCAGTGGCCGGCGATGACCCGCTCGCCCCAGCCCCGGTCGATGGCCTCGGCACAGACCACGTCGAGGTTGCGCGAGCCGGGATCGTCGGACTCGTCACAGTGCAGATCGACCGCGCAGCCGTGCTTCTCGGCGAGATCGAAGGTCATGTGTACGGTGCGCCAGCCCTCTTCGGTGGTGCGCTCAAAGTGGGGAATGGCCCCCACCGCGTCACAGCCCATTGCCACCGCCTGCTCCCAGTCCTCCTGGCGGCCCTTGGCCCGCAGGATGCCCTCCTGGGGAAAAGCCGTGACCTGGAGCTCAATGCCCTGCTCAGCGACTTCTTGGCGCAGGTCGAGCAGCGCTTGAACCGCCGTCAGGTTGCCCGTGTCGGCGTGGGTGCGGATGCGAAAGGTGCCACCCTCGACGTACATCTGGATGCAGCGCAGGGCCCGCTCTCGCACGTCTTCGGCGGTGAGGTCGTCCCGCAGCCGCGCCCAGTTGGCGATGCCTTCGGTCAGCGTGCCCGAGCGGTTGGGGGCCCGCTCGCCGAGCAGCGCGGCGTCGAGGTGGGTGTGGGGCTCGGCGATGGGGGGCGTGATCATGCCGCCCTGGAGCACATCTTCGCCGGGTCTGGCGTCCAGTCGGGGCTGGCCGGGCACCACCGGACGAACGGTCTCGATGCGGCCATCAGCAAAGCGCAGGTCCACCAAAGGAGCGGCGGCCATGGGCGGTGCCTCAGTGGTGCTGCGGTGGGCCGCGTCGAGGGCGACCCAGTCCGGCAGGCGTGCACCGCGAATCAGCGTGGGGTTCATGGGAGCTCCTGGAGGGGGAATATACCCGCAGGGGGTATCGAAGCAGGGGGACAGGGCGGGTGTCTGCGATAGCTCGCAGGTCTCCCGGAGAATCTCATGCGCGACCCCGCTCTTGACCCAACCATCGATCCCCAGAGCCTCACGGATGCCGAGTGGCGGGGGGTGCTCGACGCCGACGAGTTCAGCATCTTGCGGGAGTCGGGCACCGAGCGGCCGGGCACGGGACGGTATCTGGACGATCCGGGCCCGGGGGCCTTCCACTGCGCGGGCTGCGGGCAGCGCCTGTATGCCGCCGGGCACAAGTTCCACTCGGGCTGCGGCTGGCCCAGCTTCTTTCAGCAGATCGAGACCGACGCCGTCTCGATCCACCGGGACCGCAGCCACTTCATGGTGCGCACCGAGATGCGGTGTGCGCGGTGCTCGGGCCACCTGGGCCACATCTTTGAAGACGCGCCCCAGACCCCGACGGGCTTGCGGCACTGCGTCAATGGCATGGCCTTGGTGCATGTGCCCGAGGGCGAAGACCTGCTTGCGGTGTTCGCGCGGCATCGCCAGAACGGCTGAGCAAGACGGCGAGACCCCCCAGGGCGAAGGTGCGCCGAGGGGGGCCGTTTTGCACGCCGGGGGTTGGACCCTACAGGCTGACGTCGTAGTCACCGGCGAAGGTGAACAGGCCGGTCCAGATCTGCTCGACCTGCTCCGCCGAGGAGAAGGCGCCGCTGCAGATCGCGTCGGGGGCGCTCGTGAAGATCGCGCAGGAGCCTTCGGCCGCGACCGTCTCGTCCCAGCCGTCCATGCACTCCATCGCCGAGTAGCGGGCGACGTTGTAGTCGACCGGCAGCACGGAGTCGTACCGCTCGCCGTCGATGCAGTCCTGGGTCTGGTTCTTCATCACAGTGTCGAGGCAGGCATCCACCACCGTGCCGCGGGTGTCGTTGTCGACGCCCACGCCACCCTTGTCGATCATGCAGTCCACAAGGTTGTTGCAGATGGTGTCTTCGAAGCGAAGGCAGACCTCGGACCCGGACTCGAGCACGGCATTGCGGGCCGCGTTGTAGGTCTGGTAGGTCTGGACGTCGGCGAGCTCAACCGCGCTGTCGGGCAGGCTGGCGAGGGCACCGACAATGGCGTCGGATCCACCACCGTAGCCGGCGATGCAGGTCAATGCGGGGGGATGCGCGCCGGTGACCTGAGCCTTGGTGCCGACGAGGCCGTTGCAGTCCATCTCGGCGATGTCGGCGGTGCACTCGTTGAGCAGGATCGAGTCGTCGAGCGAGAGGTTGTCCTCTGCGCCGCCGCAGCCCTTGTCGCTGGCTTCGGTGGCTTCGATGCAGCGGTCCTTCATCTCGGCGACGGTGAGATCGCTGTTGCCGTCGGCACAGGTCACGGCCCAGTCGCAGACCGCTTCGCAGTAGGAGGTGTTCTCGCCGTCGGCGGCGTCCTTCAACTTGTCGATGGCCTTGCATCCGACCGAGGACATTGCGATGGCGAGGACGCCAATACCGGTGGTTGTGAGCTTCATGACGACTCCATCAGCGTTTGGGGGATCTGGCGCAGGTGCGCGGGGGATGCGTCGTTGACGCAGGCCGCATGGGCCGATTCAGGCGTTCTGGCCGGATCCACTGGTTCGGTTCCCGGTGCCATCCTGGACGAACCCCGGATGCAGGCAGCGGGCATGGTAACACGAGATCCTGGCGCTTCAGGGCCGAGTGTCGCGTGACATCGTGCCGTTTGAAGGGGGGGATCACGGCGGTGTGGGTGAGGGACATGCCGAAGGCGTCGGCGCGACGGGGGCGATCCAGTCCGGGGCGGTCCAACCGGCGGGCGGCACAAACCGCTGGGGCTCGTGGCAGCCGTAGGGAAGGTCCAGAGGAACGGTGTCCTTCATCGGGAAGCGAAAGTGCCACCACTCCTTGTCGTAGGGCACAAAGCCGGCCGCCACCATGGCCTGGCGGAGGGTCTCGCGGGCTTCTTGGGCCGGTCCGCTGGCGCCGGTGTGGTGGCTGACGGCCGAGAATGTGTCCCACGCCCCGCCCATGTCCACCGCCTCGCCAGTCGCTCGGTTGACGAGGGTGAGATCGACCGTGTGGCCGTGGTTGTGGCCCGATCTTGCCGCGATGTAGCCGTCGCGCAGCAAGTGGGCTTGGTCGGTGCGATGGGTCCACGCCACCATCGCTTCGCTGGCCCGTCGGGGGCGGTAGGCATCGTAGACGCGCAGGCCCAGGCCCTGGTCTGCGAGGCCCGCGTGCACCTGGGCGAGGGCGCGGGCGACCGGTTCCTTCAGCCACAGCTGGGGTGTGCCATAGCCGGGGAGCGGCGCGCCCGTGAAGTTGTCGGAAGTGCCGTAGCGTGGCTCAATCTCGATGCCTGTTATGGCCTCGGAGAGCCGCACCATGCCGTCGGGGGGGACCGCGCGCAGGTCGGCGGCGGCCACGGTTCCACAGAGCAGCAATGCCGCAACCATCGGGGCCTCCACGCAGGACTCTCCTGTTGCTCCGTATCCATCTTGGGGCGACTTGGGCAGCACAGGGGACAGGTGGGCTAAGGTCTCGTTCCAACGGGGTCGTGTCCATGATGTTGTCGAGTCTGGTGTTGCCAAGTTTCATGGCGCTGTGGATGGGGGGCGCTGCGTGGGCCGAGGGCTGCGACGGGCCCCTCGAGGGATACTTGGCGGAGGTGCGGGAACACAGCCGCGAGGATGCCTACCGGTGCTTGGCCGACCGGGATGATGCCGGGTCGTTTCTTGTGGCTGAGGTGGCCGCGCTGGCCAAGGGTGTGGAAGACACCAAGCTCACGCGGGCGCTGGCCATCCACATCATGCAGCGGCTGGACCGCCCGGTGCCCGCCGACCAATCCCGGGCGCTGGGCGGGGCGGACCGTCGGTTTCTGCGGGACGCGGTCCATGCCCGCCGTGGGCGCCAGAGCCCGGTCCCCAGCAATGCCCGGGTGTTTGAGCGGTTCGACTGGTACGAGCCCGACCGCAGCTACACGCCGGCGCGCCTCACAGAGCTGGACCACGCCAACCTGACGATGATCGACAGCCCACCCAAGGCGCCCAAGGTGGATCCGGCGGGGGGCACTGCGGCGGACGCCATGGCGGAGGCGGCACCGGCGGCGGGCGCGGGGACTGCGGGAATGTGTGGATGCAGCGCTGCATCTGGCGCTGGGGTGGGCGGACTGTGGGTCGGCCTGCTGGGCTTTGCGGTCGGCCGACGCCGCTCAAGAAAGACCTGATTTAGGGCATCTTGGGTGTGCTCAGGGCTTCGGCGCCACCAAGGCCAAGCGAGGGCGCCCCATCGCGGGCAGCAGCCGTCGCACACGGCGGGGCAGCCGTGCGGTGATCGCGTCGGCGTGTTCCCGGTCCTGAATGGCCGTGGCCAGTGCCGTGCGCAGCGGGGCGCCGCCGTCCCCGGTCATCAGATCGGCGAGGGAGCAGATGGGGTCCACCGTCCACACCCGCGCGGCAGCCCGCCTGCCGGTGGCGGTGCCGGAGATCCGGCGCAGCTCCCGGGGCAGGGCCTCGTTCCAGGGCAATGGGCCATCGGCGGCGATGAGGACTGCGTCCACGAGCACGTCCTGTTCGTCGATGGTCAAGGGCGGGGCCTCGGGGAGCTGCGGGACGCGGGCGTCGGCGGTGACGGGGCTGGCGTGGAGCTCGACCTCGACGGAGATGCCCGGCGCCCAGTGCAGGGCGAGCACGCCGGCCGGACCCAGGTGGACCGGACAGTGGAGGGTGACCTCGATGGCGTCGGCCCCCGAGGACGCCTCGCGGAGTGCCCACGCCCGGACGTGCATGGCGGGCGGCAGCGGCGCGCGCAGGTGGGCGGTGAGGTGGCCGCGGGTGCGCACCACCTCGACACTTCGGGCCAATGATTCAGGGAGGCCGTCCAGGCCGATCGACCCCGGTGCATTCGCCGAAGAGAAGGTGGCCGTGGGGGTGATGAGGGTCTGGCGGATGGCGGGCAAGCCGTGGGTGCCCAGGCGGATGCGCACCACGATGGGCGGGTCGGTGGCGGTGGGCGCAAGGTCCGGACGGAGGGTCCGCAGGTCGTCCCCGGTCAGGGGTCCCGGGGGCAGCCGCTGGTGGAGGTCGTCGAGCATGGCCATCAGGCCGGGGATCCCGTCGGTCCAGTGATGGGCCTGAATGGCGCGCAGCACACGATCTTCAACCGGTCGACCCCGGAGGGCCAGGCTGGCGGCGGTGCGGATGGCGGCGAGGCTCTGGCGGTGGAGCGCCGGAATGTGGAGGACCGCCCGGCCGGGCGACTCACCGGGGGACACGACCTGGATGGGGGGCGTCGCCGGCGGGGTGGGGACCGCGACGGCATACACACACAGCGCGTCCCACAGGGCGGCCCGGTCCGGCTGGGCCACAGCGGTGTGGGCGATGAAGCGGGCGTCCACTTGGGCAGCGGCCCAGACCAGGGCCTCGATCTGCGACGGTGATGCGCAGTCGGCAAAGCGAACCAGCAGCGTGCCTCCGGCGGCGGCCTTCAGCGCATTGGCGCGGTGCTCGCGGTCGGCGGTGGCGTCGAGGACCACCAAGGCACCCGAGCGTCCAGAACCGTCGTGAATGCCCTGTGCGAGTGTGTTTGCATCCTGTCCACCCTGAATGAGGATGCGCGCCCACTCCCGCAGGCGCCAGAGTCGGGCGGCCGCATCGGCGCGCAGGGGACACCGGCCCACCCACGGGCGCAGGGCGGTGGGCACCGGCAGCAGCGGGCGACGTTCCGGTCCGGTGGGAAGGGCTTCGCACCACCGAGCAAAGAGGGCCGCGTCGGCGGGGCAGTCCCCGGCGATGGCCAGCGGCAGTCCTGCGGTGCGCAGGGCCCGTGCAGCTGCCCGCTGGGGGTCCAGATCGGGGTTGGCCCGGGTGAAGTCGAAGGCCAGATCGGATGAGGACGCAGGTCCCGGGCAGGTCCAGACGCCGGCCGGACCGGGGGTGTGCAGGCGGGTCCGCGCGGGTGCCGGCGCCCCCTGGGACAACACGAGGAAGCGCCCGGCGGTGGCGGCGAGGGTGTCGCGCAGCGCCCAGCTGCGATCCCGACAGTGGGTGCCGTCGAGGTGCACCAGCCCGAGGGGGGTCGCCTGGGCGTGTCGGATGGCGGTCTGGAGCGCGTGGGCGAGAAGCCGAGGCGCCACAGACCGCGGGGCGCTTGAGGACGACGGGTCCTCGTCAGATGGGGGGCCAGTTGTGGATCCGCCGTCGTCCAAACATGCTCTCGGGTTCAGCGTCCGCAGCGCCCCCTTGTTGTACCACGGTGACAACCGGGTGACGCAAGTGCCACTGGGCCATCCGACCCGACAGGGCTTGGGTCTGATTGGTTGAAGATGCCGTGCTCTACATTGTTTTCAGACCTCGCTGCCCCCCAGCCAAGCCGCCTCGGTGTGGGCCAGCAACACCGAGAAGTCGGCGGGCGGGGCCTCAATAAAGTGCAGTCCACAGGTCGCCGGGCGGTCCGCTGTGGCCAAGCTGCGGGAGATGACCTGGACCCGCACGGTGGCGGTGGTCGTGCCATGGGTCAGCGCCAGCGTGGCCTCGGTGCCCGGGGCCAGTCCCCGCTCTCGCACGTCGGGCAGCAGGCCCCCGGCCCCTTGTTCGCTGAGGTTCAGCGGCACAAGGACGTGGGTGTCGCCCCGCGCGTCGCGGAGGGTGCCGGTGAGCTGGGCTTCGGTGACCACCGGCAGGCGGAAGCTGCGTCGGGCGTCCGCGCGCAGCACGACGGGCTTGAGCGAGATGCCGAGCACCCGGCCGCGGGCCGCCGGTCGCATCGGGCCGTCCACCCGCCCCGAGATGACGTGGGCCCGGTCCCCTCGGAGCACAATGAGCACCACCGATGCCAAGGGCCCGAAGGTGCTGGAGGCGACAGGATCGGTGACCAGCAGCTCCAGGCGGTCGCCCCCGAGCTGGGTCATGCGCGCATGAAGTGCGGTGCTGTCGGCGGTGGCCACGAGGGTCGCCGGTGCTCGCTCGAGCACACACTGTTGAAGGAAGGTGTCTGCAGGCGCGGGCGCCGGCGGCGGGTGCACCGATGTCTCGGCTCGCGCTGACGGCAACATCCACCACGGCATGGTCCACTCCTCCGCAGGGCCAAGGGGGCGCTGCGTCGTAGGGAACGGATCTGCAGGGGGGCGGCGACAGGGTGGTGGGCTTGCGGGCTCAGCCGGCGGTGACCCTGGCCGCGTATGCGTGACGGAGCTGAACCACCACGGCGGATGCATGCACTGCGACTGCACTCCCAGTGCTGCCGCGCACGAGCATGCCCACCCAGCGTGCCCGGGCGTCCAGCACTGGCGCGCCGCTCCACCCTCGGGGAGAGGTGTCGGGGGACTGCAGTCGAACGGTGAACAGGGGGCCCACCGTCCGCTCGACGGTCGCAGGATGCACCCAAGGTGGACGACCGTCGCGGGGCGGTGCCGCGATGTTGAGCTGCTCGCCTGCGGATGCGGCCTCACGGCGGCGGATGTAGAGGTGGCAGCCGTGGAGGGGTGGCAGCTGCAAGGCCAGGATGTCTCGCCAAGGCACGTCGGCGGTGGCCCTGGGCACGTCGACCAAGCCGGTGCTCAGCGCAAGCAAGGCTCGGTCGTAGGCGTCGACGATCGGCACCGCATCGGGGAAGAAGGCCGCAGGGGCGAGGGGGACAGGCAGGCCGCCCGCCGGTCCGAGGAGGTGCAGGCAGCTGACGTAGGTGTGCGCTTGGCAGCGTGGATCGGTCACGGCGAAGCCCAAGCCGGCAGACCAGATCCCTTGTGGGGTCTCGACCTCGGCGCGCAGCGCGGCTCCGGCCACGCTTGGACGGGCTCGACTCATGGACTGTGCGTATCACGCGGGACGTGGATGTCCTGCTGATCAGTCTTCAGCGCCCTGGACCTTGGCGCAAGCAGCGCGCAAGCGCTCCAGGCTGGCGGGACCGACCCACTCCACTTGGCCCACCTCGGTGAGGCTGGCGAAGGGGCGACCCTCGACAATGCCCTCGGCTGCGCGAACATCGAGGTCCATGTCGACATCGAGCTCAGAGACCGTCGCCGTGTTGGCGAGGCTCAGCGCCGTGCGGGCTTCGTCTTCGGTGAAGGCCACGCCTTCGATGTGTTCGCCGTCGAGCGCCAGTGCATAGAGCCAAGCGTCGATGGCATCGAGGGATGCGACGCCCACCCAAGGGGTCGCCACGACTTCCGCGACGCTCACAAAGGGCGCGTCGTCGGCCGTGCCGAACGTGCGATCGGCGCCATCCCGATGACGCACCAAGCGCTCGGCGCCCCGGCGGTCCAGCCCCACATCGTCGTCCAGCACCGCAAAGGAGGTGTCCGGCGAGTTGACAAAGTGCAGGATGGCAGCGTCTTCGGCCGTGGGCACGACTTCGCTGGTGGGGTCGGCATCGGCCGTGGTGGGCGCATCTTCGAGGGGCTCAGCAGTGAGCTCGAGGGTCGCATCGGCACAGCCGGAGAAGCCCATAGCAGCGGTAAACACGGTGGTCAAAACGATGGAGGAGCGCGTCGGGTTCAGACGCAAGACAAGACGATTCTTGAGTGACATGTTGGAATTCCTTGCCCCACCAGCCCGTCGGGCGCAGGAGGGTCTCGGGGAATCCCGCGGATTTGTGGCAGCGCTGCCGAGACGGGGACTCGCGAGGAGACCCGTGGGGAAGCCGCTGCAACAACTCGATCGAGGGGGCAATTCGACGTGTTCGTGTTCACCGAACACATGCCGAGGCCGCCGCGGACCCTCGAAGGAGCCACCGCAGGTATGCAGCACGCCGGCGCGCAGCAAGGCCTTTGTCGCTCCTCACATGCGGCGTCACCGAAGCGTTGCGGTTCCCGTCGTGTGCGACTCGTCCAGAACCAGCGACAACAGCTCTCTTGCGGCCATCACCGCAGTGATCTGACCCGCCGCCACTGCGGCTTCTAGGCTCGGCGCACGGGCGCGAACCGCGGGGCTCTGGCGCATGTGGCGGGTCAGCTCGGACTCGACCATGGCCCACATCCACCGCTGGCGCTGGGTCTTTCGCCGCTCGGCCAGCTCGCCTGTGCCGTCGAGGGTGCGGCGGTGGTCTTGCAGGGCCGTCCAGACCTCGGCGATGCCCTCGCCTGTCATCGAGGATGCCGTCAGCACGGGCGTTGTCCACGATGGACTCGTCGGGTGGAGATAGTGCAGCGCACCGGCGTACTCCCGCTGGGCACGGGCCGCGGGCACGGCATTGTCGCCGTCGGCTTTGTGGATCACCAGCACTTCAGCGAGCTCCAGGATGCCCCGCTTAATGCCCTGCAGGGCGTCCCCGGCGCCGGCGAGCATGAGCACCAGGAAGGTGTCGACCATGCTGGCCACCGCGACCTCGGACTGGCCCACCCCCACCGTCTCGACAAAGACCGTGTCGAAGCCAGCCGCTTCACACACCAGGATGGTCTCGCGGGTCTTGCGGTGCACCCCGCCCAGCGAGCCTTCGGTGGGGCTGGGGCGCACAAAGCAGCGCGCGTCGCTGGAGAGGCCCACCATGCGGGTCTTGTCGCCCAGGATGCTGCCCCCGGTGCGGCCGCTGGACGGGTCGATGGCGAGCACGGCCAGGCGGTGGCCCTCGACGATGAGGCGCGTGCCCAGGCCCTCGATGAAGGTGCTCTTGCCCACGCCCGGCACGCCGGTGATGCCGACCCGGTGGGCCCTTCCGGTGTGGGGGAGCAACTCTTGAAGCACCTGCTGGGCGAGGTCTTGGTGGGCGGGCAGGTTGGACTCGACCAGCGTGATGGCCCGGCCGAGCAGAGCCCGGTCGCCGCTGAGCACCCCTTGGACATAGTCGCGCCGGCTGAGCTTCTGGCGGCGCTTGGGCGGGCGGGGGCCTGTCACGCCGGGACGCCGTGGTCGAGGGCCTCCGCGAGCTGGTCGAGCAGCTGCAGCGCGGCCACTGGGATGACGGTGCCGGGGCCGAAGATGGCGGCGGCGCCGGCCGCGTAGAGGGTCTCGTGGTCCTGGGGCGGGATGACCCCACCGGCGACCACCAGAATGTCTTCGCGACCGAGCTTGTCGAGCTCTCTGCGCAGCGACGGCACCAGCGTGAGGTGGCCGGCGGCCAGAGAGCTGGCGCCGACGATGTGCACGTCATTCTCGACCGCTTGGCGGGCCGTCTCTTCGGGGGTCTGGAAGAGGGGGCCAACATCCACATCAAAGCCCAGGTCGGCGAAGGCCGTGGCCACCACCTTCTGGCCCCGGTCATGCCCGTCTTGGCCCATCTTGGCGACGAGGATGCGCGGCCGGCGGCCCTCGGCTTGCACGAAGGTCTCGATGCGGGCGGCCATGGCCCGTTGTTGGTCTTCGCTCACGCCACCTTCCCCTTTGTAGACGCCGCGCACGACCGCCGGTGTCGCCGCGTGGCGGCCCCAGACCACTTCGAGCGCATCGCTCATCTCGCCGACGGTCGCCTTGGCCCGGGCGGCGTCCACCGCGAGCGCCAACAAGTTGCCTTCGCCCGTCTCTGCACAGCGGGTGAGTGCGGTGAGGGCGGCTTGAGTTGCCGCCGGGTCTCTCTGGGCGCGGAGGTCGCGCAGCCGCGCAAGCTGGGCATCGCGCACGGCCGAGTTGTCGACCTGTCGAATCGGGATGTCGTCGGCGTCGGTCGGTGGCAAGTGGTTCACGCCCACGATGACCTGCTGGCCGCTGTCGATGCGGGCCTGCACCTTGGCTGCGGACTCTTCGATGCGCCGCTTGGGCAGCCCTTGCTCGATGGCCTTGGCCATGCCGCCCAGCGCCTCGACCTCTTCGATGTGGGCCCACGCCCGCTTCATCAGCTCGGCGGTCAGGGCCTCGACGACGTGGCTGCCGCCCCAGGGGTCCACCGTGCGGGTGGTGCCCGACTCGTGCTGCAAGAAGAGCTGGGTGTTGCGGGCGATGCGGGCGCTAAAGTCGGTGGGCAGCGCCAGCGCTTCGTCGAGGCTGTTGGTGTGCAGCGACTGGGTGTGGCCTTGAGTGGCCGCCATCGCTTCCACACAGGTGCGCGCGACGTTGTTGTAGACGTCTTGGGCCGTCAGCGACCAACCCGACGTCTGGGAGTGGGTGCGCAGCGTCATCGACTTGGGGTTCTTCGGGTCGAAGGGCTGCAGCAGCTTGGCCCACAGCGCCCGGGCGGCCCGCAGCTTGGCGACCTCCATGAAGAAGTTCATGCCGATGCCCCAGAAGAAGCTGATGCGGGGCGCAAAGGCGTCCACATCCAGTCCCGCTGCGACCCCGGTGCGCACATACTCCAGGCCGTCGGCCAGCGTGTAGGCCAGCTCCAGGTCCGCCGTCGCACCGGCTTCTTGCATGTGGTAGCCGCTCACGCTGATGCTGTTGAAGCGGGGCATCTTCTCGGCGGTAAACGCAAAGATGTCGGCGATGATGCGCATCGAGGGGGTGGGCGGATAGATGTAGGTGTTGCGGACCATGAACTCTTTGAGGATGTCGTTCTGAATGGTCCCCGTGAGCTGTTCGGGGGCGACCCCTTGCTCTTCGGCCGCGACAATGTAGAGCGCGAGAATGGGCAGCACTGCGCCATTCATGGTCATTGACACGCTCATGCGGTCCAGCGGGATGCCGTCGAAGAGCACCCGCATGTCGAGGATGCTGTCGACAGCCACGCCGGCCATGCCCACGTCGCCGGCAACCCGCGGATGGTCGGAGTCGTAGCCCCGATGGGTCGCGAGGTCGAAGGCGATGCTCAGGCCCTTCTGGCCGGCCGCGAGGTTGGCCCGGTAGAAGGCATTGGACGCCTCGGCGGTGGAGAAGCCGGCATACTGTCGAATCGTCCACGGGCGACCGGCATACATGGTGGAGTAGGGGCCGCGGGTGTAGGGCGCCTTGCCGGGAATGCCCGGGTCGACGGCGATGGGGCCCTCGGGGCTCGCCGGAATGCTGATGCCCTCGGCGGTGTGCCAGTCCTCTCCCGTGGGCATTGTGGGAGGGACCGTCTCGACATCATCCCAAGCGAGTGTTGCGAAGTCGGGGATCATTGGCCCACCTCCAGAGCGGCGTGCAGTGCGGTCATGGGGGCGAGGGCGGGTCCGCCCTGGAACAAGTGGGTCAGCGGTGGCAAGCCGGGGTCGACGGGCTTTCCGGCCACGGCACACCAGCGGGCACCGGCGGAAGTCAGCTTTGCGTGGAGGGCCACAACGGCGTCGAGCTGGTGCTTGTCGGCGGCACAGACGACCACGGCCCGGGCCCCGGATGCGACAAACGCCGCGCAAATCTGGTCCGACGCTTGGTCGGGCGCACCTTGGACGACGGTGAGGCCGCTGGCGTGCACCAGGTTGGCGACCCACTCGGCCCGCGCCTTGTGGGTGCGCAGGGGGCCCCAATTGGCGACAAACACCCGCTCGCCGCTGTCCTGTCCGGCGGCTTGCAGGGCTTCCCAGGGGGCGGCGTCGGGGCGGGGGACGAGGCGCTGCACAGCGGGGGCAGGGTGCACGGCGAGGGGCGCGGCCGGCTCGGTGCGCAGGTCGAGGGCCTGGGGCAAGGCGAACTCGCTGACCCCCACCAACACATCGGTGCGGTCGGCGATGCGGTGGCGCCGCTCTTCGGCTTCGTGGGCGATGATGCCCTGCAGCTCACCGCTGTGGAGCATTGCCGCGACGCCTCCTCGTCCTTCCCACTCTTGGAACCGGGCCCAGGCCGCCCGGCACAGGTCGTCGGTGAGGGACTCCAGCGCCCAGGCGCCGTGGGCCGGATCGACGGTGGCGTCCAGCTCGCTCTCATGGGCGAGCAGGAGCTGGGTGTTGAGCGCGAGCTTGCGGCCGAGGGCGCCGGGCGTGCCGAGGGCGGCGTCGAAGGGGCGCACGGTCACGGCATCGGCGCCACCGACCGCACCGACGAAGCCGGCCATTGTGCCCCGCAGCAGGTTGGTCCAGGGGTCCCGCGTCGAGAGCCCCCGGTCGAGCTGGCGGGCGTGCACGGGCACCCGGGCGGCGGACACCCCACACGCGGCGAGCAGGTGGGTCCACAAGCGGCGGGCGGCGCGAAGGCGGGCGAGGCCGGTGAGCTGGTCCCGACCCACACCAATGGTGAGGCCCACGCGGGCATCGGCTGGGGAGTTGCCCCGCGCGTCGAGGGCACGCAGGAGGGCCGCAGCGCACCCGAGCATCCACGCCAGCTCGCTGACGACGCTGCCCCCGGCTTCAGCGACCGGGAGTGTGGATATGGATGTCACGAAGAAGCCCTCTGGCAGGTCGTTCACGTGCAGTCTGGCGATGTCGTCCCAGGCCCCGTCGAGGGTGCCGTCGAGGCCCCCACGCACGGCGAGCTCACCGAGGGGGTCAACCTGGAGACCACCGATGAGGGGCCGCTTCAGGCTGCGCAGAGCGGCGAGCGCGGGTCCCCCTTGGCTGGGGCACTCCACGATGACGCCGACCCCTTCTGGAATGACCGCCAGCAGCGGAGCGAGCCGTGCCGCCGTCCATCCGGTGCGGGCGGGGTCTCTCAGCCAGATGGAGCTCGCTTCTCGGGCCACATCGTCGGCGATGGCCGCTGGGTCGTCGGCGCTGTGTTCGGCGCGGATGTCCCAGGCCCCCACGCGGGCGCCCACCGAGGATGCCCCAGCGGCGGGGCTTTCGGCCGTGTAGAGCGGCTGGACGTCCATCCCATCGAGCAAGCGGTGCACGAGGGTGGAGGAAGGACGGCCCTTGAGAGCGGCGCGTGCGAGGGGTTCCCAGTCGGCCTGGCGGGCGGCAGGAAACGGTAAGGAGAGCGCTGGATGGGCGTCCACGGGGCGACTCCGGGGTGTGGGCGGAGCGCCCGCTTAGCACGTGGGCAGGCATTGGGCGCTCGTCCGGCGGCGCTGTGCTTGGACCCCGCTGCGCTACTCCGCAAAGGCCCCGGCGCAAGTGCGCGGATCGGGCACGGTCGCGATGCACGTCGAGATCCAGTCGTGCCGGGTGCGCATCCACTGGCGCACGTGGTCGACCTCGCTGTCAAACGCTGCGGCGCCCCAGCGGGTGTTGTTGCGGGGGCCAGCCGCCGCGAGCTCCAGCTCCATGGCGTCGATGTGCGCTTCGATGGCCTCGATGGCCAGGGGCCCCTGGAGCAGCTCGGCCCAGCGTGCAAAGTAGGCCGTGCGGAACTCGGCGTGGTCGAACAGCCCGCCATACCAACCGTAGAGAAACACGGGGGTGGTGTCGGTGGTGATGTTGGTGGCGTCCCAGTGGGTGGGGTCCTGTGCGCGCCAGTCCCGCGAGCCGGCGGTGCGGTCCAAGTCCCACATGGGGCCGGCGTTGATCAGCCCCTCGCGGTCCTTGTGGTAGTAGCCGCTCAGCCGGAAGGCATCGGGGTTCTTGAACAGCACATTGAGGATGTGCAGGTCGATGAAGCTGTCGACGTCGATGATGTCGCGGAAGTGCCGGCCGCTGTCGACGTCCACGCCGTCGGTGGCCGCCAGCGCCCAGCCCATGCTGTCGAGCTCGTTGGACAGGTAGGTGAGCTGTTGGCGCTCCAGATCGGCCGAGTCGGGGTCGACAGGGATGATGGCCGCCGCGAACGAGAAGGCCCCCCCGGCCCGGCCCGCCCAGATCTCGGTGTCGCCAGAGCCGGTGCGGTCCCGCTTGAAGACGTAGCCGCCGGTGACCTCGGGCTCGCGGGTGTCGTCGGCGTCGAGCTTGGCGACGTCCACCCGGTCACTGCCCTGCTCGATCTCTTCGACCATGGCGTAGACACCGATGTAGTCGGCCATCGTGGTCGGGCCGGTGCCCTGGGTGAGGAAGGCCTCGAAGAACTGGGTGCGGGGGGCGTATCGGCCCACATCGTTGCTGAGGGCGTAGCCGAGGGCGTTTCGGATCAGGGCATCATCGTAGTAGGACGGTGCGTGCATGATCCAGTCGGCGTCCTCGGGCATGCCGAGCAGGGGCACCTTGCGGTCGGTGTCGGTCTCGCCCTTCCACAGCTCCAGATCGAAGTTCTTCTTGTCGAGTCCGGACGAGCTCGACCCCCGGATGCGGATGCGGGCCCGGCCGGCGTTGGTGGGCACGGTGAGGTCGGTGTTGCCGCCATCGGGCTCAAAGACCGAGAAGATGACGGGGGTGTCGGCCTCGAGGTCGACGGACCGGTCAGACGTGGTCATCAGCACCACCGGCAGCGTGGTCGCAAACGCCGCCACGTCGGCGTCCACTTGCATGAAACCCCATGCGCTGGGTTCGCCAGGAATGCCCTCGATGTCGACTCTTGCGTGGAGGATGCCCGACACGCTGATCTCGAGGTTGTCGGACACCGGTCCGGGGGTGCATGTTGTGCTTGGGGGGGCGATGCACGCCAGCACCGTGCCTTCGCCAGTCGACGAGCTGAGGTCCACGGTGATGCGGTCCACAAACGTGGCGCCCGGGGGGGACACGAGGGCCGCGGCGACACCGCCAGGCAAGTCATCGATGATGTCGGTGCCCGTGTCTTCGCCGTCCGACCCGTCGGCCCCGTCAGCCCCGTCTGCGCCATCCTCCCCGCCGGAGTCGACCTCGGGTTCGGGATCGGGCTCGGGTGTGGTGGTCAGCACGGATCCGGCCACGGTGGGCGCACATCCGGACAGCAGCAGGGCAATGGAGAGCGCGCGCATAGGACGGGATTCCGGGGACGGAGTGCCGGTGGGGGGGACCGCAGTCGGCACCTTAGACGGAATTGTCGGCGGGAGGCTACGGTTGAGGCCGGCTTTGTTCGCCTACCACTCGATGCGTTGGGCGTGGGCCCAGGGGTCGGTGGCCCCCGCAGCGTCGCCGGCCCCGCAGGAAAACTCGCCCTTGGCGTCTCGGTGGGCGGCCTTGACGGAATTGTCGGAAGTGAGCCGGTCTCCCTCATCGTAGAGAATCCACGCGGTGCGCACGTCGGTCGAGATGAGGGCTTCGGGCATCGCTTCGCTGGGCCCAAGGGGCAAGGTGCCCAAGATCGCGGGCTGGCCGCCGGGCATCCAGTGGTAGAGAACGGCCCCCAGTCGGTCTTTGTCGCCGTCTTGGGTCGGACCACCGATGATGAGCATGCCGCCCCCCATGGCCGGCGCGAGGGCGCGGACCCCCCGCCCGCCCAGGTCGAGCAGCGTGGCCGACCCGACAGGCACCGGTGCCGCGCTGGCGTCGTCCAACAAGGCGGTGGGCGGCAGGCTGAAGACGAGCGCGTGGTGGTCGATCAGCGGCGCCCGAAGCCCCAGATACAGCCCCGGTGGGCCGCCATCCTCGATGATCGCCATGCCTTCGATGTTCAGGGCCTCGCCTTCTTTGTCGCTGGCGGCGGAGGGCTGGAGGGTGCACCGGGAACACACCGCGGCGAGGCCAGCATTGAGCGGGCGCAGGGCGTCTTCCCCCTTCTTGGGGCGCAGCCGCTGGGCGGTCTGAATGCTGATCACATCATTCTTTTGGTCGACACGGACCACGCTGGAGCGCCGCTTGAGCTTGCCGGACTTGCTCAGTGCATGGGACCCGGTGATCCACAAGGACTGGTCGCCGGCGACCGCGACGCCTTCGGGGTCTTTGATGGGCGCCTTGCCGTCGAGCTGGGGCAGCGGGAGCGCGAGCACGTCGAGGGTGCCAGGCAGCCAGCGAAACACTTTGCCCTCTTGGTCGTCGTCCACAATCCACGCCACCCCGTCGTGGCCCAGCGCGGCGCCCGATGCTTCGCAGATTCCAGACAAAGGCACCAAGCCGTCCACGGCCCGCAACGGTGCGGCGTGGGCACTGCCCAGAGTGCCGATGATTGAGCCAATGATGAGCAGTGCCAAGGGGCCTCCAAGCGGGCGGACGGCGGACGGGGGGGATGGGAAGGACCGGACCGCATCGGTCGTCGGTTCAGATGTCCACGAATGTCTGGCTTCTGGTCTAAGCTACCCCGGTCATGAGTCCTGTTCGCCGCCACGGACCGCAGTCTGGGGGGTGGACGAAGGACCCCACGGGAGATTCTGATGTACACAACGCGGATGCTGATGGGCGCAGTCCTGGCGGCCGGACTGGGGGCCTGCGCGCCCAAGGCCACGGGCTTGGGAGACACGGGCACCACCGACGGAAGTGATGGTGGTGACGGCGCTTCGGACGGTGCCGATGGCGGCGATGGTGCCGACGGTGCCGACGGTGCCGATGGGGCCGACGGGGGGGATGGTGGTGACGGGGCCGACGGCTCGGATGGCGGCACCGGGGGCAGCGGTGAGCTGTTCGTCAATGAGCTGATGTCCAGCAATGCGAGCACCGTGCAGGACGAGCTCGGTGCGTACCCGGACTGGGTAGAGATCTACAACCCGGGAGACACCGCCGTGAACCTGGGGGGGTGGACCATTACCGACTCGCTGGACGAGCCCGACAAGCACGAGCTCAGCGGTGATCTGGAGGTCCCGGCAGGGGGCTGGTTGGTGTTGTTTGCCGACGACGACGAAGAGGAAGGCCCGGCCCACCTGAACTTCAACCTGTCCGCCGCCGGTGAAGAGCTGGGGCTGTACGATCCGGACGGAGACCCCGTGGACCGGCTCACCTTCGATGCCCTCGCGGCGGACATCTCCGTCGCACGGGTGCCCGATGGCAGCGACACCTGGCAGGTCACCGACTCTCCCACCCCGGGTGCGAGCAACACCCCATGAGCCGTGCCCCGCTGCTCGTGCTGCTCTGCGCCTGCACCCCTGTGGTTCCTTCGGGCGGCACAGTGGCGGTGGTCGACGAGACGCCAGCATCGGCAGACGGGGGGGCGGACGGGGCCGATGGGGACGAGCCGGACCCTGACGACACGGGCGACCCGAGGGTGCCGGTGGCGGAGTGTGGGCTGCAGCACGATCTGGAGGATGTGTGGTTCACCGAGGGCGACACCATCACCTTCACGGTGGGCTGCGCCGAGACCGGTGAAGGTGCACGTCCAGAGCTGGCGGTGGTGGGCGCTTCAGACACGGCCACGCTGGATCAGGACTCCGGTGGGTTTGTGTGGCCGACCGATGGCCGGGACGGGGGCCGGCACGACCTGACGCTGACCGCCTCTCGGGGTGTGGATGCTGCCCCAGAGACCCTGGTGGTGACGCTGTGGATCGCCGACAGCGCCGATGCACCCAACGCCAGCGCCCCGGAGCCCCTGCGCTACACCGAAGAGTGGGGGCTGCCGGTGGTCCACATCCAAGTGGACGACCGGATGACCGAAGCGGAGCAGGACGCGGTGCTGACCGTGCGCGACACCCAAGTCACCGGTGCGGCCAAGATTCGGGGGGCATCGAGCGCCGGCTACCCGAAGACCAGCTTCACCCTCGACTTCGAGAGCGACGAGCTGGGCGTGACGGAGTGGGGCGAGCGCACCCGCGAGCACATGGTGCTCATCACGCCCTTTGACGACAACAGCTACGTGCGCCAAAAGCTCGCCTACGACCTGTGGGCCGCCATGGGCACCCACATGGGCGACCACCGGCTCACGCCGCGCACGTTCTTCACGGTGGTCTACATCAACGGCGTCTACCAGGGCCTCTACATCGGCTGCGACCGCATCGACGACGAGTTCATCCGCCACATGGGCCTCGATGGCGAAGGCCAGATGTACAAAGCGGTGTCCCACGATGCGAACTTCAAGCTGGTGGACTCCAGCGGGCGGCCCAAGTCATCGCTGGGGGCGGGCTACGAGAAGACCGAAGGCGACGACGGGGACTGGTCCGATCTCAACGCGCTGGTGACCTTCACGGGCACGGCCGATGGCGACACGCTGCTGGCCGAGGGAGGCGACTGGATCGACCTCAACGAGTTCGTGGACTGGTACCTGTTCGTGCGGTTGATCTTGGCGGAGGACTCGGCGGGAAAGAACGCCTACTTGTTCAGAGAGCCCGACACGACGGCGTTCCGGTTTGTGCCTTGGGACATGAACCACGCGTTCGGCCAGAACTGGTACACCGCGCGCACGTCGGCCCGCACCAACAATGAGTACGAGTGGAACAACGGCGTGTTCATGGTGCTCAACGACCATGAGGAGGGACTGGCGCTGCTGAGGTCCCGCTACACGACGCTGCGCGAGCCCGGCGGACCGTTCGATCCGTCGTGGATGCATGCCCAGATTGATGAATACGAGGCCATTCTCGGGCCTGCCATCGCACGGGACTGGGACCGGTGGGGCAGCAGCTACCGCAGCTATGATCGGTGGCGCAGTGCCCGCAACAGCGCCGACGACTGGACCGATCCCACCGGCGAGCTGGCGTACCTGCACGCCTGGATCGACGCGCGGGTGGACGTGCAAGACGGCATCGGCTGGTAGCGCCCGAACACCGCGGCTCAGTCGGCGGACTCGGCTTCGTCGAAGGCGCTCGACAAGGCGGTGACCCGCTCCACACCCTCCAAGATGGACAAAGCCCGCACGAGAATGGGCATGGTCGCGGGCTTCTTGAGCTGCACATGGTAGGTGAGACTCAGCGTCTCTCCGAAGCGCAGTGAGCGGGTGCCCGACAAGGAGGCCGACGCGCAGTGCTCGCCGAAGACCGCGTCGAGCAGGGTCTGGTCGGTCTCCAGCGCGGCGATGTCGCAGCGAAGGATCAGCGGCGGCTCGGCGGGGTGGCGGGTGCCGGGGAGCACCGCGAGCACCATGACCGCGAGAACGGCGATGCCGACGCCCATCACAGCGATGGGGGCCTTGCCGGTGCCGCAGCCAATGCCGGCAGCCAGCGACAGGAAGACAAAGGTGATGTCCCAGGTCGTGCGCAGCCGGGTGCGGAAGCGAACGATGGCCAGCGCCCCGACCAGCGAGAATGCACGGGCCAAGCTGTCGCCGATGACGACGAGCACAAGCGCCGAGACCACCGGAAGCAAGGACAGCGACGCCTGAAGCGAGGGGGGCACCATCCGGCCGGGCACCGAGAAGCGGTGGGCCCAGGTCACGACCAGACCGAGCGCAAAGCTCACGGTGAGGGCGATGAGGACCTCGGCGGGCGCTGAGCCAGGAACACCCTCCAGCAGCAGGGCTTGTTCGATTGGGTTCATCGTGCAGCCTCGGCGAGGCGTTCGGCTCGACGGATGCTGGGGGGAGTGAGGTGGCGGCGCTCGGAGACTCGGCCAGCACGGCGGGTCAGGGCGACACCCAGGGCAAACTTGCTGACCGGCTCGGCGACGAGGTGCAGCTCACGGGCGAGCTTGCGCATCCAGACCGGCTTTTGGCCGTTGAACTTGAGCTCGAGGACCATCCAGTCTTCGGGAATGAGCTGCACGGGACAGTGGCCTCGGAGGTCGTGGGGGTCGTCGCTGCCGTCGGCGCTGACCCGGTGGTCCAGCGTGAGGCGGGCGGTGCCACAGACAAAGGTCTCACGCAGGTAGTCCACTCGGCAGACGACGCCCATGCGTCCCCTGTCAACGGCTTGTACCCATCGCTGGGCGAGCACGGCGGCCTTGGGGGTGGTCGTGTCAGCGGCCTCTCGCCAGGGGTGGCGACCGGGCAGTGTGGCCCACGTGGCGGTGCTGCAGACCTTGACCCGGTGCTTGATGACTTGGTCATCGAGCTTGCGCTTGGCTTCGAAGAAGACGGGGGCGGTGGTGCCGTTCCAGCCGTAGCTGCGGATGCGCAGGCGGTTGCGGATGCGGCGGCTGTCGAGGCGCTGGGCGTAGCCGTCGAGGTGGGCATCATCGACGTAGAGGCTGCACACGCGGTAGCCGAAGGGCGGCTCACCGTCGGGGTCGCGCAGATCGGGCAGCACCTCAACGAGGTTGTCGGCGTTGGTGTCGGGCTTCACGTGGTCCCACGCCAGGCGCAGCAGCGCATCCCGGCGGGCGACCGGCACGGCGTACTTCAGCTCGTAGCGCCCTTCGCTCACCAGACCCCCGGGATCTTGAGCGCATCGGCCTTTCGGAGAACTCCGGTGGAGCCGGCGGGGGCCAAGGCTTCGAGCTGGACGACCGCCCACACCAAGGGACCGCTGGCGCCCAGGGCTGTGCTGGTGCCGATCCGCAGCAGGGTGCCGGGCAGGGCGTCTCCGCCGTCGGTGGGCCAGAAGTGGACCTGTTCGCCGGGGGCCCAGACGTTGCGCTGGACCTCGGGCAGGAGCACCTGGACCAGGGAGTCTTGGGTGGACTCGACCTCGATGATGATGTCGCCACCGGGCCGGCGCACCCGCCCATCAAAGGGGGCGGACAGTGGTTCGCCGAAGGCGCGGATGCGGGCCTCGGCCTCGGCAGCGATGGCGGCGGTGGTGCGGGCCGCAGCGGCGTTGATCTCTTCTTCGAGGGGCAGGTCCCGTGCGCGGGCGACCGCACCCTCCGCGGCGGCCAGGGCCGACATCTGGACCGTCACTTCCAGCTCGGCCAGCTCGGCTTCCCACTTGCCGATGCCGCCCTGTGCGGCGGTGGACTGGGCGATGTCCCGGGCCCGCCGCGCGCGCTCGAGGTTGGCGCGGGCCACGCGGACTTCAGCTTGGGCTGCTGAGATTGCGCCCACCCGTCCGCCCTTCTCCAGGGCTGCGGCGTCCGCGCGGATCGCGGCGAGCTTGGCGGTGCGCTCCTTGGCGGCTTCGCGCAGGGCGGGTCGGTCGGTGTCGACCAACGGCTGGCCCGCCGACACTTCAGTGCCTTCGTCGAGCCCCTCGCGCAGTGTCAGGGTGAGCTGGTCGCCCCGGTCGCCGATGAGCACACCGTCGGCCGCCACAGCGGACCCGCCGGGGAGGGTGCCGTCGAGAACTTGCCAGCGGACCACGCCGTCGCCGAGGTGGCTGACCCGCCAGACCGATGGGGCCGTCACCATGCCGGGGGCTTGCACCCGGCCGTCGCCGATGGACCAGAAGCCGAGGCCCACCAGCACCACGCCGGCGAGCCCTGACAGGGCGGTGCGCACGATGCTCATGGGGTCTCCATCTGGACATGCCAGAGCACCGGCTGGTTGCCCTCCGCGAGGGTCGCGTAGCCGGTCGGGGTTGCGGTGATGGCCTCACCGTCGGTCTCTTGAGGGGTCTGGGCCGCGCATGGCGTGCCCTGGAGCGTGTCGAGCACGTTGCCTGCCGGGGGGAACCAGAAGATGGCGTCCGACATCCGGAGCAGCACGGCGCCTTCGTCGGTGAACGTGGCGTCACGGACCGCGCCGGTGCCCGCGAGGGGCGCCGTGTCGAGATCGAGTGTCAGCACAACCTCGGCGGTGCCGGCACCACTGGGATCGATGCGGAGGACTTGGGCCGCCTGGGGATCGCGGGAGAGCACGTAGAGCATGCCGTCGGTGGGGTCGACCAAGATCGCTTCAGCATCCGTCGGACCGTCGGGCCACGACACCACGATGGGAGAGGCGACCCCTGCGGAGACATCCCCGTCGAGCGCTTCGGGCTCGGACACCTGCCAGATGGTGATGTCGGCGCGTTCCTGTTCGTTGTCCCCGATGTCGGCGATGAAGAGCTGGCCGTCGCCGTTGGACCCCACCGCTTCCCAGTCCACCGGATCCACACCGGGAATGCGCAGGCGGGCCCGGACTTGGCCGTCCCCACCGATGGCGTACAGAACGCCGTCCCCATCATCATTGTGGGTCCAGAAGACCCCGTCAAAGCGTGCGCTCGCCGCCAAGCCGGACGCCTCGTCAATGTCCGGGCTGTCCACCACCGCGAGGGACTCGGGTTGCCCAAACGTGGGACAGGCCCCCGTGGGAGCCCCGGTGTCGTCCTTGGTGCCTCCGCAGGCGCCCGCAGAAGCGAGCACCATGCCGAGCAAGGTGCGATGGAGAACAGCGGCCATACAACAATCGACGGGACAGCGGAGTCAGCAGGGAGCGGGGATCGGTCGTGTGGTGGCGCTCACGGCCGGGGACCGATCCAGTACTCAACAGAAGCCCGCCGGTTGGCCAGCTTCTGGATCATGTCGCGCTGGTAGCTGGCGACATTGGACACCGAGTAGTTGCGGTTGGGGTCGGCTTCCACCCACGGCTGGATCTGTGCGGCGACGGTCTCGGCATAGGCGTCGAGCTCTCCGGCTTCAACCAGGTCGAGCAAGTCGTGCACCTTGACGGCCCAAGCGTCCCGGCACTCCGGCACTTCCCGGCACTTGGCCGAGATGTGGCCGTTCGCCCGGCCCTCAAAGTCGTCGTCATAGTAGAAGCTCTCATCGACACCGTGGGGAATGTAGACGTACTGGCCCGTCGCGGGATCCTGGTACAAGTGGCAGTCATCGCCCGCAAACCGGAACGGGTAAGCGTCGAAGTTCATGACGATCGAGCTGGCCGCCCAGTAGTTGTGGAACCCTTCCCAGTTCAGGTACACGCCGGCCGCTTCGAGGGCCTCGGGGCCAGAGCCCTCCAGCGCGTCGGCGATGCCTTGCAGCCCGGACCGGTCGTCTTCCCCGTTCTCGTGCTGGAAGTACCGGTTGTTGTTGACGTAGTCGTCGGTCAGGTCCCCGTCGTGCTGTTCGTACATCGGGCCGGTGGTGTCGTCGAAGAACTGCTTGAGGAAGATGTTGTCGACGGTGTCGATCATCACGAAGAGCCCGTACAGCTCGTCATTGACATAGAGAATCGCGTGGTGGGCGCGGACCGCTGGCACCCCGCCCATGCGGTAGATCTTGTAGGCCACCCGCTCGTGCATCATTGTGTAGTCTTCGTTCATGGCGTTGAACGTCAGACCCTTCATGCCGAGAAAGCGCTCAGGACCGCCATCGTAGCGGTTGAAGTCGATCTTGAGGGACGACTTCAACGCGAACGGCCGCCACGAGTTCTCGCCCTTCGTGCGGATGCCCACCGGACCAAACTCGCGACCTTCCCAGATGAACGTGGCTTCGGTGTATTCGTAGGGCTCGTCCCGCAGGTTGCGGATGGACTCGTCCGAGAGCTGCAAGTAGAAGACGGGCAGCTCGTCCTCATTGAAGAGAATGTCGCTGTCGGCCGCGGCGCCGGCGATGGACTCGGTGGTCTCATCGGGCACGGGGGTCCACTCCGTCGGGTCACCGCCATCGGAACCGTCGGAACCGTCGGAACCGTCGGAACCGTCGGAACCGTCGGAACCATCACCCGTGGACGGAGAGTCCGTCGTGTCGGTCTTTCCGATGCCGGAGCTGGGGGCGCAAGCGAGTGCGAGGGCGAGGAGAATCATCAGCGGTCCAGTGCTTCGGCTGAGTTGTTGCTCTCGCCAGGGGTCGCGGCAGACAACAAGGCCAACGGCCCGGCGTCTGGGTGTCGACCCGCGACCTGCCCTTCGTCCAAGCTGGAGAAGCGCACTTGGTCGAGGGGGATGCCGTCGGGGGTGTAGATCGCGAACTCGTCTTCGTCGGCGCCCAGCTTGAAGCTGAGGTGGGCTGGTCCAAGCTCCGGCTTGCCATCGGCAAACAGCAACACGAACCCACCCGCGGGCAGGCTGACCGGACCGAGGGTGTGGAGGCCGGGCTCGTCCAGATCGTCGGTGACCGTGAAGCCTTCGAGGTCCAGATCCAGATCGGACGGGTTGTGCAGCTCGACCCAGTCGGGCGTCGCTTCAGGGTCTTCGGGATCGATGGTCAGGCTGAGGTTGCTGGCGACCAGCTCGTTGACGAAGATCGACCAAGTGCCGCCGCCGCCATCGCTGCCGTCGCCGCCATCGCCGCCGTCTGCGCCATCCGCACCGTCGCTGCCATCGGCACCGTCCGCGCCATCACCGCCGTCACTTCCGCTGGTGCCACCCGTGTCTTTTCCATCGGGGATGACGCTCGGGGCACAGCCCACGGACGCCAGGAGGATGCAGGTCAACAGTTCAAGGCGCACTCGGACCTCCGTGGAGCCCCATGTCGGAGCGGCTCCCGTCCCTATCACGAATGGTGGGGTCGCCGGCGTCGATGCAGGGGCTGGAGCTGTCCAGGGTGTAGTCGCTGGTGCTCGCGAAGTCGGGGTTCTCGTCGATGTTGCCGTCGCTGCCGACAGGGCTCTCCATCCCAGAGAACCCGTTGTCATTCTGCCAAATGTTGGAGTAGCTGAGCTCGACCGAGCCCGTGGCGTCCTCGGTGGTCTCGACGTAGACGACCGGGCCACCGTCGTTGTTGCTGAGGATGGTGTTGGTCAGGGTTGCCGTGGCACCCTTCACCGACATCGCGCCGGCCCCCGGTCCTTCGTTGTTGTCCATCACGACATTGACGAAGTCCACCGAAGCGGCCCGCAAGTAGACGGCGCCGCCGTCGTCGGATGCATCATTGCCGGTGAACACGGTGTTCTCGATGGTGAGGATCGAGTCCTGGAAGTAGTTCTCCACGCCGCCCACGTCCTCGGGGTCGCGGTAGACCCGGTCGGTGCAGATCCCGGCGCCGTCGACCGCTTCGTTGCCTTCGATCCACAAGTTCGTCAGGGTCACCCGGTATGGGTTGTTGTCGAACTGGAGGGCGCCGCCGCAGTCGGATGCGACGTTGCCCTCGAAGATGGTGTCCTTGATGGTGAAGCGCCGCTCAGTCGTCCAGTTGTGCAGGCCGGCACCCCGTCGCGCGCGGTTGTCGCGGAACACATTGGCGTGCACGTCGGTGCTGTCATTGTCCAGCTCCAAGCCGCCGCCGGCGTCGCCCGTGACGTTGCGCTCCAGCACGTTGTTGGTGAACGTGTGCTCGGAGTGGGAGAACTTTGCACCGCCGCCATCGTCGTTGGCGGTGTTCTCGTAGAACTCGTTGCCGTCGATGGTGCTGTTGCCGAAGTACAGGCGCAAGCCACCGGCGTCATCCGCTGCGGCGTTGCTTTGGAAGACATTGTTCGAGATGGTTGCGGTCGAGACGTTGAAGAAGACGCCCGCACCGTCCTCGCCGCACGTGTTCTCCTCGACGGTGTTGCCCTCGAAGGTGGGCCGACCCCGGTAGAAGTACGCGCCGCCGCCGGAGTAGGCGCTGTGGTTGCCGGCGATGCGGGTGCCGCTGACGTCGCTGGCGCTGGTCCAGAGACCGCCACCGCCGGCGCCTGGGCCCCAGACGTCCTCGTCCACGCTGGTGGACTGGTTGCCGACAATCTCGCTGTCGACGATGTCCAGGTCGCCTTCGTTGATGAAGGCACCGCCGCCCTCGAGGCCGACGCTGTTTTCCATCACCGTGCGGGTGAGGGTGCCGCGCGTGTTCGAGGCGTACAGCGCACCGCCGTAGCCCAGGGCGACGCCGCTGCTCATGCGGGTGTCTTCGGTGTCGAGGTCGCATCCGCTGGCGTGCAGGATGCCGCCGGTCGCGCTGGCCTCGCCGCTCTCGAGCACCGAGTCAATGATGACCAGTTCGGCATTCTCGCAAGAGACGATGCCGCCCACGTCCGCCTTGCCGTCCCGCAGGGTGAGGCCTTGGATGGTCAGCTCGCTGTTGCGGCCCACGGTGAGCACACGGCCGTCACCCTCGGCGGTCACGATGGTCTCGCGGGGCCCTTCGATGCCCACCAGGGTCAGCTCTCGACCGGTGACCGTGAGCTGCTCGCGGTACTCGCCGGGACAGATGAGCAGTGTTGCACCGTCCGGGGCCTCGTCGATGGCTTCCTGGAGGGTCTCCCAGTCGCTCTCGCAGACTTCGATCTCGTCGACATAGCCGTCGCAGTCGTCGTCTTCCCCGTTCTGGATCTCTTCGGCGTCGGGGTTGATGTCCGCGTCGCTGTCATCGCAGTCGACGTCCTCGGTGAAGCCGTCGCCGTCGGCATCCACGGGGCCGCCGCCATCGCCGCCGTCGCCGCCGTCGCCGCCATCACCGCCGTCCGCACCGTCGCCCCCGTCCGTGCCGTCGCTGTCGCCATCGCCGTCGTCGGTGGTCAAGCCATCGGCGTCTTTTGTTGCTGCGTCGGTGCCGACCAATGAAGGCGCACAACCGATCAGCAAGAGGGGCAAAAGGGCAAGGGAGCGAAGGCTGGATTGCATGAAATGACCTCTGGCGAATTGCGCCCACAATACATTCAGTTGGGCCGGGTGGCGTGCCCCAAGTCTTCCTGATCGCAGATTTGACGATTGGGGGTGGAGTGCTTGTGGCCCGCTGGGCATTGTGAATGGAGCGTTGGCGGCTGGCTGACCCGGCTCAGTTGGGGCACACGGCCGGTGGACCATCCGGCCCCGCCGTGGGCTTGAGTCCGTGCAATTCCCAGGCGCTCACGGCGCCTTGGTGGTGGGTGGGCGGCCCGAGCAACATCTCGAGCGCCCGGTGGCTGGGGCCGCCCCGCGGCAACCGCTCGTCGACCACGATGGCGACCACACCGGTGGACTGGAGGATCTGAAGCTGCTCGGGCACGCAGTGGGTGAGTGCACGACTGCGGCGGAGATCCCGGGCCAGGCGCTCCGGGTTGCGAATGAGGCGGCTGGCCATCCAGCCCTGGCCGTCCAGACCGTCCGACGGGCGCCCTTGGTTTGCACTGACGGGCCGCCGGAGGGTCTGGGCCCACAGCAGCCAAGGACCGTCGTAGGCGCACCGCACGCCGGTGGCGGGGGTCCGGGCGGGCAGCGTGAACAGCGGGCCCTGGGGCAGCGTCGCACTCAATGTGATCAGCTCGTCCGGGGCGGCGACCTCAAAGTGTGCATCGGCCCGTTGGCCCTCACGGGGCGGCGGCCAGGACGCGTGGTCGGTGAGCAGCGCCACCACGAGCAGGGGCCCCAGCCAACGCAAGGCCCGGCCGAGGTGGGTGGCACCGATGGCGGCGCACACCCCGAGGGGCAGCGCGGCAACCCAAGCGGCTCGGGGCCAGCCGGACACGGCGTGGAGGGACGGAATGGCCCACGTCAGGAGCCGGTTGGGGCCGGCGAGGGGCTGGCCCAGCAAGGTCGGGGATGGACCGACCCCGAGCGACACCAACAAGGTGGCCAACAGCGCCCAGGGGAGCACCCGACGGGGAGCCCGGACGAGGCCCAACAGGGCCAGGGCCAGTGTGAAGATGCCGATGTACAGGGTGTGTTCGAGGTCCCGCATCGGCGGACCCAGGTGCACCAGAGAAGCCAGCTCCATGCTGCTGACCAGCTCGCGGGGCTGGCCGCTGAGCATGGCGGCGGCTTGGGGTGGGGGCCAGGTGAGCATCGCCCCCAGTGCGACGGCCGCGCCCGCGAGGCCCGGCATGGCGATCATGGCGAGGGTGCCGACCCGCCGGGGGGTGGGCACGGTCCGCGACCATACCAGCGCCAGCACCCCCACCACTGGGGCGGTGAACAGCGCGAGGGTCGGGCCACTGGACGCCATCAGGCCGAGGAGCAGGCCGGCAGCAAGGGCGGGTCGGGTGGGCGAGGGGCCCTTCATGGCGTCCCAGATCCACGCGAGCACCCACGGCAGGGCCAGGGCGGGCAGGTACTCGCTGCGGCCCATCTCGGGATGGTGCAGCACTGCGGGACTGCCGATGAAGACCGTCGTGAAGATGGCCAGGCTGTACCCGAGCAGCCCCAAGCGCCGGCCGAGGGCCACACAGCCAAGCCCCCCGCCAACCACTGCGACGAGGTGCAGCCCGTTCCATGCGAGGGTGGCGGCGGCCGCCCCACCGCCGAACAGCGTGAGGACGGGGGCGAAGACCAACAAGTGCGCGGGGTCGATCAGGTGGTGCGTGAACTGAGCGGGGAAGCCGACGTCGGCATGGCGCACCAGAGGGCCATTGTCGAAGAGTCCTTCGGCGGCGACCCACAGCCCCCACAGGTGTGCGGGGGCCTCACTGCACTGGCGCCCGATGGCCCGGGTGGTGGGTGCCCGCAGCACCGGCGCCATCAGCAACAGCGCCACGGTCAAGATTGCGGCGTGGGCCGGGAGGACAGAGCTGGCGGCGCCGCCTTGGCCCGGCTCGCTCAGCGCACCCGCCACAGCGTGGACTCACCATCGTCGATGACCAGCTCCAGCCCAGGGTCTTCGGCGGCGATGGTCCGCAGCGGGGCGCTCGTCAGCACCACCCAGTCGGCCTGCCACCCGGCCTTGGCTGCGCCGCTGATGTCCGGGACCTTCCCGTCGAGCATGGCGTCGATCAGCCGGTAGCGAGCGGGGTCGGCAGATGCGAGGAACGTGGGGTCGAGGCCGACGGTGAAGGTACAAGATGGCGCGTAGTAGAACAGCTCGGAGAAGTCGGTCCAGTCCGGGTGGAACACGGCCCCCGGGCTGGCCTCGAGGGCGGCACCGATGGTCGCCAGCCGGTCGGGCGCAGGCACGGTGTCCCGGACGTGTTGCACGGCCTGTTGGCCATTCCAGAGCATCACGATCGGCGCCCAGAGCAGCCACCCAGGGTGGAGTCCGGCGTCTCGGGCCAGCAGTGCGCTGGCGAGCAGGGCGAAGGGCACCGCCATCTCGATCCACTTCTGGCTCCACAGCGCCAGCCCGGTCCAGCCCACAGCGAGGATCAGCGCGGACAGGGTGTCTCGGCGGGCCTTCACCCCCCGCATGAGCGCTGCACCGATGGCCAGCAGCCCCACCCCCAGCGCGGGTGCGGTGTGGAGCAACAGCAAGCGGCTGTTGATGGGGAACCACTCGGCCCCAACCTCGAGACCGCCCTGGTTGCTGACCTTCTCGACCGCATGCAGCCAGAAATAGGTCACGGTCCGGGGGAAGTAGGGCGTGAGCACAAGCCCCGCTGCGACCGCCAACGCCGCGATGGCCACCGGCGCCCAGCGCACCCGGTCATGCCCCCCGGGATCTGGGGGGAGCGCCGTGGAGAGTGCGGTCGGGACGAGCATTGCGGCGACGTGGTAGGTCCACCCATATGCCACCCCCAGCACGGCGAGGGCCCGGCCGCGGCGCTCCACCGCGAGCAGCCATCCGGCCAGCAGCAGTGCGAGCGACAGCGCTTGGGTGCGGGGCATCAGCATGCGCACGACGAAGAAGCGGCTGCCGGCGAGCAGCACCAGCGCCCACAGGACCGGCCAGCGCACCTGGCGCCGGTGGAGCACCACCGAGAACACCGTGACGGCCAATGTTGAGAAGGCCACCGCGCTGGCTTTGGCGCCGACCCTCAGGTCGCTGACATAGGTGAAGGGGACCAGCAGCACATGGTACAGGAATTGGTGGTCTACCCAGCCTTCGGCGAAGAAGGTGTGGGGCATCCACGGAAAGTCCATCCATGGCCCGTGCTGGCGCAGCAGCCACGCGTAGCGGATGTGGAACCACGCGTCGTAGTCGGCCAGCCGGGGATCAGCGGCCTGGAGCGCCGCGAACCAGACGCCCGTGATCAGCGCAACAACAGCAGCGGTGGTGAGCTCGGGGCGGGGCATCAGCCGAGGTTGTCCTTGCGCGGGTGGGGGCATCAGGCCGGGGGGCTCAGCCGGGCCGGGAGCTGCCGCCGGAGATCCGGATCCAGTGGTTCAGGACCTCAAGGGACGTCGGGCTGTGGGGGAGCATCAGCGCGGTGGCCAGGGGCTCAGCGATGGGGCCGACCGTGGCGTGCACAGCGGCGGCCAGACGGGGCAAGGAAGCCTTGGGAACATCCCGTGGCAGGACCTTCACGGCCAGTCTGGCGTTGTCGGGCAGGAGGCCGCGGACGTGGGCCTCGACGGTGTCTGCAGCGGTGTCCGGCGGCGGCAGACAGACCAAGCCAAATTCCCGAGAGTGGGCGATGTGGCTGAGGATGTCGGTGGAGAACACCGTCCAAGCCGCGTCGTCGGTCAGTGCGGGGGCGACCGCGAGCAAGCGCACCGAGCGGTCGAGCTGGACCGGCATGGGCGTGGCGGGACGGGGCACGACGGGCGGGCATCCCACGACCCGGGCGTGCATGGCCCAAGCATCGCTGTGGAGGGTGCGGTCGGGCACCCAGGCGGTCGCGGGGGACAGCAAGCGCACCGCGCGGGCCGCGGACAGGGGCATCGGATGCAGGATCAAGTCGCCGCCGTTGAGCAGTGCCATCAGCCGCAGGGCACCCCACTCTTCGGCGAGGGTGGCCCGCAGTGCGGCGCCGGTGGACGGCCCGGCGACCAGCGCAACGGTGGTGCCTGGGGTCTCGGCATCCCGGAGAATGGCGTTGAGCACCCGCAGCGTGGCGGCGGGCTCGTGGCGCTCGATGGGCACCACCACCACGGCTCCCCGAGCCAGCTTGAGCGGATGGCGGGACAGCAGGCCCGGCACCGCACTCGCCCGGGTGGCGTCGAGCCCTTGGATGAGGCCCTCCAGCGGCCAGAGCTGGGCGAGGTGGCGCAGGTCGGCCACCAAGCGGCGCAGCAGGTCGCGGCCGATCGGCACCCAGTCATTGCAGTGGGCCAGGGCGTTCGGGTCGGTCGCGCAGGCGGTGCGCACGGCGGCGGCCCGCGCCTCGCGGTTGCCCTCCTTGCGGAGAATGGCGGCCACGGCGCTGCGGCTGGCGAGGGACCAGCCGGAGTCGAGGGGAGTCTCGGGGTCGCGGCGCAGGCGCTGGATCCGGGCGGCGGCTGCGTCGCGAATGGTCTTCACCAGGGCATCATAGGAACGCCGGGGCACGCCCATGCGCAGCCCTGGCACAGGGCGCATCGGCACTTCCCGGGCGCCGAGGGCGAGGCAAGCGAGCTGGATCGCGAGCATCAAATGGGGCTCTTGGAGGTCCAGCCCGCCAATGTCCCGCAGGGGCTCGGTGGGGAACACGGCAAACACACCCTCGGGCACCGACGGCCAGTTCCCGGGGGCGCGGGCCGATCCGTCGGGGGGCAGAAGGTGCAGCATCAGGGCATCGAGGGCCGTGGTGGCGAGGCCATCCGGCGGCTCGCCCTGGCCAAAGAGCACGGCGGGCTCGGACGGCAGGCGGTTGAGCAAGCCACGGGGGGGCGCGACCGGCGCTTCCACAAAGAGGGTCCACGGGGCATCGACGATCGCGAGCGCGGCATTGGCGGCAGGCCCGCCTCGAGCGCCCGGTGCGCGGATGGTCTGGATGGGGCCCAGGGACGGGATGCCGCCCGCGCTGGTGTCGACCACGATCCGCTGCACGGGGGTGGTCTGCTGCGCCCAGGACTGGGCCCAGGCCCGCTCGGCGGCGCTCCAGCGGTCCGTGATGAGAACTGCTGCGACCTGGGGTCCGGTCGCCTGCTGGTCTGTCATGAACGCCTCAGCCGGGGGGTGGCCAGCCTATCGCGTCCCGGCCCCCCACGGATCGTGCGCCCCGCTTGTGTCGGGCATCGGTGTGCTTTTTGCTGGAGTTGCACGGCTGTGGATCCGTTTCAGAGAGCAAGTCCTCCTGCTTCCCAAGGTTCCCATGTCCCCGCGCTCGAAGGCCCCAGCAGCGCCGAACGCTTCGACCTCACTGCGGGCGTGGTGTGGGGGACGGCTTCGGGGCAATGGCTGGTTCCGGGGATCCAGTGGCTTGCCCAGGCGGGCTGAGTTTGAGCTGGACAGTCTGCGACTATTGGTCAAGATGCGCATGCGAGCGCGTTTCTGGACAAGCGTGGACACGCATCGGTTGCTGGAGTCCGATGAGCAAGCGCCCCATCCCACCGGCGACGGGCGGGTGGCGATGCATGTCGCGGGAAGCAGCGGTGCGCTGTCGGGCGCGGAGGCCCACGCGCTGGGCCGGGCGCTGTCGGTCGGTCCGGTGCGGCTGGTGCAGGACCAGTGTGTGCGCAAGCGGGGCATCTTCCGGTTCAGTGGCACCGTGGTGGTCTCCCTGGAGGGGATCGAGTTCGTGAGCACGGGTGTGCTGGCGCGGTTGTTTCGGGCGGGAGACGAGTTCATTGCCGCGGACGATGTGCTCGCTGCAGGCGTTCAGAATGGCCTATTGATCGTGCTTGACAAGGGCGGTCGCCGCCTGGAGTGTCAGGTGCGGGCGGACCGCAGGTTGTCGCTCGCGCTCGGGGAGGTGCTCGCGCAGTCGGCCTCGACCCGAGGTGGCCATCGGGCGCCGGACGGCACCATCCCCATCGATCGCCATGCCGGCTTGTTGGCCAACCGGGGTGTCCCGGCCGTGTCGGCACTGCCGCTGATCGTCGCGGAAGACAGGGAGCCGCTCTCGCCGGTGTTGTTGCCGGCATCGGTGCATCCGGAGGCCAAGAAGCTGCGGCCGGGGCTGTTGCTGGTGCGGGCCGACGGGCTGGTGTGGCTCGCCCGGGGTCGCAAGGCGGTGCACTATAGCTACCGTGACCTCAGCCTCGGCGGCAAGGACCCTGAAGATCGACAAGTCCAGCTCTTCCACTCTGGCGAGCGCCTCACGGTGCACTTGGCCCAGGTGGCGGAGGCCGTGATGGTCTTCGATGCCATCGCAGTGCGGCTGGCACAGGTCTCCCCCGAAGTGGTTGTGGACTTGAGCGCCTTCATCAACGGCGCGGAGTCCATCGAGATGGAAGGCGACGGGGTGGAGCTGCTGAGCTTCCCGGTGGCCGATGTGGAGATGGTGGAGGGGGGTGTGGGCTTGGCGGTCACGGTGGAGCTGGGCTGGACACTGGCGGTGGGCAGTCGAGTCAAGATCTCGGCTGTGGAGTCGCTGGAGATCCGGTGGTGCCACGGACTGGTGGCCGAGCTGCGGACCGTTGGCCCCCAAGAGAAGCGCCTGTGGGTCCGTCCGGTGGGGCTGGTGCACAGCCGTCCGCGGGTGCGCCGAGAGCACCACCGTGTGGAGTTCCCGTGCGCCATCGTCGCCTACCGGCTGGGTCGGCTCGACAAGAACGGCCAGCGCCCGCCTGTGGCCCGCGCTTTGGTCAAGCTCCTCGATCTGTCGGCCAGCGGAGCGGGGCTGCACCTGAGGTCCGCCGTGGCCGTGGGAGACCTGATCCGTGTGGTGACCCCGCTGGACGGCCTGGAGCTGGACGGACGGGTGGTCCACTGCGTGCCGGATGACCTCGGCACCCGCGTGGGGCTGCGGTTCATCCACCGGGGCGAGCAGCAGGAAAAGTGGCTGTCAAAGTCACTTCTGGAGCTGGAGCTGCGTCGGGCGCGGGCGGACAACGAAGAGCTGGATGAACCGACCGGTGAGCTGCCGACCCAGGTGGTTCCTGCGGGTGGTGTGGGGTCCTGAGCGAGGGACCGAACCGGGGCGCTGTGATCGCCCTGAAGACCCACCGTGAGCCGAAGCTGGGCGGGTGGCTCAGGACGCTGGGCGGGCGGGACGACGGACCCACCTGACCCGGGGAGGCACGGCCCTGGAGAGGGCTGGTTGACGGCATTGACACTCCATGGATAGGGCGCTGGCTCCGTCGCGACCGTCGCGACCACTCAGGAGTCTGGTGATGTCGAAGATGCGTCGTGTTGGGGTTGGTGGGCTGGTGGCGGTTCTTGCTGCGGGCCTGTGCTGGGCTGCCTGTGGGGACGCCGAAGAGTCAAAAGCGCCGGCCATGAAAGCCGAGACAACCAAGGCCGCACCGGCTGAGAAGCCCGCAGGTGGGGACTATGTGCCCGCTGCTGAGGCGCTCAAGGGTGGTCCCCAGCCGGCGGTTGTGCTGGCCCAGGCGTGGTTCCGCAAGAACGCCGAAGGCAAGTCGACCCCGGGCCCCGCACGGCTGTTGATCTGGCGCAAGGGCCCGACGGGCTGGACGTCCACCAAGCTCGAAGATGGCGACAGCAACGTCTTTCACAAGGCCATTGTCGAGAAGGATGGCAGCATCCTGACCATCGCTGCGTCCAAGGCCAAGCTCAAGCGGTGGCGCCACAACGACGGCAAGTGGTCGCAGGAGACCCTGTGGGAGAACTCCTGGGGGGGCCAGTTTGATCGGCTGCGCGACATCGAGATCGGGGATGTCGATGGGGACGGCAAGGACGAGTACGTCATCGCCACCCACGACCAGGGTGTGATCGCGGTCTACAACCCGCCCGATGCGGCAGGTGGCAAGGGCGTCGTGATGGAGATGGACCAGAAGGCCGACACCTTCGTGCATGAGATCGAGATCGGCGACCTGGAAGGCGACGGCAAGATGGAGTTCTTCGCGACGCCCTCGGCCCGCAACCAGGCGAATGCCAGCCAGCCCGGCGAGATCGTGGTGTACCGCTTCGACGGCACCCAGTACGTCCGCTCGGTGGTGGATGGCGGCGAGCACACCCACGCCAAGGAGATCTTGGCCCACGACGTGGACAATGATGGCAAGAGTGAGTTCTTCGGGGTTCTCGAGGCCGAGCTGGAAGACAAGGCCATCAAGAAGCCGGTCGAGATCAAGCTGTACCGCCCCGCCGCGGACGGCAGCTTTGTGGGCACCACCGTGGGCACGATCACCGACCGCCAGACCCGCTTCCTGGTTGCCGCTGACTTCGACGGCGACGGCTTTGACGAGCTTGTGGCCGCGGCCATGAAGACCGGCCTGTTCCTCATCGACGGAAAGGTCGGTGCGGACGGCGAGATCGTTTGGGATGCGCCGGTGAACTTCGAGAAGACGTCCTCGGGCTTCGAGCACGCGGTGGTGCCGGCGGACCTGGATGGTGACGGCAAGGTGGAGCTCTACGTGGCGGCCGACGATCAGCGCGAGCTGAGCCGCTACGAGTGGGACGCCGCGACGAAGACGATGAAGAAGGAGAAGCTGGGCACCTACCCGCCGATGACCTTCACGTGGAACATCGCCACGGGCACGCTGTGAAGCGAGGCCTCGCTGGGGCTGTGAGCGGGCTGCTGATGGTGGCCTGCGGTGGCAAGGGTGGGGAGCTGAGCTTCTCGCCGCCGTCCATCTCTTGGGGAGAGATCAACTTCGCTGAAGATCCCCCTGAGGGCGGCTTTGACGTGTTGCAGATCGTGGTGGAGAACACCTCGGACAAAGACATGGAAGCCCAGCTCAGTCGGTTCGACTTTGACCACTTGTGTTTGCTGGGGTTCTCGTCCGTGCCGACGGCGCTGGACACCCTCGGGCCGGGCGGCACGTACGCGTTGGAAGTGGGCGTGTGTGGCTACTCGGCGGAGAACGGCGAGCGGGACGGCGTGGTCACGGGCGAGATCGGCGTGAGCGCGCCTGAGATGGACGGGGAAGCGACGGCCAGCTGGTCGTTCACCCCGGTGGTGCGCTCCGGCGACGACGACACCGGCAACTGAAGAACGCGGTGGGAAAATGCTCCACCGCGTCATTGTCGGGCATCGGGTTGGGGCGGCTTCGATCATCGGAGCGGCCCCGGGCGGATGCTATTCGTCGGAGCCCATTTCCATCAGCCAGACTTCCTGGGGCGTGAGGCCGAGCTGTTGGCGGAGCTCTTCGTTGTGCTCGCCGGCCTTGGCGCGGGCCTCTTCGGGCGCGAGCACGGCTGAGGGGTAGCGCTCGAGGCGGCTGGCCTTGGACGCGGGGAAGCTGCCCACCACGAGGCCCGAGATGCCGACCATGGTGCCGCCGGTGATGACCTGGTTCCAGAGCAGGGCCTCGGGGTAGGTCTGGGCCGTGCGGGTGCCCACCAGCCCAGAGACCACACCCACCGCACCTGCGGCTGCCGCACCAAAGAAGATGCGGCTGATCCGCCGGCTGCGGTCGATCTGGGTGCGGGTCTCTTGCTGGCGGGAGGTCTCGCCGAGGCGCCCGAGGGCCGTGACGGTGTCGAGTCGTTGGGAGCCCTCGTAGATGCCCCAGGTGCGCACCGTGTAGATGGGGTCGGAGATGACCATGCTGGGGCCGCCGTAGCCAGGCTGGGCGAACCCGAGGGAGGCCCCGCCGCCGCGAAGCTCAGCTTCGTTGCGAACCGAGAGCCGGCGGGACTTGTACTCGCGCAGCAGCCGAAGCCGTTCCGCGGTGAGCGGCGGTGGCATGGCGGCCACGGGCGCGGTGGCGGGCAAGGCCAAGGTGGGCGCAGCAGCCGGCTCGGCCAAAGGCGCGACGGGGTCGGTAGCGACGGGGTCGGCAGCGACGGGGGCTGCAGTGACTGGCGCGGGACTCGTGGGCTCGGCCGCCAGCTCCTGGGCTTGGGCGGTGAGCAGAGTGGCAGCGATGAGGAGCGGTCCGAGCATGCGGCCTCCGGGATCTGGGAGCAGCTTATCCCGACGGGGTGGTGGTTGCGGGACTTGGCCATGTTGGTGGCGCACCATCGACCAAGGCTTGCAGGTCCGCGGTCAACGGCGCCTCGATGCTGAGCGTGGTGCCGTCGGGATGGGGCAGCCGCAGGCGCCATGCGTGCAAGCAGTGCCGGGGAAAGCGCACGGCAGCGCGGACGGCGTCGGTCGCCCCGTCCTGGTTCCACCCAATGAAGACGTCATCGGGCTGGCCATAGACCTTGTCGCCCAGCAGTGGGTGGCCGATGTGTTCGAGGTGTACGCGGATCTGGTGGGTGCGGCCGGTGTGGAGGGTGCACGCGACGAGGGCCCCGTCGGGGAGCTGCTGGATGCGCCGAAAGGTGGTGTGGGCCGACTTGCCGTCCTCGACCACGCCCCGCCGCAAGCGCACTTCGCTGTCGATGCGGTCGCCGATGGGGGCGCGCACGTCCACCGTCTGCCAAGGCACAGGTCCCCGGACAATGGCGAGGTAGGTCTTCTCCATGGCGGCGTCCCGCCTGTTCAGCGCGCTCTTGATGAAGGCGTTGGCCTCGAGGTCTTTGGTGAGCACAAGGACGCCGCTGGTGTCGCGGTCGAGGCGGTGGCACAGATCGATGAGGTCGTCGGGGCGGGCAGTCTTGGCGATGCCGATGACGGCGTAGGCGAACTGGTCGCCCGCCGGGTGGACCAGCAGCCCCGCCGGCTTGTTGACCACGAGCACCCGGTCGTCCTCGTGGAGGACTTGGGGCAGGCCAGGGGGCGGGCCGCTGGGGGCCATGCCGGCGGTGAAGATGCGCAGCTCTTCGTCCAGCTCAAGTCGACTGGCTGGCTTGAGGCGCCGCCGCGTGCTGCGGATGTTGCCCGCGCGCAGCTCACTCTGGACCGACGTGCGGGACCACGTGGAGAACCGGGCCGAGAGGAAGGTGTCCACACGCCAGCCGACCGCGCCCTCCGGAACCCGAAGCGCACGGAACCACCGACCATCCTCGTGGCCGCCACTCACGCGGGCGCCCCGGACAGTGCTTCAGCGAGGCCCGTGGCCCGCTCGACCTTGCGCTTCAGTCCGGCTCTCAAGACTTCCGGACGACCGGCGACAGTCAGGAGTTCTTTGGCGCGGGTGATGCCGGTGTAGACCAGCTCGCGGCTGAGGATGGGCCCGGACTCGTGGGGGAGCACCACCACGGTGTGGTCGAACTCGGAGCCCTGGGACTTGTGGATGGTCATCGCAAACACGGTCTCGTGGGGGGGCAGCCGGGACGGGGACAGCCACGCGAGGTGCTCGCCTTCGGGAAAGACCACCGACAAGGCGCCGTCGCGCATGACCACAATGCCGATGTCGCCGTTGTAGCGGCCGACCCCATAGTCGTTGCGGGTGACCATGACGGGCTGGCCTTCGTAGGGCCCGGGCCGTGGGTTGAGCCGTGGCACCCGGCGGGCGAGCAGGGCTTCGGTGACTTGCACCAGCCCCCGCACGCCCAAAGAGCCGGCGCGGTGGGCGGTGAGCACCCGGAACTCATTGAACTTCTTGAGGACTGCCGTGTAGAAGGCAACCTCGTTCTCGTCGCCCACGGGGCCTGCGAACAGCCGGTCCAGATAGGTGCGGTAGCCCTTCACGATGAGCTTGGCCAAGTCCGGGGACAGGCGGCTTGCACTGTCGAGGGGCAGCCAGTGAATGTCGGCCCGGGAGTCGTCCTGAAGCAGCTTTAGTGCACCGTTCCCGTCGCCGTCCAAGCACGCGCTAGCCACCGCGCCGATGCCGCTGTTTTCCGTGAAGCGGCGGCTCTTGGTGAGCTTCACCACCGACGCTTCCAGGCGCCCGCCAGCGCTGCACAGGTCGGCGAGCACACTGCCGGCTTCGACGCTGGCGAGCTGGTTGTGGTCCCCCAGCAGGATGAGCCGGGTGGAGGGCGCCAGGGCGTCCACCAGTCGGGTCATCAGCGTCAGATCGAGCATGGAGGTCTCGTCCACGACCACCACATCGGCCGGGACGGGGTTGCTGGCGGTGTGGCGGAAGCGACCGGGACGGCGGGGATCGGTGCGCAGCAGGCGGTGGACGGTGCGGGCCTCCAGTGCGGTCAAGAAGGCGCCGAGGTCCGTGGTGGTGCGCCCCGGGGGCAGCGCCCCGGCGGCATGCTCGTCGAGGAAGGGCTGCAGCTTGTCCATCAAGGACTCTTTCACCCGGGCGGCAGCCTTGCCCGTGGGGGCCGCGAGGGCCACCCGCAGCGTGCGGTCGGGGTGGTGCACGGCGTGCTGGGCCCACAGCAGGGTCAGCACGTTGCGGACGGTCCACGTCTTGCCGGTGCCGGGGCCACCGGTGATGACCGCGAGGGTGGACTGGGCGGCCAGGGCCCCCGCGCAGACCTGGGCGTCGGTCGGGTGGGTGACCGAAGCCGCGGGGTCCATCTTGAACAGAGCCCGGAGCCCTTGGTGGAGCAAGGGCACATCGGACGGTGGAGACACATGGTCCAAGCGGGCTCGGAGGGCCCCCGCGAGCTGGGCTTCGTCAGACCAACAGCGCTGGGTGTACAGGCGGCTGCCCGAGAGCACAAATGGCTGTAGTTCAGGGTTCTCGGTGGTTGGGGGGGGCTGGACCAGCGGGGACGACGCGACGGCCGCAACCCAGCTTGGGCGGTCGGCGGGCCACTGGGCAGCGGGTGGGGCGTCCCCGGCCTCGGACAGCTCGGGCAGCTCGGGCAGCTCGGGCAGCTCGCCAAGCAAGTCCACACAGACATGCCCGTGGCGTGGGGCACGCACCGCGAGCGCCAGTCCCAGCAGCACATCCGGCCGGTGTTCGCCGACCCGCCGGCCCACCAGATCCACCACTGTGGGCTCCAGTGCGTCAAAGACGTCCGCATCAACGAAAGGGGCGAGGTGGGCCGTCACGGTCCGGGTGGCGGCGGCCGAGCGGGCGTGGGCGCGGTCCGCCGGCGAGACTGGGGCGAGCTGAATGGCACTCATTGTGGCACCTCCACCCGACCAAAGAGCGTGTCGAGCTCGTCAATGACCTCAAAGGGGGGTCGGTCGCAGAACACACCGCGGGTGCCGGCGGCGGTCATGGCGTCGGGGCCGGTCATGCCCCGGACGAAGAGGTAGAGCACGCCGCCCATGTCGTCCTCGTAGCTGTACGCCGGTCCGAGCCGCCACTTGAGCATCCGGTGCAGCGCCAGCGTGTAGAGGTGGTACTGCAAGAAGTAGTGGTGATGGGCCATCTCGTGGCGCATTGGGTCGAGGCCGAAGTGGGACGCCGGGGTGCGGCCGGTGCGGTCCGGGTCGAGGCGGTTGGACTTGTAGTCCGCGACGTACCACCGCTGGTGTCCCTGGCTGGGCGCCCGAAAGACAAGGTCGATGCTGCCCGTCATGAAGCCCACCAGCGGCGGGAAGTCGAGCAGGGCCACCCGGTCGATCCAGTCCCGGGGCACGGTGGTGTCGTTGGGATCTCGCAGCGCGAGAGCAGCCGACAGCCCGGCGGCCGTGACCCCCTCTCCGGCACCGGCCACCGGAAAGTCAAAGCGCAGCTCGTCCAGCCGGTCCTTCAAGGGGATGTCGCCCAGCGTGGTGTTGGGCAGCAGGGGGCCGAGGGGGGTGCGCAGCACGGCGGGGAAGCCGGTCGACACGATGGGCTCGAGCGCTGGATCGTTGAAGCCATGAGCGCCCAGCTGGCGACGAAGCACCGCCTGAAGGTGCGCTGGTCCATCATCTTCGTGAATACAACGATGGAAGTCGAGGAACTCAAAGATGGCGTGCAGGCACGTGCCGGCGTCGGCCCCAGCCGGGAACCGGGCGAGGGGCACATCCGGCTCGTCGGAAGCGGCGGCCGGGTGGGGGGAGGCCCCACCGGAGTGGCCCGCCACCCGGTCATCATCGAAGCCCAGACCCCGGACCGGGTCGACCAGCTCTTCGCGCTGGGCGGCGAGGTCGGCCCGGGTCAGCGCCGAGTAGCTGTGGCGCCGCCAGCCATCGTCCACGGCGGCGCGGGACAGCTTGCGGGGCCGGAGCGGGGGGTGGACGGGCGCTGGGGGCACCCAGGCGTCGCCTTCAGGGGGCTCGGCGTCCGACACGTGGATCAGCGGCGCAGCTCCGGCCGCGATCTGCACCAGCTCGGCACGCTGTTCCATGGGGCTCAGCCCACTGGCCCGCGCGGCTGCGACCGCCACCCGGTCGTCGACTTGTTCGCCGGGGGCGCAGCCGTGGAAGACCGCGGCGAGGGCACACCACGCCCGGGGCTTGGGGTTGCCCGTCTTGGCCGCCGGCGGCACCCCCGGCCAATAGATGGTGCATCGGTGTATGGCGCGGGTGAGCGCCACATAGAGCAAGCGCACCCCTTCTCGACGCAGCTCGGCTTGTTGGGCCTCGACCGCTGCGTCGGCGTCTTCGCCCTGGGTGGACAGCACCAGCCGTCGCTGGGACGGGTTGTCCGGATGGGGGGCAATCATCGGCAGGCCCGCGCGCCCGCCCTCGTCGCCCCACGCGAACGGCACAAAGACCACCGGGTATTGCAGGCCCTTGGCGCGGTGGACCGTCACGATCTGGACCGCGGCGTCGTCCTTTTCGAGCCGCAGCTCCGCGGCGTCCGGGACGTCCGCCTTCTCCAGCCGCTGTCGGTCCAGCCAAGTGCGCAGGGTGCCAAGCTGGAGCCCCGCCGCCGCTTCCTGGGCGTGGAGCAGCTCGGCGAGGTGGAGCAAGTCGGTCATCCGCCGCTCTCCCCCCACCACAGCGAGAACATTCGCTGCGAGGCCATCCTGGGACTCGGTCCACGGGGGGCGATACTCCATCAGCGCACGGAACGCCGGCATCAGCCCCCGCGCTTGGAAGCGCCGCCGCCACCGGGCCAAGGCATCGAGCCAGCGGGTCCACCAGGACGCCTGGGGCTCATCGCCGGACGTGGGCAGGTCCGCGACGGTGCAGCCCAGCAGCGGATCTGTGGCGAGCAGCCGTGCGCTCGCTTCGTTGGCGGCGGGGTCGAGCGCCGCCAGCCAGCGGGCGAGACTCACCGCCTCGGCGGTCTCAAAGACGTTGCCTTGGCTGGCGATGACCCCGGGCACCCCGCGGGCGCCGAGCGCTTCCCACACGCGGCGCCCTTGTGCGTGACCCCGCACCAGCACAGCAATGTCGCCAGGGGCCACCGCCCGCTTGTCCCCGGAGGGGGTGCGGATCTCGGCGCCCGAGCCGAGCAGTCGCACCACATCCGCCGCGCAACGGCTGGCGAGGAGCTCGTGCAGTGGGCCATTCCCGAGCAGCTCGTCCCCGGACTCGCCCGTCAGCTTGTCGGTCGCCCAGACGAGCTGGAGCGGGGCTTGGTCGCACGCTGGTGTCGATGCTGGCCACGTGATCCCGGGCGTCTTGTTGTGGGCGTCGACGTGCACATACCGGATGCTGCCCTCGTCACCCCCAGCGCCGAAGATGCCCTCGTGGTTGAGCATGTGATTCATGGCGGCCACCAGCGGCTCGTCGGACCGAAAGTTGCGCCGCATCGTGAACTGTCGCTCGGCCGGGGCTGCGCTGCGCGCCTTGAGGTAGACATGCACGTTGGCGCCACGGAAGCCGTAGATGGCCTGCTTTGGGTCGCCGATCAGGTAGAGCAAGTGGTCGCTGGTGTCTTCGTCCGGCGCCCCGATGCCCCCAAAGACCCGGCCGAAGATGCGCCACTGCAGGGCATCGGTGTCTTGGAACTCGTCGATGAGGGCGGCCTTGAACCGGCCTCGGATGGCCTCGGCGAGCACCGGTCCCCGGCTGGGGTCGGCCAGCGTGCGGTCGAGGTCCCGCAGCAAGTCGTGGAAGGTCTGGGAGTTGGCCGCGATGTGGTGGGCGGCCAGGGCCGCGCGCAAGTGAAGGACGGCTTCGCACCGCGCGGAGGCGATGAGGTCCTCGCCCGCGGCATGCACGTCCGCCCACTCGGCGAAGAGGGGGTCGGCGGCGAGGCTCTGGCCCACCGCCGACGATGCCTTGTCGGTGAGCTGGGTGGGGGAGAACCAACGCACCCAGGTTGTTGCGGCACCCGGCAGTGCGACCGGCGCCGCCAGCCAGTGGGCGGCTTCCACTATACGTGTTTCTGCGTATCTGGCACCATAGGTGCGGCCGTCGAACGCCTTGCTCTTCTTGGCCACCAGCCGGGTGAGCTCTGCGACGGGACCGCCTGGCTCGGATGCCGTGGCCCACGCAGTCCTCAGCGCGGAGACCCGCTCCAGCCAAGCGGCCGCCGAGACCGTTGGCTTGGGGGGCACCAGCGGCAGATCGGGGTCACTCAACGCCAGCCGCGCCAGCGTGGTCAGCTTGTCTCGGGTCCAGCCGCAGGTGCTCTGGAGGAGCTGGGCTTCGGCCTCTGGGGCGCTGTGCAGGCGCTGGACGATGAAGTCATCCACCACGCTGCGGATGGCGTCGCTGTCGTCGGCCACCAAGTCTCGGCCAAACGACGTGCCCGACTCGAAGGCGTTGAGGCGCAGCATGCGCTGACAGAAGCCATGGATGGTCGAGATGACCGCTTGGTCGAACTCTTCCCGGGCTCGACGGGTCCGGCGCCGCAGCACCTTGCCTTGCTCGGGATCGGCCTGCGCGGTGGCCACCAGAGCGGCCAACAGCGTGTCGCCGGGGGGCGCTTGCCTTTGCTCTAGGGCGCGCTGGGCCGCACCAATGCGCTGGCGGATGCGCTCTTTGAGCTCGGCCGTCGCCGCATGGGTGAACGTGACCACCAGGATCTCCGGCAAAGAGATGTCCAGCTCCAGCACCATGCGCAGCACAAGGTTGGTGATTTGGTAGGTCTTTCCCGTGCCAGCGCTGGCTTCGAGCAGCGTGATGCCCCGGGCGAGCTCGGTCTGGTGGTCGAACACGGCGTGTTGGTGGGCACTCATGCTTGGCTCCTGGCCTGCAGCACCGGTCCCCAGAAGTCGAGGGCCAACGTGATGAACTCCGCTTCGGACGCGGAGTCTTCTGGGTAGGGCCAGTCCGTGCCCAAGACAGCCACCACTGCGGCATCTTGGGCTTCCCCGGTCAGTCGGTCCGAGCCGTACCAGTGTTCCCTGGCGGCCGTCAATCCGGCCTCGCGGGCTTCGGACGGCAAGTTGTCGTATCCCCACTGAAGTCCGATGGGTGGGGCACCTCGGCCCATCTTGCGGTTGGCCAGCGCCCACGACGCACGGGCCAGAAAGGGCAGCGGGCGGCGCCGGCCTTCGTGGAAGCCCTGGACCCGCCGCAGCAGCCAAGCCTTTGCGTTTGCGGCATCACCACCGAACGGCAGCAACGTGGCGAGGTCCTCGCCCTTGGCGGGCTTGGTGGGGGCGACGTGGAGGGCGCATGGACGACCACTCCCCGTCACCGCCGCCGCCAGGAACCAGGCCTCGACCAGCTTGCGGCCCTCGATGGCGCCGAGCACGAGGCGGGCGACCCCGTCCGGACCGACCCCCGGCACTTGGCCCCGCAGCTCCCACTCGCCCAAGGTGAGCTGCACCGGCACGGGGTGTGGGTCGTGGAGGTGGGGCCGCAGCCGGGCCACAGCGGGGCGCACCATCGACTCGGCGGCGTGGAGGCTCACCCGGCCGAGCGTGCCTGGGGGCAGATCGCCCCGGGCCCACAGCTGCTGCATCAGCGTGGTGTCCAGCAGGTTGTCGTCCGCCATGATCAGGTCGCCGAGCTGGTTCTGGAGCAGCCAGTTCTCGAGGTGGTCCAGCTCGACCGGTTCCCGGTCCGCCAGCGTTGTGTGGTGGTCGCCCGGGTAGATGCTCAGCTCGGTCTGGAGCAGCCACCGGGTGGGGTGGCGCCAGAAGCGGATGAGGTCCCCAAGCTCAACAATCGCCTCGGGATCGACATCCAAGCGGATGTTGTCAGACCAGAAGCGCGGCAGCGGTGCGGGGGGGCGGCGCAGTGCGGCCGCACCGCGACAGAGCCGAGGATCGAAGCTCCATGTGCGGCCATCGAGGCGGTGGGCGCGAGGGGTGCCCAGGGGGTTGGCCGGCACCAGCCCGCCCGCCGTGAAGTTCCGTGGAGAGAACGCTTGTAGGGGGTGCTGGATCTCCAGCCAGCTGCGCACGTCGTCCCAGCCCTCGGGAGGCAGAAAGCTGGCCTCGGCCACGTCCATCAGCTCACCGATGGGTGGCGCGGGCGCCCGCTCTTCTTTGGAGCGCTGGTCCCGGCCCGTGTAGAACACCAAGAAGTGCTCACGGGCGGCGAGGAGGGCCTCCAGCAGCAGGTAGCGGTCCTCGTCGCGGGGGTCGCGGTCTCCCACCCGGGGCGACCGCGTCGTCGGATCGAAGCCCAGCATCTCGGCTTGGCGGGGGTAGGCCGACTCGTCCATGCCCAGCAGGCAGACCACCGCGTAGGGAACCCCCCGCTCGGGCAGCATCGTGCAGAAGGTCACCGCGCCCGTCTGTTGGCCCAGGGGCCCCGCCGGTTGCTCAAACTGGCCCTCCAGCCAGGACTGAACCGCGCTGGCGCTGACCGGCCGGTCCCCCAGGTCACCGCCGCTGTGGGCACCCAGCAGCCCGATGGCCGAGCGCACTTGGCGCAGTCGGAACGCGGTCTCGGGCGTTGCGGTGACCAGGGCATCGAGGGCTTCGGTCAAGGCCGTTCGCCAGGCCTCCAGGCTGCGGGGTTCGGTGAGCACCGCGGCGTGGTGCAGCAAGGCCGATGTGAACTCGAGCAGGCTGCCGATGCGGTCCAGCCCCTCAGACCCCGCGGACTCGACCGGGCTGATGCCCTGCCACAGCCGGTTCTGGCCGGCGTTGTCGTCCATCAGGGCGCCCAGCGCCAGCCGGTCCATGGCAAACCGCCACGTGCACATGGGATCAGCGGGTTGGTCGAAGGTGGTTCGATGCTCGGCATCCCGGCCCCATCGAGCCCCCGCTTGGGACACCAGTGCCGAGATGGCGGGCAGATCTTCGCCGCGGATGCCAAAGCGGGCCCGGACCGGCTCGAGACCCAGGAGCTCCAGCACGGCCGGCGCCGTCAAGCGCCCCTGGGCGAGCTGCATCAGCTGCAACAGCGCCTCGGACACCGGGTTGAGCTCTCGCAGCGAGCGGTCCGCCAGCCGGAAGGGCACCGGCGGCGCGCCCCCCCAGCGGTCCGGCGAGCCGAACACCGCCGTGATGAGCGGTGCCCAGTCGGCCACCCGGGGGCACATCACCACCACATCCCGCGCCTGAAGACCTTCGTGGCGGTCAAACAGGTCCAGCAGGGCGTCTCTGAGGGCTTCGACTTGGCGCAGCGGCCCGTAGCAGGCATGCACTTGGATCGAGTCGTCCATCGGGTCGATGCGACGGCGCTCAAAGTGCTCGAGCGCGTCCTTGTGGTCGGCGGGATGGCGCATGTGGAGAATGTCGGACTGGAGCCACTTCAGGGCGGGGGCGGACTCACCTTCGGGCTCGGCCGAGTCGGGCACCGGGTCCTGGAACACCTCGCCCTCGTTGGGGATGTCTCGGTATCCCTCGGGAACCCGCTCCAGCACTGCTTGGAAGTCCCGTGCGATGCGCCCGAAGGTGGCCAACGTGGGGTTGGGGCGTGTGCGGCCTTCGCCGACGGGTTCATCCGCCGGAATCACGGCTTCGAGGCGCGCTTGCAGCTGATCTCGGGCCAGCCGCAGCGGCGAAGGCAGGTCGACCGTGCCCCGCCGCACATCGGCCCAGTACTGGTTGGACGGCGACAGCAGGTACATGTCGATGTTGAGGTGACGGCCCGCGACCGCGAGCAGCTCCAGCCAGATGGGCGGCAGCGAGCTGATGCCGAAGATGTGGAGCGAGTGCAGCTCTTGGCAATCTTGGCGGGCGAGGGGGTCTTTGGGTTGGTGGAGTGTCGGCAGTCCGTCTGGGGACACCGACTGGCGCAAGCGGTCGCGGGCACGGATCATCCGGGCGGCGGAGGTCTCGGGCCCCAGCCGCTTGATCAAGCGGGTCCACAGCACCACTTGCCACTCGGGCACACCCTCGGGGCGTTCATGCTCAGGGTTGTGGGCCCAGTCTTGGGTCCACTCGGCGCGGAAGGTCTGGAGACGGTCATAGACATCGGCCAGCTTCATCGCCAGCCCCAGCAAGCGCCGGTCGACGCTGCCCGTCACCGCGGGGGGCTCGACTTCCATCCAGCCCCACAAGGGCGCCCACAAGGGCGTGGACGGCAGGCCCAGCAGCTCGTCGGCAATGGTCCAGGCGACGTTTTCTTTGTTCCACGCCGCCGCGGACTTGGGCACGGGCTGGTTCGGCCCATCGACCGCCCACCCGACCAGGGACTCGATGATGCCCGCAGGGAATGGGAACTCCACATTGGCCGTGATGCCCAGCGTCTGGCCCAACATGTGCGCCAGCCAGCGCTCGCTGCCCCGGTTGCCCACCACCACATGTTCCGGGCGCATCGCGTCGGGGTTCGCCTTGTCCTTGAGGTTGTGGGCGAGCACCGTCGCGAGGAACTCGACACGGTTGCTGCGGTGCACCCGCAAGCCAGACGCGGCCGTGCCATCCGGCGCATCGGTGCCCTGCTGAGCACCAGGGGATTGGGGAGGGCCAGGGGATGCAGAAGCGATGGGTGTCATGCCCACTGTGTACGGTGTTGCGCAGACCCCGGCATCCTCAGAACCGGACAGTTTGCGTCCGGAAAACCGAATCTTTCCCCTTGACTTTGGGGGATCCACTGAACAGTCTCAGCCGGTGGCTCGGCAACCATTGGAGCCCTCGCAGTCCCGGGGATACCCGTCATCCCAGTCCCCACCCCCCGGAGGCTGCGATGCCCGACTTCCTCGACCGTGTGCGGCAGCTGCCCACGCTGGGCCTCGGCGTGTCCACCGAATACGGCGCCCGGTCCGCCGACACCCTCGATCCCCGCGCGCTTCGGTGCGAGAATGCTCACTGGGGCGGCTTTCTGGAGGTGGGGGTCGAGCTCGCCAAGGGCCTGGATGACGACACGCTGGCGTGGGTGGCCCAAGGTTGGCCGACCACCTACCACTTCCTCGACGTGAACCTCGATGACCCGCTGGACCTGCAGTGCAACTGGCTGGATCAGGTGGCCGCCGCGGTGGCGGTGCTCAAGCCGGCCTGGCTCTGTGGGGACGCGGGACTGTGGCACTTTGGCGCCCGAGAACGGGGCCACATGCTGCTGTTGCCGCCGGTGCTCATCCCCGAAGCCGTGGGGCCCATGGCGGCCGGCATCCAGACCCTCCGGCGGACCATTGGCCTTGAGGTGCTGCCCGAGAACCCTCCCGGTGCGGTCTTTGTGGGCTCGATGCACCTGCTCGACTTCTTCGCCTCCCTCTGCGAACAAGCCGACACAGGCATGCTGCTCGACTGCGCCCACCTCGCAATGGTCCAGCGGGTGACGGGGAGAAGCGCCCTCGATGGGCTCGATGGCTTTCCGATGGACCGGGTCGTGGAGCTGCACATCGCAGGGGGCACGGTCATGGACCACGAGGGGCTGCCGTGGGTCGACGATGACCATGGCGCAGCGGTGCTTCCCGACACGTGGGCCATCGCCGAGTATGTGCTCGCTCGGGCCACCAACCTCAAGGCGGTGGTGGTCGAGTGTGAGCGCAACCCCCTCGACGTGGTCCGCCCCCTGTTCGCTGAGGTGGAGGCCCGCACCGCTGGCCACTTTGCCGCTGCCGGAGCAACCCAGTGAAGGGCCCCACCCGCCGGGTCCAGCGCCTCCAACAATCTATGGTGCGGATGATGGTCGACAGCGTCTTTCGGGACGCCGTCTATCGCGACCAGGTGCCCGAGCTCAGCGCAGAAGACCGGGCGCTGCTCATCGCGCCAGACCCCCGGGCATGGTCCACCGACCGCTACCGCCGGGGTCGCTTGACCCGTGCTCTGCTCGACGAGTACCCCGTCACCGGGGCCGTTGTCGGAGTGGCCCGGGTGGACGCTTTCTTTGGCTCGGATGCCTTCGCCGCGGTCTTGGCGAGCCGGGGCTCCATCTCGCTTGCGTTCGCGGACTGGGCTGCCCCCCAAGCCGGCGATGTGGCCTTGCTGGAGGGGGCCATGTGCCGCGCCCGCCGGTGGGTGCCGGCGCGAGGCAAGGGCATCCAGTCCGGCCCTGGGGTGGTGGTGGTGGACCTGGGGGCAGGCACCCTGGCCTTCCTCCAGCACGGGATGGAGCGGCTGGGCGCCCAGTCCCTCGATGCGCTGGCCCAGGGGCTTCGACTCTCTCGACCACCCGTGCCGAATGCCCGTGAACACGTCATCATCACGTGCACTGCCGATGGCCAGGTCGGGGCATCTCTGGTGGGCGATGCCATCGCGGCCCTCACCCGTCGAGCCGCCCGCCCCCTGTCCAGAGGTGCCCTTCTGGCGGCCGCCCGTCGGCTGGGGGCGACGCCCACCGAAGCGGCAGCGCTCATCCAAGAGCTTCTAAGCGACGGTGTTCTCGCGGAGTCCCCGCCACCGTGGCCATCGGCCCTGGACCGCGCACTGGCCTGACCTGTCCCCCGGGGGGCCAGGCTTTGACCGGCTCTGACAACAGCATTGCCTGCACCGGCCGATGGGGAACACAGCACCGGCCCGAGCTGTCGGATTTGCAGGGAGTCTCCGGCTCGGAGCCCCCGGTCCCCCGTCCCGCGAGGCATCCATGGCCACGCCCCCCCTCTGGCCTGCGCCTGCTCGCGCACCGAGGGCCACTGCTGCTTGGCGCCCGCTGGCCATCGCGCTGCTTGGCGTGGGCTGTGCTCGGCCGTCCTGTTCGTCCACCGGATGTGTGCCGGCCATCGACGTGGCCATCGACTCTCCCCTTGTCGCTTCTGGTGTTTACCACTTGACGCTGCATGCCGACGGCAACACTGTTGAGTGCCACACCCGCTTGCCGGAGCCGAGCCCCCAGTCCGGATGCAATGCCGCGCTCGCGACCCTCATCTATGCCCCCGCCGCCGATGGGTGGGCGCTGGAGGGGGTGTCATTGCGCACTGCAAGCGTCTCGCAGCTCACGGTGGTGGTGCGCCGGGACCGCACCCAGCTCGCGTCCCAGCACTTCTCCCCCGACTACGAAGCGTGGTACCCCAACGGGCCCGCGTGCGACGATGCACCCTGCCGGTACGCCGCACTCACGATGTCGATGGGCCCCAGCACGGTGGCGCGCAACCGTCAGTAGACGTGGCCGGTGCCGTACTGGTAGGCCGAGCTGTAGTCGCCGTCGCTGTACGCGTTCCTGTAGCCCGAGAAGTAGGTCAGCACGCCGTCTTCATAGGTCGCTGCGGCGAATGGCTGCCAAGAGACATAGGTGTATCCATAGTAGCCATAGGAGAATGAGTAGAGCAGCGCGCCGGAACCATCGTAGTATTCTGGGCTAAACGCCATCGTGTGGCTCAGGGTGCCACCTTCCTCGCAGCGACCCTCCGACAGCGTGGTGGCGTCTTCGTCGAGGGTCCACGTGGTCTCGAAGCCGAACTCGCAGTCCCGACACAGCTCGTCGGGGTTGAGAAACTCCCCCGAGCCATTCCATTCGTAGTAGCAGTCGAAGACGTCCGGTTCGTCAGCATTCTCGGCGATTCCGGCCCTGATGTTGGACGTCCACCGACCGACCAGATCCAGCCAGCCATCGCAGTTGTTGTCGATGCCGTCGGTCAGGTCCTCCGTGGCGCTGGGGTGGATGTTGCCGTCGAGGTCGTCGCAGTCTCCCCAGCGGGTCGTGGCGCCCTCGTGGGGGGCGTCGCAGCTGGTGGCAAACGGCCGGCCCGCCCCGTATCCATCGCCGTCTTCGTCGTAGTACCACTGCATGGCGTTGCTGGGCGTGCCCTCGTCAACGTCGCCGTCGCAGTCATTGTCGCGGTCGTCGCACAGCTCCAGCGCCCCTGGGTGGGAGACCGAGGCCCCGTCATCGCAGTCGCCGCCCTGGGCGATCATTCGGTACGGCGCGGTGCACGCCTGGACTTGGGTGGCCTCGTCGGCATCGCCGTAGCCGTCCCGGTCGATGTCGGCGTACCACACGGGCATGTCGGCGATGTTGTTGTCGACCACACCGTCGCAGTCGTCATCGGCGTTGTTGCAGTACTCTGGCGCCCCCGGGTAGCGCGCCGCGTTTCGGTCGTCGCAGTCTTCGCCGGCGGGAAAGCCGTCACCGTCGAGGTCTTTGACATCGCTGCCGCCGTCGGCTCCGTCGCTGCCGCCCGTGTCGGTGGCTTTGTTGCCCGCGCATGCCGTGGTGCCGACCAGCATCACCAGCAGCAAGGGGCGCAGGGCGGAGAGCGGGGGCAAGGTGCGAGGCATGGGGGCTCCGGCAGGAGAGCGATGCACCAAGCGGCGGACCCGGTGCGCTCAGTGGGCAAGCATAGCCGCCGCTTTGGCGCTTCGGTGGGGACCGTGCTGACTCCGGTCACGCCTGACCGTCGCTTCCCGTCATCTTTGATGCTTCAGACTGGCGGAACCGGGCGCACGATCCGATTGTCTGAGGCAAGGACCCCCGGAGGAAGCATGTGCGTCGCAGGCCCAGCTCGAAGATCCAGCTCCGTCGTTGGACGGGTGCTGGCACCGTTGCTGGCGCTTCAGGCCTTGGTGGTCGCGCCGGCCTTCGCCGATGGTGCACTGCCGGGTGTGGATCCTGGCCTGGCGCCGCCCAGTGCCGAGCCGGCCATTGAGACCGACGCGCTGCTGCCTCATGTCCGCTTGGGTGTCATTGAGCACTACGATGACCTTCGTGGTCAGGATGTGCGGCGGGTGATTCGCCAGAAGGTCGACCACGTGGTGCACTGCAGCGACCGCTTTGCCCAGTCTGGCATGCCCCTCCAGGGCACACTGCACCTGCGCTTTGTGCTCTTCGAAGACGGGGAAGCCGACGAGATCCAGGTGGACTTGGGCAAGACCCGGCTGCCCGACATGGAAGACTGCCTCGCGCCCCTGGTCGCGCGGTGGCCCCTGCCGTCGGATGAGCGCCTCGGTGCGCTGGATGTGCAGGTCTCCTACAACATCGGCATGGCGGAGCTCTTCATCGACGACGGCCCGCACTTCACCGATGAGGCGTCGGTCAGCCCTGGGACGCTTCGCTGGTGATCTCCGCGTAGGCCGCCTCAACTTCTTCTCGCCGCCGCTGCGCCATGGTCCGAAGCTCCTCGCTCATGTTGGCGAGCTTCTCCGGGGCGTTCTCGTCCAGCAAGCGAGCACGCGTGGCGTCGACTTCCGCCGGGCTGGCGGTGCGCTTGAGGCCCAGCACCCGGTACGGGTCGCGCTTGAACGCCAGCACATTGCCGGGCTCAGTGTCAGGTGGGGGCACGACGGACATGGGCCGCTTCTGGCGCTGGCCGGGGGCGGCGGTCCACAAGTGGCGGTTGCGTCGCCAGATGTCCCAGGCCGCAAGCGCCAAGATGGACAAGCCAAGCAGCAGAAACAGCAGCCGATGCACCAAGAGTTCTCGCTCCGCACCACGGACGGGTCGGCGGAACTTCAGCGCGCCGCCGCCCGGACTCTAACCCGCGGCGCGGTCTTCGCGCTGGCCGGTTGCCGCCCGACCGTAGACCCGCTGGGTCAGCGCCCAGCAGTCCGCCCGTCGCATCCCCGAGAACTGGAGGCCCACAGACCAGCCGCCGGCGGCCTGAACGACGTGCTTGACGGTGGACTCGCACGCGATCGCCGACAGCTCCGGCACCGCAAGCCAGCCCGCTGTGCTCTGGCCGACCAGGGGTGGGGCGGCGTCCGCTGGCCAGAGCACCCGGGCGCCTTGGTTGGACAGGTCCAACACCATCAAGGTGGTTGATCCCGACGTCAGCGTGCACGCATCGGGCGTGGCCACCCGGGGCACGAGCCGTCGCTCTTGGCTGCCCAGGTTGAGCGGGCGCACCAGCCGCAGTCGGGCTTCGCTGGTCCGGCCGATCAATCGGGTGCCGAAGCGAAAGGACTGGTCCCCAAGCTCGTAGATGGCTTCGAGCGCCTGACCGGTTCGCCAGCGGCCGATGCCCGCCCGTCCCACGTCCACGGTGTAGCCGACCTCTCCGAAGCCGTCCGCGAGGTCAAAGGCGCCACGGCAGACCAGCGACCCCCCATGCAGCTCGACGCAGACGCCTTCCAGTGCGGCCACCATCAGGTGGGCGTCGATTTCTTGGGGCAGTCGGGGTGTGGACGTGGTGTTCATGGGCGCTCCGTCGGGTGGCCCCAAGTGGGATACAGCCTCTGTTCGGCCCCACCCCCCATCGCCCTGAAGGTCATCCATGAGACTGCGGACGTTTTGCATGGGGTGCGGGGCCATGTCGCTCGTTCTCGGATGCAAAGACAAGGGCGACACGGGGCCTGCTGGCCGGTTTGCGGCGATGGGTCAACTCATCGACAATGACGGCGCAATGGCTATTGTCGGGGGTGCGGTGTCCACGGCTGCCCAGGGTCCGCTGCGGGAGACTTGGCGGCTGTCCCTGCGTGACTGGACCTGGTCCAAGGGGCCGACCCCACCCTTCGCCACGTGCCGGGGCATCACGGCCCGCCTGGGTGATGAGCTGCACATCTTCGGCGGCAGCACCACGGGATGGGACGAGCACGCCGCCCACTGGCGCTGGCAGACAGCGGATGGGGAGATCAGCACCGAAGTGGACGATGGACCGGGGCCCCGCTTCAAGCACGCCAGCGCCGTGGACGACGACGGGGCGCGCTTCTTCGTGTTGGGTGGGCGCAACAACGACACGGGCGAAGACGTCTACTTTGCGGACTTGTGGTCCTGGACCGAAGCGCAGGGCTGGACGCTGCTGCCCACCACTGGCGGCCCCCATGGCCTGCACCGCCACGTGATGGTCTGGGACCCCGATCGCCAGCTGTTGTGGGTGCACGCGGGCTTTCAGCCGCCCCGGGAAGATCCTGGGGGCGTGCCCGTGCGCAGTGACCGGCTGTGGACCCTGGATCCCGCGTCCGGGGACTGGACGGAGCAAGCCTGGACCGGCGACGGCCCACCCATCCGGGCCAGCCACAGCGTGTCGTTGGTCGATGACCGGCTGGTGGTCTGGGGTGGCAGCGCGGGCGACGACAGCACGTGGACCTATGCCCTGGCCGACAGCACGTGGACCGAGCACCCCCACGACCTCGCCCCGCTGTCCCGAGATGCCATGGTCACCGACGTCACCGGCGACGGCCGCACACTGGTCTTCGTCGGTGGGGACCCGGTCAGCGAAGATGTTCCCAACTTCGTGATGGACGCGTGGACCCTCGATCTCGACACGCTGGAGTGGACCGAGCACATCCCCATCGGGGGGTGACCGGGCTCAGCGCCGGGATGCTGCCCCTCGCTGTCGGGCCCCGCCCTCGTGGGGTCCCCCTCGCTTCTGGAGCACAAGGGCCAGCACGTCGATGGCGGCCGGTGTGATGCCGGGCAAGCGGGCAGCAGCGCCCAGCGTCACCGGCTGGGCAGCTTCCAGGCGCTCGGCGGCTTCGGTGGAGATGCCCGCGTGGCGAAAGCCCAGGTCGGGGGGCAAGCGCACCGCGTCCATCCGCTTGGCCCGCGCCACCCGGGCCAGCTCTCGGCTCAGGTAGCCCTCGTACTTGATGTCGGTGACGACCTGGTCGGACACTTCGGCGGGAAGCGCCGGTCGGTCAGGCACCAGGGCAGCCAGCACCGTCCAGTCGACTTCTGGGCGGCGCAAGAGGTCCGCCACGGGCGCCTTGTTCTTGGGCCGGGGGAAGTCCAGCGCGTCGAAGCGGGCCAGCGTGTCGGGGTCCAGCGTGAGCGGGGTCTTCTGGGCCCACGCAGCGGCCTCAGTGATGGCATCGGACTTGCGCTGAAATGCCTGCCAGCGGTCATTGTCGACAAGTCCGACATCGTAGCCCAGGGCGGTCAAGCGCCGGTCGGCGTTGTCTTCTCGCAGCAACAGGCGGTGCTCGGCCCGGCTCGGGAACATCCGATACGGCTCCCCGCCCACGCCCCGCGTGACGAGATCGTCGATCAACACACCAATGTAGGCGTCGTGTCGAGCGAGTTTGAAGGGCACGCCGGCCGCGTTGGTGCCGGCGACCAGGCCTTGTGCGGCGGCTTCTTCGTAGCCACTGGTGCCGTTGACTTGGCCGGCCAAGTAGAGCCCTGCCACACCCTTGTGTTGCAGGTCGTGGCCGAGGTCCCGGGGGTCCGCGAAATCGTATTCCACCGCGTACCCGTATTGGATGATGCGTGCATGTTCGAGGCCCTCGATGGAGTGCACTACCGCGAGCTGCACGTCCGCTGGCATGGACGTCGACAGGCCGTTGACGTAGACCCGGTCGGTGTTCAGGCCCTCGGGCTCCAGGAACAACAGGTGGCGGTCCCGGTGGGCAAACCGCACCACCTTGTCTTCGATGCTGGGGCAATAGCGGGGCCCCTGGCCCTCGATGGCGCCGCTGAACAGGGGGGAGCGGTCCAGCGCGGCGCGGATGATGTCGTGGGTGGAGGCGTTGGTGTGGGCCATCCAGCAGTCCCGCTGGGGCAGGCGTCCCGCAGGCGGCATGAAGCTGAAGCGGCCCTCGGGCACGGTGTCTTCCTGGACCTGGAGCCGGTCGAGGTCGAGGCTGTTCACATCGAGTCGGGAGGGCGTGCCCGTCTTGAGGCGGCCCAAGCGCAGGCCCGCTGCCCGCAAGCTGAGGGACAAGGCCCCCGTCGAGGCGTCCCCCACACGGCCGCCCTCGCTCTGGTCGGCCCCGCAGTGCATCACACCGGCCAAGAACGTGCCGGTGGTGAGGATCACAGCCGGGGCATCGAGCTGGACGCCGGTCGCGAGGCTGAGGCCCTGGACGGCCCCTCCATGAATCCGCAGGTCGGTGACCTCGCCCTCGACAAGCGTGATGCCAGCGGTGTTCTTGAGGCGTGCGGCCATCGCCGCGGGGTAGCGGTGGATGTCGACTTGGGCCCGGCTGGCTTGCACGGCGAGGCCCTTGCGGGTGTTCAAGCGGCGAAATTGGATGGTCGCTTCATCGGCGACTTGGGCCATGGCACCGCCGAGCGCGTCGATCTCGCGGACCAGCTGGCCCTTGGCCAAGCCACCGACGGCCGGGTTGCAGCTCAAGCGCCCGATGTGGTCGAGCTTTAGCGTGACCACACCCACCCGTCGGCCCAGGCGTGCGGCCGCCAGCGCAGCCTCGCAGCCCGCGTGCCCGGCGCCCACCACAATCACATCGAAGTCCACGTGCATCTCGGTCCGCTCCATCCCTGCGCCACAACGGGCACGGGACGGCCCTCTATCGCCACCGGCTCGGCGTGCCCGGTCGGGTCCCGGTGCGGCGGGTGCCAAAGCCCCTGGCTGAGACCCAAGATGAGGCTATGGCAGGACACTTTGGAGGTCGGTGCATGCCAGGGCCCCGTCGAGACCGCCGTCCCCTGTTCGCCCTCGTGGCGGCCGTGGTGGTGTTGTTGGGGATGGAGGGTGCCGCTTGGGTGGCTGAGCGCATGTGGCCTGTTCCAGCCCGCACGCTGCCGACAGCCCAACCCGGCGGTGACCACCGGGAGCTCAAGGACCAGATCCGCGCGGTGCGCCGTCAGACGGGGGCCAACGCTCTGCTGTCCGAGGACCAGCTCCGGGGCTGGGGGCTGCCGCCCAACGCACAGCTCACCTTTGGGGGCACCGGCCTCAGCACGAACTCCCTCGGTCTGCGGGGACCGGAGCTGGCCGCAAAGGCTCCCGATGAAGTGCGGCTGTTCACCCTCGGCGACAGCTCGGTGTTTGGCTACGGCGTGGCCGACGAGGAGGTGTTTTCCTCGGTGGCGGCCATCGCACTGCAGGCCCGCTGGGGGGTGCCGGTGACCGCCGTGATTGGGGGGCGTCCTGGCTACGACTCCAGCCAAGCGCTGGCGCTCCTCGAAGAGCTCGGGCCCCGCATTGCGCCGGACATCGTCGTGGTGGGCACCCTCTGGAGTGACGTCTACATCGACGATCCCGAGCTGTCGCGCCTCGCGGAGACCGCCCCGGTGCGGGGGGTGTTGCGGGGGTCGGCGGCCTATCGGTTGATGCGCCGTGGGCTCGCGCCTTGGCTCGCGGCACGACAGGTGCGCTGGATCGACAGCCGAGACGACGTGGGTGACCTGGATGCCGCATCCGGACGGCGCACCCGGGTGCCGCTCGAACAGTATGTCGCCAACCTCAGGCGGATGGTGGTGGTCGCCGAGGGCCTGGGCGCGACCGCCGCGTTTGTGGCCCTGCCGGCACCCATGGACTTGGACGTGGTGCCTGTCCCACAGACCATTCTGGAGTACCGCGCGGCCCTTGAGATGGTGGCGGCAGAGGCCGGTGCGCCGTGGGTGGACGGCCCCGCGTGGATGCGCGCCCACGGCGGCAACATCGGCTGGTTCTTGGACCAAGTCCACCCCAACGGGCGGGGGCACCTGGCCTTGGGCGCGGCACTCTCGGAGTCCCTGGCGGCCCACCCCCGCTGACCGGGCTCAGGTGCCGTCGTCTTCGTCCGTGTCCCCTTCCAGGGCGATGCGAATCTCGCGCAGGTGGGTCAGGGTCTGCTTGTCGACGGGCAGCCCCGGAAAGGCGTCCATCAGCAGCTCCAGGGCATCCCAGGGCCGCAGGTCACTGTGGTCGGCGTGGATGGCCTTCTTGATCCACCACGCCGCCCAGTTGGGGTCCCGCTGGGTGGTCTCCAGCTCGGCAAGGGCGATCAGCAGCGTCACCCGATGGCGGGGCGAGGCCACCTTTTCCTGCAACAGGACCATGCGGTCGATGAGGAACTTGCCGTCGTCTCGGGGCTCACGCAGGGGGTTCCAGTCGCCGAGGCCCGCGAAGGCATCGATGATGGGCTCCTGCTCACCCGCTGACTCCAGCAGCGCTTCGAGGCCGGCGATGGCGCGGGGGAGGTCGCCCGCATCGAGGGGCGACAATGCGCCGAGAATGCGGTCGTCGATGGCGTTGTCAGTCATTACCAGTCCAGCTTCTGAATTGCGGCCACGATGGCATCTCGGTGACCCCGAAACTGCTCAGCTTCGCCGTTGGCCTCGGCAATGATGAGCTTGCCGTTCTTCACAAACAGCACCACCAGGTAGGTCTGGTCCCGCGGGCCGTTGGCCGCCCCCAGCTCCAGCAGCGCACCTTTCCCGCCCGCCGCCTCAATCGGCGCCTCGGCGATGACCGTGTAGCCCGCGTCCGTCATGCGTGTGCGCAGGGCCTCGCTCCAGAACGCTAGCGCCGCCCGGGGCTTGTTCTTCTCGGTGCGCACCCGGAACTGGACCCCATCGGGGCTGACGGCTTGGAAGCGGCGGCTGTTGCGCCAGGGCGCGAAGCCGTCGGGGGTGGGAACCTGGGCACCGGACGGGCTGCGGCGCACCCCGCGCTGGAAGTCGCCGAGCATGTCGGCCACGTTCATCGTGTTCAGCCACACGAAGCTGGAGTTGCCGGTGCGCTGGGGGGCGCGGCGCTCCCGAAACTGGAAGCGCAGGGTGATGCGGGCGTAGCGGGTGCGGTCGTTGAGCACTCGAAGCTGGCCTTCGGCTTGCTCGATCTGCTGCACCAGGCGGGTGATCTCCCGCTCCACCGCCACCACCGACTTGGCCGACGCGCTGTCGAGCACGGTGAGGTACTTGAGCAGGACCCCCCGGCGGGCCACCAACAGGCCCTCCAGGTCGCGCATCTGGCCACCCAGGTCCTCGGCGCTGTAGCTGCGGTCGAGCAAGTCCCCGTGGCGCCGCTGGCTCTCCAAGAACGCGCGGGCGGATGCGGCGGGAACCCGCAAGCTCACGTGGTCCTTGCCCAGATCTTGGAACCAGCCGCCCAGGGCTTCGGCGTCCCGGATGGCGTGTTGGATGGCGGCTTCACGGTCGTCCACCCGCAGCACCAGCCCGCCCGACAGCGCGGTGTTGGGCGACACCTCGGGAGAGGACTCATCCACAACATCGACAGCATCAATGTTCTCAGCGAGTGCAGGGGTAGACAATGTCAGCATCAGCCCCAACAGCCAGCGGGCGCTCATGCTGCACCGCCCGCGGCCCGCAGGGTCTGGAGCACGGCCTCGCGGTAGCGGGTGGCGTGGGTGGGCGTCGGGAAGTATGCCTCGACGATGTGAAGCTGGCGTCCATCGGCCTTCACCGCAATCACCCACGTGTAGGGTTCGTCGGACCGGTCCACCAGGGTGAGCACCTTGAAGGCCCCCACGTCCGTGATCTCCGCCGATGCAAACTCGGGCGCCATGCGGGTCTGGAGCGCCTTGGCCCAGAACGCCGCGTTGCCGACGGGCTCGTTGGGCAGCCTGCCGCTCCACAGCCGCGCGCCATCGGCGCTCTCGGCAATAAACTGCTGCTTGGGGGTGAGCTGGACCATGCCGGCCGGCAGCCCCAGTGTCAGCTTCTTGCCCTGCTCAGACACCACATCGGGGCGGAAGGGGGTCAGCGCCCGCAGCCACGCCAGCTCGCCGGTGGTCTCTTGGCCACCGGTCCACGCTTGGGCCTGGCGGGGCACCAGCTCCAGCGTGATGCGCGACATGCTCGCGAGCCGGGACAGCGTGCGCAGCTGGGCTTCCATCCGGTCCAGATCCTCGGTGACCCGCTGAATCTCCCGCATCAGGGCCAGCTTTTCTTGTTCATCGGTGGACCGGGCCAGCAGCTTGATGAGCTGGTCCCGGGTCTTGGTGGCGGTCTGGGCCCGCAGCTCCAGGGAGTGGAAGGCCTCGGTCACGTCCTGGGCCGAGATGGTCTTGTCGAGCACGTCGCCAATCTCGGCGAGGAGCTCCGCGAAGACCGCACGGAAGCTGGCCACCGGCACCCGCACCGTGACGACAGTGCCGCCGACCCGCTCCACTTCGCCGCCCGCGGCTTGGGCGATGGCCACCACACGGTCCGTGGCGTCTTCCACCTTGGCCACCCGAAGGCGCGCCCACCCGCTGTAGTGGACCATTCTCGACGGGGCCTTGACCACGGGGGTCGGGTCTTGGGGCGGCGCATGCTCGGGGGGGGCTGCCATGCCTTGCTGGGCCGGGGGCGGTGGGGGGGCCGCGGGGGCTGCCGACCTGCGGGGGGACGGGGCGGACCGGCTGCGGGCTGACTGGACCGCGATCTCCATGTCGGCGCCGTCGTCTTCGTCGACCATACCGGCGCTGCCGTAGCTCTCGCTCATGTCGTACGACGGCATCGTCTTCTTCGCGCACGCCGGTGTCAGCAACACCAAGACGATGGCGATGAGCGCGGAAAACAGGGATGTCCAGGGTCGGTGCATGGTCACTCCAGCGGGCCAGGGCCGTCGGCGCTTGTCTATGCCGAATGCAGCCCGTGCGCAGCGCTGTGGCCTTCGCCGCACGGCGGCTTCGGCGCGGCGGAGCCAAGGTCTCCGCCGCAGCAGCGGAGCCAAGGTCTCCGCCGCAGCAGCGGAGCCAAGGTCTCCGCTGCCCGGGCCGAGCCAAGGCCTCGTCCGGGGGCCTGCCGGCACAAAAGCCGTCACATGACATCAACCTTGGTGGCCTGGGGATCGACTGCACAGGGGGAGGGGCGACCGGGGGTCGCGCCCATGGCTGGCCCGAGGTTCCGATGCGACACATGAATGCAGCACTTCGTGGGTCTTTCCGAGGCCGACACGAGCATCAGGAACCCCTGCAGGTCCACACGCTGGAGCGGTCGCAGCTCTCGGCCGAGTGGCGTGCCGCCTGGGATGCGCTGGACCAAGAAGCGGCCCACTGTCCGTGTCCCCGGGTGTTGGCCGAGACCGGCGCGGGGGATGCCCTCCGTGTTGTTGTGGTTATTGATGACGAGGGTGTTCTCGGGGTGTGGCCGCTCAAGTGTGTGCAGTCTGGAGGGCGCGGTGTGGCCCGCCGGGCGGGGGGTGCGGTGCAGGTCTACGACGGACCAACCCTCCACCGCCGTGCCGACCCGGGTGCGGTGCTCGCGACGCTGTGGGCGGAGGTCTGTGGTTGGTGGGACATCGATGTGGTGGAGCTGCCCGCGTTTGTGGCCGGCAGCCCCCTGCTCGAGCTTGGCGATGTGGTGGCCGCGGCCAACCCGGCGGGCAGTGTCTGCCGCCTTCACATCGGCGGGGTGAACCTCACGGCCACGGATGCGTGGATGGACGGCATGCGCCTGGAGTGCTTGCTGGATGAGAGTGAGCGGTGGGAGGCCATGGTCTGGGCCCTCGACCCGGCGCTGGGGGTGCGCTACTCGCCGGCGCTGCTCGACCAGCTCTTCTCGCTCACCGACGCGCCGGGGTGTTTGCAAGTCTTCGCGCTGATGCTCGACAATGAGCGCGTCGCCGTCCAGCTCGGCATGCGGGACGGCCCACGCTTTGTGTGTCTGCACACGGCCGAGGCGCCGGACCTGCACGACTGTGGTGCGCTTGGCCTGCTGATGATTGAGCTGGCGGGCTGGTGCCGCGCCCACGGGATGCACACGCTGGACTTTGGTGAGCCGCTTCCCGAAGAGGTCCCAGGACTCGGGATGAACCGCCGCCAGGTGCTGTTGAGCGCGACCGTCCAGAGCCGCCGGGGACTCGGGGAAGCCCAGGCCCACCGCCGCGCGCTCAGCCGGTTTGGGGAACAGGGCCGCCTGGCCAACTGACCCGAGCGGCACCCCATCGGCGGGGCACCCCATCGGCGGGGCACCCGTGGGGTGTGGACGCGGCGCTGCCCCCCGCCGTGGTTCAGCTCGCGAGCTCGTGGTCGGCCCGGGTCAGTGTGGCCATCAGCACGGCGCTCAGTTCCCCGCTGCGCAGGGGCTTGGGCAAGCGATGCTGCACCCCGAGACGGTTCTGCTCGTCGTCGGTCTCGGTGGTCTGGTCCCCCGAGAGGGTGCAGATGGGGAGGGCTGGCCCGTGGGCGTTGCGCAGGGCGCGGACCACCTCGAGGCCGGACCCGTCGCCCAGGTGGACGTCCAGCAAGGCCAGGTGCCACGGCTTGTCCACGTGGGGCAGCGCGGCCGCGACCGAGGTCACCATCGTGGGCACCAGCCCGTGTTGTTCGAGTATGCGACGCACCAAGAGGCGCACCACTGCGTTGTCCTCGACGATGAGCACATCGCCGTGGAGGGCGACCGGGGCCTCGGGTCGCGCTTCGGGTTCCGGGCCGAGCCAGACCCGCAAGGTGCTGCGAAGGGCCGGCTTGGAGATCGAGGGAATGGCGGACATTCGGGGCTCCGACGCGCGGAGCTGCTCCCGTTCTTTGGGCGACACCAGCATCCGCATCGGGCAGCCCTGTGCGGTGGCCGCCGACACCAGCGCCGCCCGGCCCATGGGGGGCAGCGCCGCGTCCATCAGCACCGCCCGCCAGGGACCACTCGGCAATGCACCGCCCTGCCAAGTGATGCTCGGGATGCCGGCGCCCGCCAAGCCATCGGTGATGGAGCACACGGTGTGGGGGTCCGCCACCCCCACCAGGACCGGCAGGCCCGAGAGCGGAGCGCACGTGGGTGGGCCATCTGCGGCGAGCTGGACCGCAAACCGGAATGTGGCGCCTTGGCCCAGCCGGCCCTCCGCGGCGATCTGGCCACCCATGGCCTCGCAGATTCGTCGGGTGATGGGCAGGCCGAGGCCCGTGCCGCCGTGGGTGCGGGTCACTGTGGCGCTGGCTTGCTGAAAGGGCTGGAACAGCCGCTCGCCGATCTCATTGGAGAAGCCGGGTCCGGTGTCGGTGACCTCACCCTGCAGCCAGAGCTGGCCATCGGGTGTGGCATGGGCCGACAGCGAGACGATGATGGTGCCCCGCTCCGTGAACTTGGCGGCGTTGCCGACGAGGTTGAGCAGCACCTGCCCCACCCGAGCCCCGTCGCCGACCAGCTCGCACGGCACCTCGGGGCTGACGTGCACGTGCAGCGCGACGGCCTCATCGGGATGCTGGGCGAGCACCAGGGCCGAGAGCGGGCGCAGGACCTCGTCCAGCGTGAACCGTCGCTCTTCCAGCACGAGCGCGTCGCTGTCGATCTTGGAGAAGTCCAAGATCTCGTTGAGCATCGTCCGCAACAAGCTGGCCGTCGACCATGCCCGCTCCAGGTAGTCTTCCCCGTCGGCGTCCAGCTGGGTCTTCCGCGTCAGCTCCAGCATGCCGAGCACCCCGGTGAGGGGGGTGCGCAGCTCATGGCTGATGCGCGCGAGGAAGCGATTCTTGGCTTCGGTGGCCGCCAAGGCTTCGGCCGTGCGCGCCTCCACGCGGGCTTCCAGATCGTTGGCGAGCGCGCGCAGATCAGCGGTCGCCCGCACTTGCTCAGTGATGTCGAGACCGACCGTGCAGACGGCATTCTCGCCGCCCACTTGGGTCGGCAGCAGGGAGTGCACCACCCGGATGCTGCGCTCGCCGTTCGCGGTGGTGACCTGCACCGTGTCGGAGACCGGCTGTCCCGGCGGCACCGCACCGCCGATGGGCATCGCACCGCGGAGCATCCCGTGCTTGCCTGCCTCGTTGATCAGCAGTGGCAGGCCGCTCTCATTGCGCACGATGATGGCCACCGGTGCGGCATCGATGATGGACTGCAGCTCGGTGCGGGCCTCCCGTTCCCGGCGTCCGGCCTGCAGGAGCATCGCCAAGACCACAAAGACCATCGTGTCAAAGGCCACCACCGCGATGATGACGACCGTCCGGGTCTGGTGGAAGCTCTCGAGCGCTTGCCTTGTGGGGTGCTCGGTGGCGATGGTCAGCGACAAGGGGGCGATCCACCGCCACGACGCAAACACCGGTTCCCCCCGCCAGCCGGGGGTGGGGGACAGGGTGGTGCCGTGGCCGCCCCGGAGGGCATCGGTCAGGTACGAACCCGCGGTCGGCACCAGGGTTGTGCCGAAGCGGCGGTCCAGGGTCTCAAGCTGCTTGGGCGCCGACCGGACGGTGCCTTGGGGCCCAAACGCGATGGTCTGGCTCACGGCGGGGTCGCGGCCGCCCTGGAGCAAGGGGTCGAGGGCCTGAGACGGGTCCATGCGCAGGGTCAGATAGCCGACCACTTGGCCCGTCTCTCCGTGGACCGGGGCCCCGGCGAACATGGTCGGCGCGCCGGGCACCATGCGTCCACCCCGCGACAGCGGCACATCTGAGGCTTGGGGACGGGTGACGATGGCCTCGTCATGGCGGAGCCGGCCCATGGGCTCGGGCAGCATCAAGATCGGGTTGGGCTGGCCGAGGTTTCCGTCGCGGGACGACGCGATCGACAGGCCATCGGTCCGGATCAGGAAGTAGCCCTGAAAACCGGCCAGCTCCAAGAGCGTGCGCATCCGCTCGCGCAGTGCAGCCTGGGCCGGATGGGTGGCGAGCTCGTCGAGGGGCACTTGGGACAAGGCCACAGCCGCGTCCCGCACTGTGGGATCCACCGCCAACTGGATGGCCAGCTGGGACCGGGCCTCCGCCCAGGCCACGAGCGCCGACTCCGTGGACTCGTTGGTGGACTCCAGATCTTGGCGGATGCCTTCCATGGCGGACCGCTCGGCCCACTGCACCGTGAGCGCGCCAATGATGGGCGCCAGCGACAACAGCAGCGCGATGCCGACAGGGGGTGCTGCTCGGCGCAGCCAGGCTTCGTTCATGGGCTCGCGCTCCGAGTCGTGGGCCCAATCGCGCCGATGGACGTTGGGCTTGAGGCCGGTTCTGGGGCGGGCGGTCGGCGCGGGGACGGGTGTGGGCGGGGGCTTCGATTGCGGGTAGAGCGCTATCTTGCAGGAGAGCCGATGAACGCGCCCAACCCGTTGCTGTTGCCCTGGACCGGACTTGCCGGCGGGGGTCCTCCCTTGGACCAAGTGACCCCCACTATTCTCCGGGATGCCGTGCTGCACGCCATCTCGGTCGAGCGGGACGAGGTCGACGCTGTGCGGTCTTGCGCCGCGCCGCCGACCTTCGACAACACTGTGTTGGCGCTCGAAGAGGCCGGTGAGCTGCTCCGGGGCGTGAGCTCAGTCTACTCCACCTGGGGGCTCAGCTTCTCGGGTCCGGAGATCCGCGAGCTGCGGCGAGAGCTGGAGCCCTTGCTGGCCGCCCGCACCGACGGGATCTACCAAGACCCAGTGCTGTTTCAGCGCGTCAAGGCTGCGTGCGCGCTGCCCGGGCTGACCGACGTTCAGCGCCGACTGGGCAAGCGCATTGTGGAGTTCTTCGAGGATGCCGGCGCCCACTTGGACGAGGCTGGTCGCACTCAAGTCGGCCAGATCAACCAGCGCCTGAGCGCCCTGTACGCCGAGTTCTCCGACCGGTTGCTGGCCGACGAAGAAGACATCGTCACGTGGCTCGACAAAGACGGACTGGCGGGGCTTCCCGCGGGATTTGTGGGCAGCTGTCGCGCCGCTGCTGTCGCCCGGGGCCGTCCCGACGCCTGGGCCGTGCTGAACACCCGCTCGGCGGTGGAGCCCTTCCTCATCCATGCCCAGCGCCGTGACCTCCGCGAGCAAGTGTGGCGGGCCTTTGTGGGCCGGGGTGCCCACCGACCGGCCACCGCCACCAAAGTGCTCATCCGCGAGATCCTCCAGCTTCGTCGGGACCGGGCCCGGGTGCTGGGCTTTGCGTCCCATGCCCACCTCTCGCTCGCCCGCACCATGGCGGGCACGCCGGACCGGGCCGTGGCCCTGATGCGCCGGGTGTGGGGCCCGGCCGCCGATGCCTTCAAGCGGGAAGTGGCCGCGATGCAAGCGGTCGCGGATGCCGAGGGCGCTGGCATCTCCATCGCCCCCTGGGACACGCGCCACTACGGTGAGAAGGTCCGCCAGGCCGAGCACGACATCGACCCGGTCGAGCTCCAGCGCTACCTGCGGCTGGACCCCCTGCGCGAGGGCATGTTCTGGGCGGCCAACCAGAACTTCGGCTGGTCATTCTGCGAGCTGGACGTGCCCGTGGGCCATCCCGACGTCCGGGTGTGGCTGGTGAGCGACCGCGAAGGCGCCGATCTGGGTGTGTTCCACTTCGATCCCTTCGCCCGCCCCGGCAAGCGCTCCGGCGCCTGGATGAACACGTACCGGGTGCAGACCACCAAGGACGGGGCCCGGGTGCCGCCGATTGTGCTCAACACGTGCAACTTCATGCGCCCCTCCGAGGGTGAGCCGGCGACCTTGACGATGGACGAGGCCCGCACCCTCTTCCACGAGTTTGGTCATGCGATGCATGGGCTCGCGAGCGCCGTGCCGTACCGCAGCCTCGCCGGAACGGCCGTCCCCCGGGACTTTGTGGAGTTCCCGTCTCAGCTCAATGAGCACTGGCTCACGACCAGTGCGCTGGTGGAGCGCTTCGCCCGGGACGTCGAGACGGATGCGCCCCTGCCGGCGGCCCTGCTGGAGCGGGTGAAGGCCGCCAGCAACGCCGACAGCGGCTTTCGCACGATGGAGCTGCTCGCCAGCGCCGTGGTCGACATGATGCTGCACCTCGCCGACGATGTGCCCGACCCCGATGCCTTCGAGGCCCAGGTGCTTGAGGAGTGGGGCTTGCCGGCCGAGCTGGTGATGCGCCACCGGACGCCCCAGTTCGCCCACATCTTCTCCGGGGATGGCTACGCTGCGGGGTACTACAGCTATCTGTGGGCCGACACCCTTGTGGCCGATGCCGCCGAGGCGTTTGCCGAGCACGGCTTCTACAACGGCGACCTTGCGTCCAGGTACCACCGAACGGTGCTCAGCCAGGGCCACATGGCCGATGCCGACGTCACCTTCCGTGCCTTTCGGGGCCGGGACCCCGACGTGAGCGCCTTGCTTCGGGACCGGGGACTCGTCGACGCTGAGGGTGCCGACCCAGGCTGAGTCTCCACCGCACGCCCCCCTTTTCGAGGACCGTCCATGGGTCTCCCTCCGGTCAGCGTGGTCGTCCCGACGCTGGACGAGGGGGCCCAGATCGGTCCTTTTTTGGATCAGCTTCTTGCCCAAGATGGTCTAATCATCAATGTTGTCGTTGTTGATGGGGGATCGGCCGACGACACCTGTGCCCAGGCCCTCCAGCGGGGTGTGCGGGTGGTGCACTCGCCCCGGGGTCGGGGCGCCCAGCTCAACGCGGGCCGTGCGGCGTGTGGCGGGGGCTTGCTGTGTGTGCTGCACGTCGACTCGGCCTTCACGGCCCCGGACCAGCTCGCCCGGGCGGTGGACCACTTTGTCGCCGAGGCGCGGGCCCAGTCCCCGCGGCGGCTGGCGGGCCACTTCCAGCTGGAGTTTGTGGGCGACCCCGATGTGTGCGCCGCGCTCCGGTTCTTCGAGGCGAAGTCGGCCCTGGGCCGGGCCCACAGCACCAACGGGGACCAGGGGCTGCTCATCGAGGCGGACTGGCTCGATGCCCTCGGTGGCTTTGACGACCGCTTGCCCTTTCTCGAAGACCAGGCCTTAGGCTGCGCGGTGGCCGCCCAAGGGCGCTGGCTGTTGCTGCCGGGCCGGCTTCAGACCGCGGCTCGGCGCTTCGAGGTGGAGGGGGTGCGGTCCAGAACGACTCAGAACGCCGTCGCCATGGGCCTCTTTCACAGTGGGCATGGCGCCGTGCTCGCCCGTCGCCACGACGCCTACGCCGCCCAGTCCGACGCCGGGGTGCTGTCGGTCTGGCCCTTTGTGGCATGGGTGGCCCAAGAGCTTGGCCGGCCACCGCTTCGCAAGCAGCTTCAGTCCTGGGCCGCCGTGGGTCGCTACATCGCCCAGGATGGGCTGTGGCACGTCAGCTTCGCGTGGGACCACCATCGCCGCGGGGCTGCGGCGGCCCACGACCATCCTGCCCTGGACCGGCACGACCGCTGGCTGGCCCCGGTGCTCGCCCGTCCCTTCGTGGGGGCGTTGATTGCGCCGATGCTGATGCTGGCGGCGGAGGTGGTGGTGCTCTGGGCGGGCCGGCACCCACCGAGAGGGCGCTGAGCCGGGTCAGTCCCGAACGAGGAACTTTGCGGACAGCTGCACCGTGTCCTCGTCGGCATCGGGCAGCCGGTGGCTCATGCTGACTTCTGCGGACTTGCCGAGCAGGGTGGTCACGCGGGGCTGGGACACGGTCGTGCGCGTCAGCCGCCCTCGGGGCCCGGCGGTGAGCTTGTCGATGGTCACCGAGAGCCGCACTTGCTCGGCCCCGACGATGCTGAGGTCGATCTGGAAGATGTGGGCCCCGGCGTCTCCGTCCACCAGGACCGTCGGCAGCGGACCGGGCTCGACGTCCACCAGGTGCAGCTCGACCGGGTCGGCGCCCTGTGCTTCGAGCACAACATCCACGTCGTAGGCCGAGGCCGTGGCGGTCGCGAGGAGCAAGGCGAGCATCGGGCATCCGGGGTGTCAGGCGACGGGAATGTCAACAGGGGGGGCGGACCGGGGCCAGCCCTCAGAACTCGGCTTGGCCCGTGGCACGGGGATAGGGAATCGCCTCACGGATGTTGTCGACGCCGGTGGCGTACAGCACGGCCCGCTCAAAGCCCAGACCGAAGCCCGCGTGGGGCACGGTGCCGTAGCGGCGCAGGTCGCGGTACCACCAGTAGTGGTCCTTGGGCAGCCCCATCTCGTCGATGCGGGCATCGAGCACGTCCAAGCGCTCTTCCCGCTGGGAGCCGCCGATCAGCTCGCCGATGCCGGGGGCCAGCACGTCCATGGCGGCGACGGTCTTTCCATCGTCGTTCTGGCGCATGTAGAAGGCCTTGATGTCGCGTGGGTAGTTGGTGACGGCCATCGGCCCGCCGACCACCTTCTCGGTGAGGTAGCGCTCATGCTCGCTCTGGAGGTCGATGCCCCAGTGCACCGGGAACTCGAACCGCACCTTGGCCTTCTCCAGAATGGCGACCGCTTCGGTGTAGTCCATGCGCACGAACTCGCTGTTCACCATCGACTCCAGCCGGGTGACCACGGTCTTGTCGATGAACTTGCGGAAGAAGCCCAGGTCGTCCTGGCGTTCGTCGAGAACGGCCTTGAACAGATGCTTCAGGTAGGCTTCGGCCAGCGCTGCGTTGTCGTCGAGATCGGCGAAGGCGAGCTCTGGCTCGATCATCCAGAACTCGGCCAAGTGGCGCCGGGTGTGGGAGCGCTCGGCCCGGAAGGTGGGGCCGAAGGTGTAGACCTTGCTCATGGCCAAGCAGTAGGCTTCGACGTTGAGCTGGCCCGACACGGTCAGGAAGGCTTCTTTGCCGAAGAAGTCCTGGCTGTGGTCAATGTCGCCAGATTCTGTGCGCGGCAGGTTGGCCAGATCCAGCGTGGACACCCGGAACATGTCGCCCGCGCCCTCGGCATCGCTGGTGGTGACGATGGGGGTGTGGATCCAGTAGAAGCCTTGCTCCGAGAAGAAGCGGTGGGTCGCTTGGGCCAGCGTGTTGCGCACACGGGTGATGGCACCGATCAGGTTGGTGCGGGGCCGCAGGTGGGCGTGGGCCCGCAGGTGCTCCATCGAGTGGCGCTTGGGGGCCATCGGGTAGCTCTCGGGGTCGTCGACCAAGCCCAAGATCTCGATGGATGCGGCCTGGATCTCGACCGACTGGCCCTTGCCCGCCGACTGCACGAGCTTGCCCATGGCCCGGACGGCCGCGCCCGACGTGAGCCGGAGCACATCGTCGGTGTAGTTGTCGAGGGTCGCCGGCGCGATGACCTGGATGGGGTCGAAGCACGAGCCGTCGTGCACCGCCAAGAAGCTCAGGCCAGCCTTGGAGTCGCGGCGGGTGCGGATCCACCCCTGGACGACCACGTTGGACTCGACCGGGACCCTGCCGTTGAGCAGGTCAGAGACGGGGTGATGGTCGGTTCGGGCAAGCATAGAGACCTCCAGGCGGCCCAGACTATGCGGTCTCCGCAAGAATGGCACGGCCGGGACAGGTCCCCCCTGAAGTGAAGAGAGCCCCAAAGCGAGGGAGTGCGCTTTGGGGCTCTCAGTGCGGCGTACCAATCAGAAGACAGGGGCGTGCGAAGCACACCACTCCCACCCACCACGACGATATGGGCGCGGTGGGGTGCTGTCGTCTGACTTGCCCTGACGTCAGGGGGGGTGTGGGGCCAACCGCGTATTGTGGCCTCCTGGGTCCACGGACGGATCTTGGGGGTCACTGGATGCGCCATTCCCAGACTGTGCAATGCTCCAGGGGTTGTTCGAGGCGGTAGAATGCTGGGTTGGATTGCAGCAGGGTTCTTCCAGGTCGCGCTGGCGACACCGGCCACGCCGCTGTCCCGACGTCTGTCTCGGCACCAGTGGCGGGTCGAGGAAGGACTGCCCCAGAATAGCGTCACAGACATCGTTCAGGACGATGATGGCTTCCTGTGGTTGTCCACTTTTGGGGGCCTGGCGCGCTTCGATGGCCGAGAATTCCGGGTCTACGATCTGGTGGGTCCCGAGGGCCTTCCCACCAATCGGCTGGTCAGCCTGGCCCACGACGATGCGGGCCTGTTGTGGTTGGGCAGTGAGCACCACGGACTGCTGTCTTTCGACGGTGAGCGCGTCCACCGGGTGCCCGTCAGCGAGGCGGTGGACCTGAGCGAGGTCTCCGACATCCACAGCCGCGGCAGTGAGGTCTGGGCCGCAACCACAGCGGGGCTGGTGGATGCGAAGCGCCGGACGGTCGTGCGGGACGCGGATGGCGAGAGCTTTCCGCCCCTGCGCACGACCTTTGTTGACGAGCAGGGCCGGGTCTGGTTCGGGGGTGTCCGTGGGCTGGGCTTGGTGGAGGACGGTGTTGGGCGGTGGCTGTGGACCTCGACGGAGGTGTGGAGCATCGCCAGTGATCGCGCCGGTGGGCTCTGGGTCCTGACCCTGAACGGCCTGGAGCACTTCTCGGCCGACTCGCTGGTCCAGCCCACCCCTCAAGCGGTGCTTCACCACGGGTTTGACCCCGGGTGGCGGCCGGCGATGGTCGAGGACGGACAGGGGCGGGTCTGGCTGGCGACCGCGACCGGCACGCTGGGCTGGATTGACGACGGGGACGTGCACATGCTTGGCCCCGGGACCGCGACGCCCGCGCGGGCGCTGCTCGTTGACCGCAGCGGCTCGATCTGGATGGGCACGGTGTCCGATGGGCTGGTTCAGCTGGTCGATCGTCGCCTGGAGGCCTGGGGACTGGCCGACGGTGTGCCCCAGCGTGTGCGCACGGTGCTCGAGTCCGGCGAGGGTGGCCTGTGGATCGGGGGTTGCGACGCGCCGTTGGTGGAGTGGCAGGGCGATGCGATCCGGCCCGTGCTCGCCGAAGTGCTGGGTGAGCAGTGTGTCAACAGCCTGCACCGTGGCGCCGACAACACCGTGTACGTGGGCCACAACAACAACCTCAGCACCCTGCTGCGCGGCGCCGATGGTGCGGCTCAGCTGGTGCCGCTGGCCACGGGGCTGCCAGGGTCGGTGCAGAGCATCCTGAGCCGGCCGTCGGGTCCGCTGTGGGTCGGGACCACTGTGGGGGTGGTGCAAGTCGACCGCAGCACCGGGGCGTGGATCCCCGTGGATGTGCTCGGTGCGGGCGAGGTGCATGTGCTGCGCACCCAGGGCGCGGACCTGCTGGTGGGGTCGGTTCGGGGGCTCGCGCGGCTGCAGCCCGATGGCTCGGTCACGTGGATCACGTCGCATCGGGAGGGGGGCCCGCGGCTGGGACCGGTGCGCGACATCCTCGTCGACCCCGACGGCACCCTGTGGCTGGGCACCTACGGCGGCGGGCTTGTGCGCATCCAAGACGGGGTGCTGGTGCGGTTCACCACGAAGGATGGACTGCGCGACAACGTCGTGTCGCGGGTCATTGACGACGGTGCGGGCCGGCTGTGGCTCAACGGCAACCTGGGGCTGACGACGGTGAAGCGGCAGGACCTGCGTGCCCGGGCCAGCGGGGGATCCGAGCCCATCCGCATCGTCCAGTTCGAGAGCGGTGAAGGCATGGGGGGCAGTGCGCCGGCGGGGGGGCTCACGGCGGAGGGTGACTTGTGGATGCCGGTGCTGCACGGTGTGGTGCGCGTGGACCTCGGTGCGTTTCGTGCGGACTTGGCAAAGAGCACGCCCCCCCACGTGGTGCTGGAAGCGGTGACGCTCAACGACGAGCCCGTGGCCGAGGGTGCGGTGGTGGCCCCCAGCCATCCCCGAGACTTGGCGGCACGGGTGGCGGCGACCACGCTGGAGATGCCCGAGCAGACCCGAATCCAGCATCGCTTGCTGGGCTTGGATGACCACTGGCAAGACCTGGATGGCCACACGCTGCGCTACCCCCACCTCTCGCCGGGGTCCTACACGCTGGAAGTGCGGGCGGTGGATGCCCGGGGCCAGCTCAGCGGGGTGGCTCAGGTGCGGAACATCCGCCTGTTGCCGGCGTGGCACGAGCACTGGTGGCTGTCGTGGGCGGTGTCGGGCCTGGTGCTCCTGATTGCATTGGTGTTTGGGACCAGCCGGGTGCGGGTGGTTCGCCAGCACAACGAACAGCTGGAAGGCGAAGTGGGCCGGCGGCGGGACACCGAAGAGGCGCTGCGGGAGCGGGAAGCCCGGTACCGGGCCGTCTTTGATGGCAATGAGCAAGCGATGGTGATTCACGAGCCATCGGGGGCCCTCGTGGCGGCCAACCGGGCGTCGGTGCGGTTGCTGGGGGCGCCTCGGGGTGGGGGCGTCTCGGTCGAGGCGGTGGCGGCGCACTTCGTCGAGGATGCCCTGCGACAGCGCTATGTCGACGTGGTGCGGGATGCCTGTGCCGGGGCTGTGCCCGAGCCGCTGGAGGGGGCGTGGCAAGTCCGGGACGGGCTGGTGGTCACCGTGCGGTGCACATCCAAGGTCTTCCCGCTGGCGGTGGGGCACGGGGCCCTGGTGACCCTGGCGGATGTCACCGAGGTGCGCCGGGCCGAGTCATCCCGTGTGGAGCTCAATCGCCGGATCCAGCGGGCGCAGACCGTGGAAGCCTTGGCCCAGCTCTCGGGCGAGGTGGCCCATGACTTCAACAACTTGCTGACGGTCATTGCCGGCGCCGCGAGTGCGATCGCGCTGGGGGACGAGCCGGAGCCCGAGGCCCTGGGTCAGGAGATCCTCGCATGCAGTGCGAAGGGGGCCCGGCTGGTGCGGCGGCTGTTGGCGATGGGCCAGCGGCAGCGGTGGCAAGCGGCGCCGGTCAACCTGGCAGCTGAGCTGCGGGGCATGCGGTCGGTGCTGCGGGCTGCGCTTCCCGATGATGTTGTGCTGGAGCTGGTCTTCGAAGAGAGTCGGGTGTCGGTCAAGACCGACTCGGCCTTCTTGGAGCGGGCGCTGCTGAACTTGGCGCTCAATGCGCGGGATGCCATGCCAGAGGGCGGCAAGCTGGACGTGAAGCTGTCGGCGGTCCAGCTCGACGCCGCCCAGCTCACGACTCTCGGCGGCGCTCACCTGTCGCCGGGCGCGTTTGCCGTGATCGAGGTCAGCGACACGGGCGTGGGCATGCCAGAGGCGCTGGTGCCCCAGATCTTCCAGCCGTTCTTCACGACCAAAGGCGCCGATGTGGGCTCGGGGCTGGGCTTGTCGGGGGTGCGGTCCTTCGCCCAGCGCTCGGGCGGGCTCATCCATGTGCAGTCCAGTGAAGGCGTGGGCACGTCCTTCTTCCTCTACTTGCCGATGGCCCAGGAAGTCTTGGGTTCTTCGGCGCCGGCGCCGGCCCAAGAGCAGGTGCTGGCGCGTCTGGGCAGGACGGCCCTCGCGGGGCTGACGATCCTGGTGTGCGACGACCAGGACGATGTGCTGCGGATGGCCACCCGGGTCCTCCAGGGGCGGGGAGCGATGGTGTTGTCCACGTCGGACCCCCTGGACGCCCTGAGGGTCGCCGATGAGCACCAGGGACCCATCGACGTGGTGGTGTCCGATGTGGTGATGCCGGGCATCAAGGGGCCCGAGCTCGTCGCCCGGCTGCACGAGCTGCGGCCGGACGTGGGGGTGCTCTACATGTCTGGCTACACCCGGGGGGTCTCGCTGTCGGGCGCGCCATTGTTGGCGAAGCCGTTCATGCCTGAAGCGCTGGTGGCGGCGGTTCTGGGGGTGATGGCGAAGAAGCGGGCGGGTGCGGGAGCGCCCACGAAGGGGTGAGGCGGGGCGTGCTGGGACACCCCGCCTCCGTCGAGGCTCAGCGGTGCAGGTCGAAGCGGTCGGCTTGCATCACCTTGGTCCACGCTGCGACAAAGTCCTTCGCGAAGATGGCCTGGGCATCGGCATAGGCGTAGTTCTCGGCGATGGCGCGCAGCTCAGAGTTGGACCCGAAGACGAGGTCCACTTCAGTGGCGGTCCAGCGGACGGTGCCCTTGGCATCGCGGCCCTCAAACACGGCGGGGTCCTTGGACGACGGTGCCCACGAGGTCGAGCGGTCCACCAAGTTGACGAAGAAGTCGTTGGTGAGGGTGCCCGGGCGGTCGGTGAGCACACCGAGGGGGCTGCCGCCAGCGTTGGCATTCAGGGCGCGCATGCCACCGACGAGCACGGCCATCTCCGGCGGGGAGAGGTCCAGCAGCGCGGCGTTCTCGATGAGGCCCTCGGCGGGGCTGCGCAGGGCGTCCTTGGTGCGGTAGTTGCGGAAGCCGTCGGTCTGGGGCTCCAGGTAGCCAAAGCTGACCACGTCGGTCTGGTCTTGGGTGGCGTCGGTCCGGCCGGGCACAAAGGGCACGGTGATGGTCACACCGGCGTCCTTGGCGGCCTTCTCGACCGCTGCGGCGCCACCGAGCACGATGAGGTCGGCCAGCGAGACCTTCTTGCCGCCCGACTGGGCCTTGTTGAAGGCCCCCTGGATGCGCTCCAGCTCGGCGATGACCTTCTTCTGCCCGGCGTTGTTGTTGGTGGGCCAGTCCTTCTGGGGCGCGAGGCGCACCCGTGCACCGTTGGCGCCGCCCCGCATGTCGGTGTCTCGGTAGGTGGATGCCGAGGCCCATGCTGTGCGGACGAGGTCAGGCACGCTGAGGCCGGACCCCAGGATGGTGGCCTTGAGCTTCTGGGCGTCGGCGGCGGCGATGAGGGGGTGGTCGACGGCGGGGATGGGGTCCTGCCAGGAGAAGACCGCGTCGGGCACTTCGGCGCCGAGGTAGCGGGCGCGGGGGCCCATGTCGCGGTGGGTGAGCTTGAACCAGGCCTGGGCGAAGGCGGTGTCGAAGGCCTCGGGGTTCTCCTGGAAGCCCTTGGCGATCTTCTGGTAGGCCGGGTCCATCTTGAGGGACAAGTCGGTCGTGAACATGATGGGCGCGTGGCGCTTGGTGGCGTCATGGGCGTCGGGGACGAGCTTGTCGGTGCCCTCTGCGGTGGGAATCCACTGGGTCGCGCCGGCCGGGCTCTTGGTCTTTTCCCAGTCGAAGCTGAACAGGTTGCCGAGGTATTGGTGGGTCCACTGGTTGGGCGCCGAGGTCCACGCGCCCTCCAAGCCGCTGGTGACGGTGTCTTCGGCGTTGCCCTTGCCGCAAGAGTTGATCCAGCCGAAGCCCTGCTTGTCGACGCCAGCAGCGGCGGGCTCCACGTCGAGGCACTTGGCGGGATCGTGGGCACCGTGGGCCTTTCCGAAGGTGTGGCCGCCGGCGATGAGGGCGACGGTCTCTTCGTCATTCATCGCCATGCGCGCGAAGGTGTCGCGGATGTCGTGGGCGGCCGCGATGGGGTCGGGGTTGCCGTTGGGGCCTTCGGGGTTGACGTAGATGAGGCCCATCTGGACGGCGCCCAGCGGTCGGGCCAGCTCCCGGTTGCCGTGGTAGCGCTCGTCGGCGAGCATCTCGGACTCCGGTCCCCAGTACACAAGGTCGGCTTCCCAGTCGTCGACCCGTCCGCCGGCAAAGCCGAGGGTCTCGAAGCCCATCGTCTCCATGGCCACGTTGCCCGAGAGCACCATGAGGTCGGCCCACGAGATGCTGCGGCCGTACTTCTGCTTCACCGGCCAGAGCAGCCGGCGGGCCTTGTCGAGGTTGGCGTTGTCGGGCCAGCTGTTGAGCGGCTCGAAGCGTTGCTGTCCGCCGTCGGCGCCGCCCCGGCCGTCGATGACCCGGTAGGTGCCCGCGCTGTGCCATGCCATGCGGATGAACAGCGGGCCGTAGGTGCCATAGTCGGCGGGCCACCAGTCCTGGGAGTCGGTGAGAACGGTGGCGATGTCGGCCTTGACGGCCTTGAGATCCAGCGTGTTGAAGGCGGCCGCATAGTCGAAGTCGCTGCCCATCGGCGCGGACTGGGGGGAGTTGCGGCGGAGGGGGCTGAGGTCGACCGTCTCGGGCCACCAGCTTGTGTTGGGGCGCCCTTGGAGTCCCCGGGTCGCGGATGGGGCAGCCGGGGTGGCGCTGGGGTCCTTGACGTGGGGGTTGGGCTCGGCGCTGGCGGGCGGCGTGGTCTTGCACGCGACGGTGAGCACCAGGCTGGTCACAAGAAGGGAGGTGGACGATCGGGACATGGCTTCTCCGGGCGGGGCCGGCAGGCGGATGGGGACCTGCACGGCGGGCACACCAATTGATTGCAGGAAGTGTGCCAGTTGCTCGGAGGGTGCATCGTCATGTCGGTGTGGACGAGAGTCCCCGGTCTGTGGGCTCTCCGATCTGTGGGGAGGGGCGACCTGTGAACGCCGCAACGAAATGTCGTCAAGGTGCAACGAAGTGTCGGTGGGTCATCTTGGTGGGTAGGGTAGGGTGTATTACTTATTTGCGGCGCCTCGGCGCATCTGACCCAGGAGCACGTCGGGATCGGTGGTTGGCGCCTCGCACAGCCCGTCGCTGCACAGGTAGGCGGTGGGCAGGTGGTCCTGGGCGGTCTTGCCTTCGAGCCAGGGCACCAGGGGGACCAGCGCGTCTTGGGCGGGCCCTTGGGCCACGATGACCTGCACCACGTGGGGGTTGCCGCTGAGGCGGGCGGCGGTCCGCAGGGGCTCGGCGGCATCGGGGGCCGCGCCCGGGGGCAGGATGATGGCCAGGGAGCGGGCTTCCGACACGGCCCAGTCGACGGCCAACAGCATCTCGGTCATGGCGGTGGGCTGGACGGCGAGGGGGGTGCCGACGGATGCGAGGGCGGCGGTTGCGCGGGCGCGGTGGACGGGGCGGGTGGTCAGGGTGGACAGGCGCAGCTGGTTGAGGGCATGCACGCTGCTGCCGGCGGGTAGAGCACCGTCGTGGTCACTCTTCTCGCGAACGATGGGCGCGCCAGAGTCGGCCGGGCTGCGGTACCAGCCGCCGTGCTCGGGGTCGGCAAAGCGGCGCTCCACTTCTTGGTCGAGCTGCAGGGCAGCGGTCAGCCACCGTCCGTCCCCGGTGGCCTCAAACAGGTCGATCAGTCCGGCGATCAGGAAGGCGTGGTCCTCCAGCATGGCGGGCAGCGGCGTGCCCCCGTCGGCGGCCGTGCGGTGGAGCTGGCCGTGGGTGAAGTGGGTCCGGAGCAGGGTGTCGGCAGCGGCGCGGGCGGCGTCCACGAGGGTGGGGTCGCCGAGGGCAGCCCCGGTGCGGGCGAGGGCCGAGATCAACAGGCCGTTCCAGGCGGCGAGCACCTTGGTGTCGCGGTGGGGCGGGGGTCGCAGGGCGCGGGCTTGAAACAGGCGGTCGACGATGGATGCCCAGCGCCCGTCCAGGTCTTCGGTGGAGATGCCCAGGGCGGTGGCGGCGGCCTCGGGGGTGGTCGCGACGTAGAGCACGCTGCGGCCGTCCACGTTGCCGGGGGTGCGGACCCCAAAGGCCATGGCGGCCAGTGCGCCGTCGGTGGGGCCGAGCACGTCGACCAGCTCTTCAGGGGTCCACGTGTAGAAGCAGCCCTCCTCGATCTGGCCGTCGGCACAGCGGCTGTCGGCATCCAGCGCGGACGTGAAGACCCCGCTGGGCAGGGCAAAGTCGCGGATGGCGCTGCGGAGGATGGACCGGCTCTGGTCCGCCCAGTCGGTGCGGCCGGTGGCGTGGTGGCCTTCGAGGTAGTCCAGCGCGAGCAGGGCTTGGTTGTAGAGCAACCTCTCCAGAAGTCCTGTTCATGGGCATTGTCGGCAGGTTGGTAGGGCTGAATAGTAGGGATTGGGCCGATTGGAGGGGGTTTTGAGTCACGAGATCTCCTTCTTCGGGAATGGCACGACGGTGCCTCGGGGAATGGTTGCGAGGAGGTCGCTGGCCCGCCGGCGCGAGGAATCCAGGGCGTGGGCGTAGGACCGCAGGAGCACCACCGGTGAGTGCCCTGTGATGCTGGCGGCAGTCTTCACGTCGATCCCCGCGTTCAGCATCCGGGTCACCGCGAGGTGGCGAAGCCCCTTGCATGTCCACCGCTGCACCCCGGCCTTGTCCGCGCCGGTCCTGATCCAGGCGTTCCACCTGGTTGTGCTCTGGCTTTGCAGCGGCGGAAACAGGGGCCCCTCGGGTCGCTGGTGGATGCGGCTGACCAGCTCTCGACCCACCGGCACCTCTCGTGGTCCGGTCTTGGAGCCGGCCCCACCCCGAACCCGCCACACCAGGTGGTTTGCGTCGAAGTCATGCCGGTGGGCCAGCGAGCACTCGCCGGGTCGCGCGCCGGTGTGCAGCATCAACTCCACGGCCAGAATGGTCTGCTTCCGATAGGAGTTCCGCAGTCGGTCTGGGCCCAGCGCTTCAAGTGCCCGCAGGGTTTCGAGCACATCATCGAGGCTAGGCATGTGTTGGACCGGTCGCTCTGGTCGCCACTCGGGCCACTGGAGTTCTGGCAGGGCTCCCGCCGCTGCTCCCCATTGGCACGCGGCTCGGAACGTGATCATGCGCATGTGGGTGGTCTGGTCGGAGTAGCGGGCGCGGAGACTCCCGAGCACCCGCAACAGATGGTTCGGGCTCAGCTCCGCAAGCGGAAGCTCCACAACATGAAGTGCGCTCAGTGCCCGGACGTGAACCCGGTAGGTGACATAGGTGGACTGACGAATGGTGGCCCCGACCCGGGAGCGCTGGTGTCCCAGCCATGCTTCCAGCAGGTCGAGCACCGTCTCGACGGTTCGTTGCTCGGGTGCGGGGGTACCTGTGGTGCTCAGATGCACTCCTTCCCCCAGCAGGTCCGCCGCGCGCGCGATGGCCTCGTCGCGGTCGAAGCGCTCGCCACGGACCCGCGACAGGGACCGAGTCGACATCTTGCCGTCGCGTCCCGGGGGGTACCACTCGGCCCGCCAGCGCCAGGCTCCCGGCTCGCCGGCGACGGCCCGGATGGTGATGGGACCAAGAGCGATGACGGGCTTCTTGGGGCGAGCTTTGGGCATGACGGACTCCTTGGAGGGGTCCGCCGAGGGTGGCACAGTCACGACCGGGCCCGCTCAAAGGCGCTCGATGGCAGCGTGAGGGGCCCCTTCTTTCGTGCCGCGTTGGTTCGAGATCGGTGGGACTTGGTCTTGCCCTGCGCCAGCTCCAGAACGGCCAGCTCCACGTCGTCCCAGCGCCAAAGCTCGTAGCGACCGATGGTCCCGGCGGGGATGCACTTGCACCCTTCGAGGATGCCCAGCTCGCGGATCCGGTCGGGGCGCACGCGCAGCTCGGCGGCGATGTCTGTGAGGGTGACCCACTGTCGGCCCTGGATTCCTCGGGACCTGGCTTTGCTGGCGCTCATGGCTGCACGTCGTGGATGGGCAGGCGCAGCACGGCATCGGGAAGGGCGCGCAGTCGACCGCTCTGGAGCAAGTGGCGGACGACCAGGCGCAGGAGCTGCCCACCCTCGGCGCCGGCGACGTCGTCGTAGCTGACGCCCTTGGGGTCGGTGACCAAGCCGAGGATGTGGGTCTCCAGTCGGTCCACGAGAAGGAGGTCGGCGCTGGTCTGCTGGATCTCGCGGAGTCTGCGCGCTTGCGCTCGGGCCCTTCGAGCTTGCGCAGAGGCGGGCAACGTTGCGGGGACGTGCACGAGTGCGTGGGTCTGGCTCATGCCGCAGACTCCTCGTCTTGGGTTGGGGCCTCTCGCTGGGCGCGCTGGCGCCACTCGGTGCCCTCAACGGTGTGCTGCACGCCGTCCCCTTCCCCGCGGTAGCGAATCAATCGGAAGCGGGGTGCGATGGGTTGGAGGTTGACCATGCGGGAGCCGAGGACGATGACGGGCTCGCCGTCGAGCCACCAGCGCTCGCCCTTCCGGGGCCAGGTGGGGGGCTCGCAGGTCTCGCAAGCGGTCCGGGGCCGGCCGCCGCGCCCTGGGTAGAGCTCGACGGGACCCTCGCATCGAGCGCAGAGTCGAGCGTGGGGGAAGACGCCGGGGGCGGCGTGGGCCAGCTCGAGCTGGGGGGCCGCGGTGGCGGGCGCAAGCCGAGCCGGGGCCGAGACTTCGGCCGGTTCACCGGCTTCGTCGTCGGCTGTGAGCCCGCGCACGAGCACCAGACAGGTGGTGGCCTCGGGGGTGCTGGCCTGGGCACCCCAGTATCGCCAGCCCCGGATGGCTCTGGACGCGGGCACCCGCTCGAAGTCGATGAACCACCGGGTGTAGATGACGGGGCCCCGCGCGTTGGGGTCGGCAATGACGGACGGGCGGGCGGTCTCGACGATGCCCCACTGACCGGCAGACAGACCGAGTCCCCGGTGGTCGGCCCAGGATGCGAGGCGGCGCCGGATGGCTTCGGGGTCTTCACCGGGGGGCGCAGCGATGTCGATGATGGCCATGGGGAGGGTGGTCATGGCACGGGCCGGTGCGGGATCAGCGCATAGCCGCCATCGGACGGGTCTCGGTGGACCGCCGCGCTGGCCCGCAGCGTTGCCAGGACCCGACGGACCAGCCGAGGCGAGCGCTCGGCACGCTGGGCGATGGACAGCGTGGAAGGCCGGCGACCCTGCCGCCGCAGGTCTGCGATGGCCTCGCACACGAGGCGTGCGAGGGAGTGGGGGCCGGCATGGAGGATGGACGGGCGCATGGGGACCTCGCGGGAAGTGGGCGCGGGGCGGGTCATGCGGCCTCCCCTGCGACCAAGGCTGGAGAGGGATTCACTCGCTCGAAGAGCATGAAGTCGGCCGACCACGGGGGTGCGGTGCCCGCCGCGTCCAACCAGGCGGCCTCGGCTGAGTTGCCCCAGCCGACGATGTGCCAGCTTGGCGAGACCACCACGAAGGTCGGCAGTCCGGACGATGGAGAATCGGCGCCCTCTGGGCCTTCACTCTCTGCGGAAGAGTTCAGGCTTGGGGGGATGTGAGGCCCGAAGGGCGCCGACAGAGGGGGGAGCGCCGGGCGCGGCTCGGCCTGGCCGTCGGTGACTCGCTCAACCGTGAGGGAGCGGAGCCAGGGCTCGAAGGCGAGGGACGCTGCGAGGGCGGGGTGCCCATGGCAGACCCGGACGCGAGCGTCGTCGAGGGCTTCGCGCGGCGTGTTGCCTTGGCCCAGGGCCGCGGCCGAGGGGATGACTCCCAGTGGTTGGGTGGAAATGGCCAGCCAGACGGAGTTCACGGCACGTTTCCGCCTGGACGGGCCCCGAACCGGGCGGGGTTCGCTGCAGTCGTGTTTTGACATCGGCCCTCCTGACTGGAGGGCAAGTTTACCGTACATGACTGGTAGTCAATACGCCGGTTACATTTGGTGACACGTTGGCGATCAGCGCCGGGTCTGGAGCAACTGAATCAGAGCTGCAACATGGTCAACTTCGGCTTGGTCGAGGTCCGGTGCAATTGCCTGAATCCCCTCCGCAATGGTCTTCACACGCGGAGCAAGGTCAACGGTTGCCTCTTCATCCCGTTCCAGTGTGAGGATGTATCCGCATGTCTCGACCCACTGGAGAAGGGCGCGGGTTGTGGTGTCCCTGGTATTGCCCTCCACCTTGCTCACAGTGGAAGCGGTCAGGCCGACAGCTTCGGCGATCGTCGCCTGAGTCAGGTCCGATTCTTTCCGGATTGCCTGCAATAGTGGCCCGATAGTCGAGCGATTGAGTGGTTTCATGCGATCCGTTAGCGGCGCCATGCTTGACGCTGACCTGCCTGTAGGTCATGGTCGGAGCCTCTTCGCGAACATGACTGTGAGGCAGGTCCACGAAGAAAGGGGTTGGAATGGTCAGTCCAGACAGTCAAGTCACACTGCGAATCCACGGCGATCGCCTGAAGCGGCTTCGTGTCGCACGAGAGTTGACTCAGCAGGATTTGGCGGTGAAGGCAGGCGTCGATTCGTCCTATATTTCCCATATTGAGAGTGGCCGAAAGGTCCCGAGTTGGGACGTTCTCGAACGACTGCTGAGGGCGGTTCAGGCAAACGCCGCGCAGCGAGCCGCCGTGATTGGCCTTCAAGAACTGTCAGCCGCATGACGCCGCCCTCCTCCCCACCCATCAACCGGGGCACCGGCGCTTCTGAGCCGTGCCCCCCACCGAATGACAAGAACGCGGCGGTGCTGGCCCTCGACGAGATCTCTGCCCTGTGCGGTGACTCAACGGCCTGGGAGTACCCAGGCCAAGTGATCCGACATGTGCGGCAGGTCCTCGCTCGTGCACGTCGTGCTGAACGGACGGCGCTGCAAGATGTCGCGTGGGTCCACTCCGTCCGGGCCGAACTCCGGGCCGCGCGACTGTCCGCCATCCAAGGCGGCTGGATGGTGGCGGTCTACCTGTTCGCGTTCGTGCTTCTCTACGTCGAGGTTCTGGCACAGCTCCTTCGGGGCGCGTCCTTCCCCACGGTTGCGGCGGTGTTGGTGGTGACGGTCGGTTGGATCCCGCCGGTGGATGCCATTCGGCGGGCCGTCTGCATCATCCGGGGGCTCCGCAATGACTGACTCCAACGGCGTCGTTGACCGCGAGGACGTGCTGGTTGCTGCCCACGCTGCCCTCGCCTCCCTTGTGTTCCTGCTGATGGTGTGGGGCGTGCTCATGCTGGCCGTCCTGCGGTCCAGCCATGCCGAGCTGGCCCCCATGCTCGTGCCTGTGCCGATGCTCGTGTTGGCCCGCTTGGTGCTCACTGTGGTGCCGGCTGTTCGGCGCATCTACGCCGCGACCGGGGTGACCCCATGGGCGAACCTCGTCTGGCTTGTGGGCGAGGCGAAGGCTTGGTGGCGGTCCCATGAGTGACGCCGTCCAGCAAGCCTTCATGCGCGCCCTTCTCGACATGCCCGGGGTCACCCAGCGGTCGGTGGCGACTCGCATCGGCGTCAACCGGTGCATGGTGACCCGTTGGCTCAGCGGCGAGCGGAACCTGCGGCTGGGCGACGCGATGTACCTGGTCGAGCGCTGGGGCAGCCGTCCCCTCGTTGAGGCCGGCCGGGTGGTGGGTCTCACGCTGCGCGTCGATGAAGATGACGACGTGGACGGCATCGAGGGCGACACCGCCGAGGTGCGCATCACGTTTCTGGCGGGGCTGGCGGCGGAGACCTCGCGCCTGGCCGCCGACCTGGCTTCCACACCGGACACGCCCGATGGTCGGGCGGTGCTGATCCAGCGGGTCCGGGACATCGAGGACCTGTGCCGAAAGGTGCAGCTCCGCTTGCTTCGTGCGGACTGAGACCGCCGAGAGGGGACTTGCAATGACGACGAACGAGGACGCGCCCGCCGTGGCGGAGAGTGCCGAGCAGGCGAGCCCCAAGCCTCCGATTGAGGCGGAGCTTGCCGTCTTCGTGGAGGGCTTGGGGCGTCGCCTCGTGCAGGCTGGGGACCTCGTCGACCAGTGGCACGCAGAAGGCCAGCCGACGGACAACCTGCCTGTGACGGGGCGCGGCGCTTCGTTTGCCGCGTTCTTTCGGCTTGCGGCAGATCGGGACGTGCTGCTGGGACCGGAGGATGTGGCTCTGGACGAGCTTCGGGAAGCGCTGATGCAGGTGATGAAGGAGATCCACCCGATTGGCGGTGCCGAGTTTGTGGCCGAGGTGGCGCCGCCGATGCTGGCCGCCATTCGGGACTGGGACGCAAGAGAGAGATTCCGCAAGACGCTTGAGCAGTGCCCCATCTTCGGCATTGCCGCGGACTGGGCGGAGCTCCACGTGGGTGTCCGTGCCCGGTGTGCGGCGGTGCCCGAGGGCGAGTTCGAGCTGTCCGACATGGAGGTCTACGCCGCGGAAGAGCTGTTGCAGATGGCCGCCAAGTGGGCAGAGCTGGGTCGTCCGATGCCCCTGACCGAGGACGATGGCGACTGCGGCGCCTGGCTGCTCGACCACCTGGACTGGCTGCCCCTCGCCGGGCAGGACCAGATGGCGCCCGAGCTGGCCCGCGAGCTGCTGCTGACCAATCCGGCGGACGTGCGGTTGCGGGCAGCCTCGGCCCGGGCTGTGGGCCCTTTCGCGTCGTCGGCGGCGATGGTGATGTCGGGGACGGCCGCGGATTGGCGCAGCCTCCACCTCGATGTCGTCGAGCGCGCCGAGCGCGCCCGGGTGGACGGGAGCGCTCTGGTGATGGGAAGGATGGAGCGTCGCCTCGCCCGGGAGTTTCTGGAGTCCGCCAGGGACTGGCACCGGGCTGGACGGCCGACGGTCCACCCCGCCGACGCGGCTGCAGGCGCCTGGTTGGCGGAGCGCCTGGAGTGGTTGGAGGCGGATCCGCTGGCGCTCCCCCAGTCGCAGGCCCTTGAGTTGTTCCTCATCAACCCCCTCGACCTCGCGGCCCCAGCGGCGCCGGTGGACCCGGCCGCGGTCTGAGCTGTTCCCGCTGTTCTCACTGTTCCCACGGGTGGCAAACACAGCCCACCCAAGCCCCCCCAAACCAACCCAACGGCCACCCTGGAGGCCCCATGTACCTCGACGAGACCAACCTGGACGAGACCAGCCTGCCCCCCGATGACGTCGACGCCAGCCCGGCGCCCGATCTGCCCTGTGTCTTCCCGCCGATGGTGGCGATCTGGAACGAGGCCCACATCCTCTACAAGCGTGCCGGCAGCCTGACCGCTCTCTTGGCGAGCAACCTCCACGCCGGTGATGCCTCCATCTTGCCCAAGCACGACAAGGATGACGATGTCCGCGCGTTTCTGGTGGGTGTGACGGAGAAGGGGACGGGGGGGTGGATGCTGCAGGACACGGTGCGCTACTACTCGCCCACGGAGGTGCTGCTCAGCGCTGCGCAGCTTGAGGAGCTGGAGGCGGCGGGCCTCAAGATCGTGGACGACGACGACGACGACCGGACCGAAGAGCTGCCCCAGGCCGGGCGCTCGGTCCTGCAAGCGATGGGCGCGGCCAACAACTTTGTGGAGCTGTTCGACGAGGTCCGCGACTGTGCGCTCGGTGCCGTCACTTGGCACAACATTGGGCGGCCGGACCCCTGGGACGGGACCCAGCCCGAGCTGCTGGCCCTGTGGACCCAGTTTGCCGACACGGCCTGCCGCAAGGGCCCCTACGCCGCTTGCCGGACCTTCCAGCACGCTGCCCCCCCCACGACGGCTGGCCCGACTTCACGGGCGACCCCGACCCTGCCCCGCTGGCCCCGACAGAAGACGGGCTGCCCGAACGCTGGTTCTACGTTTCGGGCGAGCCTGACACCACCCCGCCGGCCCCGACTGAACAACACATGCCCCTCAACTCCAGCCCACCGGCACCGCCGGTTTGAGGGCTGATGGCGGGCTTTCTGCCCGCGCGCCATTGCGGCGCACGATGGAGACAGGGTGACCGAAGACAACTACATTGTTGCCGATGCTGGCCCACCGATCTGTGCAACCCACACAGACCTTGACGCTGCACTGGCCGATCCACGGGTGACCGACACCTTGGACCGGCTGGTGCGGCGGTACAGCGGTGGGTCGGTGGGCGCCGATGACCTGCGCCAGCAAGTGCTCGTGCAGGTCATCGAGCACGTCAGGTCCAACTACGACTGCAAGCAGGCCCCGTTGGTGCCCTACATTCTCGCTTGCTTGCAACGCCATGCGTTGTGGGCCCGGCGTCGGCTGTTGGGTTGGCGGGGACCGTCGGAGGGTGGGGAGCGGTCGACGGCGCTCTCGCCCACGGGAGACATTGAGGCGTTGGCGGACCTCCACCGCTGGGCGGACGGAGACCGTGCGATGTCCGCGTCGGCGGCTCTCTTGCGGCTCTCAGCACAGCTTCCGAAGCTGTCGGCAGAGCAGCAGCGGCACCTTGCGTTGCGTGCTGTGGCCGGGGTTGGCCCGAAACAGGCGGCGGTCGAGCTGGGGGTGAGTGAGCGTTGGGAGCGGCGCCAGTGGTCGAACATCCAGCGCATCTTGCTGGCTGGCCGCGAGCGTCCCCATGAATGAAGACCAGGCGGGGGAGGCCGCGTTGCGGGTCGAGCCCGTGGTGGAGGCTGACGCGGCTGAAGAAGAGAAGCCGTGGTGGTACGCGGGTGGGTTTAAGGCCGAGCACCGCCAGACGCCCGTGGTGAAGCGGTCGCCCTATTCGACGAACGAAGCGTACATGGCGTTGGGCCGGGTGCTGATTCCCCCGGCGGAGAAGGCGCTTCTGTTCGTCATCTTCACCAAGGTGGACTCGAAGACTTGGCGGTGGCCGCCGAAACACATGGAGCTCAAGCGGGGCAGCTCGGTGCTGGAGCTGGCGACGTTGATCGGTCGGTCGGTGCGCCACACGCGGCGACTGCTGCGGAAGCTGGAGGGCCGGGGGGTGCTCATCACCTACGACCGGCGGCCGTACCGCAGTGAGTACCAGATCGTGCCCGAGGTGCTGATGGAGCTGGGGCGGATGGGCCACGAGGACGTGCGGACGGTGCTGGCGACGGCTCGGGATGCGGCGATGGCGTCCCAGGCGGCGGCGGACGTGCACATTGACCGGGAGGCCAGCGCTCCGGAGCCGGATGCGGCGCCGGCGGATGATGGGGCCCCGGCGGAGGCTTCGGTGGTGGAGGCCCCAGAGGGCGAGGTGATGCCCCGTTGGGTCGAAGGGTTGGCGAGGAAGAACGGTCTGAAGCCGGCCTTCGCTGCGGGCTTGGTGCGGGCGGCGTGGCGGGCAGCGGGCGAGCAGGGGCGGTGGACCGTTCTTGGCGGTGAGGGTCGGGCAACGGTGAAGGCATGGCGGGAGCTGGGCGAGCCGAGCTTGGCCGAGTGGGAGGCCCTGCTGATGGCGCTGGCCACGGCGGTGAAGGCGGGTCGGCTGAACGGGATGTTGCCCCGGAACTGGATGGGCCACCCATCGTGCTTCGTGAAGCTGGCCCGGAAGGGTGCGGCCCGGCAGGTGGCCCAGGCGTACGTGGCGGCGACGAAGGCCCCGCCAGCGGCGGCCGTCGCGCGTGCTTCGGGGACCCCCGGTCTGGCCCGGCGTGCTTCCGGCAACCCGGGCTCGGTCCGCATTGAAGGGTTGGCCCTGCTTCCCCCTATGCGCACGGTGGAGCGGTGGAACGCCGAGAAGGCCCAGGTGCGGGTCCAGCTCGGGGCCCTGTACGACATCTGGCTCCATCCTCTGGAGTGGGGTGGGCTCGATGGCGACGAGACGGTGATTCTGGCCCCCAACAAGATCTTTGGGGACTGGTGTGCCGAGAACTACAGTGCGGCGCTGACCCACATGGCGGGGGGCCCGGTCCGGCTGAAGTGGGAGGGGTGATGGTGGCTGTGTGGAAGCGTGTTCTCCGACGAGATTGTGCGGCAGCCTGGGTTGCTGGACGTGGACGCGCTGGCCCGACGCGCCTTCCCGCTGCCGGAGCCCCGGCGGCCCCGGCCGTACAAGACCTCGGCGGGCCGAGCGGCTGAGCTGGCGGCCCGCGCGGTGGAGCAAGAGCGTGCAGCGGCGCACCATGTCAACGCGCGTCGGCGGGTGACCAACGCCTGCCGGGAGCTCGTGCGTCGGGGGCTGGTGATGCCGGCGTCGCAGTGCAGCCTGGAGCCCGAGACGGCCCGGCTGGTGCGGTCACGGGGCATCAAGGGGCTGCGGTCGTTTTCGTTCGGCGATGGTGCCGACCCGAACCGCATTGTCGACGGTGAAGAGGTCACGGTCCATGCGGAGGCCATCGTGCAGGCGCTGCTGGACGGTCCGATGGCCCCGGGCGGGCTGCGGGCGTGCTCTGGTGGGCTGACGGCCGCGGGGAATCCGCGGGGGAGCTGGACGTCGGCGTGGGACGGCCTGGTCGCGGACCTGGCGGTACTGCCCCAGCGCAACCGATGGCCGACGCTGCGAGGGCTCCAGGCTGCCTCTCAGGAGGCTCGGGAGGCCGGAGACAGGGTGATGGCCGCCGCGGCGCCGAGGATGCAACACAAGGCATCCTGAGCCGCTTTGCGGGCATCGTGGAGGGCTGACGGCCCCGTTCCTTGGGTGGAGCGGGGCCGTCGTCGTTGGGCTGGTGGTCGGCCGTCTGGGAACCGGACATGGGGCGGATTTCAGACCGGACGGGGGCGTCCGGTTGAACCGGACATGGGCGGCCGGTTCAACCGGTCTGGGGTGTCCGGTGAGACTCGTCCTAGGACTCGACCTAGGACTCGGCACTCTCCTAGAGTCCTCTCTCAGCGGCCCGGGCTGCCCTTCGGGCAGGGAAGGACCGCCCTCCGGGCGGGCGTCCTTGGATTCCGGCGCCCTTCGGGCAGGACGCC
>CALOBC010000045.1:0-99902 GCA_942491145.1 Myxococcota bacterium | reverse complement strand
CGCATGGATTCCTCCCTTTGAAGATAGTTCGCTTATGCCAAGACTGCGATACGAAAAGGATGCGGGGCTAGGCGTGGGGGAGTCAAGTCGCTTTCTGGCGGCTTTGCCGGCAGCCGGCCGAGACGCCATCACAGAGCCCGAAGACACTCTTATCGAATTCATGCCGTTCCTGTAGGATCACTATCAGCAGCGAGGCTTGACCTTGGTCGCCGGGACACTCCGCTCTGCACAGGCGCATTGATCGCAGCGGCGGCCGTCGGCACCAACGGCTGTGGCGCCAGCACAATGAACAGGAGCGCGTTCATCATGGTCGCTTATACCGGCACTTCTGGACCCGATACATTTACAGGAACAAACAGCATTGACTACATCTATGGTCTGTCCGGAAATGATTCGCTCTATGGCAAGGGCAAGGCCGAACTCTATTTTCGGCGGCGCGGACAATGACCGTGTTCTTCGGTCAATCCGGCAGCCGACACGATCTTTGGTGGCCAGGGTGACGACACGGCTGAGGCCGGTCGAGGAAACGGACTCTGTCCATGGAGAACTCGGCAACGACAGGCTCTTCGGCAACAGGGACAGCGATAGGCTGTTCGGAAGCAGCGGCAATGACAGGCTTTATGGCGGGCATGATTACGACCGGCTGACCGGCGGGAGCGGTTCGGACCTTCTTGCCGGTGGGACCGGACTGGATAAGGCCTTCGGCGGAGCCGGGGCCGACGCGGCATTTGGTGGGGCCGGCAACGACACGCTCTACGGAGCATCCGGCGACGACAGTCTGGATGGTGATTCGTGCTGCAGACAGGCTCTTCGGTGCCAGCGGCGCCGACACGCTGGGAGGCAACGACGACGGCGATCGGCTCTATGGGGCGGCGGAGAGCGATGTTCTCTTCGGCGACGGCGGCGAAGACACCGCCCGGGGCGGCGCCCAGGGGGATAGCCTTTTCGGCGGCACCGACACCGATACCTTGTACGGCGACGAGGGGCGACGATGCCCTCTATGGAGAGAGCGGCGACGACACGCTGAGAGGGCTGAGCGGCGACGATAGGCTTCAAGGGTCGGAAAAGCAATACGTAACTGAACGCTAGCTGCTGGCCGGGGCATGTATTAAGCTCGCCGCAGAACGTTCGTCGCGCCAGTAATGCGGGAGGCGCTCACCCCGCTCGGGGTTCGGGGATAGTCGAGAATGAGCATCGGCTGCGAGCCGAGACCGACTCTTCGCCGCCGAGGTCGGTCCGCTTGCTGCGCACCACCACCCCACCGTTGTCGAGGGTGGCTTGCTCATCGGCGTTGAGGTCCAGCGCCGCCGGCTTGGACATGCTCGGGGCGATCGAGGCGGTACGGGGCGCGGGTCGTATCGAGGTCGGCAGCCATGGGCCGGGCTGCCCAGCACCGGGGCCAGTGAGCAGCATCACAGGGAGCCAGGGCACGGGAAGCAAGGTGGGCATGGGACCTCCGGGGGCAGTCTGCGCGCCCAACCCTTCCACCCGCGGCGGTGGAGTCGATCCTGCCATCGGTGGATAGGGGAATCAAGGTGTCGCTGGATCACATCTTTCGTCCAGCCTCGCAGCTCCGGATGCACCACGCGGGGTTCCGCTTGGCGGTCTAGGAAGACACACACACAGTCTCTCGTCCATGTTCGCATCTCGGCGGCGGTCCCCACCGGACTTGCCACGTATCTCGTGCGGCCACACTGTCGGGAGCCGGCCCGCGCGCGCGCGCCGCTGCGTCACACATCGCCACGGAAGTGCTGTCTGTCGTTCGCCAACGCCACCGCTACCGTAGCACCGCACCATCCACCAAGATGAGGACCCAGGCACGGCATCCTCGATGATCTGGGCGGTGTGGTGTAGGGAGCAGGCCTATGCGCGCTGGACGTGTCAGACGACGGGCGCTCGCACAGGATTGGCCGGGGACGCGCCAGCCGCAGCCCCAGGCAAGCCCGTCCGGGAACAGCAAGCCACGCCGACCATCAGGGGCACCATGAGGAAGCGCAGGCGGTGGTCCTTGCGCTTCCCCACCGCCGCGCCGGCCGCCAGCGTCAGCAAAAGCCCCGACAGGGCCGCCAGGGTCCACCGCCGGGTGGAGGTCGTCCCAAAAAAAAAAAGCATGGCCAGTCTGAGCACCACCGCTGAAACCCCCTGCCATCCGCACATGTGCCGACCGCAGCGAGCGGGGAGGGGTGGACGGCGCACCGCGCCCGACCCGCGAGCCCAGGTGGGCAGCAGCGAGCCCAGCACGATGAGCGGCCCCGGGACCAAGGCACTGCGCTAGCAGCCCCGGCGACAGCGCCAGCGGGCGGTTTCGGAAGCCACCGCGACCAGCCAGGGCCTCCCCAGGGCTGGTGGCTCCAGCGTGTCACCAGTCCCAGGCCACCGCCCCGAGGCGTTCCTCCGCTGCTCAGGCAGGTGCCGAGCAAGGCCCGGTTTCACCGCAGGCAGCGTCGCCACACCAGACCGGGCCCGGTCTTGGCGCAGCCGGGCCGCCGCCAGACCTCCGGATGGGCGCGACCACGGCGTGCGCAGCACGTGCATCCCGGCAACGGCCTGCTCACAGCGAGGCTCGTGCGCCAGCAGTCCGTGGGGCAGGGCCAGCATCCAGCCATAGGGCGGCGCGTGGGGCGTCGTGCGTGTGGCTCCTCGGGCGCCCACTCCACCACGGGGTTATCGCGTCCCGAGTGTCTGTCACCGCGACGCTCGCCAGCCAGACCGCGACGCCAAAGGCCACCGCCGCCGCCGCCGCCGGGCGTCAGCGCCACGTCGGCGCCAGAGCATCAGCATTGAGGGCAGCCAAGCCCCGGTCTTGCTTTCGGCGGGTAGTCCCGGTCGCCCCGTCCGCAGCCCACCGCTGAGGGCCCGCCGTCCTCACGTCGGTGGTGTCGGGGCGCTCCACATCGCCGCGGACCGGGCTCGCCGTTGCCCACGCTATCGCAGTCTCGCCCACCCCGTCGGTGGGCACATCTTCAGCGCCGGGAAGACCGTGGCTTCGTCATCGTCGTCCTGCACCGTCTGCGTGCTGTCGCCATCCTCGCCGACATGGGGAGGTTCGGTCCGCCCCGTCCCCATGCGCGGGACGCGCCGCGGACGGCCCCGGCGTCGATTTAGGACCGGGTCGGCGTGGGACCCGGGCGCGGACACCACCCGCCGCCCCACCGGGAGCGCCGCCCGCCGGGGGTGCGGCCCCCTTCATCGAGCGCCCGTGTTGTGTCCATGCGTTTCGCCCCACTGCCACCATCACACTGTCTCCTGATAAGTGCGGCCCGTCGGGCCCGCCGCGCAGGTCGACAGCCCCACCCGACGGCCCCATGGCCCCACCACAACTGCTCTCACGGGTCGTGGACCAACACAGGGGTCTGCGCCGCGGGACCAGACCGGCTGCTAGCGCGTCCACGACACACACCGTCACTCGCCGCATCGGTGCCCGGCGCCAGCAGCCGCCGTCGCGGTCTCCCCAAGGACTACCGCACGGTCCAACAGACCGGCGTCTCCGACATCGCGGCCGCTTGGTTGCACGAAGGTGTTGTCGCTGAGCTGCGCGCGCGCGCGCGCGCGCGCGCGCGCGCGCGCCCCGCCCCGCCTCGCGGTGGCGGTGCTCGCATCTTGCGTGGGCGATGACGATGGGTGCGGTGGCGTGGTGGGCGTAGATGGCGCCCCGTTTAACGCCGCTGTGTTGTGCAAGCCAAGACCGAGCAGCGTGCCTGCGCGCCAGCCCAAAGCCGCCGACACGTCGTCGGAGCGGCTCGTTCCCGAAGGTGCCGCCCGGCCACGCCGCGCCAGCCTCGCGTAGGTCTCGCCGCCTTTTGCGGCGTGCGGCTGTTGCGGAAGGTGCAGTCCTCCACGGTCGCGGAGCCCCCGTGGGCCAAAGAATATCTATGCCGCAGCACTTCCGGCGTTCGTGCCGGGAATACACCGATGCTCCGGGAATTTACGGGCCTGATGCGGCACTTCCGATGAGCAGGCACCCCCTGCTTGCTCCCCGCCAATGCACGGCCGCTGGGGTCCGACAGTAGCTTCCCGCAGTCACGGCTTCTGCGTCCCGGGCCCGACCTGTCTCCGCTGTCTCACCGCTCGGTTTGCCTCTTCGAGGTGAGCGAAGCGCCTGTCCAGCACCCGGTGTTCCCCGGCGGACAAGACCATGTCGCCAGTGACTCGGAGCCTTCGGTTGGCCAGAGCAAATTCTCACCCCCGTATCATGCAGGTGGTGCCCAGACGGGCGCGCAGAGCGAGCGAGCAGGGGGGCGCAGGGTACCGCTGGGCGGGCGGCTGCCTGCTTGGTCACCAGGCGGGCAGCGGTGCAGTGCACGCGCACCACATGGCCGGCCGTCGTCTCGACACGACTCACCATGGCCGCCTTGCACCACCGGGCAGATCCGCTGCCTTCGCAGCTCGGAAGGAAGCGCCTGACCCTGGGCCAGCGGCACGAAAGGGCTGAGCCCGCTGGCGCGAAGTCACCCTGGTGCAGTAATAGGCTTGATGCGCAGCTTCACCATCGACTCCGAACAGCGCAGCGAGGGTGGCGATGCTGTTGTTGATGGCCTGAGCAATACGGCTCACCCACCAATGCGAGCGTCGGGCGAGGCGGCTCCTCGCCGGCGGGCTCAGCGGTGGTGGTTTGTGCGCACCGCACCTACGCGCCACATACGAACAAGGTCGCGAGTGTGGACGCACCGTCTCACATGTGGGATGGCGCGTCGAGGGCCGCAGGCCATGACTCACGGCCGCCGCCGGTGATGACTCCCAGCTGGCCGACCCAAAGTGCGATCCTGCCGGCCGCCCCGCCCGCAGAACGGCAATACACCGGACAGATGCGGGGATGATTGAGCAGCCCGAAATGGGGCAGGTGCTCCGGATGGGTCCAGGCGCCTTCCCCGAGTGGTGGTGGCAATATTACGATGCCGGCCGAGTTCCTGGTTTTTGGTCGGGGGTGACGGCCATGTAGGTGAGCAGCGACCGCGTCCATGCCGGTCGTCGGCCATCCCGCACCGGATTAGTGCCCGTACTGTGTGTCCATGAGTTGTTGGCGTTTGTGGTGCCGGGGCTCAGTAGCGATAGCTCACGCCCCAGAAGGTGCAGCCCAGTCGGTCGTCGGTGTAGAAGCGTCTACGCCCTTGCCGCCCCGCTGAGCGTCGTCGTCGGTCTTGCTTGCGACGCCACATACCGTCCCGAGTCGCCATCGGTGGTCATCCTGAGAGGCTGGATGAGGTTGTTGTGAGATCTGTCTATCTGTCGCCACCGCTGAGGCTGAGCCCTTCGGTGCACCCTGGCGGACATGGCCGTCGCCGTCCACGACAGCCACGCATGTAGGCGAGATGTCGTTCTCGGTCAGTCCGGGCAGCGAGACGCTTGTGGATCACCGCCCACTCGGCCGTCCCAGGACCAGCAGCCGGAGACGCGCGATGGTGTCGCCGGCCGACGGTTGCTCGCGCCAAGGGTTGCCATAGGGCATCCAGCACGCGATGTTCCCACGTCGCCAGCGCTCGGTGACGCGTCGCCGCCAGTCGAGGCGCGCGCGCAACACCGCGTCGTCGGGATGGGTGGCGACGCCGCGCACAGCCCGAGGAAGTAGGGACCGGGGGTCTGGCAGCGTCGTATTTCGGGTACGTAGCCGGCATCACCAAAGGGCGAGAGTGCGCTCGCGAGGCCCCACGTCGGCGAGGCACATGGCGACGAGGGCGCTCGGCCAGTATCGGCCGAGATGTTCGGAAGTATTTACAGTCGCGACACGCTTGACACGCCCTCGGTGAGGCTCCACAGGGCACGCCGGGGCGGATGGCCCCTCCTCGGCCGACGGATCGGAGCTGGAAACACACTTACCGTACTGCCGTCGGTCCGGCCGGCGCCGGCCCCGCCCACGTCGACGGCCGTCACAGTCGTTGTCGACGTCGTTCGATGTCTCGGGGGTAGGCCGGGTTCACCCGCCGTCATCGTCGCAGTCGCGTCTTCCACGCCGCTATTGTCAGCCGGCGCTGCGCCCCCCCCCGCCGCCCGAGTGTGTCGGGGCTCGGCCCCAGATTTGTCTGCGTTTAGGCCACCAGGGGAAAGATGACCAGAACGGATGGGCTGGCATCGGCGGAAATGCGTCGGAGGAGCAAGCATCCCGATGAACAGTGGTAGACGCTCCAGCGCACGAACGGGGGGAGCAGCCGGGATCGGCTCCGTTCGTCCACGTCGTCGTCGGGAGTGCTGTCTACGTTCGCACGCGCCGTCTGCGCCATCTCCCCATCCCCGCAGGCCGTCCGCCGTGGCTCGTCGGGCGCTCGTCGATGGCCGTGGCGGAGGCCTCACAGTCATCGGGTTCAAGGCGGATACCCCCAATGTAGGCCTACGGGATTGGTCGGGCCCGACACAGGCCTACACCCGTGGTAGCGGGTGCCCAGGGTGCCGCCTGGGGGCGCCGCTCGCGGTGCAGGGCTGCGGGAGATTGCCCGGCGGCTGCCGCCGTTACAGGTGCCGGCGGTGCTCGCCCAGAGGCTACCGGAGCGCCGCTGGCCTGTTGTCCCACAGCACACTCACGCTTCGCTGCACAGCCCCAGACATCGAGCACAGCCGCGGCCGAGGGTGGATTCCCGCCAAGATTGAAGACAAACAACCCACTCATGGGCTGCGTGTCGAATCGCACGGCACGCCTCGGCACTGTCAGCTGGTGGCGGCCGCAGGCGTCGGCGTTCTCGTAGGTACCGATTTCATCACCAGGCGCCTGACGCTCGTCTCGACTTCCCACGCGGACTCTCGTACTCCACGAACTGGATGGCATGCATGCATACACACAACGAAGTGTAGAAGTCGGGCTCGAGCCGGCATAGCCGTTGGGTTGACCTAGAAAAATATCGGGTAGAAAGTCTCGGTGTAATACCCGGCCGGTGCACAAGCCGAGGGTATGAGAAGGGACCCACAGCCGCCGCCAGCCCTGGGTCTCGATGAGGGACGCTCGCGGCGGCTGCGGCGTCGACCACCTTCTGTGGGGATGCCGGTGTCCTCCCAGCTGCGAAGCTCGTCGTGTCGCGGCAGCTTGCAAAGCGCCTCACGGGCTCCTTGCCCACGGGGGTAAGGCGTTGCTCATGCCGATGTGTGACGGCGGGGGCCCGCATGTGTACCGACGGGCGGGGGCCCGCCCGTGGCCGGAGCGCCAAACCCGGTCTGGAAGGCGCGCTCGGCCAGGGGCCACAGCAACAGCGACATGGGCTCGCGGGCCTCTTCGGCGATGCTCATCTCGTAGGCGACACGGTCGGGCTCGGCCCAATGTTACGCAGCTCTGGGAGGATATCTCGGCGATCCGAGATCGAACTCGGCTTGTTGGCGAAGCTCACCATCGAAGGAGCGCAGTGCGGCAACATGGCGCCGGATCGCCGCGCGCGGCGGCCCAGGACCTTGCGGCGGCCATGGTGGCTTGCGCCGGGTCTCTCTGAGCGCCGCGAATGGCCAAGAACAGCCGCATTCGTGAACCGGGCGCCGGTGAGCCGGGCGGCTTGCGGCGAGCCCAGCGCGATCTCTTCGGTGCATCGCGGTCGGCTGTAGGGGCGGGTCTCGTCCGGGGCCGGTACGGTACACCGGCGCCTCGAAGTGGTCCATGCGGCGCAACCACATCGCGGGAGTTGGTGCTGCTATTGCTGAGAACGGCCGGCAGCGGGCATGGACGGATGTCGTCAGCCCCGTCAACGGATGTGCCCCCCGAAGGTCAGCCGAGCCAAGGTGCGCGGGGAGCCGGGCCGGGGGCGGTCACGCGGCGGATACGTGTCGGTGCGTCGTGAAAGGTGCGGTCGCGGCTGTGGCCCGCGACCCAGACTCCGTAGTCCCCGGGCAGAGGGGCTGGCGGGGGCCGGCGCGGTGGGGAGCTGGACCCGGGGCTGCGCGCTCGCGCACTCTCTCGTCGGGCGGGTTGGGGACCGCGGGAGAATTCCCGCCGCCCGGTCGCGAGGACCGGGGCCTTGGCAATCTCGTCCGTGCGCGTCACACTGTCGTGTCCCACAGTGTTGTCGCCAGGACCAAGCCGGGCCCAGGTGCGGGTCGTCCCCGGTTCAAAGCTGGCGTAGGCCGGGATGCGCGGACCGGGGCTGGAACCGTCGTCCGTCGCTTCACCTGAAAGACGGAACAGCAGCGCCACCAGGCCGTCTCAGTGGTCTCGGTCACCGCCACGGGGCGTGGGCAGGCGACCTGTTACGCAGTGTGGGCATCGGCGGTTTCGGGCCATGGGTCTGTTGCAGGGCCCGCGGGGCGTTCGTGATCCAGTCCCGCGCGTGCGCTGTAGTCGACGCCCCGTCAACAGTCGGCGGTCCAGTCGCGTGCTCCGCGCGTCATCTGTGCACGCCGTCTCTGTCAGCCCGGGGTTGGTCGAGAGGCGGCGGGTCTGCGCCGCAGCTCGTACTGGGCGTAGGCAGGGACATGGACTGGATGGCCGTTGCCGGCGGTCGGGTGGCGGCGACCTTGGTAGCGGCGTCTCTCCACACGCGTGCGCCGGCGCTCCATCGCGGGCGACCCGCACCATCCGTCTGCGCGCCGCGGCGGGCGGGGCTTGCCAGCCGGAAGGGTTAGCGCGCGCGGCGGTGTCGCGGCGGGCGGTGGATTCCGGCAATAGGGCCCGAGTCCGCCGAGGGGGCGGCGGCGAGACTGGTGGTGACTCGGCCATGACGAGGGTCTCCGTTTCTCCGTCCCGCCCGCCCCCACCGCCGCTCCGCGCCGAGCGCGCCGTTGGTGTCCGCTTACCGCACGGCCACAGAATGGCACCCGCCGTGGAGCTGGCGCCTGTGCCGCCGGGGCTCAGCGGGGACGATGCCCACTGGGGCCGGTCCATGGGACCGGCCGGACGAAGCGCAGGCTGACGTGTGACCCCCGACGCCCACGAGCCCGACTGCCGCCAGCCCCACCGGCGGGCGTCGGGCTTGTGGTACGGCCGCCGAAAGGCCGACCGCCGGACCGGGCCCGTGTGCTCCAGCGGTGGAGCACACAGGCCCGGTCCAGGGCCGTCGGCAGCTCGGCGGCCGTGCACCACAAGCCCGACGCCCGCCGGTGGGGCTGGCGCCAGTCGGCGAACAACACCCCCCGCAGCACCGCGCCGGCCCGGTCGGGCACCGGCAGACCTCGGGCCTTCAGGGTCTCGTGGGCGTCGGGGGTCTGGCCCATCAACACCTGGTGATTCCGCATCCGGTCCAGCTTCAGGTCCAGCCGGTCCCGTCCCGCCGGACCGACCCAGTGGGCGTCGTCCTCCCCGCTGAGCCCCCGGCGGCACAGGTAGAACTTCACGGCCAGCTCCACATGCCAACACCGCCCGTCGGGACCGGTGGCCAGCAGGTCCAGCTCGCCGACGGTCCTGCGGCCCTGCTTCACCTGAATGCTGTGGCCGTGCAGCGTCCAGCCCGGTGCGTGGGTCAGCGCCCACTGCCAGTGACGCTCAAACCGGCGGCCGAGCTGGCGGGGCAAGGGGCGGTCCAAGTCCACCGGAGCGGACACCAGCGCCTCGCGGCACTCATCCCCCAAGATGACCTTATTTAGACCACTCTCGGGCATCAGCTCCGGTCCAAACAGGCTCCACTCCAGCTCGGCGCGGAGGGCCGCAGCCGAGGGGGGCGGGCGGGACGGGAGAAACGGAGCCGGCGTCGTCATGGCCGGGGGGTAGCGCGGGCGCTTCCCATCCACCACCAGCCGGTCTTGGGCGCTCACCGCCGCCACCTGGGCGCCCCCTCGGCGGACTCGCCACGCCGGGCCCAACCCGATACCGGAGCGGCCTTGGAGTGCCCATGTCCACCGCCCGCCTGACCGCCGCCGCACTGCTGCTGTTCGCCCTTCCGGCAACCGGACAAGAGCCCGCACCTGCGCCCGCCGACGACGACGCAGCACTGGAAGCCACGGGCTGGATGGTGCGGGTCGCCCGCATGGAAGGCGCCAGCGTCGGTGTGGAAGACGCCGCCACCAAGGTCGCCGCCACCGCACGGGCCATCGCCGACAGCGGCCGCATCCAGTCCATGTCCCGGCTCTCGGCCGAGGTACACGAGCTGCAGCGCAAGGCCACCTCCGCGCGCCTCGCTGCCCGGGTGCTCGACCAGCCCCTCGACTGAGGCTGTCCCCAGAAAACCCGACGTGCACGGATGACTGGCCCATGACCCCTTCCGTCCCGCCGCTCGACTGGACCGCCGACCTGTTCCAGCCTGACGGGAGCGTCGACTGGCCTGCCGCGCGGAACTGGATCACGAACGCCCACGTGGCCCTGCAACAGGCCCATGGCGAGCGCTGGACCGATGCCCACGCCGCATGGCTGGGTCGCCTCGCCCACGACGCCTTGCGCTACCAGGGTGAGGGCTTGACCGAGGCCACTGAAGACAGCCTGAGTGACTTGCTGTTCAGTCTTCAGGTGGCACAGCGGACGACGGTTCCGGCCCCGGTCGAGGCGTGCATCCCGGCCCTGCGCCAGCTCTTTGAATTCGGGGCGACCCACCTGGGCCAGCTTGGTGCACGAGCGGCCCTGGGGGTGCTCGACAACACTGTGGAACACGCATTTGTCGAGGCCATGGCAGCGCCGCCCGATCCCACCCCCGAACCCGAAGACCCGCCCAAGGCGCCCCAGTCTCGCGCAGAGCGCCGGGCAGCGGGGTTCTCCCGCGGTCCCCAGACCCGCGTACGACGAAAGAAGAAAGTGCGCTGAAGGCCCGCGCCAGCCCCCGGGTCCGGCTTCCCCCACCGCCCGCGCAGGACCCCCACCAGCGCCCCTTCTGCCCGGGGACTCGCAATCTGGGTCGCGAGGCCCTAGTATCGTCGACCGCACAGCTTCACGGCGCACCGGCCGCGGCCCATCGGTCCCCTCGATGACGCCCCCGGCGGCGCCCCGACTCCCCAGAATTCCCGTCCCTCCCGGAGACACACCTTGGCCTCATCCCTCACATTTGCCCAGGTCGAGCAGCTGTTCGGCACCCTCGGTGTGAAGAACTTCGGCGCGGCCCTGCCCGAGGGGCGCATCCACTGGACCAACGAGGCTGGCGACATCGTCGCACATGCCCGCTGCCAGGCCGTTCTCAGCTATGCCAGCGCCAACTCCAGCTTGATGTGGTGCGCCGCGATGGACCACTTCGAGAGCGCCGGTGTGCCGTGCTTGCCGGCCCCCGATGAGGGACCCGCCTACGAAGCCGACGTCACCGAAGAGATCGCGCTGGAGCTCGCCACCCAAGCCGCCCAGCTCACCGGCGCCCAGTTCCTCTACGCGGCGCCCTCCGGTGGGGGAAGTCAGCTGTTCTTGGCCATTCGCGACTTCCATCCCGGCGCTCCTGAAGAAGACCCCAGCACCCAAGCCCGCCGCGTGGCCGCCGCAAGGTCCTGGGCCACCGCCCGCTTGCGCAGCGTCAGCACCATGATCGGCGAGGGCCGCACCGACGAGGCCGCCGCAATGCTGCGCTCCTTCGATGGTGAGCTTCGCCAACAAGCCGAGTTCATCGTCCAGGGCTCGGATCTCGCCCCCCGACTCGCCGGGCTGTCCTCCCAAGCTGCGCTGTGGGCAGAGCAAGCCGAGGCCGAGCCCGACCGTGTCGCCTACGAGATGAGCATCGCCACTCGGGGCTTCGACGAAGGGGAGGCCTGAGCCCATGTCGCTGTTGCTGGCCCTGGCCACTGTCGCCCACGCCGCCCCGATGTGCCTCCAGACCGAGGTTTGGCGCTCCGGCCTGGAGGGTCGGGCCCCCGCCCATCGGTACATGCACGAGGCCCCCGCCGGCATCGGCATGAGCAGCGCCTTGCACCCCCCGCCCCCCGTGGGCAAGGGTGTGTATGGCGGGCACTTTGCAAGCTACCGCGACACGACCAACTTCACGATCAACTGGGAAGACACCAGCATCCCCACAGAAGTGGTCGACGCCACAGCCGCCGCAATGGAGCTGGCGTGGTCGTCCCTCATCGAGACCCAGGGCTGGCCGGCCCCCACCAGCAGCGACTCTTGGTATCTGTGGGTGTTTCTCGACCCCACCCTCGGCGGCACCGGCTATACGGCCGAGTATTACACCGAAGACTTTCCCGAGGGCTACCCGGTAATCTGGGTCAACCCCAACGGCTATGCCGACTTCGGGCCCGACTTCTACACTTCGTTGTGTGTGCACGAATTCATGCATGCCATCCAGTTCGCCATGCGAGAGTCCGCGTGGGAAGTCGAAGACGAGCGTCAGGCTTGGTATTGGGAAGCCTCGGCCACCCACGCGGCAGAGCTCGCCGACCCCACCATCGACGGCCACCAATACACCAGCGCTTGGTATGCCGAAGACGCCGCCGTGCGATTCGACACGTTCAACAGCGCCCATGAGTATGGGTTGTTTGTCTTCAATGCTTGGCTGGAAGAGTCCACCCTCGGCACGGGCGGCATGCTCGATGTCTGGGAGCTGTCCAGCAACCGTGAAGGTGTGCTGTGGGACAGCATTCTCGCCGAGGCCAGCGGCACAGACTCCGGTGACCTCTGGGCGGGCTTTGCCGGCGCCTATGGCAACCGGCAGCTCGCCGAGAGCAGTCTCTACACCAACCCCACCACCGCAGACCTGGCGCTTCCCCAGAGCGGCACCGCCGACACCCTGGGCACCCGCTACTACCGCGCGCGGGACACCGTGGCGGTGCAGGTCGTGTCGGGGCCGGTGGTGCTCAGCGGGCCCGATGGGGTGGGCGAGGTTGTCCACCTTGAGGCCGGTGACATCCTGGCGGTGACCTCCACCGAAGACGGCGGCGCCTTCACCCTCGACGAAGCGCCCGACGAGCCGGGCGATGACGGCGGCGGGGATGGCAGCGACGGAGCCGACGGGGGCGACGGCGACGAAGGCGGTGCAGGGGATGGGGGAGATGGCGCAGACGGCGCTGGAGACGGCGGCGAAGACGGCGAAGACGGCGCCACAGACAGCACTCCCGACGACGACGTGGACGGAGACGAGGGCACCAAGGCCGACTCCGGCTGCTCCACTTCCCCCATTCGTGCGCTGGGCGGTCTACCCTTCCTGTTCATCGGGATGCTTGTGCGCCGCCGCAGTGCCCGTTCCTCCGACTGAGCCTCCTTGGCTTCCCGCCGATCCTCCCTGGAGCCACCGTGCGACCATCCGTTCTGTTCATCTTTCCCCTGGTGGCCTTCGCTCTGGGCTGCACCGACAAGTCCTCTGAGCTGGGGCCGAGCCCCGACTCGGGCGACGGGGGGAGCGACGACGGCGCCGATGGCGGCACGACCGGCACCGACAATGACGGTGACGGCGTCACTGTGGAAGACGGCGACTGCGACGATGACAACTACCGGGTGAACCCGGCCTACCCCGAAGACATCGAAGACGGCGTCGACAACGACTGTGACGGCCGGATCGACGAGCTGTGGGCGGGGCTGGCCATCGCCGAGCAGACCGACGGCAGCGGCCAAGTGGTGCTGCTCGACTCCGTCGGCCGAGAAGAGGGCACCATCCCCACCCCCGGCGTGCCCTGGAGCCTCACCGAGGGCGTGTCCGGCGGCTGGGTGGTCACGACCTATGCCTACTTCCAGAACATCTCGGCCGGCTTCTCGCTGGCCAGCGGTGGGCTCATCCTCACCCTCGACGACACGTCGCCGTGGTACCAGCCCGCCGACGTGGTGCTGGTCCAAGATGGCCTCGCAGCGACCACTCTCGCCACTTTTGGTGATGCCGGCTACGACGCTTGCTTCGCCCTGCCAGAAGCCGACTGGGGCGACTGCTTCGGCGAGCTGGACCCCCGGTCCTACTTCCTCGGGCCCTATGTGCGCGGCGTCGCCACCCATCCCGACGGCTGGTACGCGGTGTTGACCCCCGGCGCGCTGCACCGCCTCGACCCCAACGGCGACGTCACCGAGCTGGCGACATGGGGCTGGAACATCGCCGTGCGCGCGGATGTGCCCTATGAGCTGTATGGCGGCGGGCTGGCCATCGACCCGGCGACCGGCACCATCGGCATCTCCGGCTTGCTCGGCGGCTTCGCAACCTATGGGGCGGCCGATGGGCTGGTGATCCACAAGCCGGTCTCGCTGCCCGAGACCTTGACCGAGGACGACATCGCCGCCCTCTACATCAGCGTGGGCTTGTCGTGGATGGACGGCGACGGCTGGTACTCCATGTCCGCCAAGTTCACCGAAGGGGCCTTCGCCCTGCGCCGCTTCAACCTCAACAGTGGCGACTGGGTCGACAAGATCGCGTGGTCCAACAACCTCATCCAGCCTCTCGGGATGACCACCGATGGCGACTCGGGCGACTGGTACGTCACAAGCAAGGCCGGCGACATCCGCTCGGCCTTCCGGGTGCGCGGGGCCGACGAGAGCATCGACGACTTCTACACCGACACGGCCGACGGGCGCACCTTCTGGGGCGTGGCCCATCGCTACTGAGCGGCCCAGCTCCCAAGCGCCAACAACTCATGGACGGTCCTTGCGCACGGTGCGGGCACTGGTCGATGCGGGGCTGTTGGCCGACGACCCCGGCATGGACGCGGTCGCTGCTCGCTACGCCGTGGCCGTCACCCCCCACATTGCCGACCAAATTCAAGAGGGCTCGGCCGGCATCGCCCAACAGTTCTTGCCCACCACCGCCGAGCTGCGGCTGACCCCCGAAGAGCGCCTGGACCCCATCGGAGATGCCGTCCACGAGGCTGTTCCCGGGGTGGTCCACCGCTACCCCGACCGGGTGCTGCTCAAGCCCATCCACGTCTGTCCGGTGTATTGCCGATTCTGCTTTCGGCGGGAACAAGTCGGGCCGGCAGGACTCATCCTCAAGCCGGCCGAGCTCGATCGCGCACTGGACTGGATCGCCGACCAGCCGGCCATCTGGGAGGTCATCCTCACCGGCGGCGACCCGTTGGTCATGGCGCCTGCGGCCCTCGGCAAGCTGCTCGCCCGTCTCGACGCCATCCCCCATGTCGAGACGGTGCGCATCCACACCCGCGTGCCGGTGGTGGACCCCCGAAGGGTCGATGATGCCATGCTCTTGGCGCTGTCCAACACCCAGCCGGTCTGGGTTGCGGTGCACGCCAACCACCCCGACGAGCTGAAGCCACCGGCGGTGCACGCCGCCCTCGCCCGACTCAGCCAAGCCGGGCATCCGTTGGTGGGCCAGACCGTATTGCTCAAGGGTATCAACAACAACATCGCCACCCTCGCTGCGCTGTTCCGGTCGATGGTGAAGCTGCGCATCAAGCCCTATTACTTGCACCAGGGTGACCTCGCGCCGGGCACCAGCCACTTTCGGGTGCCGCTGGCCCAGGGTCAGGCGCTCATGGCCGGGCTGCGGGGCCACATCAGCGGCTTGTGTATGCCGACGTATGTGTTGGATCTGCCCGGTGGTGCCGGCAAGGTGCCCATTGGGGCGGCCTATATTGAGTCGTGTCGAGACGACGGCCGGTATGTGGTGCGCGACCCTTGGGGCACCGCCCACATCTATCCGCCTGAGGCTTGACCAAACGGGCCAGCCCGCCCGCCCCCGCCGGCGGTACCCTGCGCCCATGCTGTCCCCCCTGCTCGCTGTCCTCACCGCGCCCGTCTGGGCCACCACCCTCCATGTTGACCCTGCAGGGGGTGGGGATGTGCTCACAATTGCCGAAGGCTCCGAGGTCTTGGCGGACGGCGACACCCTGGTCTTGTCCGCCGGGGAACACACCGGGTGCCTGCGGCTGGACGGGCGCTCGCTCACCATCGAAGGGCAAGGCGCCGAGCTGACCCGGTGGACAGCGGGGGCCTGCACCGAACAGGTCCGGGCCCGGGACGCAGAAGCCGTGACGCTGCGGGGGCTCACCCTGTCGAACCCCAGCGGCCGTGCAGTGGCGGTGCTCGGGGGTGCCCTGCTCATCGAAGATGCCCGCATCGAGGCCAGCGGAGACCCGGGCATCGACGGCGGCGGCGTGTGGGTGCGAACGGGCGAGAGTGTGCTGCGGCGCGTCGTCTTCGAGGACAACCTGGCCCGGCTGGGCGGCGGCTTCTACCCCTGGGACGGGGGCTCCGCGACCGTGGAGGACTGCACCTTCCGCAACAACCACGCCACCGAACAAGGCGGCGGGGCCTACGCGAACGGCGGCGTGGCGGGCAGCATCCAGGGCACCACCTTCGAGAACAACCGCTCCGACGACGTGTCGGCGGCTTTGGGCTGGCACCTGGGCACGCTGGAGATCCAAGACTCGGTCTTTGAGCGCAACACAGCGGCGTTAAACGGGGGCGCCATCTACGCCCACCACGCCACCGCACCCATCGTCATCGCCCACACAAGATTTGTGGCCAACACCGCCACCACGGGCCGGGGCGGGGCGCTGTACGGCGCCTACGGCAGCACCTTCCAGCTCAGCGACAACACCTTCGTGGACAACCAAGCGGTCCAAGGGGCAGACCTCGCAATCTTCGAGAGTGCACTGGTGTTGGACCGTGCGGTGTCCTTGGGGGCCACGGCGGACGAGGGCGGGATGCTGTGGTTGAGCCCCAGCGCCGAGGCCGATCTGCATGACGTGGCAGTGTGTGACGTGGACGCCGCTGGCGGGCTGGTCTGGTCCGAGGGCACGGCCACGCTGAACAATGTGTTGGTCCACGACGGCGACGGGGTGGGCATTGTGGTGGGGGCCGGAGCTCTGGAGGCCCGTCAGGTGGGGCTGTCGACCCTGCGCGGCGGCGGGCTGGCGGTGCTGGACGGGGGGGCCGCACTTATCCAGAACAGTGTGATGGTGAGCATTGTCGATGGGTTGGCAGTGGACAGCTCGGGGGCGCTCACGCTGGGCCACAACACATGGTGGGCGCTCGACGATGAAGGGGCCACCCCCGGCGACGGCAGCCTGCGCATGGACCCCCGGTGGGTGGGCGGCGACGAATGTGGCTTGTCCATCGCCCTTCCCACGCCGACCAGTCCCCTCATCGACGCGGGTGATCCCACGGTGCTGGACCCCGACGGCACGCGGTCCGACATGGGGCCTTGGGGCGGACCAGACTCCCCCATGGTCGACGGGGATGGCGACGGCGCGTGGACGGTGCAGGACTGCGACGATGACGAAGCCACGGTCTTTCCCGGCGCTGAGGATGTGCCCGCCGACGGGGTGGACCAGGACTGCGATGGCGTGGACAGCGGCGAGCCCGATCCCGACGATGTGGAGCGCCCCGACACCACCGACGATGAGGACGGCGACCTCGAAGCGGTGGGGGCGGACGGGGCGTCGGACCCACCCGCCGAGAAGCAAGGCCGGGGCTGTGCGGTGGCCGGAGGACTCGCCGGGGCTTGGCTGCCCGCAATGCTGATGCTGAGGTGGCGCCGACGTGGGCACTGAGCGCCCGGCGACGCAGTCCTGGGTGCTGGCGGCGGGACTGACGGTGGCCTTTGGCGTCGCGGTCTGGCTGCGCTGGCGAGGGCTCGCGGTGACCAGTGCACTCGGGGACGCGATGGGCCCGTGGTGGGTGGGCGCCCGGGGACCGCTGCGCACGACGCCCCACGCGCCGCCCTATGGCTGGATGCTGGCCCTGCCCCACGGACTGCTGGTGCGCACGAGCGGCTCGCTGTGGCAGGCCGTTGCCGGGATGCACGTGCTGCACGCCATGGTCGCGCCCATCGGGGGTCTGGCGACGGCCCGACTGGCGCGCAAGACGGGCCCCGGTCTGGTCGTGGCGGCCTTGCTCGCGGTGGAGCCGGGCCTGCTCGACACCTGCCTGAGCGGCGCGGAAGGCTACCTCGGGGCGGTGGCCCTGGGACTGGTGACACTGGGCACCACCAGCCCCACCTGGGGGCCCTGGCTGGTCGCGGTGGCCTTCCCGTGGGCCGTGATGAACCACCCGCTGGCGCTGGTCGCCGGGGCGCCCTTGCTCATTTTGGTGCCTTGGTCCCGGGGCCCGCTCATCGTGCTGGGCTCGCTGCTGCTGCCCCACCTGGGCTCGCTGTTGGGGGAGGTCGGGGGCGCGGTGGCACCGTCCACCTCCCCGCTCACTGCGGTCGACGCATGGCTGCGGATGGCAGGGGTGCAGTCGCTGGTGCTGGGACTGGCCATGCTGGGCGGCTTGTGGACGACCTCCACCCGGCGGTGGACCCTGGCGGCGCTGTCGGGGCTGGTGCTGACGCTGGCGGCCGGCGCGGCGGTGGGGGCGCTCAAGGACCACCACCTGCGCATCCTCATGGTGCCCCTGATGGTCGGCGTGGCGGGCATTCCCGGACGGGCATACCTGGGGCTCTGGCTGGCGCTGCGCGTCCCGGCCAATCCCGTGCAACGCCCGTCCCAAGGGCTGCGTCCGGGCACGCTGGGCCTGCTCCACCACACCGCCCAGATCATCGAGGATGCCGTGCCTGGGTCTATCTTGGTGGATGGTGCGGTTGTGTCCGGGGTGCCTGCGGTGGAGCCGGGGGCGCTGGTGTTGGCGTTGGCGATGGGCGGGCGGGACCCGGACGGCTTCTCCGTGGACGGCACGGTGGCGGTGGTGGTGACAGCGGCGCGGGCGCAACAGGGCCAGCTTCCCGACGGGCTGCACATTGTGGCCGCACGAGACACGTGGCAAGTCCGATTGGGGACCGCCGCCGAGGTGCGAACATGGACCGGGCGCTTGTGTGATGTGTTTCCCCAGACCCGCCGCCAGAGCGCCCAAGACGCATGGCCCGTGGTGCATCCAGAGGCGGAGGCTGCGGAGCTGGACGGGTCGTGGGGGTGTCCAGCGACACCTTGATTCCCCATCCACCGATGGCAGGAAACGGACCCACCGCCGCGTGGGACGGGTTGGGCGCGTAGACTGCCCCCGGAGGTCCCATGCCCACCTTGCTTCCCGTGCTCCTGCTCCCCGTGATGCTGCTCACTGGCCTGGTGCTGGGCAGCCCGGCCCTGGCTGCCGACCCCGACACACCCCATCCCCACCGCTTGATCGCTCCGGTGACGGCCAAGCCGGCGGCGCTGGACCTCAACGCCGATGAGCAAGCCACCCTCGACAACGGTGGGGTGGTGGTGCGCAGCAAGCGGACCGACCTCGGCGGCGAGGGGCAAGCCGTCCAGTTGGTCTCGGCTTCTGCCAATGACGTGTGGGACGCCATTCTCGACTATCCCCAGTACCCCGAGCGGGTGAGCACGGTGGTCTCCACGACGGTCTATGAGCGCGACGGGGACACGTTCTACGTCGACATGAAGTCGTCCATCATGGGCTACGAGACCGTGCTCTACAGCCGCAATGCGCTGCACCGCGACGAGGGCTGGATGGCCTGGAGCCTGGACTACCAGCGCACGTCCGACGTCAAGGACATCGCCGGATATTGGCGAGTGGAGCAGCTCCAGGACTCCCCACCCCTGACCCGGCTCGAGCACTCCACCGCGCTGGCCATCAGCGGCGTGCCGGGCTTTCTCGTGAAGTACCTCACCCGGCAGTCGCTGGCCGACGGCGTGGCCTGGGTGAAGAAGGCCGCCGAGGGATCCTGAGCCCCGGGCCCATCGACGGGGGGCTTCGGGATACGGCGCGCCCCCGGAGGACACCGATGGTCTCGCTGCTGCTTCTGTCCCTGATGTCGTGCGCCCCGAAGCCGGCGGTGCCGCTCCCCGATCCCGCCGCGCCGCCAGCGAGCACCATCGCGAGCACTGGCGTCCAGAGTGACGCAATGCAAACCATTCTCGACGAGCACTGGGACGACAAGATGCGCCGCAGTCCCCTGGAGGCCACCAGTCTGGGGGACCGGCGCTTCGATGACCAGCTCGGGGACGGCTCGGCTGAGGCGGAAGCGGCGGGGGTGGCAGCCGTGCGGGAGCTTCGCCGTCGAATGGACGCGGTGGACCCGGCACCGCTGAGCCCGGCGGACGCCCTCACCCGAGAGCTGTTCTTGGCCCAGGTCGACGCCGACTTGGCAGACGTGCCCTGCCGCTTCTCAGACTGGACGGTCACCCCCAGGCGCAATGCCTTGAGCGATGCCTACGCCATTCCCGTGCTCCACAGCGTGAACACGGCCGCCGACGCCGAGGCCATCCTCGCCCGCTACCGCGCGGTGCCCGCCAGCATCACCGTGGAGCTGGAGCGGCTGCGGGTCGGGGCCGAACAGGGCTGGACCGCCCCGGCCGAGAGCGTGCGCCGCACCATCGAGCAGCTCGACCGGTCCTTGGCCCCCGGTGCTGCCCAGCCGCTGCTGGACCCTGTAGAGTCCCCGCCCGAGGACCTTCAGGGTGATGCACGCGACGCTTGGGTGGCGGCGATGACCGCTGTGGTGCGCGACGAGATGGAGCCGGCCCTGCGGGCGTATCAGAAGGTGCTCGAGACCGAGATCTTGCCCGTGGCCCGTCCCCCCGAGCGCGCCGGTGTGTCCAACCTGCCCGACGGGGAAGCCTGCTACGCCGGCTTGATCCAGCGCTACACCACCCTCAACACCAGCCCCGACGCGGTCCACCAAGCGGGCATCGAGGCCATGGCCCGGGTGCACGCCGAGTTTGCCAAGCTGGGGCTGCGGGTCTTCGAGACTGACGACCTACAGACCATCTTCACGAAATTGCGAGAAGCGCCAGAGCTGCGCTTTGAGACCGCCCAGCAAGTCGAAGACAAGGCCCGGGCCGCAGTGGCTGCCGCGAACGCTGCGGTGCCCCAGGCCTTCGGTCGCTTGCCCGAGGCGCGGTGTGAGGTGGACCGGATCCCCGACCACGAGGCGCCGTTCACCACCATCGCCTACTACATGCAGGCCGTGCCCCCCTCCGCCGACGACCCAGGCCGACCGGGCACGTACTACGTCAACACCCACGCGCCGGAGACCCGACCCCGCCATGAGGCCGAGGCGCTGGCGTGGCACGAGGCGGTGCCCGGTCACCACCTCCAGATCGCCATCGCACGGGAGCTGCCGGACATGCCGGCCTTCCGCCGCTTTGGGGGCATGACCGCCTTTGTGGAGGGCTGGGCGCTGTACTCCGAGCGGCTGGCCGACGAGCTGGGGCTGTACTCCGGCGACGTGGACCGGCTGGGCATGCTGAGCTTTGATGCGTGGCGGGCGGCCAGACTCGTGGTCGACACGGGCATCCACCACAAGGGCTGGACCCGGGCCCAAGCCGAGGCCTACATGCGCGAGAACACCCCGCTGGCCGACAACAACATCGTCAACGAGGTGGACCGCTACGTGGGCTGGCCGGGCCAGGCGGTGGCCTACAAGACGGGCCAGCTTGAGATCCTGCGGCTGCGGGCAGAGGCGGAGGCCACACTGGGCGAGCGCTTCGTGCTGGCCGACTTTCACGACGTGGTGCTGGGCGCGGGCGCGGTGCCCCTGCCGGTGCTGGCGCGACGGGTCCAGGACTGGGTCGCCGCGGTGCCCTGAGCGATGTCTCGACACCGGGTCCGGGCAGGCCGGGTGTGCATCCGGTGGCGATTGGCCGCCGACATTGACGCCATCCCCGGTCGGCTGAAAGCATGCGGCCCCCCCGGAGTTCCCATGCACACCCGCCTCTCCTTGCTGTTCCTGCTCGCCGCATGCGCGGGCAATGCCGACAAAGACACCGCCAGCGCCGTGGGTGATGACGGAGGGGGAGCCGACGGTGGTGATGGTGCAGACGGCGGTGACGGAGCAGACGGCGGTGACGGAGCAGACGGCGGGGATGGGGCCGACGGGGGCGACGGTGCCGACGGCGGTGATGGCGGGGAGACCTACCCATCGCTCACGACCGAGACCTGCGGCAGCGCCGAGTTCTCCTACCTGCCCCTCGAAGACATGGGCCGCTTGGTCGAGTACGAGCGGGACTCGGCCTTCTCGATGCCGGCCGCTGCCATCCAAGTGTTGCTGGACACCGCCGGCTACAGCGACGTGATTGAGGTGCAGTACGACGTGGAGCTCTACAAGGTGCGCCACATCACCCAGGACCGTGGCGAGAGTGTCGAGGTGACGGGCTATGTGGCCCTGCCCGTGATGCCGGAGCCCACCGCGGTGCCCACGGTGCTGTGGCTGCACCCCACCATGGGCTTCGGTGACGAGTGTGCCCCCACAGCGGGCTCTCTGGAGGGTGTCGCCTTCCCCGTGCTGTGGGCCACCCAAGGCTACGCGATCGCGGCGCCGGACTACATCGGCATGGCCGGCTGGGGCGAGCCCTCGGACCGCCTGCACCCGTGGGTGGTCGGTGAGCCCACCGCCATCGCCAGCCTCGACAGCTTGCGTGCGACCGCCAACTTGCAAGCCGAGCTGGAGACCAACGCCGTCCCTGACCTCAGCCGGGTGCTGGGCTTCGGTGCCAGCCAGGGTGGACACGCGGCCTTGTTCGCCGACCACTACGCGAAGGCCTACGCCCCCGAAGTGGACTTCATGGCGGTCATCGCGGCCATTCCCGTGACGGACCTGCGGGCGCTCGCAGTCTATGGCGCCACCCACGAAGCCGACGCCACGCTCGCCCTCGCTGGCGGCATGGTGACGATGTGGGACTGGTACGGAAGGGAAGCCGACCTGGACGCCGTGCTGCAGCCGGCGGTCGCTGAGGCCCTGCCCGAGGTGTTGGGGGACGCGTGTGATGACTTTGGCAGCTTGCTGCCGGGCATCGAGACGGTGGAAGATGTCTACACACCAGCCTTCTTGGCGTCCGCGGTGGAGTCCGGGCTCGACGACATGGATCCGTGGAATTGCTACATGGACCAGAGCAGCTTGCTGGCCAACACGGCGGTGCCGGCCTTGTCGCTGACGCCCAAGCTGATCATCACGGGCTCGGCCGACACGCTGGCGTGGGCGCCCCCGGTGCGCGCAGACGCCGAGACGATGTGTGCGGCGGGCGTGCCCGTCGAGCTGGTGGAGTGCGAAGGGCTGGGCCATGTGGGCGCCGCCGTGGACAGCCTGGGCCTGATGGTGAGCTGGGCGAACGACCGGGTGGCGGGGGTGCCGCTCACGGAGTGCACGCTCAATGCTGCGGGACCCTGCGGCGGCTGAGTCCACGCCCACACGCTCACTCCGCTGCGGTGGCCCACGCGTCCAGGGCCTGCCACAGCGCTTCTTCGCGGTCGGCGATGCTCAGCAAGGGCGCGCTCAGCTCGGCCAGGCGGCTCCACACGCCGTCTTCGCTGGACGCATGCAGCGTGGCGGCGACTTCCTGCCAAGCGTCGCCGATGCGCTGAGACTCGTCACCCAAGGCACGCAGGGACTCGGCACCGGTGAGGTCAGCGACCTCGTGCAGGAAGCGGCCATACATCATGCGGAACATGCCGCCGCCGGTGCCGCCGGTCGCGTCGATGAAGATGAAGTTGTTGATGCACGCCCAACGGAGCGCTTGGTCGTCGAGCATGGTCGGCCACCGGGCCACAAGCCTCGCGGCCTTGCGGATGCCCCGCACACCCAGGTTGGTGATGGGGCCATTGAGCATGGCGTCGGCGTTGTCGTGGATGGCTTCGCGCATGTCGGCGGGTGTGGGCGGGCGGGCGGCGCTCGTGTCGAAGCGGTACCACGTGTTCTTGGGCGGAAAGGGCTTGTGCCGGGAGCCCCGGGCCATCGCGAGGGCGTGCTGCGTCACCCGGTGCAGCTCGGCGTCCCGGTCGGCCACGACAAAGCGCCCGCGGTCGACACCCCCGACGACCACCACATGGCCGCCGAAGTGGTACTCCTCAGGGAAGTCGAGGTAGGGCAGAAAGCCCATGTCGACTTGCACCATCACCGACCGTCCCGCCGCCAGCTCCTCGTCAAGGGATGCCCGCGCGAACTTGGCGCTCGATGTCGAGACACGCTCGACCCCGATGCCCAGCCGCCGGGGTGCGTCCACCTCAAGCCCCACAACATCGCCACGGTGGGTGTTCCCCCGGCCGAGCAACATCGGCGGGGCCCCCTTCGTGTGCCAATAGAAGAAGCCGACGCCGGCCCCCAGCCCCAGCAGCATCTCTTCGCTGACCTCGACGCCCCGGTGCCGCAGCACATGCAGCATCGAGCCGGTCACGCAGTGGTGGGTCTCGAAGGAGCGAAAGCCGGGGAGCGCGTGGGTCATGGGTGGGTTCCGTGGTGCGGGATCGGCTTGGCCAGCGGTGCCAAGGGACAGGGGCAGCGAGGGTGCGTCTACCCCGCTGGGCCGCCGCCGCCCGGTGGGTGACCTCGGGCGAACGGGTCGCAACCGCGTGTGGGGCGATCGGGAATGCTTGGCAACATTCGACCAGAATGTCGATGCTTAGGCCATTCTTGTCATGCACTGCTCCACCGTCGGCGACCGCTCCGCCAGCTCACCCCAAAGCACCCAGCGCCAGCTCGGGCAGCGTGCCCAAGGCCGGCTCAGGCGAGGTCCCAGAACCGCAGCACTGGCCACCCGCCCACTCTGGGGCTCGGGTCAACACCCGCCATCCACTTTTGCTGTGGCGGGCCACGCCACCGCGCCCAGGGCCCGACCTCGCCCACCGTCTTGAGGCTGATGCACACCCCGGCAGCTCACTGCCGCGGCCACAGCAACACCACCGCGAGTCCCCGAAGGGCCAAAGAGCCCGTGGCCCGGGCCTCCCCACCGTGTCGAGACAAGATCCGCGACACGATAGCGAGGCCAAGGCCCGTCCCCCCGGTGCCTCGATCTCGGCTCTCGTCGACGCGGGCGAAGGGCTCGAACATCCGGCGGCGGTCTGCCGGCGCCACACCATGGCCATCGTCCTCCACCCACACCTCCACCGCACCTTCGACAGGCCGCACCCGAACATGGACCTCCTGGCGGGCGTAGCGACGGGCATTGCGCAACACATTGTCGATGGCCCGTCGAAAGCCCGTGGGCTCCGCGCGAACCACCACCCCGGGCGCCCCGTCAAAGTGCACGGCCACCCGGCTCACCGGCTCCCGAGCGCAGAGCTGGCCCACCACCTCTGCCACGTCGATGTCCTCGGTCTCGAGCGGCCGGTCGTGGTCTTCGGCGGCCCACGCCAGCAGCTCCGTTGTGAGGTCTTCCAGCTCATCGAGCTCCACCCTAAGCTGGTCCATCCGTCGCGCCCGGCCCTGCCCGTCCGGCGCATCACTGAGCAACTCAAGTATCAGCCCCATGCGGGCCATTGGGGTGCCCAGCTCGTGAGCGACGGAGTGGAAGAAGGCCTCCCGCTCCCGGCGCTGGGCGTCGATGGACTCGGTCATGCGGTCGAACTGACGGGCGAGCGCCCCGATGGCGTCCTTGCCGGGGTCAGCCACCCGCACCGACAGGTCTCCACCGGCCACCAGGGAGCTGGCTTGGGTCAGCACACGCAAGCGACGACTGACGGGCAACACAATGGCCAAGCTCGCCAGGATGGAGGCGACGAAGACCAAGCCGAAGAAGACCGTGCCCGGGTCGGTGTCGAAAGGCCCCATGGGCGGGGAGAGCACGAGGAGCTGCTCCCCACGCAGTCCAATGTAGAACTGACCCCGCTCCGCCCACACCGGCCGCTCTTCAATATACGCCGGCGCGCGCAAGCTAGTGGGCAGCTCGCTCTGTTCGATGATGGAGGTGTGCGCCCGCAGCGACGGCGGCATGTCGGCGATGATGGCGGTGCGCTCGCTGGCCGGCGCCAGCTCCAACGCCATGACATGCTCGTCCAGCCCCATCTCAAGCAAGATGGTGACCACTTGGCGCGAGAACTCCCGGGCGCGGGTCTCGACATACAGGCGCACCAGCAGCGCCGAGGCCAACATCGCGAGCATCATCCACGCTGCGGCCCGGACCACAAGCGGCCGCACTCAGGCCTCCCGAGGGCGGGTAAGCTGGTAGCCCTCGCCGCGAACGCCCACGATTCGAGGCTCGTCCAGCCCGGTGTCGCTGAGCTTCCGCCGAAGGCGACTGACGTGCACATCCATGCCGCGATCGAGGCCATCGTAGGACACGCCGCGGACCTCCAGAAACAGTCGGTCCCGACTCACCACGTTGCCGCAGCTTCGGGCCAGCACCCAGATGAGCTCGAACTCGGTGGAGGTCAAGGACAGGACGCTGCCACGCACCAGCACCTCCCGTCGGCCGCGGTCCACCAGCAGCTCCCCCAGCTCGACCACCTCGTCTCGGGTTCCCGCCTCGGGGGCAGACCCATCGCCCACCCGGCGAAGCTGGGCCCGGATGCGCGCCAACAACACCCGAGGCTTGCAGGGCTTGATGACGTAGTCGTTGGCACCGGCCTCGAGGCCGCCCACCTGGTCCATGTCGCCACGGCGGGCGGTGAGCATCAGCACCGGGCCTGTGTATCGGGGACGAATGGCGTGCAGCACCCCCACCCCATCGAGACCAGGCAGCATCATGTCGAGCAGCACCAGGTCGGGGTTGTCGTTGAAGATGCGGGCCGGGGCGAGGTCCCCCCGGGCGATGTGGCTCACCGAGAAGCTCGCTTGTTCGAGATACTCCGAGAGCAGCCCGGCCAGACGCAGGTCGTCTTCTACGATCAGGACTCGACGCTGCATGAATGGCCTCCTCGGCCGCTGGAGTGCGCTGCTCCACGGGTGGGGGGTGGACAGCGCAGATATACCCCTCCGCCCTTCGGACCTCTGCGCCCGGCCCGTAGCGTTGGGTTGCAAAATGTTGCGGCCCCCGCTGCTGGGCCACGCTTGGCGCCGCAAGTCCGCCGAGCAGACACCGGGAGCGCTTCCCGAGAATGATTTACTACTGCCGATTCACATCAAACTGAAGCCACGAAGAGCCACCGCGGCCATCTCGCAGCACCACCAACAGCTCGCCCTGTCTCGCGCCCCTGCCGGGCTGCCACGTGTCGCCGCTGATGGTGCCGAGGTCGGTGTACCAGGCCACGTCGATCGTCTCTTCCCGCTCTTCCTCGACGCCGTCGGAGTTGATGTAGGTGTAGGTCTCGGCGATGCTCTGCTCATCTTCGACAGCCAAGCTGAGCGCCCCACCGCTCACCACGAGGCTCTCCCCCTCGGCGACCGGCTCGCCGTCCAACACAATCCCCAACAACACGGGGTTGTGGTTGGGGGTGGACGACCGCCCCACAGCGAGGTCCTTCGTGGCCCACTCCACCTCGGCGTCGGGGTTGTGTTCGCTCGCGGGCAGACGGGTGGCGCTCAGTCCGAAGCGCAGGACCAGCCCCTCGACCGCACGGGCCTCGTCGAGGTCATCGAGCAGGGTGGGGGGCACCATGAAGGTGGGCGGAAGGTCCGGCTCCAGGCCAATGACGCCGGCCTCCATGTCGAGCTCACCCGCAGCGAGCAGGGCGCCAGGACGGGCGGACAGGTTGGGGTTGGGGCAGCCAAAGTCCATGCACACCTCCCAGACCACGCCGACCTCGGCCCCGTCGGGGCTCCACGTGAGGGAGCGGAGGGTCACGGTGTCACCGGGCGCGGCCTCGGCGGGCTCTGCCTGGGCGGCGAGAATGCGCAACCTGTCGAGGTTCGACTCACTGGGAAGCGCATCGATCTCGCATGCCACCAAGCACACAAGCAGCGCGGAGAGAGCGGAGAAGCGAAGGGGACGCATCAGAATCGCACCTTGGCGTCGAAGCCGACGCTGGGAAGGAATGGAAGGCCGGAGATGACGGCGGAGTCGGAGTAGTCGTAGGCCCAGAGCTCGCCTTCGGGGTTCTCGCCGGTGACCGTGTTGAGCAGGTCGACGAAGCCCTCAAGCTGCCAGCGCTTGAAGGTCCAGAGCTTGGCGACCCGCAGGTCCAGGGCGGAGTAGGCGCCGAGACGCTCGCTGTTTTCGTCTTCGGCCAGCACACCGGTCCATCGCCCCGAGTCCAAGTCGACGATGCCCGAGGCATAGGGGGTGGTGGGGTTGCCGCTGACGAGCTGGTACCGGGCCGAGGCGGTGAAGTCGTAGGGGAGCCGCCAGGTGCCTGTGGCCGTGAGGATGTGGGTCTGGTCGAAGTCGAAGAGAATCCAGTCGGCATCGGGATCGTCGGGGTGGTCCAGGCGCTCGCTCCTCGACAGGGTGTAGCTGACCCATCCCGACAGCGGTCCCCTGGCGTTCTTCCGCAGCAAGATCTCCATGCCATTGGACCGACCCATGCCCTCCGCCACGAAGAAGGAGTCCGTGTCGAGGTCCACCAGCTCATCGTTGATCACGAAGCGGTTGTTGGTCTCGCGGTGGAAGAGGGTGACGTCGACGCTGCCTTGGCCCCACAAGTCCTGCTCCACGCCCACCTCACTGGACCAGGTGCGCTCGAAGCCCAGGGCGTGGCCGTCGGACAGCGCGAGGGCCTCGTCTTGGGGGGCCTGGTGGTGCAGGCCGGTGCCGCCCTTGAGGATGCCGCCCTCCCACGCTTGCCAACGGGCCGCGAGGCGGGGGTCCAAGGCCACCTGGAATGGGGTGTCGGTGATGCCCATGGTCACCAGCCGAAGGCCGGGCTGGAGCACGAGCCGGTCGGGATCGGCCAGGGGACGCCAGCGGGTCTCCAGGTAGAGGTCGGGCGCAAAGACCCAGCCTTTGCCATCGGTGGCCTGGTCCTCGGACTCCTCGATGGACGAGTCCGACGACAGGGGATTGTCCCCGCCGCCACCGCCGGGTCCACCGCCTCCGCCACCGCCGGGCCCACCGCCGCCGGCCAGACCCGACGAGATGAACGTGGAGCTGTCATAGGCGAAGGCCTGCATGTCGACACCGGGCACAAGCTGAATGCGGTCGCTGGGGGTCCACTCCATGCTGCCGCGAAGGCCGAAGCGCACGTTGTCCTCGGCGAATTCCAGGTCCGTTCCGAGGTCGGTCTGCTCCCGGTCCCAGCCCACCGACGGCTGGACCTGCAGGCGGGTCTGGTCGCTGAGCTGCGTCGTCCAGCTACCCACCAAGCGGTGAGAACCAAATGCATTGGAGAGCTGGCCGGAGGGGGCATCGCCGCCGTCATCGCCGCCCTCGAAGTCCTCGGGAATGATGATCTCCAGGCGATCTTCGAGACCAAAGAAGAACAGCGACCACTTGGATGGACCGTCGGTGAGGCCCTCGACCTTGAGCTGGTAGTCCAGCCAGCTCGGGGCCACGGTGGGGCCATCGCCGATGAAGGCCGGCAGCACGGCGTCGATGTAGGACCGCCGCACCCCCATGCTCAGGCCCACCGGACCGGCCTGGCCTTGGGCGAAGATGCCCGTGTCCAGCAGATCGGTGCGCCACTGGACCTTCCAGTCCGTGGGGTCCTCGTCGGTGCCGAATCTCTCAGCACTCGTGGTGCGGATGTCGACCACACCACCGCCGCCGCGGCCATACCGGACCGGGTAGCTGCCCGGCAGGTAGTCGACGGACTCCACCATGCCCGCGGGCACCACGCTGCGGAGGCCGCCGAGGTGGTAGACGATGGGAACCTCGACGCCGTCGATGAAGACACGGCTGTCTTCAGGGTTGGCGCCCCGGATGATGAGGTCGCCCGACAAGAAGCCCGGACGGGCCACGCCGGGCAGGTTCTGGACCACGCGGATGGGGTCGCCCAGCGTGCCAGGGACCGCCCGCGCCTCGGCCATCGACACGGTGCGCCGGGTGACGACCACTTCTTCGTCGCGGGTGTAGAGCCCCACCGCCACGGTGTCCTCGTAGGACTCCGCGCGCAGCCAGAGGCCCAGCTCCGCCACCTCGTCGGGACGGATCTCCACCTCGGCCACGGCCGCATCGTGCCCCGGGAAGACCGCACGGACCTGGGCGACGCCCTCGGGCAAGCCGGCCAAGTGCCAGGTCCCGTCTTCATCGGTGACCGTGCGGTGGGTGGCCCCGGCCAGCTCGACCCGCACCTCCACTCCGGCCAGGGGAACGCGGGTGCCCTTCTGCCGCACGACCCCGCCGAGGTTGTCGACCGTGGCGGCCAAGGGCTCCTGGCTGTCGAGCGTGAAGGCGTAGGTGAACTCCACCACCACCGCGATGGGGCCGGAGGCGTCTTCTGCGGGACGAAAGGTGCTGGCCTGCACGGCGGCTTGGGCGGCCTCGTCGAAGCCATGCCCCATCGGCTCCAGGACCTCGGTGCGCACCACCGCGCCGGTGTCGTCCAGCTCCAGAAGCAGGCGGACCTCGACCTCGAGGCCACTGGCGGCGGCGGCTTCGGGGTACACGGCGGGTTCGAGATGCACCAGCTCGGGACCCCGGGCGAGGGCCGGCGCCGCGGCGGATGGCGGAGGCTCCTGCGCGGCGGCGGTGCCGGTGCCGGTGCTGAAGAGAAGGGAGAGCAAGGTCCACATGGGCTAGTCCAGGGCTCGGAAGAGGCAGGAATGGGGCATGTCGGCCACAGCCACGGGGGTGCGGCCCCGGCGGGCGGGCTTGCAGCGGGTCTCGGCCCACGCCTTGGCGCAGGCGGAGTCGGCCTCGGGGGACAGGCCGCGCACCACCCGGATGGCGGAGATCCCACCGTCGGCATCGATGTCGAAGCGCACGTGCACCTCCCCCTCCAGGCCGGCCTTCACGACGGACTCGGGCACCTCCACTCGGGGCACCCGGCAGCGGGGGCGGCGGGGGGCGTCGGACCAGTCGAGGACCTCGGGGCGGGCCACGGGCGCGTCAAGACCGGGTCGGGTGGCGGAGGCGCGCAGGGTTGTGCCGGCCCGAAGCTGCAGGCCGGTGGTTCCCCCCTCGGCGAAGGAGGCCTCGGACAGGCCCTGGACCACCTCGGCGGCATCGGCCACAGCGTCGGTCTCGACGGCCTCTGGCGCTTCGGGAAGGTCGTCCGGCGCGAGGTCTTTGGCCTGGACCACCTCGGGCTCGGGGGGCGGCGGCACCAGCTCCGGCTCAGGCTCGGGCTCAGGCTCGGGCTCGGCGGCGGGCGGCGGCGGCGGGGGAGCTTCGGGAATCTCCACCATCACGCTGTCCCGCCAGTCGGGGACCAGGGGGGCGGCGGGGGACGGGGGCACCAACCAGAGGCTGCCCACGTGAATGAGCCCAGAGCCGGCAATGGCGAGGGTCCAGTTGGTCCACGAGTCCGATGTCGATGGCCCTGGCCTGCGCCATCCCAGGGACAGCAGGCCGCTCATGGCAGCGCTTCTTTGGCCGCGAGGGGCAGGGGGGTGGGGTCCACCTCCAAGGCAAAGCGGGAGATGCCCTCTTGTCGAACGAGGTCGACCAAGCCCACCACCAGCTCGTGCCGAGCGTCGGCGTCGGCCCCGATGAGGCAGACAAGGTCCTCCTCGCTGGCCCGTCCGGCCCGCAGTCGGCGGCGGATGCCCTCTTCGCTGGTGGGCTGGCCGTCGAGGTAGAGGCTGCCGTCGGCTTGCACGAGCAGGGCCAGGGAGGTGGGCGGGGTCTCCGCTTGGCCGGTGGCTGCGTCGGGCAGGTCGACAGGAATGTTCTCCTTGGCCACCACCGAGCTGGTCACCATGAAGATGATCAGCACCACCAGGATGATGTCGACGAACGGCGTGATGTTGATGTCGACGATGCCCTTCTTGGGACCGCCGCCGAGACTGGCCGCCATCAGGCACCCCGCGCGGCGTGCACAGTGCGGGCGCGGCGTTCGTCGGTCTCAAGCTGGAGAAGCACCACTCGGGAGAGCTGCTCCAGGCGGCGCATCAGGCTCTCATTGCGCCGGGTCAGCCAGTTGTAGAGCACGACCGCGGGGATTGCGACGAGCAGTCCGATGGCGGTCGCCACCAGGGCCTCCGAGATGCCCGCCATGACGGCGGAGGTGCCCTCGGAGCTGTCGAGCGCGAGGTCGCCGAAGGCCCGCACGATGCCCAGGACCGTGCCCAGCAGTCCCACAAAGGGCGCATTGGACCCCACGCTGCCGATGATGGCCAGGCCGCGGTCCAAGCGCTCCTGCTCGGCACTCAGCGCCGCCGCGAGGGCTTCCTCAGCGCCTTCAGAGCCCGCGATGGACCCGGCGCGCAGCCCCGCAGAGACGACGCGACCCTCGAAGCCATCGGCATCTTCGAGGGACAGCAGCAGCGAGGGGTCGAGGGGGACGTCAGCGGGGCTCAGGTCCCGCAGCCGGACCACCTCGGTGTGCCCATTGAGCTGATGCAGCCAGCGCTCGATGGCCACGGCCAAGGTGATGCCGCTGGCGCCGATGAGCGTATACAAGACGGCTTCATGGCCGTAGATGGACAGGGCGTGCAGGGCGTCGTCGAGCATGAAGACCTCTCGTTTGGGGGACGAGGTCTTTGTTGCCCACCAGGGCCTGAGTCTCCGTGGGCCGAAGGTGGTCGAAGTGTTGCGAACTGTGTGTGGCGCTTTGTTGCGACGGGGCGGTTGGGTTGGGGTCAGGGCGCTCGTTGCATCGTGAGCACCGACGTGGGCCAACGCCGATCCCGACCTCGCCGCAATGAGACACCACGTCAACGCATCCGATGTGTTGAACCCGTTCGGCGCCCGACTGGACGGCGGCCGCGATGACCCGAAAACGACTTAATAAAGGGCGCTTTGGGCAATTCCGCCGATGCCGCACGGTCCAAGATGCGGCTCGACGCAGACTCGTTCCCGGCGCTTGGTCTCCACGATCCCTTCGGTCTCGCCCGAGGCCTCAGCGGACCCACCGGCGAGAGCCACGCCCCCCGCGCGACGCACCCCAGTCACACTCCGTTCACCCGCCCGGCCATGCCCCAGTCCCCCGACAGGGCCGCCGACATGGGGAGTGGGCGGGCGGCGCCCCGGTGCCGCGCGCCGACGCCACTGCGCAGCACCCCACCGGCGCGCGTGCGAAGCCCGAGCACAACGGGCGTCCACCCACGGATGACTCTTCACTGGGCTCTGGATGCAGTCGGCGAGCCCACAACACCGCGAACGTCGGCGACATGACGACTGATACCGCACGTCACGAGGACTCTTCAGGCCGCCCGACAGTCCGAGCAGGTGCCCGAGACCCGCACTTGAAACTCAGCGCCACGCAGCGCATGGGGCAAGGAACCACCGGGCGCCCGCACCTCCAGAAGGGGCAGGCACTGCACCGTTCCACACTGCTCGCAGAGGAAGTGGGGATGCTCACTGGAGCCGGGCCGGCAGGCGTCGCGCAGCTCGTAACGCCACACCCGGTCACCCAGGTCCATGCGGCGGAGGATGCCGTGCTCGGCGAGGGCAGAGAGCACCCGCCACACCGAAGCTTGGTCGTAGGCACCGGTCGGGAGGGCCTCCAGCACTTGCTCGTGGGTGAGCGGGCGGGCTTGCTCATGGAGCAGCACGAGCACCTCCACGCGCACGGTCGTCGCGCGGAGGGAGCGGGCGCGCAGGAGCTCGCGGAGCTCTGCGCGCACATCGTCTAGGGCATGAGACAAGGCGGCCTCCAGGTTCAAGGGTGCTCGGTAACCGCATCTCAGTTGCGGATCCTCTCGCCCCCATGCCACGGCGCCCTCGGCACAGGCCAAGGCGCCCCTGGCGCAGTCCTTCTGGCCCTGCCTCAGTCCCAGCGGGGGTCAGTCATCATGGTCATCGTCATCATGGTCGTGGTCATGCTCTTCTTCGCCGCCGCTGTCTTCGGCGTCCTTGTCGCCGCAGGCAGACAGCAGTGCAAAGGGGAACAGCAGGGCAATCAGGGTCTTGAGCTTCATCGGGCCTCCAGACCCCCCAAATAACGCAACGGCTCCACTACTGCAATCCATTCGCGATAAATACACAACAGGCCGCTCGACGGACTCGGCGACCGCCCCCGACGATGACCCAGTCCAGCGTGGTCTCCGGGACGGCACTCATGGCATCATCCCCTGGACACCACGGCGCCCGCGCCCCATCACTCCTCCCCCAAGATGCCCTGCTGGTCAGCATCTTCGTCCCATTCTTCGATCTCCGACCACGGGAAGGGATGCTCCAGCTCACCCCAAGTGGCGGGGTCCCGCCGCTCCTCGTCCGTCAGCAGCGCCGCGTCGAAGCCCGCCCGCAGCGCCGCCTCGTCCATGTCGATGCCGATGAGCACGAGCTCCTGACGGCGGTCGCCATACTCGGGATGCCACAGGCCCAGCAGCTCGGCCTCCACCTCGGGGTCGAGCCCCCGGTCCTCCGGCGGCACGGCGGCGTACCACATGCCCAGGATGTCGCTCTGCCAAGTGTTCCCGGAGAGCTGAAACTCCGCCGTCAGGTTCGGGCGAGAGGCCACCCAGAACCAGCCCTTGGCGCGGACCACCCCCGGCCACCCGGCGTCGAGCCAGTCCCGCAGCCGGCGCGGATGGAAGGGGTGGCGTGCCCGGTAGACGAAGCTGCCGATGCCGTACTGCTCGGTCTCTGGGGTGTGGGTGCCGTCGAGCTCCTGGGCCCAGGCCGGCCGCTGGACGGCTGCGTCCATGTCGAAGAGGCCCGTGCCGAGGATCTCTTTGACCGGAACCTGGCCACGGACGGCGGGCACTAGGCGGGCGTCGGGGTTCAGCGCGCGCACCCGGGCTTCGACGGCGTGGCGCTGGGCGGGGGTCGCGAGGTCGAGCTTGTTGAGCACGATGACGTCGGCGAACTCCACCTGCTCCACCAGCAGCGAGGCGAGGCTGCGGTCGTCGCCCTCGCCGGCGCCCATCGACAGGTCCGCGAGGGTCTCGTGGGCCTCCAGACCGGCCGGAAAGGCAGAGGCGTCCACCACTGTGACCATGGTGTCGAGCCGGGCCACCGAGGACAAGCTCGTCCCATCCTCGGCCACGAAGGTGAAGGTCTGGGCGACCGGCAGCGGCTCGCTGATGCCGGTGGACTCGATGAGCAGGTAGTCGAAGCGGCCCTCTCGCCCCAGCCTCGCCACCTCTTCGAGCAAGTCTTCCCGCAGCGTGCAGCAGATGCAGCCGTTGCTCATCTCGACGAGCTGCTCCTCGGTGCGGGACAGCGCCGCTTGGCCGTCCCGAACCAAGGCGGCGTCGACGTTGACCTCGCTCATGTCGTTGACGATGACGGCGACCCGCAGGCCCTCTCGATTGGAGAGAACATGGTTGAGCAGGGTGGTCTTGCCCGCACCGAGAAAGCCGGAGAGCACGGTGGCGGGCAGCGGCACACTGGACGGGGAAGCCGCCGGGGTCGACGAGACACTCATCGGGCACCCCCGAGCACCACATCGAAGCGCCAGGCGTCGAGGGCGATGGTCAGCCCGTCGGAGACCGGTTGGGTCTGGAGCGTGTCGCTGTCGATCTCCACTTCGACGAACTGCATGTCGGTCAGCGCGCCCGCCCAGCTCTCACCCGCTTCTCCACCCAGCGCGGTGAAGGAGACCTCCCCGCCCACTTCGGGCATGAGAGTGACCTCGCAGTGGGCATGGTCGCCGTGCACAGCACCGTCAGATTGGCCGCATGCGGCGAGCAAGAGCGCCAGGGCAGCCGGGGGCAAGCAGCGAGCGTGAGCAGACATCGAGGACTCCAGTCGGCGATCCGCCACCCGGTTACTGCGACGAGCCAACTAAAGCAAATCGATTGCTATAGCGGTAAGACACGCCCGCCCAAGGCTCTGCTGGCCCGATGTCCCCCCTCGCCGCAGCACCGCCCAAGCCCCGTACTTCCTACTCCCAGAACTGCCACGTCACCGTCAATGTGCCCGCATTGAGCGGGTCGTTGTCGCAGTCGCCCGTGTCCACATACAAGGGCTCCGCCGTCTCAAAGCCAAAGCGCCCGCCGCTGTAGACCAGCCCTGTCCCGGTCCAGCCCCCAGACTCGTCGGCGCCGTACACTTCCCAGCTCGTGGGACTCAGGAAGACGAACCCAATCTCGGCCGTTGCAGGGTAGGTTCCGCCCACCACTGAAGCGCACGTGTTGGTGCTGTAGGAAAGCGTTCCCGCATAGGTGCGGTCGCACGTGGGGCAGCCTCCTGAAGCCACCGGCGTCAGCGTCGACGTGTAGCGGGTCTCGCAGTTGTCGACCTGTTCATCAAAGTCGCCCAGCCACGTCTCGCACGTGACCCGGTTGCCCCGGAAGACAAAGCTGCCCTCGTGTTGCATGGCGTCCGGCCACCAGCACGGCGCCACGTCCGCGCAGTCGTCGTCGCTGCAGTCCGGCGAACCATCTTCATCATTGTCGACACCGTCGTCGCAGTCCGACTCGGGGGGCAGTCCTCCGTCGTCGCCCCCGTCCCCGGCACCGTCGCCCCCATCGGTGCCCGCGCCGTCTGCACCGCCGTCCTCCCCCCCATCCGCGCTGCCGTCCCCACCGGACCCACCCGAGCCCCCATCGGTGCCCGCGCCCCCACCGTCCCCGCCATCCGCGGTGTCTTGGGCACCCCGGGCGTTGCCCTTCTTGAACACCACCAAGTCCACGGTGCGGCAGCCGCCGAGCAGGATCGCCACCAACACACCGGTCCGCAGGGCAACGTGGTCCATGTCTGCACCTCTGGCCATGCCGTGCGGGGGGGCCGAGGTGCCCGTGGGGGTCCGCACTGCACTTGAGCGCACAGAGTCTACATCCTGCAGCGCCCACATTTGAGAGAAGCGACCCCAAGGTTCCGCTGCACTGGAACCGCATCCGTGCGCTCGACGGGCCAGCGGACCTTAGCCCTCGAGCACCCGTCCGTTGGGCATCAGCGTCGGCAGCGGCATCGTGCCAGTCTTGGCGACCACGTTGCGGGCGCAGGTCGGGAAGACCTCCCCGTCGGTGCAGTACAGCTTCTTCCAGAGCTCCAGCGTGGACGTCAGCCGCGGAAACAAGGGGCAACGGGACACATTCGGGCAAGCCATCGAGACTCCAGCAAAGTGACGCACGGGGATCCACGGCGGTCGGCTCGGTTGGGCCCCAAGAGGCGACCCGCCGCAACACACCGTCCACACCCGAGGTGGTCCGCACCCGCCTCGACATCTCAGACGGATCGGAGATCCCCCCGCACGAGGGGCCACCGTGCGCCAGGACAGGATCGGCACGCCCCCCGCCTGGCGCGTGCACCCACCCGCCCCGAAGATCCGCCGGCACCGCAGATCCTCTGGGTCACGGCGGCTGGAAGTACTGCCTTCAGCTCGATCCACAGGCCGTTGTGGCGCTATGTTCGCCGACTTGCTGGCGTCGCAGTGTTGCGCGCCGGCCGGCCAGGGGACACGCAGACCATGCCAGCCCACCACACCCCCAGCCCCGTGCGGCCGGTGCCTGCCTTCTTTGGCGTGGGCCTCGGCGTCAGCGTGTGTGTCGGCTTTGCGCTCCCGCCGACCCCGACCTTGCGCCCGCCCCCGAGGGTGGTGGTCGATGTGGTCGTGCCTGAGGTGTCCGGTGCCCCCTGGCGCTCGGCGCCCGTGAACATGGAGATCGTGGCCCTTCACGACTGCCCCACCGAGGCCGCGTGCCCCCAGCTCTCCCACGTCTTTGTTGACCCCGAAGCGCTGGGCCTGCTGGACCATCCCGGGGCCTGGGAGCTGGTCTACGACGGGGACGCATTGGTCGCCCCCATCTCCCAACAGGAGCTCCCCTTCGAGAGTGAGCTGTCCCTCGCGGTTCGCCTCATCATCAGCGAAGTGGGCGCGGACCGGTTGCTCTACAGCCGCTACGGCTTGCTCGAAGCCATCGGCATCCTCTACACGGTGCACAACCGGCTGGACCGTGGGGTCTATGACCCCCTCGAAAAGCCCAATGCGCCGGCATTCCCGGGCTGTGGGGCGGGCGGTGACTTCGGGTCTTGTGCCAACCCCGAGCAATACTTGGGGATGTCGAGCTGGCGGGCGCTGAACCCCGGACGCTTCTACAGGCCCGACGTGCTCGACAGTGCCGTAGAGACGGCCGTGCTCGCATGGCACCTCAAAGACACGGGCCTCGTGGAAGACTTCACCGGTGGGGCCACCAACTACGTGCACCGCTGCGGGGCCGCCGGCTACGGGCGCACCACCCACCACTGCGACGCCCACCTGGGTCGGCCTGCGCGGGACATCCCCGGCGCCAACCCCTACACCGGACCGGTCGTCTTCAGGGCGCCGGAGCGCTGGCTGAACCACCGGGGCTTCTACTCGCTGTATGAGTCCCGCTGGGTCGACTATGACCCCTGGTGGGACCCCCAAGACGTCGACGCGTGGAACCGCTCGCGGCTGGCCCAACAAGCCATCGACGCCAAGGGGCTCGCGGCCCTCGATGGCATCGCGGATGCTGGGGACATCGACCTCGAAGACGTGGTGGAGGTCGAGCCCGACGTGCCCGAGGCGGCGCCCCCGACGCTGCGAGACTTGGTGAACCGCGACCGTGTTGAGCCCGAAGCGGACCACATTGTGACCCTGGCCGGACGGGTGGGTCCGCCGGCCAACACGGCGGTGCAGCAGAGCATCTGGGAGATTCACCACGGCATCCGGTGAACCCCGCAACAGTGCTCGACAATAGCGTAGAACAGGCCATTGTCACACTTGTGCGCAGATCACAAAGGGCTCTTGCAGCCCCACGCACTGCCCCGGGCCACCGGGGTGACTACTCAAAAGGGGCACGTCGCCACGGACGCGACCGCCCCAAGGAGGCTGCCATGGCCCGGATGCCCACCATCTACATGCCCCACGGCGGGGGACCCTGGCCCTTCGTCTCCCTCGGACTGCCCGCCGCAGAGCTCGCGGCGCTGCGCGGTTGGCTCGAGGAAATCGCGGCCCGCTTGCCCGCCAAGCCCACGGCCATCGTGTGTGTCTCCGCCCACTGGGAAGCGCCCCAAGCGACGGTCCAGACCGCACCGAAGCCGCCCATGTTGTTCGACTACTACGGCTTTCCCGCCGAGTCCTACCGCTTGAGCTGGACCGCCTCCACCGCGCCCGCCGTCGCCGCACGGGTGCGGGCGCTGCTCGACCAAGCGGGCCTGCCGAGCGCCGAGGATAGCGAGAGAGGCTTTGACCACGGCACCTTCGTGCCCCTCATGGTGGCGTGGCCCGCCGCCGAGGTGCCCACACTCCAGCTCTCCTTGCTGTCCTCGCTGGATCCCGCCGCCCACATCGCCCTGGGCAAGGCGCTGGCCCCCCTGCGAGACGAAGGGGTGCTCATCCTCGGCAGCGGCATGTCCTTCCACAACCTGCCGGCCTTCTTTGGTCGGGGCCCCAACAAGCCCGATGCGGCACTCGACTTCGATGCTTGGCTGCAGCGCACCGTGGTGCTCTCCCAGGTCGAGCGGGAGGCGGCCCTGCGCACCTGGACCGAGGCCCCCGGCGCCCGCTACGCCCATCCCCGGGAAGAGCACTTGCTGCCGCTGCACGTCGTGGCCGGTGCGGCCGGTGCTGATCCGGGAAGAGTCGACTTCAGCGGGACCTTCGGTGGCCAGCCGATCTCCGCCGCCTGGTACGGCTGAGCCCAAAAACCAGGATAGGCGCCGGGCACCCCCCTCCGGAGCGACCATGTCCGTCACCTGCACCCGCCGCATCGAGTGGGATGCCATGCACCGCATCCCCCGGCACGAGAGCAAGTGTCGCGCCTTCCACGGCCACCGCTATGTCGCCGAGATCACGTGCCACATCGACGAGCTGGACGACCGGGGGCGGGTGGTCGACTTTGGTGTGGTGAAAGAGAAGGTGGGCGGCTGGGTGGACATCCACTGGGACCACACGGCCATCCTGATGCGGGACGACCCCGAGGCCGGCCCCATCGCCGAAGCCAATGCCCGCTTGGGCCGGCCGGTCTACTGGACCGAGCGCCCGCCGACCGCCGAGGTCATCGTCGAGCTGCTGGCGATCAAGGCCCAAGAGCTGCTCAACGACACCGGCGTGCGGGTCACCCGAGTGCGCCTCTGGGAGACCCCCAACGGCTCGGCCGAGTGGACCGAATAGCCGATGGACAGCATCACCCAAGCGGTGCTCGGGGCCGCGATTGCCGAGGCGGGCTTCCGCAAGGACCTGGGCCGGGGCGCGGTGTTCTTTGGGGCCCTGTGCGGCACAATGCCCGACTTCGACATCTTCACGGCGGCCATCGACCCCTGGTTTGAGCTGCAGCACCACCGCGGCGTCAGCCACTCGCTGGTCGTGTTGCCGTTTGTGGCACCGATTGTGGGCTGGGCCGCATGGCGCTTGCGGGACCGCCGAAGCACCTGGCAGCGGTGGAGCCACTGCGCGTTCTGGGCGCTCATCACCCATCCACTGCTCGATGTGTGCACCAGCTACGGCACCCAGCTGCTCGCCCCCTTGTCCAACCGGCGCTTCGCCATCGACTGCGTGAGCATCGTGGATCCGGTCTTCACCGTCCCCCTCGTCATCGCGACGGTGATGGCGCTCAGGCGCGGCGACAAGGCCCGACGACAGCGCAGCCGCACGGTGGCGATGGGGGCGGTGCTCTGGGGACTGGCCTGGCTGGGCATCGGCGGGATCAACCACAGCATGGTCGCCGACCGAGCCCGCGCGGCCTTGGCCCAAGAAGGCGTGGCGGTGGACAAGCTGCGGGTCGCGCCGACGCTGCTGAACCACCTTGCCTTTCGGGTGGTCGCCCGGGACCGCGCCGGTGACATCCACGTCTCCACGATGAGCCTGCTGGCCGACATTCCCCCCACCTTCACCCGCGTGCAGTCCGATGGGGGACCGGCGGTGGACCTCGCCCTGGCCCACCCCAAGGGCGCGCTGATGACCTGGTTCTCCGACGGGCTGGTCTCGACCACCGTGCGAGACGAGGGCGACCGCCGCATCGTGCGCATCGACGACATGCGCTACGGCTTGATCCAGTCGCCGAGCCAGTCCCTCTGGGGCGCGGAAGCAACCATCCAAGATGGCGTGGTGGTGGACGTTGTCCGGGTTCATCGGCGGGACCCGCAGGCCATGAAGCGGGAGCTGTCCGCACTGTGGTCGGTGGTCTGGACCGGCTTGCCCGAGGGCTGAGCGAAGGCCCGACAGGGGGCGTCACGAGGGCATCCCCCACAACTGCGGCAACGGGCAGGCCGTCGACCCGCCACACGGATACCTGCTCGGCATGTCCGACCTCCCCGCCGATGCCCGTCAACGTGACTCAGACCGGGGTGCGGCCAAACCGAGCGACGGCGCAGGGGACGGGGGCCGCAGCCGGCTGATCCAACTGTTCAGCCTCGGCGCCTATGGCTTTGCCCTGTTCACGATCATTCTCGGTGGCACCACCATGTTCCTCGTGAGTGGCTACCTCAGCGAGGTCTTTGCCCAGATCGACGCGCCGATGCCCACCGCGTCGACGTGGGCGCTGGCGACGGGCCCCAAGCTGGCGTGGGCCGCCGTCGAAGGGGCGCTGCTGATCTCGGCCGGGCTGACCCAAGGAGTCACGCGGGTGGTGCTGTCCATCGTGGCCATGGGCATCGGCCTCATCTGCATCGCAGCCTTCGTGATCGCCGTGTACCTGCCGTTCTTCACCTTCGCCGCCCATGTCTCAGAGGTCCAGTGAAGCGCAACCCCCGACTGTATGTCCTGGCCCGGGCCCCCGAGTGGATCGTGGTCGCCAAGCCCCCGCGGGTCATCACCCACCGCAACTGGGCCCACCCCCGAGAGTACGCGATGCTCCAGCGGGTGCGGGATCTGGTGGGCGAGCGGGTCTACCCCATCCACCGGCTCGACCGGGCGGCCTCGGGGTGCTTGTTGTTCGCCATCGACCGCAGCTGGGCGGGGCCCCTCCAAGAGTGCCTGCGGGGCGCCCAAAAGACCTATCTGGCCTTCGTGCGCGGCTACTTCAACCATGAAGGTGAGGTCCAGGTCGACAAACCGATGAAGGACGACAACGGGCTGTTGAAGGACGCGTCGTCGACGGTCCGCGCGCTGGGTCGGTGCCACGAGCCCCGGTCGTCGCTGCTCGAGGTCCACCCGCGCACCGGCCGGTACCACCAAGTGCGGCGCCACGTCCGCGACTTGCACCACCCCATCATCAAAGACGCCGACCACGGTGACTCCAAGGTCAACCGCTGGTGGAAGGACGAGTACGGGGTTGACCGACTGGGTCTGCACGCATGGCGGATGCAGCTCACCCTGCCCGACGGCGAAGCCCTCGACGCCCGCTGCCCGCTGTTCGAAGACCAAGCCGACCTGTTCCGGCGCTTGCCGTGGTGGGACGAGGCCGCGGCCGCACGACCGGAGCTGGCGGAACCCGCGCTGCGCATCAAGGGACCGCCCTGGGTGCGGGCAGCCCCGGGCGAGGAAGCGGCCGACAACAATGTGAACGACGCCATTCTCGAAGGAGAGGAGTGATGGCACTGGACCGCTACATCGCAGCGCTCGACGTGGGCACCAAGACCATCGGCATCGCCCGGTGCGCCGTCGGCACGACCCTTGCCCACCCCCAGTTCACGCTGGCGCGCAAGGGCGTCAAGACCGACGTGCGGCACATGATGGACGTGTTCCAGCAGTGGGGCAAGGTCACCGCAGTGGTGGTGGGGCTGCCCTATGAGCTGGACGGCGGCGAAGGTCGCAGCGCCCGGCTGGCCCGTCAGATCGGCGAAGCCTTGGCCGAGCGGGGCCACACCGTGCACTACCAGGACGAGCGCTTCTCGACGGTCGAGGCCTCCCACCGCCTGTATGCCGGCGGGGTCAACTCAAGAGGCCAGCGGGACGTCATCGATCAGGTCGCAGCGGCGGTGATCTTGGAAGACTGGCTCAGCGCCCAGGCCAAGGCCGACCGTCCATAGGTTGGTGGTGCATGCAAGGTCGGGGCAAGCGGCCCCGCATGCAACTCAAGCGGGGCCCCTGCGCCAGATCGCGGCCCCCCCCCCGCGCATGGCCCCTGCCCCTGCGGCTTCGGCAGATCCCGAGGTCACCGCCTGTCAAAGCACCGCGCCCGGCGTCGATTTTCGCCCGCTGAGGCCTCCCGGCGAGGCACAATGGGGCCGACGGCGCTTGGCACGGACAGACAGGGACACCCCATGCGACTCTCAATCCAGAATGCCGTGGCAGTGGACACTCCCGGCGGCACGCTGTTCGGGACGGCCTCCGAGCTGGCCGGCCAGACCATCGTCTTTGCGACCCATGGCAACCTCACCATCGGGTGCCGGGCCCCCATCCGCATGGAGCTCGCCGACGAGCACACGGCGGTGCGCGGCTGGGTGCGCATCGTGTCGATCAGCCCCACCCAACAGGGCGGTCCGATGCGCGTTGTGGGCGAATTGGAAGACCTGGACGACCGGGACGGACGCAAGCTCAAGCGCTGGGTCGCCAGCCGCCAGGACCCGCTGAACGAGCCGACCAGCCAGCGCTTCAAGGTGCACCGGGTGCGCCCAGAGCCCGACGGCCCCACCGAGCTGCGCAAGACCACCATGGGCCGCCCATCGGTCGCGGCGGCCATTCGGTTGGGCGCCGGCTTCGAGACGTCCAGCACCCCCCGGGGACGAGCGGTGCCCCGCTCCCGTGGTCGGCCGGCACGCTTGCCCGGGCCCCGCGCGCGGGTGCGGCTCGCTGCCGACCGCACGGCGCTGCTGCTGCACTGGCACAGCTGGCCCGACGCGGCGTCCGACTGGTCCCGCCAGATCGCCCACGCCAGCTTGACGGTGCACTTGAGCGAGGCCCCGGTCGCTGGCACGTCCATTCGGCTGACGATGGTGCTGCCCGACACCCGCACCTACGCGTGCGAGGCCCGGGTGGCGTCGAGTGTGCGGGGCACGATGACGCTGAGCCTCGCGATGTCGCCCGAGCTGCGTCGTGCGCTGAAGGCCGCCCTGGGCTGAGCGCGGCTACTCGCCGTCGGCGTGCATCACCAACACGGCTTCGAGGCCCGGCCGCACCCGCCACACTTCAGCCAGCGCCGGGGGCAAGCCTTCGAGCAGCTGGCGGGCCACGTCCCCCGCCGTGCGCCGGGCGAGCTGGTCCCGGGGCGGGTTTTCGACTTCGGCGAGCAACATCCACGCCCGCAGTCCCCAGGGCCGAAGGTTGCCCCGGCGAGCACACCCTGAAGCCTCGGCCGCATAGCGCCGCGCGAGGTCCAGATCGCCCAGCATCGTGGCGGCTTCGGCCAGCTCCAACAACGCCTGAGTGCGCCGGGGCACGGGCAACAGGGGCAGCCGCCGGCCCACTTCGTCGACCAGCGCGCGGGCCCGGTCGCCCTCACCCGCCAAGGCATGGGCCCGGGCGAGGCAGGCCTGGAGCACCGGCGCGTACGACTCGGGGTCTTGGTGTTGGGCACCCACGAGGCCCAGCTCCAGGGTCTCCCGGGCGTTGTCAGTGCGGCCGAGCAACAGCAACAGGCGACCGTGCACAAAGTGCACCGCCACGGCATCCCCGGTCACCCCGAGGTCGCGCAGGATGTCGAGCGAGGCGGTGATGTCGGTCTCGGCTTCGGCCAGCAGCCCGATCTCCATCCGCACATGGCCCCGCACCTGCAGCGCAAACGCTTCGCCCACCCGGAACAGCACAGCACGGCTCAGCTCGATGCTGCGCTCCACCGCCTCGAGGGCTTCCCCGTATGCCCCCTGCCAGCACCGCAGCTCGCCCAGGTTGCCCCAGGTGATGCTGCCCTCGGTCTTGTTGCCCAGCTCATCGTGGATCTGGGCGGCCTCTTCCATGCCGAGGGTGGCGGACGCCAGCTGGCCCCGGCTGGCTTGCACCGCCGAGCGGGTGGTCAGCAGCTTGGCCTTGCGGGCGCGGTGCTCGGGGCCTTCGGCGGACACGAGGGCCTGATTCGCCAGGCGCTCACACTCTTCAATGTTCCCGGCGTCCCAGCTCAGCGACGCAAGGCGGTGAAGGGCGTCAATGGTGATGCCGCGGTCTCGCCGTGCACGGGCGCCGGCCAGCACCGCCTCGGTCATCGCGCGGCCCTCGTCTTCCAGGCCGAGGCGCACCAGCACCATGCCCAGCTCCAGCCCGGCGTGGTCGGCCAATGTGTCGTCGCCCATGCGCAAGGCGCTGCCCCGCAGCATGATCAGCGCTTGGCGGGCGTCCGGCCAGCGGCCCCGGTTGACCAGCACGCTGCTGCGCACCCGAAGCATGTCTTGGCGTGCACTCTCGAACTCTTCGGGATCCAGCTCTTCCCGCGCGGCGGCGGCGAGGCTGCGCGCCCGCTCGACCACCTCTTCGGCAGCGCCCAGCAAGGACCGCCACTTCAGCCCCCGAGCAGCCCGCACCAAGAACACCCACGCCCGGCCCGGTTGCTCGGCGAGGCGGTAGTGCTCACCGATGGCTTCGGCGGCCATGGGGCTGTCGGCGTGGTGCTGTTCCAGTGCGCGGGCGAGCTCAGCATGGAGCACCCGGCGGCGGTTCTGGGCCAGGTCCCGGTAGAGCACTTCCCCCGTCCGGGGGTGGACGAGGCTGAGCAGCTCGGTGATGCCCACGGACCGCTGCACCACCAGGCGTGCCTCAATCAGCGCGTCGACCTGGTCGAGCACGGCTTCTTCGTCCAGTTCTGAGTCCACCGAGGCCACGCAGTCGAGCAGGACATCCAGCTCCAGCTCTCGGCCGTGGGTCGCCAGCACGTCGAGGACCACCGGCCGCTGGCCATTGGGGGAGACCCGCGCGAGCTGCTGGGCCACCATCTGGCGCACCCCAGGCGGAATGTGGAAGTCCGCAGGAATGACCTCTGTCACAGCATCTTCGGGCTCAAGCTCACCACCCAGGGCTTCCCGTTCCCGCAGCTGGGCCAGGGCCTCGCTCACCAGCAGCGGCACCCCGCCCGTCTCGGCCGTGATGCGCCGGGCGAGGGGGACCGGGTCGACCGCACCGTCCAGGGCCGCGTCCACCAGCACCAGCACGGAGTCTTCGCCCAGAGCGCCGAGCTCGAGGCGCACGGGCACCAGACCCAGCTCTCGGCCATCCCGCACCGCGCCCAGGGTGGGGATGGGGATGTCGCTGCGCAGGGTGCCGATGAGCAGCAGCGGCTGGCGGTCCCGGGCGATGAGCGTGCGCACCAAGTAGCCGACAAGGCCCACCAGCGGGGCCGGGGCGTGGTGGAGGTCGTCGATGGACAGCACCACAGGGCCGTCCTCCATCAGCTCACAGAGCACCGCACGGATGGCGTCATAGAGCTGGTAGCGCAGGTCGCCGGCCATGCGGCTGGGGGCCTCGGCAAAGGCCCGCCGGGCATGGGCCAGCGCGGGCGGGACCCCGGCGCCCAGCTCTCGCCCAAGCTCTTCGGCAATGCGGAGAAGTCCGCCGAACGCACCATCTTGGGGGGCGAGGGTCGTGCTGTGGACCGAGATACCAATGCGCTGGGCGTGCTGGAGTGCAAGCCGGAGCAGCCGCGTGCGCCCATGGCCCTCGGCCGCCTCGATGAGGATGACCCCACCCTCCCGGCGGGTGAGCGCGCTGACCCCATCGCGGAGCACGTCCGCTTCAAAGGTGCGGCCCACCAGCGGCGCCTGCCAAGCCGTCTCCAGCGTCTCGGCCCCATCGCCCGGACCGGGATCGGTGCACTGCAAGCGCAGCAGGATGTCTTTGGCGGACTGAAAGCGGTCCCGGGGGGCCTTGCGGAGCAGGCGCAGGCAGATCTCTTCGAGGTGACGGGGCACCGTCGGGGCGTGCTCTCGGGGGGCCCTTGGCCGCTGGTCCCGATGCCGAGACAGCCAGCCCGCCATGTCTTTGGCCACAAACGGTCGGCGCCCGGTGAGCATGGCGTAGAGGATGACGCCCAAGCTGTAGAGGTCGGAGCGGTGGTCGATGGGCGCGCCCGACAGCTGCTCGGGGCTGGCGTAGGCCCAGGTGCCCACCAACGTCTGGGACACGAAGGGATCGGCGCTGGGGTCGAGCTCTTTGACGATGCCGAAGTCGGTGAGCTTGCAGCGACCGTGGCCGTCCACGAGCACGTTGGAGGGCTTGAGGTCGCGGTGGACGAGGCCCTTGCGGTGGATGTAGGCGAGGGCGCGGGTCAGGTCGACCAGCACATCTTCGGCCCGGCGCCAGCGGTCGGTGTCGGCGAGGCTGCGCCAGCTGCGGATCTCCTGGTGCAGGTTGGGGCCCTCGACGTACTCCATGGCGAAGTAGGGATGGCCCTCGATGTCGCCGTAGTCGTCCACCCGGATGATGTGTTCGTGCCGCAGCCGGGACAAGGCCCGAAACTCACGGCGAAAGCGAGCCAGGCCCACCCCCCGCCGGCTGGCCTTGAGCACCTTGAGCGCAACTTCCTGGCCATCGGGGGCCACCACCCGCACGACGTGGGCCATGCCGCCCGCCGCCACTGGCGCCACAAAGCGGTAGCGACCGACGGGATCGCCCGGGGACAGCCGCAGGTCGCCCAGCTCCAGCGGACCGGCTTGCGGCGGAGGATGCGGGCGCGCGGACGCCGGATCTGCGGGAGGGTTCGGCAACTGTCCGTCTCGCACGGGGTTGGACTGGAGCAGCCACACCGTAGCCCGCGCAGGCCCCCCCCGGCCCAGGTTGGCGCGCCGGGTTTGTGCGCCAGGGCCCCGGTGAGCACGTGTCCACGGCAGATGTCGCCGAATGCCCCGAGCCGCCAGAATGGGTCAGTCCGAGACTGGTCCGGCCCTATTGCGGCGCACCCGGCTCTCGACGGCGCACCATCCAGCCTGCGGACAGCAGCGCGACGAACAGCCCGCCGGCGGCGCCCCCCGCGGTCGCACATCCGCCGCTGTCTTTGCCTTCACCCTCATCTTCGGCGGCATCGCCGTCTGCACCATCGCCCCCGCCGTCGCCGTCGTCCGGGAACGAGGTGTCGACGTCCTCCACCCCATCGAGATCCAAGCGCACGGCGAGGAAGGTGTGGGTGGTCTGGATGTCGTAACTAACGATCAACAGGTCATCTTGGACGGCCAACCACGGGCGCATGGCGGACTCTCGACCGCTGCCGTAGTCCGTGAGCTTGTGTTGTTCGAGCAACCCAAAGTCCTCATCGAAGATGTGCAACCACACATCGCCGGTGTCGCCCGAGCCTGCGCCGCTGTCCACCATCGACATCATGGCGACCAGGTAGAACTGGCCCACCCGAATGATGGACTGGGGCCAGAAGGCGCGCTCGCTGGAGGGCGGGATGTCGACGGCCGTGGTGCCCAGGTGGTCCCACGTCGGCGAGAAGGTGTCGAAGGCCAGCCGCCCATCGAAGTTGGCGGTGGTGAGGATGATGCGTTCGGTGGGCGCGTCGGCGAGGAAGCCGCCCCCTTCCACTTGGATCTCACCCAGATCGACGGTGCCCGCGGCGTTGGCGCTGTCGTCCAGCTCAAAGAAGGTGGCCTGGGCCGCCCCCGATCCAAAGCTGGAGTAGACAACACCGCTGGTCCAGGGGCTGCAGATGACAGCCATGTCGTTGTGGGCGCGGCTGGGCTCACGCTCTTCCACCACGCCCGACGCCACGATGTCGAAGTCGGGCGACACCCGCCATGCGTACGCGGAGTCATTGGGATCGCCAACATTGGCCGACGCGACGTGCAGCCAGGAGCCGTCGGGGCACTTTCGAATGCCGTGGTCCTTGAGGTCACCGTGGTCCGTGATGGCCTTCCAGTTGGCGCGATCGAATTGCCAGTCCTCGAGGCCGTCCCCTGTGCGCACCAGCGGCGCCACATAAAAGTCACCCGCCGTGCCGACCCCCATGAACCAGCCCTCATCGGTCACGAGGGCACGGGTCCAGGTGCCGTTTGTGCCGGTCTCGACGGGGCGGCCGATCTCCGCGACGATGCTGGCGGCCGCGGCAGGCCCCCCGAACAGTCCAAGCAGGAGCGGGAACACACGCAACAACGGACCCATGAAGACAACCGGGAAGAGGGGACCCCAACCGTGACGGGATCGGCGGCAACACGCAAGGCGCGCGGCGCGAGAGGGCGCTCAGCGACGCCATCCAGCCCACACACCGTCCCCATGCCCCACCACCGGCCCGGTGCCACCGTCCTCCACCCTCCACATCCCCTCCGCGGGACCAAGGGACGGTGGGATCAACGGTGGGATCAGCCGCTGGCAAGCCCAAGACGCACGCTCGCGACACCGGGCAGCTTGCAAGAAAGTCGTGAGCGCCGGGGACCGCCCACGGCGAGGCGGACTCCGATCATCCCCCACCAAAGCCGATCCTGACCCGACGCCGTGCTGGTTCTCGCTTCGGATTGAAACCCAGCGGGCCGCCCGATGGTCCATGACGTGGTAGCCTCCCGCGTCCCTGTCCGAGCGCCCGCGCCTCTCGCTGGCCGCGCCCGGACTCCCGGAGAGCAATCCCCCGGAGAGCAATCCCAATGGCCTTTCTGCTCCTCGCCTTCTCCGCCTTCTACACCTTGCTTTGGTGTGTGGGTCTGTTGCTGACTCTCAAGTCAGATGGCGACAAGAATCTTCCTGTGCCCATCATGGGCCTTCTCCTCTTCCTTGGGCTCTCCGGCTATGTCGGTATGGCGGCCAATGAAGCGATGAACAACCCGCCCAAGCTGACCCCGGAGGCGTTCAACAAGATCCAGCCCGGCATGTCGCTGGACGACCTGACGGCGCTCATGGGTCAGCCCGGGGCCGACGAGGCGCCGTACGACTTCACGGCGTACCGGATCAGCTACCCGGACGACGTGACCCGCCGGCTGCGCAGCGACATGCGCATTGCCGAGCGCGTGGACGCCGTGGCGAAGCTCAAGATTGTGGGCGAGCCCAGCAAGGCGAACCTGCGCAAGGGTGAGGGCCTCGGTGCCCCCGCGGATGCCGAGCGCGGCGGCGTGATGGGGCTCACCATCATTCTCGTGGAGAATGAGAACGAGACCCGCATCACAGAAGGCGAGCACTGGACCTACGAAGACGACATGACCGCCGAGGACGTGGCCAAGAAGATCGGTGAAGCGATCGACGCCTCCGAGTCCTGGATCGCGGTCGGCAGCACGGATGATGAGCCCACCACGGTCGCCATCACCCCCGAGCTGGAGTCCAACTTCGGCACGGCGTGCAATGAAGGCCGGTGCACCATCCAGATCGCCGCGGCGACGGAGCTGGCAGAGGACGCTGAAGAGGGCACCCCCCTCGATGTGACCGGTGCCATCCGCATCCGCAGCCGCAACGATGGCAAGCCCTCGGACTTCCGCGGCGGTGAAGACGAGACCTTCGTCAAGATCTGGACCGAGAAGGGCGTGTTGCTCGACGCGGACTTCTCCACGGACAACCGCATGATCATTGCGGGCTTCGTGAAGGGCCAGACCGTGGGGGCCACGCAGTCCGGGCTGGAGATGCCCCAGGGCGAAGAAGCCGCCGAGTAGCCCGCTGACCCACGCTGGATGCGGCTGGTCCGCACCCCGAACGAACCCCCGGCATTGTCCGGGGGTTTCTTCGTTGGGGGGCGGAGGGTGTCCCCGAGGGAGCGGTGGCGAGGGGGGAGCAAGCGCCGGCCACTGGAGACGGGTGCGGGACAGCGCACTGAACACCGGGGCAGACACTGTACAAAGCCCCAGGCGCGCCGTCGGGCCTTTAGGCCTTCGCGTAGGCCCGCTGGGCCCAGCGCACCACCAACGGACGCGCTGCCAAGGACCGCGCTTGGGCATCCACTTGGGCGATCTCATCGTCGCGCCAGGGCAGCATGGCCAAGGCCACAACACCGCCAGCCAGGACCAGACCGATCAATGAAGCCGACCACAACAGCTCGAAGCTGGCAGGGTCGAGCGACGGGAGCAGGGAGGCAGCGAGAGTGGTACCGGGCATGGTGGACTCCTGAACAGGTGTCCAGAAGTTACTGGCCACCACTGAACACGTCAACCGCCATAAGCGGTCATTATTTGACCTTGACGTCCAGCCCCGCAGGGTGTTCATCGGCCATGTTTCATAGATCGTCAGACGATCGGCGACCTAAAGTTCTTCCGCCCAAGATCGACGGCGCGATCGATGGCGGCCGGCCACCGCCGACCACCCCGCGCAGATCCCTCACCCGTGCAGATCTTCGACGGGGTCCCCGGTGAGCTCATCACGGTGGGCCACCCACCGGGCCAGCCCGTCGGGCTCGTGGGGGTACCACCGGTGGTGTCGCTCGACGCGCCACATGCGGACGACGATCGGCGCCATCTTCAGGACGATCTCTGGTGCTCGGGGAGCGCCGCGGGCGATCGTCAGGACATCTCCCAATGTGGGCACCATCGGTCGCTGGGACAAGCCCGCCTCGGCGAGTCCGGGCGACAACATGCCGGTGTTGAACAGGTCGGCGAGGGTGGTGGGGTCGAGCGAGCGGCTGAAGCGGGCGAAGATCACCGACGCACACATCAGCCCACCCCAGCGCCGCTGCCACTGCACATTCCAGTCCCAGCCGGTGCCCCCGGCCGCCAGCACCTCCGCGAGCTGGGCCGCCAACACGAGCTGGGCGCCGATGCCGGAGCCGTGGGCCGCAAAGACCTGTCGACCGGCGTCGCCCACTCGGATGAGCGGGCCGTCGGCGAGCGAGGCGAGGGGCGGCACGAGGGGGATGGCCCGGCTGCCCCCAAAGCGCCGAGGTCCGATCCAGGGCTGACTGGCCACAAAGTCCTGGAGCAAGCTCACCCCGGAGGCGTGGCCCAGGCCGGGGATGCTGCCGGTGAGAATGCTCACTGTTGGGCCATCTTCGCCATGCAGGTGCACTTGCACATTCACGATGCTGTAGCCCCCAGCGACGCCCGTGTAGACGGAGGCTTCCCCCTCACCGGCCCCGGCGCGGGCCAAGAAGGCCTGGGCCCCAGCGACATCCACCACGTCGCGCACTTCTTGGGCGGCCACACACAGCTCGGTGGCGGGCACGGGGCGGGGCGCACCGGCAAAGCGCGACGCCCCCTTCAGGCCCGCGGCGTCCACCACCCAGCGGGTCTCGATGGTGCCATCGGCCGTGTGCACGAGGGCGCCGCCCTCCCGTCCGCCGGTGAGGTCCCAGCCCGTGACGGCGACCTCCCCCCGCAGGGTGGCCCCGGCCGCCACCGCTTCTCGCTGAAGGCGGGCCACCAACAGCCGCATGTCCACTTCGAGGTGGCCCTCGGTCGGGAAGCTCAGGCGCTCCGGGCCCCAGCCCGCGACCATGTGAAAGACCCCACCACCTCCCCGGCGCTCGGGCCAGACGGGCAAGTCCAGCTCACCCTGCTCAAAGCACCACGCCGGCACGCCGTTGACCCACCGCGCCCCCGCTTGGTCCAGCCGGCCCCGGTCCATACACACCACCGTGAGGCCGGCCCGCGCACATGCCCGCGCCACCGCTGCGCCCGCGGTCCCTGCGCCCACCACCACCACATCCGCGTGTGTCATGCCCGCTCCTCGGTGCTTGTGTCCCCGGGCACGCCCATCCCGGCACCTGGGCTGCCCCCATCCAGCCGTAGCGCTACACTTGCGTTCCCGCCCCTCCCCGTCGCGCCATGACCGCCTCCACAGACCGCGAAGTCCGCACCGAAGATGACGTGCTGGACGGCATTGAGGACCGCCATCGTGCGCGTGTGGCGGCGCTGTCCTCGGTGGGTGGGGCCGAAGACGACCTGCGCCGTGCACTGGGGCCGCCCGCCCCTCCGCCGCCCAAGCGCTTCTTCCGTCGGCTGGGCAAGATCTTTCGTGCGCCGAGTCCCCCGGTTCTGGCTGGAGCTGCCCACGCTGCGGCCCGCCACGAGGCGGCGCTGACGGCCCTGCGGGCGCTGGCCTTCCAGCTTCGGGCGCTGGAGTCAGCCATCGACGCGACCTTGCGGGACCACGAGACGGCGCTCCATGTCTGTCGACAGCCAGAGCAGGAGGAACATGGGGAGCTGTCGCAATGGCAACAGGACGTCAATGGCCACCACCAGGCCATTTACATTGCGCGGGCCGAGGACCTGGCGCTGCTGCTCAACGAGACCGTGGACCACTTGAAAGACCAGCACCATGCCCTCCGCACGCTGCATGAGGCGGCCACCGGCGCGGTCGGGGCGCTCGCACGGGAAGCCATCGCCACCGACACCGGCGCTGGGCGAGGGGTGAACGAGGACGAGATCACCGAAGTGGTGCGCCTCGCCGGGGAGTGCGCCGCAGAAGTGCACCACCGGGTGGACACGCTGGCGCAGCGCTTGTCCGAGCTGGACGCCGAAGCGGAAGCCCGCCGTGCGGCCCGGGACGAGGTCGAGCGCTTGCTGGGGAGCCCCTGTGACGCCCCCTGATGCCGTAGACCTGCCGGGCCTGCGCCGGGCCCTCGCGGGGCTGCGCTTGAACCGGCACTACCCGCCCTGGCGGGACCTCGACGCCCACCTCGCCGCCCTCACGGTGCCCGCGCCCCACCAGCCCCTGCGCCTGTCGCCGGGCACCGCCTGGCCCACAGGGGACGCCTGGATGCGGGTGCGGGTGGACCACGGGCTCGCCGAGGATGTGTTGGCGGTTCAGCGCCCCCTCGCAGCCGCCGGGAACGCCCAAGCCAAGGCCCAAGTGCGCTACCTCGACGCGCTGTTGACCCACCGCCCGTTGGTGCAGGGGCCGCCGGTGCTGCGGCTGGTGCGCCATGAGGGCGGCCGCGTACACGTCGAGCTGGTGTGGGACCTGTTCTTGCTGCAACAGCCCCGCTTTCGCCGGTGCACGCTGCGCTTCGCCGCCATGCCGGGGGAGCATGTGGTGGTGGACGGCCTGGACGTGCGCGGGGGTCCAGCGCTCCAGCCTTTGTTGTCCCAGGCCTTGGCCGCATCGCCGGCCCGCACATGGCGCATCCTCACGGACGCCTTCGAGCCACTGGATCTGTGCATCGGCGAGGTGGGCCCCGCGCGACCGGGCTTGCGGGGACCGTGGCTGAGCGCGAGCCTGGCCCGGCTGACGGCGGCGCTGGACCACACGAGCGTGGACGACCCGTTGTTGTTGGACGCCACCCTCGCGGTGCCGGCGGCGACCCGACCGGAGCGCTTGGCTTTGCACCGCAAGTGGGCGGTGCCGCGGGGCGAGCTGAGTGCGGCGAGGGCGTGGCTGAAGAGCAAGGGCAGCCGCAACATTGTGTATGGGGTTTAAGGCTGGTTTGGTGGGCGCGCTGGGCCTCGTGAACCAACGCAGCGGTTCAGCCGAGGTGGTCGATTCGCCCAATGCCGTCGCCAGCGGTGCCCTTCGGCTCGGGCAGGTGGGGCCCCGCGAGCACCACCTCCCGCCAGTTGGGCAAGCCCCCGTCCTGGGCTGGGGACAGGGCACGGCGGCCGCCGCAATAGACGTGGACTCCAGCATTGCCGAGCCGACCGCACATGTCCCTGACCGTCCCCACTCTTGGCCCAAGATGAACTTCTTCCTCGATCCAGGTCAGGTCACCCTCCGACTGATCCGTCTCTCCATGTGGGAGCGCCACCAGCGGCCGGATGCTCCCGCGCGCTGATGTGCAAGGACCGTCTATGTCCCAAACTACTCGCAAACGCGCTGCAGGCGCACTCGCCTTGGGCACGCTGACCGCGCTGTCCTTGCTCATCCACCTCTCCAACGAGGCCGCGCCGACCGGCCCGGCCAGCACGGCCAACGCAGTCTCCGCGAACACCCCGCGAACCCTGGCCACGCGCACTGGCGACCATCCCCTCGCCATCCGACAAGGTCCGCGATCAGGCCAGACCTACGCCACCGACCGCGTCATCGTCTCCGCAGGCGACGCCGTTGACCTGGAAGCCCTGGCGGCCAGTGCTGCACAGCGAGGTCGCCCAAGCCCCCGGCGCGAGTGGGTACGGGGCGCTGGCCGTCCCGGCGGGCACCTCGGTCGAGGAGTTCCTCCGCGCCGCGCGCCAGGACTCCGCGGTGACGGATGCCGCACCCGAAGGCATGCTCCACGGCGCTGCGAAGGGAGGCCGCCAGAGCACCACTAAGGACAGCGTGGACAGCGTGGACAGCGTGGACAGCGTGGACAGCGTGGACAGCGTGGACAGCGTGGACAGCGTGGACAGCGTGGACAGCGTGGACAGCGTGGACAGCGTGGACAACGTGACCAGCCTGGACAGCATGACTGGCCTCGAGGGCACCACGGATGAGCCCGTCGCCGAGATCGCCGTGGAGAACCCGCTGCGGTGGCACCTGACCCTCGCCGGTGTGCCCACTGGGGTGCCCGCGAACATCGGCAGTGTGGTAGTGGCCGTCCTGGACTCCGGCGCAGCCACTGAGACCCACATTGACGACGGCGTCACCCGCCAGGCCGCGAGCTCCCTGGCCACGGTCCCTGTGGTGGCGGCACAAGACTTCGTCGACCGGGACGACACCCCTCAAGATGCCCATCAACACGGCACCCACATCGCGTCTCTGATCCTCGGCCAGGGCGAGCTGCCGGGGGTCAGTCCCGGTGCCCAGCTCATGCCTGTGCGGGTGTTGAACGACCAGAACCAGGGTCGAGAGCTCGACTTGGTCGAAGGCATCCACTGGGCCATCGACCATGGCGCCGACATCATCAACCTCAGCCTGTCCTTCAACCTGGACTACGTGCCCTCCTGGGCGCTCCAGAACGCCCTGGCCCAAGCCAAAGCCCAAGACATCATGGTCATCGCGGCGGTCGGCAACGCCGGGGAGGACCGGGTGAGCTGGCCCGCAGCCGCCCGCAACGTGCTGGCGGTGGGCGCCTCAACCCCGGCGAGCAACAACAATCAGTACATGGCCGAGTACAGCAACCGCAGCCACATGGTGGACCTGTTGGCGCCCGGTGGGCTCCTCACAGAAGACGGCAATGGCGATGGCATGCCCGATGGACTGGTGGCCGAGACCTTCCACCCCGACTCGCCCGACCAGACCCAGCTCTGGATGATGGCGGGGTCCAGCCAGGCCGCCGCCGTGGTCTCCGGTGCGGCGGCTTGGCTGCTCGCCACTGGCGCGACCCCGGGACAAGTCGAGCAGGCGATGCTCCAGACCGCCACGGGCATGGCCGGGGTGCCCTACTCCAACTCTGCCGGCGCCGGCGCCCTGAACCTCGGAGCGGCCGAGGCCTGGCTGCAGGCCGGGGGCCTTGCGCTCGACCACGAGCTCCACGCTTCGATCCTGCCGTTCCTCGACGCCAAGGGCGGCAACCTGGTGGCCCAAGCCATCGTCCAAGTCCTCGATGACACCGGGCAGCCGGCGGGCCGGACCGAGGTGCTGGGACGGATCATGACCGAATCCGAGACCGTCAGCTTTCAGTCCGACACCGCGGCACGCAATGGCCGGGGCTATGCCGGCGCCGAGTCCGTCGCGGCATCGACCGATCCGCGGGTCTGGGCCTTCGCCGTCGACCTCATCGTGCACGGCGACCACGTGCACCGTCCCGACGGCACCCTGAACGCTACCGAGGGGCTCGAGATTCTGGCCGCAGGCGTGGCCAGCCGCAGCGATCTCAACAACACCTGCCTCGCGGTCCACTGGGAGGAAGGAAGCGCCATCGACGCCATTGGGCCCACCAGCCGCTCACTGTCGCTGACCAACCTGGGCTCGGGCCTCTCCAGCAGCCCGCTGGGGGTGGTCCTCAACGGGCCCGCCATCGACCGCTGGGGCACCACCGAGACCGTGGCGGTCGACCTGGACGGCAGCGGCCTCTCCAGCAGTCCCCTCGGCATCTTGCCCATGCGCCTGTTGAGCTTCGAAGGCAGCGGTCTCTCCAGCAGCCCGCTGGGCCTCCAGTCGAGTCTGCGGGTGCTCAGCTTCGAGGGCAGCGGTCTCTCCAGCAGCCCTCTCGGCATGACCGGCCCGGCGCTGTACCTCGATGACAGCTCGGTCGACAGCGACCTCCTGGACATCCAGAGTGGGCCCATCTTCCTCGGGGATGGCAGCACCACAACGTCGAGCCTGGCCGGCACATCCATCGGCGCCATGCTGGACGGCGGCGGCTGGCTCACCGCCGATGGCCACGAGGCGGCCACACTGGCTGCACCCCAGGTCGTGCTCCGAGCCCCGGCCGTGGGCGGTGACGGCGCGATGCCCTTGAAGTGATCGGTCCACCACAGCACCGCGCGCTCTGCGCAGGCCCGGGCCCCCCCGCCCGTGGCCTGCGCCTGCCGTTTGGGGGAGCATGCCCATCGACGTCCGAGACCCGAATCGCCCCAAACCCCAGCACAAGCCGCCCAGATCGTAGCCCCCTTCGGTATCATCGGCACCCCACGCTCCCGGGCACCCCATGCGACGGTCACTCCCCCCACTCCTGCTGACGCTCAGCGCCCTGGCCAGCGGGTGCAGCAACGACGTTGGCGTCACCGAGAAGGCGGTCTGCGACGGCACTCAGCAGCAAGGCGAAGACACCGTCGATGGCCCCTTTGATGGAGACGGCGACGGCTACTTTGACGCCGCCAACCCGGACTGCCAGTCGACCTACGACCCCGCGTTCCTCGACTGCAACGACAACGATCCGCTGATCAGCCCCGGATCGATGGAGGTGGGCTGCAACGGGATCGACGATGACTGCAGCCCGGACACGCCCGATCTGGTCGACCTCGACGGCGACGGGGCCGACGACTGCACCGACTGCAATGACACCGACAGCAGCATCTTCCCGGGGGCCGTCGAAGAGCCCTGCAATGGCTACGATGATGACTGTGACCCCGCGACCCCCGACGAGGGCGATGCCGATGGGGACGGCGTGTCGGTGTGTGCCAACGACTGTGATGACAACGACGGCAACATCTACCCGGGCGCCGAGGAGATCTGCGAAAACGGCGTGGACGACGACTGCAACGGCGAGATCGATGAGCTGTGCGACATCGACTACTCGGGGTCCTGGGTGCTCGACGACCCCATCTTCTACTCGTGCACCGGCGGCTTTGTCAGCCTCAACTTCTCGGCGATGGCCGTGACCGAGAGTGACCCGCTGGTCAACATTGTCGCGGGCTCCAGCCAGCCCGGCAACATGACCGGCTACTTCACCACCGCCCCCGCCTTTGAGGTCAGCAACACGTTGACCGGCACGTGCACCGAGGACTACCGCATCGTCGGCACCTTCGACTCGCCAACCGAGATGAGCGGGGTGTTCACGGCGACGTTCACCGAGCTGTACGCCGGCTTCTGCTACGACTGCACGAACCAGTCCTTCCCGTTTGAGGCCAGCCGCTGAGCGGCCCGTAATCGACCCGCGCCGGCTCCCTTGATCCACCCCGCGGCCCGTCCGATGGGGGGCCCGCAGGAGTCCCGATGCCGTCCGCCCCGTCCCCGCGCACCGTGTTTGCCCCGCCGCCCTTTGTGCGCATCATGATCGGCCTCTGCGCCCTGTTCATGGGGTGCTTCAACGTCCTGGCACTGGTCGCCCTGGTGATGGAGGGGCCCAAGCCGGGGGTGCTGGTGGCCCTGGGCACACTCGCGGTCTTCAACCTGCTGACCCTCGTCGTCGCGGTCCAGACCTTCCGCCGGGCCGTGCTCACAGCGGACCACATCGAGTATGGGCTGCCGCTCATCTCCCGCCGCGTTGGCTTGCACGAGATCCAGCGGGTCGAGCATGCCAGCGCCGTGCTGCTCCACACCGCGTCGGGGGTCCACCGCGTCAAGCTGGGCACCCGCGATCCCCAAGCCGAGCTGTTCCAGGCGCTTCAGCGGGTGCTGCCGGAACACGCGGGCCTGACCGTGGCGAGCCTGCCGTTCACGTGGCGACCCCGCCAAGAGGTCATCCTCACCAACCTCGCAATGACCCTGGTCTTCGGGCCGGGATTCCTCGTGATGGGGCTGGGCGCGGGGGCCGTGGGGGTCCGCAGCGCACTGCACGGCGAGTGGGTGGATGCGGCTGGCGCCGGCCTCGCACTGCTGGTGATGGGGGCCCTCGGGGTGCTCATGACCGGCATGTTCCTGTGGAGCTTCCGATGGAAGGTGGAGTTCTCTGCCGACAGCATCATCGAGGTCTGCCCTGTGCGCCGCCGCCACTTCGACACCGACGACATGCTCGACATTGTCGTGGACGGAGAGATCCGCAAGCACAAGGGCCGGTCCCGGGAAGCGTGGTGGCTGGCTGTGCGGTTCGCGGGCGATCGGGACATCCGGATCGAGCCCACCGAGAACGGCGTGGCGACCGCACAGAACGCCAAGGCGGACCGGCTGGAGCTGGAGGGCCTCTGCCAGGACTTGCGGCGGCTCTACGGGCTGGACAAGGCCCCCAAGAACAGCCCTTTGATGGACATTCTTGGCGAGCTTCGGGCCATGGCGCCCCGGGAACAAGCCCACGCATTCGAGACCGTGCGGGACCGGATCAACCGGCTCAAGGCGCCCGATGCGGTGCTCCAAGCGGCCCGAAACGCCGACAATGCCGACGTGCTGGAGCTGCTCGCGACCTGCCTCGCCGATGTGAACCACGCGGCCGCCATGCCCGACATGGTGCGCTGGCTGGACCACGACGAAGAGCAGATCCGCTTTGTGGCCGCCATGGCCCTCGACAGCTTCTCGGGCAAGCGCTTCGGGGTGGACGGGTGCATCGACGGGGGCTGGGTGCAGCACGACCAGATCCGCGCCAAGGCCCCCGCCCTGCGCCAGTGGTGGACAGCGGAGGGACAGGCGCTGGCGGCCCGCAGGTCTCGTTGACCCGATACGAGGGGCCCCACGGAGGTGCCGATGCTGCTGTGGCTGCTGGTGATGGCGTGCGAGCCCGATGTGACGCAGGTGCCCGCGCCGCCGGTCACCGCGCGTGGTCCGGACATCCTGCTGGTGACCATCGACACGCTGCGCGCTGACCGGGTGGGGGCGTATGGCGACCCCCTCGCGAAGACGCCCCACATCGACCGGCTGGCGGCGACGGGCGCGCTGGTGCGAGAAGCCCACGCCGTGACCCCGCTGACGTTGCCCTCCCACGCGAGCATCCTGACGGGCCTGATGCCCGACAAGCACGGGCTGCGGGACAATGGCGGCTTCCGGCTGGCGGAGGACACGACCACGCTGGCCGAAGCGCTGCACGGCGGCGGCTATGCCACGGGCGCGTTTGTGAGCGCCTATGTGCTCGACGGCGCCTGGGGACTGGACCAAGGCTTCGACGAATACCGCGACCCCTTCCACCCCCAAGATGTGGGCCAGGTGGCTGCTTTCGGTGAAGTGGAGCTGCCGTCGGCCGAGGTCGTGAACGGGGCGGTGGCCTGGTGGAGAGCCGGCAAGCGGGCGGACCCCCAAAAGCCCCGCTTTGCGTGGGTGCACCTGTACGACCCCCACACGCCTTGGGTGGCCCACCGGGGCTGGGATGGGGACCCCTACCGCGGGGAAGTGGCCTACGCCGATGGCCTGCTGGGGCGCATTCTCGACGAGGTGGGCGACAACACCCTCATCGTGCTGACGTCGGACCACGGCGAGGGGCTGTGGGGCCACGGCGAGCGGGAGCACGGCCTGCTGCTGTCCCGGGATGCGACGCGGGTGCCCTTCATTGTGCGGCCCCCCGGTGGGCTGAAGGGCACCGCCGAGCCCCCCGCCCGACCGGGCTTGTCGGCATTTGAGCGCCCCGACGGGACAGACCCCAAGCTGGATCTCACACCGGTGCCCGACGCCCCCCGGGCCGCGCGGGTGATCGAGGGTCCCGCCAGTGGTGTGGACGTCGCCGCCACCGTGGCCGACTGGGCCGGCGTGCCCCTGCCGAACATCGACGGGGTGTCGCTGCGGGCCCAGGTCGAGGGCAGCACCGAGCTCGCCCGCTCCATCGTAGTGGCCGAGAGCTGGTTCCCCTATTTTCACTATGGACTGTCCCCCATGACCATGGCCCAGGACGCCCAGCACCGGCTCGAAGCGGCCGTGGCGGAGCGGGCCTACCGCTTCATTGATGATCCCGATGGCCAGACCCTTGTGGATGCGCCCGAGTCCTTGCTGAAGGCGCTCGCATCCCTGCGTGCCGCCACCCCGCCGAGCCCGGGCCCCATCGACGCCGAGACTGCCCAGGCCCTCGAAGCCTTGGGCTACCTGACCCGCAGTGTGCCTGCCCCTGAAGTCCTCGTGGACCCTCGGGAAGCGCTGCCGGTGCTCTCGGCCCTGCAAGCCGCCGAGGCATTGGCCGACCCCGTGGCCCGAACGGCCGTGCTGCAAGCCATTGTCGACAAGCACCCCGACATGGTCGACGCCCGGATCTCCCTGTCGCTGGCGATGGTGGCGAGCGGCGACAGCACCGGCGCCCGCGCCCAGACCGAGTCGGTTCTCCAGCGCTGGCCGGACCACCCGACCGCCCTGGCCAACGCCGCGGCCCTCGCTCTGGAAGCCGGCGACACCGACACCACCCTCGTGCACGCGGCCCACTTGCGGACGCTGAACCCCAAGGACGGCCGCGCCTACCGACTCGAGATGGCCGCCCGGGCCACCCGGGAAGAGCCGGATGAGATGATCGCCGTCGGCCTCGCAGGACTGGAGCAGACCCCCGACGACCCCAACCTGCACTACCTGATCGCCCTGGCCCAAGCCCAGACGGGCGCCCCCGCCGAGGCCGTCCACCACCTCCAAGAGGCCCGGCGCCACGGCTCGGTGGCCAACGACATCGACTTGTGGATGGGTGTGGCCCACGAGCGCGCCGGCAACATCGACGCCGCCAAGAAGGCCTACGAGCTGGCCACCCGCGCCAACACCGGCGACCTGCGCCCCTGGGCGATGGCGGGCTGGATGCTCTACAAGGCCGACCGGTGCCCGGAAGCGTGGTCCTTCCTCGTGAACGTGGCCCGCCGGGGGGGCGCGGCCGATCCCAAGGTCCAAGAAGCGATGGCCGCCTGCGAGAGCAAGCGGCGCTGACCTACCGCGCGCTGGCCTCTTCGAGCTTGCGCAGGGCTTCGAGGTCCAGCCGCAGCTGCACTTGCTTGAGCTCGTCCTGCAGCTCCGACATCTTCTGGACCAGCTTGCCCACGTCGTCGGACATGGTGGGCATCAGGCCCGCTGCTGCCCTGGCTTGACGTTCCATCAGCTCATTCTCGACCCGAGCTTCGTCCATGCCGCCCATGATGACGCCGATGAACAGGTTGAGGATGACCATCGCGCCCAGCAGCATGAAGCTGACGAAGAAGAACGCACCAAACACCGGCAGGGCGTTCGGGGCCACACACTGGGCCTCAATGCCGCCGTAGCCGTAGTTGTCGCAGCCGTACATCGCGATGTACATCAGATCCGTCCAGTCCTCGCCGGTGACCACCCGGAACAGCGACAGCATCGCCAGGGGCAAGTTCGAGAAGTGGACCGGGTCGTTGGCACCAAACAGGAAGACCGCCGCGACCGAGTAGACGTAGAACAGCAGCACCAGCAAGATGGCCACATAGACCATGCTGGGAATGCTCTTCAACAGGGCACTCACGAGGATCTGTAGCTTCGGCAGGGCCCGCACCAGCTTGAGCACCCGCAGCAACCGCGCCAAGCGCAGCACCGCGACGTACTGGGCGTCGATGGGCAAGAAACACACGGCCACGATGATGAAGTCGAAGACGTTCCAGGGGTCGCGGAAGTAGCGCCAAGGACGGTTGCCCTCCGCGCCCACCTTGACCACCACCTCCGCCACAAAGATCCACAGGATGGCCGAATTGATGATGTGGAGGATGGTGCCGTAGACGTCCGCCACGCTCTGGTAGGTCTCGATGCCGACCACCACGCCAGCCAACAGGATCACCGCGGTGATGAATTGCTGGAACTGCGGGTTGTCCGCGACTTGCTTGAGGATCGACTGCACTGGGACTCCGGGGGGACTTGCGCGCGCCGCCCGTGCTAGCCATGCCGCCCAGCTCCGGCAATCCGGCCTTCGAAACCGCTACGTGACAGGTCCTGGAGAACAACAAAACCCCACCAGGTGAGCGGTGGGGTTTTGTGGGGGAGGCGAAGGGAGCCTCAGGCGTCGAGCTGTGCCGTGGCGTACTCGGCCTTGGTCTTGGCCGTCAACCACTCCACCGAGCCCGGGGTGCCCGCCGCCAGAACCGTCTCGGCCGCGGCCAGCGCCTCAGCAGCAGCCGTCTTGTCGACCGCTTCGGCCTTCATGCAGACGTCCACGAGCAGGGTGACCTCACCGGGACCGACCTCGGCAAAGCCGGGACCGACGATGAAGCGCTCCTTGCCACCCGCGTGGGTGACCAGCACAACGCCGGCACGGGTGGCGGACAGCAAGTGGGCATGCTGGGGAAGCACACCGAACTCGCCGAGAATGCCGGGTGCCAGCACCTCGATGGCTTCGCCCTTCCACGCGGACGAGGCCGGGGTGACGATCTCGACTGTGAGGGCCATGACTCAGCCCTCCTGGGCGGCGAGCTCGCGAGCGGCTTCGACCACCTCGTCGATGGAGCCCTTCAAGTAGAAGGCCTGCTCGGGGAGGTTGTCGTACTTGCCGTCCAGAATCTCGGCGAAGGACCGGACCGTGTCTTCCTTGCTCACGTACTTGCCCTTCATGCCGGTGAACTGCTCAGCGACGAAGAAAGGCTGGCTCAGGAACTTCTCGATCTTCCGGGCCCGGGCCACAACCAGCTGGTCCTCATCGGAGAGCTCGTCCATGCCCAGGATGGCGATGATGTCCTGCAGGTCCTTGTACTTCTGGAGGATCTGCTGCACCGCACGGGCCACCGCGTAGTGGTTCGCACCGACCACGCCGGGCTCGAGGATGCGGCTCGACGAGTCGAGGGGATCCACGGCCGGGTAGATGCCCTTGGCGGCGATGGAGCGGTTGAGCACCGTCGTTGCGTCAAGGTGGGCGAAGGTGGTCGCCGGCGCCGGGTCGGTGAGGTCGTCCGCGGGAACGTAGACGGCCTGGACCGACGTGATCGACCCCTTGTTGGTCGTCGTGATCCGCTCCTGCATGGCGCCCATCTCGGTCGACAGCGTGGGCTGGTAGCCGACGGCGCTCGGGATGCGGCCCAGCAGTGCCGAGACCTCGGAACCCGCCTGGGTGAAGCGGAAGATGTTGTCGATGAACACCATGACGTCCTGGCCGGACTCATCGCGGAAGTACTCAGCGATGGTGAGGCCGGACAGTGCGACGCGGGCACGTGCACCGGGGGGCTCGTTCATCTGGCCATAGACCAGTGCAACTTTGGAGCCTTCGGAATGGACGATGGGCAGGCCATTGTCGCCGAGCTTGAGGTGCCCGTGCTCGTCCTTCTCGGCGTTGATGACGCCGGCTTCCATCATCTCGAACCAGAGGTCGTTGCCCTCACGAGTGCGCTCACCGACGCCGCAGAGCACGGAGAAACCACCGTGCTTCAGACCGACGTTGTTGATGAGCTCCATGATGAGCACGGTCTTGCCGACACCGGCACCACCGAACAGGCCGACCTTTCCACCCCGCGCGTAGGGCGCGAGCAAGTCGATGACCTTGATGCCCGTCTCGAACATCTCAACCGAAGTCGACTGCTCGGTGAAGACCGGCGGGTCGCGGTGGATGGGCGAGGTGCGCTTGGCGCCGATGGGACCCATCTCGTCGATGGCGTCGCCGGTCACATTCATGATGCGACCCAGCACCTCGGGACCCACCGGCATGGCGATGGGCAGGCCCGTGTCCTTGACCTGCTGGCCACGGATGAGGCCGTCGGTGGCGTCCATCGAGATGGCGCGGACGGTGTTCTCACCGAGGTGCTGGGCGACCTCGAGGGTGAGGTTGTCGTCCTGGTCGTTGATCGACGGGTTGGTCAGCTTGAGTGCCGACAGGATGTTCGGGAGGCGACCCGGGGGGAACTCGACGTCGACGACGGGCCCGGTGACCTGGATGACCTTGCCGTAGCTGGTGCTCATGGGGGCTCCTGATGCTGCGGAATAGCGAAGATGCGGAAAAAAGCGATGGCCGTGGCCGGACCGACAAGGCCCTTGCCACGGAAGGGGAACTCAGCCGTTCAGCGCTTCTGCGCCGCTGACGATCTCGATGAGTTCCTTGGTGATGTAAGCCTGACGGGCGCGGTTGTAGGTGAGCCGCAGCGAGTCGATCAGCTCGGTCGCGTTGCGGGTCGCTGCATCCATCGCGGTCATGCGCTTGGCCTGCTCACCAGCCTGGGTCTCCAGGAATGCCTGGAAGAGCTGGATGCGCAGGTACTGGGGCAGGAGCTGCGCCAGGATCGCGCCGCCGTCGGGCTCGAACAGGTAGTCCAGCGCGGCATCCGCCTCGCCAGGCACCGGCTCGGGGGCCGTCAGCTCCATGGGCAGGATCTGCTTGGCCGAGGGCTCCTGCACCATGATGGACTTGTACTGGTTGTAGACCAGCACACACGCGGAGAACTCGTGCTTCTCCATGTCCGACACCAAGCGCAGCGCAAGCTCCTCAGAGACCCGCGTGTACTCGCGGGGGTCCAGGTCCTGCTCGCCGCCAATGACGTCAAATCCACGCTTCACGAGGTGCACTCGCACCTTCTTGCCGTAGGCAATGACCTTGACGGTCTTGCCTGCGCGCTGGTGCCTGAGGCACTCGGCTTCGGCGGACTTGGTCGACATCGAGTTGAAGTTGCCGCAGAGGCCACGATCGGCACTCAGGGCCACAACATAGACAACGTCGTCATTGTCGGGCTGACTCAGCAGCGGGTGGGTGAAGTCTTCTCCCACCGCGCCCACGACCCGCCGAATGACCCGATCCAGCGTGCGCTGGAAAGGCTGGGCGGCGAGTGCGGCGCTGGTCGCCTTGTTGAGCTTGGCGCCAGCCACGAGCTTCATGGCGCGCGTGATCTGGCGAGTGTTCTGGACCGTCTTGATGCGGTCACGGATGTCGCTCAAGCTGGGCATCGTCGGCTCCGTGCCGTTGACGGGAAGTGGTCAGGCGAAGAGCGCCCCCGACCACAAAGAGAAGAGAAGAAGCTCAGGCCGGGACGTAGCTGTCGCGGAAGGCCTTGATGGCGGCCGTCACGCGGGCTTGGAGGTCCGACTTTTTGAAGGTGCCACGGGTGATGATCTCCTTGAGGAGGTCATCGTGGTCCGTGTTGAACTTCGCGGTGAGCGCTTCGATGTAGGGCACAACCTGAGCGGGGGTCAGGGAGTCGCAGGTGCCGGTCTGGCCCGCGAGGATGTGCACAATCTGCATCTCGACCGTCAGCGGCGCGTACTGGCCCTGCTTGAGCAGCTCGACCAGACGCTCACCCCGAACAAGCTGCTGCTTGGTCGTGGCGTCGAGGTCCGAGGCGAACTGCGCGAAGGCTTCCAGCTCGCGGAACTGGGCGAGGGCGAGGCGCAGGGTGCCCGCAACCTCCTTCATCGCCTTGAGCTGGGCGCTACCACCGACGCGGGACACCGAGATGCCGACGTTGATGGCCGGCCGGATGCCCTTGTTGAAGAGGTTGCTCTCCAGGAAGATCTGGCCGTCGGTGATCGAGATGACGTTGGTCGGGATGTACGCCGAGACGTCGCCGGCCTGGGTCTCGATGATCGGCAGTGCCGTCAGGGAGCCTGCGCCTTCGTTGTCGCTCATCTTCGCAGCGCGCTCGAGGAGCCGGCTGTGGAGGTAGAAGACGTCGCCGGGGTAGGCCTCGCGACCGGGGGGACGGCGGAGGAGCAGCGAGAGCTGGCGATACGCGACAGCCTGCTTGGACAGGTCATCGTAGATGCACAGGGCGTGCATGCCATTGTCGCGGAAGTACTCGCCGATGGTGCAGCCGGTGTAGGGCGCCAGGAACTGCATCGGGGCAGGGTCCGAAGCGCCAGCCACGACCACGCAGGAGAACTCCATCACGCCGGCTTCTTCGAGCTTGCGGACGACCTGGGCGACGGTGGACTGCTTCTGGCCGATCGCCACGTAGACGCAGTGCATCTTCTTCTTGGGATCGTCCTTGAAGACCTTCTGGTTGATGATCGCGTCGACGGCCACGGCGGTCTTGCCGGTCTGGCGGTCACCGATGATCAACTCGCGCTGGCCACGGCCGATCGGCACCATGGAGTCGATGGCCTTGAGGCCCGTCTGCATGGGCTCATGCACCGACTTGCGCTTCACGATGCCGGGCGCCTTGACCTCAAGAGGCATCTGGGCGACGAACTCGATGGGGCCCTTGCCGTCAATGGGGTTGCCCAGACCGTCGACCACGCGACCCATCAGGCCGGGGCCCACGGGAATCTGCACGATCTTGCCGGTGCGCTTGACGGTGTCGCCTTCCTTGATGTTCCGGTCGCTGCCGAACAGGGCGGCACCGACGTTGTCTTCTTCAAGGTTGAGGACCATGCCCATCAGGCCGCCGGGGAACTCCAGCAGCTCGCCGGCCATGGCGTTGGCGAGGCCGTAGAGACGAGCGATGCCGTCGCCGACGGAGAGCACGGTGCCGGTCTCAGCGACCTGGACGCGCGACTCGTAGTTCTGGATCTGCTGCTTGAGGATCTCGCTGATCTCTTCTGCACGAATGCCCATGGCGAGGACTCCGGTATCTGCGGGAATGCGTAGGTGGGGCGAAGCGGGCCATCAGGCCTCGGCGACGGTCCCCGAAGAAGTGAGAGACTGCTGAACGGCGGTCAGGCGGCTGCGAACACTGGCGTCGAAGACGGTGTCGCCGACCTTGGCAACCATGCCACCGATGAGGGAACTGTCGACCGTGAAGGTGACCAGCACGGTCTTGCCGGTGGCCTTCTCCAACGAAGCCTGGACCTCGGCCGCGAGCGCAGGGGTCAGCGCGCGGGCGGTGGACACGGTCGCCCGCACCCGCCCGGCCAGCTCATCGGCCATGGCCATGTACTGGACCCGAATCTCGGGCAGGACCGCAAAGCGACCCTTGTCCAGCAACAGCCGCAGCAGGTTGGCGACCGTGGGGCTGAGGTTCATCGACGGCAACACCGCGTCGAGCACGGCCCGGCGCTCACCCTGGGTGATGCCCGGATTGGCCAGAACACCGCGCAGCTCACCATTCGAGAGATCGAGGACCTCGGCGAAGCCGGCCAGCTCACTGGCGAAAGCGTCGGTGGTGGCCACCACATTGGGCTGGTCGCGCGCGATGGAGAGGACGGCCCGCGCGTAGCGGCGAGCCAGAGATCCGTCAGCCATGGGTCACCCCGGCAGGCTTGCCACCGTTGACCACATGCAGGAACTGGTGGTCAAGGCGGTTGTGGTCCGTTTCGTCGATGAGGGCCGCAGCCTTCTGGGTCGCCAGGGCCACCGCCTGAGCAGCGGCTTCCTTGCGAAGCGCAGCGACAGCGCGGTCGGTCTCGTCCCGAATGGAGCGGCGCGCGCCATCCTTGAGCGCAGCGGCTTCGGCGCGGGCATCCGCAAGGAGCTTCTCCCGCTCGGCAACCGCGCGGCTCTCGGCAGTGGCTTGCATCTCGGTGAGCTGATCCTCGAAGGACGCGAGCTTGGCTTCGAGCTCGTCGTACTTCTGGCGGGCGACACGCTCGGCTTCGCCAGCCTTGTCGATCCCCACCCGAATCGTCTCGCGGCGAGCCGCCAGCGCGTTCTTGATGGGCTTGGCCGCCACATACGCAAGCAGGCCAAGGAGAATGGCCAGGTTGAGCGCGTGCTGACCGATCAGCGGCAGCGCTTCATCCAGCGTCGAGGGCGGGCCGTGCTCGCCACCCGCCGCCCATGCCGTGCTCACCATCAGCACGCCCGACAGTGCAGCGAAGGTGGAGAGGCGTCGGAGAAAAGACATGAGGTCTCCCGTGCTCTTCCCGGTGTGCGCGTCCCGCGGTGGGGACCTCTGAACAACCGGGGTGCCCGCGGATTGGGGCGCTCAGGACAAAAAAAGAAGAAGAGTAAGGAAGGCGGACCGGATTCAGCCGGCCGCAGCCCGACCGAGCACCTGATGGGCGATCTCGTCGGCCAACAGCGCAGAGCTGGTGGCCAGTGCGGCACTCGCCTGATCCCGCTCGGTCGCGACCCGCGCCAGCGCGACCTCGACCTCAGCGTCGGACTCGGTGCGGGCCGCCGACACGATGGCCTCGGCTTCCTGCATTGCGACCGCACGGCGACCGGTCCGGAACTCACGGATGGAGACCCGGGCGTCATGGAGCTTCTGCTCGTACTCACCCGCGCGCTCGACCAGCTTGGCTTCGAGCTCGCGAGCACGACCACCGGCGCCTTCGATCGCGTCGTCACGGCCTCCCAGGTACTCCAGCATCGGCTTGAAGATCAGGAAGTGCAGCCCGCCGAGCGTCAGCAGGAAGGGCACCGCTTGCAGCCCGACCACAACAGGATTCGGGATGAAGGTGATTTCGGCCATCGGGAGCTCCGGTGGTCTCGAAGCCTCAGCGAGGGAGGCGGAGAGGATGGAGGAGTTGGGCAGCCGGTCCGTCGGTCCATGAACCCACCAAGATGGTGACCCACAGGGCCTTCAGCGTGGGAAACTCGTTTCCCGGTGCCGAGGCGCAGTGCCCGCAAAGGCACCGACAGTCCGCTCGTCCCCACCGAGACACCGGCTGTGCCGGGCCGTGACAGGGACCTCAAAGGTCCCGGGCGGTATCACCCGCCTCCACGCGCAGCAAACGCGTGACAGCCGGTGTCGCCAAACTGGCATGAGCGCCACCGCGCACACGGCGCCCACCCTGGGGATGCACACCGCAGCGGCCGCACACTTCACCATCTGCGATGGCAGCCAGGGGCGCAGGGCCCGGGTCGGTTAGACTCTGCAACTTCCTGGAGACGCCCGTGTCAGACACCGACTTCCACCGGCGGCTCGACCTCCATCTCGACGATCTCCAGCGTGCATTCGATCGGGAGGATCTCGATCGGGCGGCCCACGCCCTCGCCGCGCTGCAAGCGCTGGACCCCGCCGCCGCGCTGCTCGGACGGGCACGGGTTGCGGCGTGGAAGGAGGACTGGCACGGCGTCCTGCGCACCCTCGCTGCCGTCCAGGGTGCCCCCAATGTGCTGCGTGGCCCGATGGTGCGCTTGATCACCTCCGCGCTGGCCGAGACCGGGCGACCGGGCCAAGCCGAGCAAGTGGTGCAAGCCTGGCTGGCCGAGAACCCCGCCGACCTCGAAGCGGTGATCTGCCTGGGCCGGGTGTGGTTGCGATCGGGACGCCTGGAACAAGCCCACCTGATCCTGCTCCAGGTCCTCGAACAGCTCCCTGGAAACGGGGAAGCATCGGCCATTCTGGGCCAAGTACACCTGCTGCGGGGGGAGATCGAGCCCGCGCTGGACTGCCTGCGCCGGGCTTGTGCGGCCCAGCCCATGGCGGCCCGGCCGGTGCTGTCTCTGGCCCAAGCGTGGCTGTTGTCGGGTCGGCCGGCCGAGGGTGCGCGAGAGGTGGCCGCGCGGGCCGGTGCCCTCGGAGAGCGCATCGAGCCCGGGGTGTTGTTGGCCCTGGCCACACTCCAGCTCCAAGCGGGCCTGGACACCCCCGTGCCCAGCGTGCTCCGGCGCATCGAGTCCGGCGGCGAGCCCGGCCACGGCTTGCGCATCTCCCTGGCCCGCCTCTGGGCCGAGCTCGGTGTGCCTGTGGAGATCGAGCGCCTCGCCGCTGCGAGCCCGTCCCCCGGTGTGGCCGCACTGCTCCGGGCGCTGGCCCAAGAAGCCCAAGGCAGCGACCCTCTGCCCGATCTCGACGAAGCGGCGGCCCGGGTGCCCGAGGCGTGGTTGGTCCATGAGCGGCGGGCCGCGGTGCTGCTGGCTCGCAACGACCTCGCTGGCGCCGAAGCCGCCATCGCTGAGGCCCGCCGCCGCGCCCCCACGAAGGGCGAAGTGCGCGTGACGGCGGCCATTGTCGCATTGGCTGGCGCACGCATCGGCGGCAGTGCGGTCGATCGCCGGGCGGCCCGAGATGTGTTGCGCATGGCGGCCGACCATCCTGCGCTGCTGCGCTCGCTTCGGGCCCGCGCCCATGACGCCCTGGTCCACGACGAAGCCCAGCCATGAGCCTGCCCAACCTGCTCCGCGCACACCTCGACAGCATCGTGCTGGTGGCCATTGTCGGCGCTGGCTGCGCTCAGACCACGGTCACCCACTGCGCCCCGATCGAGGCCGATGCCACCTGCCCCACGCCGGAGCACATGACCAACGTCTGGCAGGACGACACCACGTGCACCGATCCCATGGTCAAGATCCGCGAGGTGGTGCGGCTGATCGAGCGCCGCCCGGTCGTGCCGCCCGACACCGCCGCAGAGCTCGCCGACTCCGGCGAAGAGTGCTGCTACGAAGTGCGCGGCAAGGAGCTCAAGGGCGCGGCGTGCATCGACGGGCGACCGCTCCTGGAGGGTGCCTCCCCGCTCGTGGCCACGGTCGCGGCTCTCCCTGGCTGGAGCGCCCACCGCATCGGCATGCCCACGCTTCCCGCTGCCCTGCGGGACCGCGCACAAGCCCACTGGCTCAAGCGCGCTGTCGCCGAGCACGCATCCATCGCGGCCTTCGCCCGCACCACGATGGAGCTGCTGGCCCACGGTGCGCCGCCGGAGCTGCTGCGGGACCTCGCCCTCGCCCAGCTGGACGAGACTCGCCATGCCCAGGACGCCTTCGCCATCGCCAGTGCCCTCGCCGGCCAGCGCCTCGGCCCCGGTCCGTTGCGGGCCTCCCCTCGCGCCGTGCCGTCCTTGTCGGCCATCGCTGAAGAGACCCTGCTGCACGGTGTGATCGGCGAGACCGTCGCCGCCTTGGTCGCCGCAGAACAGCGCCGCATCGCCACGGTGCCCGCCGTCCGCCTCGCCCTCGGCCGTGTGGTCGACGACGAAGCCCGCCACGCTGCCCTCGCCTGGCGCATCCTCCGCTGGTCCAGCTGGACCCCGTCCGCCTCCGCGATCCAACTCGCCGAGGATGCCGCAACAGCGACCACTCTCGCAACTCCCCTCAACGTGCCGCCGGCCCTCCAAGCCCTCGGCATCGCCCCCCGGCCCGCCATCGCCACCGCGCTGGCCTCCGGGCTCGACCGTGTGCTCCGGCCCGGTCTGGCCACCCTCTGAACTCCGAGCACGACGATGTCTTCTCTCCGCCGCCGCCCCCGCCGCATCCCCCGCGTCCGCCGCGTCTCCCAAGTCCCAGACCTGCTCCGCGCCGCCGGCCCCGCGCTGCCCGACCGCGTCCGTGACGGCATCGCCGGGCTCGGTCCCAGCGTCGTGCCGGTGCTGTGGGAGTTGATTGAGAACGCCGACACGTCCGGCATGCTGTCGAACCGCGTCGAGACCGAAGACCCCGAGCAGTTCGCGGCCCTCGCCGCCGACGTTCGGGCGGCCATGCACGCCACCAGCCTGCTCGCCCTGCTCCGTCCGGCTGACGGCGCCCCGCGGATCTTGGACCGGATGGTGCTGCTGGGCGGCCAGAGCCCCCTGGCACTCCCCCTTCGCAATGCGCTCACGCCCTACGGCCTCGACGCCACCGAAGCCATCTTCGATGCGCTCCACGGCACCGATGACCTCGACCTTCAGATGCTGCTCAGCAGCGTGCTGTCGGCCGCCGGCGTCAAGGATGCCCGCCTGCGCGAGTTCCTGCGCAACGAGGTGCTGCCCCGCAACGCCGACGCCTTCATCGACGCCGTCCGCTACACCGGTGATCCCGCCCTGCTGCCGGACCTCTTGGCCCTGCTCCAGGACGCCGAAGCCCATCCCCAGCAGATCGCCCGCAGCACCTGGGAGACCTTGTTCGGCGCCATCATCGCGTGCGGCGGACAACCCTCAAACGACCTGCTCCAGCGCATCGTCTCTCTGCACATGTCGGCAGGCTGACGCCGCGACCGATACTGTCGGTCGTCCCTCGAGGTGCCCATGCGCGTGCTGCTGCCGACCCTTCTGCTGGCGATCTCCTGCCAGGACAAGGCCGCATCCGAGGAGCCCCTGCCCGATCAAGAGACCGACTGCACAAACGGTCTCGATGACGACGGCGACGGGAAGGTCGACTGTGCCGACGCGCCGGACTGCACGGTCCAGTGCCAAGCCACCACCGAGACCGCATGCAGCGATGGGCTGGACGACGACGCAGACGGGGCCATCGACTGCGCCGACCCCGACTGTGCGACGGCCGCCGTGTGCACCGAGATCTGCGACAATGGCGTCGACGACGATGGAGACGGCGCCATTGACTGCACCGATGCGGACTGTGAAGGCGCCCGTGCGTGCCAGGAGGACTGCACCGACGGGCGGGACAACGACCGCGACGGCCTCGTGGACTGTGCAGACGACGACTGCGACGGTGTCGAGGGATGCGTCGAGGACTGCGACAATGGCGTAGACGACGACGATGACGGCGACATTGACTGCGCGGACGACGACTGTCCCGAGGCCTGCCTCGAAGACTGCACCAACGGCGAAGACGACGACGGCGACAGCCTGATCGACTGTGAAGACGGCGACTGCGCCACCCACAGCGCGTGCACCGAAGACTGCGACAACGGCGTGGACGACGACGATGACGGCGCCGTGGACTGCGACGATGAAGACTGCTGGGGCAATGCAAGCTGCGAAGGCCAGACCCTGCTCGTCCGGGGCGGTGAGATGAACCTGCGCGTCACCAGCTTCTACTCGGGCGGCTTCAACTGGTCTTCGTTCACGTTCTCCACCCAGCGCGGCGGCGCCCAAGCCACCATCACCGACCCCAGCGGCGTGCTGCGCATCGAGCGCTCGGGCACAGCACTGACGTGCGGCTGGAGCGCCGATCTGGCCTCGTTCAGCGGCGACCGGGGGGCACCGCTGGACCTGGTGAACCGATCCGGCTTCCGCACCTCGGGCGCGTGTGGCGGCGCCAGCAGCGCCCTGTTGCCGACGCGGCTCATCCGGGACGGCTCGGCGCTCAAGATCGCCACCGGCTCCCAGCCCGTCTGGTACGGCGGGGTGCCGACGTTCTCGACGTCCACAACCTTCTCGACGTCCACCTTCTACAGCAGCTTCTCGTTCGCGATTCGCCGCAGCAGCACGGCATCTTGGACCGTTCCCAGCGTGCAGGGGGGGCCGTGGGTGCGCTGACTCCCCCGACGCTGGCGGCCGCCCTCGGCACCTTGCTCACCAGCCCCGCGTCCACCGCCCATGTGCTCGACGCGCTTCTTGCCGCGGACCAAGCCGCCCGCCAGACGCCCCAGACCACTGATGATGACGAGGTCTCTGCACTGGGCACGGCCGTGGTCCACACCCTGTTCGCCGAAGGACCCGGCTGGCCGACTGCCGCCCGCACCGGCCCAGGCGGTCCCGCGACGTTGTGGCTGCTGGTCCAGCACAGCCACGACCTCGGCCTGATGAACGACGCCGTGCAGCGCCTTCCCACCGCGGTCGCCCGGGGCGAGGTCGACGCCGCCAAGCTCGCTGTGCTCACCGACCGGGTCGCCGTCTTCCAGCTCCAGCCCCAGACCTATGGCAGCCAGTTTGCCGAGGTGGACGGCGTCTTGCGTCCCATGCCCCTGCTGTCCCCAGGCGACGTCGACACCCGCCGGGCCCAGGTGGGCCTGCCTCCCTTGGCCGACTACGCCGCCTCTCTCGCCGATGGCGCCCCCGTCTCCTTGAACCCCGCGCCCGAGGTGCCCGCCCCCATCCGCCGCATCCTGTGCGCCAACGTCGGCGGCCCGGCCTGCGGAGTGACCCCATGAGCACCGAGCTGGAGGTCGACGGCGCCACCCTGCGCAAGTGGCTGCACCGCACCGCCGACAAGCTGGGCACCTTTGTCGATGACCTGCCCAACCAGCCCGCGGCCCGGCTCCAGGGCAGTCGCAAGCTCGCCCGCTCTCTCATGGGCCCCGTGCCCGAGACCGGCACCCCGCTGAAGAGACTGCTGTCGAAGGTTGTCGACCACCTCAGCCCAATCTCGCTGAACACCGCGAGCGGCGGCTACCTGGGCTTCATCCCCGGGGGAGGGCTGCCCCAGAGCGCCATGGCCGACCTGATCACCGGCGTGCTCAACCGCTACACCGGGCTGTGGATGCCCGCGCCGGGGCTGGTCCAGATCGAGATCGAGGTCATCCGCTGGCTGTGCACCGAGCTCGGATACTCGCCAGCATCCGGTGGACTGCTCACCAGCGGCGGCTCCATGGCCAACCTGAGCGCCCTGGTCTGTGCCCGCCACTTGAACCTCGGCGACGACTTCACCGACGGGGTGGTCTTTGTGTCCGCCCAGACCCACCACTCGGTGGACAAGGCGGCCCGCATCGCCGGCCTGCGCGCCGACCAGCTCTGCACCGTGCCGGTGGATGATCTCTTCCGGATCGACGTGAACGCCCTGCGCGAGTCGATTGTCAGCGCCCGGGCTGCAGGGAAGCGCCCGTTTCTGGTGGTCGCCAGCGCCGGCTCCACCGCCACGGGAGCGGTGGACCCGCTCGACGAGCTCGCGACCCTATGTGCCCAAGAGGGCCTGTGGCTGCACGTCGACGGGGCCTATGGTGGGTGCTTTGCCCTCACTGAGCGGGGCCGCAGCGCGCTGGCCGGCATCGACCGCGCCGACTCCATCACCCTCGATCCCCACAAGGGGCTGTTCTTGCCCTATGGCACCGGCGCCTTGCTCGTTCGGGACCGCGCCTGGCTGCGCGCGGCCTTCTCGTCGACGTCCAGCTACCTGCCCCCGAGCAGCGAAGATGACGACCACTGGGACTTTGCCGACCTCGGCCCCGAGCTGTCCCGGCCGGCCCGGGGCCTGCGCCTGTGGCTGCCCATCCAGATGCACGGCATGGGCGCATTTCGCCGCACCCTGGACGAGAAGCTCGACCTGGCCCGCGTTGCCTTCGACCACCTGTGCGCCCTGCCCCACGTCGTGCCCTGCTCCCCGCCGACGCTGTCGCTGTTCACCGTGCGGGTGGAGCCCCCAGGAACCGACGACAATGGCCTCCAGAAGCAGATTCTGCGCAATATCAACCAGCGGGGGCGGGTGTTCCTCACCGGCGCCACGGTCCAGCTCGCTGGGGAGGACCGCTTCGTCATCCGCGTGTGTGTGCTCAGCTTCCGCACCCATGCCACCCAGATCGACGCACTGGTTGAAGACTTCGCCGCCGCCATCGCGGCCCATGTGCCCGGCCCCGGCTGAGGCTCAGGCCGGCGGCCAGTCCTCCACCCGATCTGGGGCCGGGTTCTCGACAAACTGCACGGCCAGCACCGTGGCATCCCCCCGCATCAGCGCCTTGGCGATGCGGTGCAGCCCGTCCATGACCACGCCGGAATCGCTCAGGATGACCGGGTAGCGCAGGTCTGCGGCCTCGACGCGGCGCATGTGGTCGACGACGGCCCGCACGGTCGGCACGTGCACTGTGCCAAACCAGCAGTCCAGGTCCAGCGCGGGCAGGTCGGCGATCTCCAGCGGGAACACGGGCAGGCCCTCGGCGTGGGCCCACAGCGCCTCCACCCGCCAGACGTGGCGCTTGCCGTCCACCAAGGTGCTGTGGGTGCGCGCTGTCGCGCTCATGCATCCACCAACAGCACATCCGGCACCACCCGCGACAGGTCCTGACGGGTGGCCGGACGCCGGGCATCCATGTCCACCAAGACATTGATGCTCAAGCTATCTTCACCAATCACATGCACCGCGCGCCGGTGCATCGCCGCCTCCGCCGGAGCCCGCCGTGCGTCCGCCACCTTGGCGGCCCACCGGTGGAGCTGGGCCCGCCGAAAGGGCGCCCGCTGGTGCACCAGTCCCCGCGCCAGGCGCTCTCCGGCCAGCTCCAGATCTCGGTCCCCCATCGCGGCCAGTGCACCAAGGAACTGGATCTGGGGCTCCGTGGGGGCGGCCCCCGCCGCCGTGTGCAAGCGCGCCCGCACCTGGCCCGCCGAGGCCCCGTCCACGTCCAGCCTCGCGGCCTCCACATACGCGTGAGTGGCCCGTTCCAAGGCACTCTCGACGGTGGGCAGGTCCACAGGGCGCACCTCGACAATGCCCGGATCCCCCTCCCAGTCCCACGACACGGTCTGCCACGGTCCCCGCGCAGTCGGCGCACGCCCTGCCGCCACCCGCACCTGGCCCAGCTCGGGCTCCACCACCACGCTCTGTACCGTCATGGGCGACGCGACGCAGCTTCCCGTGATCTGTTCCACCGCGTCATTGTCGGGCACATTGGGGTCTCGGGTCTCCGCCAGGAGCTCTTGCAGCGCCTGCGCCGTCAGCCCGCCCCGCCGACCGGCGCGCACCAGGGTCTCCATGCGTGCGTCCGAGTCCACCCCAAACGCCGTGCTGGTCAAGATCTCCCCCGGTGCGAGGTCCCGGCTCTGGTAGCGGTTGGTGCAGGCCACAAAGTCGGCATCGCCGCGGCGCACCACCCGGACCGCCTTTCCTGTGGTCTCGATGACCACAGCGTCCTTCTCGCGCGCCGAAGACACCAGCAGCCCCCACGTGGACGCCGCGCCGATCTGGGTCGCCAAGGCCACCGCTTCGTCGATGGTCGACGCCTTGCGCACCAGCTCATGCCCCAGGTCCCCAATGAAGGCCCCGTCGGGGTTCACATCCACATGCATGCGGGTGTGGGCGGTCACGGTGATGCCCGCCTCGTTGAAGCCGGTGACCCCGGGAAGGTCGACGCCGAGGGTGGTCACGAAGCCGTAGCGCAGCCCCGTGCTGGGCCGACACAGCACCACAGCCGGCTTGGCATCCCACACACCGATGCCCGGGAAGTCGAAGTTGCGCGCGTGGCGCAGCGTGCCGTCGTCACAGGCCCGTCCCCAAGCCGCCAGACTCGAGCACATCGGGATGCCCGCGAGGCGCAGGCCCGTGAGCTGGGGAATGCGCAGCCCGCCCAGGCGGCCGACCGTGTTCTGGAAGACGTCCATCACCGTGAGCCAGGGCACCAAGTCAGCGGGCAGCTCGGCAGACCGTACCACCGCGCGGGCACGGGCCAACAGCTCGGGAAAGCGCTCTTGTCGGGCGCGGGTCAGGCGGCGGGCACTGGCCGCGACAATGGGCTGCATCACGGCACGCAGCACCGCACGCTGGCTCGACGGGCTGCGCAGGGTGAGCAGCTTGGTCGCCATCTGGGGGTAAAAGCGCGCAAGCTCGTCGCAGCCGCCCAGCTCCCGGACGATGGCACCGTGCTGGTGGCCCATCTCTTCTTCAGAGCCGGCGAGGCGGAGCACGGTGAGGGACTGGGGAGAGGTCATGCGTTGTCCTGGGTGAGAAGGTCGGTCGCGACGCCCATGGCGCGCACATCAGCCGCCGCGAGGGCCGCCTCAATCATCGGGAGCATCGACAAGGGGTCCGGCTGGCCAAGCAACATGCGCAGCCCGTTCCAGGCCGCCACCGCGCCGGAGGGGTCCCGGTACAGCGCCTCGACCAGGGCCGGCACGGCCCCAAACACCCGCTCGATGCCGTTGAGAATGCCCAACACGGCGGGACGCTCGGCCAACACCAGCACCGTCCGCAGCAGCTCATGCTCGGCCGCACACAGCACGCTTGGCTCGGCATCCTCGGCGAGGTCCACAAACGCATCGATCTCGGGGCCAAGCACCCGCTCGGCCTCTTCGAGGTTGCCGTTGAGCACGCCCTTCAGAACATCCAGGGCCAACGTGCGGCGGGTGGCCAGCACATCGTCGAGCAACCGGAAGCCGAGGCCCGGCGCCGCATCGGCGTGCTGGGCCAGCAGTGGCCAGACAGACAAGCTCGCGTGGCGGCGGGGATCGAGCACGGTCACCCCGGAGCGGTCCTGGGCGTGCACCAAGCCCCGGGCCTCCAGCGACATCAGCACCCGCTGCACGGTGGACGCCGACACCCGATGCTGGCGGGCGAGCTCCCGCACGGACGGCAAGCGGGCGCCGGGAAGCAAGTCACCACGGAGGATGTCGAGCGAGAGCTGGTCGGCGAGGTCATCGGCGGTGTGTCGGGTCATGCCCATCTGTACCGCACAGATCTGTGCTGCACAAGTGTGTGGCACAGATTTCTCCACAATTCAAGATCCTGGGCCCGCCGCCCACCTGTGCTTGCATGGGCGCCACACCCAGGGCCCCATGACCACGCTGTTGATCCTCCAGATGCTCCTGGGCTGCGCAGAGGCCCCGGTGGCCGCCCCCGCCCCCCGCCCCTGCCCCTGCGGCGCCCGCCCCGGTGCCCGATGTCGTCCTGAGTGACGTACACACGGATGTTCTGGAGTTGCCTGAGCTCCAGGCGATCGAGTCCTCCGGCTGGTCCTTCGGGGCCCTCGTCGCCCGCCTCGGCGCCACACCGCCCCCCAAGCGGGTGCATCCCCCCCTCCAGACCCTGGCCGAGGGACCGGTCTGGCACGCCGTCTCCGCCCGGCTCACCGACGACATCGACACCATCGGCGCTGGCATGGACTGGGCCCTCGTCACCGACCACCGAGACGCCGTGAAGTGGCCCGGGAGCAACGTCGGCCGCGCCTTCAACACCGCGTGGCTGCGCAGTCCGATCGCCCACCTGCGGCTCGCCGGCGTGGTCCAGCGCATCGATCGCCAGGACCTGATGTCCACCCCGGGCTGTGGCGAGGTGCGCTTCATCTACCGGCTGGCCTACACCACGGCACTGGAGGACGGCACCGTGGTCGGCTCCCGGCTGCCCTTCACCGTCAACGCCGTCTACATCCCCCAAGAGACCGACTGTCAGACGTGGGCAAGGCGCTGGGCCGCGGCCCCCTCATCGGCGGGGGTGCTCGATCCCAGCGGCCTCCGCTTCGACCGCTTTGAGGTCAACGCCCAGGTCGTGCGCTTCCCGGCCGGGGTGTCGACCGAGCTGGGCGGCCAAGCGGCCTACATGCTCGAAGTGCTCGATGTGGTGACCACGCCCGAGGGCATGGTGGCCCAGCGCCGCCCCCTCGAGAACACCCCCGACGTGCAGAAGATCAGCGCCGATCCCGCCCTGCGCGCCCAGCTCATCGACTGGATCAATGCCAACACCGCCGCCATCGACGAGGGCACCCACATCCTGCCCACCCCCATGCTGGCCGACCAAGCGCTGTCCTGGTCCACGTCCGGCATCAACCGCTTGGCGAATCACCCGTTCAGCGCGCTGTTCCCGCCGGGTCGCCGGGAGGGATTGGTCCCCCCCAAGGGCGACCTGAGCCTCGTCGCGAGCGTGGCCGGTGTGCTGGACCGCCTCGACAACAGCACCTGCATCGGCTGCCACCAAGCGGGCTCCACCGCCGGCTTTCACTTGCTGGGGCCCGACGACCCCACGCTGGCCGGGCTCACCAACCGCCTCGCCACGCCCCTGTCCCCCCACTTCGCCGAGGAGCGCTTCCGCCGCCGCGACCGCACCCGCGACCTCGCCAACGGCCAGCCCCCCCGGCGCCACCGACCGCACAGCCTCGCGCCCAACTTCGCCATGAAGGGCTACATCGACGTGATCGGTGACCAGCCCTGTCTTCCCGAGCGCCACCAGGCCGACCTGCAACCCCAGGCCCAGTGGGGCTGTGAGGGCGAGACCCGGTGCGCCGTGGCCGTCGACGATCCCCTGGTCGCCATCAATTGGGGCCAGTGTCAGCCGATCTCGGTGGACGCGCTCACCCCGGGCATGGCCTGTCGCACAGGCACCCTGGCCAGCCAAGCCGAACGCCGCCCCGCGCCCGCTGGCCTGCCCTGGAACCAGCGCGCGCACTGGGACAAGCTGACCCAGTCCCCGCGCTACGATCTGCCCGAAGACAAGCGGTTCACCGCGGACCAGCTGAACTGTCGGCCACCCGTGCTCGGTATGCCCCTCGGCCGAGCGTACCGTTCATGCACCCCCGAAGAGCGCGCGCTGACCGGCGTGCTGGGCGACACGGGCAGCCTCACCCCAGCCATCTGCGCCGTCGTGGGGGGCAGCAGCTTCGACGCGTGCGTGGAGGGCAACTTCCACACGTGCCTGGCCCAGACCGTGGGCCGGGGCATGGTCGCGACGTGCGGACCCGACCGGGCGTGCCGAGAGGACCACGCGTGTCAGGCCCTGCCCTGGCAGCTCGACGGCATCCCCAGCGAAGCGGGCAAGGCCCTGACCGACGCCGGCATCGGGTTCTGCACCCCCACCTACTTCCTTTTTCAGCTCCGCCTCGACGGCCACCCAAGGCCATGAATACCGATCGTTAGACGATTCTCGCGCTATCCACCATGCGCCTTCAACCAGTCGGGAAGCGCCGCGACACCCGGCAACACCACCTCGGAGAGCGGCGCCAGATCGGCCGCCGTGGCGGGTCCGGTGAGCACCCCCACCGCCCGGGCCCCCGCCGCATGCGCCATCTCGAGGTCGTGGGTGCTGTCCCCCACCACCACCGTCTCGGCCGGCGACACCCCCACCGCCACGCAGAACGCGCGCACCATGCCCGGCCCCGGCTTGGTCCCGTTGCCCGAGTCCCAGCCGGTCACAAACGCAAAGTTGTCCGTCAGCCCAAACAACGCGAGCGTGGCATGGGCCGAGCGCTCGTTGTCGCTGGTCGCCACCCCAAGGACCAGGCCCCGGCCCTGCAACCAATGAATGGTCTCTGGCAGCCCATCGACCGCCACCGGCGCCGTGCCCGCCCGGGCCGTGAACGTGTGATCGATGGCCGCAGTCAGCGCTTGGTGGGTCCACGTGCCCGCCGGCAGCAGCGGCACCCAGCAGCGCGCCACATCCGCCGCCGTGCCCGCCACCATCGCGCTGCCTTGGCGAAAGCTGTCGGTGTCGGGATCATGCCCACCCGCCCGCATGAGCACATCGGCCAGCGCACCGGGGCCCCCTGCCGCACGCTCCGCACAGCTGCGGCTGATGGGCGCCCACGACCGGGCAAAGTGCAGCAGGGTGCCGTCCTTGTCGAAGAGCACAGCCCGAACGGCAGGGTGGACGGTGGACATGGGGACTCCAGGGGGCTGGTCCAAGTCGACCACGCTGCGGCACTATACGCCATGGGCCACCATCCCCGTGGCCAACCCACCCCCACCCGGGCACCCTGTGCTGCCGGAGCGTCCCATGTCGAGCGCCATTCCTTGGGCCCAGGCCCGACCCTACACCGACCTGACCGGCCCGAAGGGCTGGCCCCTTGTCGGCATGGCGCCCGCGTTTGTGCGCAATCCCTTCGGCTATGTCGATGAGGTGCGCGCCTTCGGCACCATGGTGCGCGTGCCCTTCGCGGGTCGGCACCTGCTCTATCTCTTCGATCCCGACGCGCTGAGCATCGTGCTCGGGCCCAAGCACCGGGACTTTCCCAAGGGTGAGTTCGCCGCCCGGGGCGCACGGGTCTTCGGCGAAGGGCTGCTGCTGTCCCACGGCGACCACTGGCACCGCCAGCGCCGGCGCATGGCCCCAGCCTTCCACCGCCAGGTGTTGATGGGCTTTTCCGCCACGATGGAGGACATCATCGACGACCACCTCGACGCCTGGGGCCCCACGCCGGGCACACTCGCGGTGGAACAAGAGATGATGCGCCTCACCCTCGAGGTCGCGGTGCGCACCCTGTTCGGCACCAGCACCCCGCGGGCCGAGAAAGACCGCGTCGCCAAGGCATTCTCGGTGATCAGCGCCCACTTCGCGAGCATCGAGGGGGTGGTCCTCCAGCTCCCCGACTGGCTGCCCACGCCGTCGAACCGGCGCTTCGACCGGGCGATGGACGAGCTCGACACCGTGGTGCAGCGCATCATCGACGACCGGCGGGCCAGCAAAGACCGGGGCCGGGACCTCCTCGGTCGGCTGCTCGATGGTCAAGATGACGACGGCCAGGGCATGACCGACGTCCAGCTCCGCGACGAGGTGCGCACGCTCTTGCTGGCGGGCCACGAGACCACCGCCATCGGCCTGACCTGTGGACTGTGGGCCCTGTCCGACCCCACCCTGCGCATGCCGGACCAAGCATCGGTCCAAGACGCCATCGCACAGCAGATCCACGGGGTCACGGGGGGCGGCCCGCTCCGCGCCGAGCACCTCCCCCAGCTGCCGCTCTTGGAAGCTGCGTGGAAAGAGACCCTGCGGCTCTACCCGCCGGCGCCGGCCTTCTTCCGGGAAACAGGCGAAGACACCGTGCTGCACGGCTTTCAGGTCCCCAAGGGCAGCACCATGGTCATCCCGATCTGGCAGCTCCAGCGGGAAGCCCGGTGGTACGCCAAGCCGCTTGAGTTTGACGTGCAGCGCTGGCTTGATCCCGACGTGGTGGCCGCCCGTCCCAAGCACGCATGGATGCCCTTCGGCGCCGGCCCCCGGATCTGCATCGGGGCCAGCTTGGCGATGACCGAAGGCCAGCTCGCCCTCGGGGAGATCCTGCGCCGCTACACGCTGTCCCGGGCCCCTGGCGCCGAGCTCTCGCTGGTCCCGGCGGTGACCTTGCGGGCCAATGCGCCCGTGCTGCTGCGGTTTGTGGCCCGATGAGCTGCAGTCCCTCGGGGCGGGTGGGGCTCGGCATGGCGCTGGCGATGGGCTGCACCGCACCCAACGCCAAGAGGACCGACACAGCGGGAACAGCCCTCGACTCTGCAGACCCCGCAGAGGGCTGCACCGACGCCCAGGGCTGGCTGGCTTCCCAACCCCAGACGTGCTTTACGGTCCTCCAAGATGCCGTAGAACAAGCCATTGTCGGCGACCGACTCACCCTCTTGGATCCCGCCGACGGGGCCGCGGTCCACCTGAGCATCACCCACGATCTGTACATCGACGGCGCCGGGCTCACCCTCACCAGCGACGGCACGGGCGCCGTGATCACCGTGCTGTCCGGCCGCACCACCCTCTCCCAGCTGCACCTCCGCGGCGGCAGCGGCGACCTCGATCCAGGCTTCGGCGAGGGCGAGGTCACCATCGGCGGCGTCGTCAATGCCCTGAGGGCCGACCACCTGGGCATGGACCAGGTCAGCCTCAGCGGGGGCGAGGCCGACTGGGGCGGGGGGCTCATGGGCCCAGCCGACGGCACACTGCACCTCACCCAGACCACGGTGGACGACTGCGAAGCCCGGCGCCTGGGCGGTGGGGTGTGGATGCGCCAGGGGGACCTGTGGAAGGTCACCGTGTCCGCCAGCCGGGCTCCGTACGCGGCGGGGCTGGCCCTGCGCTCCGCTGTGGATGACCCCACCACCAGCACCTTCTCCGACGTCCTGATCACCGCAAACCACGCGTCGGTCAAGGGGGGCGGGCTGCACCTTGCGGGCGGCGCGAGCCTCCGCGCAGCCGACCTCACCATCGACGAGAACACCGCCCAGCAGGCCGCTGGCGCCCACGTCTACGACAGCGTGGGGGCGTGGTCCGGCGGCACCCTCACCACCAACAGCGCCCAGGTGGGGGGCGGGGGCCTCATGATCGACGGTGGCGCCCCAATGCTCGACCACCTCAACATCGTGGCCAACGGCGTCACGGGGGATGGACTGCCGGACGCCGAGGGAGTGGGCGGGGGAATCTGGGCGGTCCGCGCCACCACAGACCTGACCACGGTCAGTATCTTGCGCAATGTTGCCGGCTGGGGCGCGGGCCTCATGCTGGCGGGAGACCCCATGGTGGTGGCCCTGCCCACCCTGACCCTCCACGATGTCGCACTTCACGACAACCAGGGCGCAGCGGGGGCCAGAGGCAGCGCGATTGTCGTCTCCCACGCCGCGCTCATGGCCACCGATCTGGAGATCCACCGCAACGCCGGCCAGCATGTGGGGGGCCTGCACGTCGAGAGCGGGTGGGCACAAGTGACGGCGGACTGGGCCGACAACACCCCCGTGGACGTGGGAATGGACGGCAGTGACCCCATCGCTTCGGTGGTCGCTGGGGCCACGGTCCAGTGCGACAGCGTGCGGGGCACGTGCACGGTCGAGTGACCCACCACAAACCCCTGCCATCGGTCACTCTGGATGCACGCTGGCGCCCCCCCATCAAGGGTCTTGGGGAGGCGGCGCCGACCTTCACCAACGCGGTGAGCACAGGGCCCAGCACGGTGAGCACAGGGCCCAGCACGGTGAACACAGGGGCCAACGCGCCCATCGGGCCCCCCAGATCGGCGCCACGGCACCCCGTGTGTCAGGACTGCGTGACCTGAACACGTCATCCACCCTTCACCTCTCGCCTCCACGGGTCCCAACCGATAGCGCAGGTCTGTGGCCGGCGAGTGGAGAAGGCGAGCGTGACGACATGCGCCGATTCCCCACCCGAAAGCCAGGTTTCCAGTCCATTGAGTGCGCTGAACCCCCCACAGCGCCGCCCCCCCGAGCCCATGTCCGCCTCCAAAGACCCAACCCCGTCCCCGCACAAGCCTTCGGCCACCGGTCCGTCCACCCAACCTGGATGGGCTACCGCCGCAACACCGGACACCGGGGCCGGGGCAGGCCAAAGCCATGACCTCGCCGGCCTGGCCCAGGCGCTGCTGACCGGGCCCCGGGACCACGACAGCATCTTGGCGACCGTCGGCCGGATCTGCGGTGCGGAGGCCGTCGGGCGAGGTGACCCGCCGCCCGATGCGGTCGTGATGCCGCTGGACATGTGGCTGCTCCACCCCGCGTGGTCGCCCGAAGCACTGACGGCAGCCATGCCGATTGTGGAGATGGCGTGGGCCTTGGCCACCAAGGACCAACACATCCGGGAACAAGAAGCGCAGTACCAGGCCCTGCTCGAAGCGAGCTTCGAGGGCATCTGCCTGCACGACCACGGCACTCTCGTCGAAGTCAACAGCGCGATGACCGAGCTGTATGGCTACACCCGCGACGAGATGCTCGGCATGGACATCTCGACCCTCTCCACGCCCGGCGAGCTCACTCGAGTCAGAGAGCTCATGGATGCCGGCTTCAGCGGGGTCTACGAGACCTCGGTGTTCCACAGCACTGGCGAGGTGCTCCCGCTCGAGGTCCGGGGCAAAGACGTCACGTGGAGGGGACGGCGCGCGCGGGTGGTCGCCGTCCGGGACCTGCGTGAGCGCAAAGCGGTGGAAGCCGAGCTGGTGCGGGCCCGCGAGACGGCCATCAAGACCGTCCGTGCCCAGAGCCGCTTTCTGGCGACCATGAGCCACGAGATCCGCACCCCCATGAATGGGGTGCTGGGCATGGCCGAGCTCTTGTTGGAAGATGGGCTCAACCATGACCAAAATGCCCGTGCAGTCGTCATTCGCGACTCTGCCGCCAACCTGCTGGGCCTGCTCAATGACATCCTGGATCTGTCCCAAGTTGAGGCCGGCCAGCTCAACTTGTCGAAGGAACCCACGGTTGTGAAGGCCGTGGTGGCGGGCGCGCTGGACACGGTGCGGGCCAACGCCCACGCGACCGGTCTGGACCTGTGCATGGACATGCCAGCGGGCCTGCCCCGCACCTGGACCCTCGACCCCCTCCGGCTGCGGCAGGTGCTCGTCAACCTGCTCGGCAACGCCGTCCGCCACACCCCCAAGGGCCAAGTCACCGTCCGGCTGGCCCACCGCCAGAACACCCTGCAGTTCTCGGTGGAAGACACCGGCACCGGCATGCCCGCCGACGTCAGCGCCCGCCTCTTTCAGCGGTTCAGCACCGGGGTCACCCACGGCACCAAGGACGGCGGCACCGGCTTGGGCCTCGCGATCAGCCGCGAGCTGGTCCTCGCGATGGGCGGCCACATTGACGTCGAGAGCACCGTGGGCAAGGGCACGTCCGTGCGATTCACGGTCACGACCGAGCCCATCACCCGGCCCGCGAGCGGCCGCATCGCGCTGCTGGCCGACGACGGAGAAGAAGCCCGAGCCCTGGCCGCGGCACTGACCCGCCAGGGCGCCACGGTCCAGACCTTTGCCCAGCCGGGTGCGGTCCTCACCGCATGGGCCCCCGGCCTCGTCTTCGGGCTCACCGCGAGCCCCCCGGCCGGCCCCTGGCGACGGGCGCTGGTCGATGGGCTCGACAACATCGACGAGCTGCCGGTTGTTGGCCGTCCAGTCCTCGCTGCCGACCTCAGTGCCCTGCTCGATGCCGCGCCCAGCCCCCCGGCGGTTCGCCAGACCACACCGACCGTGCTGGACGTGCTTCTGGTGGAGGACAACCCCATCAATCAGCTGGTGGTGCGGGAGCAGCTGCACCGATGTGGGGCCGAGGTCACGGTGGCCGACCACGGGCGTGCCGCCATTGAAGCCGTGGCCAAGGCCCACTTCGACCTGATCTTGATGGACATCCAGATGCCCGAGATGGACGGGCTCGACGCCACTCGGGCGCTGCGCCGGACCGGCTGCACCGTGCCCATCTTCGCGCTGTCCGCCAGCGCCATGAAGGGCGACGCAGCCGAGAGCCGCGCCGCTGGCATGAACGGCCACTTGGCCAAGCCCATCCGCCTCGCCGACCTGCAAGCGCTGGTGCAAGACATCCGCGCCACCGTGGACCGCGCACGCCTGTCCCCGACCGACTGAAGGGCGCGCGGGGGATGGGTCCCAGCCGGCCCATGGCTCGACGGGCCACCGGGGTCCGACCCACCCCAAACATGCACCGAGCTACAGTGGGCCATGGGAGGCAGCATGGCCGGTGAGGGCATCACGCGACGACGGGTGCTGGCAGGCGCCGGTGGCCTCGCGGCGGCCGCACTCGCCCTGCGGGGCGGACAGCACGTGCACCGCTTGCTGTCCCAACCGCAGACGTCCGTGGCCGTGCTGCCGGCCACCGACTATGCCGTGGACATCAGTGATCTCATCGGTCGAGGGCTGCGGCTCTTTCCCGACCTGCGCATCAAGGGCGCCCGGGTGCTGCTCAAGCCCAACCTGGTCGAGGTGGACCCCGCACGACCCATCAACACCGACGGGCGGGTGGTCCACGCTGCCATTGAGGCCTTCCGCCGGGCCGGCGCCGCCGAGGTCGTGGTCGCCGAGGGTCCTGGCCACCACCGCGACACCGAGCTGTTGCTGGAGATGGCGGGCTTCTTGCCGGTCCTGCGAGACACGGGCGCCCGCTTCATCGACCTCAACATCGCCGAGACCCGTGCGGTGACCCTGCGCCACAACCACACCGGCCTGGGCCAGATGCACTTGCCCGCGCCGCTGCTCGACGCCGATCTGGTCGTCAGCATGCCCAAGCTGAAGACCCACCACTGGGTCGGCGCCACGCTGTCGCTCAAGAACATGTTCGGGGTGGTGCCCGGCGTGGTCTACGGCTGGCCCAAGAACGTGCTCCATCACCACGGCATCGATCGCAGCATCGTCGATCTGTGGACCACCCTGCGGCCCGGCTTTGCCATCGTGGACGGCATTGTGGGCATGGAGGGCGACGGCCCCATCATGGGCACCGCCACCCCCGCGGGTGTGCTCATCATGGGCACCCAGCTTCCTGCTGTGGACGCCACGGCCGCCCGCATCATGGGCATGGACCCCGAGCGCATGGGCTACCTCGCCGCCTGCGCCCGCCAGGGGGGCACCATCGCGGCGTCCCGGCTGGAGCACCGCGGCGACCCTCCGCCCCGGCTTCGGTTCGACCTGATCCCCCGCCTCGCCCACCTCTCCGATGCCTGACCGACGATGGGTCATCGCACTGGCGGGCTGGGTGGCGCTGGTCGTGGGCGGCTGGGTCGGCTGGAAGCTGTGGCTGGACCGCCCGCTGCGGATCTGGTGGCACCGCGCCAGCCCCACCGAGAAGACTGTGCTGTTCGTCGTGATGGACACGGTGCGCGCCGACAGACTCAGCGCGTGTGGGCACGACCGCCCCACATCGCCCACTGTCCAGCGCCTCGTCGACCAAGGGGCCTCGCTGAGCTGTGCCGCCGCCGCACCGGGCAGCTGGACCTACCCGAGCCATGCGTCGTACTTCACGGGGCTCATGCCCCCCGAGCACGGTGCCCACTTTGTGCCGGCCGGCGAAGAGATCCGCCAGCTGGTGATTCGCCCGCTGGCCCCCGAGCTGGAGACCCTGGCCGAGCACTTCACCGCCCAGGGCTACCAGACCATCGGCCGCAGCGGCAATCCGGTGCTCCAGCCCGAGTCGGGGCTGACCCAAGGCTTCACCAGCTGGGACGCCGCCGGCCAATTCGGCGGATGGTACGGTGACACCCTCATCCGAAAGCTCGAGAGAGCCCTCCAGCAAGCCGTTCCCGAGGACGGACCCCTGTTCCTCTTCGTCAACATCGCCGATGCCCACGACCCCTGGGACGGCGTCCCCGCAGGACTCGACTGGATAGAACCCCGCGAAGATGACCTGCTGGTCTACTTTCAGACCGATGGCGAGGGCTCCATCATGCCTGACGGGCCGTGGCATCGGTATGTGCGCGGTGAGATGGATCAGGCCGAGGCCGAGGCCCTGCGTGTCCGGGTGGCCGACTTGTACGACCACGCGGTGTTTGAGGCCGACCGCACCCTCGGGGCCGTCATCCAAACCGTGAAGCAACACGGCTGGGCCGACGGCGGACTGCGCATTGTGGTGGTGTCGGACCATGGCGAGTACCACGGTGAGCACGGCCTCTTGCGCCACGGTCGCTACCTGTGGCAGCCCAACAATGGGGTGTTCCTGCTCGCCCACGACACCGACGGCACCGTGCCCCCGCTGCCCTCGCCCATCAGCGCCATCGAGGCCCACCAGCTCGTGATGACCGGCACCCGCCCCGACCCGGCCCCCCCCGTGCTCGCCGCCGCCTGGCCCGACCGGACGTGGATGGCGCAGTCCGGCGGGGCGGTGGGCGGATCCACATCGGCGGCGCTGTGGACCGGCACCGACAAGCTCGTGTGGCAGGACAACCGCTGGATGTCGTTTGACCTCACCGCCGACCCGGGCGAGCTCAACCCCCAGGAGGTCAGCGAGGACGACCCCCGACGCGCCGTGCTCGGCCCCTTTGTGGACCAGGTTCAGGCCAGCGCCGACCGAGCACTGGACACCGATCCAGCCCTCATCGAGGCCCTGCGGGCCGCCGGCTATGTGGAGTAGGCCAAGCGCGGGCCGTGGCCCAAAAACCCGGGCGCTCCGGGGACCGCCGAGCCGCAGGGGCTATGCTGCGCCCATGTCCACGCCCGATGATCCCCTCGACCCCATCCCCGCTGCCCTTCGCCACCGGGCCCCGCCCCCGCTGCGGGTCCGATACGCGCAAGTGGGCCAGGCTGGGCCATTCCCACTGCCCCGCAAGCAGCTCGTGGAGCACTGGGGCCAGCCCTGGGTGGAGGGCGACACGGTGTGCTTTCGCCGGATCACCAAGGCCAGCGGTGACGACGGACAAGTGCTCGAAGATGCCCTCGTGGTCTACGGTCCCGGTGGACTGCTGGATGCCGGGATCTACAACAGTGAGGGCACCCTCGAGCGCTGGGACCCGCCCCAGTGCTTGCTGCCGGCCGAGCCTGCGCCGGGGATGCGCTGGACGGCCACCCACCAGCGGGGGGACCGCACCAGCGAGCGCGCGGTGGAGCTGCTGCGGTGCGCGGACCACCCCGGGTGCCTGGTGAGCCAGGTCGAGACCCGGCGGGCCGACGGTGTGATGGTGCTGCGGATGCACTTTGCGGAGGGTGTGGGCTACAACGGCCATGAAGCGCTCATCCAACAGACCGGCCGCCCGAGCGTGCGCAGCTGGACCGAGTCCTTGAGCGTGGAGCTGCGCACCCCATGAGCACTCTCGGCAAGTCAGGTCCCTCGACGGCGCGCCGGCTCAGCACCCTGGTCTTGGGGCTCGCCTTCAGCGCGGGTTGCTCGGACCTCGAACCCAAGGCCGCCGACGCCAAGGTCCCCAAGGTCCCGAAGGCACAGCCGGAGCCCGCGGCCGCATCGACCCTGTCCGGCACCGGCACGATGCGGTGGGAGGGGGGAAGCTGGGTGCTCGTCACCGAGGCAGGCACCAAGCTCTGCCCGCCGGACGGCGTCTTCCAAGATGATGACCACAAGGTCATCTTCGAGGGTGAGCGGCTACAACCCAAGCCGAACGTGCGCATGTCCTGCGCTCCGTTTCGCTACACGAAGACCGCCGCCGCCTCCCCGGTCACGAAGGGCGCGTTCACCAATGTGGTCGGTGAGGTCACCGAGCTTCGGATCATGCTGAAGCCCGACCCCGCCGGCCCCGCCATCGAAGCCTGCCAGCCCCATCAGCTCAAGCTGCCCGTCGGCACGGTGGTCAAGGCCTCGGGCCACCCGATGGGCGACATCGCCAAGAGCTGTGAGCTGATGGTGTTCACGGAGCTTGTGGTCCAGACCCCGTCCCCGGCGGCGCCGCAGTCCCCTCGGCCTTGAGCCTGCCCACTCGCGCGGCCCCTTGAGGAGTCCCCGATGCCCTCCTCCACAGATCCGCGCTGGCAAGCCCTCTTGAGCAGCGTGCTCACGCCGGGTCAAGTGCGCTCCCTCGTCGATGAGCACGTGGGGGCTGCCGCGGCACAAGCCATGCCCTCCGGCAACGGGCCGGGACTGTTGGTCCACCGCGCGGTGCCGCTGTTGCTCGATAGGCTGGGCCCCCGGGGGTTGTTGGACGCGGCCCGAGCGGCAGCCCCCCAACGGACCGCCGAGCTCGACCTCGCGGGCGCCACGCTGCTGTCCTTGCCCGAGCGCTTGGGACGGGTGGTCCCGCGCATGCCCACGGCCCACCTCTTTCTTGGCCGAAGCGACGATGTGGACAAGATTGTCGCGATGCTGCGGCCCGGCGCCCGCGTCGCGCTGACCGGCCCCACCGGCAGTGGTCGCCGAGCGCTCGCGGCGGCAGTGGCCCGCGAAGCCATGGACGTGCAGCCGGTGGTGTGGTGGCTCGATGCCGCGTGCGAGGCGACCCTCGACTCTGGCTTGCGCGAGCTCGCCCGCACCCTGGGGCTGTGTGGCCAGGGGGACCACCCCCGCGAGGCCTTGCGGACGGCGCTGGCCGCGTGGATGGCGGCGGTCCCCGACTGGCTGGTGGTGGTGGCCGACCCCGCCGAGCCCGCACGCCTGTCTCGGTGGTTTCCCGAGAACAGTGGCTGCATCATCATCACTGCAGAGGACTGCCCAGGGTCTGGTTGGGTGCAACACCCGGTTGGCCCCCTTCCACCGGCGGCCGCCAAGCAAGTCCTGCGGCGGCTGACTGGCGACACCGACGGCGAGGCCGCGGCGGTCCTTGCCCGGCGACTCGGTCACCATGCCGGCGCTCTGCGGATTGTCGCGGGGGCGAACACCCACGGGCTGGCGGCCGTGCTCGATGCCCTCGGACGACCGGCCGCAGTCGACATGGCCGAGGCCTGGACCACCGCGTGCCGCCACGCCCGCGTCTGCTTGAGCCAGGAGGCCGGGGCCCTCGCCGACTTGTTGTCCGCGCTCGCGCCGGCGCCCCTGCCCCTCGACATCCTGGATGCCAAGGTCGATCCCGACGCGGTTCCCGCCGGCGTCGACATGTTGATGAAGAGCGCCTGGGCCCGCCGGGATGCCGCGCGGGAGCTGGTGCGCCGGGGTCTCGCCGAGTGGCGGGGCGCCACACCCGGGGCCAGCCTGCTCTGGCGAGGCCCCCACACCGAAGCCACCGACGCGCTCGACGCCAGCGCCATGCTGCTGCAAGCCCTCGCCGCCGATGGGGCCATCGACGATGCGCTGTTGGACCAGCTCTTGCCCCACATTGCCCGGGCGGCAGACCACGATGAGCTCGACACCCAGACACGGCGCTGGCTGTCGACCTGGGTGGGCCGCCGGCTGGACCAGCTCGGCCGATGATAATTTCATCAACGTGATATCTCTCCGCGAATGCCACCAGTTGATCTCCCGGACTTAAATCGCTAACCAATAGGTGTGTATCGTATAAAGCGTTATCTCCATTTAAAATTTCTTTTACAGCCAAATCCAACTCTTGTTCAGTCTCTTGGATTTTATCATATTCTAATGGATCATAGCGGTTAATTGCGGTAGCCACTTCAATCTTTGCACCCAGTTTTTTCGCGTGTTTTTGAGCCAACTTCAACGCATCCTTCGCTTCATTTGATCCATCATAACCGACTAAAATTTTCATTTTCGACCTCCCATGATAGGCTTTTGCATTTAAATTCCAAAAAAGCCTGCTGTCATGCTTCGTCCCTTATTTCAGATTAATCTTGATACTCTCCTTTTTTCTCGTTCGTCTATTTTATCGAGAAGATTTATCAAAGGAGTTGCGCCACGTTGCCTTTACTGTTTTTAGATCCTATAGGGAGCATAAAGCGTGCCATCACTATTAGACGATATAAATAATAGAATTTCAGACACTTACCGTAACTTTTCATTAGATACCGTAACTCTTGGCGCTCTCAATATAGAAAAATTTCGAAATCTGACTTAGCATTCTTTCGACTTTTTAATTTGAAATCTTCAAAATAGCCGACAACAACAGCGGTGATAACTAGGCGAATGTCCAAAATACCAAATAAAAACCTTCTGTATTTATAGCCGGGTCCGCCGTAATCGGGATCCTGGAAAGTCCGTCGCTTCCGTGTTTGTATAGGATCTTCGATGACGGCTCGTTTTTAATTTTCAGCTGTAGTTGATCGATATTTAATTTTGGCTTTACGCGGAGGTGCTGGCCGGAAGGATATGTCCCGGTATTGTTTTGGAAAGCCTGCTCCGTGTATCGGCATTAGCCCATACTTTGAGCCTGCTGAGTTCGTCGGCCATTTGAGGATGGTATTCAAATCTTGCAGTTCACCAAAAGACGGTGCCACCATACACTTTCGAGATTAGTTTCAAGAACAACAAACGTTCGGATGACGGCTAGGATAGGATAAACTGAGACAGGAAGCGACTTGAGTGGGGTTGCTGGTTATTATGAAGTTTTTAATTCAGCGGGATCAAAGTGAATACCGATGTCTTTCAGGGCTTCTTCAATTTTTTCTCTCTCACTCTGTAAATTCTCAACCGCCGCATTGGAGAAAACATAAAAAGGTCCTTTACCTTCAAACGATTCTTTGGTGATGACTTCATCTATGGAATATTTATTTAAAAACTCTGCCACCAAAATTCCCTTGCCGTGCTCGACCTGTGTAAAGGGATTTTCGATGATCTTTTGCTCGATTGCTTTCTTATCTTTTATTCTGACCTTGATGAGCGCAAAATACGGCGCCTCCCCAAAGTGAGGGGAAATTTGGGTTTGGTTGGCGCCTTTTAGCGGCAGGGCGTAAATAAGTGTTTCCTTCTGGGTGGGTTCAAAGTGAATCAGGGCACGGTCCACATTTTTTATTTGTTTCTTGATATTGGCTTCGATGCGATGGGCAATAAAATTCGCCTTGTCCAGATCGTGCGTCTTTAAAACGATGCTGGCCTCAATAAACTTGTAGCGTCCCGAATTTCTACCCATAAGGTTTTGTATTTCAATCACTCGAGGTTCGTCTAAAATTAATTTTTCGGCCAAACTCAGTGTCTGATAATCTAGAGACGCATCCAGCAAAACACGAATACCGTCGATTAAAATCTTGCCACCGGCCCAGGCGATGAAGAACACCACAATAAATGCCGCAATTCGGTCTAAATTAAATCCGGCCAAGCTTGATAAAAGCCCTGCTAATACCACTGTATTGGATAGCATATCCACCCACATATGTCTGGCATCTGCTATCAAACTGGGCGACTCAATTTCAGCGCCCACTCTGGCCTCATAACGGGAAAATCCAAAGGTAATGACCATTGCGCAAAACACGCTTGCAATCGTAATACCCAAATTCTGTAGTTAGGTTGCACCGCCTTTGATGGCTTCACAAGCGATTTCGTAGCCCGCGTAAAAGATTGCCAACGCAACGACTACTGATACCAGGTTTTCAACCTTGTATAGCCCATAAGGAAACGATCTGGTTTTGCGTTTGGCGATAATCAATCCGGCAAAAACGGTGGAAGATGCAATAACATCCGATAGCGAATGAATTGCCTCCGCCTTCAATGCCATACTACCTGAAAGCTCGGCAAAGAGGTATTTCATCCCAAATAAAACCAGATTTACCCCAATCGCTAAAAGTGCAACTTTTTGACTCTTCTCCAATATTCACTTTCCTTTAAAATATAGGGGCTTTAATTTGGAGTTCTGCCCCTTAATCTCCCTGGACCTCACTTAAAGGTAAGAGATGGCAGTCAAAGAATTGATTAAAATAGATTTCCAAGCTAATCGCCTCTGAAATACCGTCTCTTTCCAATTTGAGAACTGTCCCATTTTTTTTGTGTGCTTGTTAACGGCCGGTCATCATTGCTTCCACATCCGCCTTTACTTCGCCGATCGGTTTGATATCAAACTTTTCCACCAGAACCTTTAATACATTCGGAGAAATAAAAGCCGGCAGAGTGGGACCGAGGCGAATGCCCTTAACACCCAGGTAAAGCAGCGCCAGCAGAACCGCTACGGCTTTCTGTTCATACCAGGCGATGTCGTAAGAGACCGGCAGGTCGTTGATATCCTCCAGGCAGAACACCTCTTTCAGTTTCAGGGCAATTACAGCAAGGGAATATGAGTCGTTGCACTGGCCGGCATCCAGCACTCGGGGAATGCCGCCGATGTCACCAAGGGCAAGCTTATTATAGCGGTACTTGGCACACCCAGCGGTGAGGATCACCGTGTCCTCGGGCAGGTTTTCGGCCACTTCTGTATAGTAGCTGCGGGTTTTCTGGCGGCCGTCGCATCCGGCCATGACCACAAAGCGTTTAATGGCGCCGGATTTTACGGCCTCCACCACCTTGTCGGCCAGGGCCAGTACCTGGTGGTGGGCAAAACCGCCGACGATGGTGCCGGTTTCGATCTCGGTTGGCGGCGGGCAGGTTTTGGCTTTTTCGATGAGAGCGGAAAAATCCTTGGCGCCGCCTTGGGGCCGGTCAGCGATGTGTACGGCACCTTCATAGCCGACCACACCGGTGGTAAAGAGCCGGTCGAGGTAGGTGTTGTTTTTTTTCAGGGGCACCAGGCAGTTGGTTGTCAGCAAAATCGGCCCGTTGAAAGACTCGAATTCCTTGTTCTGGTGCCACCAGGAGCCGCCGTAATTACCCACGAAATGATCGTACTTTTTAAAGGCTGGGTAGTAGTTGGCCGGCAGCATCTCGCCGTGAGTGTATACATCGACGCCCGTGCCCTTGGTCTGCTTGAGCAGTTCTTCCATGTCCTTTAAATCGTGGCCGGTGATCAGTATACCCGGATTGCACCCCACACCGATGTTCACTTCAGTGATTTTCGGATTGCCATAGGCCGTTGTATTGGCCTGGTCCAGCAGAGCCATGGTGTTGACCGCGGTTTCCCCGGCTTTCATGACCAGCGCAACCATCTCATCAACCGTCAAGTCTTTTGTGGTAGAGGCCTGGGCCTCCACGATGAAATCGTTGATTTCATCTTTTTGAAATCCCAGGATGGCGGCGTGGTCAGCATAGGCGGCAACACCTTTCAGCCCGATGACCAACAACTCGCGCAAAGAGCGCACATCCTCGTTTTTGGTGGCCAAAATGCCCACAGATTTGGCCTTTTCGGTAAACGCCGCCGGATCATCCGCAGTCCAGGTGGCGGCTTCGGGTAGCTCTTCGTCGAAATCATTACCATTTTTCTCCTTGTAAGCAGACAGAAATCTGGACCAGATCTGGTCCCGTCGCTGGAGGCCTTCCTGGACCATGGCGGTAAAGCGGGCATCGTCCCAGTTGGAATTGGTAATGGTGGCAAACAGGCCTTGGGAGATGAAATCATCGTTGGTGCGGTCCGCAGCACCCAGTTCCTTGAGCTTTTCACCGTAAACCGAGATCCCTTTGAGCACGAAAATCAGCAGGTCTTGAAGGTTGGCGGTTTCCTCCGGTTTGCCGCAAACCCCCCTTACGGTGCAACCGGTGTTCTTGGCGGTTTCCTGACATTGAAAACAAAACATGATAATTCTCCTTTTTAGGTTACCATTATGTGTTATTAAAAAATGAGCATTGTCAATGCACAGATCCCTTTCCGAATTACGAGCAAGGTTAAGCCCGGTGTTATGTAAAATCGTGTTCTTTGTGTTTTTGTGCAATCGTATCAGCCAAATCATCTAATGGCTTTTGAATCGTCTCCGAAGGCACCCCCTTGCAAAGGACGGGGAACCCGTGAGCGGATACCGTGATGCTATATTGCCATCACGTTCACTTCCGGGTTTTTCTCGCCAAATTTTTCCAAAAGTTCACTCATTACCTCTTTCCGGGTTTTTCCTTTTCCTTCAAGGGCCTTTATTGCCTGATATGCGCCAAACAGGGTTGAAGTACCTATCTCTGATGCAAAGGTACCTATCCCGCCATTCCATACAAGCAAAGAAAAAAGTTCATCCAATTCATCCACAGAAACACCGAGTGAATACGCCTTTACCAGTTCACGTGTTGCCTGGCGATATCTGCATGCGCCAACTCCATTTGCAAGTGACAGAAGTAACTTTGTCCTCAGATCAATTGCAGGCGTCTCTTTTCCCCAGGTCAAATTCCAGAAATTTACCGCTATATTTATCTCGCATATCAATTTCTGACCTCTTCAGGAATTATTTGATGGTTATTTTTTCTTTTCTTTGGGCTTTCTGAAAGACCAGAAAGTTACACAACTTGCAGACATCGAATCCAGGATAGGTCTCGCCGGTTCTGGGGAAACGATACACCCCCATCCCGAACGATTCGTTCCAGCATCCACCGGATCGTGGGCTCGAGCTGGTCACCGGGCCAGACCCAGTTAATTTCACCCTGCTCGGTTTTACCTGCGGTTTTACTGCTGCTGCACATCGGCGTAATGTTCGGCTGTCTGAGCATGTGGCATTGCACACATCCATGACATATCGAAGAATTCATCGTCATGGTCATTTCAAATGGATGCGTATCATGTGCGGCACACCAGTCATTTCCCAGGTGATAAGCCTGCAGCACATCGCTGACACCATGGATGACATCCGGCTCATAGGGAGCCTTATGTAGGGGAGCCGTTGCAAAGGCGAGCAATCCTTCAGGCAGTCGCTTCTTGGTCTTCACAAACCTTTCTGCCTGATCCCAATCCTTAGTGTATTTCAAGTGGCTTTTAATTTCGTTGTCATCCAGCTCTTTCCATCCCATCACGTATTTGGCGTTGGTGCAGCCGAGCGTGTCCTTTGTACCGAGCAATATGTCACCACGTTGTCGAGATGCAGCGACATAATGGCAAAAAGTATATGGGTGAAATGCTATTTTGTAATCCGCATTTTTCTTAAAATCCTCAAGTTCATTCTCTGAAAAAAAGTATTTAATCGCCACCGGGTAGTATTTCATTTTTAAGAAGTTCCGCTGGCTGAACACGATATCCGAGTAGCTGAGTTTACCACCGTTTTGTTTCCCATTTTCGAGAAGCATCTCAGCAAGTTCAACATCATTTAGATACCTGGCAGTGTCAATATAGCTTCCTGTATCAGATGCTTGAGTGATATTCCTATCTAACATTTTACTTACCTCCTTTCGTTCCAGATTTCTGGATTTCTGAATGGACGAAATCTATTGTGGGTTAGTAGCAAAAATTTTTCATTCCGAATTGGTAGTAATTATTAATTTTCAGTGTGACAAAAAAGTTGTCCTAACTTTATGATTTGAACAGCATAAAGCATGCCATTGTATGTTTCCAAATTCTTTTGTCATAAATTCAGCAGGTTACAAATTTAGCCGCTCGGAATTGGTCCTGTCATGTTGTCAATGTAGAAAAATTTCGAAATTTTACAAAAGAAAATTCTATATTATTCGATTTTTTTTTTTGTTTTACATACTGTCATAATTGTTAATATAAAAGTAACCTATTGATATTGTAAGAATTATATATTTAATCAGCTATGGCATGCTAATTGCTCTTTAAAAATACCAGTAGTTATGTGCGTGTTCAGTATAACAACCTGAAAGGAGGACAAAATGTCTGTTCAAGTTATGAGTATACGGAAATTCCAAATTGATGAGATAGAAAAACTGATTTCGCTTCTTGGGGAATTAAGCTCCCATTCAAAAGAACAACCGGGTTATATTTCTCGCGAGACATTAAGAAGCCTTGAAAATCCGGGAGAATACCTGGTCAGAAGCAATGGGAGACGGCTGAGAACTGGGACAAATGGCTGCACAGCAAAGAAAGAAGGGATATTCAGGGCAAAATAGATTCTATCATCGGAGAAAAAACCTTTTACGAAGTCTTTGAGCCTGTGAGCCATTGATTCAAGATATTGAAAGGTGAAATGAAGTTAGCCTGTTAACTTATAAAGTGACACAGCGGACTTACTCAGATAACTTTGCGATATTCACGGCGCTCACCTTAAATTCAAGGATCTTGGCCAAGGGATTAAAAGCTTCGGTATTGGTGAGCACGTTTGTGCGGTTTTTTCCGAAATGAATCTGCAGAAAATGGGTGCCCAGATGATCTGAATTCGGGCAAGGCCACATCAGTCCAGCAATTCCCAACCGCTCATAGGTCAGACCGGCATAGCTGTTGGAGCTCATCCGTCGTAAACGGAACAATAACGGCCCGCATCATTCGCCCCAGGATTTTAGCCATCCCGGAAATTTCTGTGCGAACCAGTGTAACGAAGGCGCCAACAATAAACGCTATCACACGGTTTTGAGTCAAGGCAACGAGGATTTCGCGCATTTTACTCCCCGCTGATTTTTTCATACCATCGCTCATCTTTTCTATTCCATAAATGAAAGGAGCCAATACACTAATGTTTCATCGGCTTTTATCTCTCATCTCACCATAGGCGGGACAGAGCTCAAAGAGATTTTTCTCTGTGGACTCCGTGATTCCAATTTTTACCGGAATGAGAAATTTAATGGGCCACGTTAGGACCATGCCCAAAACTCATATTAGGTAGAAAATTACCACCAACAAAATTACCGCTGTTCCCATGACAAACGCATTTGTGACGCTATCATTTAATACGCTGAACGAGATGCTCCCATTCTGTGCTTTGGAACGATATCGCCATTTAGTAAAAGAAAAAATCGAAAATAGCCAAATTACGACAATGGATAGTATCATTAAAATATTCATAACATCCCCTCCTTAAATTAAAATCCATAAAATTCTTCTAGAATTATGCCACCTTTTTAAGCGGTGACAATTCTCTGATTGTGACACGCAATTTCGCCAAGGCCTGATGGGCCGCATTAATCAATGGATGCACGGTCGGTGCGGATGTCAACAATGGGTGGGTGGCAATTTGCAACATGTCAAGCTCTCGAACAGTTACTTTTTTTTGAATCGCAAGCGCGATCACATTGATAAGCTCCCCGGCTGATGGCCCACCGGATACCTGACCGCCGAGAATAATACCCGACCTGTCTGCGAAGATCAGCTTGACTTTAAGCTCACGGGCTCCGGGAAGCATACCTGGGTGACGATCGGGAGCAACGGCAGTGGCCGTCACATACCGAAATCCTTCTTTTTGACAGGCGCGGCAGGTCATCCCGGCGCTGGCAAAGGAAACACCGCCTATTTGGGTGGAAAAGGCGGCGATGGTCCCTTGAATTTGATGCAGCACACGAATACCGTAGATATTCGTTCCCGCGTTGCGTGCTTCGGCTGTTGCGGTTGAAGCCAGCCATATGGGGGCGGCCTTCCGTGTAAAGAAATCCCGTTTAACAGCGCAGTCACCCACCGCAAATACATCCTCAGCGTCAGTTCGCATATACTCATCAACCCAGATTGCTCCATTTTCAACAATTCGCAGGCCGGCCTTCTGAGCTAAATCACTGGCCGGTTTTGCACCAGTGCTCACCAACACCATGTCGGCCTGAATCTTTCTCCCGTTTTCTAGGGTTACAAATTCAACTCGGCTATTACCATCAATGGATGCAACTCGATTTCCGCAATGGGCATGGATACCTTTAGAGCCCAGCACCTTCGCCACTTCATCACAGAATTCATCGTCAAATGCGGTAACCAGCATCTTTGGCATAATTTCAATCAAATGGACGCCGGTCTTGGATTCATGCGACAATTCATCTGCAAACTCAGCGCCAATAAAACCGCCGCCAATTATTACCACATGCTTTGCCTTGTGCACTTTCTCCCGGAGCTCAGCCATGGCCGACATGCTCTTGCGAATAGTGAAGACGCCTTCTTTCACAATCCCCGGGATTGGCGGCAAAACGGCTTCCGTTCCGGTTGCCAAAACAAGTCGCTCATAGTCTAAAGCCTGACCGGATTCCAAGGTTACTGAATAAGCCTTGGGATCAAAGGAAACGACTTTGCCCACGATGATATCTATCCCTGCCTTTTCCAAAGGCAGGTTGCCCATGGCATTTTGCTTTGGATCTGAAAGGGTATGCATCATATAAGGGATCGCAC
>CALOBC010000044.1:0-49845 GCA_942491145.1 Myxococcota bacterium | reverse complement strand
CGCCTCCACTATGACCGGGGGGCAGGCCCGCGCTCGGACTCGCACTTCGGAAGCAGTCCCAGGCTCGTCCCCTCCCGGAGTATAGACACTCTGTCGCGAGCGTGTCGGTGATATTCGGCCGACGCGGTGGTGGAGAAGCGCGTCAGCGCTTCGGCGCATCGGCTGCTGCGGAACTAAGGCCGTCAACCCCGCGTGCTCGCGGCGCGTGCTCGATCCTTCCGGACCGACATCCGGATGTTGCCGCGGTGGCGGCGCGTGCTTTGAGTCGGCTTTAAGAGCCTCCATGCCCCGGTTGGTTGGAGCAGAACCTGTGAATTCCGCCGCCGCGCGGAGAATTGTCGTGTGTGTCGGAGGTACTCGACGTGAGCTTAGACGGAGCGCCGCCGCCCCAGGGGCTTCGGGCAGCCGCGTGCTGTGGAAGCGTAGGCCTGGTGTGACGTGCGCGGCCGTGGCACCGAGTTCGGGGCCGTCCAGCCGTGGGGATGTGCACGATGCTGCTGAGCGTCGTGCGATGTGTCGGTCTCGTGGGTCTAGCGGCGTCATCCGCCAGGGATTTTTCGCTCGCCGCACTTCATCATTGCACACCGTGCGAGACGCCTCGACCCTTACGGCGACTCGAGATCGCGTCCGGACGCCCGTCAGCGCTCGCCAGGTGCGAAGGCGCGTCCGCCTCGAACTCGGGAAGCGTGCACGTGCGGTAGGCCCCGCCCTCCGGGGCGGAAAAGCAAGGTTCGCCGCGAGATCGAAAGCGCTCGGAGAGGGGCCGCTGAGCTTGCGAGACGCTTTGACTCACTGACCCGCGCGCACGTGCCGCGACGGGGCTCCACGCATTGGGGCTGCAGCGTTATGTGCGGGAATTGTCGTGGTCGATCGGTTTTACGCTCCGTCTAACCCGCGCTTCAAGCGCTGCTCACTGCTGCGCGAGCGCGCAGCGGTAGCGGTGACTTTCGAAGAGCGCGTGCCAGCAAAGGCGAGCTCGCGGCGCTCGGCGACTCGGACCATCGCGGCCGACGGCGAAACTAGGCGGTATCGGCCCGCACGGCCAGCACCATGAAGCTCAACAACCCCATCGGCATCGTGCGGCTACCGCGAGACGGAAGCTCCAGAAAAGAAGCGGTGAGACGCTCCGCGACGAGCGCGTCATTTGAGGGAAACTGGCCGTACTCATGACGACCTTTTCGTACGCTCGAACGGGAATCGATCGACCGCGTCCGCATGGGTGGTTCGAACGAACCGCCACGCACGCTTTCAAGCAGAACATCGCACGTCGAATGTCGGCGCAGGATTACGACACCGTCGGCGGACGGTGCGCGGCTGAGATTGGGATTGTGCTCAACCTTCTCTGCCAGCCAGCGCCGGGCCCGATGGTGCTGCGCTCGGATATCCGGATCGGTGGAGGATGCCGGCCCGGGCGGCGGCGCCAGGCAGATCTTCGGCCGTTCTTCAAACGGCGGGGTGGCTCAGTACCCAGCTTTCGTTGCCGAAGTTTTGATCGAGATAGTCGAAAGCACGCGCCGGAACCGGGCCGACAGCCTCGCGGTCCTCGCGGCTTCGGGCTCCGTGGTTGGGGAAGAAACCGATGGCCTGGTCGTGGATGACAGAGGAACGTGGTCGTCTCATGGCCAAGGTCGGGACGCGACCGTACCGCGGAGGGACGCCCGGAGCTGCGCGTAGCTCGCAGAGCGGCTGCAGTGAGGGGGAGTGGCGGTGCCTGGAGCGCGCCTGACCGGTCAGCCGCCGCGCGGCGGGTGCGAGGCGCTCGCTCGGGCCGCTTCCAGCCCCAGCCGCAGACGAAATGACGACGTCATCACCCGTTCCGCACGATACGAGACCTCGCGGACTTGATCAAGCCTCGCCGACGGCACCCCACTGGTGAACTTCCTTGGGCGCGGGCGGTTCCACAATGCCCGGTACAGCATCGATGCGCTCAACTGAAAATGCGGCGGTGCAAACCGAACGCGGAGAGCGAGCTGAATACGCGAAGGGGGCGTTCACACCGCCATTGTTTGGCGGATCGGTGACATGCGGCAAGCTCACCGCGGCTTCTGGAAGAGCGCGCGGTCGTTGAGATCCCGTCGGCGTTCTTCGTGCAGCCGCATCCTCGATCTCAATGCAAAGCGAGCACGTTCGCGAGGCCTCTGGTATCTGCGCCTTGTCGCAGCGAGACCGCTTCATTGGGACGACATCGAGCTTTTATCCTGCGGTAGTACGGATCAGGGTTTCGCGCGGCGGCTCTCGAACATTCGGTGGCCTGGTATCCGTCGGCTTCATTCGGCGTCGGGCCGTGCTCGCCCGTGATGAAAACATCAGCGTTGTTGATCTGCCTTCGAACCGACTCGTAAAACCTGGGCCCGAACGGTAGACGCGACCCATTGACGTGGGCAAACGTTATTTGGAAGCCCTGATGCGCCGCTTTGAGGGTCAAATTGCCGAGGCTGCAGCTCAGGCCGGCGTGGAGCGGGAGAGCTTCTACCGGCTGCTCAGAAAGCACGGCGTGGATGCCGTTGCGTTCAGGGTCAACGCAGCCGACGCAGGCAAGAAGTAACCGCTCGGTTGCTGAGACCCTCAGGGACCACCCTGCTTGGCGGGTGGCGGCTAGGTCTCCCGAATAAAACGACTGTGAATACAGATACTTGTCGTATGATCGTGGTGGCACGGTGTGTGCTCAGGTAACTTGCATGGAGGGTTCCCATGAAAGTAGCCGCTGGCATCTTCACCATCACCCTCTTCGTCGCCTCTGGATGCAATTCACACAAGGCTCCAGCGCGGTTCAGGCGGAGCCGGCGGAGACTGCAACCAACACACGCGCGCCGGTGCGCACGATGGCTGTGAACGGTCACGGCCAGGAGTACGAGCCACAGCTCGATCGATGCCGCCGCGGGTGCGCCCCTCACGTTGGTCTTCAAACGTACCAGCGACCAGGGATGTGGACATGAGGTGGTGTTTCCCGATCGGAGCATCCGTCGGGATCTGCCGCTCAATGAGGAGGTTGAAATTACGCTGACGCCAGCCGCGGATGAAAACATTGCTTTCACCTGCGGCATGGGAATGCTCCGCGGCAGCATCATTGGTGGCCCGGTAGCGGCCATGAAAGGCTCGTTCGCCACTTATCCGGTCGCCGGACGAGTGCGCCATTGATCACACTCACCGCGGCCAGTGGCGTTGCTCGGTGAGTTGTGCAGGCACCTACGAAGTCCGCGGTTCGGCACGACATCGACGCGGTGCGCGCCCACCATGAATTGGTCCGTCGACACGGGTGGATAACGGAACTCGCCCCTCGCGAGCGCAAGCCGACTCTTCGCTCTGGCCGGGATCTCTACCTACGTCGCCCTGGCATGCAAAACAATCCGGAGATTCGCGCTGCGTTTGAGCGTTGGCAGGCTAGCGTGCACCGCATTTCCGGAAGCCGTCGGCTGCCAGACGCCCACGGTGGGGTTCGGCTACGCCATTTCAGTCTGTCGAGACGCGCGTTGATTGTCGGCCATATCAGTCACGGCAAGGCATTCACATGGCCGACGAAGCTCACCACGCAGACGTGCCGCTTCGGCACAAGCCACGTTCCATACAGCGAAGGTTTGAAGCGCAGTCGCTCGCGTCCACCGTAGTGGCGACCGCCTGCTGAGTCTCTGGCAGATCCGCAGCACCCGCTCGATTCACCAGCAACACCTCGAAGTCGTCCGTGGCCTCTCAGGTCCGTGAGTACGCCCATCGAGCTGGCGCGACGATGCTGGCGACCTCGGCGGATCGATCTTGCGTGCCGACTAAGGACAACGTTCAGGGCTGGACAAGGTGGTAGTCGCAAGGCCTCAACTGCGCGCTGCCAATGGCGTTGAGGTGATCGTGTCCCACCGAATCGGCCCTTTCCGATCCCGGTATCCTGGAAGTGAGGGCGATGAAGACGCTGGCGACGCGGCGAGCTTGCCGATCACCATTCAGTTCATGGCCCCGGCGTCCCGAGATCCTCACGCGTGCCGAGGCTGCCGGCCGCTACCAGCGCCATGGGCGCAGACCGGATCGTGTAAGCGACGCGACGATGCCGGCGTGGCCGACAGCGGCAAGATGCAGGTCATCGTCGGTGGATGTATCCCGGAATCCAACTCCAGCGGGGAAGCTGTTTGGACAAGCATCGCGGCCCCCAGCGCCTGGCGCGCTCCCAGCGGCGGACTGGCGGCCCCCCCCCCCCCCCCCCCCCAGCGGTACACTGGGGGACCAGATCCGTGGGGCGGCGCAGTTGGCGTCGGCACGCAGGTCCAATGACCGGGGGCGAGCAGTGACCATGTCCCAGAAGACAGCATTTGACGTGTTTCCAGCCGCAGTGGCCCCAAGCTCGACAGATCGTGGCGGCCCCTCCCGCGGACGGCCCGGGGCATGGTGGGCATCCCTCGCGCTGGTCGCTGCGCTGGTGGGCTGCGCGAGCGGCAAGGGCTCGGGCGAGGACGACGTGGGTGATGGCGGGGACGGGTCCGACGTGCCTGCAGATGCTCGCTTCTTGACCGACGTGTTCACCTGGGCGTGCCAGGAGGCGGACTCTGGTGTGCTGTACCAGGGGGTCTTCGGCCAGACCGTCTCCTTGGAATATGCGCCAGGCGCGATCAAGTCCTTGGACCTGCCCAGCCCCGGCAGCTGCTCGGCCGATCTGGACATGTTCCCCCGGTCGGCCGGTGACGGCGCCCTCGACGTGCCCGAGCTTAGCTCCAGCCCACGCTGGGAGACCGACGAAGAAGCCGGGGTGATGGACCGACTGGGCCGTGGCTTCTACCGTGACGACGTGTTTCCGGGGGTGCGGAGCTGCGTCGACATCGAAGATGTGCTCGGCTCCGGGGCCCGCCTCGTCGACGCGGGTGTGTTGTCGGGTGCCACAGCGCCGGCGCCCCTGACCGTGCCCACCGTCCAATACGACGGGCTGGCAGGTGGCGGCGGAGCAGGGTCTGTGATCGCCTTTGGTGACGAGATCACCGCCACTTGGGACGATGAAGGCTGGGACGAGACCTGGCTCCAGATCAGCCGGGAAAAAGAGGGCATCGCCTTCGAGTCGGCGACCTGCAACGCGACCGGCAGCACCGAGTTCACCATCGATGAAGGTGCCTGGGGGCTGCTGACCGAGAGCCTGGAAGTGCAGCAGAACAGCCTGTATGTGGGCCATCAGCGCACCGAGCGCTCAACCACAGACGACGGCACCGACATCCTGACGATCACGCGGGCCATTGCGGTCGCGGTGGTCGCCGACTGAGCTTCACGGCGGCCTGCGGGCCTGTTGCCAGAACTTGTGATAGGTCCTTCAGCCCCGCGACGCCCGGTCCCCCATGTCTCTCCCCACCGTTCTCGTCGTCGATCCGAACCCGTCGACCTTGCGTCGGACGGAAGAGGCGCTGTCCGGCTTGGCCTACCAAGTGCTGGCCGCCCGCGATGCGCACCAAGCGCTCGACAATGCCGCCCAACTCGATGTTGCGGTGGTGCTCTCGGCCGTCGCCCTGCCCCGTGGCAATGGCTACGACCTCGCCCGGACGGTGCGCGAGCGCTGGCCGGCGGCGGTGGTTGTGCTGCTCAGCGGCGGGTTTGAGGTCTACTCCCGCACCCGCGCTGAGGAGTGCGGGGTGTCCGGCCACCTGTCGAAGCCGTTCACCGCCGCCCGGCTCATCTCGACCCTCGAAGGTCTGATCGGTCCGCTAGAGGCGCTGGTGCCATTGGTTGATGCGGTCGCCGTGCCCATGGTGCCCCCGCCAACCGACGCGGTGCCGGCCGAGCCCGTCGCGCCGTCCCCGACGCCGGTGCCCCGTCCCCCCGTCGGTGAAGAGCGTGTCGCCACGCTGCTGCCCCGAGACTATTCCGATGTTCCCCTGGTTCAGGTCGATCCCACCGTGGTGGGGCCGGCGATGGAGCGGGCGGTGATGGAGGTGCTCCCGGAAGTCGTGGAGGCTGTGCTGCGCAATGCGCTGAGCACGTCGCCCGCCTTCCGGGGTCTCGTTGAGGTTGCGGTCCGGGAAGCCGTCGACGAGCGTCTTCACGCCATCGTCGGCACGCTTGTGCGCGCCCGCTTGGCCGAGCTTGAGGCCACCGCGGACGCCGTCTGAGCACCGTCCCGAAGATTTTGCTGTGGGTGCGGCAGCTCGCGCCCGGTGTCCCCCTGGCCACTGGGCAGCGTCGCCGCATTCCCCCTCCTTTCTGGGAGCCATCCGCTGGCTCCGGACGCCTCCATGAGGCACGAGAATTCCCATGAACACAGACGACAACAACGGCGAGCTTCCCCGCACCTACAACTCCCAAGAAGCTGCCGAGCGCTACTACGCGGACTGGGAAGCGCAGGGCTTGTTCAAGGCCGACCCCAACGCCGAGGGTGAGCCCTACTCCATCGTGATCCCGCCCCCGAATGTCACGGGGTCCCTGCACATGGGCCATGCGCTCAACAACACGATGCAGGATGTGCTGATTCGCTACAAGCGCATGGATGGCTACAACACGCTGTGGCTGCCCGGAACCGACCACGCCGGCATCGCGACGCAGTGGGTGGTGGAGCGCCAGCTGCGGGCGAAGGGCATCGAGCGCAAAGACATCGGCCGCGAGGCCTTTCTCAAGCATGTCTGGGAGTGGAAGGAAGAGTCCGGCGGCACCATCACCCACCAGCTGCGCATGCTGGGGGTGTCGTGCGACTGGTCCCGCGAGCGCTTCACGATGGACGAGGGCCTCAGCACCGCCGTGAATGAAGTGTTCGTGCGGCTCTACAACGAGGGCCTGATCTACCGGGCCGAGCGCCTCATCAACTGGGACCCGGTGGGCCTGACTGCCTTGTCCGATCTCGAAGTCGACAACGAAGAGGGCGCCAAGGGTGAGCTCTGGAGCTTCGCCTACCGACTTGAGACGCCGCTGACCCGCGAGGACGGCTCGGTGATCGAAGAGGTGGTGGTGGCGACCACTCGGCCCGAGACGATGCTGGGCGACACCGCGGTGGCCGTGCATCCCGAGGATCCTCGCTACAAGGACCTCATCGGCAAGTTTGTGGTGCACCCCTTCGTGGACCGGCGCATCCCCATCGTGGCCGACAGCATCTTGGTGGACCCCGAGTTCGGCTCGGGTGCCGTCAAGATCACGCCCGCCCACGACTTCAACGACTTCGAGGTCGGCAAGCGCCACGGGCTGCCGATGATCAACGTCCTCACGCAGGATGCCAAGATCAATGAAGACGGGGGGGCCTTCGCGGGCCTGGACCGCTTTGAGGCGCGCACGGCCGTGAAGGCGGCCATTGCCGAGAAGGGCCTGTTCCGGGGCACAAAGGAGCACGAGCTCAACCTGCCTCGCTCCCAGCGGTCGGGCGCGGTGGTGGAGCCGATGCTCTCGACCCAGTGGTTCGTGAACATGAAGCCGCTGGCCACGCCCTCCATCGCCTCGGTGGAGCATGGCTTTGTGCGCTTTGTGCCCAAGCCTTGGGAAAACACCTTCTTCGCATGGATGCGGGACATCAAAGACTGGTGCATCAGCCGCCAGCTCTGGTGGGGCCACCGCATTCCCGCTTGGTACGACGCAGACGGCAAGATCTACGTGGGTCGGTCCGAAGCCGAAGTGCGCGAGAAGCACGAACTGGCCGACGATGTGGTGCTGACCCAGGACGAGGATGTGCTCGACACCTGGTTCAGCTCGGCGCTGTGGCCATTCTCCACATTGGGCTGGCCGGAGCGCACCGAAGACCTGGCCAAGTACTACCCCACGTCCGTGCTCATCACGGGCTTTGACATCATCTTCTTCTGGGTGGCCCGGATGGTGTTCTCGGGAATCCACAACATGGGTGTGCCCCCCTTCAAGGACGTCTACATCCACGCGCTCGTGCGGGATGAGTCGGGCCAGAAGATGTCGAAGACCAAGGGCAACGTGGTCAACCCGCTGGACATGATCGCGTCCCACGGTGCCGATGCCTTCCGCTTCACTCTGGTGGCGATGGCGGCTCAGGGTCGGGATGTGCTGTGGAACCCGGCGCGGGCCGAGGGCTACGTCAAGTTCCAGAACAAGATCTGGCAAGCCTTTCGCTTCGCCATGATGCACTTGGAAGCCTACGATCCCGCGGCTGACCGCACGCTGTCCGCCTACGATGAGTGGATTCTCGCCCGCATGGGTGACGCCACGCGCAAGGTCCGGGAAGCGCTCGACAGCTACCGCTTCAACGAGGTGGCCAGCGAGATCTACGCCTTCACGTGGGACGAGGTCTGTGACTGGTACCTGGAGCTGTCGAAGGGCACGCTCTACTCCGAGACCGACTCGCCAGAAGCTGAAGCCGCGCGCCAGGGTGCACGGCATGTGCTGCGCGAGGTCTTCCATGGCCTGGCCCGGATGATCCATCCCATCATGCCCTTCCTCGGAGAAGAGCTGTGGCAGCGCCTTCCCGGCACCGAGGGCTCCGTGATGACGGCCGCCTACCCCAAGGCCAGCGACTACCCGGCCGACACCGGCGCCTTGGCCGAGGTGAAGCTGCTCCAGGAAGCCATCGTGGCGATTCGACGCATCCGCGCCGACATGGACCTCAAGGCCCGCCAGCCCCTCGACATTCGAGGCACCGATGTCGCTGTGCTTCAGAAGCACCAGCGCGCGATGCACGACTTGGCCGGCGTCAACGACATCATCGTCGGCGGACGCGAGGGCGTCTGTGCGACGGCAGTGGTGCGGGGGCAAGAGCTGTACCTGCCGCTGGAAGGGGTCATCGATCTGGACGCGGAGCGGGCGCGCCTCGACAAGCAGATCGACAAGACTGCCAAGGATGTCAAGGGCTTGACTCGCCGGCTCAACCCAGGGTTCAAGGCCAAGGCGCCCGCCGCCGTGGTTGCAGACTTTGAGGCGAAGCTGGCCGACGCCTCAGAGCGCCTTGAGCGGCTGCAGGGTGCCCGTCAGCAGCTCGGTTAGAGCGCTGACAGTCAGGGTGTTCTCGCAATTGCGATGCCACCCATCCCATCCCAGCCCACAGTGGAGGCGTCGTGAAGCAGCTCAGAGGTCGTGTCGCCGTCATCACAGGAGCGGCGGGGGGCATCGGTCGAGAGACCGCTCTGACGCTGGCCGACCGGGGGTGCAACCTCGCGCTGGTCGACGTCAAGCCCGACGAGCTCGAAGCCACAGCCACCGTGGCCCGTGGCCGGGGGGCGACGGTGACCACCCACGTGGTGGATGTCAGCGACGGGGCCGCGATGGCCGCGCTGGCCGACGCCGTTGTGGCGGCCCACGGAAAGGTGGAGATCCTGGTCAACAATGCCGGGGTGACCGTGACGGCGGGCTTTCATGAGCACACCATGGACGACTGGGAGTGGGTGCTTGGCGTGAACCTCTGGGGTGTCATCCATGGCATGCGGGTGTTCCTCCCGCACCTCTTGCGCGCCGACGAGGCCCACATCGTCAACCTGTCCAGCATCTTCGGTGTCATCGGCGTGCCGGGCCAGTCCAGCTACTGCGTCAGCAAGTTCGCGGTTCGAGGGCTGTCCGAGTCGGTCCAAGAAGAGCTGGTGGGAACCCATGTGGGACTGACGGTGGTCCACCCGGGTGGGGTTGCCACCGACATCATGCGCAGCTCCCGGTCGGTCGACGGTGCGATGAAAGACCGCTTGGTGGGCTTCTTTGAGCGGCAAGCCATCCCAGCCAGCGAGGCCGCCCGCCAGATCGTCGGGGCCATCGCCCGGGGCCAGCCCCGGCTGCGCATCACCCGCGAGGCCTACGCCTTTGATGTGATGAAGCGCCTGATGCCGACCCTCGGCAATCGGCTGGCTGTGCGGCTGCTGGTGAAGACCATGAACATTGGCGACTCGTTCAACAAGTCCCGTGCCCGTGCACTCGACGCCGCGCGCTCGGACCCCTGGGTCGCCGAAACCCCATCCCTCAGGAGTCGCTCATGACCACCGCCCTCATCACTGGCGCCAACCGCGGCATTGGCCTGTCCCTCGTGCGTGCCCTGGTGCTGCGGGGTCTCGATGTTATCGGCACGTACCGGTCCTCGCCGGGGGAGCTCGCCCGCATCGTCGGGGTGCGCACCGAGCGCGTCGATGTGGCCGACCGGGCTTCGGTCCAGGCGCTGGCCGGTCGCCTCGATGGGGTCTCCCTCGACCTGCTGATCAACAATGCGGGTGTGCTCAGCCGCCAGTCCCTCGACGAGCTCGATGAGGACGAGATCCGCACCCAGTTTGAGGTCAATGCGATGGGGCCGCTGCGAGTGACGGCGGCCTTGGTGCCGCTGTTGGCCAAGGGTGCGCGGGTGGGCATTGTCACGAGTCGCATGGGCTCGGTGGCCGACAACACTTCCGGGTCGCACTACGGCTACCGGATGAGCAAAGCGGCGGTGAACATAGCTGGCGTCAGCTTGGCCTGTGATCTGCGTGAGCAGGGCATCTCCGTGGCGCTGCTGCACCCTGGCTATGTGCGCACCGAGATGACGGGTGGACGGGGGCTCTGGGGGCCCGACGAAGCGGCCGCTGGGCTGTTGGCCCGGCTGGACGAGACCTCGCTGGAGAACACGGGTCGGTTTGTGCACGCCGACGGCACGCCGCTTCCCTGGTAGACGACGGCATCGCACACGTTGGTCGGAACTCGCTGCGAAGAGGATGAATCATGGACACCGAGACCCTGGTGCGGCTGGCGCTGGCTGAAGACATTGGCGCCGGTGATGTCACCACCGAGAGCACCGTGTCGATCGATGCAACCGGTGAAGGCCGCATCCGCGCCAAGCAGTCCCTCGTGGTTGCGGGCCACCGAGAGGCCGCCGAGGCCTTTCGCCAGCGGGGGGCCCGGTACACGGCGCTGGTCGAGGCGGGCGCGGTCGCCCACCCAGGGGATGTGATCGCCGAGATTGCTGGTCCACTGCGGGCTGTGCTCACCGCCGAGCGGGTGGCGCTCAACTTCCTGATGCACCTGTCGGGCATTGCGACCCACACCCGCGACGTCATCGGCGACACCACCGGCATTCGGGTGGTCGACACGCGCAAGACCATCCCATTGATGCGCGCGCCCGAGCGTCGAGCGGTGTGCCTGGGCGGCGGCGCAAATCACCGCTTTGCCCTCTATGACGGTGTTCTCATCAAGGATAACCACATCGTCGCCGCAGGAGGAATCACTGAAGCGGTCCGTCGGGCTCGGGCCGTGGCGCACCACTTGCTGCGGATCGAAGTCGAGGTCGAGACCGCCGAAGAAGCGCGGGAAGCGGTGGCTTGCGGGGCCGATGTCATCATGCTGGACAACATGGACAATGCCGAGATGGCAGGCATTGTGGATGAGCTGCGTGGAAAGGCCATGTTTGAGGCGTCCGGCAACATGACCGCCGAGCGGCTGCCCGCACTCGCCGGCATCGGGATCGATGTGGTGAGCATCGGGGGGCTCATCCACCAAGCCCGGTGGGTCGACCTGTCGCTGAAGCTGGTGCCGACCCTGGCCTGACGCGCGGGGACAGCGCCCAAGAGGCCAAGGCCTTGGACTGTGCGCCATCCCGCCGGCCGCTTCGTGGGCCGTTCTCCCGCACCGTGCTGGGCGTGCATGCCGCAGGCTCTCTCGGGCTCGTCGACCTCCGAAGCGATGGCATCGCGCCGAGCCGGCAAAACTCTCCGCGGCAGGTGATAGGCTGGGAGCGGACGGAGTCCGTCGGAGGAGCCAGATGCCCGAGTTGAACCTGCCAAGCCGTGTTGGGGAACCGACCGCGGGCCCTGGTGTGTCTCCCTGGATGCCGGGTCGGCTCGGTGTGGTGCTTGCCATGGCCCTTCAGGGCTGCGTCTTTGTGTCAAAGGACGACATCAGTCAGCGCACCGACTGGGACGGCGACGGCGTCGCTTTCGACTCGGACTGCGACGACAAGAATGCCGCCGTGGGCGGTGCTCTCACGTGGTTCAGCGACGCGGACAACGACGGCTACGGTGCGGGCGAGGCCGAGTCCGGGTGCGAGCCACCGGACCGCTTCTCCGACAACGGCGACGACTGTGATGACGACGATCCGTTGGTCTTTCCGGGCGCTCCGGAGATCTACTACAACGGCAAGGATGACGATTGCGCGGGCGAAGACGCCAACGGCGACGGCGCGATCGATGACATGGACAAAGACAGCGACGGTGCCGAAGTCGACATCGACTGCGATGACGAAGACCCGCTGCGCTTCCCCGACGACAACATCGACGAGATCTTCTACAACGGCATCGACGACGACTGCGACCTGTCGAGCGCCGACGGCGACCAGGATGGCGACTCCTACTGGCATGTCGACTACGACAACCTGGTCATCACCTCGGGCGAGCGGCCGATGGCCATCCCCGAGGGCAGCTTCCCCGGCGACTGCTGGGACGACCCGGCCGACAGCCGGCCGCCCTTGGGCGATCTGTCCCCACTGACCCCGGCGGACGTCCACCCAGGCGCCGAAGAGCGGTACTACGACGGCATCGATCAGGACTGCCAGGGCGTGGACGTCAACCGAGATGGCATCGAGGACGACTTCGACCAAGACGGCGACAGCTACTCCACCGCCGCCTACCGGGATCGGGACGGCATCCGCGGCACGGACTGTCGCGACTGCATCGAGGACGGCTGCGAAGGCGAAGTGGATGACCCCGCGGGCTTGACGGCGGCGGGCATCAACCCGGGCGTCACCGACATCTGGTACGACGGCACCGACGCGGACTGTGACGACGCCGATGACTACGACATGGACGGTGACGGCGATCCCATTGCCGCCGGTGGCGGGAATGACTGCAACGACGACGACTCCCGCACGTACACCGGAGCGGCCGACGCTTGGTACGACGGGGTCGACACGGACTGCCAGGGCAACAGCGACTACGACATTGACGGCGACTTCTATGTGCCCGATGTCTACGCGCTGTCGAACACCGAGAATGCCCCAGGTGCGCGGCAAGACGGGGGCGGTGACTGTTGGGACAATCCGGCGCTCACGCCGCCATTCCCGATCACAACTGTGAGTGGGACCACGACGTTCACTGCGGCCCAGATGAACCCTGTCGCCACGGATGCTTGGTACGACGGGGTCGACCTGGACTGTCAGGGCAACGACGACTTTGACAGCGACGGTGACGGCCACGGCAGCGATGCCCACTACCGCGCATCTGGCGCTGTGGCGGGCGGCGACTGCGACGACGCCGTGGTGGCGGTCAATCCCAGTGCGACCGAGGTGTGTGGGAACGGTGTGGATGACGACTGCAGCGGCAATTCCGCGCCCTGCGGGGTCAGCGGCGTGAACGCCAGCACCGATGCGGGCGGGCTCTACTACGACCCCGACAGCTCGTCATCGTCGAGCTTCGGCCGGTCCATTGCTTCGGGCTTTGACATGGACGGCGACGGCGTGGATGACCTCATCGTGGGCGACCCCTACGACGGGACATATGCCTCGTCCGGTGGCACGGTGATGGTGTTGTCGGGCAGTCCCTCGGGGCTGGTGAATGCGGACCGCTCCTACGATGGCGTGGTCTATGGACGCAACAGTGCGGACTATGCGGGCTATGGCGTGAGTGGTGTTGCTGATGTTGATGGTGATGGGTACGATGAGGTCTTCTTCGGGGCCTATGGTGCAGACACCTACACCTCCCGTGGCGGGGCCGGCTACCTCATGTATGGCCCGGTGACGGGTGCGTACACCACGTCATCTGCGGACTTTGCGGTGCTCGGCACGGAGGCAACTGCTCTGTTGGGCTACGCCGTCGCGGCGGGCGACCTGACCGGCAATGGGGTCACGGACCTCCTGGTGGCGGCACCCTACTCCGACTGGAACGGCACCAACTCGGGCCGGCTATTTGTTGTGGATCCCACCGGCACGGGCACCCTCGACTTCGACCACAAAGCGGTCGAGGGCATCGACGGCGACCAATACACCGGCGAAGCACTCCTGGTCGCGGATGTTGATGGCGACGGGCAAGACGACCTCTTGGCAGGTAGCCTTCAGGCGTCTGCGGGCACCTCGTATTACGCCGGGTCGGTCGGTGTGCTGCTCGGGCCGGTCACGGGTGCCATGGACCTGGGCTCGGACGGGGACCACCTGTTCGCGGGCACGGACGACTACGACACCCTCGGCTCAGACATCTCGGTCGGTGACCTGAACGGTGACGGCACGCCGGACTTGGTGCTGTCCTCCATCTACCGAAAAGACACTGTGGGCAACTACAATGGGGCCGTCTTTGTCTACTACGGCCCGCTCAGCGGCACGGGCATGGGCCCCAGCGATGCGGACTTCACGGTTGAAGGCACCATGTCGGGCACCAGCACCTACACCCCCCAATTTGGTCAGGCGGTGGAGGCGGGCTCGGACCTCGACAATGACGGTCAGGACGACCTGATCGTGGGAGCCGGCTACGGCAGCTCGAACGGCCAGGGTGAGGTCTCGGTCTTCGCGGGTCCCCTGGGCACTGGCACCGTCGCGTCCACCACCGCGGATGGGGTGGTCGGAGGCCCGACGTCCAACTCCGAATTTGGGGTTGCGCTGGCGACGGGTGATGCGGACGGGGATGGCGTGGACGACCTGTTCATCGGCCAGCCCCGAAGCAATGCCCTCGGCTACAACGACGGCCAAGTCCTCTTCTTCTCGGGCGGCGCTGAGTAGGGGTCAGGGACGAAAGGTGCGGCGCTGCCAGTCTGGGGCCAGCGTGCTCTGGACAGGCGTCGACATGCCGGGGAAAGCTGGGTGGGTGCGCACACTCACCAGCCACAGCGCGATGACGGCCCCGAGCAGCATCCACCGCTGGCGGTCGGTCCGCAGGGTCTGCCGCGCTCCGGCGGCTGCGGCAACGAGGATCAGCAGCCACGGCAGCTGGAAGAACACCTCCGGCTTGGCCACCCTCCAGAACCCCGGGATGACGGCGTGGAGGGCCATGTAGACGGGGTTTGCCACGCGTGCCGGGGCCCCAGGCTCCCCAGTGATGAGGGCCGGTCCCAGCGCCACAGCGGTGAGGCCGAGGCCCAACACGCCCAGCTGGCGTGCTCTGGTTGAGTGCCGCTGGTGCCACATCCCCACAGCAGCGAAGGCGACCGCGACGGGGCTGAGTGCTCTCCACAGCTCCAGCCGATTCCACGCCAGGGGAACGATGGACAAGCTGTCGAGCGCTGCTCGCTGCCACAAGAAGGCCTCGGGTGTGGCCAGGGGCGGCGCCTCGCTGAGCAAGAGGTGCTGCCAGAGCACCAAGGGCAGCCCCAGCACCATGCACCCAAGGCCGGCCAGCACCGCCCGCCGCACAGCAGGACTGCGGGGTGACGCAACCGCTTGAAGGATGGTCCAGCCCACCGCACCCAAGGCGATGAGAATGCCGAAGTAGAGGTTGTTCCAGGTGATGACGGTCCAGAGCAAGCCGGGCACAGCGAGGCGCCACTTGCTGGGGCCGTCGCCCAAGGCGAGCACCCAAGCCAAGGCAAACACAGGCAGCCAAAACACCTGGGCCTTCTCGATGGTGTACCAGTTCAAGTCGCGAAAGACATGCAGCCCCATCCCAAAGGGAAAGCCCATCGCCAGGGCAATCGGGGCGGTGTGGCCCAGGCGGCGCAGCAGGGTGGTCATCGCCCACCAACCCAGCGCCGGGGTCAGCAGCGTCCACAACCCAAAGGCGCCCATGGGGCTCAGCAGGATGTCGGCGAGGGCGATGAGCCACAAGTGGCCGGTGTGGACGCCAATGAGCTGAACGGCGGGATCTTGGAGCGCCGCGATGGGGTGGGCGAGGCTGCGGGTGTGCACCCCGTCCAGGTAGAACAGCAGGCTGCCCTCTTTGTCGATGGTCGGGAACGCGCCGAGCCAGTGCTGATCCACATGGGCTGCCCAAGGGGACGTGAGCACGAGGGTGAGCCCGAGAATCAGCAAGGGGACCCGGACCCCCTCGGGCAAGCGGCGGGCAAACCAAGCCGCGCAGAGGGCAGCACCCAACGCAATGCAGACCGCGTGCCCCAGCGGATCATCGAGGAGCGTCGCAGGGATGGGTGTCCATCGTGGGTCGGGTGGCGGGCCGATCATGCGGCACCGTAGCACCCACCGCAGACCCGCACCGCAGGGGGATAGGGGGCGAACGCGCGGGAGGATGCGGTGCTGACTGAACCAGACGGTGGTGTGGTGGATGCAGGCTTCTCGGAGGCGCTGCTGGACTGGTACGACGCCCACAAGCGGACGCTGCCGTGGCGAGATGACGGCGCCGGGCCGTACCGCACGTGGGTCAGCGAGGTGATGCTGCAGCAGACCCGGGTGGAGTCGGCCACGCCGTACTTTGAGCGGTGGATGGCGCGCTATCCGACGGTCGACGTGCTCGCAGATGCCCCGCTGGACGATGTTCTCAGCTCGTGGGCCGGGCTCGGATACTACTCGCGGGCCCGCAACCTGCACAAGGCAGCGAAGCAGGTCGCGGACGCAGGCGCCTTTCCGACAGACATGGTGGGCTGGCGCGCCTTGCCAGGGGTGGGCGCCTACATCGCCGGTGCGGTGTGCAGCATGGCGCTGGGCCTCGACGAGCCTGCGGTGGACGGCAACCTGGAGCGGGTGCTGGCCCGGGTGCACACCCACCCCGGAGGCCGCACAGCGATGGACAAGGTGGCCCGTGCGCTGCTGCCGAGCGGTCGGGCAGGGGACTTCAACCAAGCGCTCATGGATCTCGGGTCACGGGTGTGCAAGCCCAAGAACCCTGACTGTGAGCACTGTCCGGTGCTGGACTGGTGCCGAGCTGGCGCGACCGGAGAACCCACTCAGTGGCCGGCCGCCAAGAAGCGACGGGTGGTGCCGGAGCGGCTGGCCTTGTGTGCTGCGATTCGACGGGACGACGCTGTGTTGATCTGCCGGCGGCCCCCCAGTGGGTTGTTTGGTGGTCTGTATGAGCTGCCAGGGGTCATTCTCGACGACCCAGCCCATGCGGAGTCTGACCCGGCTGCTGCACTTCAGGCTGCCGTCGACCAGCGCACAGGTTGGGCGGTGACCGTGGGCGCGAAGCTCGGCACGGTGCGGCACACGCTGACCCACATGCGGCTTGAGCTGCAGATCTTCGAGGCCAGCGGCGGCACGGACGACGTCGTCGGCTTCTACGAGGCGACCCGCTGGCTCAACATCCAGACGCCAGGCCGAGCCGGGATCTCGACGCTGACCCTCAAGGCCATCAAGGCGCTGCGGACGGGCGAATAGCGCTGGCGCACATGATGAGCCCATCGGGCCCTGTCGCTACTCGGTGCTCATCTCGACAAGCTCGGGCGCGAGGATGTCGTGGAGTGCGGCATGACAGCGGTCGAGCGCGTCGGCATCTCGGCTGTCGAGGGTGACGATGACGGTCCACGGACGCTCCTCAAAGCGAGGGTAGCTGCCCACCTGGACTTGGGGAAAGTGCCCTTGGAGCGCGCGCAGGGCGTCGGCGATGTCCGACTCTCCGCGGGTTGTGCAGAGCCGGCGGTGGAGCATCACCTCGCCCTTCAAGCGATGGGCGATGCTGTCGAACTTGGTGCGCAGCAGCGCCGGCACCCCCGGGAAGATGACGACACCCTGGGCGTGCACTTGGGGGAAGCCGAACGGGCCGTCCCACCACAGCCCTGCGCCCTCGGGCACCAGCGCCATGCGTGCGGCGGCTGGCGTGTAGCGTGCCCCCATCTTCTCTTTGAGAACCCGGTCCAGATCGGGATGATGGACCACATCCACCCCCAGGCCCGCCGCCACCCCTTCGATGGTCACGTCGTCGTGGGTCGGCCCGACCCCTCCGGATGTGAACACCCAGTCGGCGCAAGCCCTCAGTCGCCGCACGGCATCCGCGATGATGTCCACTTCGTCGGGAATGGTCTCGATGCGGACCAGATCAACGCCGAGCTGGCGCAGCCGGGTCGCCAGCCATGGAGAGTTCTCGTCACGGAACTTTCCGCTGAGGATCTCGTTTCCGATGATGAGCACTGCTGCGGTGGCCATGGGACTCCGGTGGCGGAGAGAGACGATGCCCCATCCGGAGCGCGGCGGGGAACCGAGCGGGTCTCGGAGTGGTTCCGCGGCAGTGTGGATTGTACTCCATCAACCACGGCGTGCAGGGGAATGGCGGGTAGTTCGCGGAAATCCCGTAGGCGCCGAAAATCCGGTGCTCAAATTGACCAGTTTGGGCGATACACTGAACCCGGAAGGCGGTGGAACTCGCACCTGTCTGTGGTGTCGCAATTGCAGCCCCCTTCTCGCGGCGCTGCCCACGGCGCGCCGGCCCCCCCCCAGTGTCCCCCCCGTGCGTCCTGGCCGCAAGGCGTCGAATGACTGCAAACCACCACTGGCACGGCGTTCGCGTCTCGGCTCACCTCGGGTCTGAGCTGCTGTTCGAGACCGTTCGGTGGCCCTACTCTGCGGACCGGTGGCTGCCTGGCACGATGCTGAGGCGGCTGCGCGAGGGTGTGCACGGCGAGGGTGATCGCCCCTGGGCGGTGGGATTGGGTGGTGCCGTTGTGGCGGATCAGACGGTCGGCGCTGAATTGCGCGATGCCGTCCCGACGAACAGCGGCCGACCGCTGGTGCGCCTGCGGTGGCTCGGCAAGGATCAGGTCGCGCTGGATCCCCTGCACCCGGGCTGCGAGGCCGCGGTTGTGGGGCCAGGCGAGCACTGGCACTGGCAAGAGGGTGAACTCTCCGTCGATCTGGAGCTTGTGGCGGTCCACCATGGGGGGCACGGGCGGGCTGGCCAGCGCTCGGACCCGGCGTTCTTGGCGTTGTTCATGCTGCTGATTGTGGGCTCAGCCCAGGCGGTGTGGGTGGCCGACCGGATCGGGGCCGCGGCCCAAGCCGAGGCGGCCCAGTACGACCACCAGCCCTCTCCCGAGATGATCGCCCGGTTGCTCAATCAGGACTACGATGGCGATGAGGAGGGGGCTCTCGAGCGCGCCGAGCGGCCGGAGCACGAGCAGAAGAACCAGTCGTTCTACCTGCCGGCGGGCAACGACGGACCGATGACCCAAGTGGGGGGTGGGCTGGAAGCTGGGGAAGAAGTCCGCCGGGACGAGCCCGAAGACATCGACGATGAGCCAATCGAAGACGATGTGGTCGCCGACCTCCCCGAGATGCTGGACGGCCAGCCGGACTTGGTGGAGCTCGACGACGCGCCGCCGCGGCCCGAAGACCTGCTGGGCGAAGCCGAAGCGCAAGAACCGGCACTGGACCAACGCTACGTGCCCGCGCCCATCGAGAAGTTCGTGGGCTGGGGCTTCAAAGACTGGCTCGAAGTTGCCGAGGCACCGCCAGAAGAGAAGCAGCGCTGGGCGCGGGAGCTCAACATCGCGCGGATGCGGCTGCAGCTGAACCCCGATGATGCGTATGCGCTGAACACGGTCGGCTTGTACGCCTACTTGGCCGAAAACCGGGACCTGAGCCAAGCCACCTATGAGCGCATGCTCAAGCTCCACCCCGACCTGCCGCTGGCGTACAACAACTACGCGCTGACGATGAAGCGAGAGGGCCGCTACCTCGAAGAAGAAGCGCTCTACCGCCAAGCTCTCGCGCTTGATCCGATGGACACCCACGTCCTGAACAACCTCGCGGTCTGCCTCGCCCACCAAGGGCGCTTCGACGAGGCGTTGGTCCAGATGGATCGTCTGGATGAGATCGATCCGGACGACGTGTACGCGAAGCTGCATCGAGCAAAGATCTACGCGGCCATGGGCAAGCGAAACAAGGCGCTGCGGGCGCTGTCCAGGGCGCTGAAGGACTCCGACTCTCTCGACACCATGCACCATATCGAGTTTCGTCAGGACATTCGGTTGGACCCGGTGTTCGATGGGTTGCGCAAAGATCCTCGCTTCGCACGCATCTTGAGGGACGCGTATGGCAGCGAAGCCGAGTATCTTCTGTCTGGTGGCGGTCGCGACGGGCACGCAATTGGAGGCTCCCGTGGGTGACCTCAGCGTGACAGTACGGCTAAATGGACATGTCGTGGACGAACGCGTCCTCCATGTCGGTCGGGTTGTCCGACTCGGAGAAGCACCGGATGCAGCGGTGTCGTTTCCGGGTGCAAATTTTGGTGTATTGCGGGTCGGCAACCGGCTTGTGATGCGCGGTCACTCCTTGGATGAGGGCGATGAGCTCTGCATGGAGCTGGGCGTCGTGCATGTCACGCTGGAGCACACCGCGCGGGCACGGCTGCCCCACGAGTGGGCTGGAGCGTGGGACAAGCGCTTCTTGGCGGCGGTGATCTTGGTGGTCGCTGCGGGGTCCTGGGTGGAGTCTGCGGAGTCCTGGCTGCGTCACCGCGCAGACCACGGCGAGCTTTCTGCCGGTGGCCGCATCGCGACGGCGCTGATCGGTCAGCGGTCGGTCTTGGATCCGCGCCATGCTGCGGCGGTCCCCGGTCCTGAAGCACCGCCGGTGCCTTCGGAGACCGTCCAGATTCCTGATGGACCGCCCCACCACGCGGATGACCGCAAGTCGGGGACGGGCTGGTCCCGGTGGTACCGACGTGCGGTGCCGATGGATGTCGAACAGCTGGATGCCGCGCGTCAGCGGCTTCGGGTCGACCCTGAAGACAGCGTGGCTCGGCGCATTGTGGCCCGTGCGGCCTACGACGGCGACGACCACGAGACGGCGGGCGAGCACTACCGCTGGCTCGTGGAGCGGGCACCTGGTGATCGGGACGCTCGCTTGCGGCTGGCCTGGGCCGAAAAACGCCAAGGCTACCACTCTGCTGAGATTGTCCACTACGACGCTATTCTCGCGACTGATGCGGCCCACATCACCGCGCTCGCGGGCAAGGCGGTTGCGCTGGCCAGGCTCAACCGGCTCGACGAGTCCGCTCGGGCGACCGAAGACCTGGAGACCGCCGCTCCCGACGCGGTCGAGACGGCCCTCGCCCACGCCAAGATCGCGGGGCTTCAGGGTGACGACGACCGCTCGCTGGAGTCGTTGGAGCGGGCATACGCCAACCGTGACCAGCTCACCCGTGAGATGCAGCTGGAGCTGCGCCGGGACTTCGCGCTGGACCCATGCTTTGCGTCGCTGCGGACCGACCCACGGCTGCGCACATTGGTGAACCGACACCTGGGCGCAGCGGGACCCCGTCAGGCACGCTGAGCGCACCTGCGGCTGGCTCTCGGGTTGTCCTCAGCGCGGGATCACCAGCGGAGGGGGGCACGGACGGGCTACCTGCAGACCACGGCGTGACGGGTGCTTGGCCCGCGACATGCTGAGGATCGGGCAACGAGCCCCGGGCCTTGGTCCGCCGTGTACCGCATCAGCCCTGGAGCGTTCGTGACCCGTCGAGCCGTCTATGCCGGGAGCTTCGACCCCATCACGATGGGGCACATCGACATCGTGCGACGGGGTTGTACGCTGTTCGATGAGGTGATCATCGCGGTGGGGCACAACCAACGCAAGAAGTCGCTGCTGCCCTTGGACGAGCGGCTGGCCATCATCCGGGCGTCGACGGCGACACTCTCGAATGTGGTGGTGGAGAGCTTTGAGGGGTTGCTGGTCGAGCACTGCCGGCGGCGCAGTGCATGCGCGATCCTGCGTGGGTTGCGCGCGGTCACCGACTTTGAGTTTGAGTTCAAGATTGGACTGGCCAACATGGACATGGCGCCAGAGGTCCAGACCGTCTTCTTGCTGACCGAGCCACACCGGCTGTTCGTGTCCAGCTCGCTGGTGCGCGAGATCGCCAGTCTGGGTGGGGACGTGAGCCGGTACGTGCCGGGACCGGCGCTGGAGCCGTTGTTGCTGGCGCTCAAGGACCGCTGAGCCCGGTTCTGGGCGTGACCGAAGGCGTTTCGAGGCTTGGGGTCGGCGCCTACAGGCGGTCGGCGAGCCGGGCAGCGGCCTCCGCCACGAGCTGGCGATGCCAAGCTTCAAACGTGCCGCCCCGTGGGTTGAGCAGCTCAACAATGGCGATGGTTTCGCCATCACGGATGACCGGCACCGCCAACAGCGCGCGGGTGCGGTAGCCGACGGCTCGGTCGACGCTGGAGTCATGGGTGGGGTCGTCATCGGCTTCTTGGATGCACAGCACGGTCTGGGCGGTGCGCACCAAGCCGGCCACACCGGCGTTCTCGGGGATCCGGCGACCCAGCACGGCGTGTGCCCGGGGGCCGCGAGCCGCAATGAACCTGAGCTCCTTGCGATCCCGGTCGTGTCGCAGCACCGCGGCGCTCTCTGCGGGAACGACCGCCAGCAGGCCATCGAGGGTGGCGTTGGCCGGGTCGGTCGGGAGGTCGGGCGGGTTGAGGTAGCTGCCCGTGGGGCGGGGCCCGAGGATGCGGCCGAGCAGGCTGTGGGGCTCGGGTTCCAGACCATCTTGGCCAACATCAGCCCATTCTGTGGAGGGGGGAGCGGACTCCACGTCGACCTCCACCTCGAACTCGGGCATCCGCACTGGCGGGAGGCCATCGTCGGGCAGGGGGCGGATGGTGGCACGACGCCCGTCGGTGGCGGCCACACTCCACTTGCCAGTGGGGGCCAGCTCACACACGACGTCTTTGAGATCGTCCGGCCCGCAGCCGAGCTCGTCCAGCACGGTCGACAAGGCGCCGGTCCAGTCCTCCATCACCACTTCTTGAGTCTCGGAAGACATCTCCAGGACGGGGTCTTCGTCCAGGGGAGCGATGGCGTCGTCGGGCAGCCACTCGATCTGGTAGCGGGGCATCGTCGGACTCCGTCGGGAAGGGGGGGCAAGAACCGCTTCCATGCAGTGCTTACGGAAGTGGCTCAGGTCCAGCCGGCATGGGTGTTCTGCGAGATGGGGAAAGGCGCGCGGGCGCTTGGGCAGCGGTGCCCTCGGGCACTTCGGGATAGCGGCTCGACGGTCGCTGCGTCAATTGAGGGCGCGTCGACTTGGGAGCATCGTATGTGCGGAATCATTGGCTACACCGGCCCTCGTCGAGCCACCCCGATCCTTTTGGACGGGCTGCGGCGCCTTGAGTACCGAGGCTACGACTCCGCAGGGCTTGCGGTTGAGGGTGCCCAGGGCATCCAGCTGCACCGCCAAGTGGGCCGTGTGAAGGGCCTGGAGGCCCGTGTTCCGCAGGATCTTCCGGGCAACGTGGGCATCGCCCACACCCGGTGGGCCACCCATGGCTCGGTCACCGAAGCGAACGCGCACCCCCACCTCGACGGCATGGGCCGCATCGCGGTGGTGCACAACGGCATCATCGAGAACATGGCCCCCCTGAAGGCCCGTCTGCAGGCCGAAGGTGTGGTGTTTCGGTCCGAGACCGACTCCGAGATCCTCGCCCACTTGATTGCCCACTTCTACAACGGCTTCGGCGCCATGGGGGAGAGCATCTCTCCAGACGTGGCCGGCGATCCCGTCGCAGCACTGCGGGCTGCGCTGAGCCGCGTGCGGGGCACTTGGGGCGTGGCTGTGTTGTTTGTGGACCAGCCTGGGCTGATCCTGGCGGCACGCAACGGGTCCCCGCTGGTTGTTGGGTTGGGCGACGGCGAGACCTTCCTCGCCAGCGATCCCCATGCGTTGGTCCCCTACACCCGCCGGGTTGTCTTTCTCGAGGATGGTGAGCTGGCGCGGATCAGCCCCGAGGGTGTCGACACCACTCGTCTCGACGGCAGCGACGCCGAGAGCCTGATCCACACCCTCGTGGACGACTGGGGCGACGCGGAGCTGGGCGACTTTCCGCACTTCATGCTCAAAGAGATCCATGAGCAGCCTGAAGCCCTGCGCCAGTGCCTCTCCGGTCGGGTCATCGCCCAAGATGGCACCGCGAAGCTGGGCGGCTTGGAGCTGAGTGCCCGGGAGTTGGTCGACATCCCAGGCATCGGCCTTGTGGGTTGCGGTACGGCATACCACGCATGCCAGGTCGGCTCGCTCATCATCGAGCACCTGGCACGGGTGCCGGCCACCGCGCTGATCGCCAGCGAGTACCGCTACCGCAACCCGGTGGTGGACCCCGACGCGCTGTTCTTTGCCGTGAGCCAGTCCGGCGAGACCGCAGACACGCTGGGCGCCATCAAAGAGATTCAGGTCAAGGGTGGTCGGGTGATGGGCGTGGTGAACGTCGTCGGTTCGTCGATCGCGCGAGCCTGCGGTCGGGGCGTCTACATCCACTCGGGCCCCGAGATGGCGGTGGCGTCCACCAAGGCCTTCTCGAACATGGTCGCCGCCTTGGCCCTGTTCGCGTTGCAGATCGGTCGGACGCGGGCGTTCTCGCCGAGTGTGGGGCGTGAGCTCGCCGACTCGCTGATCGCCATCCCTGACCTGGTCCAGCGCTACCTCGACAACCCCGGTCCCATCGACGAGATGGTGCGGGCCGTGGCCCATGCCAAGATGGTGCTGTTCCTGGGACGAGGGGTCTCGGCGCCGGTCGCAGCGGAGGGGGCGCTCAAGCTGATGGAGGTCGCGTACATCCCGTGTCTCGCGTACCCCTCTGGTGAGATGAAGCACGGCCCCATCGCGCTTCTCGAGAAGGGCTCGCCAGTGATTGTCATCGCGCCCGAAGACCCCTACAAGGACAAGACGGTCTCGAACCTGCAGGAGTGCCGGGCGCGGGGCGCCAAGATCATCCTGATCCACACTGAGGGTGACGAGATGGCCTCGCTGGGCGACATCTCCATCGCGGTCCCCCGCTGTGCGGACCTGCTCAGCCCGCTGTTGACCGTCCTGCCGCTTCAGCTGTTGTCGTACGGCGCCGGCCTGGCGCTGGGCCGGGACATCGACCGGCCGCGCAACCTCGCCAAGTCCGTCACCGTCGAGTAGCCCCGGCGGGGTCAAGCGGAGCCAGGAGCACCCCCCCAGCGTGCAGCCACGGGTGGGGAGGGGGCGTCGGCCGCTCAAATACCGCGGCGCTTGGCAGGCGGGTCCAGGCCTCCTTGTGGAGGTCGAGGCTCATGCTTGTCCGGCTGCCGAGGACGTGGACCACGGCGTCGGTGGCGACCGCATCGAGGGGCCGACCGAGCGCCCGGGGCAGCTTGTGGGGGCCAGTGCGGACGGCGCCATCGGGTCCCAAGGTGTGCAGGGTGCGGCGTCCCAGGAGCACGACCCCGCCGCCACAAGCCACCAAGATGTCGTCGGCGTCGGGAGTCACGGCCATCCGGAGACGGTCTGGGCCGGTCCAGACGGCGCCACTAGGACCGAAGACCCGGTCGCCCACGGTCGCGCTGGGCCAGCTCTGGAGGCCGGCCAGCGCGATGGCTTCACCATCGAGAATGTGGTGTTCGTCGGGATCCCAGTGGCGCCGGTGGTCGATCGGAATGCCCGCACCAGCCCCGTCGACCCAGGCGCCACTGTCGGTGGACTGCCACCCTCGGGCCAGCCCGTGCTCGGACGACAAGAGGATGTGGGCCCACGCGCCATCGGGGGACCAGTGGATGGCTTCGACCGTGCCGGGACGCTGGAGCGGGCGCAGTCCAGAGCGGGGCCCCGAGAGCAAGGCCAGACCCGGGCACTGCACCAACACGGCGCCGTCGGGCCCGCCGATGAGGCGGTCGGGGCGCACCGGACAGCGGCCGATGCACCGCACCGGACCGGTGGCGCCGCGACGAAAGACCATGTCCTCGTCCCACCACGACCACCCTCGGCCCGATGACCAGGGCAGCACCTGTCGTCCCGCTGCGCCCTCGGGAAGGGCAGGCTGGACTGGACGCAGGCTGGGTAGCTCGACCTGGTGCAGCCGATGGCCTTGCCGCACCCGGACACCCTGGGCACCGATGGCGGCCGTTGGGGAGATTGCGGGCAGCAGCGTTGTCTGGACGTCGGGCAGATCGACCCAGAGGGCGGGGGTGCCATCTGCTCGCAGACACAGCCAGTGGGGCCCACCATCGACGGTGAATCCGTCAGGCCCATTGATGACAATGTCCTGATTTATGGTGTTCACGATGAGGCCCGCCGGCCCCTTCCAGGCCAGCCAGCCCGGTCCACCCCAGACGGCATCGGCGGGTCCAGGACTGAGCAGACGACCGGCGCTGAGGGTCCACGGATGGACGCTCACTGGCCGCCCACGGCGATGAGTGTGCCGTCGGCGAGCCCGATGATGATGGTGTTGCCGATCACCACGGGGTCTGCGGAGGCCGTGGCCCCAAGCTGGATGGACCATGCCTCGCCGCCGTCGTCCGGATCGAAGCGATGCAGCCGCCCGTCGGCGTTCCCGCCAAATGCGGCGAAGCGGGTGAGGGCCGGCCGGGTGATGAGGTCACCTTCCACCGGGGCAATCCAGAGTCGGTCGCCGGAGATCGGATCGATGCCGACCATCTCGCCCGTGCGGTCCGGGATGAGCAGCGCATGGGAGACGCTGGGGCCGGTGGCGGGGTCGCGGTCCAAGGGGGTCCGCCAGCGGAACTCTCCGTCGTAGGCGTTGATGGCCACCACGCCGCCGGGCTGGCCTTCAAGTCCGGTGTATGCGGCGTAGAGCGTGCCATCTCGGATGGCGGGGCGGCCGACGGCGGGCCCGGGCATGACCGTCCGCCACTGGACGCCCACCTTGTCCACGGCGACGACTTCGCCGGTCAGCGTGCCGAAGTAGACGCGGGACCCGTCGCCAGAGAGCCCGCCCACGGCAGAGTCCGATGCGGTCACTGCCCAGCCGGTGGAGGAGATGACTTGGCCGGACTCGGTGACCCAGACGATGTCGTCGCCGAGGGCCAGCGGAGCCCCCACAATCGGGCCGCCGGAGGGGTGCTCAGAGACCTTGAGCCCCCGCTCATAGTCGAGGATCAGCACTCGGTCGTCGGTGGTGTTGACGGCCACACCTTGGGGGACAATTGCGACCGGGCCCATGGCGCCGATGCGGGAGCGCCAGCGGGCCTCACCCGTGGCTTCCTGGCAGTAGACTTGGCCGTCGGACACGGCAAACACGGCCGTGCCGTCGGTGGCCAGGGGATGGACGATGGGTCCGTCGAGCTGGGCGGTCCAGATGATGGCGGGACGGCCCGTGGGCCCGCTCCCCGCGAAGACTCCAGCGCCATTTCGGTCGCTGAGAACGCTGGCTTGTGGGGCTTTGTGGGGGGGCGCCGCACGCTCCGATGGTGTGGCTTGGCGGCGGTGGGCATCTTGCTTGGGACACCCCACGAGGCTGGCGCAGACCACGATCGCGGCGGTTGCCCCCGTGGGCAATTGCCACCGGTGGGACCTGCTTGCGAGCTTCTCACTGGACATCTTGGGCCTCACTGGTCACCTGAACACCATGACTAGCTCGACTCCCCACCATCCGCCCGTTGTCCCGTCCTTCCTCGCCCGCACACTGGGCGGACTGGGGCTGGGTGCCTTGTTGGCCCTCGCAGCGTCAGGGTACACCGTGGACGCGGCGCCCAAGATGCCCCGCCACGCCCTGTTTGCAGACGATGCGGCCAGCCTGCGCGCAACCGAAGCGCTCGACTTTGCGCTCATTGGAGACACCCGTGGCCGCGCGGTCGCCACCGACCCGGCGTCTGGCGCTGTGTTGGTCGGGAAGAACGTGACCAAGGAGATTGTCGCGGACATTGCTGCGGCGATTGCCCAGCCCGATGGCCCCGACGTCTTGATGCTGATGGGGGACCACGTGCGCGCGGGGCTGGGGCCGGACTGGAAGTCCTTTGACCGCACCTTTGCCCCCATTCTGGAAGGGACGACGGCGGCCAAGGGGGGCGGCAAGCGCCTGGGTGCGATTCCTGTGGTCGGCGACCACGAAGCGATCGGCGATGAGCGCTATGTGGGCTTTGGCGAGTCCTGGAAGGACGTGGGTGCCGACATCGGGTTCGGCCGGGTGGGCAGCTGGTACGCCTTCGACCTGGAGACCAACGGCTTCAAGTGGCGCTTTGTGGTGCTGGACGCCAACCGAGAGGCCCTCGGCAGCCGCTGGACGGAACAGATGGGCTGGATCGAGCGGTCCGCATCCAAGGGCAAGTTCGACGGCATGGTGGTGATGATGCACCTGGGGCTCGTGGACCTCGGTGGTCGCGAGCCAGACATGAACCGGGGGGAAGCACCGCAGGAGCTGATCGACAGCCTGGAGGACGCGATCGGTGTGTCACGGCTGAGGGCGGTGATCTTCGGTGGTCACGGTGCATGCCAGGCCATCATGCCCAATGGTCCTCTGGGCACGCTGCACTTGGGCGCGGGCTGTGGCGGAGGGCCTGTCGAGCCCTTGCGCCGGTGGTCGGCCGCCGACGCTGCAGGCATGGCCAAGGACATCCCGCTGGAGCCGATCTTCGACTTGGCCTTGTTGAACCAGCTCGACCGCTGGAACCGCGACATGGGGTTGCCCGAGATCGCCGTGGATGAGGCCAAGGCCCGCAACAGCTTTGAGGGCTTCACAGCGGCCTACAACCCCCGGTACTTCCCGGTTCAGGGCTGGTGGAAGGGGTCTCTGCTTGGGGAGAAGCTGCGCTTCACGTTCCGCTTCCGGCGCCCCGACGGCACCTTCGCCGACATCTACGCGGTGGAGTTCTCCGAGAAGGGCGGCTGGCGTCCGTCCAAGCTGGCCGGCAAGTAGTTCACGGGCTCGAATTGGCGAGCCCGTGAACCAGTGCGTTCTTGGCGGGGGCAAGCCCCCAGGCTGCGCCCCAAAGGGGGCTCCCCCACGGCGTCCTCGTGCCGAGCATGCCGCCGTCCGGTCGGGGACCGAACGGGCTCAGCACATCGGAAGCGCTGAGCTGGCCGTTGTCGGCCCCGGCTCGCTGGGGGGCGGGCTCAGTCTTCGGGCGCCTCGCTGGCTCCACCCCGTGTGGTCAAAGCGGCGCCCAGAGCGGGGAACGCCAGCAGCGTGAGCAGGACCGGGCCCCCGTAGGGTACAGCACCGACCAGCGCGAGCACACCCACACCGACGAGGACTGGCGCCCAGCCCTGGTGGTTGCGGAGCCCGGGCAGCTGCTCGCCGAAGGTGCGGCACAACGAGGCAAACCCCAACATGCCGGCGGTTGCCAGCACAAAGGCCAGGGCGAGGGCGAAGGGCGCCCCGATGATCGTGATGAGCAGCACCGTGCCGACCACGGAGGCACCCCCGAGCGCGACGGCCCCCCACGCGGCGTTGCGCAGCGGGCGTGATCGCAGGGCGTCGGCGATGCGATCGACCCGGCCCGGCCAGATGCCGGCCATCAGGACCAGCGCAGCACCGAGCCCCATCCAGAGTGCGGCCCAGCGGGCTGTGGGCGAGGGGGCTTCTCGCTGCATGGGGCCAAGGTGGGCCCCGTGTCGCCCAAGCGTGACCTCTTCGCCGTTGACCGTGCCGCCTGGGCTGACGACAACCTGGCCCCCGATCGAGACCGCGTCTCCGGTGACCCGGCCGCCGCTGTGCACCCGAACATCGCCGCCCATGGCGACAACGTCGCCGTGGATAGTGCCGAAGACGTCGACGGGGCCAGCCAAGGAGATGGCGGAGTCCCGGGCGGTGTCGACGGGCACCACCAGCGCAATGTCGTCGCCCGTGGGGGGAGGGCTGCGCTCGAGCGCGGCCAGCCGGTCTTCCAGTGCCTCGACCCGTTGCTCAAGCTGGGCAACGTCGGCCTCGCAGGTTCCCGGTGAAGGCGTCAATGCAGCAGCGGCGGCGACCAAGATTGCGGTGGCGAGCGTCATGCGGTGCGGCGTCGGCGCACCAACTGGATGGTGCTCGCCGCGACGAGGGCCGCAGCACCGCCCCCGAGGAGAACGGTGTCCGAAGCGAACAGCCCGGCAGTGCGGGCGATGGCAGCCACTGCCACGGACGCTGCGGACAGGGTGTGGGCCGCGTGGTCCGGGACCCCCGCCGTGAGCAACAGGCCGGCCGCAGAGACAAACAGCATCGCCGCGACCGCAATGGCGGAGGGTTGCAGCCGGTGCGGCACCCGGTCCGTGGACCGCGTGCCGTCCAGATCAGCGTCGGCCAGCCCCGTGCCATCGTTCGGCGTGGCGAGGTGGGCCGCCCAACATGCCGCAGCGAGGTCTTCGGGAACCTCCGGATCGGTGCTGGCCGCAACCACCAGATGCAGGTCGTCCAACTGCTGGAGCTGCCCCATGCACAGCGGGCACTCATCGAGATGCTCAGCGATCTCGACCGAGCGCAGCTCAGGCAGCATGCCGTCCAGCAGCGCCGTCAGCTCCGCCCCATCCACATGCTCCCAGGTCATTGGCGACCGGCGGCCCAGGCGTACCGGCGCTCACGCATTTGCGCGCTCTGGCGGGCCTCGTAGGCATTGCGCAGGCGCTGACGAGCTCGGAAGATCCTGTTCATGACCGTCCCCATCGGAATGTCGAGCATCTGGGAGATCTCGGCAAACTTCCGGTTCTCGAGGTGGTGGAGCACGATGACCTCTCGGTACATCGGGGAGATGTCCTGGAGGGCGGCGGTGAGCTGGTCGGCCGTCATCTTGCGGTCGACTTCGTCGAGGGGCGATGGGCCCGTGGCCACGACCTCGGTCTCGGCAACTTCACCCCGGCGCTTCCGCCGGCGGAACTCATCGAGGCAAGTGTTCCGCGCAATCGTGAACACCCAAGTCTTGAACGCCCAGCGACGGTCGTACTTGGGGAGGTGGCGGAGCACCTTCACAAACACATCTTGGGTGATGTCCCGCGCGTCTTGCTCGTTGCCCATCATGCGAATGCAGAACCGGTAGACCACCGGCGTGTACTGCTCAAGCAGCCACTGCCGCGCAGCTTCATCCCCGCGCTGGGCGGCGGCGATGCGGTCACGTTCGGTGGGCAGATTGGGGAGAAGACGGAGGGACAGCGGAGGCTCCTGCGTGTGGGGATGTCGAAGGCGGGATCGCACAGAGGCTGCGCGCGCCACTCACAGTACTCGTGTGCCCACGATTCATTGCATTGAACAGGGGGATTTTGTCTACAACGGTCTATACCCGGCGCCCGGCAGTGGGTTGGGGCAGCGGATGTGCTCGCCCCTCAGCCCCTTCACGACCCTTTCACTGCCGGTCTTTGGGCTTGCAGTCGCCCATGTCGGGATGCTAGGGTTCCCGCACGGGAGCAGGCCGGTACATGGACGAATCGCGCGAGAAAGTCCGCAAGCTTCGTCGCTACGGGCGGAAGGACTACACCCAACTGGTCGACTTTCCAGTCGAGATCGTGGGTCGTGACGGCGTTGTTCGCCAGTACTCGTTCGATGAGTCACTGCGGCTCTACCAACGGCGAGTGGCATCAGCCGCGCTTCGATACACCGATGCTGAGCTGATCAGCGCGGAACAGGGCCACTGCCGCCGCCGCATTGAGCAGCTTCGAAAGAGCTATTTGGCCCGCTATGGGTGGTCCGCCATTCGCTTGGTGGACAGCCCCGGGCTGCTGGCCGGGGAGTTTGCTGGCGAGCTGGCGGCATTTCTTCGGCGGGTGACCGAGCTGGACGATGTGGCGCCGGACGACCTTGAATTCGCGTTCGTCGAGGACGGTGAGGATCACCAGCTCTACTACGTCCGTGTGCGGGAAGTCTCCCGCGAGGGCGACTCCGAGCCTTGGCTCCTGTATCTGTACCGGTTTGTCCGCACGGGGAGCTGCCCAGGTCGGGATGCCTTCTTTGGCTTTCTGAAGGTGCTTCAAGGGGTTCAGCGTGGTCTCGGATCCGTGGAGCGTCTGATGGCGTTCCACCACACGGGGGACTGCGGGCTGATCTTGACCGGTCGGGGCGCCTCGGCCACCGACGCAGGGGTCTCTGATGAGCTCGCGTGGCTGGCCCTCGGGGAAGCCCGCCAAGACCCGCTGCGCGACGGCATGGCGGCCTTGCGCCGGGGCAAACAAGAACACGCGCTGGAGCTCTTCACCCGGGCCTACGAGCAACAGCCATTTCGCCGCCCCGCCTATGTGGGCGCCGTCGTGGTCGCGGACCGGCTGGGTGCCTTTGCGGTGGGCGAGACCGCCGCGCTGATGGGGACGGCCTACTTTCCCGAAGATCCGGTGCTGAACTACCATCTGGCGCTGGGCCAGATCCGGCAAGGTGCGGTCGCCGAAGCCGAAGACTCCCTGGCGATCCTCGACACGGTCGGGGTGGCGGGGCCTGCGACCCAAGTGCTCCGCGCACTCCTGGATCTTCGCCACGGGCGCCTCTGGCAGGGGGCCCGGCGGTTGCTGGCCCAGCGACGGGTGCTCCGCGCGGAGGGCCTCGAAGACGACCAGGATCTCGCATCGGCCGTCGCGTTGTTGTTGGATCAGCTCCGCGTCATGGTGCTCATCTGCACGGCGGGCTTGGTCGCGGCGACGGCCAGTGCGATCGCGTCGGGCACGTCGCCGGTCTGGACGCTGGGCATTGTCTTGGGCATCGCCGCAGTGCCCGCTGCGTTCCGGAGCTGGCGGCGGGGGTTCGAAGCGATTCTCCAGGTGCCGGGGGCGTGGGGCCTGCAGCTTGCGAACCCCACGGCGATCCGGCGTGCGGGAAGCCCCTCAGGGCGCGGCGGCTGAGGCCACGCCAGCGACAGCTTCTGCGAGTGTGCGCAACCCGGCGGCGTCGACCCTGAACGGGGGCCCTCCGGCGCCATCCACGGCCACCCGCGAGCCGTCTTCGAGGAGCTGGTGGAAGGTGACGGTCTCTTCGCGAGTGCCGCCTTCACTCAACACAATCGATCCCCAGGGCGGCTGCTCGGGTGTGGGGGCAGGCGGGTCCCTGTGCGCCTCAGCCACATCCAGCGCCCCCAGAAACCCCTGAGCGCGGGGATCGCTCCAGCCATCGGGGGTGCGGTCCGCCGTGAGCTGGGTGCCGGCGAGGGACACGGTGATGCGCTCCAAGGTGATGCCGTGCACCGGCATGATCTCGGCGGAGAGCCAGTGGTGGTGGGCCCGGTCCAACAGCCGCCCGAGATCGTCGGGACGGACCATGACCGCGCCACCTTGGTGGGGCCCCTCCACTCGCCACAGGTCCTCCGGGGCCTCGCCCGGCCACAGCTTCAGGTCCTCGGTCTCGCCGTCTGACTTGAGCGTGATCAGGATGGGCGCGGGTGTGGAGAGGGGAGGGGGGGCATAGTCGTCGGCGCGGACAAAGAGCAATGCGTCGATGAGGGCGGTGGCCTGGCGCTGTTCTGCGCGACGCTTCACACCCTCGGAGTTGGTGACCCACCAGCCCAGGTCATCCTTGGACAGCGCGACAGTGGTGGTGGGTTGCCCATCGACCGCATCGAGCAGCCGCTCCCGCACGATGACTTCGTTGATTTGGGCGCGGCTGAGCCCCGTGACTTCCCCGCTGCGCCACTGGGCCGGGCTGTCGGGCACCAGCGAGCCCAGCGCGCTGCGGGATGGGCGGGTCTGACCATCGGGGGTCAGGACATACGTGGATGCACCAACAGGTGCGTCGTCACCGATCTGGAGGGTCAGCCGTTGCTCGGCCACGCCCACGAGGGTCACGGTCGCTCTCGGGCGCTCAAGTCCGTACGCGGTGCCGGGGCCATCCAAAGCAGGACCGAGCTCCAGTCGCGCCAATGCACCGGCAAGGGTCTCGACATGCCGGGTCTCCAGCGGCATCCCGGGGGGTTGGGTAGCGGTCCACTCGCCGGCCCGCTTCTCGCACACCAGCTGCCCGCCATCAGGCAGCGCCACGGTGATCTCGCGCAGCTCGTCGAGGGGGATGCGGGGGGTGAGCTCCGTCCACTCCCGGTCAGGGGGCGAGTCCGGGGATGGCTCCGGCGGCTCGATGGCCACAATGACCGCCACCAGCGCGACCAGCACCGTCGCTGCGACAAGCAGTCCACGCCCCTGGCGGGCGTCTCGGGAGGGGGGCTGGGTCATGGGCGTCGTGCCTGGATGCGCGTGGGGCGGGGGCTCTATGCACACTGCGGCGGGTGGCAAGTGCGGATGGTTGGCCGAAGACGTCAGGCCGGGGCGCGGTTGACTCCCGGTGCCCGGCGGTTACCGTTCCGGCCCTCCCGTACCGAGGTTGAGCCATGGGCCAGATTGACGAGCAGAACGAGCAGGACGAGCAGTTCAACGCCGACGAGGCAGATGCCGTGGAAGACGCGCCAGAGCGCGTGGATGATGAGGAGTACGATGAGCAGTACGAGGACATGGACGGCGGTCCGGTCCTGATTCAGCTCGACCCGCGGGATGCCCGCATCGAGGAGCTGGAGGGCCAGCTCAGCGAGCTCCAAGCGCGGCTGCGTGCGGTCTCTGCCGCATACCAGAAGCAGCAGGACGAGATCGCCGCCACGCGGTCACGTCTCGAGCGCCAGGCCGCCGTGAAGGAAGAGCTGCGCCGAGGCGAAGTGGTCGGTGCGTTGTTCGACCCCGTGGAGAACCTGCGCCGGTCCATCCAAGCCGCGCGGGGTGGCGCCACCAATGAAGACACAGTGTCTGGGCTGGAGATCGTGCGAAACCAGTTCATGGACGCGTTCACCAAGCTGGGCTTGGAAGAGGTCCCCGGCCAGGGCGCCCGCTTCGATCCCAACCTGCATGAGGCCCTGACCCTCATCCCAGTCACCGATCCGTCGCTGGATCAGGTGGTGATGGAGGTCTTCAGCGCTGGCTTCCGCATTGGCAGTCGCTTGATTGCGCCTGCCAAGGTCATTGTCGGCAACTACCAAGAACCGGCTGGCGAGGCATGAGCGACGGGCGTCCGTCCGGTGGGCACGGGCCACCGCTCCATGTTGCCCTGTTGCATCCCGAGATCGGGCCCAACACCGGCAACGCGGGACGGCTGTGCCTCGGCCTGGGCGCACGCCTGCACTTGGTGCATCCGCTCGGCTTTCAGACCGACGACAAGGCCGTGCGACGGGCTGGGCTCGACTACTGGAAGCACGTGGACGTGGTCGAGCACGCCAGCCGCACCGCCTTCTTCGAGTGGGTGGGCGACCGGCGGCTGCTGGCCTTCACGGCACGGGCCGGTGGCCCCTACATCCACGCGGACTACCAACACGGTGACATCCTGCTGTTCGGTTGCGAGTCCAAGGGGCTGCCCAAGGACGTGATGGAGCGTGCCGGCGTGGTGCCGCTGAACATCCCGGTGGGCGGTGAGGTGCGCAGCCTAAACCTGTCGAACGCCGTGGCGGTGGCCGCCTATGCGGCGATGGCCCGCATCACCCCTGAACGGTTTGTGGCCTCGTGAAGAACGACGACGACAACCCGCTGTGGGTGATTGTTCTGGCTGGCGGACGGGGCACACGCTTCTGGCCGGTGTCCCGTCGCGCAGTGCCGAAGCAATGTGTGTCCGTGGATGGGGACGGTCCCACGATGATCCAGTCGACGGTGGCGCGGCTGAGCCCGCTGGTGCCGCCCGAGCGGGTGCTTGTGATCACTGGCCCAGAGATGGAAGCAACCATCCGCAACCAACTCTCGATGATTCCGGCCGAGAACATTTTGGTGGAGCCTTCGCCGCGAAACACGGCGCCCTGCATTGGCTGGGGCACTGTGGAGGTCGGACGCAGGGCGGGGGGCCGCGCGGTGGTTGCTGTGCTGCCTTCGGACCACCACATCGGGCGCCCAGCCGCACTCCGTCAGGTGCTGCAAGACGCCACGGGTGCGGCATTGTCGACCAATGCACTCATCACGCTGGGCATCGAGCCCAGCCGGCCGGACACCGGGTTTGGCTACCTTGAGCTGGGGGCGACCATGGGAACCTGGGGCGAGACCCGGTTCCAGATGGTGGAGCGCTTCACCGAAAAGCCGGAGCATGCAACGGCCGCGAAGTGGCTGAGCGCGGGCACCCACCTCTGGAACGCCGGCATGTTTGTGTTCACGGTGGATGCCATGCGGGATGCCTTTCGGGGTGCGCTTCCGGACACCGCCGTGGCCTTGGAGCAGCTGCAGCTCGATCCCCGCAGCCTGCACAAGGTGTGGCCCGAGATGGAAGCCACGAGCATCGACTACGGCGTCATGGAGCGCTCGCGGCACCTCCTCACCGCACCATGCAAGCTCGATTGGTCCGACCTTGGGTCATGGGTGACGGCGGGCGAGTTGTTGCCTGAAGTGGAGGGTGGCCGTGGGCTCGCGCGCGCTGTGCTCTCGGTCGACTCAGGCGGCTGTGTGGTGCGGGCACCGGGCAAAGCCGTCGCGTTGGTCGGTGTGAAGGACCTTGTCATCGTCGACACTGACGACGCGCTGCTGGTGATGCACCGGGACCGGGCCCAAGACATTCGGGGCATCCTGGCTCGACTCGACGCGTCGGGAGCCGAAGACCTGACCTGAGCCGGAGCTGTCGGTCTCCTGTGGGGGCCCAGCGCGATATCGGATCAGGTCTCATTTCTGCGTGGAGGGACGATGATCCGGCCAATGTGTGTGCTGCTGGCGCTCTGTGGGTGCACCCCGGAGTCGGTCGACATCCGCACCGAGACCAACGGCTGCGAAGACATCGACCTGTCCGACCCTCCCGAGGCCGCCCTCAAGATGGAGATCGGCAAGGACGAGCACATCTTCTTCCGTGAGCCGGTGTTTGAGTCCGCTGACATGGCCTTCGATCCCGAACTGGACCAGAACCGTCGGGAGATCACCGTGCGGGAGTACTGGGTGGGCGACGGTGAGGGCTCCGATGCCTGCTTCAGTCCCACCGTAGTGTTGGAGTCCCCGCCTTCGGGTGAGTGGACCCTGCTCTGGTACATCGGGGACGACTTGACCCCTTTCGACAATGAAGTGTTCGAGGTCGACTGAGCCCTGCGGGCTTGGCTCGGCGGGTCTGCATTGCCGGAGGTTGTGTTGTCGGTTGCGTTGATCACGGGGATTACGGGGCAGGACGGCAGCTTCCTGGCGGAGCAGCTCTTGGCCGACGGCTGGGATGTTGTGGGCATGATGCGCCGCAGCGCCTCCCCCAACCTCTGGCGTCTGGCCCACTTCCAGGACCATCCGCGGCTGCGCCTGATGCACGGAGACCTGCTGGACATGGGCTCGCTGGTCCGGGTGGTGTCGGCATGCAAGCCCGACCACGTCTACAACCTCGCGGCCCAGAGCTTCGTGCCCACCTCGTGGGAACAACCGCTCTACACGGGTGAGGCCACGGGCTTGGGGTGCGCCCGGATGCTGGAAGCGGTGCGCCTCGTCCAGCCGGACGCCCGCTACTACCAAGCGGGCAGCTCCGAGATGTTTGGGCAGAGCGACACGCCCGTCCAAGGCCACGACTGCCCCTTCCATCCTCGGTCTCCGTACGGCGTGGCGAAGGTGTACGCGCATCATCTTACGGTTAACTATCGTGAGAGCTATGGGATGTTTGCGGTGGGTGGCATCTTGTTCAACCATGAGTCCGAGCGCCGCGGCGAGGAATTCGTCACCCGCAAGATCTCGAAGGCTGTCGCCCGAATTCACCTGGGCCAGCAACAACGGCTGAAGCTCGGCCGTGTCGACGTCCAGAGAGACTGGGGCTTCGCGGGTGACTACACGCGGGCCATCCACGCGATGCTGCTCCAGGACGAGCCCGAGGACCACATCATCGCGACGGGCAAGGCATGGTCGGTCGCCCAGTTCGCCCAGCGTGCCTTCGCGGTCGTGGACCGGAACTGGCAGGACCATGTTGAGCATGACCCCGGGCTGTTGCGTCCGGCGGAGATCGCGTGCCTGCGCGGCGACCCTGCCCGCGCTCAAGAGGCGCTCGGCTGGACCCCCCAAGTCGACTTCGACGCCCTTGTGGAGCGCATGGTCGAAGGTGACTTGGCTCGGGAGTCAGGCCGCTGAGGAGCCAGCGCTTCAGTCGAGCTGAAGATCGCCGGGAATCATCGCTGCGACGCCATTGCCAGAGAGGACGCGGTCGAGGCGCTCCAGGCTGCCGAGGGACACGCGGGCCGGCAACGGCAGCTCGGCGAGGGCAGGCGCGAACAGCCGGCTCTCCATCGAGTCTTCGTCGCCGCCGGGGTTCGACAGCTCTTCCATGATCTGGTCGACGAGCCCCTTGCGCTCGGGGATTCGCTGCAGCGCATACTCGTCGACGTTGGCGAGCGCCGCGGCCTTGTCGACTGCCATGTCCAGCCCACCCAGCTCGTCCACCAAGCCGTGCTCGAGCGCTTGAGTGCCGGTCCACACGCGGCCTTGGGCCACCGCGTGCACCGCGTCGAAGTCCATGTTGCGGCCCTCGGCGGCCTTGGTCACGAAGATGTCGTAGAAGCCGGCCAGGAAGCCCTTGAACTTCACGCGCTCGTCGTCGTTGAAGTCGGACGTGCCGCTCAACAGGTTGGCGTACTTGCCGCGCTGGTCGGTGTGGAGGTGCACGCCAAAGTCTTCGTAGACGCCGGCGAGGTTCATCTTGCCGCCGAACACCCCGATGGAGCCGGTGAGGGTGCCGGGCTCGGCGAAGATGTGGTTCGCGGCCATGCTGATGTAGTAGCCGCCGCTCGCAGCATAGTCGCCCATGCTGACGACCACGGGCTTCTCGTCGCGGGTAAGGACCACTTCCCGCCAGATGGCGTCGCTCGCGGAGCCGCTGCCACCGGGGGAGTTCACGCGCAGCACCACGGCGGCGACGTCTTCGTCCTTGCGCACCTTGCGCAGCTGGGACACGACCGTCTGATGGCCGATGTAGCGGCTGCCAAACATGTCCTGGTTGCTGCGGCCGTCGACGATGGCGCCGTCGGCGTAGATCACGGCGATGCGGGTGCCCTTGCCCTTCCACGCTTGGCGGCGATCCCGCATCCAGTCCTTCTCGGACAGGAACTTGATGTCTTCGCCCACGCTGGAGCGGGCCTCGTCGGAGTAGCTAAGGTGGTCGACCATGCCGGCCTGGAGCGCATCCTCGGGGGTGATGGGCGGGTCGTTGAGCCAGCCCCGAGCGACATCGGGTTCCACCTTTCGTCCGGCCGAAATGCCGTCGATCAGCACGCCGTACAGCCCGTCGAGGAGGGTGTCGTTGGCTTGCTGGGCCGCCACCGAGGGGCCCGTGCGCTCGTAGGGCTCCACCGCGGACTTGAAGTCGCCCACATGCTCGAAGTTGGCCGACACGCCGTACCGCTCGAAGGTCTCGGCGTAGTACATGCGCGTCGTGGCCAGCCCGGTGACGAGAATGGCGCCGGCGGGGGCCATGTGAACCGTCTCGCAAGAGCTGGCGAGCAGGTAGTCCTTGGTGGTGAGCTGCTCGGTCCACGCGACACAGGGCTTGCCGGCGGCCTGGAACTCCAGAATTGCGTCCCGCAGCTCACTCACGTTGGCCCAGCCGAGGCTGCTGGCGCCCAGCCTGAGGTAGAGCCCGGCCACTTCTTCATCTTCTGCCGCATCCCGGATGGCACGGGTGAGCTCGGTGACCAGCGGTGGCATGTCGGCGGGGTCGACCAGGAGCCCTGAAGCGCCGGGTGACTCGTCCAGCGAGCCGGCGATGCGAACATCGAGCCACTGGGGTTTGTCGGAGAGGGTGGGGGGGCCGCTCTGCATCAGAAGGACCATCGCAGTCACCGAAGCGACTGCAATGACAAATCCGATGGCCGTGACGACCAGGAGCAGGCGAGTCTGCTTTCGAGCCAATGTGTCTTCTCCACGCGGGACGCTGCGGTGGCCCCTCTATCGCAACTGGAGAGGGGCGGGGCAGGGTCCTACGCCGGGCCGTCGGGAGGATTGCGCCCTGCGGTGCCCGGGCTGGACCAGGGTCGTGCCGACCAGCACCGATCCCGATGGGTCTCCAGCCACGCGCAGAGCCGGGGGTGCAGCTCGTCGCCGGCACGGGCGCCGAACAGCATGTCCGCATGGGACCAGCCTTTGCCCAGGTTCCACCAGTGTCCTGCACCTGGGGCCAGCTCCACAATTGGGGCACGGGCAGCGGGCGCCGGACACGTGGGGTCACTCTCGCTGCCAACGGCCACCATGGGCACGTCAATGCCGTGGAGTGCGGCGAGGTAGTCCCGTCGATCGCCCCGATCGACCAGCCGTCCGCTGCGCAGCCACTGGGCGGCCTGGCGGACAAAGCCGGCCCGGAGATCGGTGCTTGCGTGAAGCATGGCGCTGCGGCGGGCCGGTCCATCAAGCTGATGGCCGAGCGCCTCCAGCCGGCCGTCGGCACCGGTGGGCGTCAGCGCTCTGGCAACCGATGACACCGGCAGGGCCCAGTGCTCCGGCAGCAAGCGGGCCACTTGTCCCGCGAGGCGGGCACTCGTGGCGGGCGGTGCAAAGAGGGCCGGAGCACCGAGCGCAATGCCCGCTGCGACGTGGTTCTGGCCGCCGCTGGTGAGCCACGCCCACAGCAGCTGCCCCCCCATCCCATGGCCGATGAACAGCGCGCGAGGGGCGCCGGTGACGTCGCGCACCCGGTCCATGATGGCGGGAAGGTCGCTGGCGAGGACCTCGTCGAAGTCCACTCGGGAGTGCCCCGCCGGGGCGATGGCTTCACTGTCCCCCCGGTGGCCGGGCATCCACACATCGTAGCCGGCGCGCTGCAGCCGTCCTGCGATGTTCGACCCCTCATGGAGGTGAAAGGCGCGGTGGGCCAGCATCGCGCCGTGGAGCAGCACCACAGGCTCGCCCGACCGTCCCGGCAGTGCCGGCAGCCGGTGGATGGGACACTCCCAGCCATCGAGGCTCGTGTACCAAGTGCGGACCGTCGCGTCCGGAACAGCGCTCTGGGCGAACTTTTCCCAGGGGTTCCGTGCTCCCCAGGCCGCCGCGAGGGCCAAGCGCGCCACCTTTCGGCCGACGCGGGCAAGCTCGTCCCGGCCGTGGGGCTCGGGAACAGGAACGGCGGGTAGCTGGGGCTTCAGGGACGGCATGAAGGATCGAGGGACGGGGCGCGCCAGGGGTGTTCAGCTCAGCAGGTCCCGCACCGCACACCCAATCGCGGCGGGACCAGAACAGCAGGAGCGGGCGCTCCAAGAAGGGCGCCCTGGCAGCATCAACAACAGCAGCAGCGGATCTGGCCCGCCCCGTCAAGGACTCGATACTTAGAGCCGAGGCGAGGGAAGGCCTTGGCATGTCAAGGCGTGTGTAGCACACGTGTGGGACCTGGGGAAGGCATTGGCGTGGGCGCGGGGGATTTTTGCGTCCGCAGCTCCACGCGCCCTCCAAGACGCAGCACAGCCCCGACGACCAAGGCCGACGGGGCTGCACTGACCGAAAGGCCGATCAGGGCTGGTAGTGCTGCACAACCTGGGCACGGGTGCGGAGGTCGTCTTCCCACGCTTCCACGAAGGCTTGCTGGCGCTCCCGCATGATCTGGGCTTCCAGGCGATCCTCGATGTCGGCGAACAAGTCGTCGTCCGGAGCGCGGTAGTCGGTGACCTCCACGATCACTTTGCCGGTGGATGTTGTGTAGACGCCGGGGAGCAAGCCCTTGCCGCTGGTGGCCATCAGCGCGAGCTGGAGGTCAGGGCTGGAGCCTGCACCGACCAAGCGGGGCGCCATCGGCGAGAAGGGGCCGGCGGGCACAACGCTCAGGCCATTGGCGCTCATCAGGTCGGCCGGCGGTGCTCCGTCGGTCTTCCAGCGCTCCAGCACTTGCTTGGAGAGGGCGTCGACGTGGGCCTTGACGCCCTGGCTGCCGATCATCTCACGAGCGATGGTGCGCTTCGCCACATCGAAGCTGGTCTCGACGGCATCCATTCGTCCGTGAACCTTGGCGATGGCGAGCCCACGGGCGGTCTTCACCACGTCGGTGATCGTGCCCGGCTCGGCCTTGAACACAACCGCCGCGAGCGCGGGGTCGAGCTGACCCTCGCTCATGCTGCCCTGGTTGCCGCCGTTGACGGCGCTGGCGTCCTCCGACCACTTGCGGGCGAGGGCGCTGAAGTCGGCACCGCTGCGGGCATCGGCGAGGATGGCGTCGGCGCGGGTCTGGAGCACCGCTTCGTCGACTTCACCCTGGCCGGGCGGCATGTCGTTGCGCAGCAGGATGAGCGACAGCTCAGCTTTGGCCGGACGGGTCCAGCGGGTGGCCTTCTCGGCGTCGTACCGCTCCTTCACCGCCGGCTCATCGGCACCCAGCTGGGCGTCGATGGCGGCGTCGTCCACGGGCACAGAGCTGAGCAGAGCATCCTCGGAGAACATCATCCAGCGGACGCTCACTTGGGTGGCCTGGGCATCGAAGGCTTGGCGAACCTCGCTCTTGCTCACCCGAACACCGGCGCCAGCGACGGACTGGACCTTGTTCAGCAGCAGCCGCTTGCGAGTCTCTTCTTCGAAGCCGCCCCTGGTGTAGCCACGGGCCTTCAGGCTCTTCTCGTAGAACTTCTTGTTGAAGACGCCGTCTTCGTTCTGGAAGGCCGGGTCCTGGACCACCACGGCGGCGACCTCGTCATCCGAGACCTCCAAGCCGGCGGCCTTGGCTTCTTGCAACACCAGCTCTTGCGCGACGAGAACGTCGATCACGGCACGAGCAAGCTCACGCTGACCTTGCTCATCCATGGGCCCTTGGGCCCGAGACGCATTGCGCATCATCTTGTTGAACTGGGTGTCGGTGATGCGCTCGCCGTTGACTTCAGCAATGAGCTGCACCTGAGCGCCAGCGCCCCCGATGCCCCAGAAGATGAAGACGATGACAATTGCGCCAAACACCAGCTTCATGGCGGTGCTGTCGGTGCTCCGACGGATGCTTTCCATCACGGACATGGGTCCACCTCGTCGCCGGCGAGTACCATCGGCGCGGGCTCTACGCAAACACCCCCGGCCGATGGGCCGAGGGTGTGGACGTCTACAACGGCCCCGCTACCAGAGCTTTCGCTGGGCCGAGCTCTCGCTGGCATCCCGACGGTTGCGCTGGAACCGCTTATTGGCTTGGGGCAGCCACTCCCGCAGGTTGTCTTTGCGTTGTCGGTTTGACGGATGGGTCGACAGAAACTGCGGCACGACGCTTCGCCCAGACTGCTGCTGCATCCGGGACCACACTTCGATGGACTCGTCGGGCGGGTAGCCGGCCCGCGCCATGTACATCATCCCGATGATGTCGGCCTCGCGCTCGTGCTTGCGGGAGAACGGCAGGATGAACCCGACCTCGGCACCGACACCCAGGGCGCCCAAGATCATGCCCCGCTGGGTGTCGTTCAGGTCGGTCTTTCGGTCCATGTAGAGGTAGAGACCGCCCATTCCGCCCAGCAGCGCGAGCTGTTGGCTCAGCCGCTCAGCGCCGTGGTGCGCCGTGGCGTGTCCGACCTCGTGGCCCATGACAAAGGCCATGCCCGCCTCATTCTGCAGGACCGGCAGGATGCCGCTGTAGAAGGCGATCTTGCCGCCGGGCAGGCACCACGCGTTCAGCGTGTCGTCGTCTTTGATGAGGTTGTACTGCCACTTGTACTTGGGCTTGTCAGCGACCTTGGAGATGCGCTTGCCCACGTTGCGCAGCGTTGTGTGGTTCGACGACTTCTTGTCGAGGGGCGCGCCTGACAGCATCTCGCCGTAGCTGGACTTTCCCAGCGGCAGCATGATCGCGTCGGGGATCAGGTTGAACTGGACCCTGTCGGTCACCGGAGCTTTGGAGCATCCGGCCAGTCCGATCCCGAAGAGCAGGGACATGCTGAGGCGATGGATGGGGCGCTGGCGTGCGCTTTGCGAAGATCGGGGCATGGTCGGTGTCTCCAACAGGGCCGTGGCGTGGTATATACGGAGCGCATCGTGTTGGCTGCCCAAGTCCCGCCCCCTGGCGGAGCAGGCTCCGGCAACCAGCCGACGCGTTGGCGCCCGAAATCTTCCGGGCGCCGCTGCGGTGTGGCTTCCCCAGCCCCCGCCGTGCTGCACGACCAGCGCATTTCCTCTCCGTTGTGACCGCTCTGCTGGGACGCTCGTCCCACTGTGTCACGAACGCCGCACTCCCCGCGGGCTCTCGCCCCAGTCCTCCCCCCTCTGCTCCAAGATCCCATGATCAACACCGTTCTCGGTGCCCTCTCGGCTGACATGGCCGTGGACCTGGGCACCGCAATGCTTCGCATTTGTGTGCAGGGGCGTGGCGTGGTCAGCGCCGAGCCCAACCTTGCGGCCATTCTTGAACATCCCGATGGTCGGCGGCGCGTGCTGGCGACCGGCGAGAGTGCCCGACCCATGGAGGGCCGCACGCCGGATGACGTGCGGGTGGTCCGACCCGTGCAAGAAGGCGCCGTGGTCGACTTTGAGGTGCTCGAAGCGATGCTCCGGTTGCTCATGCTCCAGGTTCAGGGACGGCGCCTGTGGGTCCGCCCACGAGTGGCGGTCGCGGTGCCCTGCGGCTTGACCGATCTTGAGCTCCGCGGTCTGCGAGAGATGGTGGAGAGTGCGGGTGCCCGCACCGTGTTCACCGTCGAGCAGCCCATTGCCGCCGCCATCGGGGCTGGCCTTCCGGTGGACGAAGCCTGTGGCCAGATGGTGTTGGACGTGGGTGCCGGGCGGGCGACCGTGACGGTAGTGAGCCTGGGCGGAGTCGTCTACACCCGCACCCTCCGTGTTGGCGGCGACCACATGGATGAAGCGCTCATCGAGCATGTGCGCAACCGCCACCGGCTGTTGTTGTCCCGCGGCATGGCAGAAGAAGCGCGGGTGACCTTGGGATCGGCGTCCCGCCTGTCTGAAGCGCGCACAATGTGGGTGCGCGGTCGCCACCTCGAGTCGGGCTTCCCCCGCGCCCTCGAGCTGAGCTCCGACGATGTCTACGAGGCCATTGCCGATCCCGTGCGCCAGCTCGGCGAAGCATTGATCGGGTGTCTGGAGCGGATTGCGCCCGATCTTGCGGCCGACGTCGCAGAGACCGGCGTGGTGCTCACTGGCGGTGTCGCGGCCATGCCAGCACTGGACCACGCCTTGGGCGAGGCAACCGGCCTGCCCGTGATCACCGCTGAAGCCCCAGAGACTGCCACAGTTCGTGGGGCCAGTGCCGTGTTGCGGAGCCCCGGGATGTTTGGATCCCGCGGCCGCTCAGCCACCCGGTCGATGGGCGGCTGAAGGCCGGCGGCGCTCAGAAGGCCTGGGCCATCCAGCTCTCCAGCTTGGCCCGACTGAGGGCGCCCACGTGGGTCGCGACCAGCTCTCCGTCCTTCATCAGGAGGAGGGCGGGAATGTTGCGGACGCCGTACTTGGCGGCCAGCGCCATGTTCTGGTCCACGTTGACCTTGGCCACCGTGAGCTTTCCGTCCTGGTCCGCAGCCACAGCCGCGAGCACCGGGCCGATGGCCTTGCACGGGCCACACCAGGGAGCCCAGAAGTCGACGATCACGGGGACCTTGCTGTCGAGAACACTCGTCTGGAAGGAGGACTGGTCGGCGTCGATCACATTGGGGCTGGACATGGGGGCTCCTGAGGATGAAAGGGCAGTGGTTGGAGGGCACGCACCACCGGCGGGGGTGCAGCGGGACAGGGAAGTGTGGGCCAAGAGCCCGGGGGTTTCGCTCACGCTCGAGAGATGCCACAACCGGGCTTCGGCCGCACGGGCCACTTGCATGTAGGATCGCGTGCACCCCTGGGCAAGGCGCCAGGGCTGGCCCTCGGAGAGACCAACTTGGCACGTTTTACCAGTTCGACGATGACCGCCGTGATGACAGACCCTGCGCGATCTCAACGAGCGCTACGGTTGTCCGGCAGCCCGGAGCACCAACGTCTGAAGAAGGCGCGGGTTGAAGCGAACCTCGTCGTCGAACGGTTCCGGTTCGATCACCCGGACTTCGACGAAGCTCGTTGGTCCTGAGGATCGAGCACGGTTCGACCATGCCGCCGTCGGCGATCCAGTGGGCAAGAGCCTCGCCAGGTGCACGAACGAATCACCACGCAACATCAGCGCTTCCCAATGACGGAAGGCCGTCCACGCGGCACGACCCGTCTCGATCGCATCCGCCTCGACGTCGAACACCACGAGCAACCGCTCTTGCGTGCCAACGAAGGTCTCGCCTGCGTGGAAGGCAAGGTTCGTCAATTCCACCAGTTCGTATTGACTCCTTACGGACTCCTTATCCCTAACCCCCGCCATCTCATATCATCGACTCGGTCCGGTGGCGTAGGATTGTCTCCATGGAACTCGAATCCCGATTCAGCGCGGAGGACATCGCAGCCGCCGTAGAACGAGTCGCCGGGGAAGTCTCGGCCGACTATCCGAGGGACGTTCCCCTGCTCCCGTCGGGATCCTGACAGGTTCGTTCGTCTTCCTCGCGGATCTGGTGCGCGCCATGACCATCGAGGTCGAGATCGACTTCATCCGGGCGCGTTCATATGGCAAAGGCACCGTGTCATCCGGTGCTGTCCGCAGTCACCAAGGACATCGAGCATGATGTGACCGGACGCTCCGTCATCCTCGTCGAGGACATCCTCGACACCGGCCTCACCCTCAACTTCGTCGCCGATCGGGTCAGAGCAGGACACCCGGCGGAAGTCAAGACCTGTTCGCTCCTTGTCCGCGAAGGTGCGACACCCTCCGACTACATGGGGTTGTGGATTCCGCGGGGCTTCGTAGTCGGATACGGCATCGACTATGCCGAGCCCGCTACCAGGCCTCGGACATCGATCGGTCCCCGGCACCTGATCCCCGGGCGCAGGCGGGCTCAACGGGCGGGCGACTCCGGCGGTCTCCACGGATCTGAACGAACGCCGATTCGCGCTCCCGCAACGGATGCCGCGAGCGGCGGTCTAGTCATGATGGAATCGCCTTCAATCCATCTGTACGACGTGGCGCACTTCGGCCATGCTGTGAGCAGGAATGGAGGGCATGTCTACTCAACACCCCACGGGTTTCATCTGTCACGTATGCGAAGGCATCGCGGTCGTTGACCTCGACGGCACGTATCTCTGTGCAGAGCATGCCATCGACGCGATGACGATCGCGGATCGACCTGCGGGCCGAGGAATCCATCTCATCGATTGCAAGCCGAATGAGCAACGCCGCGGTCCGGCTTGGGCATCCGGTTCGCAAGGCTGTGTGTTCGTCTGCTCGAAGCGTCTGCGCGGCCCACGTCGAGTCGAAGACCCAGAGGCGCACGGACTAGTGCATGCGCCGTCTGTCACAACCATTCTCGACGGGCAGCGCACGGTGCCCCATGATGCTCCCAGGAATGGAAGACATCAACCGGCGATCCCCGCATGGCCTCACGCTCAAGGCGTGTGAGGCCATCGCGCCCGCCACCGTCCGGGACCGCTACCGCTGCTCCCGACGCACCGCCACTGCACCGGTGACCTCCTCTTTCGGTGCTGCGGCGTCAGGATCGGTGAACCTCGCCAACGCGCCTTCCCCAACGGCGTAGTTGGCGGGGTTCGCCGTTCATCCATCCTGAGGCATCTCGGCCGAGGTCTGGCCCTGCTCCCGCAGCGTCGGCGGTAGCCTCTCGCGCCGGAGGTGCGGCGGTGGGACTGCTCACAGATCGACTGTCAGGCCAGCCGACGACTGCGCGTTCAACGACGAGTCCAGGACGCTCGCGTCGCAGTCATGCGCCGGTTCGCTCACTGTCGAGGACGCTCTACCGACTCGACAGGGCGTTCTTCAGATCACTGGTGGGCGCCACACCTTGCAGGTCTTCTCACCGGGCTGACGGTGATCATGCTGACCACGATCAGCGTCAAGACCGGCGGGGCACGCAGGATGCCGCTCCTCGGCATCCCGATCGACGGCGATCTGGCGGTGGGCGGCTCGAACTTCGGCACAGCAGCCACACCGGGGTGGGTCTACAACCTCGAGGGTGAGCCCCGCGGCGACCGTTGGGTACCGCCATCGGGTGGTGCCGGTCACAGCCGGGCGGACGACCCGGCAGAGTCCGAACAGGCATTCGACCTCGCCTCGGCGGTGTACGGGGCATTCCCCGCATATCGCGAGCGTGCGGCCCATCGAGATGTCCGCGTGTTCATTCTCGAGCCCCTCTGATCGAGCGTCAGCTGGACGCTTCTGGTGATGCCGCCATCGACCCGCATGTTCTGGCCGGTGATGTAACCGGCACCGTCGGACAGCAGGAAGGCGACGGTTTCCGCCACCTCGCTGAAGCCGTGCCGTAACGACCCATGGGGATCCTCTCGCGCCGGTCCTCCTTCTCCGGAAGGCTGTCGATGAAGCCCGGCAGGACGTTGTTCATGCGAATGCCATCGGCAGCATACTTGTCGCAATAAAGCTTGGTGAAAGCGGCCAGTCCGGCGCGAAAGACGCCCGAGGTCGGGAACATCGCCTCGGGTTCGAACGTGGCATAGGTGGAGATGTTGACGATCGCACCGGCGCCGCCCCTCTGGAAATACGGGGTGACGAGTCGGGCGATCCGGATGACGTTCAGCAGGTAGACGTCCATCCCGAGGTGCCAGTCCTCATCGGCGATCTCGAGGATCGGACCGTTCGGTCCGTGGCCGGCGCTGTTGACGACGGCGTCGATACGGCCCCACCGCTCAATCGAGGCCTCGACAAGATGCTCCAGGTCCGCCGTCGACTGGTTGGACCCAGTGATCCGCATTCCTCGAGTTCGCGGCGAGCGCCTCTCCCTTGCCCGACGAGGAGAGGATGGCGACCGAGTAGCCATCGGATGCGAGGCGCCTGGCGACTTCGGCGCCCATTCCGCTCCCCGCCGCCGTGACAATCACAACTCGGCTGTCAGACATCGGTGTGCTCCTCGATCGTTCTCGTGGCTCCAGGGGTACGACGTCCAGCGGTGGTGCTCGCATGCGGTCTCGACACGTCGGGCTCAGCGGCTGGAGACTGCAAGAATGCCGTCGCAACTGCGAATGCGGAGAAGGTAGGCCTGGTGGCGTCAATCGATTGTCCAGAGTGCGGAGAACGGTCTCGGATCAGGTCGAGATCTGCTCCAACTGCAGCTGCCCAATCGCGCTGCGTGCCCGCTCCGCAGTCGCTCGCTTTTGCTCCCCAGACTCGTCGATCGTCCAGCGCACCGCTCCAGAGCGTGGAGTGAGCGCTGGACTCACCAGAACCACGTCTGGGTTCCTGTGGGGCACGTCCGGTCTGTACCTGATCGCCGCCGCCTCGTTCGTCTGGTATCTGTTCGTGTGGAATGACTGGGCAGGACAGCGCTCACCATCCGCCGCCGTCGTCCAGAGCACAACCGAGACCGAGGCCACGGCCTTCGGGTTCCTCAGTATCGCCCTGATCGGCTATCTCGTCACAGCCGTCGTCTTCATCACGTGGTTCTTCCAGGCCTACCGTGCTGCCCAGTCACGCGGGGCCACGGCGCGCACCTGGGCTGCGGGGTGGGCCATCGGCGGTTGGGTCATCCCGTTCGCCAACTTCGTCATCCCGAAACTGGTGATGAACGAGGTCGATCGCATGTCGAATCCCGAGGCCGGGGATCCCCCGATTGGAGACCGCTGGCGATCGCTGCCGCGTCTCGAATCCTCCGACACGTGGTGGGGACTGTTCCTGCTCGGAGCGCTGACCACCGCGGTCGGCTCGAACTGGCTCCCGTTCGCCGATGTCAAGAGCGCCAGCTACGCGACCGCTCTCGTGCTTGTCGCGTGCGGCATGGCTGCCACCGCCGGAAGCGGATTCGCCGCCGGTCGAATGGTTCGCACCATCGGTGACCGCCTCCCGGGCCCGGGCCCCATGTCCTACGCGACCGCCGTACCTTCGCCCGATCAGGTTGCGGTTTCAGCGTGGCCGCCGACCGATCGGGAGTGGATCCGGGGCTACGAATGGGAGGGGTACGAGGAGCAGACGGTGCGGTGCTTCAGCTGTCACAAGGACGTGTCCTTCCCTAGCGAGCTGAAGCAGCACGGAACCCACAAGATCGCTGTGCCTGACGGAGGCGGAGTGATCGGACGCTCGTCGACGGAGTCATTCGACCCCGACGAGTGACCGGCAGCCGGGACTCAGCGTACCGGTGGATGCCTGACGCGCCTCGGCGAGCGGCTGCGACGACCCGCGACTCCTCGGTCACACTGCGATCAAGATGACCCTGATGCAGCAGGACAGACGACTCCCGCAGACTCTCCTGGGGGAAGCACGCGCCAAACATGGCGTGGTCGTCGAGGCGTTGCCGCACCTGACACACATCAGTATCCGGGTCGATTCGACCGGTGCCGCTGGTCTGCGCGGCTGCGGGCGACTGAGGACTGTGTCCGTAGCCACCGCATTGATGACACCTGCTCATGCTGATGTCTTCGACGGCGAGCGGCCTCACCTGTGGAAGCCAACCATGGACCGCGGAGGATCGGAGGTGACTAGTCACCCCGAGACCGATCGCAATCCTTCTGTTCAGATGCGCCGATGTGAGCCACACTCGGCTCAGGCATGGAGAGGGCATCAACACACCTCACCCCAGAGGCATTGTCTGCACCGTGTGTGCAGGCGCCGCCGTCGGCGAGATTG
>CALOBC010000043.1:0-17618 GCA_942491145.1 Myxococcota bacterium | reverse complement strand
GCCGCATGACGCCGCCCTCCCTCCCCACCCCATCGACCAAGGCACCGCCGCTCCTGAGTCGTGCCTCCACCGAATGACAAGAACGCGGCGGTGCTGGCCCTCGACGAGATCTCCACGCCCTGTGCGGGGACTCAACGGCCCGGGAGTACCCAGGCCAAGTGGTCCGACATGTGCGGCAGGTCCTCGCTCGTGCACGTCGTGCTGAACGGACGGCGCTGCAAGACGTCGCGTGGGTCCACTCCGTCCGGGCCGAGCTCCGGGCCGCGCGACTGTCCGCCATCCAAGGCGGCTGGATGGTGGCGGTCTATCTGTTCGCGTTCGTGCTTCTCTACGTGGAGGTTCTGGCGCTGCTTCTTCGGGGGGCGTCCTTCCCTACGGTTGCGGCGGTGTTGGTGGTGACGGTCGGTTGGATCCCGCCGGTGGATGCCATTCGGCGGGCCGTCTGCATCATCCGGGGGCTCCGCAATGACTGAGTTTCACTATGTGGGCGAGGTCAACCGCGAGGACGTGCTGGTGGCTGCCCATGCGGCACTGGGCGCCCTTGTGTTGCTGGCCATTGCCTGCATCGTCCTGCTGGTCACCGTGGTGCAGTCGTCTCACCCCGAGCTGGCTCCCGTCCTCGTCTCGGTGCCGTGCATGGTGTCGATGCGCTTGAACTTCGCTGTGGTCCCCGCTGTTCGGCGCCTCTATGAGGCATCGGGGTTCGATCCAGTGGCGGAGCTGACCGCGGCGATGGGCCGGGCGAAGGCATGGTGGCGGTCCCATGAGTGACGCCGTGCAGCAAGCCTTCATGCGGGCCCTTCTCGACATGCCCGGGGTCACCCAACGGTCGGTGGCGACTCGCATCGGCGTCAACCGGTGCATGGTGACCCGTTGGCTCAGCGGCGAGCGCAACCTTCGGCTGGGCGACGCGATGTACCTGGTCGAGCGCTGGGGCAGCCGTCCCCTCGTCGAGGCCGCTCGGGTGGTGGGCCTCACGCTGCGCGTCGATGAGGATGACGACGTGGACGGCATCGAGGGCGACACCGCCGAGGTGCGCATCACGTTTCTGGCGGGGCTGGCGGCGGAGACCTCGCGCACTGGCCGCCGACACGGCTTCCACACCGGACACGCCCGATGGTCGGGCGGTGCTGATCCAGCGGGTCCGGGACATCGAGGACCTGTGCCGAAAGGTGCAGCTCCGCTTGCTTCGTGCGGACTGAGACCGCCGAGAGGGGACTTGCAATGACGACGAACGAGGACGCGCCCGCCGTGGCGGAGAATGCTGAGCCCGTCGAGGCTTCCCTTGCCCTCGCGCTGGATGCCGTCTGGACGAACCTGGCGTCTGCCAGTGGGTGCCTGGACCGGTGGCACGAGGCCGGCAAACCCACCGCAGCCCTGCCCGTCACGGGCCCCGGAGCTGCCTTTGTGGGCTTCCTTCGGATGGCGGCTGAGCTGTCGGTGCTCAACGGGTCAGAAGATGCAGCGGTGGCCGAGGTTCGCGACGCAATGCTTCCCGTCGCCGAGACGTACTTTGGCTCCCTCGAAGGTCGCGTGGAGCTCGTCGAGGGGCTCGCGCCTCAGCTCCTCTCGATGCTGCGGCACCATGCTGCTGTCTGTGCCGCCCAGGCCATGGCGGAGAAGTGCGCCGTGTTCGGCATCGCCGCGGACTGGGCGGAGCTTCACTTGGGTGTCCGTGCCCGTGTCCGGCGCGCGGGGGTGCCGGAGAGCGAGTTCGAGCTGTCCGACATGGAGGTCTACGCCGCGGAAGAACTGTTGCAGATGGCCGCCAAGTGGGCAGTGCTGGGTCGTCCGATGCCCCCGACCGAGGACGATGGCGACTGCGGCGCCTGGCTGCTCGACCACCTGGACTGGCTGCCCCTCGCCGGGCAGGACCAGATGGCGCCCGAGCTGGCCCGCGAGCTGCTGCTGACCAATCCGGCGGACGTGGCGCTGCGGGCGGCCTCGACCCGGGCGTTGGGCCCCAACCCGCCGCGGGCGGCGCACGCCATCTCGGGGCTGGCCGCGGATTGGCGATGCCTGCACGTCGACGTCGTCGAGCGCGCCGAACAGGCTCGGGTGGACGGGGGCCCGCTGGTGATGGGCAAGAGGGACCGCCGGCTCGCTCGAGAGTTTCTGGAGTCCGCCAAGGACTGGCACCGGGCTGGACGGCCGACGGTCCACCCCGCCGACGCGGCCGCCGGCGCCTGGTTGGCGGAGCGCCTGGATTGGGCGGTGAAGGGTGAGTGGATGCTGCCCCAGGACCGCGCCCTTGAGTTGTTCCTCACCAACCCCCTCGACCTCGTGGCCCCAGCGGCGCCGGTGGACCCGGCCGCGGTCTGAGCTGTTCCCGCTGTTCTCACTGTTCCCACGGGTGGCAAACACTGCCCACCCAAGTCCCCCCAACCCAACCCAACGGCCACCCTGGAGGCCCCATGCACCTCGACGAGACCAACCTGGACGAGACCACCCTGCCCCCTGATGACATCGACGCCAGCCTGGCGTCCGATCTGCCCTGTGTCTTCCCGCCGATGGTGGCGATCTGGAACGAGGCCCACATCCTCTACAAGCGTGCCGGCAGCCTGACCGCTCTCTTGGCGAGCAACCTCCACGCCGGTGATGCCTCCATCTTGCCCAAGCACGACAAGGATGACGATGTCCGCGCGTTTCTGGTGGGTGTGACGGAGAAGGGGACGGGGGGGTGGATGCTGCAGGACACGGTGCGCTACTACTCGCCCACGGAGGTGCTGCTCAGCGCTGCGCAGCTTGAGGAGCTGGAGGCGGCGGGCCTCAAGATCGTGGACGACGACGACGACGACCGGACCGAAGAGCTGCCCCAGGCCGGGCGCTCGGTCCTGCAAGCGATGGGCGCGGCCAACAACTTTGTGGAGCTGTTCGACGAGGTCCGCGACTGTGCGCTCGGTGCCGTCACTTGGCACAACATTGGGCGGCCGGACCCCTGGGACGGGACCCAGCCCGAGCTGCTGGCCCTGTGGACCCAGTTTGCCGACACGGCCTGCCGCAAGGGCCCCTACGCCGCTTGCCGGACCTTCAGCACGCTGCCCCCCCACGACGGCTGGCCCGACTTCACGGGCGACCCCGACCCTGCCCCGCTGGCCCCGACAGAAGACGGGCTGCCCGAACGCTGGTTCTACGTTTCGGGCGAGCCTGACCCCACCCCGCCGGCCCCGACTGAACAACACATGCCCCTCAACTCCAGCCCACCGGCACCGCCGGTTTGAGGGCTGATGGCGGGCTCTCTGCCCGCGCGCCATTGCGGCGCACGATGGAGACAGGGTGACCGAAGACAACTACATTGTTGCCGATGCTGGCCCACCGATCTGTGCAACCCACACAGACCTTGACGCTGCACTGGCCGATCCACGGGTGACCGACACCTTGGACCGGCTGGTGCGGCGGTACAGCGGTGGGTCGGTGGGCGCCGATGACCTGCGCCAGCAAGTGCTCGTGCAGGTCATCGAGCACGTCAGGTCCAACTACGACTGCAAGCAGGCCCCGTTGGTGCCCTACATTCTCGCTTGCTTGCAACGCCATGCGTTGTGGGCCCGGCGGCGGCTGTTGGGTTGGCGGGGACCCTCGGAGGGCGGGGAGCGGTCGACGGCGCTCTCGCCCACGGGCGACATTGAGGCGTTGGCGGATGCCCACCGCTGGGCGGACGGAGACCGTGCGATGGCTGCTTCGGCGGCTCTCTTGCGTGTCTCAGAGCAGCTTCCGAAGCTGTCGGGAGAGCAGCAGCGGCATCTTGCGTTGCGAGCGGTGGCCGGGGTTGGCCCGAAGCAGGCGGCGGCCGAGCTGGGGGTGAGCGAGCGTTGGGAGCGGCGCCAGTGGTTGAACATCCAGCGCATCTTGCTGGCTGGCCGCGAGCGTCCCCATGAATGAAGACCAGGCGGGGGAGGCCGCCTTGAGCGCGGCGCCGCCGTCAGATCTTGCTGAGGTGGACGCGGCTGAAGAAGAGAAGCCGTGGTGGTACGCGGGTGGGTTTAAGGCCGAGCACCGCCAGACGCCCGTGGTGAAGCGGTCGCCCTACTCGACGAACGAAGCGTACATGGCGTTGGGCCGGGTGATGATTCCCCCGGCGGAGAAGGCGCTGTTGTTCGTCATCTTCACCAAGGTGGACTCGAAGACTTGGCGGTGGCCGCCGAAACACATGGAGCTCAAGCGGGGCAGCTCGGTGCTGGAGCTGGCGACGTTGATCGGTCGGTCGGTGCGCCACACGCGGCGGCTGCTGCGGAAGCTGGAGGGCCGGGGGGTGCTCATCACCTACGACCGGCGGCCGTACCGCAGTGAGTACCAGATCGTGCCCGAGGTGCTGATGGCGCTGGGGCGGATGGGGCACGAGGACGTGCGGACGGTGCTGGCGACGGCCCGGGATGCGGCGATGGCGGCCCAGGCGGCGGCGGACGTGCAGATTGACCGGGAGGCCGGCGCTCCGAAGCCGGATGCGGCGCCGGCGGATGATGGGGCTCCGGCGGAGGCTTCGGCGGCGGAGGCCCCAGAGGGCGAGGTGATGCCCCGTTGGGTCGAAGGGCTGGCCAGGAAGAACGCTCTGAAGCCGGCCTTCGCTGCGGGCTTGGTGCGGGCGGCGTGGCGGGCAGCGGGCGAGCAGGGGCGGTGGACTGTGCTCGGCGGTGAGGGCCGGGCAACGGTGAAGGCTTGGCGGGAGCTGGGCGAGCCGAGCTTGGCCGAGTGGGAGGCCCTGCTGATGGCGCTGGCCACGGCGGTGAAGGCGGGCCGGCTGAACGGGATGTTGCCCCGGAACTGGATGGGCCACCCATCGTGCTTCGTGAAGCTGGTCCGGAAGGGTGCGGCCCGGCAGGTGGCCCAGGCGTACGTGGCGGCGACGAAGGCCCCGCCAGCGGCGGCCGTCGCGCGTGCTTCGGGGACCCCCGGTCTGGCCCGGCGTGCTTCCGGCAACCCGGGCTCGGTCCGCATTGAAGGGTTGGCCCTGCTTCCCCCTATGCGCACGGTGGAGCGGTGGAACGCCGAGAAGGCCCAGGTGCGGGTCCAGCTCGGGGCCCTGTACGACATCTGGCTCCATCCTCTGGAGTGGGGTGGGCTCGATGGCGACGAGACGGTGATTCTGGCCCCCAACAAGATCTTTGGGGACTGGTGTGCCGAGAACTACAGTGCGGCGCTGACCCACATGGCGGGGGGCCCGGTCCGGCTGAAGTGGGAGGGGTGATGGTGGCTGTGTGGAAGCGTGTTCTCGACGAGATTGTGCGGCAGCCTGGGTTGCTGGACGTGGACGCGCTGGCCCGACGCGCCTTCCCGCTGCCGGAGCCCCGGCGGCCCCGGCCGTACAAGACCTCGGCGGGCCGAGCGGCTGAGCTGGCGGCCCGCGCGGTGGAGCAAGAGCGTGCAGCGGCGCACCATGTCAACGCGCGTCGGCGGGTGACCAACGCCTGCCGGGAGCTCGTGCGTCGGGGGCTGGTGATGCCGGCGTCGCAGTGCAGCCTGGAGCCCGAGACGGCCCGGCTGGTGCGGTCACGGGGCATCAAGGGGCTGCGGTCGTTTTCGTTCGGCGATGGTGCCGACCCGAACCGCATTGTCGACGGTGAGGAGGTCACGGTCCATGCCAAGGCCATCGTGCAGGCGCTGCTGGACGGCCCGATGGCCCCGGGCGAGCTGCGGGCGTGCTCCGGTGGGCTGACGGCCGCGGGGAATCCACGCGGGAGCTGGACGTCGGCGTGGGATGGCCTGGTCGCGGACCTGGCGGTGCTGCCCCAGCGCAACCGATGGCCGACGCTGCGCGGGCTCCAGGCTGCCTCTCAGGAGGCTCGGGAGGCCGGGGAGCGGGTGGGGGCCGCCGAGGCGCCGAGGATGCAACACAAGGCATCCTGAGCCGCTTTGCGGGCATCGTGGAGGGCTGACGGCCCCGTTCCTTGGGTGGAGCGGGGCCGTCGTCGTTGGGCTGGTGGTCGGCCGTCTGGGAACCGGACATGAGGCGGATTTCAGACCGGACGGGGGCGTCCGGGTGAACCGGACATGGGCGGCCGGTTCAACCGGTCGGTGGTGTCCGGTGAGACTCGTCCTAGGACTCGACCTAGGACTCGGCACTCCCCTAGAGTCCCCTCTCAGCGGCCCGGGCTGCCCTTCGGGCAGGGAAGGACCGCCCTCCGGGCGGGCGTCTTTGGATTCCGGCGCCCTTCGGGCAGGACGCCCTTCGGGCGTGCTTTGGAGGAGCTGCAGATGGGTGTGGCTGAGGGGCGGGGGCAGCGGTGGGCGGTGGGGCAGCGATGCGAGCTTCGTGCAGGTTCCGCGAGGGGTTGGTCGAGGGGTGCGGATCCCAGCGCGGGCCCAGAGGGGGCCCGCTCATGGGGTGGGTGGGCGTCCGCGGGCGGGGCCGGCCGACGGCCGAGGGGTGCCGAGGGCCCCAAGATTTCCGGAGGGGGGCAATCTCGTGTGTACGGGGCGGCCGTGAGCACCAGGTGGGGGATCCGCGCGGAGGGCGGCGCGGGACGGCGGACTCAGCCTCGCAGACGGGGGGCAATCTCGTGTGCCGCGGGCGGTCGTGGGCGCAAAGCGGGGGCCCCGCGCGGAGGGCGGCGCGATGCGGCGGGTTTGGTGGCGTGGGTTCGAGCGCTGAACGCCAAGGCGCAGATGCCGTTTCGGAGCGGATTGCCGATGTGGACGCTGACTGGAGCGCGGAAATGGCGTCTATTGGCCTTCTATCGTCGCTTTTCCGCCGGGGCGCAATGCCTCCTGCGGGCGGAGCTGGACCCAACGGTCGGCCCCGGATAATCTGGCACCAGCACAACAGGTAGTGAAATGTCAGATGACCAGTCCAGCGCCCCGTCTTGGGCCCCATACACCTTCACTTCAACTGCTGCGATCCTGCTTTTCCTTCACATATTTTGGCCTACCCTCGGCGTCGACTGGGTTGCAATAGTACTCCTTGTCATCGGAGCGCTGCCATGGGCGTACCCGGTCTTTCGATACTTCCGGGAGTTTGCGCTGAAGGTCTCTGGCATCGAGCTTACGGCCCGCCTAAAAGACCTGAACCTACTGACCTCGAACGTCGAGGGTTTTGCTGACCCTCCCACGGCACTCTCTATCGCTGAAACGGACCCTCGCACTGCTATCATCGAACTGCGGTCCAGTTTGTCCCGTAAACTTGTTGCACTCGCGGAAGTGTCAAGCCTAAATGCTGAAGGCCTTCCCGCAATACGGACTTTGGGACTCCTGCGCCGACATGGTGCCATAGAGCCTGAAATTGCAACCCTTGTGCACGACACAATTGCCTTGATTGACGACTCACTCTCTGGACAGTCAATAGATCCCCGCGCCCTCCAGTGGCTCAACGCGCAGGGCCCTCGCCTCGTAGGCAGAATCGAGAGCGCCACTGTCGCCAAAACCGTCGCAATGCTTGATCCAACGAGCTTTGCGAGAAGTGTACGGGCGCCGGAGTCGGCCACTGCCATGCACGAAGGAGATGTTTCACAAGCTCCCGACGAAAGCGTTGCAGCTACCAGTATCCCGGCTTCCCCCACCGATGTTGGATACCTTGAACTCTATGCACACTTTGAGGATGAATTCGGAAGTGCAAACCAATGCATGATTGATATTACCCAAGTGATAGACGGTTTTTCAGCAACAGCAACCACGGGGACCACTCGCCTAAAGTCCCTCGCACCGATTGACTCAGCGAAGAAGCGCAGAAAGGCACGCGAGGCGGTGGACGACTACGCATCCGCGCTGGAGAGTTTGTCGGACACGCTCGACGAGAAGGTCGACCTACTTCGAGGACACTACGAATCCGGGCTGTCGGCAATGGGCGGGATGCTTCAGATGCTCTCGACCGAATTTGGTGAAGGTCGCCAGGAGGAGATTCGGGTAGCCACTGAGCAACTGCGATCGGCCAGCAAATCGACAGCAGCCAGCATTAGTTCAATGAAAGACCTCATGCGAGCCATATCCACAGTTCCCCCCATCTCGTCGAGAGCAAACGCAGGGAAACGAAGGGCGACCAGCGCCATCGGAAAATTGGTCAGCGCGCTGTCCAGCATAGAAACAGAGTTGCTTGCCACCGTTCAAACAGCCGGTGAGGCACTTTCCCGTGCGGGTGACCGAACGGAAGATCGGGCGCAATAGTAAGCATAGAAAGAGTGGTGTCTAACGCACAGGCATAGGCGGCTTTTGCCGACTGACTGAGCAGAAGCCATCAGCCGAGTCGTGGTGGCCGCTTGCGGCTGGAGCGATTCGGATGATTGCGGATGCGGCGGAGGGAGGTTATAGCGTTTATGACCAGCTGTGCGGCACACCGTACCCGAGGAACAACTTCATGGATCCCAATACTCTCACAGTCCTGCTCGCTCGTGGCGAGAACGCAAGCCTCGACTTCAAGGAAATGCTGAAGACCGGCGACAAACGTGGAAAGTACGAGTTTTGCAAGGACATCATGGCGATGGCAAACTCACTTTCCCCAAATAGCAGTCCGGCCTACATCGTAGTGGGAGCGAGGGAGAATCAGGACGGCGACGCAGAAATAGTCGGGGTAAACAGCGCGGACGTCCTTGATGAGGCCAGCTATCAGCAGATCGTGTCAGGGAAACTCAATCGCCCACCGAACTTCACTATGCACTCGCTGGAAGTTGACGGAAAGCAAGTGGTGGTTTTCGAGATTCGACCTGGCAAAAGGCCCTTTTACCCCATCAAGACTGTTCAGGACGGAGGTGTGAAGCTGGTGAAGAATATCGCTCGATACCGAACCGGCTCATCCACCGCAGATGCCGATCCAGACCTCATTCAGAACTGGTACAAGGAGGACGACTTCATTTCGGCCGAGCTCAAGCGACTCGAACTCAAGTCGATTCAAGCCGACCTTCGACCCACCGCCAAGGGCCGCCTCTCCTCAAATTCGAGGGGCCGCAACAAATGCACCTTGGAGTTGAATCTCGCCAATTGGGGACCTCGGGCGTTCACTGTTCTCGAAGGAGCGTCGACCGTGCGGTTTCAGCCTGACACAGCGCCTGCAGATGTCGATCTCGCTGCCAGGGTCAGGACCGCAATGGCTGCTGTGGTGGGACCGGAGATTCCTCACCTTCCTGAACTCCTTGGCCCAGGCGAGCACCTCGAACGCCGAAGATTCGACCTCCAGATCGAGAGTCTCCAGGAGGTCATTCAGCTGATGGGAGCTGAGTTGATACAGCCAGAGTTCATTTGGGAGCAATTGGAGGTGGAGGTCTCGCTGAAACTGGAGGGCCAAACTGGTGTGCTCCACACCGAGAAGGTGGTTGGAAAGACCAACTGACCGGAGGTTGTCGCCTATCGTCAGGCATAGACGCAGCTTGAGGCGGCATAAGCGCCAGCCTCGACTGCAAAGACGCCACTCACCCACCGCGCCCTACCCCCGCCCCACCACCGCCACCGCAATCCGCCACCCCCGGCCCACCGGCAGCGGAATCTCCACCTTCGCGCCCACCGTCGGCTCCACCAGCCCCACCGCTACCACCTTCCCGGTCTCGTCCTGCCCTTGCGAGTACGGCACCTGGGCCAGGTTGAGCGCGCTGCGCCAGCTCCACGGCACCGAGACCCGGATGTTGCCGCCTGCGTTGCCCACCGCGATGACACCCAGCTTCGTGGTGCCGCCCACCTCACAGCCGTCCTCCAGCGCGATGCGGAAGGTCGAGTGGCCCGACTCGTCACGGACGTCGCCCACGCGGGCCTGCTCGAAGATGGTGGCCAGGTCGGCGACGCCGAGCATCGTGCGCACGAGGGCGCCGGGGATGCCTGCCAAGCGGGGCACCGTGGCGTCGAGCATCAGCGTGGGACCAGGCGCCGGGGCCCGGTCGGTCTGGGTGCGCTGGAGGGTGCCGGCGATGGGGCGGTGAAAGGCGCTCACTGGGCACCTCCCGCAGCCTGGTCGCTGACGTCGACGTAGGTGGTGTCGCCGTCTTCCATGAAGATCTCGCCCTCGACGCCGGACTCGTCGTCGCCTTCGTCGTCGACGGCGTGCATCCCCGCCCGTGCCCGGGTGAAGCTGGGGGCCTCACTGTCATCCCGCTGTGCGGGCTCTGGAGCGGTCAGCACCTCTTCGACGGTCTGGAGCACGAGTCCCAAGCCATCGGCGATGGCCGCGTTGCTCTGGGAGATCTCGACCTGGATGTGGTTGTCCCGGTCCGCAAAGTTGTTGAGCTTGCGCACCTCCTTGATGAGGATGCCGAGGGCCCGCTCGTTGCGGCCGAGCTGTTGCAGCAGCAGGTACTGCAAGTGGGGCGCCATGAACGCGAGCTCCACCGGGGCGCCGGCCAGGTCGGCCATGGCCGCCGCGACCTTGTCCTCGGTGTGGAGTCCTTCGAAGTAGGCGGCGTAGAGGCGCTGTGCGGTCTGGGGCGGGGCAGCCGGGGTTGTGCCAGCCGCCGGGGTGACGTTGCTCACGGGGGTCTCCTGTGGGTCGGGAAATGGGGTTCAGCCCGCGGGGGGCGGGGCGTCGGCACTCATGCCGTCGAGGTCGATGCTGTTGAGCGTGTCGAAGACGTCGTGGACCATGCTCCGGACCTCCGGGTTGCCCAGCTTCTGGGCGAGTCCCGGTGTCTTGAGTTTCTGGGCGAGCTCGGGGTCGTCCTTGATGATCTTGAGCAAGGGGCCCAGCTCGGCCGCGCCGCTGACGCCGACGGCACCGCCCACCATCTCCAAGAAGCGCTCGCCCAGGTCCATCGCCCGGCCGACGGCTTCCTTCTTCACCTCGGCATCCACGATGGTGCGGGCGTCGGGGTTCTCGTTGAGCTTCGCCTCTTTGCGCCGCAGGTTGATCTCCTGGGACATCTCTTGCAGGCGGGCCTTCTGGAGGTTCTCGATGTGTTGGTACCGAGACTTGGCGACGACATCCATCTCGCGCAGCATCTGGGTGGTGACGCCGTGGATGTCCCGGTAGGAGCTGGCGATGTCGGCCGCGAGCTCTTGGTAGGCGGTCTGCACCCGCTTGAAGCCGTCGGCCTGCAACGCAAGGGCGGTCAACGCAAGGCGCGTGGAGGGGTCGTCGACGTCGTTGAGCACGTCGGCGAGCTGGATGGGACCGCGCCCGGCCACGTTGGCGAGGGAGAGCCCTGCGAGGGATTCGTCGGCGGCACTTGCTGCGGCCCGCGTGGGCCTCGGCGCGACGGTGAGGGTGCGGGAGACCAGCAGCGCGGAGCCCCGGTCGGTGTAGAGGTTGCAGATGACCTTGGCCGGCTCGCCGGTGAGGCCCCGCCGAAACTGCTCGAGCTCGTCTTGGATGCCTTGGAGGGTGACCGCGAGCAAGACATCATCGGGCAGGTTGCGGAACCACTCGGCCCGCTCGTCGGCGTCGTCGAAGCTCTCGTTGGTGATGGCTTCGGCTTGGAGGATGAGGTGCCGGCACGGGGGCTCGTCGTCGGCATCCCGTGGCTGGAGGCGCACCAGCGGCTCGAAGGTGTTGCCCGGCAAGCGCTCGCGGAGCGTCAGGTACTGCACCTCGGGCCAGAACGCCTTGAGTTGGCGCTCCAGCTCGTCCCAGTTCTCGATCCCGGCACTGTCAAACATGGGGCTGCCCTCCCGCGGGACCTCCCGCCTTGTTCCCAAATGAGCAGTGGGGGCCAAAAACCGGGCTAGTCGCTTTTCGATTTCGTGCGCGGCGCTTTTCGAGCATGTCGAGAACCCGCTGAAAAGCAGGGCTTCTCGACAACGGGATTTTTTGGACCTCGCTTTTCAGCGCATTGTCGACAAGCTACCCAACAGCGAAGAATGTGCTTTTCGCCCGTGTTCATGGGCGTTTTCGTGCACTTTGTGGGGTGGGTCGACCCCCATGGATAGCCACTTTTCGCCAACTGGCGAAACTCGAAAAGTAGATTCTGGTTCCGGTTTTTCGCCCTCACTGCTCACTTGAGGGTGCAAGGCTGGCGGTTGACTGACCACGGCCACCCCCCTCATTCCTTTGGAGGCTCCGTGGCCCGTCGTTCCCCCTCAGTGTCGTCTGCTGCCAATGGCGGTGGGGGCACCAACAAGCAGCAGCAGCCCTCTGCGGCCTCGGTGCGCAAGCTCCAGGGCGAGCTGCAGAGTCTTCAAAGCGTTCTGGACCGCACCAAGGGGCTCAAGAAGCAGTACGACGCCAACAAGTCGGCGATGATGCGAAGCACCCTGATGGTGGGCGAGAGTGCCGCGGTGGCGGGGCTCAGCTCGGTCGCCACGGGCGCCGCTGGCAAGTACCGCACCCATGTTCGGGTGGCCCGGGGCATCACCGCGCTCGGTGCGCTTGGGTGGGGCCTGTCGGCCATCCTGGGCAGCAAGAACGGCGACGGTGGGCACCACCAGATGGCCATCGCGTCGGGCTTGATCTCTGCGGAGTCGGCCGAGACGGGCCTCATGTTGGGCAACAAGGCCCGGCAGTGGTGGGCCGATCGTGCGGCGGCTTCGGCCGGTGGTGAGGGTGCCAACGGTGCCAACGGTGCCAACGGTGCCAACGGTGCCAACGGTGCCCCCGAGGTGGCCGTGACCCCGAGTGCGAGCACCCAAGGTGAGATTGGTCGCCAGCCGGCCCAGCTCCGCGAGGTGCTGCCCGAGAATGACGAGCTTGCGGCCTTCCGGGCCAAGGGCCGCGCACGTCCCCAGTACGCCGTCTGAGTCGGTCTCTCCGACACACACAACTCAAGCGGGGGGACCCGCTGAGATCCAATCCTGATGACGGGTTCCCGTCCACCCCCCCGCGCCCGCTCGGGCAGGAGAATGCACATGGAGTACGAACAGATCGCCGCCCTGGAGGGCCAAGAGGCCTACCTCGGCTACGAGGATGACGACGGCCACGAAGACGACTTCGAGGGCGAAGAGGAAGAGGGCGAGTACGAGTCTGGCGACGAGTACCAGACCCCCTACGCCATGGTCGCCGGCGACGACATCGGTGCCCAGCGCCGGCGCCGCCTGGTCCGCCGCCCCCGCCGCCGCGTGCAGGTCCGCCCCCGGCGTGCCCCCCGTGGCCGAGCCCCTGTTGCTCCCCCGCGTCGGAGGAAGAAGGTGAAGTACGTCAAGGACTCGATCATCTCGCTGGTCGCCACGGGTGTGGCTGGCGCCGTCAGCCAGACCGACACCATCACCGATGAGTTCATCTGCCACTCGGCGTCCTTCGATGGCTCTGCCGCGACGGCGAAGATCATTGGGCTGACCTTCCACAAGCGCCAGGTCTTCGGGCCCTTCGCGACGGCCAAAGCCGTTCCCGCGTCGGCGTTCAGTGGCACCAGCCAGAAGACCCTGTCGCTCCAGGGCTACAAGCTCTTCCCCACCCAGACCGTGACCCTCGCGGGCGTCATCGCCAACGACAACGATGTGCTCCAGATGCTCCTCTTCGGCAAGGAAGTTGTCGGCCAGAACAACTGCTGAGTCGGTCACGGGCGTGCCCGACGAGGTGAGTGATGGGGAACACCGGCCGTTCGGCCCCGGCAGCCACGGTTGCCGGGGGCGCCTCGGTGGAGCTGTTGGTCGGCAAAGACCACAGCATCTGCGAGAGCTGGCGGACCTTCTTGGTCACCACGACGGGGCCCGTGGACGTCACCCTGCAGTGGGTGTCGTCCGCGGGCGTCAACGCCGACGTGACGTTTACCGCGAGTCGGACCACCCGCGTGTGTGTGTGGGCGTCGAGCTGGGTGCTGAGCGTCCAGAACCTCGGGGCCAACGACATCGTGGTGCGGGCCTCGATGGTCGACATCTTCCAACCCGACGTGAAGCCCATCTTCGAAGAGCGGGCTCCGGCGACGGGCATCGGCACCGAGACCCACACCCCGCCCGCATGGGCGGTGGATGTGCGGCTGCACACCGATGACCAGGCCATGACCGGTGCCGTTCTTGAGCTGCTGGATTCCGACGATGTGGTGCGCGCGGGGGTGACCCAAGCGCGCCAACCTGACTGGCTTCCCCTCGGGGGGGCCGCCTCGGTGCGGGTGACCTCCGCCGCGCCCTACCGCCTTCTTTGGCGCCTATCCCTCATGTGAGGGGGAGACAGACATCATGCTTGCACGCACCAAACTTGCCTTGATCACCATCGCTCTGGCGGACGCCGTGTCCGTCGACACCACGAGCGCGTCTTCGGCGGTCAAGGGCTCCAGCCAGGACGACGTCAACAACGCGGACCAGAAGTTCATCGCTGTCTTCGAGCTCACCGCGTCCGGGGGCACCTCGCCCACCTTGGATGCCACGGTCGAGACGTCGTGGGACGGGACGACCTGGCACACCGTGGCGTCGATGACCCAGCTCACGGGCGCCGGCACCAAGAAGCAGATGGTGGACTTCAACCACTGCGGACCGTACCTGCGGGCCACTGCGACGCCCGGTGGCACGGCTGTGCCGTCGTACTCGGGCAAGGTGCTGGTCGCGTCCAGCGGCAGCATCGCCTGATGAGCAGAGACCGCCAGCCCACGGCACTTGCGCTGTCTGCGCGCCCGCTCGACATTGTCGTGCGGGTGACGAAGACCGAGCGGGGGCTCGTGAACCTGCTGAACTGGCTGGCGGTGCACAATGCCGAGCTGATGCGGGAGCGGCCCGACCTGCCGCTGTTGTACGAGTCCGGCGCCTACTACGCGCGGGAGAAGACCGAGCTGTGGTGCGACTACGCGGCCCTGCTGGAGCAGGGTCACGAGGACTGCGACGGCTTGGCGGCGGCCCGTGCGGGTGAGCTGATGGCTTGGGGTGCCGACGCGATGACACCGGAGGACGGCGGCTATGCCGAGGCCCTTCGGTTGGGTCTCGACAGCATTCCGGCTTGGGTCATCCTGCGGACCAAGGGCATCCACGGCCAGCCGAACCTGTACCACTGCATCGTGCTGTACCAGGTGGGGAACACCTGGTGGCGGGACGACCCGAGCGCCCGGCTGGGCATGTTTGCCCGTCGGTACCACCCCTACAACCGCGAGCCTGCGGTGCCTGTGGGCCTTGTCCCCGGCCTCCAGATCAGCGGCCCTCTGCCTCGCCTTGTCGCCCACTCCGGCGGGCGGCGGCGGGGTCTTCGACTTTCCAGTGGCAGGACCGCCACCTGACAGGAGGCCGACATGGCCAGCAATGCCAAGAAGTACCGCCGCTCGGAACGCAAGAAGCAACGCAAGGCGCGGAAGAAGCTGAACCAGCGTCTGAAGAACAACACAGACATGAGCTGGGCGCAGCGTCGCAAGGTCATTCGCAACCGTCGCCGGTCCGACCGCCACCACCGGGTGTCGAAGAGTCGGGACATTCGGGCGCGCGGCTCGGACCAGGCGCTCGGCAAGTACACGGCGGCTGCGGAGGCCCGCAAGAAGGCCCAGGCACGGCAAGCCCGTCAGGACGCCCACGATGCCGGTGCACCGGCGCCTCCCCAAGCCCATTCCTCGGGCGGTGGGCGGAGCTTTGCCAGCACCGTGCGGCAGACCCGCGTTCCCCGGCCCGGTCCCGGTCCTCGCATGATGCCGGGCTTGCTGAGCCGTGGCGGTCAGCAGGGCGGCTACGCCCAGCGTGGCGGTGGACGGGGGCCCGTGGCTCAGTACGCCCAGCAGGGCGGTGGCTACCCCCAGCGGCAGTACAGCGCGCAGCCCCAAGAGTACTGGGACGACCGCTACGAGCCCATCTACGAGGACTTCCCCGAGTGGGACCCGGCGCCCAACGGCTACGACAACTGGGACTACGATCCCTATGATGACGCCATCCTCATCGACGTCGACGGCGTGGAGTTCCTCGACCGGGACGACCAAGAGCTGTGGGACGAGCGGGCCAACGACATCATCGAGCTCGCCGGTGAGTTTGCCGGTGAGGTCATCGCCATGTCGGGCGAGGCGACGCTGGAGTTCGGCGCAGACCTCGACCCGCGCAAGCTGTTCGAGCTCGTCGGCAAGCAGTACCTCGACACGCTGTGGGCCATCGCCCATGAGGACGGGTGGAATGACCTGGCCTACCAGCGGGACGCCGAGGTGGTGGTGGATGCGGTCAATGCGGCCGTCGAAGCCTTTGAAGATGCCGCGGTGGAGAACGAGGCCAAGATTGCAGGCTTCGCCGGTGAGTTTGGTGTCGCCTCGGCGGCCCTGATGGCGATTCCGGCGATTGCCGCCATGGTGCCCAGCCTCGTGTCGGCCCGTCAGAAGAGTGCCGACCGCAAGCAAGGCCGCAAGAACCGCCGGGCCAACCGAGCCTCGAAGCGGGCCAACAAGGCCGAGCAGCACGCCGCCGACTTGGAGACCAAGCTCCAGGCCCTCGAAGAGCAGGGCGCGGAAGCGGGTGTCTTCGACCTCGAGGACGGCGAGTGGACCGCCCGGGCCCAAGCGGGCAGCGTCGCGGTGCGGGCGAAGGTCGGCAACCGTGCGGCCATCGCAGATCTGGGCAGCAAGTTCTACCTCGTGCACGAGGTGGCCGAGGGTGTGCCGACGGCGGTCATTCAGTCGCGCATGAACGCGGCGGTGGCCTCTGCTTCGGCGGCCATTCAGGCGACGCCGGCGGCCTTCGCCGGTGCCATCGACGTCGGCTGACACTTCTCGGGTCTCGGTCGGGACCTTGACTCCAACGGACGGAGATCGTGATGACTGCGGAGACTTTGGAACCGACCTGGGTGACCGACCTGGGGAGCTGGTGGGAGCGCTTGTTGGGGCCGGTGCTGTCGAGCATCTGGTCCGACGTGCGCAAGCAGGTGGGGGAGCCCAAGCTGCTGGAGAAGGCCCATGGGGCCACGGTGCGGATGTTCGAGAACGAGCTGGCCCAGTACCGAGAAGACCTCGCGGTCTTTGAGGCGGAGGTGGGCCCGTCGGACTGGGCACCCTTCGCCTCGCAGTCCCGCCAGGTCTACGAGCGCATCCAAGGCCGGTGGACCGATCCCCAGGCGACCCAGCCTCTGACGGCGCTGCAAGGCCCGCTGAACCCGCTGGATCTGGCCAAGGGTGTGGTGCGCGGGGTCAACGTGGCTGTGACGGCCATCGGTGTGGCCTGGGCGCTGGCGTCCCTCTCGGAGGTGCGCCGGGGCCGCAAGTTCCTGCACGTCTGGCTGGACCACCTGCGCAACGGCGTGGATCCGTCCAAGCGGGACTTTCGGCGGGCCAACGTGGCGAGCATCCAGGGCGACTGTGGGTGTGGCTGCGGTGGGGGTGGGGACTGTGGGACGCCAGTGGTGCTCGCGGGTCGCGGTCGGGGAGACCGTCGACGGGCGCTCGCTGCTCGACCTTCCCGTCGTCCGCCGCCGCCCCCGTCTGCCCATCCCATCCGTGGCTTCGCAGGCGAAGACGCCCAGTCTGTCTACGTCTACGGCTGATTCCGAAGCCCTGGGGGCCCCATGATTTCCCGCTTCCTCGAAGACTTCGAGACGTGGGTCGACGGCCTGTTTGGGGACCGGCTGTCGGCCGGCCTCGTCGCGGTCCGTGCAGCTGTGCAACGCAAGACGGTGCCCACCGAGGTGACGCCCAAGGTGCAAGCTTTTGCGGCGTCCCTCGATGCGTTGCGGCTGGCGACGAATGCCTACCTGGCCCGGGTGCTCCCGTTGCGGGACGCCAACCCCGATCTGGCCGAGCGTGCCGAGCGGATGGTGGTCGCCTACACCACCCTCGCCCGGGCCTGGGAGGACAAGGCCGCCACCACGAAGGTGTCCGCCAGTGAGGTATCTTCGGGGCCTGTGAGCTCTCCGGCGGGCGTGGTGCTGCGGGGCGTCTTCGGCGGTCAGGACACCGAGGTCA
>CALOBC010000042.1:0-28631 GCA_942491145.1 Myxococcota bacterium | reverse complement strand
TGGAGGGCGGTGGCCAGGACCTCTCCGGCTATGCCGAGCCGCTGGTGCCCTGGTGGACCAGCCCCGACACCCGCCTCGCGTTCTGGCGCCCGCTGAGCAGCCTGCTCGTGCTGCTGGACGTGGTCCTCCTCGGGGGCGATGGAAAGCTGCTGCACGCCCACTCTCTGCTGTGGTACCTCGCCTTGGTGGGCGCCGTAGGGCTGCTCTACCGGCGGCTGCTGCCGACGAGCCCCCGCATGCAAGCCGTGGCCTTGTCCATCTTCGCCATCGAGGACGCCCACTGGCTGCCCATTGGCTGGGTGTCCAACCGAAATGCCCTCGTGGCGGGCACACTCGGGGTGCTGGCCGCCGCCGCCCACATCCGGTGGCGCCAAGACGGCTGGACCCTGGGGGCCGTGCTTGCCCCCGTGTTGCTGCTGTGCGCCTTGCTCGCGGGCGAGATCGGACTGTCGGCCTGGGGCTTGCTGGTGTGCTGGCAGCTGGTGGTCGCCCGGGGACCGCTGCACAAGCGTGCGCTCTACGTGCTGCCCACCCTCGGGATTGTGCTCGGCTGGCTCATTGTGTGGTCCAGCCTCGGCTACGGCGCCACCGCTTCGGGCCTCTACACCGACCCCTCCACCAGCCCCGTGGCCTTCCTGCTCAAGGCCCCTGGCCGCTTGCTCAGCCTCGTCGGCGCGGCGATGCTGCCTGTGCCGGCGGCGGGCTGGATGGCGTCTTCCTGGTTGCGTGTGGTGCTCGCAGCCCAGGGCATTGTCGCCATCGCCTTGGTCATCGTCGGAACCCAGCGGATCGGTCCGTGGGCCCGGTCGGAGGGCGTGTCCAAGGTGCTGGTCTGGAGCCTCGCCGCCGGTGGCTTGGCGCTCGCGCCGGCGCTTGCGACCTACCCGCTCGACCGCATGCTGTTGTTGCCCGGTGTGGCCCTGGCCATTCCCATTGCCGCTGCGATGAGCGCGCTGTGGGACGCTCGCTACGCCGAGAAGCCCGGTCCCCAGGCGATGCTGGCGGGCAAGCTCGGCTTCTTGCTCGCCATCATTCACCTCATCGGTCCAGGCTTTGCGTGGCACATCACCAGTGCCTCCGCCCGGGACGGTGGGGCCCTGCTCGATGCCGCCGTGCTCGACCTCACCATCGACGACAGTGCCGTGGCCGACGCCGATGTCATGCTTCTCAATGGGTCCGATCCCAACGTGGCCCTCTACCTGCCCCACCACCGGGACCGCGCGGGCTTGCCGAGGCCGGCACACTGGGCGGTGGTCACGATGTCCCCCACGGACCACCTCGTCGAGCGGCTCGGACCCCGCACGCTGGCCTTCACAATTGCTGATCCCGACGCTGTTCCCGTCACCGAGGTGCCCCTGGTGCGGCTGCTGCGGGACAGCCCCTTTCCGGTGGGCGTGCCCCTGCGCCGTCCCGGCCTCACCGTGACGGTTCTCGATCCCGAAGCCCACGTCATTCACGTCGAGTTTGACCGTGCCCTGGACGACCCCCAGCTTGTCCTGTTGACCTGGGCCGGGGACCGCTTCACCCGATGGACACCGCTGCCGGCGGGCGTCGACGTGCGCCTGGACTGGCAGCCCGGACCGTCTGGCCAGTGACCGCCGGTGTAGACTTGGGGCACTGGAGGCCCCTTGAGCAACGCCCAGCACGTCGGACCCACCCGCATTCTCGTGGCGACCGACTTCTCTGAGAACGCCCAGCACGCGCTCGACTATGCGACCAGCATCGCCCGCGCCCAGGGTGCCCGTGTGATCCTTGTCCACGCCCTCGACCTGCCCGATCCCTTGAGCATGATGGGCGGCTCCCTCAAGCCGATGGTCGACGGCCACGCGGCCACGGCCCATGCCGAAGACCTCCTGGGCGCCGAGGCCCACCGCGCCCAGCTCGGTCAGATGCTCGAGGCCGCCGTGGTGCTCCGCCACCGCCCCGAGCAGGAGATCCTCACCGCCATCCAAGCCCACCGTGCCGATCTGGTGGTGCTGGGCACCCGGGGCCAGCGGGGCGTGCAGCGCTTCTTGCTCGGCTCGGTGAGTGAGCGGGTGTCGCGGGCATGCCCGGTGCCGGTGCTCATCATCCCCTTGCCCAGCATCGGTGAAGAGAGCGGCTGAGCCCCGACCCCCGGCTCAGCGACGCGCCACCGTGACCAGCCAGCGTCCCTTCCCCTTGTCTTCCAGCGCGATGTCCACCGGCAAGAACCGGGAGATGACGGCCGCGTTGGTGCGGGTGTGGTCGGTCGGTGCGGTCGTGGTGAAGCGCCCGCCGGCGCCCAGGGCCATGGGCAAGAGCAGCTGGTCGGCGAGGTGTTCATCGACGTTCACGCCCGCTTCAATCCAGGCGCGCAGGCCATCGAGGGCTTCGCCCACCACCTCAGTGCTCGCCCGTCCCCGCCACCCGTGGGAGATGAACACAAGCGATCGGTCACCGATGTGAACGGTGAGCTGCACGATGTTCCCGGGGCCATTGCTGTTGCGCACCGCGACCACCCGCACGCCCGTGAAGGGCATGCCCAACGCGGTCAGCCCGTCGTGGAGCAGGTCCCGCTGCGTCTTGCCGACAAGGCGGGGGAGCTGGGAGACCACGGCGGTCGCGTCCACTTGGGTGATGGCCGCGGTGGCGGTGAGCACGAGGGGCTCGGTGCTGGGGGCGGGCACGATGGTGAACGCGCCATGTCCACCGCCGGCCGGGAAGAAGCCGTGGCGCCCCAGCGTGCCGTCGATGCGTCCACCAATGCGCGAGACCATTGGAGCCCACGCCGTTGTCAAGAACTCAAAGGACGGCGCTGAAGGATTGTGGGTGCCCCCGGACACGCGCAAGGTCGTCGACTGCGGTGCATGGAGCAAGGCCGGCGCGACCGCCTGGAGCACCAGCATCGTGCTGCCGGCGCTGCCCACCGAGATGTCGAGCTCACCGCCACGCAGGGGCCCCGGCTCAAAGACCAGGGACCGGCTGCCGAGCGCATCACCCTGGAGCGTGGCCCCGCAGAAGTGGGCCGCCGTGCGCACACACGTGAGGTGTTGGCGGAGCAGTCCCGGCTTGCGACGGCCGCCCCGGATGTCAGAGATGGAGAACGGCTGGCCGGTGGCCATGGACAAGGCGAGGGCGGACCGCAGGATCTGTCCGCCGCCCTCGCCTTGGGTTCCGTCGAGCTGAATCATGGCTTCCCCTCGGGCTTCAGCCCTTCACACACACGATCTGTCGCAAGGTGTGGACCACGTCCACCAGGCTGCGCTGGGCGTGCATCACGGCGTCGATGTCCTTGTAGGCCATGGGCGTCTCGTCGATGACCCCCTCGTCCTTTCGGCACTGGATGCCCTCGGTGGCCGCGATGTGGTCGGCCACGGTGAAGCGCTTCTTGGCCTCGGTCCGGCTCATGCGTCGTCCCGCGCCGTGGCTGCACGAACAGAAGCTCTCGGGGTTGCCCTTTCCGCGCACGATGAAGCTGCGGGCCCCCATGCTGCCGGGGATGATGCCCAGCTCGCCGGCGCCCGCCCGCACGGCCCCCTTTCGGGTGACCCACACGCGCTCGCCGTAGTGCTCCTCCTGGGCCACGTAGTTGTGGTGGCAGTTGACGGCTTCGACCGCCGCATCAAAGGGCTTGATGTCGGCCATCTCGGCGACCGTGGTGGTCACGGCCTGCATCATCAGCTCACGGTTGCGCAAGGCAAAGCGCTGGGCCCAGCCGACGGCTTGGATGTAGTCGTCGAAGTGCTCAGAGCCCTGGGGCAGATACGCGAGGTTCACGTCGGGCAGGTTGATGTGCCACCGACGCATCTCTTCTTTCGCCTTCTGGATGAAGTACGAGCCGATGCGGTTGCCGACCCCACGAGACCCGGAGTGGAGCATGAACCACACCCGGTCCTCCTCATCGAGGCACACCTCGATGAAGTGGTTGCCGGTGCCGAGGGTGCCCAGGTGGGGCAGGTGGTTGCTCTTGCCCACCTTGGGGTGCTTGTCGCAGATCTCGGTGAACTCGGTGGACAGCTCGGCCCACGCACGCTCGATGACCGGGGGAGGTCGTCCCCAGCTTCCCTTGTCTCGACGGCCACGGGTGATGTTTCGCCCGTGGGGCACGGCGGCCTCGATGCGGGAGCGCATGGCGAGCAGGCTGTCGGGCAGGTCACTTGCGTGCAGGGTGGTGCGGCAGGCCATCATGCCACAGCCGAGGTCCACGCCGACGGCGGCCGGGATGATGGCGCCCTTGGTGGGAATCACACTGCCGACGGTGGCGCCCATGCCCCAGTGCACGTCGGGCATTGCCGCGATCCACTGGTGGATGAAGGGCAAGGATGCGGCGTTTCGGAGCTGATCACGGGCGTTGTCGGCGACCTCCACCCCTTCGGTCCAGCACTTGACGGGACGGTGGTCGGGGTGGGTCAGCACTTCGTGGGCGGTGGTCGACATCTGCAGCTCCAGGGTGGATGGGTGCCGAGGGTCATTGCAGGTGCCGTGCCAAACTTGGGCTGGCAGGCCGAAGTGGGCATCACGAGCCGGTCTTCGGGCATGGGGGACGCAGGCAGGTCAAGTCGGGGTCGTTCAAAACGATACAACAGTATAGAGTCATATATGCTTGGATAGTGTCTTTGTGTGGGGTGCCCCGTGTCGGTCCAGTCTCCTGTGTCTTCCCGTCGGCCCACTGTGGTCCTCGGCATTCTGGGCCCCAGCCTCGACCGGGGCAAGGGGCCGGTGCGGTGGCAGCGCTGGCGGCCGTCCGTGGGCCTGGTCTCCCAGCCCGACCTCATCGTGGACCGCCTGGATCTGGTGGTCCAGCCGGACTTCCTCGAGCTGGCCGACATTGTTGAGGGCGACATCCGGGCGCTGTCCCCCGAGACCGAGGTGGTGCGCCACGTCGTGCCTATGGAAGATCCGTGGGACTTTGAGCAAGTCTATGGGGCCTTGGCGGATCTGGCGGACGTGCTTGCCTGGAACCCCGACTGCGCCGACCACCTGGTCCACATCACCACGGGCAGCCATGTCGCGCAGATCTGCCTGTTCTTGCTCACCGAGACCCGCCAGCTCCCGGGCCGACTGATCCAGACCCACCCCGGCGGTCGGGAGCGTCGACCCCACGGCGGCCACACCCTCATCGACCTCGACTTGTCCCGTTACGACAAGCTGGCGGGCCGGTTTGATGCGGCCCGGCGCCAAGCCACGGGCATCCTCAAGGACGGCATCGAGACCCGGAACGATGCCTTCAACGCCCTGATGGACCAGATCGAGCACGTGGCCCTGCGCTCCCGGGCGCCCGTCTTGCTGACCGGACCCACCGGCGCCGGCAAGACCCGCCTCGCCCGGCGCATCTACGAGCTCAAGCACAAGCGACGGCTGGTTCAGGGAGAGTTCGTCGAGCTGAACTGCGCCACCCTGCGGGGAGACGGGTCGATGTCGGCGCTGTTTGGCCATGTGCGTGGGGCCTTCACCGGTGCCCAGAAGGACCGCCCGGGGCTGCTTCGCCGGGGGGACAAGGGTGTCGTCTTCCTCGATGAGATCGGCGAGCTGGGCTTGGACGAGCAAGCGATGCTGCTGCGGGCCCTCGAAGAGAAGCGCTTCACGCCGCTGGGCGCCGACACCGAGGTCGACAGTGACTTCGAGCTCATCGCCGGCACCAACCGAGATCTGGGCGAAGAGGTCGCCGGGGGGCGGTTTCGGGAAGACCTGCTGGCCCGCATCGACACGTGGTCCTTCCGCTTGCCGGGCCTCGTCGAGCGCCCCGAAGACATCGCCCCCAACCTCGCCCACGAGCTGCACCGCTTCTCCCGGGAGCAGGGCCGGCGGGTGACCTTCAACGCCGAGGCCCGGGCGCGCTTTCTCGACTTTGCACTCTTGCCAGGATCACAATGGACACGCAATTTCCGTGACCTTGGGGCCGCGGTGACGCGCATGGCGACGCTGGCCCCTGGCGGACGCATCACCGAGGCAGAGGTGGCCCAAGAAGAGCAGCGGCTGCTGCGGTCTTGGCGGCGAGGCACCGGAGCTGACCCCGACGAAGGGGTGTTGCTGGGCATCTTGGGAGAAGACGCCCTGGCCGAGCTGGATCGCTTCGACATGGTCCAGCTCGCCGAGGTGGTCCGGGTGTGCCGGCGGTGCTCGTCGCTGGCGGCCGCGGGGCGGGCCCTGTTTGCGGTGTCTCGGACCCGGCGCCAGACGGTCAATGACAGCGACCGGCTGCGCAAGTACCTCAGCAAGTTCGGGCTGCACTTTGAGGACCTGGCCGGTTGAGCACGGCGCTCAGTCCTGCGCGGCCGTCCACCGGTTCTCGGCGGAGATCAGCCGTGCGCGGGCGATGTCCCCGTTGAAGCGCACGGGCCAGCGGCGGGGCAGATCCCGGCCGGGATCGACATCGTCCTTGCGCAGCCAGTCGACGTCTTCACCTTGAATCCAGCGGGACAGGGCTTCACCGGCGGCGAGTCCGCAGCTCACCCCGAAGCCGCCGAGGCCGGCCAGCCACCAGAGCCCGGGCTGGGCGGGATCGGGTCCGACCAAGGGGCGGCGGTCGGGGGCGAAGGTGCGCAGTCCGGTCCAGCCGTGGGTCCACCGCAGTCCAGCGAGGGCCGGCATGTGCTGCTCCAGCTTGTGCTGGGCGATGGCGATGGCCGTCGGGCCCGGTCGTCCCCGTGAACCCGCCCCCTGGGGCACCGCCTCGGGGGTCTCGTCGCAGCCGGAGCAGAGCCAGCCGCCGCCTTCGGGGCGCACATAGACGCCCACGTCGTCGATCCAGGTCCACGGGTGGCCCGGCTGGCTGAGGCCGTGGGGGGCGGACTGCAACAACGTGCGCCGGATGGGGATCACCGGCATCTTGGGTAGCAGCCTCGCGGTCCATGCGCCCGCCGCGACCACGACGCACCGCGTGGCCACCGTGCCCCGGGATGTGCGCACTCCACACACCCCAGTGTTGTCGTGGAGGATCTCGATGACGGCGGTGTCACAGGCGAGTGTGGCGCCCTTGCTGGTGGCCCTTTTGAGCATCGTGCTGACCACGCTCCACGCATCGGCCACCCGCTCGTCGGGAAGGTGCCAGGCCTGGACCAAGTGGGCGTCCGCCAGGACTGGGGCCAGCTCCGCGGGCCGGTCACATGCCTCGATGTGGACCCCGCGCGCCCGCAGCGCCGCCACCCCGTCGTGCAAGTGCCAGGGGTCGTGGGCGAGGGCGAGCACGGCCCCGGTGCGCCGGCTGGCGTGGGCGAGCTCGGGATCGGCGCAGAGGAGCTCGTGGGTGCGGACCGCCAGGGCTCGCTCCGCCGGGTCTTCCCCGAGACGCCTCACCATTCCGGCATTCTGGGCGGAGGCTTCCCCACCGGGCTGTGCACCTTGCTCGACGATGAGCACCGTCTGGTTCCCGTCGAGCCAGCCAGCGACGCTGGTGCCGGCGAGTCCAGCACCAATGATGACCACGTCGGCGCGCGGGGGAAGCGGGCGGCTCACGGGAGCTCCGGACAGGGCCAGGGGCCGGTGGGGGGCGAACCGAATACCCTGCGCGCGGGCCTGGGGGGAGCGCTGCTCGCCAGTGCCCGGCCGGAGATTGCCTGTGGCACGCCATCTTGACCCTGCTGAAGCCCCCTCTGCCGAAGCGGAGGACACCGCCAGTCCCCATGCCGCCGCGGGTGTGTCGTTGGGCTTTGAGCGCCGGCTCTGGCGGGCCCTCGACCACTTGCGCGGGCGGATGGAGGTGCCCGACCAGCGACGTCTCATCCTGGGGCTGTTGTTCCTCGCCGGCCTTGATCCCGGCCAGAGCCCGCTGGAGATCCCGCCGGACGCTCGGTGGCCCGTGCTGGTCCGGTTGGCCGACGATGACCTCGCGGCCGGCCTCGATGCGGCCTTGGCGGCGCTCGCAGGGGTGAACCCGATGCTGCACGGTGCCCTGCCGTCCACCCTCGGTGCCGCCCGTCTCGCCCCACCTCGGCTGCGCCAGCTCGTCGACTTCTTTGAGGGCGAGCGTGCCAGGCTGCACGCGGACCGCGACGTGCTCGGCCGGGCCTACGAGTACCTGCTCGAGCGCTTTGCCGGGGGCAGTGGGCGGGGTGAGTTCTACACGCCCCCATCTGTGGTGCGTTTGTTGGTCGCGCTTCTCGGCGATGCCCCCAAGAGCATCTACGATCCGTGTTGCGGGTCCGGCGGCATGTTTGTCGAGGCGCTGCGCCACCGGGGCTCGGCGGATGCGGAGTGGATCTGCGGCCAAGAGTCCAACCCCGAGACCCGTGCCATCGCCCGGATGAACCTCGCGCTGCGGGGCATTGTCGCAGACCTGGGGCCGTCGGCAGCCGACACCTTGGCCCACGACCAGCACCCGGATGCTCGGGTGGACGCGGTGCTGGCCAACCCACCCTTCAACCTCGGGTCGTGGCGGGGGGAGGCGACGCGGGAGGACCCGCGCTGGGCACGGGGCTTCGCGCCGGACTCAAACGCCAACTATGCTTGGCTGCAGCACATTGTCGCCCATCTTCTGCCGTCGGGGACCGGGGCGGTGGTGCTGGCGAACGGTGCGCTGACGACCCGCCGGGCCGAAGAGGCCCAGATTCGAGCGCGGATGCTCGATGATGGGCTCGTGGAGGCGGTGGTCACGCTGCCGGACCTGCTGTTCTATGCGACCCCCATCCCCGCGTGTGTGTGGGTGCTGCGCGGGCCGGGCCACGGCACAGATCAGCGGGTGTTGTTGGTCGATGGCCGAGCGCTCGGTGCCCTCAAGACCCGCTCACAGCGGGTGTTGCAGCCGGATGACATCCGCCGGGTACACGACGTGCTGCGGGCGTTCCGCGGGGGAGGGGCACCGGTCGAGCCTGGCTTCTGCACGGTGGTCTCCCGGGCCCAGCTTGCTGCCCGGGATGACCTGCTGACGCCGGGGCTGCACATCCCCATCGCGACCCCGTCGCAGGGCCCAGCGGGGGGACTCGACGCCGACATCGCGGCGTACCAGGCCGCGGCCGAGCGGTCTCGGCTGGCCGCGAGTGCCGTGGCCGACGCCATTGCGGCCCTTCGTCCATGAGCGCCCACCGTCCCGCAAGCGCTTGCATCGGCGACGGTGTCACCCCAGTGCAGGACCGTGTGGTCTGCCGCGAACACCCAGGCGTGCCCGCCCTCGGCCTGGAGCACATCGGCCAACAGACCCTCGACATCACCCAGTGGGCATCCGCCGAAGACTTTGGGGCGAGGGGCATGCGCTTCGAGGCGGGTGATGTGCTGATGGGCCGGCTGCGACCCGGCTTCCGAAAGCTGGTGCTTGCGGATCGCGCTGGCATCTGCACGCCAGAGGCATGGGTGCTCCGTCCCAAGCGAGGCATCGACCCTCACTTTGCCCTGTACCGGCTCGCGGCCGCGGATGTCATCGACACAGCGGTCGCGTCATCGGCGGGCTCCCGGATGCCCCGCGCCCGGTGGACCGCGGTGGGTGAGATGCCGGTGTGCTGGCCCCCCATCGAAGACCAGCGTCGGCTGGCCGCGCTGCCCCGTGCCCTGGATGCCCAGCGGGCGTCCGAGCGGGTCGCGGTGGCGGCAGCATTGGCGCTGGCGCGGGCCTTCTTGCGAGCTGCCCCGAGCACGCGGCGCACCGTGGGGTCGCTGGCACACTGCCCCAAGCGAGGTGGGGTCTGGGACCGTGTGGATGCGCCTTACATCAGCGTGGGCGACCTCGAGGCGGGGCGCTTGGCTGTCGAGCGCTGGGGCGAAGCGAAGGACTACACCAGCGCCCAGCAGTGGGTGGAGCGAGGGGACATCCTCTTCTCCCGGATTCGACCGGCGCTGCGAAAAGTGGCCCTGTGTCCGGTGGACGGTCGGTCCACGCCGGAGCTGCTTGCGATCCGTGCCCACGACCCTGCGGACTGGGGCACACTGGCCGTGGTCTTGTCGTCCGAAGAGACGGTGGCGCGGGCCATCGCGGTTGCGACGGGCACCCGCATGCCGCGGCTGGACTGGGGACGCTTGGCGCGGATCGAGGTGGACTGGCCCTTGCCAGCGGCGCCGCTGCGGGACGCCATGAATGCCGTCATGGAGCATGTCTTGGCTTCAGTGGATCTGCGCCGCACGGCGGCCCGACTGCGGGATCAGGCCATCGCCCACCACCTCCAGCCTGCGGCGCGCGCGTGAGCCCGCCCGCGACCGAGCGAGGGGTCGGACTGCACCGGTGGGGGCCGGTCGGCGGAGTGCCAGTGCTTGCGCTGCATGGCCTCCCGACCGGGGGCCAGCTCTACCGCCGCATCGGTCCGCTGCTCGCCGCCCATGGGGTCTCCCTGCTTGCGCCGGATCTGCCCGGCTACGGGGCTTCCGTCGACCTTGGGCCTGGCCCGCTCACGGTGGATGCCCACCTCGACTGGCTGGCGCGGGTGCTTTCTTCAGCTGGCTTTGACCCCCAGCAGCCCCACTTGGTGCTGGGTCACGACTACGGTGGACTGCTTGCATGGTGCTGGAGCTTCCGTGCGGCCGTGTCCGGTGTAGTGGTGACGTCTGCCGTGCCAGATCTCCGCTGGACGTTCGCGATGCTCACGGCGTTGCCCCTGCTGGAGCGCTACTTCTACCGGCGCCACGCCGGCCGGCTCTACCTGCACCACGGGGTGGCGCCACTGGGCCGTGATGCCCTCGGCTCGCTGTTTGTCGAGCAGACCCGTGGAGGTGCCATGGCGGACCGGATGCGCCGCACGGCCCTGGGCATGGACCCGGGGGACTTGGCCCGGCTCCCCGGCCGACTGCGGGCGTCGGGACTGCCAATGCGCCTTGTGTGGGGTGCGGACGACCCCTTCTTCTCCCCCCGCACCGCCCGTGCGGTGGCCCGCCGCCACGGCCCTGCAGCGACGGTGCGCGTGCTGGCGGGCGCGCGCCACTACGCCCAGTGGGACCGCCCCGCAGCCTATGCGCAGTCGGTGCTCGACTTTCTCGCCGACCTTCAGATGGTGCCGAATGCCCGGTCGCCCGCGTCGCCGAGTCCGGGCAAGATGTAGCCCTTCTCGTTGAGCTGTCGGTCGAGAGCGGCGACGTGGATGATTACGTCGGGATCGGCATTCTGGAGGTTGACCACACCCTCTGGGGCGGCGACCAGACACACGAACACGACGTGCTTTGCGCCCGCTGCCCGGAGGGTGCGCAGCGCGGCGATGGCGCTGCCTCCTGTGGCGAGCATCGGGTCCACCGCGAGCACGGGTCCGGCGTCGATGTCCCGTGGAAGGCGGTCCAGGTAGGCCACGGGCTGGAGCGTCTCTTCGTCCCGGGCGAGGCCCAGGTGCCCGATGCGGGCTTCGGGAAACACGGTCAGCACGCCGTCGGCCATCGCCAAGCCCGCTCGGAGGATGGGCACCACCGTGACCGGCGCCGCGAGCACCCGGCACCGGGTCTCTTCGAGGGGCGTCCACATGCTCACCTCACGCACCGGCAAGTGCTTCGTGGCGTTGAACGTCATCAGTGCGGCAATCTCAGAGAGCCGCGCCCGAAAGGCGGGCGGCTGAGTGTCGGGGTTTCGCAGCACAGCAAGCTTGTGGTGGAGCACAGGGTGGTCGTGCACCACAAGGCGGGACGGGTCGGGAATCGTTGGCATCGGGCCTCCAGCGGCGCTCAGGGTGCACCCATGCTGGCCCTGATGTCGAGGTAGGCGGCGTTGAACTCGCCGTCTGCGTCTCGGATGATGATCGGGGGTGCGTCGTCCCGCTCCCCCTCGAAGGCCGCGGCCCAGATGGCGATGGTGGGGGCCCGGCCATCGCGGAAGAGCACGTCGTGGCGCCGGATCACACGCAAGCCCGCCGCGTCGATCGCCGCCTCAGGGCGAGGGTCAACCGCGCTGTGGACCAAGCAGAACACCCCGTCGGGGGTCATCGCTTGGGCAGCGGTGGTGCAGTAGTCGAAGACGTCCCCCCGCAGCTCCATTCGGCACGCCGCACGCTGAGGATGGGGGGACATGACCCCCGCCCCCACGGGAAAGTAGGGGGGGCTGCCGGTGACGAGGGGGTAGGTCCCGTGCTCGTGCGGCGGCAGCATGTTGGGATCCCGCAGGTCCCCGTGTCGGATCTCGATCCGATCGGCGAGCCCGTTGAGCGCGACGGTGCGCCGGGCCAAGCCCACGCTCACTTCCTGGGCCTCCACCATCACCAGCCGCGCGTCGGCGGGACGGTGCTGAAGGGTCAGCAGGCCCACCGAGCCGGTGCCTGACCCGATGTCGATCTGGAGCGGGGCGTCGGGGCGCAGCTGGGCCGCCAGCCAGGCCACCAACAGGTCGTCGGTGGAGAACCGGTGCCCCTTGCGGAGCTGGAAGATGCGCCAGTCGTTGCAGATGCGATCGAGGGACTCGTCTGGGCCGGGCGTGAGCGGACCTGGACTGGGGTGGGACATGGCGCGCTCGCTAGGGCTCAAGGGGCGCGGCGCGTATCACCTTCCGGGCGCTCCAGTGCGGGCTCGGGTCAGCGCCCGCGGTCAGCGGCATCCGCTGTGTACCGCACCACCAGCGTGAAGCGCGCCGGCACGGCCTGTCCGCCGACCTTGACGGGGTAGAAGCGCCACTTCAGGGCGGCCTCTCGGGTGGGCACATGAAAGACCTGGGGGCAGCCCATCACTGAGACGTCGACCGGGTGGCCCCTGTGGTCGACCTCAAAGCGCACGCCGCACCGGGCTTCTCGCAAGCCCATCTCGGACGCTGCCGGCGGGTACACCGGGTAGATCTTGCGCCGGGGTGTCGCGGCTGGCACGTCCATGAAGCCGCCCCCGCTTCCCAGCCCTGGACCGGTGCCGGGTCCGTGTCCTGTCCCAGGCCCTTTGCCCCCCGTGCCTGGTCCGGCGCCTTCGGGGTCTCCGGTGCCGCTGGGGTCCTCCGGTCCCTCGGGCGGCGCCAGATCCGCGACGGCTGGGGCGCTGTCGGTGGGATCGGCCATCGTGCCAGGTTCGGGTTCGGGTTCGGGTGGCGTGGGGGCAGGTGCTGCGGCAGGCCGCGCCGTCGGTCGGGGTGGGGCAGGGGATCCGCCGCCGGCCGCGGGGGCTGGGGGCGCCACAGCCTCCACGAGCTCTGCTTCAAACAGCGTCATGGGCGGCTCGTCGGGGGCCTCCTCCAGCGCGGGGGTGGCGCCGGAGTACGACGCCAACAGCACGCCAGCGGCCGCGACGGCCAGGGTCGCTGCACCGGCCACGCGGCGGTCGTCGGGTTGGGTGGCGCTGAGCGCGGCGGCGTGTTGGAACATGGGGAACCTCCGGTGCATGGGGAGGTGCCCGGTGCCCAGCCCAGTGCTCACGGTCGGGCCGAATTCTCCTGCGGGAAGAGTCGGGCCAACACCGCGGGAAGGTCGGCGAGGTGGTCAATCACGGCGTCCGCGCCCAGTCCATCGATGGGGGTCCGCGAGTAGCCCCCACGGATGAGGACCAGCCGCACACCGGCGCGCGCTGCGGCCTCCGCATCGGTGGGGCTGTCACCCACGAAGATCGCGTGCTCTGGGTCACAGTCGAGCTCTGAGAGCACCAGTCGGACCGGGTCCTGGGCTGGCTTGCGGGCCAGTGTGGACCGCGCGCCCACCACCGAGCGGAAGCGTCCGGTCCACCCGAGGCGTCCCACCAAGCCGTCCGCTGGTTCTTGGGGCTTGTTGGTGCAGAGACCCAGCCGCAGTCCGCCGATGTGGAGCACTCGCAGCAGGTCGTCGGCGCCCGCTCGGGGGGCGCTGCCCACGGGCTCGGTGCGCTGGTAGTGGCCCAGCCAGGCGTCGACCGCACCCGGGGGACAGTCTCGGCCGCCGGTGGAGAAGGCGCGGTCCAACAGCCGCTGTGCGCCTTCGCCGATCATCGATCGCACGGCGTCCATGCCCGGATCCGGGATGCCCCAGGGCGCCAGAGTGGCAGCGACGGCCGCGTGGATCCCCGGCAGGGAGTCCACCAGGGTGCCGTCCAAGTCGAAGATGACCGCTTGCAGAGCTGAGGTGCGCCGGGCACTGGCCGCGGAGCTCACTGCCAGCCTTCAATCGCCGACGCCGCCGCAGCGCGGATCTCGGGGTTGGGATCGTCGAGCAGCGGCCGGACCGCGATCTCCAGGGCGGGCCCACCCAGGGAGCCCACGGCGCGCACCGCTTCGAGCCGAACTCGGGTGTCGGCGTGGCGAAGGCACTTTCGAGCAGGCTGCACCGCCGACCGCCAGGTCGTCTCCCGTGAGATCCGGCAACCCAGTGCCAGCTCCAGCGGTGTGGTGCTCTGGAGCAAGGTGCGGGTGCGTTCCCGGCCGGCGCTGTCGAGGCTGTGCCCGGCAAAGCCGCGGCCCACCCGCTCGTAGCGCTCGGCGGTCAGTGGTTCTCGGTCCAGCGCGGCCCAAGGATTGTCGGGATCGTCCTCAGACAGGCCGTGATCGTCAAATGTGCGCCGCTTGGGGACGAGCGCCCGCTGCTCCAGAGCCGCGGCCTTCGGGGCGGCTTCAGGCGCGGATGGCAGCGTGTAGAAGCCGGTGCCGGCGTCGTCTTTCACGACGAAGCGGGCGTCCGCGACCGCCCGGCCCATCGCCACGGCGAGCTTGAGCAGGGCGGGCAGCGGCAGGTTGTGGTCCGCACGAACCAGCACACCCGGTTCGTCAGTGACCAGCTTGCAGCCGCCGGGCAACAGCGTGCGCTCGCGGCGGGTGAGGGAGGCGCGGCGGTGGAGCTCGATGGTGGGCATGGCCCCACACTAACCGTCGCGGTGTGCCCCCTGGGCGGCCCGGGCTCAGCGGTCGTGGATCCAGCGGACGATGCGGTCCACTGTGCCGTCCACCCCATGCTCATGGGTGTCGATGCACATGTCGGCCTCGCCGTACAGCGAGTTCCGCTCGGCCAAGATCTCGGTCAGCTCGCCCAGGGCATCGGGGCGGCCTCGCATCGGGCGCAGATCGCCTTGTGCCATCACCCGGGCGAGGTGGATGTCCGGTGGGGCCTTTAGCCACACGGTGCGCGCGGACTTTCGCAGACTTCGCCACGCCGCTGGGTGGGTGACGAGGCTGCCCCCGGTGGCCACCACGACCGGACCGTCTTCGTCCAGTGTCGCCTGGAGCACTCGCTCTTCGGCCGCCCGGTAGTGGGCCTCGCCCCGCAGCTCAAATATCTCCGCCAAAGACATGCCCAAGTCGGCCTCTACACGGGCGGCCAGCTCCACAAACGGGCAGCCCAGCCGCAGTGCAAGGGCGGTGCCCACGGTGCTCTTTCCGGCGCCCCGCAGGCCCACCAGCGCGAGCTTCTCTGGCCCGCCCGGGCCCAGCCCCCGAAACAGCTCGGCGAGGGACAGGCCGAGCACACCGCACACATCGGCCAGTCGAGCGACGCTGATGTTGCCTTCGCCCTTCTCCAATTGTACGAGAAAGCGTGGGCTGACACCGGCTTCTCGGGCAAGCCGAGCTTGGGTGAATTGGAGCGATGTGCGCTGGCTCCGCAGCCGTGCGCCCACCTGAGCCAGGAGCTGGGGCGCTGGGGTGTGTGCCGTGGTTGCCATCGCATGCACCTCGCATGCAGTATACTGCGCGCCGCTGGCGCAGGGCAGGGAGAAATGTGCAGTCAAGTGCACTTTCTCGTGATATTGATGCAGTATATTGCATACCAATGTGCTGGCATCCTGCGCCGTGCGCACTATATTGCCGCATGACGGGCGGGCACCAACCCCTGCCTCGGTGCAGCGCGACCCCCTTTTCAGGAGCACGGCGATGGGTAGCTACTTTGACTTTCCGGATGTGAATTTCGAGTCCCACCCAGATCGCTATGTCCACTGGGACCTCAAGCTCGATGGCCCCGTGGCGACGCTTGTGATGCACATCAAGGAAGACCATGCCTTGTGGGCCGGTCAATATGAGCTCAAGCTCAACAGCTACGATCTCGGCGTCGACATCGAGCTCAATGATGTGGTGACCCGGCTTCGGTACGAGCATCCCGAGGTTCGGGTGGTCCAGATCACGGGCGCCTACGACAAGATCTTCTGCGCGGGCGCCAACATCCGCATGCTCGGGATGGCCCCCCACGCCTTCAAGGTGAACTTCTGCAAGTTCACCAACGAGACCCGCGCCACCATCGAAGAGTCGAGCGCGACCGGTGGCCAAGTCTACGTGGCGGCGCTCAATGGCACCGCGTCCGGTGGCGGCTACGAACTGGCCCTGGCCTGCGACAAGATCTACCTGATCGACGACGGCAACGCGGCGGTCTCGCTTCCCGAAGTTCCGCTGCTGGGGGTGCTTCCCGGCACCGGTGGCCTCACGCGACTCACCGACAAGCGCAAAGTCCGACGAGACGTCGCGGATGTGTTCTGCACCAAGGCTGAGGGCTTCCGCGCCCGGGACGCCAAGCGCTTCCGGTTGATCGACGGATCCTTCCCCCGGTCCAAGTGGGAGTCGGGCATGGCCGACACGCTGAAGACCCTGGCCGACGACGTTGCCGCGCGGTTTCCGAAGTCCGGCGAGCCGGTTCCGTTGCCTGCCCTGGCCACCTCGATCAACGACAACGGCTTCTCCTACCCGAGCGTCTCGGTGACCATCGAGGGCCGTGTCGCCACGGTGGTGATGAAGGGCCCCCAGACTGCCCCCGAGCGCTCCGGCGACACCTGGGGTCTGCGGGCCTTCCGGGAGCTGGAGGATGCGCTGCTCCGCCTGCGGGTGAACAACCTCGCCGTCGGGCTTGTGATCCTGCGAACCGAGGGCGATCCCGCCGCGGTGCTCGCCCACGACGCGTGGCTGCAAGAGGCCGCAGCCGCCAGCGACGACTTCTTTCCGAAGGAAGTCATCGCCACCCAGGGCCGTGTGCTGCGCAAGCTCGACAACATGGCCAAGTCCATGTTTGCGCTCATCGAAGTAGGCCACTGCTTCGTGGGGGTGCTCTTCGAGATGGTGCTCGCCGCGGATCGCTCCTACATGTTCATGGACGACGACGGCGAAAACTCCGTCCAGATTGGCAATGTCAGCTTCGGCAGCTTCCCGATGGCCTCTGGCCTGACCCGCCTCCAGGCCCGGTTCCCCGGTGAGCCCGAGCACATCGACAAGGCGCTCGCATCGGTCGGCACGGCAATCCCGGCAGAAGATGCCTTTGAGGAGCATGGTCTCGTGACCATCAGCCTCGACGACATCGACTACGAAGACGAAGTCCGCATCGCCATCGAAGAGCGCATCAGCCTCTCGCCGGACGCCCTGACGGGCATGGAGCAGAACCTGCGCTTTGGCGGCACTGAGAATTGCGAAACGAAGATCTATGGCCGCCTGACGGCCTGGCAGAACTGGATCTTCCAGCGACCCAATGCTGTGGGCGACCGTGGTGCCCTCACTCTGTACGGGCACCCGGAGCAGCCCGTATTTGACTACAGGAGGACCTGAGAGCCATGTCCATCAACTACGACGATCGAATTCCGAACAACGTGGACCTGTCGAACGACCGGCGCTTGAAGAAAGCGCTGGAGAAGTGGCAGCCGGCCTACCTCGACTGGTGGCGCTCCGTGGGGCCCCAGGTCTTCAAGGACAAGGAAGTCTACCTCCGCACCGCCATCAGCACCGATCCCGGCGGCTGGTCCCAGTTTGGGCATGTGAAGATGCCCGACTACCGCTGGGGCGTGTTCCTGTCTGCACCGGAAAAAGACCGGGTGATCCCGGGCGGCGATCACGCCGGAAAGCCTGTGTGGCAGGAAGTTCCCGGCGAGTACCGCAACGCCCTCAAGCGCATCATCGTGATCCAGGCCGACACCGAGCCGGCGAGCGTGGAGCAGCAGCGGTACCTCGCGGACTCTGCGCCTTCGCTCTACGACGCCCGCAACCTGTTTCAGGTCAATGTGGAAGAGGGTCGTCACCTGTGGGCGATGGTCTACTTGCTCCAAGCCTACTTTGGCCGCGACGGGCGGGAAGAGGCGGACGCACTGCTCAAGCGCCGCAGTGGAAATGAAGACAGCCCGCGCATTCTCGATGCGTTCAACCAGCCCTGCGAAGACTGGCTGACCTTCTTCTGCTTCACCACGTTCACCGACCGCGACGGCAAGTACCAGCTCGGCTCCCTCGCCGAGTCGGCGTTTGACCCGCTCAGCCGGACCTGCCGGTTCATGCTGACCGAAGAAGCCCACCACATGTTTGTGGGTGAGACCGGCATCGAGCGCATCTTGCTGCGGACGGCAGAGCTCACCAAGCAAGCGCCCAACGGCTCTGCGCGGGAGCTGGGTGGCATCGACTTCGAGACCATCCAGAAGTGGGTCAACCACTGGTACTCGTACAGTCTTGACCTGTTCGGGGCTGAGGTCAGCACCAATGCGGCTGACTACTTTGCCAATGGCCTCAAGGCCCGCTGGCAGGAAGCCTCCAAGCACGAGGACCACCTTGCCCTCGGCGTCACCGCTGCGATTCCCCATGTGGAGGACGGCCGCTTGGTCGACCGCGACGTGCCGCTCCGCAACGCCATGAATGAGCTGCTGCGCAGTGAGTACGTGGAAGACTGCACGCGGGTGGTGAAGAAGTGGAACCGGTCGCTGGCCAAGGCGGGCTCGGACTTCCAGATCACCCTGCCCCACAGCCGTTTCTACCGTCGCCAGGGCATCTACGCGGGCCACAGCTTCGATCGGGAGGGCAACCCCATCTCCGATGCCGCATTCCAAGCCAAGCTCAGCGACTGGCTGCCCACGGATGAAGACCGAGCATACGTCAAGAACCTGATGAAGCCTGTCCACGAACCCGGAAAGATGGCCGGTTGGATCTCGGCACCGAAGCGGGGCATCAACCGCCAGCCCGTTGAGTACGAGTACGTGCGCACCGACGGCTGAAGCGTTTGCTTTCGAGATGCGGCCCGGGCCTCCAGTGGGGGTCCGGGCCGCAGTTCTTGGGCTGTGTTGGGTCTACAGCGTGAACCAGAAGGTTGCGCCTTCGCCCGGTCGTCCATCCGCGCGAATGCTGCCCCCGTGCATCTTCACGATGCGCTGCACAGTGGCCAGCCCGATGCCGGTGCCCGGAAAGCGGGTGTCGGAGTGCAGCCGATGAAAGGGCCGGTACATCTTCTGGGCGTGCCGGTTGTCGAAGCCGATGCCGTTGTCGCGGACGAAGAATTGGGTCCGGTCCTGGTCCGGGCCGAGCCCAAACTCGATGCGGGCGATGTCGCGGGTCACGGTGAACTTGAGCGCGTTGGAGAACAGGTTGTCGAGCAGCAGGTCGACCAGCCGGGGATCGGCACGGACCTCCAGCCCGGGCTGGATGCTCACTTCGACTTGGCGGTCGCCGAGGGGCAGCCGGGAGAAGACCTTTTCGGCGCGCAGACTGATGGACACCGGCTCGACCGAGATCTCGTGGCGGGTGAGGCGGGACAGGGCGAGCAGCCCTTGAATGCGCTCCCCCATGCTCTCGGCGCCGTCGAGAATGTGCTGCAGATAGGTGGTTGCGTCGGGGTCCAGACTGTCGCCAAAGTCCTCCCGCATCGCCTGGGCGAAGCCACGAATGGCCCTCAGCGGGGCCCGCAGGTCGTGGGAGACGGTGTAGGAAAACGCTTCCAGCTCCTTGTTGACGTCGTCGAGTCGGCTGGTCCGTTCCCGAACCCGCTTCTCAAGCTCATTGTTGAGGGAGCGGAGCTGTCGCTCGGCGCGGATGTGGCGGCTGACATTGTCGAAGACCATCGCTGCCATGCCGGGGCCCGCGGGGATGGAGTGAGCGCGCAGCCACCCATCCGGGTGATCGGGTGGCCCGTACGGCAGGGGATCCACGGTCTCGGGGGTGCCGGATCGGGCGACCCGGTTCCACGTCTGGGCCAAGTTGTACGGCGCAGGGGCGTTGAGTGCTTCGGGGAATACGGTGCGCAGGGTCTGGCCAACTTTGGCGGCGACGTCAGTTCCCCACTCCAAGCGTGCACGTGGATTTACGTATCTAAGCACCATCTCGCCGGGGTCGTGACTTTGGGACTGCCAGACCCCCACGCCGTAGGGCAGGTTGTCGATGAGCGCCCGGAACTGGCGCAGCTCGGCCACTTCGCGCTCTAACTCGGCGCACCTCGCGGCCAGTGCTTCGGGAGAACCCGAACAATCATGCGGGGGAGACTGGGGAGGGGTCACGTCCGGCTCCACGGGATGCAGGGCAACAATCGGCGGCCCCAGGGGATGCTCAAGCGGTCCGACGGGCGCTCAGAGTCAGGATGGCGACGGGATAGCGGTCGAATCATGGGCGAGATGGGCTAAGCTATCGGAGCCAGGGGCGCGCGGCCGGGGGACCAGTGGGAACCATCGACAGCTTTCGCAGTGATGTCCAGATACTCTGCGTCGACGATGATCCGTCGGATCTGTTCCTCGTTCAGCGTGCGCTGCGGCGGTTTCGGGTGGAGGGTGTTGAGTCGGGTGAGAAGGCGCTAGAGTGGATTGAACAGTATGGGTCGGTCGATGTGGTGATCACGGACCAATTCATGCGGGGCATGGACGGGATGGAGCTGCTGGGTGCGCTTCGCACGCGCCATCCCGACACGGTGCGGGTGTTGCTGACGGGGCACCCCGAGCTTGAGTTGGCGCTCAAGAGTGTGAACGAAGGCCATGTGTTTCAGATCCTGCTCAAGTCGTGGCCCCAAGAGCGCTTGGTCCAGGCTGCTGAGTCCGCGCTTCGGTATGCCCAGCTGCTTCGCAGCGAGCGGGATCTGGTCGAGACCACCTTGGCGGGCGCGGTGCGCGCACTGGGCGAAGCGCTGGCGCTGGCAAATCCGGTGGCAGTGGGCCACACGCTGCGGGTGCTGAGGCGCGCAAGTCATCTCGTGGAGCGGCTTCAGGCGCCACGGCCGTGGGAGATCGAGATGGCCGCCCAGCTCTCCCAGCTCGGCACGGTCCACATCCCGCCGTCCGTGTTGGAGCGAGTGTTGTTGGGTCGCGAGCTCAAGGACTGGGAGTCCGAGCTCTACGAAGCCGCACCCGCCAAAGCCGTGGAGATCCTCGGGGAGCTGCCGAGGCTTGAGAACGTGCGCGACATCATCCTCTGGCAACGCCAGCGCTTTGACGGGCGGGGCACCGAAGCCGATGCGCCTCGGGGCGACACGATTCCCTTGGGCTCACGCATCCTCCGCGTGGCGGTGGAGATCGACAAGCTTGAGATGCAGGGGCAGGACCCTGAAGTGGCCCTTGCACTGCTGCTGCGGGAGCGGGGCAGCTTTGATCCCAAGGTGCTCTCGGCCATGCGCACGGTGCTGGAAGATGCCCAGATTCCCCGTGGCCACATACGCCGGAACATCCCGGTGACCCAGCTGGTGAGCGGCATGGTCTTCGCAGAGGACGTCTACACAAACCGGGGCTTGCTGCTCACAGCGCGCAACACCCAAGCGACGTCCGCATCGCTGGAGCGCATTCGCTCGTTCGCCCTGGCGCACGGTGTGAAGGAAGTCATCGAAGTGTACGTGCCGGTGGAGCGCTGAAGCGCCCTCAGGGTTGGTCACCGTCCACGAAGACTTGGGCGATCTGGTCCAGGGACTTTCGCTGCAGGTCGGGCACCGAGCAGTCGTCCGTGGGCCAGCCCAGGGGCATGAGCAAGAACGCAGACTCATTGGATGGACGTCCAAGGAGCTTGCTCAGGAAGGCCATCGGGCTCGGCGTGTGGGTGAGGGTGGCGAGGCCAAGCTCGTGGGCGGCCGCGATGAACGTCCCGGCCGCGATGCCGACGCTTTCTTTGGCGTAGTAGTGTCGAATCTTGCTGCCGTCGGGCGCAATGCCATGTCGCTGAACGAAGACAATGACCAGCCATGGGGCATCTTCGAGAAACGGCTTTCGCCAGTTGGTGCCGATGTGGTGCAACGCATCCCGCCACTCGTCGGACATCCGGCTGGCGTAGGTCTGCCGTTCTTCGGTTTCTGCAGCCGCTCGGATCTGGCGCTTCAGGTCCGCTGCGGCCACGGCCACGAACGTCCAGGGTTGCATGTTGGCGCCAGAAGGGGCGCTGCTGGCGGTGCGGATGAGGCTCTCCACCACCGCCCGGGGCACCGGCTGTCGGGAAAAGTGGCGGACCGAACGGCGCTTGGCTGCCCGTGCCTCCACGTCCAGAGCACGCTCCAGCAGGACGTCGGCGGCCAGCACCTCGGTGGTGTGGGCGATCCGCGGGCCGCTGTCGGGCTCGACGTCAAGGGGCAAGGGACGGGGCTTCATGGACATGGGCACTCCGGGGCTCAGCCACCCGTCCACGCACGGATGGTGTCGAGGAAGGGGCCCGCATAGCGACGCATCCGGCTCTTTCCCATCCCGTGCACCCTCTCAAGGGCCCAAGCGGTGGTGGGGCGGGTGGTCGCCAGCTCCTCCAGCGTTCGGTTCGGGGCCACCACGTACGCGGGCACACTCTCGGCCTTAGCCAAGCGGGTGCGCACGTTGCGAAGCTCCGCCAGCAGGTCGTTTGCGACCGAGGCGCCCCGGGGGGTGGTGGGCCGCGGACGGGTGAGGTGGGCCGTGCGGGGAAACTCAAGCTCGAAGCTGTCGGTGGTCTGGCGCATGACATGGCCGCCCAGCTCGGACAGCGACACCACCTTGTAGGTGCGCTCGGCCCCGTTGACCTGGCGGGTGTCGAAGTCCATCGTCAGGGCCTCGGCCTTCACCAGGGCATCGATGAGGGCCTCCACTTCCTTGGTCGTCCACGACGCCAAGATCCCGTGTGTGCTCAAGCGGTCGAAGCCGAAGGCCACCACAGACTTCTCGCGGCTTCCCGTGGCGACGCGGGCGACCATCGCGGGCGAGAACGGACGGCCCATCCGTGCGACAGTGGCCAGCAGCTTGCGGATGACCAGCTCTTCGTCCGGGCCGGGCGGCCGGGGTCCCTGGCGCAGTGTGCGGCCTTCTCGACAAGCATCACACGTGCCGCAGCGCTCCCAGGGTGGCTGTTGGCCGAAGTGCTCCACCAGATATCGGCGTCGGCAGCCCGCGTGGGCGTACCCCACCATGCGCTCCAGCTTGCGGTACTCCTGTTGCCGCTTGTCCCGCAGCCGGGTCTCGTCCAAGTCAAATGGCTCGTCCCGCCGCATGAGCTTGACGCCGCCGCCTCGGCCGGGGGGGGCCCAAGTGAGGTAGCCCCGAGACTCCAGCCCACGAATGGCGGCCGTGAACTGGTCGCGCTCGATGGAGAGCTGGGCACAGACCCGGCCGGGCTCCATCGACAGCGTCTGTTCTCCGTCGTCGTCCGCCCGACGCTCGGTCTCGGCAACGATGTGGCGAAGCAGCGTGCCCCGCACACCCTGGGGGCGCCGGGCAGGGCGGCGGGGGTTCAGGGTCGCCCGGCCGTCTCGCCGACTCGCCGACAAGCGGCGCAGCCAGCCTTCGCGCTGGAGCAAGTAGATGCAGCTCGCCACGGTGCGTTCGTTCAGATCGTCGCATCCCGTCTGGGACCGCTGGACCTTCTCGGCCAGCTCCTCGTGGGTGATCCAGACCTCGTCGGTGGGGTGCTCCAGCAGCGTGGTGTAGACCGCACGGACGTGGGACGCCGGCGGGTGCGCCATCTGTATGAAGAACTCTTGGGTGCGGCGGTCACCCTCCCGGAACAACAGCACCACCCGCGAGGGCCGCCCGTCCCGTCCTGCCCGGCCGATCTCCTGGTAGTAGGCTTCCACCGTGCCTGGGATCTCGTAGTGCACAATGCAGCGCACATCGTCCTTGTCGACGCCCATGCCAAACGCATTGGTCGCCACCACCACGCGCACCCGCCCGGACATGAACTCGTCCTGGATGTGCTTGCGGGCGTTCATGTCCATGCCACCGTGGTAGGTCCCGGCGTGGATGCCAGCCCCATGGAGGTGGGCCGCGACCTTCTCAACGTGCTTGCGGGTGGCGCAATAGATGAGGGTGGTGCCCCCCTGGACCAGATCCGGCAGCAGTGCGAGCTTGTCGGCTTCCTTGGGGGTGTCGATGACCTCGAGCGCAAGGTTGTCCCGGTCAAACCCCAGCACGAAGCGCTTGGCGTCCAGCACCCCCAGCGTGCGGAGGATGTCTTCTTGGACCGCTGGCGTCGCGGTGGCCGTGAGCGCCGCCGTGGGGGGGCATCCGAGGGCTTCGCGCACCCGTCCGAGTCGCAGGTAGTCCGGCCGAAAGTCGTGGCCCCACTGGGACAAGCAGTGGGCCTCGTCAATCGCGAGCAGCCGAATGTCGACGTCCCTTAGAGAGCGCAGAAAGCCGGGCGTGAACCGCTCGGGAGCGACATAGACCAGCTCCCATTCCCCACTTGCAAGTCCCCGCATGCGCTCGCGCCGCTCTTCCATCGTGATGGACGAGTTGATGGCGGTCGCACGGACCCCCTTGGCGGTCAGCGCGTCCACCTGGTCCTTCATGAGCGCCAGCAGCGGTGAGACGACGAGTGTGGTGCCGCCCCGGGCCAGGGCTGGCAGCTGGTAGCACAGCGACTTCCCGGCGCCGGTGGGCATCACCACGAGCGTGTCGACCCCGTCGGCGATGGTCTGGCAGATCTGTTCCTGGCCCTTGCGAAAGCCGGGAAAGCCGAAACGCTGTCGGAGGATGTCGCGGAGGGGAGGGGAGGCGGGCTGGGACATGGGGCGTCGGGGGCGGAGTGGCGGGAGGGGGGCAGTTAGGCGGGAAGCAAGGGGTGTGCCACTTGTGAGGCCGGGTGGTGCGGCCGCATCTCGGCAATCATGCGAAGAACAGGTGACCGAACCGGCAGGCAGGGGTGCCGACATCCGTCACCCCCGCGTCTGGGGGGCACTCCGGCGGACACTGGCCCCCGCCTCATGTACCCTGGGCGACCGGAGCACTGCGATGAGCGAGACGATTGGCCCTTGGGGCTATGTGGCCGACCGCGACGAAAGGAGCTTGGCGCTCTTGGTCCATGTCTCGGCCTTCTTCCTGCCCGTGATCGGACCGCTGGTGCTGTATGTGCTGAAGAGGGACCAGTCCCGCTTTGTCGCCTACCACTCGCTCCAAGCTGTCGTGTTTCAGCTGCTCACGGCGCTGATCTCCGGCGCGACCTGCGGTGTGGGGCTGCTGCTGCTGGTGATGCCGCTGTGGATGGGCCTGCGGGCGCAGAAGGGCGAGTGGGCCGGCTACCCGCTGCTGGAGTCCGTCGGGCGGTAGCCCCCGCAGGATGCACGAGTGACCGGCGTCATCGCAGCGGGCCTTCGGGAAGCTCCCACTCGACAAACCAGCCCATGTCGGTGCGATACCATCCCTGCTTGATGCGCTCGGTCTCCAGGATCTGCGCCGGCAGGGCATAGCCACGGGTTCGAATCCACACGGTGGCTTCCCGGCGGTGGCCGTCGACAGGCTGGTCCCACTTGGGGCCCATCTCGACCTGGATCACGGTCGCGTCCTCGTAGCGGTACCGCTCACGCTCCTCGTGGAGCCAGTCCATGAACAGCACGCGACGCTGGGAGTCCTCGATAAAGACCCCTGCCCGCTCGCCGTCGGCCCACCGGACCGCTTCCCAGTACAGGTCGGCGCTGCGCGCGATGAGCTCGTGTTCTTTGCCTTCGGACCCCTTTTCTCCGGCTGGCGTCTTGGGCCCACAGGCCGACGTGATGCTGCCCAATCCAGCGAGGGACACGGCCATGGCCAGGGCGATCATCGGGGAGCGGCAGGACAACACTGGACCTCCAAGGAACGGGGGGCCTATCCTGTCGCCGGCACAGCCTCCCGTTCGGCATGCCGTTGGGGCGCTTCGGCAGATGCCCCGGACGGTGAGTCTGGATAGCAGGTGGTCCTGTGAGGTGTCCCGGTGGCTGTTTCTCGTGTGTCTCGACCGATGCTGACCTCCGCGCTTCGCCCGCTGGTGTTGGCCGGGCTGGTCGTCGGTCTGGGCGGCTGTCTCAAGCAGACTGCGGTGATTCGGAGCAATCCGCCGGGGGCTGAGGTTCGTTTGAACGATGCCTACGTCGGTGTCACCCCCTCCCAAGTTGAGATCTGGCGCCTGCCGTTTTCCCAGAATCGGGTGGAAGTGAAGGCCCGGGGCCAGCGTCCGGTGGAGATCCGGCTCAAGCGGATTCGCATCAAAACGGAGCATGAGATCGTGTTTGTCCGTCGCCATGGACGGGCTGGCACGTGGACCCCCGAGGAAGCCGAGAAGCAATAGGGCCGCGGGGGGCTGCAGTGGGTGGCGCCAGATCGCGAGCGCCTGTCGTGTGGACGGGGCATGGTGTGTGCGCCGGCCAGGGCCCTGTGGCGAAGTCGAGCGACCGACTGCGGGTTGGCCTTTGCAGTGCTGCGGAACCGACACAAGCGGACGCGGTGCACCATGGAGTACGGTTCCGGCATGTTGCCGTGCGTGAACGACGCTGAGACCAGAGGACGCTGATGCTACACAAGCCTGGAATCCAACTCAATGCTGTGCTGATCGGCCTCCTCGTGGCGGGATCCGGCTGTGTGGACACCGGCGGCAAGGGCCGTGGCAGCGACTCCGGCCCGGCTCGAGACGTGCCCGCTTGCGACGACGCCAGCGAGGTCTTGGGCACTGCGGGCGGCTTTGGGGTCAACTCCTACGAGTTTGAGTTCGGGTGGGACTACGACATGGGCGTGGCGGCTGGGCCGGTCATGGTCTTTGACCTGCGAAGCGACGCGACCGGCGTCTCCGCGACTGTGGACTCCGCTGGCAACAGCACCGGCTTCGGGTTGTGGGCCCTCGACGACGACGTGTTCGTGGATGCCAGCCGCTCCGATGAGACCGATGGCGCGTGGTACAGCGCGCCCTACTTCCACTGGGGCACTCTGGGCGGCACCATCGCCATGCCGATCGACCCGACCACCTTGCCCGATGGTGGCGGCTGTCTCGCGGTCCAGCCGGCGGCGCTTGAGGATGTCGAAGGCGAGATGGGCACCCTGCATGTCGTGACCCGGCGTGCCGACATCGGCGCGGGGACCATTGACCTCAACATCGTGGTGGTGGGTGGGGCTGATCTCACGCAGGAAGACCTGGACGACACCCTCGCCCGAATGGACGAAGTCTGGACGGGCGGTGGCGGACCGGCGCTGGGAAGTGTTGACCTCTACGAGCTGAGCGGCAGCTCGATGATTCGGTACCGCGACTCCAACGAGCTTCGCCGCACCGATCTGGACGGGGCCAATCCCCAAGCCATCAATTTGTTCGTGGTGGATGACTACAGCGACGAGTCGGGCACTCTCGGTGAGGCTGGCGGCATCCCCGGTCCGCTCGGGGTCTTCGGCGTGGACGGGGCTGGGGTCATCGTGGCCCTCGATGGGCACCGCTCCCGCAACGGCGACATCGATGTGTCGACGATGGGTGAGACCATGGCCCACGAGGTCGGCCACCAGGTGGGCCTGTTCCACACCACCGAGGCTGACGGCAGCCGGACCGAGTCCCTCGACGACACGCCGAACTGCCCCAACAGCGCCGATGATGGCGACGGGTACTTCTCTGCCGAGGAGTGCTCCGGCCACGACGGCGCCAACTTCATGTTCTGGATCACGGGCAACTTCGCGCAGGACGAGGTGTCGCCCAGTCAGGCCCAAGTGCTGTCGCGCAGTGTGGTTGCGCACTGACCCGGTCTGCTCTCGGGGGGGCCTGAATGGTGCCTCCATGGGGCCGTCGTCCCCACACCCCCTCCTGAATGCGACGCAAAGGAGTCCCTATGCTCACCATCCTCAGCTTCATCGCTGTGGCCGCCGCCCAGCCCCCCGCTGTCAAGGCCACCCCCATCTCTTCGTTGCCTTCGCGGGAAGCGACGGACGAGGACCCGGGCGCTGATGTCGAAGCCCCCGCAGCGCCCGAGGGCGTGGCGAAGGTGCGGTCCCTGCTCGGTGCCCGCCACACCCAAGACCTGCCCAGTCGGCAAGCCCTCGACACCCACGGCGACGCTGCCGCTGCCCTGCGCTGGATCGCGGCCTACAGCGACTCTCTGGTGGAAGCCGAGCGGGCTGCCGGGCTGTTGGCGCTCTACCCGAACCAGACGACCGAGGCGTTCTGCACGGAGCTGCTGGGCGGCGAGGCCCATCCGAAGATCCGCGCCGGTGCTGCCCGCTGCATGCAGACCCAGTCCCTCGTGTTGGACGGCGCTCTCGCCACATTGCTGGCGGCCGCTGCCTCTTCCGACGTGCGCCTGAGCACCGCCGCAGTGGACTCGCTGGTCACGACCCCCACGGGCCTCAAGGCCGCCGGGGACCTCGACCGGGCCAAGCTGACCGCCGAAGCCCGGGCCCACCTCGAGGCGGCCATGATGCCGTCGGCCGAGTAGCCGAGTAGCCGAGTAGCCGAGTCGGCGCCCCTCGGGCCCTTCGCTCCTGCTGGCCAGTGTCAGAGCCTCGCGGCGAAGGCGGCAAAGAGCGGCGTCAACAGCAGCTCGGGGTGCCACTGCACGCCGACCACGAACCGGTGTGCGGGGTGGTGAACCGACTCCGCCACGCCATCGGGCGCACGACCACAGATCTCCAGCGCGCCGGCGGACGCGATGGCTTGGTGGTGGGTGCTGTTGACCTGAGTGTGCGGTCCGAGGGCGTCCCGGAGTGGTCCACCGCTGAAGGCCACGGAGTGCCAAGGCGTCGCCGGATCGGTGGGTTGCTCGTGGTTCAGCGCCCCGGGCACCTGGCTGCCGATGTCCTGAATCAGTGTGCCCCCGGCGGCGACCGCGAGGACCTGCATCCCGCCGCAGATCCCCAGCAGCGGCATGTTGGCGTCGAGTGCAGCGCGGGCCAGTGCCAGCTCCAACGCCGTGCGGCCTTCGTCGATGTGGTCCACCCGGTGCGCAATGGACTGGCCATAGTGGCGGGGATGGATGTCAAAGGCCCCGCCGGGAATGACCACCCCATCCACCATCCCGAGCATACGCTCGATGAAGCCC
>CALOBC010000041.1:0-9252 GCA_942491145.1 Myxococcota bacterium | reverse complement strand
GGACCGGCTGGGGCTTGCCGCCGACGTCCATGAGACGGTCGACCTCCACGTGCACTACCCAGGGAACAGCCTGGGCACCGACGGCCCCAGCGCGGGCATCGCGATGGCCACAGCGCTGACCAGTGCGCTCACGGGGGTGGCCGTGCGGGGTGACCTGGCCATGACCGGCGAGATCAGCCTGCGGGGGCGGGTGCTGCCGATCGGTGGCTTGAAGGAGAAGCTGCTGGCGGCATGCCGACGGGGCTTGACGACAGTGCTGATTCCGTCGGGGAACGAAAAGGACCTGCCAGATGTACCGGAGGATGTGCGCGCCATTCTCGACATCCGTCCGGTCAGCCACATGGACGAGGTTCTTGAGATCGCCCTTCGAACGGGGGCTCTGGAGAAATCTGCGTCCGATTGATGTGTGCTGGCGAAAATTTATTGCCGGGGGGAGACTCAGGCAATAGAAGGCGTGAGCCTTGAGGGGGAGCCGCGCTCTTTCCGCTGGGCAGAGAAGCGGCCGGAGAACATGCGGCTTGGCCTCGGTCAAGCTGTCGTGCCGGAATGCTCTCTCTCCCGTGCATCGGTTGAGGTGAGCGGTCTGGGCGAATAGCTCAGTTGGGAGAGCAGCAGTCTTACACACTGCGGGTCGCAGGTTCGAGCCCTGCTTCGCTCATGTTCTTTTGCTTGTTTGCGAATGCTGTATTGGGTCGGGGTTTTTGGAGTTGTAGTTCAGTCGGTTAGAACGCTGGCCTGTCACGCCAGAGGCCGCGGGTTCGAGTCCCGTCAACTCCGCCATCTCCCCCCGTCCCAGCACAGCCTTTTTGGAGTTGTAGTTCAGTCGGTTAGAACGCTGGCCTGTCACGCCAGAGGCCGCGGGTTCGAGTCCCGTCAACTCCGCCATTTTTAGAGAGCCTCGGATTCTTCCGGGGCTCTTTTGTTTCTTGGGCTGGGTGTGCCCCCAGCCACCACTCCACCGTGGGCGGACCCCATGCTCTTCCTGTTGCTCATCGGTGTCGCCGCCGCCGGTTCGCCGTCCAAGGTCGGCGACGAGGCCAAGTGGTCCGAGAAGCTGTGGAAGGCCCACTGTCGGCAGTGCCATGGTGACCGCGGTCAGGGCGACGGGGCTGCGTTGGCCCAGCTGACGGCCGAGGCCCCCGCGCTGGCTGGCCGTGTGGATGACACCGACCGCTGGGTGCATGTGGTGCAGGCCGGCGCGGGCATGATGCCGGCCTTCAATGGTGTGCTGAACCCGTCGGACACCCGGCGGGTGCTGCGGTGGATGGGCTCGATCGACCCAGAGACGGGGAAGACCGACAAGGAGCTCGAGGAGGCCCGGAAGGCGGAAGCCAAGGTGGAAGCGAAGGCCAAGGCGAAGGCCTCCGAGGAAGCGGACGAGCCGACCACGGCGGAGGACGACGAGGCGCCAGCTGCACCCCCACCCCCCCCCAAGGTGCCGGCGCCCCTCGTGTCGGCAAAGCCAGCCCCGACCCCGACACCTGCGCCCCCAACGCCCTGAGAGGTGGACCGGCTCCCGCGCCCGGTCTATGGATCGGCGCAATCGTAGGAGCGTCCATGCGCCATGCTGTCCCGGTTCTGTGGCTTCTCGCGTCCCCCGCGGCCCTCGCCGCTGATCTTGACGCCGGTCGGCAGGTTTACGCTGCGAACTGCCTTGCCTGCCACGGCGAGGCCGGCAACGGCAAGGGGCCGGCCGCCGTCGCCCTTCGCCCGGCGCCCACCGACCTGACCGCCGCAGCATGGTGGAAGGGCAAAGAGCCCAATGACGTCAAGAAGATCATTCGCACGGGCAATCCCGGCACCGCAATGATGGCCTTCAAGCACATCACGGGCGACGACCTCGACAACTTGGTCGTCTACCTTCAGAGCCTTGCCGCAACGCCCTGAGCGTGGTGGTGGATGGGCGGACCCCGAGGGGATGAGCGCATGAATGATCTGCTGGCTGCGGCCATTCTGGGGCTCGTGCAGGGGCTGACCGAGTTCCTGCCGGTGTCCTCTTCGGGCCACTTGGTGTTGTTTCAGCGCTGGCTGCCCCACCCGGGTGATCCCATCGCCTTCGACTTGGTGCTCCACCTGGGCACGCTGGTGCCGGTCCTCGGCATCTTCCGCCGTGATGTCCAGATGATCTTGAACGACGTGCTTCGCGGCGAGGGGCCGATGATGAGCCGTCCGGGGGCGCGGCTGGGGCTGTGTGTGGTGGCCGGCAGTGTGCCCACTGCGATCATCGGGCTGGCCCTCAAGGACGTCTTTGAGCAGCTGTTTTCCCACCCCACGGCGGTCGGGGTCGCCTTTGGGGTGACCGGTCTGGTGCTGTTGGCGACGCGCTGGGCCCCGAAGCCCTTGCCAGTGGCCGAAGGCGGTGCCATGAGCGTGTGGAAGGCCCTGGTGGTCGGCACGGTCCAGGGCCTGGCCATCACGCCGGGCATCTCGCGGTCCGGCAGCACCATCGCGGCAGCCATGTTCCTGGGCGTCGACCGGGAGCTGGCGGCACGGTTCTCGTTCTTGCTGAGTGTGCCCGCCATTGGGGGGGCCTTCCTGCTCAGCCTGCGTAAGCTCGAGCCCGCCGACATGGACTTCCTGCCGCTGGCGGTGGGCTTCGTGGTCGCAGCGATCTCGGGCTGGGGCGCCTTGTTGGTGCTGCTGCGGCTGGTGCGCACCGGGGACTTCTCTCGATTCGCTTGGTACTTGCTGCCGCTGTCGGTCTTCGCGCTCTGGTCGGGGATGGCCGTCTGAAGAAAACTGGGTGTCTTGACGGCCACCGAACGGTCGCATAGACTGCTGCCGCCGAACGGGTGTAGCTCAGTTGGTAGAGCAGCGGATTCCAAATCCGCAGGCCGAGGGTTCAAGTCCTTCCGCCCGTGTTCCTTTCCTGTGGGTTGGCGATGCGCCGAGGCTTCCCCGCCTCGGCGTTTTTCGTCTTGCGGATGGCCACCCCAGACCGTGCCCCGTGGCCACCTTGGGATACGGCCGCGGCCAACGCCCTGCAGGCACCTGACCCGGAGACTGACTGATGGGAACCAATCCGTTCATTGCGGCCGAGGCTCCCCCGCCGCCCAAGACGGCCTACAAGCTGCGCCTGAGCAACACGGGCCAGATCTTTGTGGTCGACCCCGCCGCACTCCCTGCCGGGCACGAAGGGTGGCCGGGCTCGATCCTGTCGGTGCTGCTCGACAATGGCGTGGAGATCGACCACACGTGCGGCGGCGTCTGCGCTTGCTCCACGTGCCACGTCTATGTGGATGCGGGCCTGGACACGGCGCCCGAGCCCATCGAAGAAGAAGAAGACCAGCTGGACTTCGCGCCAGCGCTGCGGGATGAGTCCCGTCTGGCGTGCCAGTGTGTCCCTGACGGAAGTGCCGACGTCACGGTGACCATCCCGGCATGGAAGCGCAACGAGGTCTCCGAAGACCACTGATCCACCTCCTGCCACCGTCCCGCGCGGCGCGGTCCTCTCGGCTGGGGAGGGGTCGGGTGCGGGCAGACCAGGTGCAGCGGCCGTTCTGGCTGGCTGGGGGTCTGCTGTTGGCCATCTTGGCCAGTGGCGTGGCCGGGTACATGATCATCGAGGGTTGGTCCGCACTGGACGCCCTCTGGATGGTTGTGATTACCCTTACAACGATTGGGTATGGCGAGACGCACCCCCTGAGCTCTGCGGGGAGGATGTTCACGATCCTGCTCATCGGCGCTGGCTTGGGTGTGGGCACCTACACGATGACCCAGCTCACCCGCAGCTTGCTGGAGGGCGACCTCGCCCAGTACCTTCGCGAGCGGAGGCGACGACGGATGATGGCGGACTTGACCGAGCACTACGTCGTGGTTGGCTACGGGCGCCTGGGCCGCATTGTAGCCCGAGAATTGCGTGCCACGGGCTATTCTGTCGTTGTTGTGGAACGGGAGGCTCAGGCCTTCCAAGACGAGACCGAGTTCCCCTTCATCGTGGGGGATGGGTCCGATGACAACAGCCTCCGAGAGGCGGGCATCTGCAGGGCGCGCGGGGTGGCCATCACGGCGGCCCCGGTCGCCGAAGCGGTGTTCATCACGCTGTCGGTGCGGCAGCTGAACCCCGACGTCCCCATCCTCACCCGTGTGGAGTCCGATCAGGGCGCCGCCAAAGCCCGTCGAGCGGGTGCGACGGCGGTGGTCAGTCCCCACAGCATGGGGGGATGGCGCATGGCCCACGGGTTGATTCGGCCCTTCTCCACCACGTTTTTGGACCTTGCTACCCTCGCGGAACATGATGACATCATGCTGGAGGAGATCGAGGTGGGGGCGCGGAGCGGGTGGTCGGGCCGCTCCATGCGCGAGCTCGGGATTCGCCAGCGGCACGGGGTGCTGGTGGTGGCACTGCGCCGCTCCAATGGCGAGATGGTGGTCACGCCCGAGGCGACGACCCGAATTGGGATCGGCGACTTTCTGATCGTCATCGGCGAGCCGGGTCGGGTGCGGGCGCTGGCCAGCACGGTGTCGTCTCAGCGCCCGTGAGCCCAGCGTCAACCGGCCCAGTGCGGGCCAGGCAGCAGCCCCTCTTCGGCCAGCGACGTCCAGCGACCACCGGCGAGGATGAGGTGGTCCACGAGGGGCAGGCCCAGCAGGCGCCCCGCGTCGGCCACCCGTCGGGTCGCTGCGATGTCTTCGGGCGAGGCGCGGGGGTCGCCGGAGGGGTGGTTGTGGGCGAGGATCAGGCGGGAGGCGCCGGTCAACAGCCCCAGCCGGAAGATGCTGTGGGGGTCCACAATGGTGTTGTGGCTGCTCCCTCGGGACAGGCACGCGTGGTGCAGCAGCTGGCCCCGTCGACCCAGGTACAGCGCGTGCAGCTCTTCGACGCTCTTGCCGGCCACCTCCGGCTGGAGCACCTCCACCGCAGACTTGGGCGACAAGATGATGCGGGCCGCTCGGTGCCGATCGGACGCGGCTCGGCGGCCGGCTTCCAGTGCGGCATGGATGCGCACCGCCTTGGCCGGGCCGACGCCCGAGACCTCAGACAGCGAGTGGGGGGGGGCGCGCAGGACAGCGCTGAGGTCGCCGAACTGCGCCAGCAGGCTGACCCCGAGGTCCATCGCGGAGTGGGGTGGGCTGCCGGTACCAACGACCAGACCCAGCAGCTCAGCGTCGCCGAAGCCGTCGGGCCCATGAATGAGGTATCGCTCGCGGTGGCGTTGTCTGGACGTGTCGAGTGCGTTCATGGGCACCTCCCGGGAGGGCGCCATGCAATCGGTGTGCCACCGTAAAATCAGCCACTTGCGCAGCTTGGGGGTGCCCGTTCGTCGGTCACCTGCCGAATCTTCGGCACCCCAGGGCTCACTGTGTCCAGCGAACCTGAACAAAGAAGCCGGCGTTTCGGCTGCCCACCATCACGCCCGTCGGCGCCTTGCCTTCGGTGGCACCAAAGCTGCTCAGTCGGCTCTGGACAGCGTCGGCTTGGTCTGCCGGAACCACCAACAGCACGCTCGCACTGGGGCTGTCGGCGGTCAGCGTGAACGGTGCCATGGTGCGGTTCTGTCCGTCGAGCAGCTTGCCTTGGCTGCTGCGGGCGATGGTCTCCAGCTGGAACAGCACCTCGGGATTGGAGATGTCGAGCCGCAGCCCCCGCACCGATGCCACACTCGAGGACGCCGTGGTGGCCTCCCACTCCGGCACATACGCATCGTCGGTGCCCGCCCGAGAGCTGGCCTTGTTTTGGTACCGCACCGGCGGCGGGCCCGCCTTCTGTTCTGGAGCCCCCTTGGCTGACGTGCCCATCGCCACGCCGTCGTCGGGGGGCGCTTCGCCAAGCGCCGGAGGGAGCGGTTCAGCACTGCCCGATGCGAGTCCACCATCGGGGGCGGTCTTGTCCTGAAGGGTCGCGACGTCGGGCGGGGCGACCGCAGCCACCGCGTCCCGGTCGTCGGGCTCCAACGGTTGCTGGTTGGGGCGCCACTGGATGGCGATCACGACGACTGCAGCCGCAGCGGCGAGGGCGACCGCTTCCACGGGCACCCGTGCCAGCCACCGCCGGATGGGAATGAGCTGGCCTGACGGGCGGCCGTGCTCCGCAGCCTTGGCCATCACGCGGGCGTGGAAGCCCGTGGGCGCCTGGGCCGGACCTTCCTGGTGCAGCAGCTCGACCGTCTGTCGCATCGACTCAAACTCGGCGGCCAACGTCGGATCACGCTCGATCGCTGCCGCAACCTCCCGGGCCTCGGACGGTGGCAGCAGCCCGTCGAGGTACGCGGAGAGTCGATTGCGGGCGAAGTAGGTGTCCATGGCGGTGTGGCGCTCGGTCGAGAGTGGGTGGGGCAGGGTCAGATGAAGTCGCCAGCGCTGAGCGTGCGCGACAGGATCTTGGCGAGCTGGGCGCGTGCACGGTGCAGGCGGCTCTTCACGGTACCCTTGGGCAGGTCGAGGATGTCGGCGATCTCCTCATAGGCGAGGCCGTCGATGTCCCGCAGCACGATGATGGACCGAAAGTCCTCGTCGAGCTCCGCGAGCCCCAGCTCGAGGATCTTGCCTGCTTCTGACCGATGAACCCCCTCATCGGTTCCCGGTCCTTCGGCAGCAATCTGACGTTTTGGTCCATCGCCGTCTGGACTCAAGCCCTCCAGGGGCTCATGACGCCCTTGAGCACGGCGATGTCGATAGAGCTTGCGGTTTTTGCAGTGGTTCACCGCGATGCGAAACAGCCACGTCGAAAACTTGGCATCGCCGCGAAAGCGATCCAACGCACGATAGGCCGCCAGGAACACATCCTGAGCGACCTCTTCGGCGATGCTGCGGTTGTGCATCCAGCGCAGGCAGAGCGTGAAGATCCGGTCTTGGTATCGCTGCACCAGATCGCCGTACGCCTCAAGATCGCCGCTCTGGAAGCGGCGGACGAGCTCCTCGTCCGTGGGCCCATGGGCGAGGCCGAGGAGCGCGAACAGCATCGTCAGTCCAGATCGATGGGGTCCATGCGGAGGCGGCCGCCGTTGCGCACAGCCCGCTCAACATCGTCCATCTTCACGTTGGCGAAGGGGAAGATGGCTTTCTTGATGCGGGCGCCTTTGACGGTACACCCGTCCAAGTTCGCCAGATCGAAGTCGGCGTTCTCCAACACAGCGCCGTCCAGCACGGCGTCTTGGAGATTGGCGCTCCACATGCTCGCTCCGGAGAGGTCAGCATTGCGGAACGTACAGGAGCTCAGGTTGGCCTCGGCGAACTTCGCCCATGCCAGGTCCATGCCATCAAAGTTGAGACCACTCAGGTCGAGCCCTCGCACGTCCGCATCGCGAAGGCTGGTCCGGCGCCGGATGGCGTCCAGGACTTGCTTGCGGCTCAGCGTGCCGGGGGCGCCCTGGTAGTCGTCTTGATCTGCTGCAACAGCGCGTCGTCTGCTCATCGGGATATTGTCCTCTTGCGGAACTCAGCGGCGGTGTGGAGGAGACGGTCGATGGCACGCTTCGCGAGCATCCCTGGGGGTTGGCTCGTGAGGGCATCTGCCCAGTGGATACCACCGGGGTTTAACGTATTTACCTCTACCAGACGCCCGCCTATGACGTCCAGGCCGGCGATTCCTATCCCATTGCGCAGCAAGTGGGGACCGATTGCGGCGGACAGGGCTCGATCCTGGTCAGTAATCTCACAAGCGACAGGGCTCGCCCCTTGCTTGAGGTTGTGGCGGAAGTTCCCGGGCGCGCGCTGACGGAGGTAGCCGCCAATCAGCTCGCCCCCCGTCCAGACCAGCCGCTTCTCTCCGAGTTCCGCTTCGGGCATGTATTCCTGCACGACGGCCAAGCCGCCCTGGTTGCGGGCGATGGTGAAGGCCCGGTCCAGCAGGTCCGATCGGGATGCGGGCACAAGGGTCACGCCCCGACCGCCGCTGCCGGTGGCGGGCTTCACGACGATGCGCCCCCCCATGTGGCGGGCAAACGCGAGGGCGGACGAGCGGCTCGCTGTGACCACAGTCTTGGGCGTGGGCACATCTTGGAGCGTGGCGAGCCAGGCCTTGCCGCGGGTGAGCGAGACACCGAGCGGGTCGTTGATGACCGCCACCCCGGCATTGCTGGCGAGGGTCACGCACTGCAGGGTGTGCCACTGGAGCGGATTCACCCGCAGCAGCAGCATCGTGCAGGTCGAGATGTCGAGGTATTGGCGCGGCAGCCGGTGGCTGGACAGGGCGGCGGCCAGGCTGGCCACGCTGTCCATGGGCTCATCCACTGCCCAAGCTCGGGCGACGAGGCGCCCATTGCTGGTGACCTCGAAGTCCTGGGGTTCCAAGAACCGCACCGTTGCGCCGGCCTTGAGGGCCGCATCGGCGAGGTGGGAGGTGGTCCAGGTGCCGTCGATAGAGCGAATGTTGGTGACGACAATTCCGATGCGCACCGGACCATCCTTGGCTGCTGCTGGGCACCAGGCCGGGAGCGGGTGGTCCACTGAGCAGAGCGGTGCGCCGTATACCGTGCGGTGCACCGGATCAATGGCAGGGGCCCACAGCCCGCTATTGAATCCAGCTCACGGACAGCCACGCTGCGTCGGTGTCGTGGGCGTAGCCGATAGGGCCACCCTCCCAAGTCAGGGCATCCTGCCAGTCGACGGCGGCGGGCCCCTCGGCCAGCCACAGTGATGCGCCGGCCCCCACTTCCCACACGTCTGTGACCCGCCACCGCAAGCCCGGTCGCAGGGTCACTTCACGAAAGGTGAGGTTGGCCACGCCGCCGAGCTCCGGGGAGAGCCGTCCCCGCGCGACGTCCGCCCGGGCCGCAAGCGCCGCCTCGAAGGTGTTGGGAATGCCCATCATCATGGTGTCTTGGGGGGCATCGAACAAGTGTGACCAGCGACCCTCCGCCGCCACGGTCAGCCAGGTTCCCCATGCTCGGTCCACCGCGAGGCCCTGTGCCAGCATCGGGCGGGTGGCGCCTTGCAGCCACTGGCGCGTCACCACCCGATCGGTCCACAGCGCACTCTCGCTGCGGATGCCCAGCGACCCCAGCACCGTCGCCAGCTCGAGACCGGCCAGTCCGGTTCGGGGCCAGCTCGCTCGGGTTGTTGAGTCACCGTTGAGCAGGGCATCTTGGTCGGCCAGCGTGGGCAGCGTCTGGGTGCGCAAGTACGCCACCATCGCAGGCGACGCAGTGGCGAGGGGCTGTCGATTGCGCATCCATGCGCCGACAACCGCCGCATCAACGCGACCCATTGTGGTCTCGAGACGGCCTGCCACGTCGACACTCTCGCCGAGTGCCCGGGGGCGCCCGCGCTGCGCAAATGCGGCTTCTGCGCCCCGGCGGGTCTGGGCGTCGA
>CALOBC010000040.1:0-536542 GCA_942491145.1 Myxococcota bacterium | reverse complement strand
TCATCGAAGAAGTCGGTCGAGTAGCCCGGGTAGGTGGGGATGTCGGCCACGAAGCCCGGCCGCGCTTGCCACACGGTGTCGGTCCACTCCCAGCCGTTGCCCACCAGCTCTTCCACGCCCCATGCGCTCGCGCCCGCTGGGGTCTCGCCCACCGCCCGGGGGCACCAGCTCACAAAGTCGGCGGTGCAGCGGTCCGCATCGGGAGGATCGTCTCCCCATGGGTATTGTCGGAGTGTGCCATCGGGCGTGGCGTAGGCAGCACGGTGCAGCTCCGCTTCGGTGGGCAACCGTCCGCCGGTCCACTTGGCGTAGGCCCGGGCTTCGGCCAGCGAGACCTGGGCTGGCCACAAGGCGGCTTCGCCCATCGGTGCCACACCCAACAGCCAGCGCACCTTCCAGGTGCCGCGCTTGCCGAGCACCCAGTTGGTCGGATGGTCGGGGGCGGCGCCCTCCCAAAGCTCGGGAACACCGTATCCACCGGCCTTCACAAACTCTCGAAGATCCAGATTTGTGACGGGCAGGCGGTCGATGGAGAAGCCCTCCACGTCCTCCACGGTGCAGGGGACCTCGTTGTCCCACGCAAAGCGCACATCGCTGCGAGCCGTGCCGATGGTCGCCGGGCCGGCGGGAATGTCGATGCGGCTGATCGACTGGCGAATGTGTCCCCGGCAGGAATTCACGGTCGCTCCCAGGCCCGCATGCAGCAACCCCGGCTGGCGTTGCAGCATGTAGAGCAAGGTCTCGTGGTGCATCAGCTCGCGCTCCACGGCGACATGCAGGATGCGGCCCCCCCGCAGCAGCAGATGTTGGGGATCGTGGCGGGCCACCACGTCATCCACGAGCTCCAGCAACCGCTGACGGGCGAGGTCACGGTAGGCCAGCACCCGCTCCAGCGATGGCCACGACGGCACACTCAGCGCCTCGGCAGCCGCCTCGTCTGCCGGATCGATCCCCCGCTCAAACAGCTGATCCAGCTCGGGATCCAGGGCGGGCAGTCCAAGCGCACCCCGGGCGATCTGGTTCCACGCAAACGCCGGCAAGTGACCGATGTAGAACAGGATCGGATGGCGCAAGGAGATGGGGCGCCGGGTGAGCTGGTCGGCCGGGACGAGACCAAAGAGCTGGTCGGAGCGGGACCAAGCCGCCAGCAACCGAGCGCGGTGGGCGGCGGCCGACAAGGGCGGGAGCAGGATGGGCTGGTTCATCAGGCACTCGGACGCAGGAGTGCGACGCCGAACCACCCCTTGGGGTCGCTGTACCAGCGGTCGACCACCAGGCCGGCCAGCTGGGCGCGCTCGGCGAGGCGCTCGGGGGTGTACTTGGTGGACAGCTCGGTGCGCAGCTCGTCCCCCTCACCAAAGTCGAGCCGCAGCCCCGCGATTCGCGCAGTGGTCGGCCGCACGGCACGGAGCCGCATCTCCAACCACCGGTGGTCGGGATGGGTGTCGAAGAAGGCCCGGTGCTCAAAGGCATCCACGTCGAAGCTGGCCCGGAACCGGCGGTTCAGCGCGGCCAAGATGTTGCAGTTGAAGGCGGCGGTCACACCGGCCGAGTCGTTGTAGGCGGCCTCGATGATGGCCGGGTCCTTCACGAGATCGACGCCCACCAGCAAGCAGTCGCCCGGTTCCATCTGGCGCCGGACGGCCGCGAGGAAGGAGGGCACCCGGTCGGGATGCAGGTTGCCCAGCGTGCCCGCAAAAAAGACGATGAGGCGGTCCCCACCGGGCCCCAGGCGGTCCAGGTGCTGGTTGAAGTCCCCGTGCACCCCGTCAATCTCGAGCATCGGGTAGCGCTCACCCAGCGTGGCCACCGCCGTCGGCAGCCAGGCTTCGGCGATGTCAAACATGGTGCACCGACCGCCGTGCTCCGCCGGTCCGCCCTCGGCCACCATCGCGTCGAGCAAGGTGCCGATCTTCTCGCCGATGCCGCTGCCGAGCTCCACGATGCGAGATGGGCCCACGTGGGCGATGATGTCCGCGGCGTTGGCCTTGAGAATCCCGAGCTCCGTGCGCGACGGATAGTACTCGGGAAGGTCCACCAACAGGTCATAGTAACTCACACCGGTCGGGTCGTAGAAGTACCTCGCCGCCAGCTCCGGCAGCGGCTGGAGCAAGCCTGCCCGAAGCTCCCGAAGCTCCGTCGCCGAGATGTCGCCCCCGGCCGCACCGCGGTGGGCATCGGCACCCTGGACTTCTGAGAGGGGCTGCTCGACGGTGACCTGCACGGTGGACTCCTGGGGGCTCACGGGTGGGCTGGTTCGCAGCGTCCGACAGGAACAGCCGAGGCGCACTGGCCGGCGCCCGATGCGCGCCGCAGGGAAAGGATAGCCCGTCGGCCGACGGCGCTGGCCGGCCGAGTCGTTCGGGGGGACAGCAAGCCCACGATGCTCCATCCTCCCCAACGGCGATGGCACCAGGTGCGCCCCGAAGCCCACCGCTCGTCGGAGCCTGCAGCCGCCCAAGCACACGCCCAAGATGTGCACCATCGGGGGCCCATCGCCTGCGCGCGGACTGGCCCAGCATGCGCGATTGACGCAGGCAACCGTGCCTTTCTCCGACCGCGGTCCCCGTGTCGGGTCTGGCCAGCCGGGCCTGCTGGCGATCGAGCAACCGCACCCCAACCGTCACATCGTCAAGGATTGGCAATGACCCTGCAAGCGCCCCTCGCACTGCGGATACTGACCGCCTGGAGGCACCATGAAGACCGTCCCTGTGATGATGATGCTCCTTGGCTGCGGTTCGGGCACAGGCTCCGACGACGCCAAGGTGGAGGACACGTCGAGCTTTTCAATCAACAACGCCGACGACATCGCCCGCGCCTGTGAAGAAGGGGAGCCGCAGACCGCCCAGTTCACGGTGACCTTCCCCGAGACCTCCCCGCCGTGCCCCTGGGGTGAAGGGGACAACCTGGACACCCAGGACGCCCACATGACGGCCCGAATCGAGCAGTCGTCCAGCCTGAGCTTACCGGCTGGGGCGGTCGTGTGCGACATGGCCTTCAACTTTCAGGGTGTCAGCGGCGGCGAGGGCACGCCGATGATCTACGATGACAACTTCGTCTTCACTTTCAATGACGTGCCGCTGGCGTCCAGCTACGCGCCACTGATCGACGAGCTGGCTGTGGTGGACGGGCTTCCGGTCTACGACTGGTCTCGGATCGCGGGCAATGAGTTCAGCTTCGACTCATCCATCGCGACGTGGTGCCTGGGCGAGGCGGAAGGACGGTCGGCGTGCGAGATCCCGCCCCCCGAGACCGATGGCATCATGTCGCTGTCGTTTGAAGCGTCCTTGGCCAATGAGCTGAGCTTGCTGGCGATCCAGCAGAACCGCTTTGAGTTCTCGTTCATCACCATTGGCGACAACGACGCCTCCACCGACTGTCGCCACGCCGACTGGGCGTTCATCGTGGACGTGCCCTACGTCGAGCTGGGCCGCTGAAGCAGCAACGCCGACCCCCTGTGGAAGGGGCCGGCGGTGAACACAGGGCTCGGTCAGTGGCCAGACGCGAGCTCGGAGGCCACTCGTCCGAGGCCGCTAGATCGGGGGCCACTTTCCGCCGAAGGTGGTCACGATCAGCTTGGTGTCGGTGTTGATGCCCTTCACCACCTTCTTCGAGCGACCCGGAAGCGACTTGGCGATGCCCAGGTTGGTCTTGGTGATTTTGAGGCCCTTGGGCACCTTGAAGGCCAACGTCGGGTTGCTCAGGAACTCGGACTTGATGTCCTTCGGCGCAGCCTTGATCTTCTGGGCGAGGGCCTTGGACTGCTTGGGAATCTTCGCAACTTCCTGGAGCGCCTTGCCGTAGTGCTTCATGCCGCTGTTGATGGCTTCGATGCCCGCAAGGATGTCCGGCGGCAGTGCGTCGGTCGCCTCAAGATGGGGCGTGCGGCCTTGCATCGAGATGCGCACCTTGCCCTTGGCTTCGCTCTTGATGTGGTTGAGCGCTTGGGGAAGCGTGGCGTTCTTGAGACCCAATGCGGTGTTGATGTTCTTGTGGGTCTTCGTGCGGTGCTTGAGGGCGCTGTTGACGGTGCCATCGAGCTGCTTGAGCTGCTTGAAGACCTTGTCCACGGAGGGAATGCCAGTCAGCTCGACCTTCGCCGACGACTTCTTCTTGCCCTTCGTCCCCTTCTTCTTGCCCTTGGCCAGCGCATCCGACGACGCGCCGAGCAACAACAGCATCGACAGTGGCAGGGCGAGGAGACGGAGACCCGGGCGGGTGGCGGGCGACGGCATGCGGTTCAAAGGACACCTCGGGTTCTGGGAAGACACAATATCGCGGGGAGTCCCGCGGGGGATAGCAGTTGCGGTACTCTGGCGACGTGGCACAGCCTTCAAACCAGATTCCACCCCTATTGCAGCGGGCACTCACCCACGTGGTGCTCGTGGTCGCGTGCGTGGTGGTGTTGTGGCCGGTGCTGTGGGTGCTCAAGATGGCGCTGAGCCCCACCCAAGCCTTCAGCCTCGACCCGTTTCCGCTGCCGACCACGTTCTCACTCAAAAACTTCGCCGATGTGGTCGGCACCCGCGACGCAACGGGGGGCTGGTTATTCGGGCGCCAGCTCATGAATTCACTGCTGGTGGCGGCGGTCACGTCGGCGATTGGCATCGGAATGTCGTGCACTGCGGCGTATGCGATGAGTCGCTTCGCATTCCCCGGGCGCAATGCCGGCATGCGCATGTTCCTCATCACCCAGATGTTCCCCGGGGTGATCATGCTCATCCCGCTGTACATCCTGCTCGATGCGCTGGGGCTGCTCGACTCGTTGATGGGGCTGTCGCTGGTGTACGCCACGACCGCCATCCCTTTCTGCACGTGGAACTTGAAGGGCTACTTCGACACGATCCCCAAGGACCTTGAGGAAGCGGCGATCATGGACGGGGCGACACGCTGGACCATCTTCACCCGGATCATCCTGCCGCTGGCCAAGCCGGCGCTGGCCGTGACCGGTCTGTTCTCGTTCATGACGGCCTGGAACGAGTTCATCATGGCCGCCACACTGATGAGTGACCAACGCTCGTTCACGCTGCCTGTGGTGCTTCAGGGCTATGTGGGCGACTACGGCACGGAGTGGGGGCGCTTTGCGGCGGGGGCGATCCTGGTCAGCATTCCGGTGATGGCGTTGTTCTTCGCCCTCCAGAAGCAGCTGGTTGAGGGGCTCACCGCGGGCGGGGTCAAGGGGTGAGCACGCCATCGACCACCGGACTGCCCGACGTGATCTGCACCGCCGACGCCCGCTGGCAAGCCGCCCTCCAGGCCACCCAGCAAGCCCCGGGTGATGTGCTGGCCCGCCGCAAAGCGGCGGCTCTGGCCTTGGAGCAAGGCCGCGTGCATGCCGTGCTCCAGTTGCTTCCCAGCGTGCTGCGCCGGCTGCCCGACGATGCCGAGGCCCACGGGTGGATGGCCCAAGCCCTCAGCGCCTCCGGCCGCGGTGCCGAGGCCCAACATCTGCTGCAATCCTGCCTTCAGCGGGACCCCCAGAACCGTGCATTTATGGCTGTCTTCGCACAATTCTTGATCGACGCGGGCAAGCACGGTCGCGCCATTCGAGTCGCGACCCAGCTGGTGCAGCGGTCGCCCCAGGATGCCAGCGGATGGCGAGTGCTCGGCCTGGCAACCGCGGGCCTCGGCCACCACAACGACGGGTGCGGCTTTCTGCGCCGGGCGGTCCAGCTGGCGCCCCTCCAGACCACGAACCACCGCGCCCTGGCCCACGCCCTGTTGCGGGGCCCCACCCCAGAAGCGGCCCGAGCCCCCTTCCAAGACCTGCTGGCCCTCGCGCCCGATGATGCCGACGCACTGCTGCATCTGGGCGCGCTGTGCATGCACGGGTCCGACATCCGCGCAGCCATCGACCTCTTTGAGCGGGCCCTCGCCACTGCGCCCGACAGCGACCTCATCTGGGCCAACCTGGGCACGGCATGGGCCCACATCGGCAACATTCCCCGGGCCCGTCTGGCCTTCGACCGGATGGGCCCCCGCCCCCACACCTCGGCCCGAAAGCTGCTGGCCGACTTCCTCGCCACCTATGACGACCCGGCCCGCTCCATCGTCGAGTACGAGTCGCTGATCGCCACCAGCCCCCGCCCGGACCGCCGGCTGGAAGAAGGCCTGGGCCACGCCCTGAGCCGCGCCGGACGGCACGAAGACGCCCGGGCCCGCATCGCCCCCTTCGTGGAGGCCGGCACCGCTGGGCCCAACGCGCTCGCGGCGTGGACACGCGCATTGATTCGCCAGAAGCGGCCCGGCGACGCCATCGCACCCCTGGAGCACGCGCTGGCCAGCACCACCACCGCCAACCAGCGCCAGCTGTTGTTCCACACCCTCGGCGAAGCCCGGGAAGCCGCCGGTGACATGGGCGGTGCCTTTGCCGCACACGCTGAAGCCCACCGCCAGATTCCGCTGCGGTTTGAGCCCCGAGCGCTGCAAGCCCGCGCCCGGGCCACCCGCGAGATGCTGCCCCCTGAAGCCCTGCGCCAGGTCGCCCCCGCTGAGGATGAACACGGCCAGCCGGGCCAAGGCGTCATCTTCATCCTGGGCATGCCCCGCTCCGGCACCTCGATGATCGAGCAGATTATCGCAAGCCATCCAGAGTCTGCCGCCGCCGGGGAATTGCCCCACCTCCCCGAGATCATTGGCGCCGCAGGAGACCTCGCGTCGGTCGCCAGCCTGCGGGACCTGCTCGCCCAGAGCCCCGTGGAACGTGCCGCTCTCGGCCGGGCCTACGAAGCCCTGCTCCATGCCCAGACCGGCCAACCGGGCGCCCGCATCCAGACCGACAAGCTGCCCGGCAACTTCCTGCACATCGGCGCCATCGACCTGATCTTGCCCGGGGCCCGCATCATCCACTGTCGGCGGGACGCCCTCGACACATGCCTGTCCTGCTACTTCCAGAACTTCACGCTCAGCTACGCGCCGCTCACCCGGCTGGACACGCTGGGGTGGTTCTACCGGGGCTACGCGGACCTCATGGACCACTGGCGGACGTGCAGCACCCTGCCGATGCTCGAGCTCGACTACGCGCGCACAGTGGACGATCTCGAGACCTGGGCCCGCAAGATCATCGCGTTCGTGGGCCTCGACTGGCACCCCGACTGTGCTCGCTTCCACCAAACCCGCCGGCCCGTCGCCACCGCGTCCTACGACCAGGTCCGCCAGCCGGTGTACCGCACGAGCGTCCTGCGCTCCCGCCGATACCTCGACCAGCTCGGCCCCCTCATCGACGCACTGGGCGACCGGGCGCCCAAAGACATCCGCCCGCCCTCACCTCACGCGAGCTGAGCCTTCAGCGCCGCCTCGACCGCCGGACCCACCACCGTCCAGTCGGCGTCTGGTGTCACGGTCACGGTCATGAAGGCCGGCAACGCGAAGATTGCGGTCACCCCTTCAATCGCGAAGATCGCTTCGCCAAGGGCATTCCCGCGGGCTTCGAGGGGAGAGTCGAGGACCAGTGAGCCCCGGGCAACCACCGGCCGGTCCACCACAAACTTCCGCGCGCGGGGGTTCGGGGGTCTCCACCATCTCCACCTGGACCGGGGGCGGCGCTTTCTGAGCCGCGGGTGGGTTGCCGCCGCCGTGGTCGTGGGAGTGACCATGGTCGTGGGAGTGACCGTGGTCGTGGGAGTGACCGTGGTCGTGGGCGCGGTCATCGGCGGCCGGTGCGTTGGCCGGGACGGGGTCCAGCCCCACACTGCGCCGTTCCCAGCGATCTGCCGGACGGGGGGCTGCGGGAGGCTTCACACCACCACCCGTCACCACATGAACCAGCTTTCGGGCCGCGCGCTTGAGAGTCGACAGAATCATGGACCGTTCCTCGTGGGGCGTGGCACAGCTGCGGCCACGCAGACGGTCGGGAACTATCGGAGCCACCGCCCCCATGCCCGCGCCATTCCCCCACGAAGGCTCACCCACCGTGTCGGTCGGCAGCCCCCACTGGTGGGCGATCAGTCGGAGATGTCGCCCAGGCGCACCAGCTCGTCGGCCTGGGCATCGGCGGCACGCACCACCCGCGCGTTCGCTGTGTAGGCATGCTGGGCCATCTTGGCATCGAGCAAGCCCTCTTCAATGCCATCGACCAACGCCAGCGCTTCGGGGCTCAGATCCACGACTGCGTGCGGATCTTGGACCAGTCGCATCGCCGCCACACCGCCGCTGGCGACCCGATCTGCGGCGTCAGCGAGCCCGTCAGAGGCGCGGCTGAGCCCCTGTTGGGCATAGGACATGGCGGGCAGCTGGGGAAGGATCACTGGCACAACAACCTCCGGCCCCCCACTCTACACCACGTCCGCTCCGACGGGCAGGAACAACGCCACCTCGAGCCCCCCGCCCTCGCGAATTCGGGCCACCGCACGGCCACCGTGGGCATCAGCGATCTGCCGCACCAGCATCAAGCCCAGCCCCAGTCCCCCGGTCTTTCGGCTGCGGCTCGACTCGGCCCGGTAGAACGGTGCAAAGAGCTGGTCGATGTCAGCTCTGGCCACCCCGGGCCCGCGGTCGGCCACCGAGACCTCCACCTCGGCGCCCCGCGCCACCATCCGCAGCCGAACATCGGTGTCGTGCGGCGTGTAGCGGACCACGTTGCTCAGCAGGTTCCGCAGGCACCGCAGGACCCGGCGGCGATCCACGTGGAGGACCAACCCCGGTTCCACATCCAAGCGGACCTCCCGGTCGCCGAGGTCCACCGCCCCGAGCGCTTCGGTGGCGAGGTCCATCGCGTCCACTTCGGTGCAGTCCAGTGCCAGCTGGCCCTGGTGCATCCGAGCGGACTCCAGCAGCTCTTCGACCAAGGCGTCCACCTCGGCCACATCGGCCTCCAGCGCATCCAGCCGGCCGTGGTCCCCGCTCTCATCACGCAGCATCACCAGCTGCAGCCGCATCCGAGACAGCGGCGTGCGCAGCTCATGGCTCACGGCGGCCATGAGGTCTCGCTGGCCCTGGACGAGCTCCTGCACCCGGTCGGCCATCCGGTTGAAGGTGCGCTCCGCTTCGGGCACCCCGCCGGTCGTGCCCAAGCGGTGGTCCAGATCGCCATCCGCGATGCGCCGCATGGCCGCGGTGGTCTGGTTCAGCGGGCGGAAGACTTGCCGCACCACGAGCAACCCAAGACCCAAGGACGCGAGCGCCAGCAACAGCAGGCCCATGCCCACACGGCGGGGGGCCCGCTCCAGGTCCGCGGGGAAGTGGATCAGCATCCACAGCTCGTGCCCATTCGCCGTGAACGACACCGCCATCGGCCCTTTCGGCCCTGGCAGGAACAGCACCTCGTGGCCGTCCCGCTGCACCGAGCGGGCGCGCCGTCCCATCGGCGGCGGTGGTCGAGGACCCACCCCCACCTCGATGTGAAGCTCTTTGGTCAGCTCCTTCACACGGGCTCGGGGGTCTTCGGCTTGCTCCACTTCTTTGGCGACGTAGACCGCGATGTCCATGCGCTCTGAGTTGAGCTCACCGATGAGCGGCCGCAGCACGCCCCCGGCCACCATCACCCACGCCACAAGGATGGTGCTCAGCGTGATCACGGCCAGCGTAAGCGCCACCCGAAAGCGAAGGTCCATGGGTCAGGTTCTCGGCACGAGGTAGCCCACCCCCCGCACAGTCTTGATGCGGGTGGGCTTGCGGGGATCGTCGCCCAGCTTGCGGCGCAGGTGGCTGATGTGAACATCGACGGAGCGGTCATAGGCGGCCCACTCGTCCCCCCGGGCATCCGCCATCAAGCGCTCCCGGGGAATCACCCGCCCCGAGGCCGCGAGCAGTGCCCGGAGGATGTCGAACTCGGTGGTGGTGAGGTCCACCGGCTGGCCATCCACCGTCACTTCCCGACGGCCCGGATCCAGCACCACGCCCGCCGCTTCGAGCCGCTCGTCGTCCGGGGGCACCGCCCGAGACCGGCGCAAGACCGCGTTGACCCGGGCCAGCAGCTCCCGGGGGTTGAAGGGTTTGGGTAAGTAGTCATCCGCACCCAGCTCCAGGCCCAAGATGCGGTCCATGTCGTCGCCCCGGGCGGTGAGCATGATGACCGGGAGTGCCCCCTGCTTGCGGATCTCCCGCAGCACCGCGAAGCCGTCCACCTCCGGCATCATCAAGTCGAGGATGACCAAGTCGACGCCCCCGGCGCGCAGGCGGTCCAGCCCCAGTTGGCCGGCCCCCGCGGTGTCAACGGCGTAGCCCCGCCCGCCCAGGTACTCCGCCAGCAGCTTGGCGAGGCCGGGGTCGTCGTCGATCACAAGCAGCTTCTGCATCTTCAGGGCTCCCGGAGGCCCGGGCTCAGCGCCCAGACCCGGTGTGGCTCAGTGACCGCGGTGGCGACGGGAGCTGTCGCCGTCCTCGCCTTGCTTGCGCTCGCGCATCTCGTCGTGGCGGGCCTCGATGGTCTCCAGGCGGCTGACCAGTGCGGCGTGCTGCTCGGGGGTCAGCGTGTCGTAGACATCGAGCACTTGGTCGGTGACGCGGTGGGCAAGCTCGGTGCGGGCGGCGCTCTCGGCGTCGATGACGCTGTGGATGGCGGCGCGGTCGACGTTGCCGGACTTGATGCCCTCAGCGAGGGTCTTCAGCTCATCGCGGCGGTCGGTGTGGGAGGCCTTCATCTCGTCGTGGATGTCTTCGCGGAGGTCGAGCAGCGCGGCTTCCTGGGTCTCGTCGAGGTCCAGGCTGGCGAGGAGCTGGCCGAACTTGAGGACCGGCGGGCCACCGTGGTCACCGCCCGGACGGGCCAGCGCACTGGTGGTGGTGGCGGCGAGCGCGCCAAGTGCCATGAAGCCGGCGGCGAAGAGGGTGGTGCGGAGAGCGGACATGAGGACCTCACTTGGAGTGCGAACCGGGGGGCGGACCCACCGTGGGGGCGGGCCGTCTGGCGACACCATGCCGTCCAGACACCTACCTTCTACGGCCCCAGAGTTGCGCCCTGGCTTCGGGAGTCCGAAGAAACAGAGCACAATTGTCAAGGACTGTGTAGGCGGTTCCCACAGCCCCGACCCGTCCCCTCAACCCGGCCTGGAGGCCCCATCCTTGCACACTCGCTGATCGGGCAGGACAACGCCCGGGCAATCCAGGAGCGCTTGCCTGCGCTGGCCACCCGACTGCTCGCGCCCCTGCCTGCCACGCGGGTGGTGAGGTCGGGCAAGACGCTGACGTGGAGGCCATTTCGGTCGGCCCACCCCATCGAAGATGGGCCGTGGATTGCCCAGACCCTCCACCGTGCCCAGCAAGCTCAGGACACCGGTGTGCCCCTGCTGCTCACCGGCATCGGCGACGGTGCCCGCATGGTCGCCGCGCTGGAGCAAAGCACGGTGGACGTGGTGGCCTGGGAGGCCGATCATGGTCTGTGGCACGATGTTCTCGACCGGATCCCCCTGCGGCCGTGGCTGGAGTCTGGGCGGCTGAAGCTGTTGCTCGGTCCCGACCGGCTGCATGCCCCGGCGCTGAGCGAAGCGGTGGAGGACGTGCACCCGGACCTGGCCCGCTACCTGGGATGGACCCGAACCCTCTGCGATGCCCACCGGCCGGTGCTCTTGGCGATGGCCGGCGAGCTGTTTGTGGACGACACGGGGGCGGCCTTCGAGTCCCACGGCTGGCGACGCTACCAGTGGGACCGGGCGCACCTGCCTGCCATCGAGAACGCGCACATCCTGAGCACCAGCGGGGCCGCACTGTTGTGGCGGATCAACACCGCGGCGGACGTCTGTGAAGAGGCATCCGAGGTTGGCATTCCCGCCGCCATCTGGGAGATTGACCCGACACTCGATGGGCCGGCGCGACTGGGCGATCCGCTGCCGACGAGCACCGTCTTCACGTACCGCAAGGCCAACGTGAGTGCCCATGTTCAGGCTGGTTACGGCAAGTCCCACTACCTGCCCTTGGCCACCGCGCCGGGGCACATGGGCGCCGTCCGGGACGCCCCCGAGCTGCACGCCGACATCGCCTTTGTGGGCAGCTCGATGGTCGAGAGCGCCCGCACCCTGATGGACCGCTTGTGGACGGTGCTGCCCCCCTCCCCCGCCGTCCGGGCCCGGGTTCAGCAAGTGATGCAGCTTCAGAGCCAGCGCCTGGACCGCTGGATGGTGCCGGCGCTGATGGACCGCTTGCTGCCCGGCGTGCGCGCCCGCGTACAAGCGGCCCACGGGGGGCTCGATCCCGCCCTGCTCATCGGTGAACAAATCGCGGCTCTGCGCCGGCTGAACGTGCTCGCGCCGCTCGTGCCGCTGGGCCTCAAGGTCTGGGGGGACGCGGGGTGGTCCTTGCTGCACGACAAAGGCGCCGACTGGCGGGGTCCAGCCGATCACTTTCGGGACATCCCCACCATCTACCGACACGCCAAGATCAACGTGGACATCGGCCGCATCTACCAGCAAGACATCGTGACCATGCGGGTCTTCGACGTGTTGGGCGCCGGTGGTTTCTTGCTCGCGGAGCACTCGGACGCGCTGACGGAGCTGTTCACCATCGGCGAAGAGCTCGACACCTGGCGCACAACTGAAGAGCTGGTCCACAAAGCCAAGCTCTACTTGCAGAACCCGGCGTTGCGGGTCCGCATCGCCGCCGCCGGACACACCCGCGTGCTGCGGGACCACACCATCGCCGCGCGGGTCGAGCAGATCCTCCAGACGCTCGGCCTCGCCCACCCCACGCCCCGGCCCATCCCATGAGCGGACCCATCTTCATCGGCGGTGTGCCCCGCAGCGGCACCACCCTGTTTCGGGCCATGATCCACGCCCATCCCCGGCTTCACTGCGGGCCGGAGCGCAAGCTGATCGCCCCCATTGTGCGCACCCAGCGGGAGTGGTGGGCCACCTTCGGGTCGATGTTGCCCGCCGCCGGGATCCGCCGGGCCACGCTCGACGCCGCCGCCGGGGCCTACATCCGCACGTTGCTCGCCCACAGCACCCCCCCCGGGCTGCGTCCCGCCGAGAAGACACCCAATGTGATGTTGTGTGTGGCCGACCTGGGGCGCATGCTGCCCGAGGCCCGCTTCATCCACGTCATCCGCGACGGGCGGGCAGTGGCCGCCTCTTTGGTGCGCCAGAACTGGGTGGATCCCAAGTCCGGCCAGCCAGTGCCCTACACCCGCAGCGTCAACAACGCCGCAACCTACTGGACCCAGTACCTGCTCAAGGTCAGCACAGACGCCCCCCAAGTCAAGGGTCGCTACATGGAAGTCCGCTACGAGCAGCTCGTGGCCATGCCCAGGGCCGTGATGCAGCAAGTGTTGGGCTTTCTCGGCGAGCCCTGGGACGAAGCCGTGCTCCACCATGAACAGAGCGATGCAGCGTTGCCCTCCACCGAAGCCAGCAGCGAGGCCGTGCGCGAAGCCATCCACAGCCGCGCCGTGGACGGCTGGCGGACCCATCTCAGCACCGACGACATCGCCACCATCGAGCGCATCGCCGGCCCGGTGCTCCAGGCCCTCGGCTACTCCACCACCGCTTGAGCGGCGCCGTCGTCCCACACGCGACCGTTGGTGACCACAAACGCAATGTCGCTTGAGTTGTGGATGTCTTCACGAGGGTCGCTGTTGAGTACCACAAAGTCGGCCAGCTTGCCTTGTTCGATGCTGCCGATGTCGCCCTCCATGCCCAGATAGCGGGCACCGTGTTGGGTGGCCGAGAACAGCGCTTCGGTGGGGCTCATCGCGCCCGGTCCCGCCATGCTCCACAGCTCCCAGTGCACCCCGAGGCCCTGCAGCTCACCGTGGGCGCCGAGCGTCGTCAGCAACCCCCGGCGCATCATGTCGGCGGCGTCCCGCGCGACCTGCATGTGGTTCCAGTCACCATCTTGGAGCACCACGCCCCGCCGCCAGGCCTTCTGGTCGAGCAAGCGCCGGGGGTAGTGGCGCAACATGCGGGCTTGTTCCCGGCTGCCGTCGGCGAAGGGATGCATGTGTTGCCAGTACCACTCTTGGCCGCTCATCCCACCATAGGCCACGTTGAGGGTCTGGGTGTAGGCGCTGCCCCAGCTGTCTTTGGCCTGGGAAGACGCCGCGAAGAAGGCCTTGACGTCCTCATAGAGCGGCGCCCGGGGCAGTGCGTGCTCCACGGCGTGCATGCCATCGGCGACCATGCCCAGGTTCATCCAGATGTCGCCGCCGCCTTCGGCCGTGCACAGCATGCCGAGCTCATTGCACGCGGCGATGTACCACTGGCGCTGGTCTCGGCGGCTCTGTTGGTACACCTTCACCGACGTGGCGCCCAAGCTCTTGAGGCGCTGGACGTGGCGCTTGGCCGCTTCAGGGTCTGCGGTCTCGGCATTGTAGTTGCCCAGCGCGCCGTACAACACAAAGCCTGTTGAGTGGATGCGGGGCCCCACCGACAAGCCCGCGGCCACCCGCTCGGCTTGGGTAAACACCAGCTCGGTGTCGGCCGACGGGTCGTGCACAGTGGTGACGCCATAGTCGAGGTTGACGAGGTAGCGCCACTCTTGGGCCGGCAGCACATCGCCGGCCGTGTAGTGGAGGTGCGCATGCACATCCACGAGGCCCGGGATGAGGGTCTTGCCGGTGAGGTCGACTTCGCGGGCACCCGCGGGCACCGCACCCTTCGATGCCACCCTGACGATGCGGTCGCCGTTCACAACCACTGTGCAGTCGGTGCAGGGGGCGCCGTCCACGGTCTTCATCGTGAGCGCGGTGGCGTGGGTGTAGGCCACGGTCTCGGTGGGGCGGTCCCGGGGAAGGCGCAGCGTGATCTTGGTCTTGGTGGGCTGCAGCTCCACATCCTCGTCGAAGAAGGACTCGCCACCGACCGCCACCGTGAATCGCTTGTTGGCTTGCATCCAGCTCAGGCTCTGGCCATCGGGGGCCCACGCCAGCCAAGCACCATCGACATCGCTGACTTTGCGCTTGGGCACGGCCTTTCCGCCCAGGTCCTGCTCAGCACCCGTCGCCCGAAACGGGGCCACAAACACTTGGTAGTCCTGGCGCCACGCCACATGGCGCAGGTCCGGCGACAGGGCCACTTCTTGTGCACCATCGAACTTCAGGTGGTCACGGGGATCGGCACCATGCACAGAGACACTGCGCAGCACGACCTCTTCGGGCACTCGTCCTGCCCCCGGTCGGGTGGCCAGGAAGTACACCCGGTCACCCTGGACCACCGGCACCGGAGCATGCTCCAGACCACCCCGAAATCCCGTCGTTGTCAGCACTTTGGTGGACCACTCTCCCCGCTTCATCGGCGTCAAGTACACCAGCTCCATGCGCGGCTCACCGGTCAGCGGCGCCGCGGTTGTGCCCCCTGTGCCCCGCCATGCGAGCAAGCTGCCGTCGGGCAGCCAAGCCGGGGCATTCCACTGGCCCCGCACCGGCAAGACCTCGTCGCGCTTGCCTGTCAAGATGTGCAGCGCACCGCCACAGTCGGGGTAGTCGGCGCCCACCGCGGGCTCGTCGACCGGGCAGTCAGTCCAGGAGACCCAGGCCAGCTTCTTGCCGTCGGGGGACCAGGCCGGGGCGTAACCGGTGCTGTCGCTGCGGCGAACCGGCGACGAGCCGGCGTCTTGGGTCCACAGCTCCCCCATGGCCGAGAAGGCCAGCGCACCCGTCTTGGGGTTCTGCACTGGCCACCGGATGACCTTGGCCACAACCTGGTTCTTCACGGCATTGTCGGCCCGGGGCACACTGTGGAATTGCCAGGTGCCGTCGGCCTGGAAAGGCACCGCAGTGCGCTCCCCATCCATGTCCACCCGCCAGAGCTTGCCCCCCGCCCACAACACAATGCCCTCACCATCGTCGGTCCAGTCGATCTGGGGGTAGACACCGTGCAGCGCAAAGCCCTCCATCTGGTCGTGGTCCAGCCAGTCGGCGAGCACGCGGCGACGGCCCGATGCCAGCTCCACCAGCTCCAGCCGGGTCTGGGTGCGGTCTCGCGTGACAAACGCAAGCTGGGTGCCGTCGGGATGCACCACCGGACGGACCGCGCCGCCGCTGCCTTGGACGATGCTGTCCATCGCGCCCGTGTTGCGGTCGATGCGCTGGATGGACCACAGCCCCCCCACCGGGTTGTGCCCATACTCGAAGCGGCCGGCCCGGTTGGAGAAGTAGATGTGATCCCCGGCCACCACCGCTTCGCCAGCGTGGGGGTGGGTGTCTTTGGACGTGAGCGCAGTGCCGGCGCCGCCGCTGATGTGCACCTGCCACAGCTCGGTCACGCCGATGCTGCGGGTGTCGACTGTGCGCCGCCGGACGACCAGCCACTCGCCAGAGGGGTCCCAAGCCGGCGCCGTCATGCGGGCTTCGGTCTCTTCGGTGAGCTGGCGCTTCTCGCCGGTCTTCACGTCCATCAGCCAGATGTTCTCGTTGCCGCCCTCGTCGCTGGCGTAGGCGATGGTCTGGCCGTCCGGAGAGAAGACCGCCTCGGTGTCCCAGGCTGTCCCGGTGGTCAACGTCCGCAGGGGGCCTCCGCCGATGGACCCGGTGTAGAGATTGCCCAAGATGTCCGTCACGAAGGTGTCTTGGTGAATCGAGATGTTCATCCAAGTGGCTTCGTCGAGGGACAAGCTCAGGTCGTGGGTGGTGCCGTGGGGCACGTTGATGTCCCAGTCGGATGCCCCCTCGCTGTCGCCCTGATCTTCCCCCGCGGTGCCTTCGCTGCTGGCCCCGGTGACATGCTCATCATCCGCGAGCTTCGGTCCAGCGTGAAGGACGGGCAACAGCAGGATCCAGGCAAGCGAGGTCATCGGGTCTCCGGGCAGGCCGAGCAGGGTAGCCGGTCGCCGGCCCCTGCGCCGGGACGGGGATGAACTGCCCAGCCTCGTCGGCCCGCACGGGCTATTGGTGGGCGTCCCAGCCGATCCGCGGAGCCATCGTGAACCCGTCCCGCCTCCTCCTTGTCTTGAGCCTCACCGCCTGCAGCGGGGACGACACGTCGAAGCCCCAGCCCGTGGACGAGGGCACCCCAAGTGGCGGAGATGGCGGCGATCCCGGCCCCGATCCCTACGATGTGGCGATCGGGCCCTACGAAGCCGAGATCCGGTGGACCGAATACGGGGTTCCCCACATCAAGGGCGAGACCTGGGCCAGCGTCAGCTACGGCATGGGCCACGCCTTCGCGCGCGACCACTTCTGCACGCTGATGGACCAAGTGGTGATGGTGAACAGCCAGCGGGCGCGGTGGCACGGCCCGGGCAGCGACGACCTCAACATCCACGAAGACCTGGGCTGGCTGGGCCTCGGGGTGAAGGCCAAGGCCGAAGCCGGGTGGTTTGAGCTGGACGAAGAGCTCCAGCTGGGGCTCGTGGCCTATGCCGCGGGCGTCAACGACTGGCGCGACGAGGTCGGCACGGACGGCATGCCTGACCCCCGATGTGCGGGCGCCCCATGGGTGCGGGACATCAACCACATCGACCTGCTGGCCTACTATCTGGCGTTCGGGCTCCAGGGCTCTGGCGCGGTCTTTGTGGATGCCGTCGGGTCTGCCACCCCACCGTCCAGCGGCCGGTCCACTGCCGCACCGGTGCCACCGCCACCCCCTATCTCGCGCACGCTGGAGCTGATCAAAGAACCGCTGCTCGGCAGCAACGGCTGGGCCCTGGGCAGCGAGCGCACCGCATCGGGCCGCGGCATGCTGCTGTCCAACACCCACTTCCCCGCCGTGGGCAGCCGACAGTGGCACGAGTCTCACTTGACGGTGCCCGGTGAGATCGACGTCTACGGCGTGTCGTTGATGGGCGTGCCCCTCATCAATGTTGGGTTCACGCGCCACGTCGCCTGGACCCACACAGTGTCCGGTGCGCCCCGGTTTATCGCCACGATGTTGCGGCTCGATCCCGACGATCCCACCCGCTACAACGACGGCGATGGCTGGCGGGACATGGAAGAGACCAGCCACACCATCGAGGTTCTGGAGGGCGACGGCGGCACGCGCTCGGTGACCAAGTCGACGTGGCAGTCGAGCTTCGGTCCGGTCATCAACGCGCCGGTCATCGGCTGGAACGGCACCCAAGCCATCGCCATCAGCGACGCCAACGACAACAACCTCGCGATGCCCGCGACCTGGGCGGCCATGAACCGCGCGGAGTCCCTGGCTGAGCTGCAAGACGCCCAGCGCACCCACCTGGGCATCCCCTGGGTCCACACGATGGCGGCCGATGACCAAGGCCAAGCTTGGTACATCGACTCGTCGGCCGTGCCCAACTGGGCCCCCGAGACCATCGACGCATGGGAGGCCTTCCGGTCCAGCGATGCCATCGCGGCCATCTTTGCCGACTTTGGTGTGTTCGTGGTGCCGTCGGACGACCCGGCCTTCCGGTGGGTGGAAGAGCCCGGGGCCCGTGAGCCCGGCTTGGTGCCTTGGGACAAGATGCCCCAGCTCACCCGAGACGACTTTGTGTTCAACGCCAATGACAACCACTGGCTGACCAACCCCGACGAGCTGCTCACGGGCTACTCCGCGCTCTACGGTCCAGACGCGGCGCCACGATCCCCGAGAACCCGCATGAATGCGCGATACTTGATGGAGACGGGTGAGGACAGCCCCAGCGGGGAAGACGGACGCTTCGACCTCGCAGAGCTGGAGGCAGCGGCACTCTCGGGCCGCGGCATGGTCGCCGAAGAGTTGTTGGACGCGGTCATCGAGCGGTGCAATGCACGGCGGGACGGCGGGCCCTGGCGGGTGGACCCGGGCACCGGCGAAGAGGTGGACGTAGACCTGGGGCCCGGCTGTGACGCACTCATGGCCTGGCACGGCCGAGTGAGCACCGATGCCGTCGGCGCGGTGGTCTGGCGAGAATTGCTGGGCTCTGGCGTGTTCTCGGTGGACGACTTCCTCGACGCGGGCGCGCTGTGGGACATCGCCTTTGACCCCAGCTCACCGGTCGACACCCCCACGGGCCTCACCCCGCTCGAGACGGCGGCGGTGGACGAAGACCCAGTGCTCGATGCCCTGGCCATCGGCCTGCTGCGCCTCGACGCCGCCGGCATTGCGGCGGACGCAGCGCTCGGTGACGTGCAGTTCTTGCCCCGGGGCGACGCCAAGGTGCCCTTCCCCGGCGGCCAATCCGCCAGCGGCACCATCCAGATCGCCAGCTACAGCAGCGGCGCCAGCGGCACCCTGCTTGAAGATCCCCGGCGATCGGCGGTCGTCAACAGCGAGACCGACCTCACCGAAGACGGCTACCTGGTCAACTACGGCAACTCCTTTGTGATGGCCCTGGAGTTCACCGACGATGGTCCCCGCGCGCGGGCGATCACGACCTACAGCCAGGCCGAGTCCCCCGCGTCGCCCCACCACGCCGACCAGAGCGAGCTCTACGGCACCGGCGTGTTGCGGGATGTGCACTTCGAAGAAGCGGACATCGCGGCCCACACCATCGAGACGAAGACCGTCAGCCACCCCTGAGCCTCGCCCCCCTTCTCTGACTCTCCGACCGGAGGCCGCGATGGCCCGTGGGAAGCGCCATCGTGCGCCTGTTGAGGTCCTGCTGGACCGCCTGGATGCCAAACACAGCAGCGGGCTGGCCGCCGATGGTCGCCGCTTTGGTGTGCGCCCCGGTGCGCCAGGGGCCCGGGTGTTGATGCGCCCCGGACGCAAGCAAAAGGGCTCGCTGCTCGAGGTTCTGGAGCCGCCGCCCGATGGTGTGACGCCCCGCTGCCCCGTCTTTGGGGTGTGTGGCGGATGCCAGCTGCAGGAGCTGCCGCTGTCGTCCCAGCTCCACCACAAGCTCGACCTGCTCAAGCGTCTCGTGGAGATTGGTGAGCAACCGGACGATGAGCACATCCACGTACACGGCGTGCGACCGACGTGTGCCGACGGCTATCACTACCGAAACAAGCTGGAGCTGAGCTTCGGCGCGCGGCGCTTTGACCGGGACGGAAAGCCCGAAGATGGCGGCCAGGGAAGCTTTCTCGGCTTTCATCCCCCCGGCTGGTACTCCAAGATTGTGCCCCTGCGTGGATGTCCCCTCGGCTCGCTGGCCATGCAGCCGGTCATCGCGTGTGTGGTCGACATGGCGCTGAGCCCGGCGTGGAACAGCCACACCCACACGGGCACCTGGCGGCACCTCGTGATTCGGGACGCGGGCACGGTGGATGCCCCGGCGATGCTGGTGACACTCGTGACCAGCTCGGATGCGACGGCTGAAGCGGTCCAGGTGGTGGCGGATGCAGTCGCGGCGGTGCCGGGCGTGAAGAGCGTGCTGCACGTCGTGACCGATGGGGTGGCTGAGGTTGCCCGGGGAGAGCTCAAAGCGGTGCTCCACGGCGAAGCCCGCCTGCACTTCACCCTCGGGTCGGCCCGCCTGGACTTGCCCCACGACGCCTTCTTTCAGGTCAACAGCGCCGGCGCCGAGGTGCTGCTCCAGACCATCGCTGAAGCCGCCCAACTGGAAGCTGGCCACGGTGGCACCCTCGTGGATCTGTACTGCGGCGTCGGCGCCATCGGACTCGCCCTCGCGCCCCGGGTGGACCGGGTGATCGGGGTCGAGCTGCACGCCGACTCGATCGACCGGGCCCGCGAGAATGCCGTGCTGAACAGTGTTGTCGGAGAGTGGCACGCGGGCACTGTGGAAGATCTGCTGCCCACCCTCGACCTCGGCGAGCGGCCGATCCTCATCGTGGATCCCCCCCGTGCGGGCCTGCACCCCAAGGCCGCCGAGTTCCTGGCCCAACAAGACGCCGAGGTGCTCGTGTATGTGTCGTGCGGACCGGCGTCCTTGGCCCGGGACCGGGCGGTGCTGCGGGCGGGCGGATGGCAGCTCACCGATCTGTGGGGCGTCGACCTGTTCGCACAGACCCACCACATGGAGGCCGTCGCGCGCTTTGTCCGCATACCGGCGACCACAGAATCTGCACCGTTCCTGACCGCCGTCGATGCAGCGGGTGGGGCAGCAGGCTAGCAATCCTGCTCCAACCGCCACCCGGAATGATCATGCGCAACCCCCTTCCCCTCGTCCTGGCCCTGGGCCTCGTGGCCTGCGGCGACGCCACCCCCGACGCCCCGAAGGCCGCCACCCCGAAGGCGCCCGCCGCCGAGAAGAAGGCCGCCGCCCCCGCTGGGCCCGATGCCAAGGCGCTCGCCGCTCAAGCTGGCGCGCTGTTCAAGCCCCTGCCGGAGTGGATGGGCGACAAGAAGGCCTCCAAGGAGATGATCGACCTGGGCCGCATGCTCTACTTCGAGCCACGCTTGTCGAAGAACCACGACATCTCGTGCAACTCGTGCCACGACCTGCTGACCGGTGGGGACGACGGCAACCCCACGTCGCCCGGCCACAAGGGCCAGCTGGGCGGCCGCAACTCGCCGACCTCGCTCAACGCCGCGCTGCATGTTGCCCAGTTCTGGGACGGCCGCGCCGAAGACGTCGAAGCCCAGGCCAAGGGCCCGGTGCTGAACCCGGTCGAGATGGCGATGCCGGACGAGGCCACCGTGGTCAAGGTCCTTGCGAGCATTCCCGACTACCCCAACCTGTTCAAGGCCGCGTTTCCCGGTGATGCCGATCCGCTGACCTACGACAACATGGCCAATGCCATCGGTGCGTTCGAGCGGGGTCTGGTCACGCCCGCGCCGTTCGACGCGTTCCTCAAGGGCGACACCGCCGCGCTGAACCCCGAGCAGCTCCAGGGCCTGTCGACCTTCATGAGCACCGGCTGCACCGCGTGTCACTCCGGCGTGGCGCTGGGCGGCCAGGGCTACTTCAAGCTCGGCATGGTTGTGCCCTACGAGACCAAAGACGAGGGCCGCAAAGAAGCCACCGGCAACGAGTCCGACAAGTTCGTCTTCAAGGCGCCGTCGCTCCGGAACATCACGATCACTGGACCGTACTTCCACGATGGCTCCATCACCAGCTTGGACAACGCGGTCAAGCTGATGGCCAAGCACCAGCTCGGCAAGGACCTCAAGGACGGCGAGATCAAGGAGATCGTGGCCTTCCTCGGTGCACTCGAGGGCAAGCTGGACCCCACGTACATCCAGAAGCCGGAGCTACCGGCCGCCGGTCCGACGACGCCCAAGCCCGACCCCAGCTGAGCGCCGGCCGCACGAAGTCAGTCGTCTGAGCCGTCCTGGGGCATGGTGCGCTCCAGCAGCCAGTTCAGACCCTTGCCCACGTTCAGGCCCACGTAGCGCGTGAAGTCGGCCATCGGGTCGGCTTCGCGCTTGGCGTGCAGTTCATCCAAGCCCGCTTCAATCGCCGCCTTGGTGTGGTCCCGGATCTCGGCGGCGGCGGTGTCTTCGTCTAGGTGGGCCCAGGTCGCCGGATCCACCGCCGGGCAGAAGTGGAAGTAGAGCCGCTCGGGCCGGGGCACCACCCGCCGAGGAATCGGCGGCAGGAGATCGGGACGGATCCCCAGCTCAGCGAGCGCCCGGGCCACCGGATGCCGGCGCACCTCTTCGATGTCGAGGGCCTCGTCGAAGATCTCGTCGGCCCCCAGCGATGCAAAGGGCACAATCCATGCCCCGTGCCGCAGCGCCATCCGCGCAAAGCCGACCCGTTCCCCCCACAGCAGCTTGTAGCGGTCCCGCTCGGACTTGAAGGCCTCCCGGGCGCCCCCGGGAAAGACGAGCACACACTCCCCGTCCTCAAACGCCGCGGCGCAGTTCTCCCGGGTGCCGTCGATGGCCCCAAAGCGAGAGATGAGCTGGCGCCAGCCGGGCATCTTCCAGTGGGCATGGTCGCCGAGGGCCCGCAGCCGAATGTTGGCTTGCCGGTAGAGCGCAAAGTAGAGATGCGGACTGTCGAGAACACCGTACAGCGTGTGATTCCCGACAAACAGCAGCGGTCTATGCGCGGGGATGTTCTCGAAGCCGGTGAATGTGGGCCGGTGCAGCGCCCGGAGCGGGGCGAGCATCAAGTACATCCGCTCCATCTCGAGCGGAGTGGCCAAGGGCACACGGTGGGAACCGGCAGCAGAAGAGTCGGGCATGGGCCCTTCATGCCCCACATCGCTGGTCTCGGCAACGCCCGTTCAGGTCAGCCGGTACCGCAGCTTCACCTGTTCACCCGACGCGCGGGTCACCCGGACCTCCAGCTTCCGCCGCAGCCGCAGCGCGACATAGGCCCGCAGGGCACCGGCGATGGAGTGGATGTTGCGGCCGTTGATGGCCGTGATGACGTCACCCTTCTCAAAGCCTACGGCGCTCAGCACGCTGCCACAGCGGATGCGGTGGACCTCAAAGCCCACGATCTTGCCCTCGGGATCCCGGGCCCAGTCGACGTAGGCGAGCCGGGCGGCCTGGTCCAAGTTCTTGGCGTAGTGGTCGATCAAGTCCCGCTCCACGGTCCAGCGCCGGGGGCCTTGCGCGTCGATCTGGGACACATCGGGGGAGCAGTCCTTGCGACGGCGGGACCGCTTCTTGGTTGCGGTCTTCGTCTTGGTGGCGGTCTTCGCGGACGCCGTGGACACGGGCTGAGATGCCTCGATCGGGGCCGGGACCGGAGCAGCACTCACCAGGGAGACGGGCGCGGGCACAGCTGCCGGCGGAGGCGCAGCAGCCACTTCGGCGGGCGGCTCCGGCACATCGACCAGGTCCGGCTCAGGCTCAAGCTCAGGCTCAGGCTCGGGCTCAGGCTCGGGCTCAGGCTCAAGCTCGGGTGCTGCGGCCAGGTAGACCACCGCCCGCTCAGGCTGCGGCGGAGGCGCGTGAAGCTCGGGCACCGCAGCCCTGGTGAGGCTGGCCATCAGCGGCATCGAGAACGTGCCCAAGCAGATGCAGGCCGCAGCGAGCACGTGGGCGGTGGTGCGAAGTCGATGCATGAACACTCCTTGCCTGCGCGGTCCGGCGCGCTGCCGAAGCCTGCCCATTGGGTGGGGGCGGCACCGGCTCGTCAGCGCTGGGACGGCAGGCAGCACGGCCCATTCGGCCCTCCGTCGGGAGCATCCCCGCATGTAAGGTCCCCGAAACACCGGCCTCACCGGTAGTCCCGGGCAGGTCTACAGCGGGTCGGAGCAGACGGTTCCCGAGAGGATGTCGTCCTCGGCATCGTCCACCCCGGCGTCACAGAGCTGCTGGTACAGCGCAGCCCGGGGCTGGCACTCGCCACAGCTGCCCGCCGTCGCGCTCTGTTCTTCGTAGGTGCAGGTCACTTCGCCGTCGTAGCACTCGGGGCAGCCATCGTTGACCGCCAGCGCGCAGGCAGCGGTGAGCGAAGCACCACTGTCATCGTCCTTGTCGCCACACCCCGCAAACATCAGCAGTGCCGCGGCAGTCGCCAGGGCCGGAACCACAAGGGTGGCCATCGTCGTGCGCATGGATTCTCCTGGGGGGCCACAGTGTTGTGCCCGGGCTGATCCCCAGTCCCCGCTATGCAGGACGCATACCATTGTCGACAATGCCCACCCAACGGTCATCTCCGGCAACGCCGATCCGTCGGGGATGCCCGAACCACGACACGGGTGGCAGGCCCCGTTGTCCTCAGCCGCTGGACCGGGGCACCACTGAATTCCCACGTCGGCCCCGGGGATGATACCGACGGGGCGCCCATCCCTGGAGTGACCATGCTGCCGCTCATCCCCACGACCTCGAACATCCCATCCGGAAAGCCGATTGCTGCCAGCATGTTGGCGGCGGTCCTGCTGCTCGCCGTCGGGTGCGCGACCGGCGGGGCCCCAGCATCGACCAGCCCAAGCGTGGCAAAGAACAGCGCGCCCAGCGCCGTGGATCCCAGTGGCCTCGAGGCCGCGATGAAGGCTGGCACCATCGCACTCTTCGATGTTCGCACGCCTGGGGAGTACGCCGAAGGCCACGTCCCGGGTGCGATCAACATTCCGCTGGACCAGCTCTCGGCCCGCATGAGCGAGCTTGAGCCCCACAAGGACGCCCCGGTCTACCTGATCTGCGCATCCGGTGGGCGCAGCGGACGGGCCCAGACCCAGCTCGCCAGCGCTGGCTTCGCACAACCCATCAACGTGACAGGCGGGACCAGAGAGTGGCAAGCCCTAGGCAAACCCCTAGAGTAGTGTCGGCTCGCGCCGAACCTTCCAAGTCCAGACTGAGGCGCGCGCTGACCGGCATGCTGCGTCTCGGCTTGCTGTTCTCGACGGCGTTCGCCCTCACCTTCGCCGTGATGGGCTGGCCTCGCTGGGAGTCCAGCCGCGATGCCGCCGTCGAGATGGCGCAGCACCACATCCACCACGAAGTGGCCCACCCCGGCTGGAGCTTTCCGGGACGGGTCTGGAGCGCGCCCGCACCGCTCGACCTGCCCGACGGCCGCCGCATCGCCCACGCCAAGGCCCGCGACTACACCGCGATGTGCCCGGCCGCCGAGCCTGGCCAGTACTGCGAGAAGACGGGCGACGTGGTCCCCCGGGGCGGGGTCTTCGCCGAAGGGGTGCAGCCCGCGGGGCTGGAGGGCTGGACTCGCCCACTCGCCATGGAGCCGGTCCTCATCGGCCAGCTGATCGGTCCCGACTCCGAGATCCGCGAACACCTGCCACTCGACGAAGCACCGCGACACTTGATCGCGGCACTGCTCGCGGCTGAAGACACCGACTACTGGGACCACATCGGCGTGAACCCCATCGGTCTCGGGCGGGCCGCTTGGGTCAACGTCTCAGGCCGGGGCATCCCCCAGGGTGCGAGCACCATCACCATGCAGGTGGTGCGCAACCTGAGCCAAGACAAAGAGCGCACCCTTCGCCGCAAGCTGCGCGAGATGGTGTCGGCGGTGGCGCTCGACCGCACCCTCGGCAAAGACGCCGTGCTCCAGATCTACCTGGACGCGCCGTATCTGGGCCAGTTCGGGTCCTACTCGATCTGCGGTTTCAGAGCAGCGGCCAAGCACTACTATGGTGTCGAGCCGGCCGGTCTCAGCCTCGGTCAGGCCGCGACCCTCGCCAGCATATTGCCTGCCCCGGGTCGCTTCGCGCCGGACCGCAGCCCCAAGCTCGCCAGAGAGCGTCGGGACCGCACGCTCCAGAAGATGAAGGAGCTCGGGTGGCCGGCCGCCGAAGTCGACGCGGCCCTCGCTGAACCCATCGCAACAGTGGCGCCGACCACCCCCCAAGACAGCTACCCCGCCTACCTTCAGGCCACTCGCCAGTGGCTGGAAGCCAACCTGCCCATCAGCACGATCTATGGATCTGGGCTGGAGGTCCACACCGCACTGGACCTCGTCGTCCAGGAGACCTCAGACGAGCTGATTCCCACCCAGCTCAAGTTTCTGGAGCGGTCGGTGGGCCGGCGCGGCAAAGACCCCCTGCAAGCTGGCGGGGCGGTGGTCTCGCCCGACAGTGGCTTGCTGGTCGCGGCCTACGGCGGCACCCAGCTGCTCGCGACCGACTTCAACCGGGCGACCCAGGCGCGGCGACAGGCGGGCTCGTCGATCAAGCCCCTGGTCTATGCGATGGCCTTCGCCCAGCGGGATGCCGAAGGCAAGCGGGTCTGGCGGGCCGACGACACCGTGCGCAACGACCACCGGGTGTTCCCCAACACCGACGGCTGGCGGCCCCGCAACGTGGGCGGCAAGTACACCACCACATCGGCGCTCGCGATGGGCCTGGCTTGGAGCCAGAACGTCGCCACGGCGTCCCTTCTGGAGGAGCTCGGTGGCCCAGTGGAGTTCAAGAAGTGGGCAAACCAGCTCGGCTACGACACCTCGGCCTGGCGCGACGAGATGGGCCTGGCGCTCGGCAGTGGGGAAGTGACCCCCCTTGAGATGGCCCGGTTCGTCGCCACTGTCGTCGCCGACGGCCGGCTGGCTTCAGGACGACCCGTGGTGCAAGCCGTCGACGCCGGCGGCCATGTGCGGGTCTCGGGCCTGTACGAGCGGCCGTCCGTGATGACCCCCGACGACGCGGCCCTCACCCGTGGCGTGATGCAGCTCGTCATCACCTACGGCACCGGCGGCTCCACGCGTGGGGCGGCGGGCAAGCCCGGCTACAGTGGCCCCGCAGTGGGCAAGACCGGCACCACCGACGCCGAGAAGGACCTGTGGTTTGTCGGCGGCACCCCGGACTACGCGGCTGCGCTGTGGCTCGGCTACGACCAACCCGAGCGCATCGGCGCCAGCGCGAGCGACCTCGCCGCCCCCTTGTGGGGATGGTGGGCGCGGGCCATCCACGAAGACCTGCCCCAGCGCGACTTTGAGGGAAGCCAGATCACCGGACGGGGCGTGTGCACCCAGAGCGGCAAGTACTCCAACGGCACGTGCCGGTTGATCGGTGCACCGTTCTTGGACGGCGACAAGCCCCGGGGCGCGTGCCACATCGGCCATCCCCCTCCAGACCCCGAAGCGAAGAAGTACGAGGGGCTGTGGAAGCGCAAGGCCCGGGAAGCCGAAGAGCGGGCCGCCGAAACCGAGGCCGAGGCGACGGGGGCGCCGGGCGGAGAGTGACGGGCCGATCCTGAACATAGAACTGAACAAAACCGGATCATCCACCTATTTCCGGACATTTTCTGGCCAATGCCCCCGCACCGCAGGCGGTAGGATGGGGGCCACCGGTGGGCTGTGGTTCGCTGGATCTCGAGCCCCACACATTCGAGCCCCGAGGCGCCCATGGCCCCCGCACCCACCGAGTCGTTGACGCCGGGAAGCATCCACGTGGGGGCATTCTCGCTGTCCCACTGCCTCGGAGAAGGTGGCATGGGATCCGTCTGGTCGGGGGTCCACCGCGCGTCGGGCCAGCCGGTCGCGATCAAGCTGCTCAAGGCGGAGCTGGCGGGCGATCCCTGGTTCCTGCGCAGCTTCGCGCAGGAAGTGCGCGCCGTCGCGGGCCTGGACCACCCGAGCATCGTGACGCTGCTCGACCACGGCCACATCGACGAAGATCTCCACCCGGCACGGGTCTTCGGGTCCGGCCTGGAGGGGATCGGAAAGGGCTCCCCGTGGTTGGCGATGGAGCCGCTCACGGGGGACTCGCTCAATGTGGCCAAGGGGCGCACGAGCTGGACCGACTTTGTGCGCATCCTCCGGGGGCTCCTGGGCGCGCTGGCCCACGCCCACGCCCGGGGGGTGCTCCACCGCGACATCAAGCCGGCCAATGTCATCGACACCGGCGAACGGGTGGTCCTCCTCGACTTCGGGCTGGCCCGCGCCCGCGAAGAGTCCGAGTCCATGGGCAACTCCGGCGTGATCGTCGGCACCGCCACCTACATGGCCCCCGAGCAGTTTCGGGGTGCGGATGCCGAGTACGGCCCGTGGACGGACCTCTACGGAGTGGGGGCTCTCGGCTGGGCACTGCTGGCGGGCACCGGTCCCTTCGGCCGACTCCGCGGCTTTGCCGCCCAACAAGCGGCCCACTGCGAGGCGCCGCTGCCCCGACTGGTCTCTCGACAGCCCGTGCCCCGGGAAGCCGAAGCGTTCCTGCGGCGCATGCTCGAGAAGCGCCCCGAAGACCGCTACCGCTTTGCAGCCGACGCCCTCGACGCGCTGGAACGCCTCGCGCGGGTGCCCGTCGGCGGCATGGTTGCAGAACCCGAGCGGGACGCCCCCGAGCCGCTGGCCGTGCATGTCTCCGCACTGCCCCGGGAGTGGCCAGCCCCCCCGCCCCGCCGCTCCGCCGGCTTGATGGGCGCGGGACTGCGGCTGTTCGGACTGCGAAAGCTCCCCCTGGTGGGCCGTCACAGCGAACAACGGACGCTGTGGGACGCGCTGCGACAGGCCGAGCGGGGTCCAACACCTGTGGTCTTGCTGCGGGGCCCAGCGGGCACCGGAAAGTCCAGCCTCGTGCGCTGGCTCGCCGAAGAAGCCCACCGCTGTGGTGCCGCCGACAGCATCTGGGCCCACCACGGCGAAGAACCCGGCGCCAGCGACGGCATCGAGCCCGCATTGGTGCGCTGGCTCCGGTGCTCCGATCCCAAGCTGGCTCAGGCCCGGGTCGACGGCATGGCCCGCCGCTGGGCGCTGGACGACCACGAGAGCCGGGCGCTGGCGTTGCTCGTTCGAGGTCCCTCGGCGGATGGACGAACGGGGTTCTCCAGCACCGGTGAGCGTCACGCCGCGACGCTGCTGGTCCTGCGCAAGATCGCCCAGAACCGTCCAATCATAATGGTCTTGGACGATGTCCAGTGGGGGGCGGACGCCTTGTCCTTCGCCCTGCACCTGCTCGCGCGGCCGGTGGCCGAGCAACCCCGCCTGCTGCTGGTGCTGACGTCCCGAGAGGTGTCCCCCGGCACCATCACCGCCCAGCTGCTGGACCGGGTGATGCGCACCCCCGACGCAATGGGCCTCGAGCTCGGCCCGCTGCCACCCGGCTACCGGGGCGCGATGGTCCAAGAGATGCTGCGGGTGAGCGGACGCTTGGCCACGGCGATCGAGGAGCGCACCGAGGGCAACCCGCTGTTCATGGTGCAGCTGGTGGAAGACTGGATCCGCCGGAAGCTGCTCATCCCCGGCAACGGCGGCTTTGTGCTGCAGCACGGGGCGGATCCGACGTTGCCGCTGGACCTGAGGGAGGTCTGGCGCGCCCGGGTGGACCAAGCCCTCGCCCATCGGCGGCCCACGGAACGCCAAGCCATCGAGCTGGCGGCCATTCTCGGCATGCGCGTCGACACGCGTGAGTGGATGGCCGCGGGACGGGAAGCCGGCGCATGGCCGTCCCTGGACTTGCTTGAAGATCTGCTTGCGGCGGGCCTTGCCGAGCCAGCGGCCGACGGACCGGAGCAAGGCTGGAGCTTTGTGCACGGCATGCTCCGGGAGACGCTCGTGGCCGATGCCGAGCGCAGCGGGTGGGCACGCACGGCGCGGCTGGCGTGTGTGGCGGAGCTGACTCCCCGGGCGGCCACCGATGCACGGACCGCGCTGCGCCTGGGCCGACTGCACCTCGCTCTCGGCGACCGGGCGTCCGCCATCGGGCCCCTCTCCCAGGGTGCCTGGAGCTGCGTGCGAGACAGCGAGTACCTGCGCGCAGACCTCGTCTTGGCGGACCGTGAGCGTGCGATGGGCGAAGCGCGCTTGCCCGAGGCCGACCCAAGGTGGGGCGAAGGCTGGCTGATGCAAGCCCGGGTGGCCCGCCGCCGCGGGGATGCCGAGCGAGCCGCCAGCTGCACCCGGCGGTTGCTCGAAGCCGCGGCCACCCACGGCTGGCACGACACCCACTGCCAAGCGCTGCGGGAAGCCAGCCGACTGGCCGAGCTGGCCGGGCACTACCGGGAGGCCCGCAAGCACGCCCGGACCGCCGCCGACATTGCCCGGCGACTGGGCGAAGCCGTGCCGCTGGCGTGGTGCCGGCGAGACCTGGGGCTGTTGCTGATGGGGGCCGGCGCCCGCCTCACCCGGATCGACCCGCTCCTTGCGGCGGCCCAGGATGTCTTCTCGTCCGAGGGAGAAGGCTTCGGCGCGGCGACCTGCATGCGCGCCCGCGGCGAGATCCGACTGCGCGAGAACCACCCCCGGGACGCGGCCATCCACCTGCACGCGGCCCGCGGGGCGTTCCGAAAGAGCCTCCGGGTGCAAGAACCTGCCCACAGCCAGGTCGGTCTGGGGGACGTGGCTCGGCTGCTGGGCCACCGGGCGGAGGCCCGTCGGTGGTACCGCGCCGCACGGGAGCGGTTCACCGAGATTGGCCATCCCGGTCCCCCCCGGCTCACGGCCCACCACGCCCAGATCTTGCTGGAGCTGGGCCAGCTCGACGAAGCCGAACAGCTCGCGACCCGTGCCCTCAGCGCCCAGGTCCGTGCGGGCAGCCCAGAGACCCTGCAGCTCCTCTATGCCCTGCGGGCCGCCATTCACGGTGCCACGGGAGACCTGCGTGCGGCCCACCACCACCTCACCGCGGCCGCGGCCGAGACCGACCGGCCGGAAGGTCCCGATCCCGAGGCACTGATCGCGATGGAGCGGATCGCCCGTGCTGCCGCGAGTCGGGGAGACACCGCGCTGGACGTGGCCGCACGGTCCGCGGCTGCGGCTGGCTGGACCCACCTGGCTTGGGGGTGGCGGGCCCGGCTGATCCACCCGCCTGCCGGTTGAGGCTCAGCTCAGGCGGACCGAACCTTGGGGTGGGTACCGCTGACACCCACCGTCGACACCAGCGTGCCCGCCGCACACAGCGCCACAATGGCCACGGCATGGATGGGGGCCAGCGCGCCGACGGCCAAGCCCAGGGTGCTCAGGCACGCCAACACCATCACCATCTCCGGCATCCAGCCCACGCCCGGTATCCCCAGACGTTCCCCGATGGTGAGGTCATCTGCGTCAAGGTCGACGACCCGGCGATTGGGGGCCTGGGTCGACAGATCAAGCTTGTTCATCAAGACTCCCAAAGGACCTCACCCCACGCAGCGGTGCCACCAAGACGGTGGACCTCCGCGCTCTGGGCCGCTGGTCGCCATGCCGCGTGGGCCCGCATCTCGCGGCACCCTGGCTTCCAAGTGGTCCTTACTCTCCCTCCAGATCGGAATGGACATGCCGACGCTGCAGCCCCCCATGGCAGATGATGCTCAAACGGGCCCGCTTGGCACCCCGCCCGCCAGCCGCCGGCCACCCGGTCCCCGTCCCCGTGCGCGCCACCCCGTCCCGCCACCGGGCTCGCCCGCGCAGGGGCAGCGAAAGCACCAGTAATTCCTATTCATCAACATTCTCGATGACACCAACCAATGCACGGTGCCCACAAGTGCCTTGGTCAGCCGCCCCCCGCCTGCGCCACCCCGCCCATCCCCCGGCCCGTCCCTATGCCCCGACCCCGCCTCTCCGGACCCGTCCTCGCTCTTGCGCTCAGCGTCGGCTGCAGCCCCAGCCCGCCGCCCCCCGCTCCACCGACGACCGCTGCACCGGCGGCACCCGCAGCCAGCGCTGCACCCGCTTGGCACGGCGATCTCGCGGTGGCAGTGCCGCCACCGGAGCGCCCGCAGGCCTGCGAAGACACCGATGGAGACGGCGCGCTGCCACCCGGCTGCGGTTCCCCTGCCCAAGCGGACTGCGACAACACCGACCCCAAGGTTGGCCCGGCCACGGAGCGGTGGGTGCCCCCGGGACCCTTCGTGATGGGCAGCACCACCGCCGAAGCCGGATCCGACGAAGGCCCCGTCCACATCGTCACACTGGACGGGTACTGCCTGGATCGCTTCGCGGCGACACAGGCCCAAGTGGCCACGACCCTCGGCCGGGCGCCGCCGGCAGTCTCCTCTGCCTCCCTCCCCGCAGATGACCTCAGCTGGGCCCAAGCCCAACAACACTGCGCAGCACTGGGCAAGCGCCTGCCCACCGAAGCCCAGTGGGAGAAGGCGGCCCGCGGCGGATGTGAGCGGGGTGAAGATCCCGGCCACTGCGACCCTGCCGATGCCCAGACCTACCCCTGGGGCGAGGCGGCCCCAGACTGCACGCTGGCAAACCACCGTGCCGGTAGCCCCCCCCACCTTCAAGCGTGCGCCCAAGGTGTGCTGCCGGTCGATGCCCTGGCGGCAGGCGAGGGTCCGTATGGCCACCGCCAGCTCGCCGGCAACGTCTGGGAGTTCGTCTCGGACCCCTGGCACCCCCGCACCTACGCCAGCGGCGGCCCCCGCGTGAACCCCGGCGGCCCCCCCACCGGTGACATCCACGGCCTGCGGGGTGGCGGCCACAACACCTTCGCGACCAACATGCGCGTCGCCAACCGCTTCCAAGATCTGGTGGAGGGCTCCGCCAGCGGGGTCCGGTGCGCCCGATCCGACACCCAACCCATCGCCGACAACGTGCCGCCCCTGACCCTCGTGACCTTGACGGGCACTGTCCGCGCAGCAACGGGAGCCCTGACCGGCAACCACATCTACGTCACCGCGTTCGCCGCCACCGATCTGGACCCCGCCACCCAGATGCCCATCCCGGGCCGGTCCCCGGTGGCCGAGCGCAAGCTCAAGGCCGGCGGCATGGCCAGCCAAGCCTTCACCCTCGACGTGCCAGCGGGTGAACCCGTGGTTCTCAACGCATCGTTGTCGGTGCCGGCGCCCCAGCCCGGCATGCCGGCGAGCGGCGCAGGGGGGGTGGGACAGTCCGAGTCCAAGATTCCTGCGAATGCTGACCAAGACGGCATTCACATCGTGCTCCGGCCACTCCCTGGGGCCGGTGCTCCCCGCGGCAAAGCGCCCGGCACGGGGCCCGCAGGGGGACCTCCCAGCAGAGGCCAGCCCCCCGGTGGGCGCCCGCCCCACGGTGGCGGTCGCTGACCACATTCGCGCAACTGCGACTACCGCGCATCCCCAAAACGGGGGAAGTCCCCAGCGCCCCCCAGCTCCGGAAGCCCCATGCGCGCCACGCTCCTCCTCGCCTTCGCCCTCGCTTGCTCCAGCCAGGCAGCGCCCACCACCGCGCCGCCGCCGCCGCCCTTTGACGCGACGCCCACCACGGCTGAGATCGGCGCGCCCGCACCCGACTTTGTGCTGCCCGATCCCGATGGCGCGCTCACCCGACTGTCGGACCACCGCGGAAAGGTCGTCGTGCTTGAGTGGTTCAACCCCGACTGCCCGTTCATTGTGAGCGCCCACGAGGACGGCCCCCTCAAGGACATGCCCCAGCGCTGGCACGACGCCGGTGTCGTCTGGCTGACCGTGAACTCCAACGCCGAGGGCACCCAAGGCAACGGTGCCAGCCGCAACCGCAAGGCCAAGGACCAGTACACCCTCCCCCGCCCAGTCTTGCTGGACGAGTCGGGTCAAGTCGGCCGTGCCTACGGCGCCAAGACCACGCCCCACATCTACATCGTCGACCCCGACGGCTCGCTCGTCTATGTCGGTGGACTCGACAACGCGCCCATGGGCCGCGCCAAGGACGGGGCGGTCAAGGCTTGGGCCGACGAAGCCATCCAAGCGGTGGTCTCTGGCGGCCAGCCGGCCTCACCGCGCACGAAGCCCTACGGCTGCTCGGTCAAGTATAAGTCCTGAGTGCGACCCCCGAACACCTTGGGATGCGCCTCCCGGCCTCCCATGCCGACCCCGTCGCGCTCGGCCGGGGATTCTGAACTCCGGCCACTCCACAGCGTCCTGACATCTCACGAAGACGACCCAGCACAGGCCATTTCCAGCAAGGTGACCCGCCCATCGTGGGGCCCCTCGCCGGTCCAATTCCTCCTTAAGCACGGCACCGCCTCGCCTCAATCGGCGCTATCGTGCCCTCGACTTTCCTGACCGGCATCCGCCAGCACGCAGCCCCGCGAGGAGACCATGTCCGCACCCCGCTCCGCCACTCCATTCTTCGTGATCTGCACTGCCGCTCTGGCGCTGCCCACCGTCGCTTCAGCCAACTCCACGGGCAAGACCGGGCTGTCCACCCGCGGCTGCACCAGCTGCCACGGCACCTCCGCGGACACCAACGTCACCGCGGCCTTCAGCGCGCCCGTCACCGAAGCGGCCCCCGGCGATGTCGTCACCATCACCTTCACGGTGACCACCATCGACAGCAGCCAGACCGCCGCGGGCATGAACGTGTCGGCCTCGGGCGGCACCCTCGCGGCCGGCACAAACACCCAGCTCTCCAGCAGCGAGATCACCCACGCCTCGCGCACCACCATGTCGAGCAGCGTCGCGACGTTCACGTTCGACTGGACCGCCCCCTCCACGGAAGACACCTACTCCTTCTATGGCGTGGGCAACGCGGTGAACGCCAACGGCAGCAGCGGCACAGGCGACGGCTGGGACCTGGCCACCGACATCACCATCGAGGTCATCGACCCCTGCAACGACGACGATGAGGACGGCTACACCGACTGTGATGGCGACTGCGACGAGGACGACGCCTCCATCAATCCGGGCGCCACCGAGCTGTGTGACGGCATCGATCAGAACTGCGACGACCTCATCGACAACGGCGTCAGCTACTACGACTGGTTCCCCGACGGCGACGGCGACGGCTACGGCGACTCGTCCGGGGCCTCGGTCTACGACTGCATCTCTCCCGAAGGCGACTACGCCCCCAACGGGGATGACTGCGATGATGACGACGACCTGATCTCACCGGATGCCAGCGAGACCTGTGACGGCATCGACGAGGACTGCGACGGGGTCATCGACAACGGCGCCGGCACCACCCCGTGGTTCCCAGACGCGGACGGTGACGGCTACGGCGATGCCGATGCGGAACCCGAGGTGGAGTGCTACGCGCCGGACGACAGCTACGTCGAGAATGACGACGACTGCGACGACGGCAACCCTGCTGTGGCGCCGGGTGCGACCGAGATCTGGTACGACGGCATCGATCAGGACTGCCGGGGCGACGACGACTACGACCGCGACCGCGACGGCCACCAGACCGCGGAGCTCGGTGGCACCGACTGCGACGACAACGACCCCGAGGTGTGGGAGGACTGCGGTGACGGGGACGAAGGCGGTGACGGCGGCGGCTCGGATGACGGCGCCGATGAAGGCACCGGCACGGGCGACGATGGCACCTCCGACGGCACCGACGATGGGGGCGACGGGACGGGTGACGACGGCGGCACCCCGGACGGCTCCGAAGGCGCGGACGACACCGGCTCCACCGACAGCGGCGAGGAGAAGACCGGTTGCTCCACCCTCACGGCGGCCCCTGCCGGCTTGATGGCGCTGTGGGCCCTGATCCCCGCCCTTCGCCGTCGGGAGCGCTCCGACGCCTGAGTGGAGCGCAAGCCAAGCCCGCTCAGCGGGTGGGCGGCGACGCAGCCCCGGGAGGTCCTCGTTGACGTCCCGGGGCTTTTCCGTGCGGTGGGCGGGGTCGGGTTGGGTCGACATACCCCAGCTGTTCGAGCTGGTGACGCTCGGCAGGCCCCACGCCCCGGGGCGCGGGCGCAGGCTCCATCTGGTCCCGAAGGCCGTCCAGCAGCGCCGCATAGGCACCGGCGTCGGCCTCGGTGGGCACCCCGGCTAGTTCTTCGGGGTCGGTCGCCAGCGTGAAGCGAAGGGGGGAGCCCTCGGGGAGGAACAGCAGCTTGGCGCCGTCCAGGCCCTCCCGCTGGCTCAGCGTCTGGGGGCCCAGCCATGGGTCGGTGCCCGACCAGATGGGTGTGCTGGACGTCGTCTTGGGAAGCGATCGCCCTTGCATGCGGGTATCTTGGGGCAGCCCGGCGAGGGCCAGGATGGTCGGCGCCACATCGATCAGTCCCACCTGGGGACCGTGCACCGTGCCGGCCGTGAGCCCCGGCGCCCGGATCAGCAGCGGCACCCGCAGCACGTCCTCCCACAGCGCACCCCGGTGGTTGAACCAGGGGGCGTGGGCGAAGCTCTCACCGTGGTCCGAAGTGACCACCAGCACAGCATCCTCGGGCACCGCGTCCAGCAAGGGGGCCAGCGCGGCGTCCAGCGCCGACAGCTCCCCTTCGTACAGTGCTTCGACATGGCGCAACGCGTCCGCCGGCGGCCGCTCCTCGCCGTCCCGCCACCGCTCCAGCGCGGCATCCGTGCCCGTGAGTGTGCCCGTGTAGTCGGGATCGTAGCGGGTGTCCCAGGGCGACGGCGGCGTATAGGGGAAGTGCGCATCAAAGTAGTGGACAAAGAGGAAGCCGGGCTGGTCGCCCATCTGTGTCAACGCCGCCAGCGCTGCAGCCGTGACCTCGGCCGCCGGACGGCGCATGTCCTGGGGATCCACAGCAAACCGGTCATCAAACCGCTGGAAGCCTCGGGACAGGCCACACGCGCGGTCCTGGAGGGTGACACCACCGACCACCGCCGCCGTCTGGTAGCCGTGGCGCGCCGCGATCTCGGCAAGGGTGGGACCGGTCCACAGCGAGCCGGCATGGGCGGGGGCGTTGCCGTGCAGCTCCGGCATCACGCCGGTCATCATCGACCAGTGGGACAGGCACGTCTGGGGGAAGTGGGTCACCGCGTCCGCAAAGCGCACACCTGCCGCCGCGACCTGAGCGAGGTGGGGGGTCTCGGCCCGACCGCCATACAGTGCGAGGTGGGGCGCCGACACGGTGTCGAGGCTGATGAGCACGATGGTGCGCTGGGGACCGGGCGGGACGTCGGTGAGGGTGTGGGTCGCCGTGGCGAAGTGGGGGCCGTCGCTCGGGGAAGGCCCCGGAGCCGGCGGAGGGGCAGGCACGGGCCCCGGTGCTTCAGGTGCACACGCCAGCAGGTTCAAAACAGCGATGAATAAGGTATTCACGGCAACACCAGGCTGGCGTACCACACTTGGGAGCGCCCCCGCACACCCTGGTTCCACGACACGTGGAAGACGCCGTCGGGGCCCACGTCGATGCTGGGCAGTCCGGGCTTGCCGGCGCCCAACGTGGCCACCCGCTGGGGCGCGGACCAGCCGTCGCCGGTGTCGACTGCGTAGATGAGCTCGGCTTCCTTGCCGCTGTCCCAGCCCCACACCAGCACCCGCCGGCCCTGGGCGTCGATGGCGATGTCTGGGTCAAAGTGGAAGCCGCCGTAGCCCTTGGAGGGCTCTTGGTTGGGGCCCCAGGCGCCCGGCCGCCCGCTGCGCACGTAGATGTGCAGGGGCCGCCCACGCTGCTTGTGGAAGTAGGCGATGTGGTCCACCCCATCGGTGCCGAAGGCAAAGTGGGGGCGCTCGCCCGGCGTCGCGGTGGCCGTCAGGTTCTCGGGCGTCCCGAAGCTGCCCCCGCGACCTTCGGCGATGTACAGCACGGTCTCGGCCCCGCCGGTGCCCACGTCGTAGCCCATCAACATCGATCCATCGGGACGGCGCTCCACGTTGGTGTGCCACGCGTCCGCCGCGCCGTCGGTGAGGGCCTTCGGGTCGGTCCACTGCCCATCGTGCCGCCAACGGGTCCACGCTTGGAAGCGGTGGTCGGGCCCCATCGCCTTGCCGATCCACACGTAGGCGAGGTCATCGCCGACACCGTGGGCGACGTGGCCACTGCCGACCTCGTGGTCATTGCCGGCGGCGGTGAGGGGCTCGGGGTCGGACCACGCGGTGCCATCGAAGAGGGTCAGCCACCCGCGGCTGGAGAAGTCGGGCTGGGCGTGATCGAAGACCAGCACCACCGTGCCATCGTCGCGCACCACCAGATCGGGCCCCCAATTGCGCTGGTTGTCGAAGCCCACCGGCCGCGGCGAGGACCACGCCCCACCGTCCACGAGGGTGCGGTGGCGGATGAGATCACCGGCGTCGGTGCGGGCATAGAAGATGCTGTGGACGAGCCCGTTGAGGCCCACCGCGATCTGGGGCCGGTAGCCACCTTCAGTGCCGGCGCTGAGCTGAACGGGCGCGGACCACTGACCCAGCGCTTGGATGGCCGGGCCTTGGGGCGCCGGCCACGAGTGGAACTCCGGGAACCCCGCCGGATCTTGGAGGGCCGCACCCGAGACGGGGGGCCCCTGGGGCTGTCCGCCGGGAGAACCCTGTCCGCCGGGAGAACCCTGTCCGCCGGGAGAACCCTGTCCGCCGGGAGAGCCCTGTCCCCGCTGTGGCCCCTGACCTCGCGGCGTGCCCTGCCCGCTTGGGGGTGGCGCGGGCGCACTGGACGCGGGGGTGATCGGCGGCGCCACGTCCGGCTCGGCGGTGCACGCCAGCCCCAACGTCGCGAGGAGGACACAAGCAGCAGCAGACAGCCGGGGGGACACGCAGGACACCAGTGCTCCCGAGCGAGAGGGCGGTCCAGGGTACTGCACGGGACAGCACCTCGGTCCGAGCGGTGTATCCTCCCCTCCCCGCCTGGGAGTGCTGTGCCTGTCGCCCTGCTTCTGCTCGTCCACGCCGCCGTCGCCTCTCCGGGGCTCGACTGGGTGCGCATTCCCGGTGCGACCTACACCCAGGGCAGCCCCCACGAACCGGATGCCCCCGCGCGCAATGTGACGCTCTCGACCTTCGAGATCATGCGCCACGAGGTCACCATCGCCGAATACGAGTCCTTTGTCGCCACGGGTCCAGGTCCCGCGGCGACCTCGGGCGAGTCGGCAGCTTGGTGGGCCAAACACCCCGACGGAGCAGGCCCGGAACACCGTGCAGCAGGCCGTTCTGACACACATCCGGTGGTCGCCATCACTTGGCATGAGGCGGCTGCCTACTGTGGGGCCCAAGGGGGGCGGCTGCCGACCGAGGCCGAGTGGGAGTACGCCGCGTGCGGTGCGGAGCCCCGGACCTACCCCTGGGGCGACGTCGAAGCAGTCCCCGCGCGGTGGTACGCCGGCGGCAAATTTGGCACCATCCAGGCTGTTGAGACCGCGCCGGTGGACGACGAAGATCCCGCCTGCGCCAGTCCCTTCGGGCTCACCCACGCCGCCGGCAACGTGTGGGAGTGGACCGCGGACGTCTACCACCGGGACGCTTGGACCAGTGCGGCAGCGACCAATCCCACTGGGCCACCGACCGGGCCGTGGCGGGTGTTGCGGGGCGGCTCGTGGATGAACCTGCCCTCCTACGCCACGTGCCACCACCGAGAGCCAGCCCGACCGGACCGGGTGGCCTACACCGTCGGGATCCGGTGCGCCCGGGACGTGAAGCCATGATGGCGCGGTCGACGCCATTGTGGATGGTTGCCCTCGCAGGGTGTGCCACGCCCGAGTCCCCCCCATCGGCCACCGAGGCGCCCGTGGTGTCCCCAGCCCAGAGCGGTCCCCCACCGGGTCGCCAGGGCGGGGCCGGACCCCAGCGGGGTGGAAAGGCGCCTGGACGGGGCCAGGCGAAGGGCAAAGCCGGCGGGAAAGGCAACGGCAACGGGAGCGCCCCACCGGCCACCTTCGACATCGTCGAGCAGGACGGGATGGTCTGGGTGCCTTCCGGATGGAGCAAGCTCGGCCCCCGACAGATTCCCCCAGTGCCCGGCCACAGTGCGCCAACGGGGGGCGGTCCGGTCCATCCTGGGGCGGGCGGAGCGGCGGACCATGCGGCCGGCGGGGCGGCACGGGCTGCGGGGGCACCACCGGCTCAGCTTGAGGGCCAGCAGCTCGCCGGGATTCCCGATGTGGCGGTGCCCTGGGGCTTTCACGGTGGCAACGGAGTGAAGCCGCAGCTCGCGTGGGTGGCCGGCTTCTGGCTCGACCAGACCGAGGTCACCCGGACCGCCTACGCCCAGTTCTTGGACGCCACCGGCTACCGCCCACCCCACGTCGCCGAGGCATGGGCCGAAGAGGGCTGGAACTGGACCGGCACGGCATTCCCGGTGGGCACCGGTGACCATCCTGTGGTGCTGACCAGCTGGTACGACGCCCAAGAATACTGCCGCTGGGCGGGCAAGCGGCTGCCCGGTGAGGTCGAGTGGCAGCTTGCGGCGCTGGGCCCCTTTGGCCGGGAGCGAGACTATCCTTGGGGCGATGACTATGACGCATCCAAGCTCAATCACGGCAAGATCGAAGACCCGAATTTCGATGACACCGACGGCCACGCGCGCACCGCCCCCGTGGGCACCTACCCAGCGGGTGCCAGCCCCTTCGGCGCCTTGGACATGTTCGGCAATGCGTGGGAGTTCACGGCGGACCACCGGGTCGACACGTGGGCCTTGATGGCGTCCGAGCCGTACCAGCGGGGCGTGCGGGGAGCGCGGGCGCCGGGACCCGGGCTCTATGTGGCGGTGCGGGGCGGGTCGTACTTCTTTGACCTCACCCCGAATCCGGCTGGGGAGCGCCACCACTTCTTGCCGGAGATTCGGCGCAAGACCTCTGGCTTCCGGTGTGCCGCGGACAAGGCGGCGCCATGAGGGCGCTGGGGTGCTTTCTGCTGGTGTCCTGTGGCAGCGAGCCAGACCGAGCGCCCAGCAGCGTCGAGGTGACGGCCATGGAGGCTGCGCCGGTCCACGACCAGGGGCAGAAGGCCCCCCCCGCTCCCGCCGGACCTGCCCATCTGGCACCAGGACGCCGGGGGCTTCGTGGCCGACCACCACTGGTACGGGGAGCCGGACTGGGATGGCGTGAGACTGCGGGTTCTCGGGCACTTCGCGTGGACCGCGCGGGAGCTGGCGCGGGACCAGGCTCGAACAGGAGACGTGGCGGGAGCGCTCCAGACGTGGACCACCAGTGCATCCCGGCTGGCCAAGGTGTCGGTACACGGCGCCGGTCCGGCCCGGGATGTGCAGCAGGTCCTCGTCGCCCAGGCCCAAGACAACATCGCGCTGCTGCACGCCATTCAGGGCAATCCCGCTCCCGACCCTGCCCTCGCAGCAGCAGGTGAGCTCGGCACGCTCCGGCGCCAGACGGCCCAGCTGGGTCGTGCGGCGACCGCGGATGCTGCGGCTGCCGACGCCCTCTCGGAGCGCCTGGCCCACCTGCGCAAGAACCCGCCCTACCGGCTCGATCTGGACGACTTCGCCAATTTCGACGACCGCCACAAGCTGCGGGTGAGCCTCTGGGGCGCCTGGGCGGCAGCGAGCGGGCCGCTGTCGGGCGTCCGCACCTGGGGCTACTGGACCGCCGCGAGCTGGGATGCCGAGCTCGTCCGCGCTGAAGCCGTCGTGCACGACGTTCAGGCCCGCCGAGAGGCCAGCGCAGGCCCCCTCGATGCCACGGCGCTCCTGGAGGCCTTCACGACCCCGGCACAGGACATCGGCCCGCCGGCTCTGACGGTGGCCGGACTCGCTGCGTTGCCCACGGGGGACAGCCTCATCGACGTCGCCGGCCAGCCGGGCCCCCGGGCCATCGGCACCCTCGTCAAGATGGGCACGGACGACGCGGCCTACCAAGCGTGGCTGGAAGAGCGGTCCACTGCGCTGGCGGCAGCACCGAACCAGACGGTCGCACTGGTGCGGGACATGGTGCGGCTCATCGACGCCCACACCCATGGCAGCCGCTACTACAACGTCAAGCAGGTGCGCAATGCGGGGGTGCGTCAGCTGGCCCTAAATGGTGACTATGCCGATGCACGGGCCATTCTCAGCGACAACTGGCCCTTGCACAACCAAGACTGGGCGTGCCCCAACCGGGCGGGGATCTTGACGGCCCTCGACGGGGTGCTGGCGCTCGCGGGCGGCAACCACACCGAAGGCCAGGATCAGCTGCGCACCGCTCTTCAGCAGGGTGAAGCGTTCTTGGCCCAAGTGGATGAGGCGGCGCGCAAGACGGGCCAAGGTCAGCACCAAGGGCCCGGCCAGTCCAGGCCCCAGGGTCGTCCACAAGGGCCACCCCGGCGGTGAGCCCATCGGTTGGCACAGCCCTCGGGAATCAGCCCCCGGTCGGGGGGACCGCTTCAGGCGGCGGGCCACCTTCACCAGGCGTCGGCGCCACGGTCGGCGGCGCACCGCCCGGGGGAGGCCCACCCGCAGCACCCCCACCGCCCGCCGCATCGGTCGGTCCAGCTTGCGTGGCCGCCCCGCCAGTCGGCGTCGCACCCATCGGGTTGCCAGTGCCGTCCATGGCAGGCATGTCGGGGAAGACCCCGACCACCAGCTCGATGCCGGTGACGTTCTTGCCCATGCTGACGGGACCGGTCTTGGGCAGGCCCATCCGCTCCCCGGCCGAGGGCTTGCCGTCGCCATCCGCGTCGTCGACCACTTGCAGGACCACTTGCTCGTAGTCCTTGGGCACCTTCACGGTGAACGCACCCTCGCCGTCCAGCGACAAGGTGGTCACCAGGTGGATCTCTTGGTCCATGCCGCCCTGGTCCGGCGGCGGCGGCAACACCCGCACCAGCACGGCGCCTTCGCAGTCGGTGCAGCTCGTGACCCCCGACACCGTCCAGCCGTCGGTGATGTCGTCCTGAGCAAACTTGGGCTCAAGCTCGGCATCCGGGACGATCGAGCCGAAGGTGCCCGCTTGGGGAACCTCAGCGCCATTGGCGAGCTGTCCACCCGCCGTCGCGCCCGTGGGCGCGGTCGTTCCGGGCGTTCCACCCGCTTGACCACCCTGCTGGCCGCCGGGCATCGCACCGGGCTGGCCACCCGACGAGGGCGAGCCCCCCATCTGGCCGGCACCCCCCGCACCACCCGGCGACATCGCGCCATCGGTGGTCGCGACAGGCTCGGGACAGCCCACGAGGACAGCGAACAAGGACAGCCGCAAGGCCGACAACACAGGCAGGGGCTTCGACACGTGAACCTCCGATGCGCTGGGGTGACCACCAAAAACGGGCACCCCTTCCCACCCCGTCACCCTGGCGTGCGCGCCGGGTCGGGCAGAAGACCGACACGGTCTATCACGGCGCAGCCGAGAGTTCAGCCACCACCGTCACCAAGGCCCCCCGAGAGCGTGGGGGCGTCCTCCACCCCGGGGCCCTCCACCGGTGAGGCGATGGCCGGTCCCATGCCCACGGCCGCGTCCACCCGGCGCGCAAGCTCGCCCCAGCCCTGGGTTGCGGCCCGGTGGGCGAGGCGCTCCAGTGGCTGCCAGAGGTCGGGGGACGACACCCGGCCCAGTCCGCAGCGCTCGGCCCGATCCAGCCAATCGCTGCACCCGTGGAAGTCGCCGTCCTCGGCGCACCACAGCGCCCGCAGCACCCCCACAAACAACCAGCCCCAGTGGGCATCGTGCGCGTCCAGCAGCACCGCCGCGCGCCCGACCTCTCGCACCGCGGGTTCCCGCTCGGTTGCCAGGGCCAGCAAGGCGAGGTTGATCCGGGCCACCGCGGCGACGAGCATCCAGCCGTTGCGCTCGGCGACCACCGCCGCCCGGGCGTAGCGTTGCCTTGCGCCGACGCTGTCCCCCGAGTAGCGAAACACCTCACCCAGGGCATTCTCGCAGGAGACTTCAAGCCGGTCGTCCCCCTGGACGGCGGCCAGTGCCAGCGCGGTGCGGAAGTGGCGCTCGGCCGCATCGAGGCGGCGGAGGCGCAGACAGACCGCACCGGTGGTGTAGTGGGCTTGGGCGATGTTGCGGGTGTCGCCGGTGTCTTGGGCGGCAAACCGCAGGCGCCGGGCGTCGGCCTCGAGCCCCCGCAGCCGGCCGGCAGCCAGCCGACTCTCGATGCGCCCGGCGTGGGCCAACAGGTCCAGTCGAGTGTCGACATGCTTGTTCAGCCGCTGCATCCGATCAAAGCGCTCCGCGGCGCGCTCCGGGTCACCTTGCAACCGATAGATGATGGCCTGACCATGGGCCGTCTCGACAAGCCCAGGCCAGTCGCGGGTGGCCTCGTAGGCCCGTGCGGCCTCCGCGAGGAGCTGAGACCCCAGCACACTGTCGCCCAGCGCGATCGCCGCTCGGGAGCGGAGCACCGCATCCCGTGCGCGGCTGCGGCGGTCCATCGTCAGCGCTTCTCGGTCCGGACTCAGCAGCGTGGCCGCCTCCTCGGGCAGATCCAGCTCCAGCAGCGCTTCAGCGAGCCGTTGGCGGGCTTCCACCCGGGCCATCGCGAGGTCCGCCGTGGTCGCTGCATCGAGGGCCAAGGCCGCAGCGGTGCGCGCGATGGTGGGCCGGCCCTCCAGCAGCGCCGAGCGGGATGCCCGCAGCAAGGGCGGCACGGCCCGGGCACACTCGCCGGCCCGCAGCCGATGCTCACCATGGGCGAGATCGACGTCTGCACCAGTGTTCTGACCCAGTTTTTCCCAGGCATCGGCGAGCTTGCGATGCACGTCGGACCGATCGGCCTGGACCTCGGCGCGCCGCAGCGCTTCGGCGAAGACGGCGGGGTGCTCAAACACCAAGCGGAAGCCCCGCTGGCGGACCAAGCCCGACGCAAACAGCCCGTCCAGCGCTTCCAGATCGAGCTCGCGGGCGACCACAGCCGGCGGGTTGCCCCCACCCAGCGCCACCGCCGCCAGGGTCTCCGCGCAGCGGGCCGGGGTCTCCAGTGCAGCGAGCGCACCGTCCAAGCGCCGTCCGCACAGCGCTTCGAGCCGCGCCGGCACCAGCACATCAAGGGGGGCGGACGAGTTGAGGGCCAGTCGGCCGCCATCGGTCCACCGCAGCAGGCCCCGGGCGCCCCAGTCTCGCACCAGCAAGGTGGCAAAGACCGGACTGCCCCCACATCGGTCGAGGAGCCCTTGCGCCAGCTCCGACTGGAGGAGCAAGCCGTGGTGGAGGAAGCGGTGCAGATCGGGCCCCAACAAGCGGGGCACGTCAACGATCTGGGCACCCATGGCCTTGAGTGAGGCGACCTCGGCTTCCAGCTTGGGGGAGCTCGCGATGGCACCGGCATCCAGCGTGGCCACGGCCAACACCGGCCGCTCGCCCACGGTCCGGGACAGCAGCGCCCGGCAGATGGCCAGCCCATCCCCGGGCTGGCGGGAGTTGTGGGCATCCTCCAGCACCAGCATTGCGCCCCCGCGCCAGGAGCGGGCGTCGAGGTGGCGATACAGGCATGCGAGCCCGAGAGCGGCGTTGGCTGGCGGATCTTCGGGAAGGACGTACCCACACCAGCGGGTGAGCGCGCGGGCCTCCGCCGACACCGCGACCTCGAGGGTCTGTTGGTCCCGGGCCAGCCACGCCCCGATCCGGCGCTCGGCTTCCACACGGGTGTCATTCCACGGCGCCAGGATCTCGAGCACGGCGCCCCGGTAGCCATCGTCGGCGCCCTCTGGGCTGCCATAGCGAAGAGAGAAGCTCTCCATCCAGCCGCCCTCATCGAGGGTCTGGGCGACCGATCGGGCCAGCGCAAACTTGCCGCAGGCGGCGTCGCCCACCAACAGCACCACCCGAGCTTGGCCCTCGGAGACCACTTCCTGGGCCGCCGTCCAGATCTGGCCGCGGATGGCTTCTCGACCCACGTTGGGGGGATCGCGCAGGGCGACGAGGCGAGGGTGGTGGCCGGGTCGCGCCCACGGCGGCTCGGGCAAGGGCGCGCTGGGCAGGGGGCCGGGCGGCTCCCGGTTCCACGTGGGCACTTCTGCTGAAGGGGGCCCCACACGCCGCGGAATGGTCACCGGTTCCCGAGCCTCGGCGAGCAGTGGCATCGGGAAGGTGGTGCTGCTGCCCCCCAGCGCGCGTGCCCGGATCTGGGTGATGGCACCCCCATCGACCTCGCCGTCGCCCGCATGGTCGAGCACTCGGGCAACATCGGCAGCCCGATCGAACCGTTGATACGGCCGCAGGTCCACCAACTGGCGCACCAGCGTCGCCAGAGCGGCCGGGACACTGGCGGGCATCCGAGGCCGGGGGCGCACCAGCCGACCACCGTCCACCCGCAGCGGCAGCGGCATGCCGTCCAAGATCTGGTTGAGCACAAGTCCGAACGCATACAGATCGGTCCAGGGACCGAGCTCTTGGGGGCGCCCCTCCAGCTGTTCGGGGGCCATCCACTCTCGGGTGCCGGCGATTCCCCGCTTCGTCAGGGCCAGCTCCGTCCGCGCCCCCGCCACCCCCAGGTCGGTCACCCACGCGCGTCGCCCACCGTCCGGAGTGCTCACCAGCAGGATGTTCTCGGGCTTCAAGTCCTGGTGGACCAGGCCGATGGCGTGCAGCCGGGCGAGCGCGGCGAGGACTTGCTGCAGCAACGGCATGGCCTCAGCAACCGACACGCCCCGCTCCAGCAAGTCGGCCAGGCTGCCCTGATCGGCGTAGTCCATCGCCACGTAGGGCCGGCCGTCCTCCAGCCGCCCGTGGTCCCGCACCGCCACGAGGTTGGGGTGCATCACCGCGGCAGCGAGCGAGACCTCTCGGGCAAAGCGGGCCCGAAAGCGGGCATGCACCGCGAGGTTTGGCCGCACCACCTTGAGGGCAAGCAGCTCATCTCGGGCGACGTCCCGCACTCGCCAGACCACCCCAGTCGCACCGTCACCGATCCAGACAGGATCGGCGTAGTGCGAAGGGATTGGCGGGGGGACCGGCGGCATCCAGCGGCTCTATCCAGTTGTGGGGGACTCTTGAGCGCGCCCGCTGCACCGGAGCTCCAAGAGGGTGGGGTGCAGTGCCCAGCACGCACGGCTCAGCCCGCCGAGAAGCCCACGCGCAGACCCGTCTTTTCGCTGAACAGGGCCGACAGCAGCTCCAGCATCGGCTCGTCCGTGTCCCGTTCCCGCCACACGCCATCAACCCGCCGAAAGTGCCATGCCCGCAAGTTCGCGCTCAGCCAGAGCTCGTGGGTCGGGGTCTGTTGCGACAACACGAACGTGCTGTCGTCGTCCTCAAAGACCACGTTGAGGTTGCCCGGTGACAGCCGCGCGTCGATGTCCGCTTCGATCTCGTCCACTTCGTCCAACAACGCAGCGAGCACATCGCCCACTTCGCGGCGAAAGGCCCCATCATCGGGAAACTCAGAGCCGCTCGACAAGCTGTCCATCACGCATCCTGGTCTGGGAACGCCCCCCAACCGAAGCGGCAGGGAAGCGGGCAAGTTGCTCGATGCCGCGGACCTCGCGGCGGCCCAGCCCTGCGAACACACGCAGAGGCCGAGACCTGTGGGGCGCGGATAACCCAAGCAGGGGAGTGTCAAGCCACCGTCAGCGGCGGCTGAATGCCCCTTCCAACCGGGTGAGTGCAGCGTCGATGTCATCGAGCCCCACCGCGCCCACGCTCATGCGGAACCAGCCCGTCTCTTCGGGCATGTCGAACGCTTGGAACGGCACAACCGCGACGCCGGCTTCTTCGAGCAGGAAGCGCCGGATGTCTTCGTTGGTGGTGAAGCCCTTGCCGATCAGGTCGACATGGAAGCTGAGGTAGATGCCACCCTGAGGCGAAATGCAGCGCAGCGGCAACCCACGGGCAGCCAGCGCGGTGATGCCCTCGCTGAGACGGTCCAAGCGGGCCGCGATCTGGGACACCAGCTCGGTCCGCCAGCGGTCCAGCCCTTCGGCATCCCCCAGCCACTCCGCCACCGCCTTTTGCACGGGACGGGGAGCCCACGCACCCATGTGGCCGATGAGCGCCTTCATGGGACGTTGCAGATACGGCGGCAGGATGGCCCAACCCACACGCAGGCCCGTGCCCGCGGCCCACTTGCTGACCGCATCGACATGGATGACGTAGGGGGCGCACTCGGGAACCAATGCCACCGGGTTGGCGTGGCGCCGCTCCGACAGGGTGAGCATCCAATAGACCTGATCGTAGACCAGGATGCAGGGACGCTCACGGTCGCGGTTCTCGTCCACCAACGCTTGCGCGATGCCCCGGAGCACTTCGGGGTCGATCATCGTGCCCGTGGGGTTCAGCGGCGAGTTGATGATGACCATGCTGGCCCCGCGAATCGCCTCGCGGAACTGGTCCACCGTCGGGAAGAAGTCGTGTTCCGGCGAAGTCTGCACAAACACATGGTCAGAACCGGTCAGGTGGGCGTAATACCCAACATTCCACATCGGCAAAAAGCTTACCGTGCGATCTCCTTCCTGCACCAACAGCCGCCAGGCCGCGTAGATGGGCGGGCGGGCGCCGGAGCCAACGCAGACACACTCGGGGCCATAGTCGAGGCCCCACTCCCGCTTCACAAGATCGGAGATGGCCTGCTTGAGCTCGGGCAGCCCATCCGCGGGGGGGTAGTTCGTCTCACCGGCACCGACCGCATCCACAATGTGCTGGGACAGGGCAGCCGGAATCCGAAACTGCGCTGGCTTGAAGTCGCCGACGGTGAAGTTGGCGACCGCATGGCCTTGCTGCTGGAGCACAGCGACTTCACCAGCAATCTTGAGAATACTGGATCCGCGCATGTTTGCGGCAATCGGGGTGAGCACGGAGCGGGCGGCAGCGAGGCCGTCTGCAGGAAGATGGTCAGCGATGCGAGTGGTCATGGCCGCCGGCTAACCGGGCCGCTTGCAGTCGGCCGCCACCGCTGCGCAGCACACACGTGGGCCTGACCTGGGGTCACGTCCGGCACCCCCAGGCCGGGCCGGACGCAGGTCGACCCCAACGCAAGACGCCGTCTCTGTTGAGTCAACAGAGACGGCGGTTCAGGCGCTTGGGGGCGCAGCGGACCGGCCGACGGAGTCCCAGGATCCCCGGCCGGCGGTCACACCCCGGCAGCTTCAGGCGAGGGCGCGACCCAGCCGCTCAATCCGAGCGATGGTGCCACCGACGGACTGGGCAGCGAGGGAGCCAATGGCACGCCGGGCAGCCGACGCAACATCATCCGCCGTGACCACAAACACTTCATCGTTGCCGGCGAGCCGAATGGCCCAGGCCACGCTGCCCACAGCGATCGCGGGAGCCGCCTTGGGCGCAGCGAGGGACTTGGCGACCGGGGCGACGACGGGGGCGGCAGCCGGAGCAGCAGCCACCGGAGCAGCTACTGCCGGGGCGACCACTGCGGCAACCGGCGCGGCCTTGCGGCTGTGGCGCGGGATGCTGTGGCGCTTGCGAAAGGCTCGCACGTTCTCTGGCGTCACACCAGCGAGGGCGGCCACTTCGGCGTCCGGCCGCACACCCAACAGGTGGTAGTGCGGGTCGAGACGGCTGCGACGGCGACCCTTCTGGCGCTTCGGGGCAGCGGCGGGCGCAGCAACAGCAGCGGGCGCAGCAGCAGTAGCCGGAGCCGCGGCAGGCGCAGCGGCCGTGGACCGAGAGGCCGGCGCAACACCACGACGGCGACGGTACATCCGCACCGCTTCAGTGGTCACGCCCGCCAGCTTGGCGATCTCGGCATCGGGGGTGGTCCCGAACAGATGCACAAAGGGATCGATCTTGGACCGCCGGCGCCGCGTCTTCTTCTCGGGCGCGGGTGCCGCATCCGCCGACGCTGCCGCCGGAGCCGCCGCCTCATCACCACCCCGCCGACCGAACTTGTAGCCATCGTAGGGGCTGATGCCCAGGCTGCGCCGGTAGCGTCCCACGATGGCGGGGCTGGTGCCCGCCTGGGCTGCGACTTCGTGATCAGGTAGGGTGCCGAGCAGATGCTTGCGCTTCTCAAGCTCGGGATAGGATTTGGCTTTGGGGGGCATGCGCGCCTCTCTATGAGTGCGGGGGGGGATCAGGAAGTCTGTGCGGAGCAGGTCAAGCGACGACGTGGGCGGACGGTGGGGGCAGGGTCGTGGCCAAGTGAAGCGACTCGACGCCACACCCAGCAAGTCTGGCTCGGTCGAGCCGTTGGATGTGACCCGACATCATCCAGAGCGCACTGTGCGAAGCCACCGTGCCCATCATCAACCCCATCGACTGAAACTCAGCACATGGCGAGGGTCGAGCGGGGGCGGCGACCGTCAGGCCGTTCCTACGCCCAGTTTGACACATTCGAACTACCTTGGCGTCCAAGCCGGATCGGTTCTGCATCATTGCTGAGAGAGGGGACGAACACCGCCGATGATTCCATCCAGGACACCATGCCATGCAACCGTCACGCCGACTCGGCAACACTCCAACACCACAGGGCCCATCGGCTAAACCAGTCGCCCGAAGAGTCAACCCAAAGCCGACCAGATTGACAATCCTTGGGCGAACCGGAGCCCCCATCGACGCATCGGGGCACGCCGAGCCCCCATGTCCAGCACGACCCAGACAACAAAATTCAACGTGTGGGCGCCCCCCGACCGGCGCCCAAGCCGCCGCAAAACGCCACCGGCGCCGAAGCCTCGGAATGGCCTAAAACACGGCGTTCCCAAGCATCCCGTTGCAACGGCACACAGTCCACGTCGACCCAGACTGTCAGCCCACATCGGCCGCTCTCCCCCCCGATCACGGGCGGTGAATTCAAGGGTATTGCCGCTCAAACCTGGCACCTGCGCGAGCCCAACACCGCCGGTTCCCAGTCAGAGCCCCTCCCAATGGAAGTGCCGAGCCAGACGCCGTGGCTTCACGGGGCCGTGGCCACCGATCGGTCGAGCCCGCCTAAGGTTGCCGCAGCGTCGTAGATTTCGACAGTCCAGCGTTTGGCAAGCAGACAAGACAAAACACTACACACCACCACAACACCCTTCCCTGAAGCATTCTCGCGCACTGCGGAGCCGCGCAGCAAGCCCCGTCAATCAACCTGCAAAGCTGCTCCAGCACATCTCAATGTTTGCCAGAAACAAGTCAAGGTGGCGGCGCGTCCGCGGATGCCGGGCCGACAGTTGTGCGCCCGAGGCAATGCCTGCAGAGCACCGCCCGCGCATCAACGCTGGAGCTTCTCCAAGCTCTGCATCCAAGGATGCAGGCGCAGGGCCGGTTGCATGCGGGCGGGGTTTCGCGCCTGAAGCGTGACCACCAGCGCACGGGCCTCCTCCAGGATCGTGTCGCCACGCGGGTGGTCCGACTGGGCTCTGGCGTGGCGGACTTGGGCCAGCGCAAACCGAAGCCGCATGGGCGTCACGTCGCTCTGCACCAACCAACTGGCGAGCTCGGGGTGAACCTCTGCCGGATCTCGCAGCTCGGCCCATGCTTCGGCGAGCACCAGCGCGCACTCCATCAAGTCCAGGTGGCGGTGGACCCCACTCAACGCGCCCAATGCGGAGTGCCCATGGCTCTCCCCCTTTTGCGCCGAGCCCGTCCGCACACACGCCACCGCGAGCCATGCCCGAGCCCGGGCCCCGAGCACCACCAACCCCGATGCGTCGGCCTCGTCCACCACATCTTCCAGCGCCTCGCGGGCCAGCTGGGGCACACCGCTCGCGAGCAGCAGCCGTCCACGAAGCCCCGCGACAAGCAGCCGCAGCTCCGGCTGGACCCGGGTGGGTCGCAGGGCCTCCATCCGTTGTAGCCGATCCCGCACATCACCCAGCCAGTGCAGATCCAAGCACGTCGACGCCGCGAGGCCGTGGATGTGGGCAAGACTCGCTTGGCGCCCAGCCGCCCGGAGTGTCGTGAGGGCCGCATCAAGGGTGTCGAGGGCCCCACCAAAGCGGCCACGGAGGCGCAGGATGTTGCCACGGAGCAGTGCCAACGCCGGGCTGTCGGGAAGGCCCTCCAGCACCTCTTCGGCGGAGCCCAGCGCCCCCCGCGCCAGCCGCAGCCGACCCCGCCCGAGCATTGCATCGTCCCGCAGGCCGGTGCGTCCGAGGCGGCCCGCCAAGCCGTCCACTTCAGACCAACACACCTCGGCGACCGCCCCCTGCCCTGCGGCATCGGCCACCAGTGCAGACTCGGACAAGACGTCCAACAGCAAGGCATCATCACCCAGCGCACGGGCCCGGGTCTCGGCACGCGCGAGCAGCGGTGCCACCACATGGGCCTGTCCCCGGCGTCGGCCAAGGACCGCTTGGGCGAACTCCAGCCGCGCACGCAGCGTCGCCCGCGTCGTGCCGTCGAGCTGGGCGCCCTCAAGGCAGCGGTGCAAGTGGGCCACCACGCGGTCCAGGCGCACGGCGGTGGGGTCATTGGCGGAGGCCGCGCGCAGATGGAGCAAGCCGGTGTTCATCACCAACAGGACATCTTCGGCGCTTCGGACCGCCGCATGCACACGGGCCAGCAGCGACGGGAGCCCGTCCTCCAAGGGCTCCCCGCGACCCCCGGGATCACAAGCCAGCACGCAGCGGGCGGCACCCACCACGTCCCCGGCACGCAGCCGCAGCCGACACAGGCCAATGCTGGGCGGCGCATCCACCATCGCGGTGGCGAGGCGCTCAGTGAGCACCTTTCGGCGGAGGTTCCGGACCTGACCCATCACCCGCACGGCAAACAGGCCCACCACAAAGTCGTGCCGTCCATCGGCCGTCCCGCACGTGAGGCCCGCCCGCGCCAGCCGCACCAGCGCATCGTCCACGACCGGAGGCTCCAGCTCCAGCACCCCCGCCAGCTCATCCGGCGACAGCGGGAGGCCAGCCACCGCCAATGCATCCAGGACGCGTCGCTCGTCCCGATCGCGGGAGTCGACCAGCGCCCGGATGGTGTGGACGAGGCGCCGAGGCACCGGGACCTGTCCGCCAGACAAGTCGCTCCAGTACTGCCGGCCCTCCTCGCTGGTGCGGACTTCGAGGAGGCCCTCTTGCAGCAGCGTGTGGACATACTCCAGGACAAATCCCGGCCGTCCCCCGGTGGCCCGCTGCACCCGGTTGCACAGCCCCGGCGGGGGGAGTCGGTGGCCCAGGATGTCGCCCACCAGTGCGGTGGTGTCACTGATGTCCAGTGGGGGAAGTTCGAGGACCTGGACCGGTCCCACCAAGGCCCTCAGTTGGGCGTCGGCGGCCGCATCGGCACTCGTCATCACCAGCACCAGCGACCAACACTCGGCACAGGCGACCTCCCGCAAGCGAGCGAGGGTGGCGGTCGCCAGGGGTGGCAGCAGCTCGGCGCGACGGATGCCCAACATGAGCGCCTGTCCGGTGGCACAGTGCTCCCGAACCAGGCTGAGCATTCCGCCGACAAGGGCCTCCCGTTCGCGATCTTGGAGGGCCGCGGCGGGCTTGGCGAGCTGAGGCAGCAGGCGCCGGCCCAGGTCTTGGGTGCGGCTTCCCCCGGCGCGGACCATGGCCCGGATCAGCCCGCTCAGCGCCCCGAGCGCAGTGCCATGCTGGTGGTCATCGACCCAAGCGGCCCATCCCGATGCGCGTCGGCGGCGCACCTCCAAGGCCAAGAAGTGGCCCGCACCACATCCCACCGGTCCCTGAAGCAACACCACGGGCGCCGTCCCCGCGCAGCCGCTGCAGATCTCGTCCAGCGCGGTCACCTGGGCAACCCGCCCGACCAACGCGGGCTCCGGGCGCTCCCGGGGTCCCTGTCCGGCCCCGACGAAGTGGGCGAGTCGCTCGGCGACCTGAACCGCCGAGATCGGTCGCTCCGACGGCTTCTTCGCCAGCAGCTCCAGCACGAGGTCGCACAGCCGGGGGTCGAGACCGGGCACCAGCTCCGACGGGTGGCGCGGGTCGACCTCCAAGTGCAGGCGCGACAGTCCCTGGGGTGAGTCCGCCTCAAACGGTCGGCGCCCGGTCAGCAGCCGGTAGAGCAGCACACCCAAGGCGTACAGATCGGCACGGGCGTCCACCGTCTCGCCTCGGATCTGCTCGGGGGCGGCGTAGGCGAAGGTGCCCACAAACTCGCCATGGCGGGTGATCGGCTCCGCTTCTTCGGCCAGCAGGGCGGTGCCAAAGTCGAGCAGCTTGACCCGACCATCCCGGAGGACCAGCACGTTCGACGACTTGAGGTCGCGGTGCACGATCCCACGGGAGTGCAGGTAGTCGAGGGCCACGGCCACTTCTCGGGCCACGCGGCACGCCTCTCGGCTGCGATCGGGATCTCCAGGTCGGCCGCTCTTCTTCGCATGCACCTGGGCTGGCAAGCCGTCGAGCAGCTCCAGGGTCACGAAGGGGCGGCCATCCACGTCGTGGCCGTACCGGTAGACCCGCACGATGTTGGGGTGATCCAGGCTGGTCAGCGCCCGGTACTCTCGGTCGAAGCGCCGGCCTGAGCGCCCCCGGGCTTGGAGCAGCTTGAGGGCGAGACGCCGCCCGGTCTGGGGATCCTCGACCTCGTAGACCGCCGCCATTCCCCCGCGCGCGACCGGACGCACGACGCGGTAAGCCCCCACCATGTCGGGGCACGCAGCGGCTGGCTCGGAGGAAGAAGTGTCCGACACCCCCCGAGCATAGCGCCGCACTCGTGAGGGAACGGTGAGGGCGCCAGGGACCTGGCCTCAACGGGTCAGACAACGTCGACGATATTGATGATTAGGATGTTCTCGAAAGACCACCCACGATCGAGGACCACCCCCCAACGCACCGGGGCTGGCCTCCCCCGGCGGGGCACGCAGCGCCGGACCTCATGCTCCGGCCGCGTCAGGCCGTTCCCAGCGGTGGCCGCCATGCGTGCAGCCACGGTGCAGCCGTGCGTGACCCGCGCTGCCCTTCGACCGGCCCCCAGGGCCACCGCTGGAGAATTCCATGGCCAAGCATCTTTCCCTGTTGACCCTCATCGGCGCGCTCGCCCCCAACCTCGCGTTCGCGGAGACCGTACAGGTCCGGGCGGACGGCTCTGGGGACTACACGTCGCTGGCCGACGCGCTGGCCGGAGAGCCAGCGGGGGACCCACTGGAGATCGTGCTGGGCCACGGCAGCTGGGGGCCGCTCACGGTCACCACGGACCGGCCCCTCATCGTCCGTGGCGAGTCGGCGGCGCAGACCACGCTCACGACGCTGACGATCAACCACCCGAGCGCGGACGTGCGGGTGTCCGACGTGGCCTTCACGGGCGCCAGCACTGCGGTGTGGGTCCAGGCGGGGAGCTTGCAGCTCGACTCGGTCGGGGCTGAAGGCACAGACGGCATGGTCGCTGGTTCCGCGCTGGTGGTGCAGTCCGGCGGCACGCTGCACGCCAACAACCTGCGGGTGGACCGCTGGGCCTCGGACAACGGCGGGCTCTACATCGCCACCGGTGGCACCGTCGGGCTGACTGGCGCCGGCTTCCACAACTGCACCGCCACCACCGGCGCCGGCATCCACGTGGACGGCGGCACCCTCACCGCATCCGACGTCATCGTCCGGGGCGCACAGGCCACTGAAGGCGGTGCGGGCATCGCAGTCAGCGGTGGAAACGCCGTGTTCAACACCCTTGAGGTGACGGACAGCACGGCCGCTCGGGGCGCGGGCATCTACGTCGCCGATGGGGTCCTGGCCGCTCGGGACGTGGAGCTGCAGGACAATGTCGCCACCTGGGGCGGCAACATGGCCATCGACGACGGCACGGTGGTCATCACCCGCGGCATCTTCGACGGTGGTGAGGCGATGCTCGGTGGCGCAGTACACATCCGAGGCGGCATCAACCGGTTCGAGAACACCCTGTTCCGGCGCAATGTCGCGGACGGCAGCGGCGGGGTGATGCAGGTCGAGGGTGGGGCCACCACCGTGCTCTTCGCCAACTTCCACGAGAACACCGCAACGGCAGGCGGTGGCATCGCGGTGGGTGCCGGCGATGTGGCGGTGGGCGGGTCGATCTTCACCTTCATCGACGGCCATGCCATCGCGAACTCCGGCTCGGGCACGGTGACCATGGAAGACAGCTTCCTGTGGGGCATCATGGCCACGCCCGCGGTCTATGGGGACGTCGACTACCAGATCAACGGCAGCCTCCAGAACCCCATGATCCGCGGGGCCATGGCCGGCGACTTTGCGCTGCTGTCCGGATCTCCCGCGCTGGACACCGTCCCGGGGCTGGACCTCGATGGCACGGCAGCAGACGCGGGCATGTACGGCGGTCTCCAGGCGTGGGCCCGCCCGGATGCCGATGGTGACGGCTTTGTGGACGGACGGGACTGCGACGACAGCAACCCTGCGGTCAATGAAGCGGCGGACGAGCGCTTGTACGACGGCATCGACCAAGACTGCGACCGCCAGTCCGACTACGACCAGGACGGTGACGGCTTCGACGCAGCAGAGTTCGGTGGGACCGACTGCGACGACACCGACAACACCGTGTTTCCGGGCGCCGAGGAAGAGGCCGTCGACAAGCGGGACCAGGACTGCGACGGGCAGGACGCGCCCGACCGGGACAACGACGGCTGGGTGTCCACCCTGGACTGCGATGACGAGGACGCATCGGTGAACCCCGACGCACGGGAGGACTGGTACGACGGCGTGGACCAGAACTGCACCGGCGGCAGCGACTTTGACCGCGACCAGGACGGCGCCGAGGCCCTCGGGTATGGCGGCACGGACTGCGACGACAACAACGCCGCCATCCACCCCCTCGCGACCGAGATTGCTGGAGACGGCACGGACCAGAACTGTGATGGCGAGGACAGCGACCCCGTCCAGGCCGACGCCGGTGGCGCCACGACGAGCGAAGAGATCCACGCCAGCCCGGCGCCCCAGGCCGCGGCCGAGGCGCCCGCCAAGCCCGGCCAGATGGTGGCCACCGGATGCAGCGTGGCGGCCACCGCAACCGGCGTCATTCCGATGCTGCTGGGCCTTCTCGGCATCGCCCGTCGCCGGGAGTAGCCCCGCTGCGGGTCAGCAGGGTCACCGGGTCCAGGAGACTGCATCCTGGCCGGGATCGTCGGGGTGCAGCGCCTTGACCCAGTCGAAGGCGCCCCCCTCCACCACCGGGCGCGGGACTTGGCCGTCCACCCACGCCACCGCGTCGGGGAGGCGGTCGAACTGCAGGGCATAGCCAGTGTCCCAGACCGCCAGCGGGCTTCGGTCCGCTCGCGGTCGGCCCTCGTCGGTGTTGACCAACAACACCACAGGGACGTCGGCGCGGGCCTGGAGCCGGTCGGCGCTCATGCCCTGAAGGACCATGGACACGGCAACAGGGGCCGGCTCCACCCCGACCGGATCTCCGTACCAGACCGCGTCGATGCGCACAGGTCCCCCATCGGGGCGGAGCGCGACGGCCAAGGCATCCACATGCGCCGGTGAGCCGTCCCTGGGGGCCACCACGGATCGCGGCACGGCCCCCAGGCTGAGTGCAGCCACGACCAGGGCCAGCGGCCAGACACGGGACAGGCCGAGGCCGACCACAACCGCGATGGGCGCGGCCACAATGCGCAGGTGGTAGGGCCGAAGGGAGTGCACACCCAGCCCCAGGGCGATGATCCCGGCGGTGGCCAGGGCGGCCCACAGCAGCACTGCATGGCCATGCTTTCCTGGGCGAACCAGCAGCAGAATGACGGCGATGAGCACGATCCCAGCGGGGGCCCAGCCCAAGGCCGCCGCATCCACCAACCAGCGGTCGTGCAGCGCCCGGACCACAAAGTCCATCGACGTCGGGGCGGCCTCGCTGCTGCCACTCGCCACGCGGCCCAGACATGCCACCCAGCCGGCGCCGCACTGGCCCAGCCGCCACAGCCAGCCCACCCGGCCCAACGCCAGCAGGCCCATCAGCGCCAGGGCCCCACCGAGCGCCCGGGGGCCCACCGAAGCGCGCAGTCCCCAGACCGCGAGAGTCCCTGCGATGAGCACACCTCCGGCCATCGGGTGTTGGCCCGCGGCCGCGAGCAGGGCCACCAGAAAGACCGCCGGGCCGATGCGCCAGCCGGCTCTCGCGGCGGCAAGGCCCAGCCCGGCCACGGCGACAAGCTCGGGGGCGCCATAGCCGCGGAAGGCCACTTGAAGGGTGTCCAGCAGGCCAGGATCGACGGCCAGCCAGACGCCGGTGAGCAGTGCTGCGGCCCACCGTCCCGGACCCGGCGCGCCCAACCACCAAGCGGACGCTGCACCCAGCGGGGCCACCAGGGCGGCCATCACAACCCGGACCTGGGCGACGCCGAGCAGCGAGCGCCCAAGGAGGACGGGCGGCAGGCCGAAGATCCAGAGGCTGTGGCCACCTTCGGGGTTCGGCGGGGTCGGGACACCCCCGTGAAGCACCGCCAGCGCAGCGCTCCACTGACCCATCCCGTCGCTGCCGAGGTTCACCACCCGCGCGAGTGGCCACCGCCAAGCGAGGGCCAAACAGGTGACGCCGGCCAACAGGAGGGCCAGCAACCAGCGGGAGCGGGAGTCGGTCACCGGTGCATCATGCCAAAGCGGCACCGACCCGTCGGATCAGGAGGGCTCGCCCATGCCGAGCTTGCCCGCCACGTCGTCGGTCATGCGACCTTGGATGGCTTGGGCGAGGTCCCGCTCGATGCGGCGCTGGGCGAAGGGGGCGGTCATCTTGTCGACGGCCTCACCGGCATCGAGAATGGCGCGCCGGTCGGCACCCTGGAGGGCCTCTTCCAAGCGAAGGACCGCAGCGACGAAGGAGTGGCCTTCGTCGGCTTCGAGCAGCGCACTGTCGACGTTGAGCGCCTTCTGCAGCGCGTGGAGGATTTGCTCCCCTTCGATGCGGGCGTCGATCAACAGCCGATCTTCGATGTCCTCTTCAGCGTGGTCGATGGCGTCTTCGAGCATCTGCTCGATCTCTTCGTCGGGCAAGCCGTAGGTGGGGCGCACCTCGATCTCGGCCCGCTCGCCGGTGTGTTCTTCGGTGGCGGACACCTTGAGGAGCCCGTCCGCATCCACCATGAAGTCAACCCGCACCCGGGGAATGCCCGCCGGCATGTCGGGGATGCGCAGCTTGAACCGCCCGAGCGAGCGGTTGTGGCCCGCCAGCTCCCGCTCTCCCTGCACCACGTGCAGCTCCACATGGGTCTGGTCGTCGACGTGGGTGGTGAAGGTCTGGCTGGCGGTCGCCGGGATCGATGAGGTGCGTGGGATGAGGCGCTCGGTGGTGCCGCCCATCATCTCGAGGCCCAAGCTCAACGGGACAACGTCCACCAGCAGCATGTCTTCGGCAATGTTGGACCGACCGCTGAGGATGTCGGCTTGGATGGCGGCACCGATGGCGACCACTTGATCCGCATCGAGCTCGCAGTGGGGCGGACGGCCAAAGAGGGACTCGACATAGCGCCGCACCAGCGGCACCCGGGTCGATCCACCCACCAGCACCACCTCGTCGATCTCGGACGGGTCCAGCTCGGCGTCCGCGAGGGCCTTGCGGCAAGCTTCGCCGGTCTTCTCGACGAGCGGGAGGATCAAGCGCTCGAAGGTCTGCCGGTCGAGGCCCGCTTCCACCGCGGTCCCGGCCAAGGTGACCTCGATGGTGGTGGCGTCGGCGTCGGTCAACGCACGCTTGGCGGCCTCGGCAGCCCGCACAGCGGTGCGGAAAGTGGCGCCGTCGGCATCCGTCACGCCGGCCTGCTGAAGCAGCACCCCCGCGAGGGCTTGGTCAAAGTCGTCGCCACCGAGGTGGGTGTCGCCGGCGGTGGCCAGGACTTGAAACACACCGTCGTCCAGCTCGAGAATCGAGATGTCGAAGGTGCCGCCGCCGAAGTCATAGACGGCGACGCGCTGGCCGGTGTGGGCGCGGTGAAGGCCGTACGCGAGCGCCGCTGCCGTGGGCTCATTGAGCAGCCGGAGCACCTCGATGCCCGCGACCTTGGCGGCGTCCCGGGTGGCCTGGCGCTGGGCGTCGTCGAAGTAGGCAGGCACGGTGATCACCGCACCGCCGGGCCGGGAGAACAGGCACTCTTCAGCGCGGGCATGCAGCAACCGCAGCACGAAGTTGGACAGCTCGACCGGGGTGACCTGGCGGGGGCCCACCTTGAACCGCACCATGCCTTCGGAGTCTTCGACCATTGGGTAGCGGAAGCGGGCGGCTTCTTCCCGCACATCGTCGGCACCCCGGCCCATGAACCGCTTGAAGCTGGTGAAGGTGATGCCCTCAGCGTCGGGCGGTGTGGCCAGTGCCGGGTAGCCGACGGATCGCGGCACCCCGTCCGGACCGTAGTGGACCGCAGACGGCACGAGCGCCCGATCGTCGTCGTCGAGCAAGCAGCGGGCCTTGTCGCCAAGGACCACGGCAACTAGCGAGTGGGTGGTCCCGAGATCGATACCGATGTTGGGCATTCCTGCTCCAGATGCCGGCGGGCAGGTGCCGCGGCCGTCAAAGTCTTTGCTGGTTTCCGCAGCTCAGTTGGTCCGAGCCGGGAAGGTCCCGATGAACGGGAGGGTCGCTGGGCCGTTGTCGGCAACCGAGGCCAGAGCCTCAGGCCACCAGAGCCCGTGCGTTGTCGATGTACTTCATGCGTGCGATGAGCGGCGCCACCCCTTCGAGGGAGCCTTCCCCGCGCTGCCACGCCTCGAAGATGCCGTCCAGCTGGGCATCAATGTCCGCTGCAAACGCATCCGCTTCGGACTGGACCCGCTCGGGCTCTTCGCTCGCGGCGAGCTGGAGCTCAAACATCTGGTCGAGGAAGTCCGGATCGACCAACCCGCCGGCACTCTCGGGCAGCTCGGGTTGACCCGTGGCCAGATAGAGCGCCCGGGTTCGGGGGGTCTTCAGCACCCGTCGGGCTTCGTTGAGCGACGCGGTCCACTGAAGGGCGAGCTGGCGCTGAGCCGCGTCGGCACTGACGTAGCGGTCGGGGTGGACCTTCTTCTGCACCCGCCGCCACGCGCGCTCGATGTCTCGCTTGTCCACTTTCCACGTTCGCGGCAGACCGAGCAGGGCAAAGTGATCGAAGGTGGGGCGCAGCTTCTGGATCACGGAACAGCCTGCGCAGACGGGGCCTTGCACCGCCTCGTTGCAGTTCCAGCACTTCATGGGCGTCATCCATCCGGGCCAGCCGCGCGGTCGCGGCAGGCGGCATCTAAAGCGTGAAGGAGTCGCCGCAGGAGCACGAGCGGTTGGACAGCGGGTTCCGGAAGACGAAGCCGGTCTTCACCATGGTCTTCTCGAAGTCCAGCTCGGAGCCGTTGACGAAGAGGTAGCTCTTCCGGTCGACAGCCACGGTGACCTCTTCATCATCGAAGGTGAACACCTTGTCTTTGGGCTCGACCTGATCGACCAGATCCATCCAGTAGGTCAGGCCCGAGCATCCGCCGCCGCGCACACCCACACGCAGCACGGCGTCGGGGGTCTGGCGGCGCTTTTTGAGCTTGCGAACCCGCTCTGCGGCGAGCGAACTGATGGTGATGGCCACGGAGTCCTCCAACGGATGGGGCTCGGCGAGGTGCCGGAGCCAGGCGTCCGAGCGCCGAGAGCATGACGGGCAGGGGGCTCGCCATGAGCAGCGGGCTTCGATGAAGAATCCCACCGGACGGTCCCCGGGATGGAGACCAAGGGTGTGCGCCGACCAGCGGCGCCCAGCAACACTGCAAACCAGAACCCACGCTCACTATCGAGGAACGCGGGTACCGGCAGGCTGATGTGAAACGACCTGACCCAATTCAGGCTGGACGTCGATGGCCACAAGCTGCCGGCAGGACATGGGGGCCGGAGCGACCAGCCCCCAAATGCCCAGACTACGCCTCAGAGGCCGCGGACTTCTTCTTTCGGTAGTCGGCAATGGCCGCCTTGATGGCGTCCTCGGCCAACACCGAACAGTGAATCTTCACCGGGGGAAGCGCGAGCTCCCGGGCGATCTCGGCGTTCTGCAGCTTCTCAGCCTCGAACACGCTCTTGCCCTTCACCATCGTGGTGACCAGCGAGCTGGACGCGATGGCCGAGCCACAGCCGAAGGTCTTGAACTTGGCATCTTCGATGATGCCGTCGTCGTTGATCTTGAGCTGGAGCTTCATGACGTCGCCGCAGGCAGGAGCGCCCACGAGTCCGGTGCCGACGCTGGGGTCGTTCTTGTCGAGGCTGCCCACGTTCTGGGGGTTCTCGTAGTGGTCAATGACCTTCTGGCTGTAGGCCATGGGGCCCTCCTGTTGTATTCCGGAAACTTTGTAGAAATCTTTACTGAGATCAGTGAGCTTCCCACTGGATGCTCTTGAGGTCGATGCCCTCTTTCACCATCTCGTACAGCGGGCTCATCTCGCGGAGGAAGCGCACCTTCTCCACGATGAGTGCCAGCGCTTCGTCCACCTCGGCTTCGGTGTTGAACCGACCGAAGCCGAACCGGATGGACGTGTGGGCCAGCTCCACTTCCACACCCATGGCGCGCAGTACGTAGCTGGGCTCCAGGCTGGCGGAGGTACACGCCGATCCCGATGAGCACGCGATCTGCTTGATGCCCATCATCATGGCTTCACCCTCCACGTAGGCAAAGCTCACGTTGAGGTTGTTCGCCAAGCGGTGTTCCCAAGAACCATTGAGAATCAGCTCGTCGAGATTTTCCTGAAGACCGACCCAGAGCCGATCCCGGAGGGCACGGATCCTGTCGACTTCGCCGCTCTCGATGGACAAGCGAGCCAGCTCGGCAGCCTTGCCCAGTCCGACGATCTGGTGGGTGGCGAGGGTGCCGCTGCGCATGCCGCGCTCGTGGCCACCGCCGTCAATCAAGGACTGAACCCGAACCCGGGGACGTCCGCGCCGCACGAACAAGGCACCGATGCCCTTGGGACCGTACATCTTGTGGGCGGAGATGCTGAGCAGGTCGATGTTCAGCTCGCGCACGTCAATCTTTTCGTAGGCCAGGGCCTGGACCGCGTCGCAATGGAAGAGCACGCCTCGTTCCTTGCACATCGCGCCGATGGCCTTGATGGGCTGGACCACGCCGATCTCGTTGTTTGCGTACATGACGCTGACCAGCACCGTCTCGTCTCGGAAGGCCGCCTTGAGCTCGTCGAGCGAGATGAGGCCCTCCGCGTTGACACCCAGGTAGGTGACTTCCCAGCCGTCCCGCTCCAGCGCATGGCAGGAGTCGAGGATGGCCTTGTGCTCGGTGGCCACCGTGATGATGTGCTTGCCTTTGCGGGCATAGTGCCGGGCCACACCCTTGATGGCGAGGTTGTCCGACTCGGTCGCACCACTGGTGAACACGATCTCTTTGGGGCTCGCACCGATGAGGGTCGCGACCTGTTCCCGAGCCAGCTCAACCGCTTCGTTGGCGGCCCAGCCGAAGGAGTGGGTGCGGCTGGCGGGGTTGCCGAAGTTCTGGAAGAGCCACGGCAACATCGCCTCGACCACTTTGGGGTCGCAAGGCGTGGTAGCGTTGTTGTCGAAGTAGATGGGGAGGCGCACACCGTCAGCGGGCGCGGGGCTCTTGGGGGACATCGGAACCCTCGGGGGCAAAAGTAGAAAAGGGGAGAAGCGGGCTCAGGCCGGGCCTTGTACCGCGAGCACAAGCCGCGGCGTCGGCACATCACGATGCGCCTCGTCATCACACGACCGACATGCGGCGCGGATGGTCTCGGGCGAGCAGGACTGGCAGGTCGACAGGTAGAGCAAGCTCTCTTGGAGCTCACCCTCGAGCGCCTTGAGGCGCGCAACCGACGCTCGGGTCTCCAGCAACTTGCGGGCATAGAAGGTGCGAAGCTGGTCCATGGCCCGGGGGCCACTCTCTTCGTCCTGCAGCGCACTCAGAAAGTCGCGGATGTCGGTCAGGGAGAAGCCGAGATCTTGCAAGCGCTCGATCCAGTGGATGCGGATGCGGGCGTTGTTGTCGTACTGGCGAAAGCCACCGGCCGTGCGATGGGCAGGCTGGAGCAACCCCAGCTCTTCGTAGAAGCGAATGGCGCGGACCGTCTTGCCCACCTCGCGGGCGAGCTCGCCAACCTTCAAGAGCGCCGAGCCTTCGTCGCTGGGCGACGGGGCGACACGGCCCTTTGGGGATGCGGCAGGGGTGCTCGGGGTGTGGGAACGGGGGCTCATGAGCCGAGGCTAACCTAACCCTTACGTAAGGGTAGGAGTTGGGCCCAAAAAACCTTCCGCTTACGGCAGGTTGGTCTCGGCGCTACGGCGGCGGCCGAGGACGCCAGGGTGGGCGGTCCTGCAGGGGGACCACCCCATCGGATCCCTCCCGCTCCACGTGCAACCGGATGCCATCGGTCACAAAGCGGATCGAGCCATCCCGATCCGTGCGGGCTTGCCGTGGGCCGATCCACCGGGCCAGCGCTTCGGTGTGGGGGTGCCCGAAGGTGTTGCCTTGGCCGCAGGACACGACCAGCCAGTCCGGCCGAAGCCGCGCCGCAAATGCCGAGGTCGACGACCCACGGCTGCCGTGGTGGGGCGCCTTCACCACCGTCACTGCGGACAGGCGGGGCCACAGCCAGTCCTCCGCTTCGGCCTCAATGTCGCCGGTGAACAAGAAGTTGTGGGCGCCGTGCTCGACCTGAAGCACCAAGCTCTCGTTGTTGACCCGGCGGCGCTTGGTCGCGTGAAAGCCCACGCCAGGGTGCACCACCGTTGCGCCGGCGAGGACCGGTCCACCATCACCGGGCACCCGCACCAGAGCCCCCGCGGCTGCGCCGGCTTGCCACAGATCCAGCAGGGCATCCGTGGGATCGGGCGGGCGCCGCGGCAACCACAGGGACCGCACGTCCAGGGCCGCGAGAACGGGCAACAGGCCACCATGGTGGTCCGGGTGGGCGTGGGACACAAAGACGGCGTCCAGCTGGGTGATGCCTTCCCGTCGCAGCCACCGCAGCAGGCCGTCCCCCGGGGGGCCCCCGTCCACCAGCCAGTCCCGACCGTCCGGCCACCGCACCAGCGCTGCGTCGCCCTGCCCGATGTCCAGAAAGCGCACTTCGAGGATGTTCGCGGATCGTTCCCTCAAGAATAGCGCCATCATCGCAATTCCAAACGACCCCAGCGGCGCGCGGCGCATCAACAAGAGCCCGAGGATCAAGGCGGCAGCACCCCCGGGACCCACCGCGACAGGCAGAGGCGGACAGTCGAGCAGCTCCAACAGGCACAGGCACAGGTCCAAGGTGTGGTCCAAGCCCCAGAGGAGCAGCCGAGCCGGGGCAGCGGGCAGGCGATCGACGAGCAACGCGCCTGGCACGACCAACGAGGCCACCGGGGGGCCCACGAGCAGGTTGGCGAGCGGCGAGACCGCCGAGACTTCCTGAAAGCGCCAAGCCACCACCGGCAGCGTGCCGGCGGTCGCACCGAGGGTCACCAGCACCAGCGAGGCCAGCCCGCGCAGGCCCGCCGGAAGTCGGCGCACCGACTGCTTTGGCGAGATCACCACAATGCCGGCCACCGCCAGAAAGCTGAGCTGGAAGCCCAGGTCTTCCACACCGGCCGGATCCACGAGGCACAGCGCCGCCGCCGCCCCACCCAACAAGGACCACGGTCGCAGCGGCCGTCCCCACACCCGCGCGGCCACCGCTCCCACCACCATCAGCACTGCCCGCGCCGCCGACGCCGGCCACCCCACAATCGACGCGTAGGCAGCAGCCAGGAACACCGACAAGCACCCCGCGCTCAACAGCACCACCCGCCAGTGGCGCCCGTCCGACAGCGGCGCGGCTAGCCAGCGCCCCAAGGTCCACCCGAGACCGGCGACCAGGCCGATGTGCATCCCGCTGATGGCCAACAGGTGGGCGGTGCCTGTGCGCTGGAGCAAGGCGCGGAGCCCCGGGTCCAAGCGCGTCCGATCCCCTCGGGCCAGCGCCAAGAGCACGCCTGCATGGCGCGACGACTCCAGTGCCGACTCGGTCCCACGCGCCCCCTCACCCGCAGCCCTTCGGAGCCACCGCGCCCGGACCGGCACCCTCCCCCGGCGCAGGTTCTCGGCATTCGGTGCCGGCTCACCCGGCAGCACACTGGCCAGCTCCCGCGCTTCCCCCCGCAGCGCCACCCACGTGCCCTCCGGCGGGGCGGGCCACTGGCGCAGCTCCACCCGACCCGCGGCGGTGGTGACCTCCACGTCCGCTCCCCGCGTCCTGGAGACCACACCCACCAGCCCCCCTTCGGCAACCCCACCGTCGGGCGTCGGGGGAGCCATGCCCGCCCGACCCAGCCCGAGCAGCACCAGTCCCCCCACCAAGGCCAAGCCGCAGACCCGACGGGTGGGGGCCACCAGCGCAAGACAGCCAAGTGCGCCAGCCCCCACCAGCGCCGGGATGGGTGGCCCACAGCCGAGGGGCACCCACGCGAGGGTGCCCACCACCAGTGCGATGCCCACGTACAGCAGGGGATCGGTCGGGATGGACGGGCGCACCGCCGGGGGTGGGGTCGACACAACTGCCTCGCTCCGCCGGTGCCTTGCACACCAGCGCCGCCCCCACTGCAAGCGCCACACCAACCCCAACCTGTTGATGTTGCTGAGCTACCCTGACGACTGTCGGCGACAACTGTCAGGCGACATCCGTCACCGGACTCTTGGATCCTGCGCCCGGCCCCAGCCGCCGCCCCCCGGCGTGCACAGCCGCAGTCGGCCACCGATGCCGAGGCTGACCGTGCGGTCCACCGGCACCCACGCCCCATCGACGAAGGCGTCCTCTCGACCGGGAAGGCCCGGCTCACCACCGTCTGCGCCCGGCGCCCCCGCTGCCCGGCGCTCCGCCATGACACTGATCTCCACCGGCGCCCGAAACTCCCACTCCTTCACCACCCCATCGCCTCCCCGGTGCCGTCCACCGCCCCCGCTGTGCCGCCGCAGTCGATGCTGGCGCAGCACCACGGGAAAGCGCCGCTCCAGCACCTCCACGTCGGTGGCCCGGGTGTTGGTCATGTGCACCTGAACGGCCGAGCCCCCCTCGAAGCCCGGCCCCGCTCCGGCCCCGCCTGCGATCGTCTCGTACCAGCTCCCGTTGGGAAAGCCGATGGTCACGTTGTTCATGGTGCCCTGAGATGCAGCACAGGCCCCCACCGCCGCCAGCAGTGCGTCCACCAGCCGCTGGCTCGTCTCGACGTTCCCGCCCGCCACTGCGCGGGGCCAGCAGGGGTCGAACAGGCCCCCGGGCTCGACGGTCAGCTCCACCGGCCCCAGAGCGCCTTCGTTCAACGGAGACTCAGCATCCAGCAAGCACCGGAGCACGTACAGCAGGGCCGCTCGCCCCACGGCCGTCGGCGCATTTCGGTTGCCCGGGTGGGCCGGTCCCCCCAACCACACGCGGGCCGTCAGGCCGTCCACATCGAGTCGGACCGTGATCTCGGTGCCGTCGTCCATCACCTCACGGCCCCGAAGCGTTCGGGGACCTCCCCCAGAGAGCCGTGCCAGCACCCCCTCCACGCCCGCCCGGGCCACCGTCCGCAGGTGGCCAAGCTGGGCGCCGAAGACCGCCTCTCCCACCTGGGCGGCGAGGGTGCCCAAGGCGGCGATCCCCGTCGCACATGCCGCCACCTGGGCCTCCAGATCAGCGGTCACCTCCGCCGGCTGTCGACAGCCCGGCAGGTCCGGCACCTGCAGCATGCCGTTGTCGACAAGGCAGTGGTTGCGCAGCACAAAGCCCTCTTCGTCGATGGACCGGGCGTCCGCCGGCATCGATCCGGGCCGGCTGCCACCGACATCCACATGGTGCCCTCGGGCGGCCACAAAGCCGATGCGGGAGCCACTCTCGCCAAACACCGGCGCCATCACCGTGATGTCGGGCAGGTGGGAGCCGCCATGGTAGGGATCGTTGCTCACCCAAAAGGTGCCAGGCATCAGCCGTCTCGGCTCTCTTGCCAGCAGGTCACGGACCGTCTCTCCCATGGCGCCGAGGTGGACCGGGACGTGGGGGGCGTTGGCGGCCAGCTGGCCCTCGGCGTCAAACACCGCGCACGAGAAGTCCAGCCGCTCACGGATGCTCACCGACCGGGCCAAGCGCTGGAGCTGCAGACCCATCTGGTCGGCGATGCCGCCGATCTGGGAGCCGAAGACCGACGTCTCGACCGGGTCAAAGTCTGCACCCGTGACCGCTTCAAGCGGTGACTCGTCCACCAGCACCCAGCAGCCTCGTGCCCGGGTGACCCGCCAGCCGGGATCCACCACAACAGTGCACCCCAGGCCCTTCAGCAGGGCGGGGCCCACCAAGTCGTCGGTCGCCCCAAGGTCGGCGACATCGAACACCGGCACGTCCCGAGCCCCGCCGAACCATGCACGCACCACAGCGGGCGACAACCGCGTGTTTGTCGAGCTTCTCACAGACTGTACCCCGGGCAAGGGGGCATCCGCCTCGACCGTCACACAGCGCAGCTCGACGACCTCCACCGCCAGTCCGGGCCGGGTGAAGCCCAGCTCGGTGGCGTGCAGCCGGTCGAAGCGTGCCCGCAGACCTCCCTGGAGCACGGGCGACCTGAGGATCTCGACGTCTGCACGGCTCACCGGGAGGTCCAGCAGCGGCCCGGTGCCGACATGGCGCACCCCCAGGCTCAAGCACTGCTCGCCCAGAAATGGCACAGACAGGCCACTCAGGGCATCGCACACGCGGGCGCCCACCACCACCGTCTCAGCGGACCTGCGCCCCGCAATGCCCACGCCCACCGCCGAGAAGCCACCCGCCAGCAGCGGCACCACCACCCGCCGCATGCCGAGCTTGCGCGCGACACCGCAGCCATGGGCTGGCCCCGCACCCCCAAAGGCCAGCAGTGCACAGTCGCGCACGTCCAGCCCCCGGGACGCGGCCACCCCCGCCACCGCCCGGGCCATGGTGGCGTGGGCAACCTGCCGAAAGCCCGCTGCGACGGCCTCCACGGGCCGACTGGGATCGAGCGCGTGGATGGCCGCCCGTGCCGCCTCCAGGTCCAGGGGCTGATCCCGGCGGGGGCCACACACCTCGGGAAAGCCCGGCAGCCGCCCCAACACGGCCTCACAGTCGGTCACCGTCGCTGGCCCACCCCGACCATACGCAGCGGGACCCGGCTCCGCGCCCGCACTCTCCGGGCCCACCGCGTACACACCGCCCGTCACCCGCAGCACACTGCCGCCCCCCGCCGCCACTGTGTGCAGCGCGACCGCGGGCACCCGCAAGCGCAGGCCCGCCAGCTCCAGGTGCTCCGTGCGCGCCACCCCGCCCACAATCGCCGCCACGTCCGTGCTGGTGCCCCCCATGTCCAAGCTGAAGATGGGCCCCAAATCAGCATCTTGGGCGAGTGCAGCCGATGCGACAACCCCACCCGCCGGGCCCGAGAGCACCGCATGACAGCCCCGCCAGTCCGCCGAGTCGTGGGGCGCCGTCCCCCCGTCGGACCGCATGTACCGACCCCGCGCCCGAGGCAGCAGCGGCGTCAGCGCGGCGTCCACCACCGTCGTGGCCAGCCGCTCGACAAAGCCCTCCGCCTGGGCGAGCTCGTGCCCCACCGAGACCTGGGAGATGCCCAGCTTCCGGCACTTCGCCGCGATGCGACGCTCTTGGTCGGGCGCCCTCGGTCCATGCACCAAGACCACCGCCACCGCGTCAATCTCGTGGTCCTTCTGAGCCGAGCGGACGGCCCGGGCGACCACGTCCAGGTCTACCTCAGCCTCCACGTCACCACTCGCCAGAATGCGCCCTGGCACACCACACACATGGGCTGCCAGCACCGTGCGTGGCCGGACCTCAAGCGAGAACAGATCGGGCCGGCGCCCATCACCCAGCGCTTGGGCGTCCTCAAAGCCAGCGGTGGTCAGCAAAAGCACCGGCCGCCCAGTGCCGCACAACAGCGCGTTGGTGGCGACGGTGGTGCCCCGGGAGACCCGCTGGGCCGAGGCCGCCAAAGCATGGAGGTCGGCCCCCGCGCTCAGCACCTTGTCCAGCCGCACACGACCGTGTTCATCGGTCGTCAGCACATCCGTGAAGGTGCCGCCTTGGTCCATCCAGACCTCACGGCACCCTCGCTCCGTCGCCTTCACCGTGCGGGAGTATACTGACCGCTGGCACTCGCGGAGACGTTGCCGGCCGCGTCGGTGATGGTCACCTCGAAGGAGTGGGCCACGCTGGTGTCTTCGGGAGACACGGCGGCTTGCACGTAGCCTTCATCGTCGAAGATCCCCATCTCGGAGGCATCCACGACCAGGTCTTCGTCCGTCCCTGCCTCACTCTCCACGGCGATCAGCATCGAGCCGCCTGCGGTCGGATCGTTGGGATCATAGGGGAAATCCCCAGTGGGATCCTCGTAGAAGACCTGAATCTGGATGAGGTCCCCCAGCTCGGCGTAGTCCTCAAGCGTGATGTTGAGGTTTGTGATGATCGGCGCTTCCGAGTCGGCGCCGCCGTCCGAGCCCCCGGTGTCATCCAGCGGGTACGGGTTGGTGTTGGAGCCACCGCCGCCGAAGCCGACGTCCGATTCCTTGTTTCCGCAGCCCACAAGGCAGAACAGCGCGGCAAGGCCCATCACCCGGGAACCGGTCAGAGCAAGGGTTGTCATCGTCTCTCCATCGCACATCAGTGTTGGGTCTCGGCTTGGCGCAAAGTATAGAGGATTTCCAAACCCCATGTTGCCCCAAGGCGGACGGTCGCCACCCAGCCAAGGAAAACCGTGTCCCCCCGACTTCGAATTCTGCTCACCATTGGCGGCCCGATGCTGTTGGTCCTTGGCGTGACCGTGGGCGTCATGTGGTGGGACCGGGGTGCTCCGCCGGGCTTTCGGCCGCCCGTGGAAGACGTCACAGTCGAGACCATTAGCCGAGAACACCGGGGAGTGCGCCTTCAGGGGACGGCCCACAACGAGGCCCGCCTCAAGCAGACCATCAGCGGCAGCGACGAGATCTGGTGGCTGATTCCGCTGTTTGCCAAGGGCGACACCATCAGCCGCGAGGTGCGCGTGCTGGTGCGCACACCCACCGCGCCCGACGGCTTCTACGGCTTCGAGGACCGCACCCTCGAAGGCTTCGCCCGGCCCCCGGGCAGCCTGTTGCCACGGCAAGCCCGATCGGCGCTGAAGAAGAAGGGCTACAGCATCGCCGATGATGCCGTGCTCGTCGAAGAGTGGGTCGACTGAGGTACCCGCTCAGGCGCTGAGCACATCGGCAATCTGGGCGAGCAGGTAGTCGGTCTCAGCCGGCACACCCATCGTCAAGCGGAAGTACTCGTCGTACCGCTCGTTGGCCCAGGGATCGAGCACCTTGATGCCCACCTGACGCTCGGCGAGGCGGGCCTTCAGCCAAGCGCCGGTGCGCCCGTCGGTGAAGCGGCACAGCACAAAGTTGGCCAAGCTGGGCGTGGCCCGGACCCCGTCGAGGCCGTTGATGAAGGCCACGGTCTTTTCGCGCTCCAGCCGGACATTCTCGCGCACAAAGGGCAGATGCTCGGGGTCGTTGAGGCTGGCCACGGCCATGGCCTCTTGGAGCCCCCCGATGCGGTAGTTCGTCAGCTGGCTGTTCAGCGTCTTGACCAGCGCCGAGGGGCCCAGCAGGTAGCCAATGCGGACCCCGGCCATGCCATAGGCGAACGAGAACGTTCGGGAGACCACCAGATTCGGTGTGTCCCGGACCAGCGGCGACACGTAGTCGTGGTCCCGGGGATCGATGTATTGGACGTAGGCCTCGTCGATCCAGAACATCGAGCGGGGGAACCGATTGGCGAAGTCCCGGACCTCGTCCTTCTGGATCAACACCGTGCCCGTCGGGTTGTTCGGATTGCACAGATAGACGATGGAGTCCTGCTTCTTGAGCAGGGCTTCGAGCCGGTTCAGGTCCAGCTTGAAGTCGGTGTCAGGGCCCATCGGCAGCAAGTGCAGGGTCAGGCCTTCTTCAGCGCCCTTCCGCGGCACCTTGGAGTAGGTGAACCGGCCGGTCACAATCGGGTAGCCGTTCTTGCTGATCAGGTGCTTGAGAATGCGCAGGGGGGAGCGCTTGATCTCGGTCCGCACGATGTGGGGAAAGACTTGCTTGAGGATCGGTCCGCTGCCATTGCGCAGGAAGATCTGGTCCCGCTCCACCCCGTCCAGCGCCGCGATGGTGTCCCGCAGCCGGTTGTTGTCGGGGTCGGTATACCACCGCAGCGAGGTGCGGCTGTCGAAGCCCTTCATCGCATCGAGCGCACCCTGGGCGCACCAGATGCCGTCGTTGAGGCCGAGGTTGAGCGGAAGCTCCACACCGGGAGGAAGCTCGATCTTGCTGTTCATCGCGTCTCCATCTGACTTCACGCAGCGCGGGAGTCACCTGACCGCGGGTGTCGCCTGACCGGCAGCCGACGCCGGGCCCGCCCCAGTAGCCCAGACCGACGCCCACTTCGGCCAAGATTCCCGCAGTCGTCACCGGCCCAGGGCCCCCGGGAGCCCGCAGGCAGCCGTTAGCCTCGCCCTTCGCACTGCGGAGCCCCCATGCACAGCCCAACGCTCGACCCCGCCCGAAAGACCGTCTGGATCACCGGGGCCAGCGGGGGCATCGGCGCAAGCCTCGCGCGGGCGTTCGCAGACGTCGGCGCCAATGTGGTGCTCAGCGCGCGCAGCGAGAGCAAGCTCACGGCCCTCCAGAACACACTGTTGCAGCAGCATCCCGAGCAGCGCTTCACCGTGGTGCCGCTGGACATGACCCAGCCCGAGACCTTCGCAGACGCAGTCGCCCAAGTGGAGGCGGCGTGTGGTGCCTTGCATGTGCTGGTGCACAATGCCGGCATCTCTCAGCGCACCCCGATGCTCCAGACATCCTCCGCGGACGAGCGGCGGGTGATGGAGACCAACTTCTTTGGGGCCACCCACCTCACCCGGGCAGCCGCCGACGCGCTTCAGCGCACCCCAGGCCCCAAGCAGCTTGTGGTCATCAGCAGTGTCGCGGGGCTGGTGGGCACCCCCTTGCGCACGGCCTACTCAGCGTCCAAGTTCGCGCTCAACGGCTGGTTCGAGGCCGCAGAAGTCGAGCTGCATGACCTCGACATTGGCGTGACGATGGTCTTTCCCGGCTTTGTGCGCACCGACATCGCGAAGAACGCGGTGGGCGGCGGGGACGGGGATGCCGACATCGCCGCGGGCTTGGATCCCGATGTGGTGGCCCGCCGAATTGTGCACGGGGTGGCCGCCCGCAAGCGCCGCATCACCATCGCAGGCAAAGAAGGGCTGGCCCCCTGGCTGCGAATGGTGGCGCCCGGCATGTTGCTCCGGACGCTGCTCAAGCGCTTCCGAGAGTCCCAAGCGTAGGGACCCCCGGCCTGCTCAAGAGACCCTGCTCAGCGCAGGATGCTGCGGCCCGCGTAGACCGCCGACTCATCGAGCTCTTCGGCAATGCGCAGCAAGCGGTTGTACTTGGCCACCCGCTCCGAGCGACAGGGCGCACCGGTCTTGATCTGGCCGGCATTGGTCGCCACGGCGAGGTCAGCGATGAAGGTGTCCTCGGTCTCGCCGGAGCGATGGGAGATCACGGCCGTGAAGCCAGCACGGTGGGCCATGCGGATCGAGTCGAGGGTCTCGCTGAGGCTGCCGATCTGGTTGACCTTGACGAGAATGCTGTTGGCGGAGGACTCTTCGATGCCTCGGGACAGGCGCTTGGTGTTGGTGACGAACAGGTCATCGCCCACCAGCTGGAGCTTGCCGCCGAGGCGCTTGGTCAGGAGCTTCCAGCCTTCCCAGTCGTTCTCGTCCAGGCCGTCTTCGATGCTGAACAGCGGGTAGCGGTCGGCGAGATCGGCGTAGAAATCGACCATCCCGGCGGCGTCCAGGGCCTTGCCGCCGAGCTGGTAGGCACCGTCCCTGTAGAACTCGCTCGCCGCGACGTCCAAGGCGAGCAGAATGTCGGCCCCGGGGATGTATCCGGCGGCTTCGATGGCCTCGACCAGCAAGGTTAGGGCTTCTTCGTTGGACCCGAGGTTCGGCGCAAAGCCGCCTTCGTCGCCCACGCCGGTCGCCAAGCCCCGGGCCTGGAGCACACCGCGCAGGGCATGGAAGGTCTCGGCGCCCATGCGCAGGGCTTCGGTGAAGTCCTCGGCGCCCACGGGAACGATCATGAACTCCTGGATGTCGACGTTGTTGTCGGCATGGGCCCCCCCGTTGAGCACGTTCATCAGGGGCACCGGGAGCACGTAGGCACCGACGCCGCCGAGGTGGCGCCACAGCGGCACATCGAGGGTCTGGGCGGCGGCCCGGGCAACGGCCATCGACACGCCCAAGATGGCGTTGGCGCCGAGGCGGCCCTTGTTCGGCGAGCCATCGAGATCAATCATCAGCGCGTCGATCCCGCGCTGATCCTGCACATCGAGGCCAACCAAGTGTTCCGCGATCTTGTTTACATTGTCGACCGCCTTGGACACTCCCTTGCCCCGCCAGCGGCTCTTCTGGTTGTCCCGCAGCTCAACGGCTTCGTGCTCGCCGGTGCTCGCACCACTGGGCACAGCCGCGCGGCCGACCACCCCGTCTTCTGTGACCACGTCGACTTCCACGGTGGGATTGCCGCGGGAGTCCAGGATCATTCGCCCGTAAACCTCGAAGATGGCCGCCATGTCGTCCCCTCTTGCGCCAACCGCATCACAGACCACACGCAACGTGCGTGGCACCTTGCACCGTCGCCGGGCGCGTCAACGGCACCGGAGCAAGGGCTGCGGGGTATCGCTGGCCCACCCCGGTGGCAACTGCCCGGTCTGGGCGATACCGACGGCATCAGGGGCTGTGCGTCCACCGCACATGGCCTCCGTGCACGGCCCTGGTCCCGGACGGGGGATGGGCCCGGGGATCGACCCTCTCGCGACCCGCTGGGGTCTGCGCACGCGCACAGCTGACGCTCCTTGCTGGAGACTCCCATGTCCCTGACCCCGCTCCTCCTGACCTTCGGGTCCCTGCTCTCTTCGCCGGCGCTGGCGGGCAGCAAGCCCGCGTCGACGTTCTCGTCCGAGGTCGGCACGGCCACGGTGCCCGGGCAGGTCGAGGTGGAGGCCTATGGCCTGCCCGGGATGGACGGCGTGGTGGGCATTCAAGTGGAGATCGAGGGCAAGCCCTATCTGTTCGCGCTCGCCCCCGGCGGTGACCAGATCGTGCTGGGTCCCCGCGTCCAGGGCGCGCTCGGACTCGCCCTCAAGAAAGACAAGGCCTGGGACTCGACCAAGGTCGACGAGCTGAAGATTGGTGCCGCGACGCTGCAAGACGTCGACGCACTGTTCGTGGCCAGCCTGGCGCTGCCCACGCCGGGCACCTCCGCCCCCCGCTTCAATGGGGAGCTGCTCATCTCTGTCGACGGCATCCTCGGCATGGCGGCGCTCGACGGTGTGTCCTGGTCCATCTTGCCCAGCACGGGCACGGTTGTGCTCGGGGGCGCGCTCGCCAAAGGGGCGTCGCTTGTGGCTGGGGCACCGATAGAAGACACCGTCGTGAAGACCGCTTCCGGCAAGACCCACATCAATGGTTGTCCCCTGCCCTTCGCCGCCACCGTGGGCACCACCCAGAGCGGCACAGTGTGCATGACCAGCGACCAAGCCCAGACCCGGGTGGACGCACGCAGCATTGGCGCCGATGATCTGCGCCGGTCCCAAGGCGATCAGGACGAGCGCTACACGACCCTGCGGATTGGCGAGTTTGCCCATCAAGACTGGATGTTGGCCTCGACAAGCGGCGCCATCTTGGCGCTGTACCCCAAGGCCCCCGAGCCCCCCGTTGCGGTGTTGGGCACATCGGCGCTTGCGGGCGTGGACCTCTCGTTTGACGCGACCTCTCGGACGCTGACGTTCGGTCGGCACGGCACCGATGGGCTGAAGGCTGCAGCCACCGGGTTGCTCGCCGACGCCCAGACTTCGCTGGAGCAAGCCCAGAAGCCCGATGATGGCAGCGCCGCCGTGCCCGAGACCGTGGCCGCCGCCGCCAGCCGCCTCGCCCGCATCCAGGTCGCCGCCGGCGATGTGTCCGGTGCGTTGACGACCTGGGCATTGGTGCCCGCCGCAGACCCGGCTTCGTGCAGCTCCTGGTTGGAGCACGGCATGGCCCAGCGCCTGCTCGCTGACGCGCCCGCGACCGCCGTGGACGCCCTCCAGAAGGCTGAAGCGCTCTACCGCCAGTGGTGGCAGTGGGACACTGAAGTGCGCCTGAAGCTCGCCAAGGCGGTCGACAAGGCGGACAAGCGCGAAGAGGCCTTCGTGATGTCGAAGGAAGACGTGGGCTTTGTGAAGGTCCGCGACATCGACCAGCGGGATGTCCGCTTCGGGGCCGCCGAGCCCGGCCTGCCCGCCGATGGCACGACCCTCTCCAAGCAACCGGGCGCTTGCCATGTGGCGCCGACCGAGCTGGCCGCCGCCGCCTTGCTCGGGGGTGATCTGTCCACGGCGTCCGGCGCCGCTGCCGACCTCGATCTCGATGCCGGCCTTGCCCGCGTGTCGGCTGTGGCGCTGCTTGCCGAAGGAAACCATGCCGGTGCCCAAGCGGTGCTGCGCCAAGCTGTGAAGCGTGAGCTGGGCAACCGGGACGCCCGCAACCGCCTGGGACTGGGCCTCGCCTACGCCGGCCTCAAAGACCCTGAGACAGCGGCGGGGCACTTCGCCCGGGCCGTCGAGCTGGCGCCGGACGATGTCACGGTCCACGATGCCCGACTGGCGCACATTGCCGCATGGAAGGGTGATGCCGCGGCGCTTGAGCTGGCGTCCACGGTGGCCAAGGCCGACCCCCGGTCCCTCGCCGCCGCTGCCGCCTGGGTGCGCGAGGCCAAGCGCCAAGGGGCGCCGCTGACCACACCGGCGGCATGGGCCGATAATGTCGTCGCAGTGCGCATTCCCAGCCCCGAGAGCACGGCGTTGCAGGCCCGCATCGCCCTGGACCGTGGGGCCACCGATCAGGCCGCCGCGCTCATCACTGACGCCGCCGCTGCTGCGCCGCTGTCCCCGCTGGTCCACGCCGTGCACAGTGAGGTCGTGGCGGGCTCCGACCCAGCCGCGGCGATGACAGCACGAAAGAAGGCTGCTCAGCGAGATCCCCAACATCCGGCCTTCGCACTTCCAGCGCCCGCCGGGTCCTGAGGCCAGCGCCGTCGCGGACGCTACGGGCCGAAAGGCACCAGCCGCAGCACGGTCGCGAACCAGGTGTCGTAGAAGCTGGACGCCAGCAGGACGCCCTGGAGGAAGAAGCTGGCGACGCTAAAGTAGAGCGCCCAGCGGGCGATGGCCCGAAGCCGCAGCAGCTCCTCGGCCGCTTCAGGCTCGTACTGCCCTTCATCCACACGCACGACCTCGTCGTCGGCGAGCAGCCACGCGTACAGGGTGACCGCCGCCCCAGGCACCCCCGTCCAGCAGGGAATGCCCAGCAGGTCGAGGGGAATGGCGATGGCCAGCACAATGCGGAGCCGGCGGATGAGCGGGGCCGACTCGCGCGGTGGGGGCGGAGGCTCACCCGCAAACAGCGCATCGACCGAAGGGAACCGCCCGGGGGACGGGTCCATCGGGTCGAGGGTGGCCACGTCCGTGTCGCTCACTGAAGCAGCTGATAGAGGGTTTCTTGGGCCTTCGCGGCGGCGGCTTTGTCCCGCACCTGGGCCGTCGCAGGATCGAGGATGCCGTCGGCCTGCCACACATCCAGCGCATTCTTGAGGTTCATGATGGACAGGGCCTCAGGGCGGCGCAGCCACGGCGCCGAGACCTGGGGACGGGCCCACGTCTGGATCTTGCGGGGCAGCTCGCGGCGCCCCACATCCGGGCCGGCCAGCTCGGCACAGGCGCGCAGGACGAGGTGGTAGCTCTCGACGAAGTTGCGCGTCAGCTCGGCCATCTCAGACAGCAATGCGGCGTCTTGCACCACAAAGACGCCGTCCTCTTGGACCACCGCGCCGTAGGCCACGAGGTCCGCCACGGCGGTGACGTAGACGTCGCCTTGGTTCTCGTCCGCATCAAAGGCGAGCTCCAGCCGAAGCAAGCGGACGAGCTGGTCCAGGCCCTTCCGCGCATCGGCATCGGCCGCCTTCCCACCCGCAATGACGAGGGCCAGCAGGCTGGCCGGCGCGAGAAAGTGCAGCAGCCCGTTCTTGTAGTACTCGAGGGTGATGCGGCCATCGTCGGCCACCCGCCACAGCTCGGGGGTCTCCCCCTCCACCTTGGCCACCAGTCGCTCCCCGGAGAAGCGCTGCAGCGCACGATTCACGACCGGTTCTGCAAGCAGGTGTTCCGTCGACTGCCAGGCACCCTTGCGCTGAAGCGCATCCAAGAAGCGACCACAGCGTGCGTCGAGATCCGTGCGCCGGATGCCCGCCCGACCTTGGGCCAGCAACGCCGCCCCCACCAGCCCGGTCGGCAACACCACGAGGCTCTCGGCGATGCGGTACATCAGCCGGCGACCCGTCCGTGCGAGCGCCTGGTGGCGCACTTCAGGCGTGATGCCAGACCACGTGCCCCCGACCTCATCGAAGACCTCGGAGCACGGCAGCGGCTCGCCCACCCGCAGGTACACCCGGCCGAACCGCTTGCGGATGACCTTGGAGGCCCGCATCACCTGGCCCACGTCCTCCCGCTGCTTTTCTTCGCCGGCGAGCTCCCGGGCGTAGGCGTTTTCTTCCGCGATCTGCTCGTAGCAGATGGCCATCGGCAAGAATGTCACTTCCTGGTCGGCGCGGGAGCCGGCGGCCGCATCGAGCACCATGCCGAGCACACCGTGCTTTGCGGGCAGCAGCTTGCCGGTGCGGGACCGCCCACCCTCCAAGTAGAACTCGATCGGGAAGCCATCGCGGATGAGCTGGCGCAGGTAGCGCTCGAACACGACCGGGAAGACGCCGTCGCCCTTGAAGCTGCGCTTGATGAAGAAGCCACCCACCCGTCTCAGCACGGCGCCTAGGGGCCAGAACGAGAGGTTGTCGCCGGCGCAGACGTGGGGAATGCCCAGGTCGTACTGCCAGAACACCCATGAGATCAGCACATAGTCGAGGTGGCTGCGGTGGCAGGGCACCAAGATGGGCGTGCCCTTGCGGTACGCTTCCCGAATCCGCTCGGCGTCTTCGGGCCGCAGGTCCACGCCGTCGTAGATGCGGGTGAACAGGAACCGGCAGAAGTGGTCGGCAAACCGGACAAAGGGGTAGCTCATCTGGGCGGCAATCCGCCCCAGCATCTTGTCGACGTCGGACGCGACCTTCACCTCAGAACGACCTGTTCGTGAGGACTCCTGCGCAATGACCCGCCGCACTTCGGGGGAGCTCATCACCAGCCTTCGGGTCCACCGATACGGACGGATGCGGGGCCCCCGAATGACGTGGTTTTCCCGATACAGATAGCGCCGAAGCACAGTGCGGGCCGTGCGGGCTTGACGTCGGCGGGGTTGGCCCTCCAGCCGTGCCACAAGGTTCGGAATCTCCAGCGCTTTGCCCGCCTGAACGACTGGGCGCGCCACCCCCATGACCACGGCCCACATCTTCTGGAGGGGGCCCGGCTCGTCGGAGCTGCCCAGCACAAACCGCGCGGCCTCGGTGCGCTCGGTCTGGGCTTTGCGGTGCCAGATCACGACCACCGGCACGAGCTGAATCGGCCGCTCGCAGCGGTCCTGAGCGTCGAGAAGGGCTTCCACCGTGTCATTGTCGACATCGCGGCGCCCCAGCACAGACCGGGCACCCACCATGAACAGCAGCGACGGCATGCCCTCGGCGACCGCCTTCGCGAGCCAGCCGGACGCCACCGGATCAGGGGCCCGACCGTGCCGAATGCGCTCACCGAGCGCCGACCACGCCTCGCGAAGCCCCATCATCAGGGGCTTGAAGATGGTCGACCGCACGCCATTGTTGTAGCGAGGCAGCGGCAGCCGCCGGAGGTTGAGCGCCCGGTTGACCGCGAGCCAGTCCAGCACCGAGCGGCTGTGCATCACGTAGACCACCGGTCCGCGCTCCGCAGCCCGGCGCACATGCTCGGCGGAGTGCTCTTCCAGCCGCACCCGACTGGCCAAGATGCCCAGGCCAGACGCCCAAAACAACGCACCAAAATTGCGCAGCATGCCCGAGCGCTGGCGCCCCTCCGCCGTCTTCACAGGGTCAAGACGGGGGGGGCGACGGGGCAGCTCAGGGCGGGGGGCCGGCGAACCGGACGGGGGGTTTGTCATGCTTCGTGCTCCACAACCCCACCTATTCCGGAAGTGCCCCCTGAATTCAAGCGGCGTTCCGCTTGCGAATCGCATCCAGGATGGCTTGCATGCTGTCCTTGGCGTCGCCGAAGAGCATCATCGTGTTGTCGTTGAAGAACAACGGATTCTGCACACCAGCATAGCCGGCCGCCATGGAGCGCTTGAACACAATGACATCCTTCGAGTGCCAGACTTGGAGCACCGGCATGCCGTAGATGGCGGAGCTGGTGTCGGTCTGGGCACCCGGGTTCACGATGTCGTTGGCGCCAATGACGAGCACCAGGTCCGTGTCGCCGAGGTCCTCGTCGATCTCTTCCATCTCGAGGACCACGTCGTAGGGCACACCCGCTTCAGCGAGCAGCACATTCATGTGGCCCGGCAGGCGTCCTGCGACGGGATGGATGGCGTAGCGCACCTTCACACCCTGCTTGCGCAGGTTGGCGGCAAACTCGCGCACCAAGTGCTGGGCCCGAGCCACGGCCATACCGTAGCCGGGCACAATGACGATGCTGCGGGCGTTGCTGGCCAGTCCAGCGACCTCGTCGGCCGTGGTCGGGTTGACCTCGCCTTGGTCCGCAGCTTCCCCAGCGGGAATGGCGCCCGATGATGTACCGAAGCCACCAAAGACCACGTTCCAAATGGAGCGGTTCATCGCCTCACACATGATGTAGGAGAGGATGGCACCGGAGCTGCCGACAAGGGCGCCAACCACGATGAGCAGGTCATTGCCGAGCATGAAGCCCGCAGCCGCAGCCGCCCAGCCAGAGTAGCTGTTGAGCAGGCTCACCACGACGGGCATGTCTGCGCCGCCGATGGCGATGACCAGATGCACACCCATTGCAGCGGTGAGCAGGGTCATCTGGACCAGCAACATGGCGCCCATGACGCCGCTGTCGCCGGCCGTGGCGCCGGTGAGCTCGATGAAGGGAACCAGCAGCAGCGCGCCGATGATCACACCGGCCGCGTTGAGCGCGTGGCGGCGGGGCAGCAGCACAGGCTTGCCGGACAGCGTGCCCCGGAGCTTGGCCCAAGCCACGATGGACCCGGTGAAGGTGATGGCGCCGACCGCAACACCCACCCAGATCTCCATCAGGTGCACCGTCAGGGACGGTCCAGTCAGCGTGGGGTCGTGGGGGTGGAGGTAGCTGGAGATGCCCACCAGCACCGCGGCGAGGCCGACGAAGCTGTGCAGAATGGCGACCAGCTGGGGCATCGCAGTCATCGCGACGCGCATCGCCAGGACACCACCCACCGCGAAGCCGATGCCGACCGCGCCATAGATGATGTACATCTGGTTCATGTCCCAGGAGCCGGCGCTGCTGAGCAACAGCGTGGCCGCGATGGCCACCAGCATCCCGAGGACACCCGCGAGGTTGCCGCGACGGGCGGTCTCTTGGTTGGAGAGGCCCCCGAGGGAGAAGATAAAGAGCGCTGCAGCAGCGAGGTAGGCCACATTGGGCAGGCTGGGTGCGTCAAGCATGGATCAGCCCTCCTTTCTGAACATGCTGAGCATGCGCTGGGTGACGAGGAAGCCGCCGGCAATGTTGATGCTGGCCACCAAGATAGCGATGCCGCCCAACACACTGGCCGTGGTCACGCCGCCGGAGGCCGCTTGAATCAGGCCGCCGACGATGATGATGCCGCTGATGGCGTTGGTGACGCTCATCAGGGGGGTGTGGAGCGCGGGCTTCACGTTCCAGACCACCTGCCAGCCGATGAAGCAAGCCAGGATGAAGACCGTGAAGTGCTGCACGAACTCGGGGGGCGCATAGGACCCAATGAGGGCCAGCACGGAGGCCGCAGCCGCAGCCCCCACGTAGGACGACACCTTGCTCTTCTTCGCGAGGGCAGCCGGCGGCGGCGGCGGGGCGACCTCGGTGGACTTGGGCGCGGCAGACACCGCAACCTCGGTCTCGGGAGGGGGCGGCCAGATGACCTCACCGTCGTGGCTGACCAGCGCCCGCCGGACGATGACATCGTCCAGATCGAGCGTGTACTCAGCGTTGCCGAGCTCAGCGAGCAAGTGGATGAGGTTGTTCGCGTAGAACTGGCTGGCGTGGGTGGCCAGGCGGCTGGTCAGGTCGGTCCAGCCGACCACCGTGACGCCGTCAGACTCGACCACTTGGTCGCGCTGGGTGGCGTCGCAGTTGCCCCCCTGCTCGGCGGCGAGGTCGACCACCACACTGCCGGCCTTCATCGAGGCCAGCATGTCTTGGGTCCAGAGCTTCGGTGCCGGCTTGCCCGGAATGAGCGCCGTCGTGATGACGATGTCCACTTCTTTGGCTTGGCGCCGGAACAGCGCCATCTCGGCGTCGATGAACTCTTTGGACATCGTCTTGGCGTAGCCGCCAGCCGTCTCGCCAGACTCGGCGAAGTCCAACATCAGGAAGCGTGCCCCCAAGCTCTCGACTTGGTCCTTGGCCGAGGGGCGCACGTCGAAGGCGCGCACTTCAGCGCCGAGCCCGCGGGCGGCGGCGATGGCGGCGAGTCCAGCCACCCCAGCCCCGATGACCAGCACCTGGGCCGGCGGCGTCCGACCCGCGGCGGTCATCTGGCCCGCGAAGAAGCTGCCGTAGTGGGTCGCGGCTTCGATGACGGCCCGGTAGCCGGCGATGTTGGCCATGCTGCTGAGCACGTCCATCTTCTGGGCGCGGCTGATGCGCGGCACTTGGTCCAGCGCCAGCGCGTTGACCTTGCGTGCAGCCAGAGCACTGAGCAGGTCAGCATTCTGGGCCGGGAAGACGAGGCAGATCAGCAGCGATGCTTCCTGCAGACGGTCCACCTCGCTGCGGCCATCGACGTCCCGCGGGCCGCGAACCTTGAGCACCACATCGGCGCCCCAAGCTGCATCCCCCGTGGGGTCGATCTCGGCACCCGCCGCAACAAACGCGTCATCGGAGAAGCGAGCGCCTCGTCCGGCGCCAGCTTCGACCACCACCGAGAAACCTCGGCTGATCAACTTCTTGACGCTGTCCGGTGATGCGGCGACGCGCATCTCTCCGGGACAGCTCTCCTTCGGGACGCCGAGCCTCATTGATCCCCCTGGTGAGCCAGGTCGTCGGCGACGTGCTGTCGAGCCACAGATCGTGGCCCCGGGCTGTCGCCGAATTCGATTGATTGCCCCTCATGTCATGGCAGCGGCCCCAGCGCTACCCGACGATCCCCAGGGGGCGGGCGCGAACCAACTCAGAAGTCCAGCGGCATCCGCAGCTCCGGGGGCTCCCAGCTCGCATCGACCACCACAGTGCCGGCCATGCGGTCGTGCAAGGTCTGGTGCCGGTCCGTGAAGATCATCAGTGCATCCACCAGATCAAGTATGCTATTCAGCCCGAGGCACGCGAGGGCGATCCGCAGTCCCGTGAACAGCGCCCACCGCCGGCCCACCAGGATGAGAGCGTCGCCCTGGGCGCCATCCTCGCGCACGATGCGGATGCCGAGCGCACGCTTGCCGGGGCTCTGGCCCGTGCTGACCCACATCGAGATGGTCAGGCCGAGCAACCCCAAGCTGAGCAGCACGGCCAGCATCACCCCACCGAGAAACACCGGCGATCCAATGGCCGTCTCGGGATCCGGAAACCCGAGGGCACCCCAAGCCACGATGGCGGGCAGCGAGGTCAGCGCGTACAGCAGATTGTCGAGAATGCGCGCTGCCAGCCTCACCCCGGGACGGGCATAGGGCAAGGCGACCGCGTCCACGCCCGCCTGAACCAAGCGAGACTCGGGCGCAGCATAGGGATCGAGCGTGGGTTGGGGCTGGGGAACAGTCGGCTGCACGTCAACTCCGGCGCGCACAGCCGAGCGTACACCCTGCGGCGCCCGCACCGGCAACAAGCGCTGAGGACCCGCTGGCGACGGTCCCTACGGAGTGCGCACAGGCCGGGGCTTCTTGACCAGCTCGTAGCCCATGGACGCAGCCAGCGACCGCAGCTCATCGCTTCGCCGCGGCAAGGTGCCTTCGAGCTTGCAGATGATGTTGAGCATGATCTCGTCGGCCCCTCCGCCGATGCTGACCAGTCGACCATCCCGGAAGAACCGCGAGACTGGCGACTCCCACATGTAGCCCATGCCCCCCCAATACTGCAGACACGCGTCGGCCACTTCCCGACTGAGCCGCCCCGCCTTGAGCTTGGACATGCTGGCGAGACGCACCACCTCATTGCTCGCCTGAACCGGCCCACCGCCGGCGTTCTTGACCTCTTCCTCGTACAGCTCGGTCGTGCGCCAGACCAGCGCCCGCAGGCACTCCACCTCGGTGCTCAGCTCGGCGAGACGGTGATGCACAACTTGATTGTCGAGAATGGACTTGCCAAAGGCCTGGCGCATCCGGGTCTGTTCAATCGTGAGCTTGATGCACATGTCGAGGGAGCCCACACAGTTGGCCGCCCCCCACAGGCGCTCGTCCTGGAACTGCATCATCTGGAGCATGAACCCGCCGCCCTCGATGCCGATGAGGTGGTGCTGGGGCACACGCACCTCGTCAAAGAAGACCTGGGCGGTGTCGCTCGCCCACATGCCCATCTTGTGCAGCTTGCGGGACCGCTCCACCCCCTTGGCATCGAGGGGCACCAAGATGAGCGACTTGTTCGTGTGGGCGGGGCCGTCGCTGGTGTTGGCGAGACAGCACATCCAGTCGGCTTGCATGCCGTTGGTGATCCACATCTTGTGGCCCGAGATGACGTAGTCACCACCGTCTTTGCGGGCGGTGGTCTGGACGGCGGCCACATCGCTGCCGGCGGTGGTCTCGCTCACGCCCACACACGCAACCATCTCTCCGGCGATCGCCGGCGTCAGCCACGTCTCGCGCAGGGCGTCGCTCCCGAAGTTGTGCAGCGCCGGCGTGGCCATGTCGGTCTGGACCCCCATCGCCATCGCCACACCCGCCGACTTGCAGCGCCCCCACTCCTCGGCGAGGGCCACCGAGTACGAAAAGGGCAGGCCGAGGCCCCCCCAGCGCGGATCACGGCTCACCCCCAGCAAGCCCGCCTCACCGGCCTTTCCGAAGAGCTCGTGCGCCGGAAAGATCTTCGCTTCTTCCCACTCGTCGCAGTGGGGGTTGACCTCACGGCTGACAAACTCCCGGGCCATCGACCGCAGGTCCGAAATGGAGAGGGTCGGCTCAAGGTCCGCGTCGGCGTGCTCACTCATGGTCCAGCTCCCACCAGGAGGTTGAACCCGAGGCTACACCAGAAACTGACTGCGCGTCACCCAACATGACTGACAGTCAGTCATGTTGTTCCAGGCCGAACCCAGCCCGTCCCCGGCGCTGTGGCTCAGCCCTCAGTTGAGCGGCCCAACACCTCGGGCACCACGGTCCGGGGTCCACCGGCGCTCCCCGTGTTGACCGTGCCCACCGGCTCCATCAGCAACACGCGCACGGTCCCGCCGTCCACGACAGGACAGTGGGCCACGCCTCGGGGGACAATGGTGAGCTGGCCGGGACCGATGCGCTCGTCCGGACGGTCGCGGTAGCGCATGGTGAGGGTGCCCTCGAGCACCAGGAACAGCTCGTCGGCATCCTCATGGTGATGCCACACGAAGGAGCCCTCCAATAGGGCAATCTTGACGTGTTGACCGTTTAGCTCACCGACGATGAGTGGGGTCCAGGGGGCCGCCACCCGAGCGAAGGCATCGTTCAGATCCACCGGCATGCACCCTCCCGACTCGTCCCCCTTATGGGGGCATCAGAACGAGTAGCGCGCCCGCGCAAAGTACTGGGTGCCGCCGCCTGCAGGGTCGCCGAACTTGGTCCAGTCCTTGCCAAACAACGCCACTGCGCCGACGCCGGTCTCGAAGCCGCTGCCGAAGTTGTGGGAGAACTCCGGATAGAACACAAAGCTGCGCACTTGGTCGGTGTGCCACGCGTAGGTCTTGGACGTGCGCTGGCCCTTGGCTTCGTCCCAGGCGGTCTTCACGATGGGCGTCAGGTCCGCGATGCCGAACAGCCGCAGCATGTTTGAGCCAAAGGTGAGATCGGTCCCGATGACGACGTAGTCGCCCAGCCGCGCGCGCATCGTCTCGTTGATGCACGTCTCGCCTTCCCGCTCAAACAGGTCACATCCCGGGTTGCCATCGGCGTCGCGGGTCATTGTGGCCCCACGGGACACCGCCCCCGGTCCGGTCAGCCAGTCGCCGGCACCGAACTCATCGGGCATGCCGTGGACCCACTGAGCGTTGACATAGACGTGGCGACCAATCGAGTAGTCGAGCCCCAAGGCCCACTTGAAGAAGATGCCATCCGGCGAGGTGGTCGGGCGCTTGCCGTTCAATCCGTAGTCATACTCGCCCGCTTCTTGGGTGTAGAGCGGCAGCGCAAGCTCGTCGTTGCTGATGGTGATGAACTGGCGCTCGGGAATGATGGTGGCAAACTCGAGCCGGTAGCCAAACGGCTTGAAGGCATCGCCCATCCAGCCCCAGGGGTTGATCTCACCCGAGGCGTTGAAGCCCGCGACCTTCATCTTGGGGTAGGCCACGGTGGCGTCGGTCAGCAGCTTGCCGGCGATGCAGTCTTCGGAATTGTTGGGGTTGCACTCGGCACCCTCGGCGTACCGGGTGTGGTTGCCCACGGCGACGGGAAAGTCGAAGCGGCCGTCGTACCAGGACAGGGCGACATCGTGCATGCCCAGCATGAAGGCGGCACGCAGCGACCACTGCATGTTGTCGAGGGTGTTGTCGGGCAGCCGCGCGGTGACCGAGTCCACCACCGTGGGGATGTTGAGGGCCTCATTGACCAGAGCGGCCTCAGCCACGAGCTTTCGGCGCAGCTCTCCCTCGTCCACCGGCACCCGGTCGGTCAAGCCCAAGGCGATGTGGCCCGTGTCCGGGAGCAAGGCCGGCTTGAAGACGGGCACCGCAACGGCGGACAACGACACCGATGGATGAGGCGCATAGTCGAGCCGCACCATCATGTTGCCGAGCTGATCACCGAACAGCAGCGGATCTTCGTAGTCGTCGCTGTTCAGGTTGTTGGTGGGGTTAAACTGGTCGCCCACCCCCCACTGGATCTTCTGTTGGCCGACCCGCAGGTCCATCCCGGGCACAATGAAGTCCCACAGCTCCATGTAGAGGTCGTGGGCCTCAAAGCGGAAGGGGTCGTTGCGCTCGCGCCGGGCCAGGGCCCACGTGCTGTCGAGCTGGTCGGAAAAGCCCATCAGCACGAAGTCGGTGTCCATCACCAGGCGCGCACCATCACCCCGGATCTGGAGCCGGTTCTTGAGCAGGTTCTGGTTGCGGTTGAAGCCCGCGTCCACCGTCAGGGGAGTGTGCCAGGTGCCCACCGACACGGTGCTCGGGCGGTACCGAATGTCGGACTGCAGATACCCGCTGTACTCAAATCGCAGATCGGAAGCCGAGGCGGCTCCAGCGAGGAGAAGCGTCACCAGAGCCGCAACCATCACAAGCCTCGCTGCAGTGTGCGCTGGCTGAAGACATCATCGGCCACACCGCCGTTGATGACCACCTCGGTCTGGGTGAGCGTGGTGAAGGCGTCTTTGCGGGTGTGGTCGACCATCTTGAAGAGCCCGGGCGTGCAGTAGGTGCCCTTGGGGGTCTCGCCGCACTGGTAGTCGGTGCGGGTCTCGGTCTTGACGTGCTGGCCGCTGTCGTCGAAGTAGCGCAGGGCGGCCGGCAGGTTGTTGGACTTCAACACGTCCATCTCGATCGCCGCGTAGGCCGTCTTGGCATCGGGCTTGGGCGTGAGCTTCAGCGTGGTCAGCTCGGCGGTCTCGGTGAGCTTGTCGGCTTGGTAGAAGACGGTGAACTGAGACGTGCTCATGTCGGCATCGCTGAACATCGTGCCCATGAAGCCCTGGCTCTTCACGTGGGACGCCACACGCCGCACCTTGTTGTAGGCCGGCAGCCACACGAACATCTGGGTGGGGCTGGCCACAAGGACGCGGGTGCCCTTCATGTCGGCGGGCCCGAGGAAGTCCACAAAGCGCTGTTCACCCTTGACCATCAGCTTGAAGGAGGTCTCTTTTGGGCTGGAGCCGGGGACCTCAGTGTGGGCCAACATGACCGAGCTGGTGTCCGTGGCACGCACGAGCGCCTCGTCTACAGTCTTGAGGGTGTCGTCAGCCGATCCCGCGAGGGCAGAGTTGACGAGAATACTGACAAGAAGGGCGTTCATGTTGATGTCCTCCAGACGAAGGGTTCAGCAGCAGAGTCGGCCGGGTCGGCCCCATCACCGTGGTCGCCAGCCGGTCCGTAGACGCGGCGTCGCGCGAGAAGCGGCAGCACCACGAAGGTGCAACCCGCAGCGATGAGCATGGCAGCCGCGGTGAGTCCGCCGACGTTGCGAAGGGGCCGGGCGTCCCCGAGGGTGAGCACAAAGAAACCACAAGAGACGGCGAGCGCGTTGGTCCAGATTGCCGCGCCGGCGCGGGCCACACCCCGAACCGCACCCACGGCAGGAGGCTCGTTCGGGCGCGCTTGCCACGCACTCAAGAGGTGCACCGCGTAGTCCACGCCGGCGCCAATGACGAGGCTGGCGAGCATCGACGTGCCGATGTCGAGGCGGATGCCCAACGCGGCCATGCCGCCGTAGACCAGCACCAGCGCCGCCGCCGTGGGCGCGGTCGCCAGCAAGCCGGCCTGCAGGGACCGGAACCGCAGGGACAGCACGAGGGCCACGGTGATGAGCGCAATGACCAGGCTGTTGCGCTGGTTCTTCTGCACACTCTCCGACAAGCCGCGGTGGAGCACGGGGGTGCCACTGACCGTGCGGCTGAGGGTCTGGGGGCCATCCACAGTGGGGACCGGCACGGACTTCAGAGACAGATCGAGCAACGCGCCTTCGATCCGCCGGCGGACATTGAGGGGCACAGTGTCCGGTGCGATCGCGAGCCCGTCCAGCACTGCGGCGGCGTGCGCCTCGGTCGCGACCGCCCGTCGGGCTTCGGCCAGCGGCGTGCGCAGGCTCCAAGCCAGGTCGTCGACCTCACTCGACTCTGGCGGCAGCCCAATGGCGTTGGCCACCACATCCCGGAGGGACGCGTCGGGCACATCGCCAGGAATGCTGACCACCGCGGCGGCCAGGGACGCAGCTTGAGCCTCGCTCAGCGGCACGAAGCACTCCCCGGACTCGAGCCACTGCTGGAAGCGGTCGGCAATGGCCGCGCTTGCCGGCATCGGTGCGGCCGCGGCCAAGGTCGAGACCACGTCCAGCTCGCGCCCACCAGCGTAGGGGCGGAGCAGCGAGGCGATGTGGGTGGCGATCAACCGGCGGGAGCCTGCTTGGGCTTCGGGGCCATCGTCCATGCGCCAAGCACCGGGAAAGGCCGCCGAGATGGCCTCAATCTCGTGCAGGGCGGCTTCGGTCTCATCGATGTCGGCCGTGGACAGCCGCACATGCATCAGCGCTTGTTGGCGATCGTCGGCGAGCAGCTGCCGAATGGCCGGGTTGCCCGCCAAGAAGCCGTAGAGCAGCCCAGACTTGTCCGCCGCATCCGGCAAGCGCCGCTGGCCCGCCATCGCATCATTGACCGTCGCGAGCACCTGGCCGATGTGGAGCACGTCGTGAACGCCCTGTACAGCGGCAATCTGGTCACCCAAGCCCTGCACCATGCGCAGGGTGCCGGGGTCGGACATGTCGCCCGTCAGCTCGATCTGGACGAAGGATCCGCCACCAAAGCGCTCCCGCAGAAAGCGATCGGCGAGATCCGGCGCGCTGTCGGGATTGTAGAAGGCCCGCTGGTCCATGCGGGCGTCGACCTGGGTGACCATGCCGCCCGCCAAGACGAGCAGGATGACCACAGGAATGCCCACCCGGACGCGATTCTTGCCCACCGCAGCCGCCGAGCGGGCCATCAGCTGGCCGAACGCCCCTGCGCCCACGGGGCGGGGCGACATGCGCAGCAGCACCACCACCGCCGGCACAAAGGTCAGCGACAGCACGAGGGTGATGAGCACCCCCAGTGCCGTGAACAGGCCAAACTGGCGCATCGGCTCGATGTCCATCGCCACGAAGCTGCCGAGCCCCAGCGCCGTGGTCAGGGCGGCCGTCACCACCACAGGACCCGTCCGGCCCACCGTTCGCACGACCGCTTCTTCAGGACCAACCGCCGCCGCGTGCACCGAGTAGCGGGACAACATGTGGATGGCGTAGGCGCTGCCGACCGCGAACAGGATGACCGGCATCGAGCCGAGAACGACGTTCAGCGGCACACCCAGCGTGTGCATGACCGCGTGCACCACCAAGATGCCCATTCCTGTCGTGAACAGGCCGAGGGCGACACTGCGCAGATCGCGGAAAGCGATGACCAGCACGACCATGATGGCCAGAACCGCCCACGGGGTGAGCCGCTTCATGTCGGCTTGGGTGGCCTCGTAGATGGCCGTCCCGATGAAGGGGGCGCCGCCCAGATGCACGGTGGGGCCGTCGATCTCTTCGTGGACGACCGCCGCGATGGCGGTGGCGACGGCTTGGGTCTCGGAGCCAAAGGCTGGAAACGCGTAGACGAGCAGGGCCCGACCATCGGCCGACACCAGCGTGCCCACGACCTGATCCCGGGCCATCACCTTGTCGCGCAGCGCGGCCGCGTCGACCGCAGTGGTCGGCAGGGACTCCATCAACTCGGCGCTGCGAATGCCCCCCATGGGGTCGGGGGAGAAGTCGAGCACATTGGTTAGGCTGAGCACACTGTCGAGCTCAGGCATCGACGACAAGCGTGTGGTGAGCGCCGCGACCTGCCCCAGCACCACCGGGTCAAATGCGCCAGCGTCCCCCGCATCCACGCCGATCAGGGCCACGTCAATGCCGCCATAGCGCTCATTGATGGATCGGAAGGCCGCGACGTCGGCGTTGTCTTGGGGCAGGAACGCCAGCAGGTCATCCTCGTGGGTGACCTGGCCCGCCATCCATGCCGACACCGCCGCAAGCGCGAGAGTGAGCACAACCACCGTCCACGCGACCGGGCGTCGGATCAGCAGTCGGCCGAGGGCGTCCATCATGGGACGGGCATCCGAGTCAGGGGCACACCGCGCACAGCGCAGTCCACCAGTCAACAGGCACCCGGCGTTCACCGATGATCAGGCGATCCAGATCAGCGTGCGTTCACTCGCCAGGAATAAGCGTGAAAGCTCGCGGTGTAACCCCCCGCCCGCAGCGCTGCGGCGGTCTCCCCGTCGGTGTGGTGGCTGGCAAAGCACGCCGCCGCCGCCAGCTTGGGGTCAGGCAGGGAAAACCCGCAGTCATCGGCCTTCACAAAGTCTTCCCCGTACCAGTCGAAGATCTTGTTGAACGAGTGGCTGCCATCCGGGCCGATGCGGTGCCCATTGACCACCATCCACTGCGCCGATGCGGCGTCCAGCTCGGCACTCAGGGCCGCGGCGGAAAACGGCGTGGCGGCAATCGGCGGACACCCCGCGCTCGCACAGTTGATGGCCGCATGCACCCGGGCATCGCCCATGGGACGCAGGATGCGGTGCTCGATGTCGTTGAGGGTGACCGAGCGCCCCGCGACGGTGAAGCTGCGGGCATCCCAGACCTTCCCGTCATCCAGATCCCGGATGCTCTTGAGCGGCCAGGAGTCCGCAATCATGTCGATGGTGAGGGCATTGTAGGCATTGATCCAAAATGCCGTCTTGCCCGCGGGATCGGCCGGCTCTGGCGCCGTCTCCAGCCACGACAGGTACCCATCGAGTGCACCGTCGCGGTGAAGGCCCGCATAGTCCACCGCCCCGCTCGACACGTAGGTCTGCAGCGCCGCAGTGAAGTCGGCCGGACCCGCAGCGAGCGCGCTGCCGAGGGTGAGAGACAAGATCAGCATGGGGCCTCCGGTGGGACTGGATGAACAGATGACCCGTGAGCCGAGCGATTGCAGACCCGTCCCTGGCGACGGTTGGGGAGGGGCAGACGGCCCGCGGGCTCGACCCCACTCATAGTCCGCGATCCGAACCAGCGGGTGCCGCCAATGCGTCCCCTCGCGCCTTGCACTCCCTGGCGCCCGGCCCACCCAAGACGAGCACAGGGCCCCCTCTTCAGGGGACCCTGTCGGTCAACAATGCCGTGGTTCAGCGCTTCTTGCTGCCCTTTCCGCCCTTGTTGCCGCCACCCTTGTTGCCGCCGCTGGACTTCTTCCCGCCGCTGGACTTCTTCCCGCCGCCGGACTTGTTCCCGCCGCTGGACTTGTTCCCGCCGCCGGACTTGTTCCCGCCGCTGGACTTGTTCCCGCCGCCGGACTTGCCGCCCTTGTTGCCGTTCGACTTGCTGTTGTTGCTGGACTTGCCGCCCTTGCCACCCTTGTTGCCGCTGGACTTGCCCTTGCCGCCCTTGTTGCCGCCGCTGGACTTGCCCTTGCCGCCCTTGTTGCCGCCGCTGGACTTGCCCTTGCCGCCCTTGCCGCCTTTCCCACCCTTGCCGGCGCCGCCAGACTTGCTCTTGCCACCCTTGCCCGGCATGGCCTTTCCGCCCTTGGCACCAGGACGTGCGCCCATGCCAGCAGGACGACGAGCCGGCAAGCCCGCCGACTTCCGGGCACCCACCGCCGCACGCTTCTTGAGCGAGTTGGCGTCGGTGCCAGCCTTCTTGGCGACCTTGTCCATCAGCTTGGGGTTGTTCCGCGCCTGCGCAGCAAGCTCAGAGTCCACAAAGCTGGACAGCGCAGGGTTGCCACCCTTCTGGGACAACACCGCGAGCTGACCCAGCACGCGGGCCATGGCTTCGTCGGTCTCGCCCTCTTCCGAAGCGGCCACGGTGCTGTGGCTGAGCTCAACGCCCGTTGCCAAAACAATGAGCACCGAGAAGACCCAAGCCCACTTGGGCGGGGCTTCGGGGTCACGCTCCATCCAGACGCCAAGCACACCGGCGATGCCGGCAACGATGACGCCAGCGAACGTTACGATAAGTCCGAGATCCATAGTTGACCTCCCTCAGTTCGCTGGAGTGCCGGCGCAGGCATTTTCAGCCTCATCGCCGCACGGGTTGGCCGCTTCGTCGCCGCAGGCGTTGTCCGCCTCGTCGCCACAAGCGTTGTCTGCGTCTTCGGCGTCTTCGGCGTCTTCGGCGTCTTCGGCGTCTTCGGCGTCGTCTGCGTCAGCAGGGTCGGCCGCCTCGAAGTCCATCTTCTCACCGCTCTCTTCTTCGAGAAGCGCGATGAGATCGGCATCCCCGCTGGTCTTTGCGATCTCGTAGACCATGTCGAGCATGCGGTTGAGGTCTTGCCTCTTCTGGATGGCCTCGACCGAGTCGAGGTAGCCCTGGAACAGGCCCACCATGACCGCACAGCTGATGAGGAAAGACATCGCGTAGGCGAAGGACACCGGCCGCGACTTGTCCCGGTCCACCCAGATGCCGATCACCGCGGATCCACCGCCGAGGCTGAGCGCGATGAACGAGATGATGAGGCCAGGGCTCCAAGGAGACTCCTCTTCCTCCAGCTCCACTTCGTCCAGAGCGGCCGCCGCTTCTGCTTCTTCGTCCACCTCTTCAGGGGCAGCGGTGTCGGCAGTGCCGTCATCGCCGCACGCGTTGGCTGCGTCATCACCCTCGGCGTCATCGCCGCAGGCGTTTTCAGCAGCATCGTCGGAGCCCGAGGCGGGGTCGCCATCGTCTTGGGCCCAAGCGGATCCCGACACGCTGATGATGGCCATCAGCGCAAACAGAATCGTCATCAACCAAGTTCGCTTCATTCCCATTCCCCGTCAGGCTGGAGAGACCTGCGCGGCTAACCAAGCCGATCTTCGGCTGCACTGTGCAACAGAGAGACCGCGCCGCAGTCTCTGGCCGGCGCATGGTGCAGACTGCGCGCGCGCTTGACCACCCCAATGATGAGACCCGCCGTCAAATCCTTGTTTCCACCACACACGGCCACCGCCAATGGTGCCGCCGCCGCTGTCGGGGCTCCGGTGCATGTTGCGTGACAGGTCCGTGGGCACCGGACCGTGCACTGTGGCCTGGGGAGGCCTCGCACATGGACGCCACCGCTGGACCGCACCCCCAGCATGGGGCAAGACTGTCCCCTTCCCGGGGACACGACATGCTGAAGCCGCCTGCTGATCTACGCCCAGTGCGCGAGCGCCTGCCCGAGCGCATCCCCTTGCTCATGGGTGCGGGCCCGACCCCGATCACCCCGCAGGTCGCCGCTGCGAATGGCCTGCTGGTCAATCATCTCGGCCCCACGATGGACGGAGTCATCGAGTCGGTCCAAGACATGGTGCGCTACGCGATGCAGACCGAAGCGCGCCACATCATCGGCATCTCGGGTCCGTCGTCGGCGGGCCTTGAGATGGCGGCGGCCAACCTGCTGGGCCCCGGTCGGCGCCTACTTGCCCTGGTCCAGGGCACGTTCAGCAAGCGCATGGCCGACATGGCCCGCGGCGTGGGCACCGAGGTGGTCGAGCTCCACAGCGAGCCGGGCTTTCCTGTCGCGGTGGACGAGATCGCCGCCGCGCTGGACTCCGGCCCCTTCGCGATGGTCTCGACCGTCCAGGGCGAGACGAGCAGCGGCACCTGCAACCCTTGGATTCCCGAGATTGCCCAGCTTGCGCGGCAACACGACGCGCTGTTCCTGGTCGATGCGGTGTGCACGCTCACCACCATGCCCCTGCCGATGGACGAGTGGGGCATCGACGTCATCGTGACCGGCGGGCAGAAGGGCCTGTCCAGCATCCCCGGCGTCTCCCCCATCGCGTTTTCGGACCGCGCATGGGAGATCGTCGAAGCCCGGCCTGCAGTGCAGCCCCACTGGTGCTTGGATGCCCAGCGCGCTTGGAGGTTCTGGGGCGAGCACCAGTACCACTACACCGCCCCCGTGCCGGGCATTCTCGCGCTGCATGAGGCCCTGCGGCTCATCTGCGAAGAAGGCCTGGACGCCCGCTTTGAGCGGCACACCACCTGCTCGGAGGCCCTGCAGGCCAGCCTCGAAGCGATGGGCTTGGAGCTGTTCACCCAGCGCCCCTTCCGGCTCAACAGCGTGCTCGCGATTCGCACCCCCGCCGGGGTCGACGACGTCGCCTTGCGCGCCCACATGGAAGACGTGCACGGCGTTCAGATCGCGGGGGCGTTCGGTCTCGACATCTTCCGGATCGGCCAGATGGGCGAACAATGTCGGCACGCTGCACTGCGCCGGACCATCACGGCGCTGCTCGATGCCTTGCGGGTGCAGGACTTTCCCGCCGACGCCGCAGCCGCCCTGGAAGCGCTGGAAGCCGGGCTTCAGGGCGAGGGCTGAGCGCCGCGGGGTGGGCCCGCCTTGGGCCTCACCCTCAGCCGATGTCGATCAGCGCCTCGCGCACGGCCCGCCAGGCGCGGCGGTCGAGCAGGTACTGAATGTGGGTCATCTGGGGCAGCTCAAGATTCTCGGCGCCCTCCACCCGCGCGGTGTCAGCCGGCTGCATCAGCGGATCGGCGTGGGACCACAAGCACACCAAGCGCACCGGCCCATGCCAGGGCACTTGGCCCGCAAGCTGCTGCATCACGTCGGAGTCCGGGCGCAGGTCCCGACCGCGGTGGTGGCCGGTGAACCGTGCCGCTTGGGTGCCGTGGTGGGGCGTGCCCAGCGTGATGAGGGAGTGCACCCGCTGGGCGGTGCCCACGTCCAACAGGGCCAAGCGGGCGACCAAGCCGCCCATGCTATGCGCGACAATGTCGACCTGTGCGTCATTCCCGAGCTTGTTGACCGCCACGACCTCGTCGACATAGTGCGCGAGGTGGCGCCCCAAGTCGGCCAGCGGCACGTCCACCGGCAGCCCCACCGCGTAGCTGCGCCGTCGCCCCTGAAGGCCCAACCAGCCCCGCATCAAGCGGAAGTTGCCCCGGTTGCCACCCAGGCCGTGCACCAAGATCAGCGGCCGATGCCCATCGTCCCCCTTGGCCACCGGCGGTGTGTGCCGAGGGCCCAGCGACGTGATGCCCAACACCGGCATCCGCGCCAGATCCCGCCGGGCATCGGGATCGACAGCATCGTAGGCGGCAGCCATGCCGTTGCCGGCCACCCGCAGTCCGGCGAGCAAGCCCGCCCCCACTTGGGCCCAGACGCTGGGGCCCTCGTCGATGGGGGGTGCGTCACCGCTGAGCTCGGGAGTGGTCATGGCGCCTCCTTCAAGGATGTGGGGCCACCCTATCCGTCTTGGCCGTCCTTCAGCGTCGAATCGGACAGTGCCCTGGCCTCACCGGTGAATCACCATCCAGGAGTTCATCGCGATGTTGCCGCTGGTGTCCGGAACGGCCCCGCCATTGAGGTCCCCCGTGTAGGTGACGTCGACCGTGCTGCCGGCGGGCGCTTCGGCGGTCACGTCCACCACCCACGGGTCAACCCGTCGGCCCGGACACCACCCTCCCCGTCCAAACCACCACGTGCCGAGCTGGTTGGGGACCGTGCCATTGCCGGCGTCCTCTTGGCATCCGTCCTCGGATGAGGCCTCTGGGAAGCTCAGGTTCCAGCTCTCGTCGCCCACCCCAAACGTGTGGCCGTGGTTGCAGAACTCGGCGCAGTTGTTGCTGCTGTCCATGCCATGGCCCGTGATGATGCTGACGATCTCGACCTTGGCCGCATCCTCGGGAACACCGATCACCACCGCATCCCGGTCGTTGTAGGCACTGTTGAAGGACCGCCCAGAGAAGAGCGGCACGATCTCTCGAGGGGCGGACCCCTTGCCCTGGTTGCTGAGCCGCAGGGCCACGGTCACGCCGGTGGGCTGCACATTCCAGGAGGGTGCCCACTCGTAGCGGAGGTGGCGGGTGCCCCCCTCTTGCAGCCAAGCGAGGGCGTGGCTGGCGTCCACCACCCAGCGGTTTTCCCGGTGGTAGGTCGTGATGAACCGGCCCATTTCGGTGGTGGCACTGTGGTCCTCATCCCAGAGGTAGAGATAGGCGAGATAGTCCCAAGCGCCGCAATTCCCGCCCTCGTTGGCGCTGGGGTTCGGGCACTCCATCACGATGTCCAGCTCGAGCGTGTCAAAGCCAGCCATCGTCTCGGCATCGGGGAGAACCACCACCCCATCGACATACTGGGACACCACCTGTCCCGCCTGAATCTCATAGCCGAGGCCGGCGGGACCCTGGGCATCCCCGTCGTTCACCCCGTCGTCGTCGCTGTCGCCCAGTGTGGGATCGGTGAGGCTGCGGTAGACCTCATCGCCGTCCAGCAGCCCATCTCCATCGGTGTCCGCCACATCTGCGCGGGTGCCGTGCTCGGCCTCTTCGTCGTCGAGCAGCCCATCGTGGTCGGCATCGGCGAGGTCATCGCTCTCGGAGCCGGCGCGGGGATCGGTGCCATCGCGGATCTCGTCCCCGTCCCGCCGCCCACCACCGTCCGTGTCGGCCACGGTCCAGTTGGTGCCGTGTACGAAGCGCTCGTCCTGGTCGGACAAGCCGTCGCCGTCAAAGTCGCCGCTGTACATGGGCACGATGGTGGCGTCGATGACGTCTAGCCGCTCCTGCCGCTCGGCCACAAAGTTGTAGTACCGGGCTTCGTAGGCGGCTTGGTAGATGCGGTTCTCCCAGGGCCAGTCCCCAGCGGCCGCCAGCGCGGTGCTGTAGGCGTCCACGGCGGACCAGCTCGCGAAGCCCCGGATGCGCTGCTGGCGGTCAATGCCGAAGCCCAGCGCACCCACAGAGCTGCCGAGCAGCTCGGGGATCCAGTTGTCGAGCTCGGCGTCTGGCACACCAATCACATGCAGTCGGGGGGTCCACCAGTCCCGCTGCTCATCGTCCAGGTCCCCCAGCACCGTGGCGAGGTCTTCGTCGACTTCGGTGGCGTACTCGGACCAGGTGGACTCACTGCGGGAGTCCACGATGAAGAAGTAGTGGACGTTGGCGGGGGAGCGCTCGATCAGCTGGGTCAAGAAGCGCCGGGAGTGGCCCCAGACGCTGGTCGAATTGCTGCGGGAGACCGTGATGTCATGGGGCAAGAACAGGTAGCTCTCGCACCCGGTCCACGACTCGCTGAGGGTCCACTCAGAGCCGTCGATGAGCGGCACGGTGAAGTCCCCCGCCAGCTCACCCCGCAACAAGCCGGGGGTCTCGACCAGCGCGAAGTCGAGGCTGGGCAAGCCCGACTCTTCACAGAACGTCGGGGGCGGGTCGCCGGTCTCGCCGCCGTCCCCACCGTCGGCACCGTCCCCACCATCGGCACCGTCACCGCCGTCGGCACCGTCACCGCCGTCCCCACCATCGGCACCGTCACCCCCATCTGCACCGTCACCGCCCCCATCCGCGGGGTCTGCTTTCGGGTCGTCACAGCCAATCAGGAGCAGTGCCATCAGCAAGATGGGGCGAGCACGGGACATCGGGACCTCCAGCATGGGGCGCACTGTATTCGATGCGAGAACAGGTTTCACCGGTGGCGGGCGGAGCCGCAGGACGGAGGGGTGACATCCGCGCAGTCCACTGGTGTTTCAGCGGCATCCCCTGCTCGGAGACGCCCATGTCCAGGTTTCTACCCTTGTCCGCCGCACTGGCGATCACCAGCGGCTGTGTTGTCGCCAAAGACGGCGTGTGGGCGTGGGATGAAGGCATCGAGGAGGTGATCATCGAGCTGGGCAGCGGCGACGTGGCCGTGGTCCCGAGCGACAGCCCCCAGACCCGGCTCGACCTGTCCCTCGGCGGCTTCAGCACCACTGGAGTCGGCCCCGAGCGCGATGGCCACACCCTGCGCATCGACCTCACGTGCGATGGCATCTGTGGGGGAGACGCCCAGCTGGAGGTGCCCGACCACATCGACTTGCGGGCCCGCGTGCACCGTGGAGATCTGCATGTGGAGGACTTGCTCGTCGACCACCTTGAGCTCCAGGTCGGCGCCGGGGACCTGTCTGCGGTGCGCATCGACGCGGCATCCGCTGGGGTGGCCGTGGGCGCCGGCAGCGGGGACGTGGAATTCGTCTCGGTGCAGTGCTTGTGGGCCGAAGTGGGTGCGGGAGATGCCCAAGTGGCGGTGCCGGCCGGGACCTACAACATCGACACCCAGGTGGGCACCGGAAGCCTGTCCCGCGGGCGGGGCATCCTGCACGACAACGACGCTGAGCACTGCATTCACGCGGCCATGAACATGGGTGAGCTACGCCTGGAGGCGCGCTGAGCGGGGCCGGGGCAGATCCGCCGCGAGGCGCCGCAGGTCGGACGCCACCGTCGACCAGCTGCGCACCTTGATGGGGGTGCGGCCTTGGGCCAGCCAGCGCTGGACGGCGATCACGAGCGCATCCACGTCCCCGGGCGGCACCAGCGAGCCGCCGCCGCGGACCAGCGTGCCCACACCCCCGACATCGGTGGCCACGACGGGTGTGCCCTGGGCACGGTACTGGAAGATCTTGAGGGGACAGAACCAGGGCGGCGCGTCCTTGGGGTAAGGCACGAGGCCCACGTCCAATGCGGCGACGGCATCGGCGAGCTGCTGGCCTTCGAGAAAGCCCGTCGTCAGGGCATCTTCGGGCGGGTTCTGGAATCGCCCGAGCAGCGCCACACGGGCGCCCACCCGCGCGGCAACCTCCGGCAGCACCTCAAGCCCCTGCCAGGGCCGATCGGAGCCCAGAAAGCCAATCACCTTCTGGTCTTCGTCCACGCCCAGCAGCGCCCGCCCCCGGGCCCGATCCCCCCGCAGCGCGCGCACGCCGTTGGGCACCCAGTGCACCCGGCGACACCCCACCTGAGTCTCCAGCCAGGTCTTGAGCCATGGACTGACGGTCACGATGCACGGCGCCGCCAGCAACACCGACCGCTCCCAGCGGCGGGCAAGCTCGAGGTTGCGGACCTCTTCAAAGCGCAGCCGCTCGTCCACCAGCGGCGCGTTGACCTCCAGCATCCAAGGCCGACCCAGCCGGTCCCCGACCCGCCACGCGGCATCCGAGAAGATGGTGTGGCGCTCGATGAGCACGTCGGGACACCATCCCCCGTGGGCGTCTTCGAGCACGTGCCGGGCCAGCCGCCGGGACGCCCGCACTTCCCGCAGCTCCCGCCACCGGGGCAGCCACGAGGGCCAGCCCGGAGTGCCGGTGATGACCGCCGGACTGGGACCACCGAAGCGGCCGCGGTGGTCCACATCCCGGGCGGCGTACAGGCGGGTGGGACCCTGGGCGCGGAGCGCAGCAACCACATCACGCACGTGCCCGCTGGCCCCGGTCGGCCCCTGAACCGGGATGCCCGGCGCCGCGACCAGGTACGCGAGCTTCAAGCGGGCTTGGCCGCAGCGACGAATGCGGCTTCGAGATCGGCGCGCTGGTCGGCCAGATCTTCGATGCCCACGCTGAGCCGGATGAGCCCATCGGGCAGTCCGATCTCGGCACGCACTTCGGGGGGCACGCTGGCGTGGGTCATGATGGCCGGCAGCTCGATGAGGCTCTCGACCCCACCGAGGCTCTCGGCCAAGGTGAAGATGTGGGTGGCCATCACAAAGCGCCGTGCCGCCGCAAGGTCACCCTTGAGCACGAAGCTGACCATGCCGCCGAAGCCTGGGTAGTGAACTTTGGCCACGTCGTCGCGACCGCCCAGCCACTCGACCAGCGCACGAGCGTTGGCGTCATGGCGGGCCATGCGCACGTGGAGCGTCTTCAGGCCACGCAGCGTGAGGAAGCAGTCCCAAGGACCGGGCACCGCGCCGACCGAGTTCTGGAACCAAGCAAAGCGCTCGGCCAGGGCGTCGTCGCTGGTGAGGATGACCCCGCCCACCACGTCGCTGTGGCCGTTGAGGTACTTCGTGGTGCTGTGGACCACCACGTCGGCACCCAGCTCCAGCGGACGCTGAAAGATGGGGGTGGCGAAGGTGTTGTCGACGACGACCTTGGCACCGGCCGCGTGGGCCTTGGCGCAGAGCGCTTTGATGTCGGTGGTCTTGAGCAGGGGGTTCGTGGGGGACTCGATCCACACGAGATCGGTGCCCTCGGGCACCTCGACGTCGCCCTTGCTGGTGTCCATGAAGGTGAACTGGTAGCCCAGCGGGGCCCAGCCCTTCGTGAACAGGCGGTAGGTGCCGCCATACACGTCATCACCGCAGAGAATCTTGGCGCCCGGGGGCAGCGCGCGGATGATGGTGTCGATGGCGGCGAGGCCGCTGGAGAAGCACAGCCCGTGCTTGGCGCCTTCCAGAGCTGCGAGGCAGTCCTGAAGGGCAGTGCGCGTGGGGTTGTGGGTGCGTGAGTACTCCCAGGCCCACTCACCGGGGGCCGGCTGGGCGTAGGTCGAGGTCTGGAACACGGGCGTCATGACCGCGCCCGTGGTCGGTTCCGGCTCCTGGCCGGCATGGATGGCGAGGGTGCCGATGCCGGTTCCTGCTGGAAGATTCCTGCCCATAGGGGGCTCCCGAAAGCTGCGGCTCAGATGGCCTTGGTGGTCACTTCTGTCATGTAGTCAATGAGGTCGATGCGCGTGATGATGTCGACGGGGGCGTTGTCATCATCGAGCACCACGGCGACCTTGAAGCGCCGGAAGAGCTCGCCCAGCACGGTGATGTCGGTGTCGTAGTCGACGGCGCAGTAGTTGGCCTCGACCAGATCACCCACCGGCACGTTGCTCTTTCCACCTTCGAGAGCCCGCTCCAGCAGCCGCTTCTCGAAGAGCACACCCACCAGCTTGTTGTTGTCGCCGATGACGGGGACTTGGCTGATGCCGTGGAGCTTGAGAACCCCGATGGCTTCGGTCACCTTGGCGGTCGGACACACGCTCACGAGGTCCCGCTGTTCCGCCTCGCGCTGGCCCATGAGGTCCCGCACACAGCCGAGGCTGGTCTCGGGTTCCATGTAGCCGTTTTCCCGCATCCAATTGTCGTTGAAGATCTTCGACATGTACTTGGAGCTGTTGTCGGGCAGCAGGATCACCGCGTTGAGTCCGGCCCGATCGTGGCGGCGCAGGTACTTGAGGGCACCTGCCACAGCCGCACCGCAGGAGCCGCCCACAAACAGACCTTCTTCCCGGACGAGCCGGCGGGTCATCTGGAAGCACTCCTTGTCGTTGACCCGAATCACGTCGTCGACGTACTGGAAGTCCATGGTCGACGGCAAGAAGTCCTCGCCAATGCCCTCCAGCACGTAGGTGTGGGGGGTCGTGAGCTGGCCGGTGTGGAAGTAGTCGTAGTAGAGCGAGCCCACCGGATCAACGCCGACAATCTTGATGTCGGGGTTTTTTTCCTTGAGGTAGCGCCCCACGCCCGTGATCGTGCCGCCGGTGCCGACACCCGCGATGAACACGTCGATCTTGCCATCGAACTGCTCGTAGATCTCGGGACCGGTCTTCTGGTAGTGGGCATCGGGGTTGTCGGGGTTGTGGTACTGGTTCGCGTAGAACGAGTTGGGGGTTTCCTCCACCAACCTCTTGGCCACCGAGTAGTAGGACCGCGGATCTTCCGGCTCAACATTGGTGGGGGTCACGACAACCCGAGCGCCCCAGGCCCGCAGGGCTTCCCGCTTCTCTTCAGACTGCTTGTCGGGCAGCACAAAGATGCACTTGTAGCCCTTGATGGCCGCGACCATCGCGAGCCCGGCACCGGTGTTGCCGCTGGTGCCCTCGATGATGGTGGCGCCCGGCTTGATGTCGCCCCGCTTCTCGGCTTGCTCGATGATGTGCAGCGCGATGCGGTCCTTGACGGAGCCCGCCGGGTTGAAGAATTCGATCTTGGCGTAGACGTTGCTCTTGAGCCCGCGGGTCACCCGGTTCAGGCGCACCGAAGGCGTGTCGCCAGCGGTTTCTAGGATGCTGTCATAGACCTTCTTCACGGGAACTCCCAAAAGTTGTGCAGGCGCGCAGCCCGCAACGGGCCGCCCGAATAATGCGCCGGCGGCTCAAGAGCGATGCGCCGGCCATGCGCAGCGGATGGGCCCGTCGCGACCCTGGCCTTCGCATCGGACTGTGGGTGCCCGGTTGCCCTTTCCGTGGGCCATTTTCGGCCAATTCCACCGACCGGATCCCGACCCCGCCAGCTGCCCCGCGCCCCGAACCCTGGGCTCGCGGAGGATACACTGCCCGACCCCAAAGGGGCTCTGCGGAGCCCGCCACACGAGAGAAAGAAGCCGTGGACGACACCAGACACCGGATCGTACGCAAAGGCGACTACGTCTACGGCTCGTTCTTCAAGCCCGAAGCGGTCGACGGCTATATCAATGGCGTCAATCCTGGGGACAGGACGGACGTTCTCGGCCGCTTTTCGTTCTCAGAGGCCAATGTTGACGAAGCTGTGGACTACGCCCGTGTGGGCGGACGCACGTGGCGACGCACCTCGCTGAACGAGCGGGTGGCCGCGGTGCGACGCTTTCGTGATCAGACCCACCGCTACCATGAGTCCCTCGCGCGCCTGATCACGCGAGAGACGGGCAAGCCCATGTGGGAGTCCCGTCAGGAAGTGATGGCCACGGTGCGGGCGCTCGACCTGTACCTCGATGAAGGCGTCAGCCTGCTCCAGCCTCGGGTGATCGAGGAGATTGGCGCACGCAGCGACGCACTGCCACTGGGCGTGGTGGGCATCCTCAGCCCCTACAACTTCCCGCTGCTCGTGCCCGCCCAGAACTCCGCTGCCGCCATCTTGGCCGGCAATTCGGTGGTGCTCAAGCCGAGCAAGTTCACGCCGTCGGTCGGTCAAGCCGTGGCCGAGCTGTGGGACCGCAGCAAGATCCCCCGGGGGGTGTTCAACCTCATCCAGGGGCCGGGCTCGGTGATTGGCCAGCGCCTGGTGCTGCATCCTGGCATCGACGGGCTGGTGTTCACCGGCAGCTACTCGACGGTCCACCAGATGCGCAGCGTGCTGGCGGAGCGACCGGAGCTTCCCACCATCCTCCAGACCGGGGGCAAAGGCACGGCCATCGTCCTCGACGACGCCGATGTGGAGCGCTCGGTCTACGAAGTGATGGTGGGCGCGTTCTTGACCTCGGGTCAGCGCCACAACAGCACCGGCCGGGTGATCGTCACCGACGGCATCTACGACGCCTTCATCAACGAGCTGGTCGAGAAGTCCAGCCGGCTGGTGGTCGGCTACGGCTTCCGGGACGACGTCTTCATGGGCCCGGTGGTCAGCGAGAACCTGCGGGCACGCTACCGCCGGTATGCCCGCAAGCTCGTGTCTCTGGGGCACCAGCCACTGCTCGAAGCCGGCAAGGTCGACCCCGGCGAGCGCGGCTACTACGCCCGCCCGGCCATCTACCGGGTGCACTGGGACAACGGGCATCCCTTCATCGGTGAGCCGCCCCCCGGACCGCTGCTGACGGTCTACAAGGTGAGCACCTGGCAAGAGGCTGCGGCGCTGCACAACCAGTCGCTGTTCCGCTTGGCGACCAGCGTGTTTGGCCGCCTGGACAGCCCCGTGCTGGCCGAGATGCAGGGTCGACTGCGCACTGGCGCGCTGAACGTGAACCGGGGCACCATCGGGGCGTCGCTGCGGCTGCCGAGCATCGGACTCGGTCGCTCGTCGAATGGCATGCCCGCCGGACTGGAGCTGCTGACCTCGCTGACCCATGCGCGGTCGATGTTGGTCGAGGGCCGTCCATTCCAGCCGGCGGCGGCATTGCCCGGCACCCGCTGGAACGAGCCCCCCCAGATGGATCCCGACGTGGAAGTCGAAGACGACATCCTGCTGGAAGAAGATACCATCGACTGAGCGGTCGCGGCTTGGAAGCGCTCCCCCGCGCGGTCCCCGTTGGACTGCGCGGGGGTTCGCACTTCAGCCTCCGGCGGGCACGTCACCCGCCGGCGGCGGACCACCCACACCATCCGGCGGCGGACCTCCTGGCGGCGGACCTCCCGGTGGCGGACCTCCTGGCGGCGGACCTCCCACACCATCCGGCGGCGGACCTCCTGGCGGCGGGCCACCGGGACCTCCATCCGGCGGCGGGCCACCGGGGCCTCCATCCGGCGGTGGACCCCCGGGTCCCCCACTCTTGCCGCCCTTGCCACCCTTGCCGCCTTCCGACCCGCCTGGACCACCGGGCCCAGCCGCCTGAAGCACGAGCTGCACGCCATCTCGGTCTGCATCAAGCTGGCCCAGGTCCGCGCCTGCGCTGGCCATGTCGCCGCCGCCGCCCTTGATCAGCCCGTCCCGGTCCGCATCACACAGCGCACCCACCGCGATCTGGGCACCCTTGGGCGCCACCAGCGAGAAGGCACCCGTCGACTCGGGGGTCACCACCGACAGCGGCCCCGCCGGAGACGCCGAGCGGTCGCGGTTGATGATGTCCAGCCGCAGGGCCCCCGGACAGTCGCCCTCCACCGTGCCCCGCACCACCACGTGGTCCCCCGCCGCAATCTGCTCTTGGGTCTTCTGGGGCACCATCTGGTTCAGCTTGAGCTCGAAGCCCCCGCCGCTGGGACCACCCCCACTGGGGCCTTCCCCGGGCGCTCCCCCTGCGGGTCCACCCCCCGGCGGCGCACCTCCAGGGCCCGCACCCCCGCCTGGTCCACCACCACCGGAGCTGGTGGTCCCGACTTCTGGCGTGATCGGGCAGCCGGTCAGCGCCAGCCCACACACAAGCCCCAACATGGCTGCAACACGAATCTGCACGACGACCTCTCCGTGGACTTCATTAAAGCCCCGAGCCTATCGCATTGCAGCGCCCGCGCGCGGGTTCAGGCCGGCGTCACCACGCACGGCGAGCCGTCCCGGGCCACCGTGCCCAGCAGTGGGTCCCGAACATCTGCGGACACCAGGGCCATCGCGTCCACCATGTGCCCCATGGGCACGCACGCCACGTCCGGGCGCAGGCGCTCGTCCAGGGTGACGGTCGCCGCCACACTGCCCGCGGCCGTCGCAACCCGCACCAGCGCGCCGTCCGCAAAACCAGCGTCCGGGTGGAGCATGATGCCCGGATCGGGCTGGCCCACACGGTGCGCACTGTCCGGCGCGTTGTCGAGGCGGCGGCTGGTCCACAAAAACAGCGGCCGGGCGTCGTCCAGCACGGGCAGCTTGACCGCCGAGAGCAGGGCCAAGATGGCGTCAGGCAAAAGCTTCACACGGCCATCGGCGTTGCCGGTGCGCCAGATCGAGCGATCGCTCACACCCAGCTCCACTTGGGCTTCGGTGTAGATGCGCTCCACGTCGATGTCGAGGCTCCAGCCACAGACACGACGACCCCAAGCGTCCAGATCGGCGCCGGACAGGTACTGCCCCAACATGCCGACGTGCAGGCCATAGACGCCCCCCCGCACACCCACACCAGCGCTCTGGTGCAGGTCCCGCAAGATGGCCTCGGCCGGTCGGGCTTCGCCCTCGGGCGGCACGAGTGCAGCACTGAAGCGCACCGTCTGGCGGGGCAGCGCGCCCTGGTCCACCAGCTCCAGCTCAGGTTCCTCAAACGGCGCACACATCGGCAGGACCCAGTCGGCCAGCGCGGTGGTCGCGGAGGGATGCGTGGCCAGACACACCATCAGATCCAGCTTCTCAAGGCCGCTGGCCACCCGGGGGGACGCCGCAAGCTGGCGGGCCGGGTCACCATCAACCACGACGAGCGACCGCAGACGATGGGCATCGTCCCCTTCCAGCTCCGGTCCCAGCGCGGCCGCCGGAAGCTGGAGCAAGTGCAGCGGCTGGCCCTGGCGGTTGTGGGGAGCGCCCGCGGTCGGCACGGTGTCGAGGATGGCTTGAATGTCGATGGGCGCAACATGATCGTAGATTCCACCGGGCCGCAGTGTGTTGGCCGTCACGGTGTGCAGCGCCAGCCATGCCCACGCCGCGAGCCCACCGTTGGCCCCCTGGAAGGTGCCCGGACCCGGCAGTGCTGCCGCCATCGCTGCACGGCTGAACTTGAGCGCCACACCGGAGATGTCGGCCCCAGAGATCCCGCACGCCTCGGCACATTGCTCCACGGTCCAGGGTTCCAGTGCAGCCACCAGAGCATCCCAGCCGTCGGTGTAGTCGCGCACATACTGGGCGTCACTCCAGCCGCCGCGGACGATGGCCACCAGCATGCCCAGCAAGAACAGGCCCTCGGTCCCTGGGCGCGTCGCGATGTGTTGGGTGGCTTCGTCGGCCAGCACCGAGCGCCGGGGCCCCACACAGACCAGCTTGGTGCCTTTGGTCTTCTGGGAGTGGCGAACCTCGGACAGGTGGCAGCGCCCCAGCAGCGACGGTCCCCACGCAAGCTCTTCGTCGTGATCGCCGAACGCCAGCACGTAGTGGGCCCGCCCGACGTCGGGAATGAGCCACGCCGAGTGCCCCAGCATCAGCTCCGCCATGCGCAGCAGCGGGCCGGTCTGTTCAGACCACTCGGAGAAGATGTTGGGGGTGCCCAAGCCCACGCCAAACGCGAGGCTTCGGACAAACGCGGAGCTGCGCCGGGGGAGGTTGCGCCCCAGGTAGAGCCCCAGTGCGGCGGCGCCGTGCTGACCCCGCAGCGCGCCCAGTGCCGAGCCGATCTCGCCGATGGCCACGTCCCACGAGACGGGCTCGAAGCCGTCGCCCACCCGCCGGAGGGGCTGGCGGATGCGGTCGGTGGAGGTCCGGGCCGCTTCAGATGCAGCGAGGGTGCGGCACGGTGCGCCCAGCGAGATGGGGTCGGCCGGATCGGTCCGCAGGGCACGAATGCCCCCACCGTCGATGTCGGCAACAACGCCGCAGACGCCTTCGCAGATGCGGCAGTGGCTGAGGCTTGGCATGGCGGACTCCATCTTCTTTGTTGGCGACACGGGCCTGCCGTGGGCAAGACCGGGCGCTCTGTAGCCCAGTCGCTGGACGAACTGAACAAGCACCGCTCAGGAGCTGGGCGGCTGTCGACACGGCCGACGCAGAGTAGCCCGTCCGTCGGTGTCCCCACCCCGTTGCGCGGTGCCCAAGGACCACCCCAAGACGCCTGTGGCGCCGGCCATCAGGACTTCCCCGCAAGCTGGGGCCACCACATCAGCTGCGGTGCAAGGCCCGCCCGCGACTCGGGACGGCGCATCCGCTCGATGATCTCTGTCAGCAGCGACGCTGGATTGACGGCCCACACCGCAGTGAGCCACGGGACCACCGGCAGGGTCGGGTCTCGGTCCAATGCCGCCGCAGCCGCATCGACCAAGGCACCCCGCGCACCCGCGCTCGCCAGTGCACCCAGCCCTTCGAGGTGGCCTTCCGCGACCAGCGCAGCCACCCCGGCCACCGTGCCCTGCACGATGTAGCGGGTGCACAGGCCCTCCAGCGCTTCTCCGCAGTAGCCTGCCTTGGCGGCACAGCGCAGGTGCACCGTGCCGGCCGCGGGCCCCTCGATGCGCACGCTCAGGGAGAACAGCCACCGGGCTTCAGGATGCCGCTCGGCTGCGGCTTGAAGCACCTCTCGCCGCCGCTCCGGCAGCAGGTCGCCCAAGCGCCGATACAGCGCCGCCGGTTGGACCGCGACCTCCAGCGCAGGCAGCACCAACAGACCCAGGCGCGCAAGCTCGGGCTGGGACCGGGGCCCCACCAACAGCTCCGCCGCCGCCACCCGATCTCGCTCGGCGAGCTCGCGAATGACCGCTGCACACCCGCTGCCCCGAGCGATGCGTGCCATCAGAGCTTCACGGATCTCCCCAAGCTGTGCCCGTGCATCGGCCGCCGCAAACCAGGCGTCGGGGTGGTGTTGTGGGCTCATCGGCGCCCCCCGCAGCGGTCCTGCACATCCGCCACCGGGGGCAGCAATGGATCCTGTCCCCAGGCGCTCGCCACGACCTGCACCGGTCGCCGCTCGAGGGTCAGCACCCCCGGGACCTCGTCGGGCAGCCCGGGTCCACCCAACAGGGGATGGCTGCGAGGGACCAGCCGGCGAAGGGCACCGTCCTGCACGGCCCACACCCCACCAAGGCCCACGCCCGCCACACCCGTGCCGTCCTCGTCCACGGCGACCAGCACCGCGGTCAACTCCGCGCGCAGGGCGTCGTCGGCACGCTCCGACAGCAATGTCCAGACGCGCCGCAACAGGCCGTGGCGATCCAAGCCCCGGTGCTCCCGATCGGCCACGGTGGACAGCAGCACCTCGACCACCCGCGCCCGCTGGTGGGCCGCCTTGAGCGTATCTTGCCCGCCCAGCGCACCGGCGATGCAGACCCCCGCGTGGGACCCCTCAATCGCCACACGGAAGTAGCCCTGGAACGGAAAGCGGCCCTCCCGTCCCAACAACCACGCACTTGGCAGTTCGACGCTCAGAGATAGAACTCACGATCGACGAGAAACGCCGTGGCCTGCCCACTCAGGGAGGTTGTGAGCAACAGTCCGAACCGCTGGTCTTGGGCTTCGAGCGCATGCACCAAGCGCAGCAAGGACAGGATCGCGGCCGCGCCGGGTGCACGCCCGGAGTCACAAGCGTCGCCGTACGCATTGACCTGATCCACTGGCAAGCCCAGCGCCCCGGCCACCGCCAGCGGCAGCGCGCCACAGGGGGTGTCCACTTGGACCAAGTGGAGCTCGTCCGCCCGGAGCTGGACCCGGTTGAGGCACGCCAGCGCCGCATCCACCGGACGGTGCCACGTCGCAGCCGGATCGCCGGCGACGGTCTCGACACTTGCGATCCGCGCTCGGGCCGTCCAGCCTTCCGCGCGCAACAGGTCGGACTCAGCCAGCACCGCGAGTGCGGCGCCCCCCACGTCGGCGGGACGGGCCTGCTCGACCGCCCCCGGCCACACCGTGCATGCCGCCTCGCCCCGGTCTCGGCCTCCCACCGGTTCCCCCGGCAGCGGACCGATCGCCAGCCGCCCCCGTGCTGGCGCATTGCGCTCGGCGAGACGCCGCTCTTGTTCGGCGTTGATGCGGTCCTGGTCCAGCTCGGCCCGCAGCGCACAGAAGCCGGCCGCCACCGCCGGAGCCGTCGGGGTGTACCGCCAGCGGGCCGACTCGGGCCAGTCGGCGCCCACCATCGCTGGCGCGCTCGCCCCCACGCCGACCACCACAGCGGCGCGTCGGTATCCACTGGCAATGCCGAAGACCGCCTGGGTGAGGGCCAGATCCCCGCCCGCACCGGCACGATGCAGCGACACCGCAGCCGTCGAAGGCTGCAGTCCGGACGCCAACACCGCCTCTTCAGCCCGGGCTTGGCCGAGCTCGGGGCTGCCGACCAGCAGCTCATCGGTGTGGGCCGCCAGCGTGGGCAACCGCAGCAAGAGATCGTCGAGCAAGGGCACCAGAGCACCCCCACCGCCGGCATCCTCATCGGCCGGCAGCACGGGCCCTCGGCTGAGATCGATCAGGTATGCATCGGGCACAGGGGTCTCCCAAGGTGGGTTCAGGTCAGGCGGGAAATGGCCATCTACAGCAGCTCACAGCGGACGAACCGCCACCCTACAGCGGCTCAAACACGCCGCAGGTCAGCATCTCGGCACCATAGTAGGGGTTCGCGAGCGGCTCCGAGCGCTGCAGCCAGCGGCCCGGCTTCATGGGGCAGTAGGCCACCGCGAGGGTGACGTCCCCGCCCTTGTGGGCCTTGGCCATCTTGAGCATCGGCGCGGACGCGTCCAGGTAAGCGGCACGAATGCCGTCGAGGTCCGCCGCCGATGCGCCGGCCGCACCCGCCGCCGCAATCGCCGGTCCCGGGGCCCCGGCAGCTGCCGTGCCTGCGGTCGATGCCGCTGCAAATGCGCCGGCGGCCACCTTGGATCGCTCAAGATCGTCCGCGGCCAGCGCGGTGCCGAGGTCGGCGAAGGTCTTGCCCAGCGTGGCCAGTGCAGGATCGTCGCAGCACTTGAAGGTCAGCTGGTCGAAGCCGCCCTTCTTCGTGGCGGTCTTGCCCGTGACCGCCTCGACCTTGGGCTTGGCAGCGGCTTTGTCGTCCCCGCCGCCATCACAGGCCAGCAGACCCATTCCCAACACAAGCGACGACAGGATTGCAGTTCTGGTCATTTCTGTCCCTCAGAGTCAGGACGCCACCGCGGCCAAGGCGCAGCGCGCCCAAAGCGCGCGCTACCCTACCCTGGAGCCCCCCCTCGGGCAGCCCACCCGCGCCTCTTGCTCAGGCCAGCGAGACGCAGTACAACGCCTCTCCCATGGGCCGCGGCAGCACACTTGCCACTGCTCAGTCCAGCGGTCGCAGCGTCTTTGGACGACCGGCCCACCTTCTGATTGATGTGGGGCACGACGCGGCCGATGGGCACGCGGAACGACCCCAAGCTGTGAGCGACACGATGAAGCACGAGATCCTCTGGCTGGTCGGCGGTATCTGTGTGGCACTGGGCTTCGTGGCCTGCCTGTCTGGCGGCTTCGGTGTTCCCGGTGGTGACATCGCCCTGATGTTCCCCAACCTCGGCTACGATGGCGTGGACGATCTGCGCGTCAACGGCGGCGGAATGCTCGGGCTGGTGCTCATTGTGAGCGGACTGGCCTGCCTCGTGGGTGCCAACAGCACCGCCTGGAAGAAGACCAACGGCTACTGAGCCGGCCTGACGCCGCTTCGGCGCCTGACCCCAGCCACCGGGGGATGCCGTGAGCGACGAGAGACACCTCGGCGGCCTTCCTCTGGAGGGTCTTGGCTCCGAGTTCATGGACGTGCTGCGCAAGCTCGACGGCGCGTTTGTCGACCTCGCCGCCGGTGAAGGTGCGCCCCTCGGCTTCGACCCCCGGCGCTTCATCGCGCCCGGTGTGCCACGGGTGCGCCCCGTGCTGGTGCTCCTCAGCGCACGGGCCGCGGGCAGCCCCGGCGCCGTCCCCCCCGACCCGTCGGCGACCGAGCATGTGGCCGCTGCCGCCGAGCTTCTGCACTTCGCAGTGCTGGTCCACGACGCGGCACTGGGTCGCCACGGCGGCCGCCGACGCCGAGTGGCACGTCGCATCTTGGGCCGCACCGTCGGCTTTCTCGGCGGCAACTACCTGACGCTGAGGGCGCTGGAGCTGAGCCGCACCACCCCTGCGCCCGAGATCGTCGGGGACCTGCTCGAGACGATGCGCGAGATCTCCAGCGGCCACGCTATGCGCCAGTCCTTTGGCGAGCGGCTGCCCAGTCCCGCCGAGGCGATGTCGATGGCCGAGCACCACACCGGTGCAGGCTTTCGGTTTGCATGCCGCTCTGGTGCGAGGGTCGCGGGGGCCTCCCGCGCATCCACCACCGCGCTCGGCCGCTACGGCCACCACACCGGCATCGCCTGGGCGCTCACCGAAGACCTGGTCAGCGTCAACCCGGCCCTGCCGCTCACCGCGCCGGGGGGGATCATCGACCGTGCCGAGAGCGGCCGTCCTGGGCTCACCATCGCCATTGCCGCCGAGCGATCCTCGGCCATCGCGCCGGCCTGGGCCCGCCTCGTCCACGACCCCACCGACGAGGCCGCGTCCGCCTTCCTGGAGCTGGTCAACAGCACGGGCGCACCGCTGGAGACCCGCCGTCGCATCGCGCAAGAAGCGTGGTCCGCCCGCACCGCACTGCGCCCCATCCCGGAGAGCCGCGCCCGGGAAGCCCTGGAGCGCATCGCCATGAAGCTCGCCAAGGGCACGCTCAACACCGAGCCCCACTGACCCTGGCCGCGCTCAGCTCGGGCAGTCGTAGGCCGTGACCTCAAAGTCCGCGACGTAGACGTACATCCGGTACCAGTCCGAGGGATGCCCCGCGGTCTCGGCACCATGGACCAGTCGCACGGTGTAGTCGCCCCGGTCGGCAATCAAGTTGGCCAGCTCGGCCGTCGGATAGGTGTCGCCGTCGCTCGCGACCGTCCCGAGAAGAACGTCACCATCGTCATAGACGGAGATCTCCGGCAGCGCCGTCGAGCCGTAGTAGCCACTGAGCAAGCACACCACCACATGCCCGCCCTCGTAGTCCGACGTGAAGGAGAACCAGTCCTCGTCGCCCGGACCGTCCCCGAGGCCCTCGACCTGGGCGAGGGTGTAGGGATTGCCCGAGTCGGTCTCGAGCTCCACCTGATCCAGCGGGGTCGGCGTGCCGTCCGGGCCGTTGTCCTCGACCTCCACGGGGTAGCTCGTGCTCGCGTCCCGGCCGATGGCGTGCACAAAGAACCAGTGGTTGGGCCCGCCGGCTCCTGCTCCGTCGCCGAGCTCCAGGAGGTAGTCCCCTTCGGGAATGCTGGGCACATAGGCGATCCCGCTCAGCCCGAAGCCGATGCGGTCGGTCCAGACTTGCCCATCAGCGTCCAGCAAGCGCGCTTGGGGCGTTGCGTCGGACCCCGTGAGGTCAAAATTGCCGTCGATGACCAGCGCCGCATCGGGGGTGCGGATGCGCACTTGGATCCAGTCCAGATCGCCCGGCTCATCGATCAAGACGCCGCGCGCATTCCAAGAGTTGACGCTGGAGACTTCGATGGCCGTGGACATGGCGTCGGCCCCGTCCGGCTCGACCACATTGACCGTCCACTCCTGCAAGAGCAGCTCATAGCGGTAGTCCCGGGCCCCGTAGGGCTCGCCCACGTCCCAGTACCCGGCCGCGTCCTCCACCTTCACCAGATAAGTCCCAGCTTGGTCGACATATGCGTAGATCACCGCATCGGCATCCCCCAGGCCGCCACCCGCCGCGTGCCCGTCGGCCAGCGTGACAAGCTTGCCGTTGTTCCGGTACAGCGAGATGACCGTGTTGTGCTCCGGGATGTCTTCGTCGGTGTACGAGCTAATCCGTAGATACTCCGCGCCGCTGGACTCGAAGGCAAACCAGTCCACATCACCGACTGGGTTGAGCACCCCGGCCGACCATGTGGAGGCGTCCGACGGGTCGCCGTAGCGCAAGGTCGTCGCGTCATCCTCGGTGTTGTCGCGGTCGCCTTCGACACACACTTGGTCTTCGCAGATCTCGACGTATGCGGTGCAGTCGTCGTCGCTGCCGCATGTCCCGTCGTCCTCGCCACCGTCCCCGCCGTCGCTGCCATCGGGGGTGTATTCGGTGGGATCGTCGCCCTCATCGGCTTTGTCATCCTGGCATCCCACCGCGCCGAAGGCGAGCACTGCCGACAACCCAAACCCGGTGCGAAACATCGCCGATGAACCCAGCATGACGGGCCTCCTGCGAGGGCACGGCGGCCACTCGCGGGGCAATCCTAGCACAGAGCAGGACCTCGGCGGGCAGGATGGTCCTCACCACGGACAGGCCGGGCGAGAACCATCCACAGCAGGCGCCTACTTGGCCGGAGCTGGAGCCGGCGCCGGTGCAGGAGCGGCAGCGGGGGCCTCCACCTCAGCGGGCGCTTCGGTCGCCGGGAACAGGCGCATGTCGCTGGCTTCGTCGCCGATCTTGCCCTTGCTGAGCATGTGCACCACACCGAACCAGTTCAGCAAGCTGTACAGGAAGCACACCGCCACCACAGTCTTGAGCATGCCCGGCCAGGGGTTCACGGGGTCAGCGTACTGATCCTTAGTATCAACCCGAGAACCGGGGGGCAGCTCCGCCACATCGGTCATCGTGCCACCGAAGCGCACCGACAGCTTGGCGCTGCCGTTCACGGCCCAGCCATTCGAGTCGAGGATGGGGCCCAGGCTGCGCTGCCGCAGCTTGAAGTAGGCCATGGCCACCGAGGGCAGGGAGATGCCGATGAAGATGGCCATCAACACGACACAGATGATCCAGAAGGGAAGCGCGAACAGCCCCGTGACGTAGCCAAGCAGGGCCACCATCATGCTGCCCAGTGCGCCCAGTCCGACGGCAATCGCAGCGGCCATGCCCACGTCAATCTTGGGCGCGGCCGGTTTCCCGTCGCCGTCGCCGACCACACCCTTGGCCGTCGCCATGCGCTGCTTCTCGCTCTCGGCTTCTTTCGCTGCGGCTTCCTTGGCGGCGCGCTCCTCGAAGAAGCTGGCGAGCTTCTTGTAGGGGGCCCAGAAGGCTTGGCGAATGCTGATGGGGTTGTCGACGATCTTGGTGATCGTGGCGTCCCAGTCCTTGCCGTCGCGATCGTAGAACACACCGTTGCGACCGACCATCAGGAAGTCGGCGTCGCCGTCGGTAAACGCCGCAGCGATGGCCAGCTTCTCACCGGACGGACGGGTGCAGTTGCAGTACGCCAAGAACAACTTGGACCGTGCCGCCAGCGCCGCGTGCTTGCCGGGATCGTCAACGCGAACCACCAGCTGGCAGGCGCGCCCGTCCAGGTAGAGGGTGCCCGCTTCGAAGGTCGCGCGGGCGGTGTCGGAGTAGAAGTCGGTGAAGTTGACGAAGTTGCGTGCGAGCTGGCACAAGTCGCGGTGAAAGCGCACCAGACGCTCCACCTGGGCCACCGCAGCGACCGTGGGAGCCAGCGCAGCGTCTTCTGCGATCAGTGCAGCCAGCGCGGCCTTCTCGGGACCCTCGATCAATGCTTGGAGACGATCAGCAGCCAGGTCGGTGACTCCGGACGCCGGCCGAGCAGCCTTCCATGCGTGGAACGGGGCCAAGCGGGTCTTCAGCTCGGTCCAGGCTTCTTCGGTGAGGACCTCGAGCTCTGCGCCCAAGAGGGGGCCCACTGCACTCGCTTTCAGCGCCAACAGGCGGGCCGCCCACGCCGGATTGACCGGGCCCACCAGGGGCAGGTCCCGACACGCTTCGATGCGCGCGAGCGGGAAGCCCGACACTTCTTCCGCCGTGACGGAGAGGTCTTCTGCCGCAATCGCGAGGTACTCCTCTTCTTTCCGATTCAGTGCGACCAACGCCCGGTCATCAAAGTTGGCCAGCCGGCAGCGGGCGAAGAAGTCGTCCACCTTTCTCTGCACTGCCGTCACCGCATCGGCCGCCGCGCCCGTGCCAGGGCCCAGCACAAGGACGTCCGGTGTGCCGCCTGCGGTCCAGTCGAGAGCGGCCTGCGCATCAGCATAGAAGGTGTCCACCATGCCCTGGTCGACGCCCATCTCACCGCCGCGGTCCGCCACACCACCCAGGCTGCCGACAATCTCACCAATGAGCGTCTGAACCGCCTCAACATCGGTGGAGCCTGCATGCACCACCCCGTCGCCGTTCAGCGGGCTGGCAGCCAGCATCTCGGCGGCCTTGGTCGCGCCCGCCACGCTGAGTGTGGTGCCGTTCTGGCCGAGCTCTTCGAGGATCCGCTTGGCGGAAGCGTACAAGCCCGCACCTTCGGGGGAGCTCTGGTCGATGTGGGCCAGCGACAGAGCCTTGTCGCCTGCGGCCAAAGCGTCCAAAGAGGTGAGCATCGCACTGCACCAGCGGGACGCCTCGATCACCTCGGGAGCGCGGATGCGGCCGTCGTTGTCGTGGTCGAGCAGGCCGAGGGTGCGGGTGTCAAAGGCCAGTCCCTTTACCGGACAGGCAAGGGCCGCCCACAGCTTCTGATCCAGTGTGCCGAGGTTCGCGAAGTCGGCGGCCGTCTCCATGCGAGCTTGGCTGAAGCCACCCAGGCTAGTGAATTTCCACGGATGGGACGGATTGGTCGAGATTGCCATGCGTTGGCCTCACAGTTCAAGGAGACCGCTGCTTATGTTGGGTGTCCCCCCGGCTCCCACTACACGCATGTGACAATGCCCTGTTCATAGCGCAAATGGGCCAGCTGTCCTACCCGTGGAGAACCCTCAACACGCCAAGCTTGCACCCACTCACCGCTGGGGTCGACGGGGAAAGAAGCCGGGCACCCGGTCCACGTAGGCAGCGTAGGCGGGCCGGGTCTTGCGCATGTGGGCGTCCATCATGGCGACGCCCGACACCCGCACCAGCAGCCACGTCATCACCACCGGGGACACCACGGTCGCCCAGCCCCACGGGGTGTCGAGCGAGCAGATCCAGAGTCCCCACCACAACAGCGCTTCGCCAAAGTAGTTCGGGTGGCGACTCCACCCCCACAGGCCGGTGTCCAGCACTGTGCCCTTTCGGCCAGGATCATTGCGGTGGGTCTGAAGCTGCCAGTCGGCGACCACTTCGATGCCAAAGCCCACGGCAAAGACCAACCCGCCCAGCCCGTCCGCCCACGTCAGCACGTCTGGCGCGGCCGCGGCCCCCGAGACCTGGAGGGTGGTCGACACCACCATCGCCAGCGCACCCTGGAGGACAAACACCTGGAAGAAGCTCACCCACCAGTACCGCTCCGGCCCAAAGCGTTTACGAAAAGCCTTATACCGAGGGTCTTCAGGCGCACCATGGGCACGGATCAACAGGTGGGACCACAGACGCACAGCCCACACCCCCACCATCATCAGCAGCAGCAGCTTCCCGGGAGACAGCGCCGTCCGGAACACCGTGTTGCCCAAGATGACCACGAACAGCATCGACCACCAAGGGTCCACGATGCTCGCGTCCCGCATCACCACGCTGGCCATCCACAACAGCGTGGTGATGCCCAACACCAGGGCCGCACTGCTGCCGACAAGCTCGATCAAGGCACCCTCCCCTCAGCAGCAAGCACGCCGCAGATCCACCCATCCACTTCGGCCCACCGCTGAAATAGCCATGTGGCCTTGTCCTCATCGCTGCCCACCGGTGCGGGAAAGCGGCGCAACCGCACGCTCACGGTGCGCCCAATCAAGGCCCCGCTCCAGAAGTCTGCAAATGTAGCGGCGCCCTCAAAGCCCGTGTGCTCCAGGAAGACCACATCTGCGTCCGGAGCGGCGGCCAACAGCGCCAGCACCCCCGCCACTTTGGGGGGCAGCACGGCCCGGTAGCCCTCCGCAATGGGCACCAGCGACCGTCGCGTGGAGGCGGTGAGCTTGGCCACCGCCCGGTCCCGCCGGGCAGGGCTGAAGCGGGTGCCCTCGGGGTAGATGAGCACCCCCTCGTCGGGGCCGAGCCCCCGTGCCAGCGCCGAGATCATCGCCAGCTCGGCGTCTCGGTGCGCCGAGCCCCGCGCCACAAATGCGTTGGGCAACCGGCGCCCCACCACGTCGAGACAGGGGTCCCACAGCAGCTCTTCCTTGATGATGTACCGCAGCCGCATGCGCGCTGGCCCCGACACCAGTGCCGCCGCCAGCACCGTGTCGGCTGTGCTGGAGTGGCGCACCAGCAACAGCAGCGGACCGGGACCGCCCAGCTCCCCACCTTCGACGTGCACCTTCATCGAGAACAGCGTCACACTGCCGTAGAACAGCGCGTTCGCCCACCACTGTTGCAGCACTCCATTCCATCGCAGGAACCGGGCTTGACCCGCGAGGCGACCACCACCGGTGACCAGCCAGATGCACGCCGCAGCCACGATCCCCAAGCACTCACAGACCAGGTAGAGCCCAAAGAAACCCAGCGCCCGCGTGCGGGGCCAGCGCCCGGCACCACCCCCGACAACATCCATCAACACGGCAATCACGAGCCAAACCGGGGCCCCACCCAGGGCCACCGCCCCCACCAGTGTGTAGAGCGGAAAGCTGAGCGCGCGGCGCCGCCACGGAGACGTCGGGCGGGGTCGGTCAGTCACGAAGCCCGGCCCCGGCACCGCCACCCGGACGCGCCAGGTGCTGGGGACCACCCCGCGAGGGTGGCCGATGCGCAGTGGGCGGGACGAGAGGTCAAGGGGGCGTCCTGAGCAACGAAGGAGACTCGATAGCACCAACCCTATCCTAACTGTACTCAAACCGTGTTCATTATTCTCGTTTCTTGCACAGCGTCGTCCCCATCAGTCCCCCGGGACCACCACCGCCGGGGCACCCCCGTCCACCCCATCCACCAGCGTCAGCGCCCGGTCATGGCGGTGAAGCACAGTCTCCACCTTTCCCGGTCGGTCGCTGTCGTGCCCCAGCTCCCGCACAACTGTGGCTTGTCCGAGGGCACCGTCCGTCGGCACCACCCAGTGCCACAGCGTGTAGGGGCCCGGGTGGGTCAGCGTGGGACCCGACACGATGAACAAGCCCTCCGGTCCGTTCTCCCATCGTCCGCCATCAAGTGACCGGATGCCAAAGCCGTTCAACGCGACCGGGAACAGCTCCACCTCGTCCAGGTCGTGGGAGAGCCGGGCCAGCAGCGCCCAGCCGCGCAAAACCGGCCCTCGCAGCCCCAGCCACACGTGCCCGTCCAGCCAGGCTGCGCCTTCGATGTCCAGCCCGTTGTCCTTGCTGGGCACCTTGGAAAACGGTCGCAACAGCGGATGCCGGAGCAACAGGGGCCGCAGGTGGCAGAGCTGGACCACCGACAGCGCGACACCATCTCCCTTCAGGCGCACCTGCACCACCATCCCCAGCTCCGAGTGTCGCTGATCACCCCCACTCGCCCGCTCGATGCGCTCCAGCCGCTCCAAGACCGCCGCTCGTCCGCTCGCCTCGTCCTGGGCACGCACCCGCTTGCGCTTCAGCGACGACGACCCCACCACAAACAGTCCACCCGGCACGCCGGCGAGGCCCTCCACATCGATCTCACCGTCCCGCGCCAGCCGTCCCATGCCGTCCGCATTGCCCAGTGCCGCCCGCAAGTCCCCCATCCGGGTGGGCCCGGGCGCCCGATGCAACCTCGCTTCATCCACCGGAACAAAGGCCAGCTCGCTGCCTTCATCCGACGCCAACACCAAGAAACCATGGCCATCCACCACACAGTAGACCGCAGCGCTCAGGTTCTGGACGGCCTTGGGGTGGGCAAAGCCCGCGAGCGCGTCGAGAAGGTCGAACAACGGGGGCGAGTGCACCATGGACTCCAAGGGCTGGCGCACGGCCTGCCCACACGACATTGGACGGGTCCCCCGCGCTGCGTCAACGAGGTCCCCACTTCGGTGCGTGACGAGTGCGCAGGCAGCCAAACGCCGCCCGACTGGCACATTCCCCGGGAACAGCGCGATGTGGAGCATCACCGCCAATTTGGGGAACCAAATTGCACCGCTTGGGGTCTGTTCGTTCCACACCCGCCACGCAAAAGGTCTGGACGCTGCCTTTTCCGCGCGTAGAATCAGCCCTTGTTGGAGTGTCCCCAGCCGACCGGCGCCACACCGCGCCAGCTCCAGGGCCGCAGCTCACCTGCGCATCCCCCCGGCGTCGCCGCACCCGGCCCGGTGCCGCAACCGCCCAAGCCAATCTTCACTGCGCCTCGGGCGCGCTCAGCCTGGTGCTTCGGCAGCACGGACGTGTGTTCGCTCCTTCGAGCACAGCGCGACTTTCTGAAACTGAAGATCCGCATCCGACTGCATTTGCACCCATGCTCCAGGGCATCACCTGCCCCCGCATGCCCCCAAGCCGCCCGCGCTCCTCTTCAAGATCCTCACGCCCCCAGCAGCGCATCCGACCCCCGCAGGAACCACCAAAACACCACCGTGGCCTCATCAAGAAGCCCGGCGACCGGTGCAGCCTCAGCCAAGTGCAGATCGTGTCGGCGAGACCCGCGCGCCAGAAACTCACCAGTCTCCGACACACTCACCACGTCGATGTGCAATCCTTCGCGTGCCGAACCGGTAACTCCCACCTCCGTGCGCCGCCACAAGCGCCGCACCGGGAATTCCCCCTCGACCAGACCTCACGGAGAGCGCCCCAAGTGGCTCTCCACCCCAGCCGAGACCTGAGCTCCAGCGAGCCCCTCCCCACCCCCCGCCGGTCCAGCCGGCAACACGGAGAGAGCGTCGCAACCCCGCGTCTCGGCCAGACAGACGCAAGAATCCCGTCCCCGCGCGCATCTGAGGCCACACGGCCGCTGCGCGCGACCCGACTCCCGAATCCCTTGAGGAGCAAGCCCGATGTCTTTGAATCGGCTCCGCACCGTCGACGCCTCCGATGGAATCTCTGAACGGCTCAGCGCTGAAGAAGAGAAGACCATGGCGAGGCGCATCCGTCGCGCTGAACAAGCCGCCCGTGAAGCCGTTGCCGGCATCAACGAAGCTGACGCCATTCTGATGCGCCGTCCGGACCGCGCCGAGCGCACCCGTGCGGGCGCTGTGGACCGGCTGGAAGAGGCCGTCAAGGTCGTCCAGAAGGCTGCGCGCAAAGACGCAGAACTGAAGATCTACGCACGCCAGGCCGCTGGGGCATGGCACGAAGCGGAGAACCTGCGGTGGCGTCTGGCCATGTCTGGCCGTCGGATCGCCCATGGCGAGGCCCGCAAGCTGGCCGGTCCCTTCATGGATGAGGAAGACCTCGTTCAGGAAGGCTACATCGGACTGTTGCGTGCCGCCAAGCGCTTCGACCCCGACCGTGGTATCCGCTTCAGCACGTACGCTCGCTGGTGGGTTCGTGCACAGATGACCCGCGCCATCGACCACACCGGTCGTCCCGTGCGCCTTCCCGGTTGCGCCGTCGAACAGACCCGCAACTTGCGCAAGGCCATGAAGCGCTTCGAGTCTGCCGGCATGGAGTACACCACTGCCGATCTCGCCGAAGAGGTGGGGATCGACAAGGAGCGCGCCGAGCTGCTGCTGTCCCAGGGCAACACCATCTCGCTGGAGCAGCCGGTGGACGACGGGCCCCGCCCCCGCCCGCTGGACCGCTTCCTCAGCGATGACGAAGCCCCCCAGCCGGATCTGGAAGCCATCCAGGCCCAGGAACTGCACCGCATGGACGATGCCTTCCATGCCCTGCTCACCGAGCGTCAGCGCTTTGTCCTCACCCGTCGGTACGGGCTGGACGATGGCGAGTTCCGTACGCTGAGCGAAGTGGGCAAGGAAATGGGGCTGTCCCGCGAGCGGGTGCGCCAGATTGAGCGAGAGGCCCTCACCCGGCTTCGTGACCAGTCCGGCATTCGGGGCCCCCAGGCCCTCGCCAACCGGGTGACCGCCCGGGCCTGAGTCCGCTCTCGCAGAACTCCGATGGCCGGGACAGCAATGCCCCGGCCGTCCTGCGTCTTGGCACGGCGCAGATCAGCCTGTCGGTTCTACGATGCTGCCGAGCATGGGCCGCCCATCGTGCTTGCGGGGAAAGACTGGGTGTTGGAGCTGGCCGAGGGCACACACCCGAGGAAACCAGCGGGTGAGGTCTGCCCAGCCGGCCGACTCGGTTGAGAACCCCCGTGGCAGCGCCAGACTCGACAGGTGCAACCGCCAGGGCGACAGCATCCGGCACACGTCCACACCATCCGCGACGGCGTGCATGACGACCATGCCGGGCAAGGCCACGGGCGTGAACTCATCCTTGGGAACACTGACCACTGCGGCACTTCCGGCGGACCACACCCCGCCTCGGGCCCGCGCCAGACCCATCCGGCGGCGCCACTCGGGACCGGCACTGGGATCCAGCGGGCCCCGGGGCAAGGCAGCCTCCGCCTCGGCCAGTGCGGCCGCCAAGACCGGCCCCCACGCGGCGGGATCACCGGCCACCAGCACCGCCGCCGGCGCCATGCAGCCCCGGCTGTCGTACATCGCCACATCGTGGGCGAGCGCGGCGGCGACTTCTTTGCTGGGCTGGCCCGCCACCACCGCCAGCGAGAACCGGTGGCCATACAAGGCGTGGCGCGCCCGGGGGGTGCTCATGGCGATCGCCTGCATCGCGGCGTCTCCGCCAAATGCGATCACGGCATCGGGCTCGCCGAGGTCGTGGCCGGTCCGCACAAACGCCGGCAAGCCCTCTGCCTGGAAGGCGGCCACCATCGCCTCCAGTGCGGCGCCCGCCCCACTCGGGGCCTTCACGTGTACCGTGCAGCCCGCTGCGAGGGCCAGTGCCAGCCACTCCAGCGGCGCCGTGAACACTCCCCGGGCGGCCACCACAACCACGGTGCCTGGGCGCTTCCCGGGTGTGCGCAGCTCCGCGTCCAGGCCTTCGGCGGTCAGAGCATCGAGGGCCGCCGTCCAACCTGCCAGGGCGGTGGGCCCGGACAGCCCTTCAGAGAGCGGCTGGGGGTCCAGGGTGCGCAGGTGAGCGAGAGCACGCAACACGGCCGAGATGCGCTGCTGATCACCACTCTGGAGCGTTTCCAAGACCGGTTCACGCGCGCGTTGCTTCGTCGGCCTGTCGTCCACCGGCTCCAGCAGGCCACCGAAAGCGGACCGGTCCTGGGTGGCTTCTTCGACCGACAGCGAGCACCCCCGGGCCGCCGCCCCCGGCAGCCGGCCGTGGAGGACCACGCGCCCGTCGTCGAGCACCTCACCCAGGTCCCGCGTCTCCACACAGACCGCCGTGTCCATGTTTGTGAGGTCGGTGAACCGCAGCAGCCCCACGCGGACCGGCGCCCCGGTCAGGGGGTCGACCGCCCGCACCCGCAGCCACGGTGGGGGCACAAAGGGAGCGCCGTGCGCCGGTGCCCAGAGCTGACTGCCCAGCTCGGACATGCCGTACTCTTCGACATGGCGGGCCCCGGGCAGCAGCGTGCGCAGTCGGTCCCGCAGCCCCTCGGCGGACAGTGACACCAGCCGCCCCTTGAAGCCTCCAGTGACCATCACCACCGAGCCCAGCGGCAGCACCACAGGGGTGTCCCGCTCGGCCACCAGGGTCGCGAGCGCAAAGGCCGTGCCCGGCACAAACAGCGGCCGCCCTGTCGCCGCCCGCTCCGCAAGGACCGCCCAAGCGCCCGCCACATCGGTGCCCGTGGCCGAGAAGCACCGCACCATGTCGGGACAGAACGCCGCACACATGTGGCCCAAGCTGGAGTCCACCGCGTGGGGCACCAGGCTGACACCCCAGCCAGGAATCGGCCCCACCACGGCTTCTGCGTGGGCGCGGGCACCCAGATCATAGAGCTCGGTGCTGCGCAGCCGCACCACGCCTCGGGCTCCCGTCGTGCCGCTGGTGCGAAACACCACGGAAGCTTCGTCCGGGGGAAAGCTGGTGAGCGCCAGGTGCCGGAACAGCGCGACAGGCACCGCCGGCAGCTCGGTCCAGTCACGGGGCTTGAAATCACCGCAGATGTCGGCGTAGTCAGCATTCTCAAGCATCTGGTGCGCCCACAAGCGCAGCGCCAGATCCCCAAACTCACCGACCCCGTTCTCGATGAAGTCCCGCAGCGTGTGCTTGAGCCCCGTCCCGCTCATCGGCTCGGCTCCGCCACGTCGATCAGCGCATCCACCATCCCGTCGAGCTGGGCTTCGGTGGTGCACAACGGCGGTGTGAGCGCCATCACCTCGCCGTCGATGCCGGCGGGAAGGACGATGTAGCCCAGCTGAAGGAGCGCTGTCATCGCCGCCAAGCTGTTGTCGACGGCCACGCCCAGCATCAGCCCAGCGCCCTGCACCCGGAAGCCCGCCGCCCCGAGCCGGTCCCGCAGGTGGGCCTCCATGCCGGCCACCCCGGGCAGCAGCCGCGCCACCTCGCCGATCGCCGCCAGCGCCATCGCGCAGCCCATCGGGTTGCCCAAGAAGGTCTGTGTGTGGATGGCTTCGCCCCGCGATCCGCCCCAAGCGTCCATCACGTCCCGTGACCCAACGCAGGCCGAGATGGGAAATCCGCCGGCCATGCCCTTGCCCACGCAGACCAGATCGGGGAGCACCCCTTCGGCCTGAAAGCGGAACCAAGCCCCCGTGCGCCCAAAGCCTGTGTAGATCTCATCGAAGATCACCACTGCGCCGGCGCTGTGTGCGGCGTCGACCAGCCCTCGGAGCCAGCCCTTCGGCGGCACGCGGATGCCCCCCCGCCCCTGGATGGGCTCCACCAAGACGGCCCCCACATCGGACAAGTCGGGGATCTCGCCGCCGTAGACACCGTGGCGCACGTGGGTGCCAAGCTGGCCCTGGAAGGGCCCCCGAAAGGCGTCCGCCTTGTAGTGAGACGCCGCCAGCGCGCCGTAGCTGAGCCCGTGGTAGCCCCGCTCGAAGGCCAACACGCCGTCCCGTCCCGAGGCCATGCGCGCCGTCTTCAGGGCCGCCTCCACCGCGTCGGACCCGGAGCTGCCGAGGATGGCGCGGTCCAGGCCCGTGCGCTCGGCCAGCACCTCCAGCAAGCGCACCCGCTGCACATCGGGAAACGCATCCCCCATGGCATGCAACAGGCGCTCGGACTGGGCCTGCAAGGCCGCCACCACGGCCGGGTTCGTGTGACCCACGCCGGCGACCCCGAAGCCCGACGTGCAATCGACAAAGACGTTGCCATCAACATCCTCGACGTTTGCACCCCGGGCACGGCCCCACACAATCGGGTCGGTGTCGGCCGTCCCCAGCGCCGCCGCACGCCGGGCTCGCCGCGCCGTGATGGCCGGGCACTCCCGCGCCGCGAGTCGGTCCACCATCGCCCGCGACCGGGGCCCCGGCACCGCCGTCCGAAGCTGGGGGAGGGCCGTCCCGGTGAGTGGGGCTTCTGGCACTTGCTGTGGGTCTGACATCCGAAGCCTCCAAGGCGCACCGGCCCCGGGGCCTATCCCGCCCGCGCGCTACACTGCCGCGTCGCCCGACCCAGGCTCGCCGTGGACCCCACTCCCCCCGACTCCGCCGCCGAGCTCTCCCCCGAAGAGCTGGCCGAACACCGCGCCGAGGTCCTCGACCTGCTCCGGCGGGGTGAAAACAAGCTGTTTGTGCAGCGTTCCGAAGAGCTGGAGGTCGTCGGTCTCGACCTGAGGGGCATGGATCTGCGCGGGCGGGACCTCCGGGGTGCCTACCTCGTGGCCGCCAACATGCGGGGGGCCCTGCTGGAGCTGACCCAGCTTCAGGGCGCCATGATGGAGGACGTGGACCTGCGCGAGACCATGCTGCGGGGCAACGATCTCAGCGGCGCCGCACTGTCGGGGGCCGAGCTGGATCGCGCGATGCTGGACGGTGCCAACCTGCGCAACTGCGACATGGAGTGCACCGCGCTGACCGAAGCCCGCCTTCAAGGTGCCGATCTGCGCAACGCCAAGATCGTGGGGGCCGACCTCAGCGGGGCCGACCTGCGCCGGGCCGACCTGCGGGGCATCATCACGGGGGGCTTTGTCACCGGGGGCGTGTGGGTCGAGACCACCGCACTGTCCGCCGACTTCCGCGAGGCGGACCTGCGCGAGGTGGAGCTGGTGGGCGACTACGACGGCGCCGACTTCCGGGGCGCGGACCTGCGCAAGCTCTTCATCGCCCGCGCACGCATCCGCCGCGGTCGGTTCGCCGGTGCACGCATGGAGGGACTGCGGGTGCTGGAGATCGACATCACGGGCTCGGACATCGACCTCGCGAACCAAGCCCCAGACTGACCACGTCAGTAGTGGGGGGGCTTCTCGTCTTCGAGACTCGACGAGCCCCCGTCGACCGTGCCACCTGCGGCGACCTTGGCCTTGAGGTCCTTGAGCTCGCGTCCCATCACGCGGTTCTCGTCGGACAGCTCCCGCACGACTTGGTCGAGCTGGGAGAGGGTGTCTTCCAAGAATGCGATGCGCACTTGCAGCTCGTTGATGTCTTCGCGGTCTTGCGCTTGTGTCGTGGTCATCACTTCTTCCCGAACCAACGAGAGAAGAAGCCCTTCTTCTCTTCGCCACCCTTCTTGCCCGGCGAGCCGCCGGTGGCACGGCGCATTTCGCGTTGTGCGTCCCCATTCGCCGGGTTGATCTTGAGGGCTTGGCGGAAGCACGTGCGGGCGCCCGACAGGTTGTCCTGGTCCCGAAACACCCGCCCCATCAGCACCCACGCCGCATCGAGCTTGCGGTCCTGGGCCTTGTTGCGCTCCAGCACATCCTTGAGCATCTCTTTGCCGCCGTCAGCCTTCTCGGGGTCCGTCGTCGCGTTGAGCACAAAGGTCGTGAAGCCCAAGTAGGCGCGGAATTCGAGCTCTTCGGGGACCTTCTCCACCGCGGTCACGAACAGGTCGTGGGCTTGGCGGGTGCGGCCTGCGTTGAAGGACGCTAGGCCCCGCTTGAAGTCGGCCTCGCCGGCCCAGTAGAGCTCGACTTGCTCCATCGCCAGCTCTTCTTCGGTCTTCTTGCCGTGCACGATCCGGTCGATGTAGGCACCGCGCTTTTCTTCGTCGCCGAGCTCTTCCCAAGCTTGGCGAATGCGGTCAAAGGCCTCGTTGGCGAGCTCCTGCAGCGCGTCACTGGCGTCGGAGTAGCGGTCGGGGTGCAGCTTCTGGGCAAGGCGCAGGTGGGCCTTGCGAAAGGCCTCTTCGCCCTCGTCCCAGCGCACCCCAAGCACGGCGAAGTGGTCCTCACCCTGGAGGATCTGGGCGTGCAGGTCCCGCAGCTCGTTTTCCAGCGGGTGCAGCTCGGGTTCTGGCTCGGGCGCGGGCTCTGGTTCGGGGGCCGGCGGGGCGATGCTGGTGCTGTGCATCGTCTGGGAGTTGGTCTGGCGCCGCACCACCTCACGGCCCGGCCGCAGGTTCAGCGCTTCAAAGAAGCTGGCGTCCAGCTTCACCGGCTCACCGTCGCCAATGGCCTCAATCTCGGCACTCTCGAAGTCTTCGGGCGGTGCGACCAGCGCCCCCTCCTCGGTGCCTTCGCCCTCGGCCGGCATCAGCACTTTGTCCGGCACCCAGGGGTTCACGGCGGGACCCGCGGGCTCGGTCCGGGTCGGGGCACCGGTGGGGGGGGCTTGGATGTCGCCCAGCAGGGCGCCCAGATCCAGCAGGGGAGACGGGGCCGGCGCAGGAGCCGCACCGGTCTCGGCGTTCACCAAGCCCATCGCCAGCCCAAGCCAAGCCGCCGCGCCCCGGTCCACTGGGGTGCCCGGTCCGTCCGCCATCCACGCCGCCCAGTCCCCCGCAGCGCCGGCCATCCAACCGGCCAGCTCACCGGGCAACCGCAGCACCGCAGGGTCCCCGCCCCGCTGGACGACCGCGCCGTCGGGCACCGCCATGCGCGCGGTCAAGGTCTCGGCGTCCCGAGAGGACACCAGCGCACGAAACAACAAGGCCAGACTGGGCACCGACAGCGTGCTCGACGGCGCAGCACCATCGTCCCATGTCCACGCCGTCCCCAGCTTGAGCGCATTGCGCAGCTGAGCGAGCACCACATTGCGGTCCACAGCGCCCTGGCTCATGCCAGGCTTCTTCGCCAAGATGGCGTCAGGCTGTTCACTCTTGAGGTTCGACTGGCATGCGATGACCTCGCCGTCCGCCAGCCAGAACCGCCAGCGTCGCTTGCCCGCACGCACATCAAGCATGCCCGTGCTCGCGGCATGGAGGTGGTGGACAAGCGCACACTCTGGCGGATCGCCCGCAGCGAGCGGCGACAGGTGGTGGGGGACCGGGGACATGCTGCTCCTCCTGCGGCACGGACCACCGCAGCGCGCGAAGCGTACCGCAACGCCACCATGTGCGTTGGACCGGATCCCGACACCATCCCCACGACACCGCTACACTCGCGGAATGCTGGCCACCCTTCTGATGCTGACCTTATGCGCGCGCGCCCAGACCCCTGCACCGCCACCCAAGCTGGACTCCCCCGCGCTGGCGTCGGCACGGGCGCTCGGCACCGCCTTCGCCGACCTCGCCGCCCACGTGGAGCCCGCCACCGTGCGCATCGAGGCGGAGCGCACCCTCGCGATGTCCAAAGGGCTCGATCAGCTGCTCCGGGACTTTGCCCTGCCCCGCGACAACGCCATCGTGATGCAGGGATCGGCCACCGGCTCGGGCGTCATCGTGCAACCGACGGGCTTGGTGCTCACCAACCACCACGTCGTCGGCGGCGCGACACGGGTGATGGTCACGCTGAGCGACAAGCGGTCCTACCCAGCGGTGGTGCTCGGCAGCGACGCCCGCACCGACATCGCGGTGGTCCAGATCCAGCGAGACCCCGCCGATGGGGACCTGCCCTGGGTGCCCATCGGCGACAGCGATGCGATGCGGGTGGGGGAGTGGGTGGTCGCGGTGGGCCATCCGTTTGAATTCGCATTCTCGGTGACGGCCGGCATCGTCAGTGCACGGGGCCGGCGGGGCCTCGCGAGCGATGAGATCCAGGACTACATCCAGACCGATGCTGCGGTGAACCCGGGGTCGTCGGGGGGACCGCTGTTCAACCTCAGCGGCGAGGTCATCGGCATCAACACGGCGATCTTCAGCCCCGGCACCAGCTCCGCCAACGCGGGCATCGCCTTCGCCATCCCGTCCAACATGGCGTGGCGGGTGGCCCGGGAGCTGCTCGACTCCGGCCGGGTCGCGCGGGCGACCCTCGGGCTCGAGACCATCGACCGTCCCCCGTCTCTGGAGAATCCTCGACCCGGTGCCGAGGTGGTCCGCATCCTGCCCGACGGCCCGGCCGAAGCGGCGGGACTGCGGCGAGGCGACGTCATCACCCGCTTCAACAAAGAGTCGGTGGCGAGCGCCGATGAGCTGCGCGCGATGATCCTCGCCGGCGGGGCGAACACGAGCCACGACATCACGTGGGAGCGCGGCGACGCCCAGCTCACCGCCAAAGCCACCACCCGCGACGCCCGCGAGCTGGCCATGCCCGATGGGCCGACCCCCGACGATGGGGTGGAGTGGGGCGGCATGGTGCTCGCCCTCCCCACCGCGTCCCGGGCCTTGCGCTTCGGGGTCACCCTCCCCGACGCCGGCACGCCCCAGGGCTTGTTGGTGCTCTCGGTGGCCCCTGCGAGTCCCGCTGCCGTCGCCGGGATTGCCCCAGGCGACATCATCTTGGAGCTTGCCCGAGAGCCGATCACCAGCGGCGACCAGCTGCTCGGGATGCAAAAGGGTCGGCGCACGGCCACCGTCACCCTGTGGCGCGATGGCAGCTCAGCGGTCGCGGTGCTCGCCGGTCTGGAGCGCCGGGACCGGTAAGGGGACCGCGCCTGGCCCTCACCAGCCGTAGAAGCCCTGCTTGGTCTTCTGGCCCAGCTTGCCCGCCGACACCATCTCGCGCATCAGCGCCGGCGGCTCAAAGGCCGGGTTGTTGAGCTCTTTGGCCAGGTACTCGCCGATGCTCATCCGCACATCCAGACCCACCAGATCGGTCAGCTTGAGGGGACCGATTGGGTGGCGATACCCGAGAACCATTGCCTTGTCGATGTCTTCGGCGCTTGCCACGCCGTCGGCCACCATGCGGATCGCTTCCATGCCCAAGCACACGCCCAGCCGGCTGGTCGCGAAGCCCGGCATGTCGCGCACGTTGATGCACTCCTTGCCGATGGCCACGCCGTAGGCATTGACCGCCGCGAGCACGTCGGGGTCGGTGCCGTCGTGGTGCACAATCTCCAGCAGCTTCATGATGTGGACGGGGTTGAAGAAGTGCAGCCCCACCACCCGGCTGGGGTCGGCGGCGGCTTCGGCGATGCGGGCCACGCTGATGGACGACGTGTTGGTGCCCAGCACGGTCGTCTCGTCGACCAGGTCTTGGAGCTTCCGAAACAGGGCTTGCTTGAGCTCCAGCTTCTCGGGAATGGCCTCAATCACGATGTCTGCGCCGTCCACGGCCACCGCGAGATCGGGCGATCCCGACAGCCGCGTCAGGGTCGCTTCGGCCTCTTCTCCGGTCACTTTGTTCCGAGCCACACCCTTCTGGAGGTTCTGGGCGACCCGCTCCAGCCCGGCACCGACCGCTTCAGCGGTGATGTCGTACAAGCACGTCTGAATGCCGGCGGCGGCGCTGACTTGGGCGATGCCGTGGCCCATGGTGCCGGCACCGATGACCGTGAGGCGGGAGAAGGGAAGCGTGGGAGCGGAGCTCATGGGAAGTCCTTGGGCGTCAAGATCAGGGAAGAGGGCCAGCGGGATCAGAGGGCTTCGACCACCGTGGCCACACCTTGGCCGACACCCACACACAGGGTGGCGACGCCGTACCGCTTGTTGTGGCGGTGCAGGGCATGCACGAGGGTAGTGAGGATGCGGGCGCCGGAGCAACCGAGGGGATGGCCGAGCGCGATGGCGCCGCCATGCACGTTGACCTTCGCTTCGTCCAAGCCCAGCTTGCGAATGACGCCGATGCTCTGGGCGGCGAAGGCCTCGTTGAGCTCGATGAGGTCGATGTCGTCGAGGGACAGGCCCGCCCGAGACAGCGCCTTGCGGGTGGCCGGCACCGGTCCATAGCCCATGGTGGTGGGGTCCACGCCGGCCGCCGCACACCCCAGAATGCGCGCCTTAGGGGTCAAGCCGAGCCGCCGGGCCGCGGCACCCGTCGTGATGAGGAGGGCCGACGCACCATCGTTCAGCGTCGAGCTGTTGCCCGCGGTCACGCTGCCCCCCGAGCGGAATGCGGCCCGCAGGCTCGCCAGCTTCTCGAGGGTCGACCCGGTGCGGGGGCCCTCGTCCGCCGTGATCTGCACCGTCTTCTTGCGACCCGCTGGGGCTTCCACCGACACCAGCTCGGCGTCAAAGGCGCCACTCGCTTGGGCGGCCAGTGCCTTGGTGTGGCTGGCCAGCGCGAAGCGGTCCTGGTCTTCGCGGCTGATGCTCATGCCCTCCACGATGTTCTCGGCCGTGCAGCCCATCGCTTCGAGGGGAAACAAGGCTGCCATCGCAGGGTTCGGGTAGCGCCAGCCCAGGCTCGTGTCGTAGACCGTGAAGTTGCCCGCCTTGGGCAGCTGGGGAGCCCGGGGCATCGAGTAGGGCGCCCGGCTCATGCTCTCGACGCCGCCGGCAATAAACACATCCCCGTCGCCACAACGGGCGGCCCGGTTCGCTTGGTTGACCGCTTCGAGACCGCTGGCACACAGCCGATTGACCGTGACACCCGGCACCGACTGGGGCATGCCCGCGAGCAACAGCGCCATGCGGGCCACGTTGCGGTTGTCTTCGCCCGCCTGGTTGGCACAACCGAAGAACACGTCCTCCACCTCAGCCGGATCGACACCGGTGCGATCGAGGAGCTCCCGAATCACGAGTGCCGCGAGGTCATCGGGCCGGACCGTGCTCAGCCCGCCCAAGAAGCGGCCGATGGGGGTGCGCACCGCATCGATGATGACGACGTCGGTGTCGAGGAAGGTGGGCGCGTTGGCGCCACTATCAGATGCGTCGGCTGGGGTGCTCACGGTGGGTCCTCCAAGGGGCCGTCGGCCTAACCCGAAGCCCGGCCCTTGAGCCCGTGTCCGGCGCGCTCAGCTCTTGGGGGTCTGGGCAGGAGGCAAGTGAGACGCACAGAACGCAAAGGTCTCCTGCCACAGCCGCCGGGCTTCGGGCCGCTTCACAAACGCATGAAACGCATGCTCCATCCCCGGGTAGTAGGCCGCCACTGCCGTCGTACCGAGGCGCGCCAGCGCGGTCTCCATGCGGCGGTGGTCGTCAAGCAGGGGGTCGGCGGTGCCCACCGGCAAGAAGAAGGCCGGCAGCGGCCGATCCCCGAGGTCGTCCGGGCTCAGCTCCTCCAGCACCACCAGCGGGTCCATCAGCCCGTGGGCTTCTCTGGACTCCGGGCCTCGGGGCGCATTGCCCGAGTACACCGCATACGTGTTGTCCAACACACTCTGGACCATGCCCGGGGCCTTTTTGCCCGCTTCGTTGCGCCGCCGAGACCACCGTCCGGGGTCGCTCACTTGCAACACTGCACACGCCGGGACCGCCACCTTGGGCACCACACCCTTGTCATAGATGGCTTGGGCCCAAGGCTCGGGACGGCGAACACACGCCGCGATGCTGATCACGGTCGCCAGGTTGCCCCCGGCCGACTCGCCCGAGACCACCACCCGGTTCAGATCTCCACCAAACTGATCCGCGTGGGCCACCACCCATGCCCACGCGGTGGCAATGTCTTCGCATGCCGCCGGATAGCGATGCTCCGGCGCAAGCCGGTAGTTGACCGTAAACACCAGATATCCAGCACGGGCCCACGCCAGTCCCATCACCCAGTGGGTGTCTTTGGACAACGAACGAAACGCACCGCCGTGCACGTACAGCACGATGGGCAAGCGGTGGTGGGGGCCGACAGGCTTGTAGACATCCAGCCGGTGGTGAGGCTCGCCCGTGCCCGCATAGTCGAGCTCCGCAATGACCTCGACCCCATGGCGCTCGACCCGGGCTTCAGGCAGCATCCGGGCCGTGGCCGCGGCCAACTTGTAGAAGCTCTCAATGCCCTTTGGCACGACCTTCTGACGAATTCGTCCGAGCAGTGGAGTCGGGGTGCCCATGGTCGCCTCGCTGGGAAAAAGGGGGGGATTCTACCAGGACAGTGCGCCGAACGTGACAAAGGCGGCGCCCGCATCGGTGCCACCGTAGTCCTCGCCGGGCGCACCCACCAAGATATCGTCAAAGCCGTCGTTGTTGAAGTCGCCGGCCGGGGCCAACGACCGCCCCGCCTCGTCATTCGCGGAGGCTGCGGTCAGCCGGGCATACACATCAGACATGGCGAAGGTCCCCGCAGAAAAGGGACCCAACGCCACATACGCGGCACCGGCATCGGTCGCGCCCGCGTCGTCTCCCAACACCCCGAAGCCGAGGTCCAGGTTGCCGTCACCGTTGACGTCCCCCAGCCCGGCCACGCTGTAGCCGACGTAGTCCAGGTCGGACTCGCCCACAAACTTGGTGTTGGCCAGCGACAAGCTCTGGGTGCCCCGCACAGTGCCGCCCAGCCAGATGTAGGCCGCGCCGCCGTCCGTCCACAGGCTATCCTCACCATCAGCACCGATGAGCATGTCGTCGTATCCATCATTGTCGAGATCGCCAGGGCAGTCCAAGCCACGGGTGGCGAAGTGCCCATCCCCCTCGCCCGTGATCTGCATGCTGGCGTAGCGAAGGTCCAGGGTGCCCCCGGTGAAGGTGCCCAACACAATGTAGGCGGACCCGGCTGCATTGCCCGCCGTGTCTTCCGGTGGCGCCCCCAAGAGCAGGTCTGTCAGACCATCCCCATCAAAGTCACCGCCCCGTCCCAGCGTGCGGCCGAGCTGGTCATCGGACAGCTCTCCCTCAAACGCTGCCCATGCGTTGCCGAGGTCATCGTCGGCGAGGGCACTCGACAACACCAGATACGACTTGCCGGCGTTGGAGGCCCCGCTGTCTTCGAGGTAGGCCCCCACCAAGAAGTCCACCCCGCCGTCGCCATCCCAGTCGCCCACCCCCCGGACCGCCGTGCCTGCGGCATCGTTCGCGCCTTCGCCATAGAATGCATAGTCGGCGCTGGACAACACAAAGTCGCCGGTCACCGGGCCCAACACAAGGTAGGCCGCGCCGCCATTGCTCGCGCCATCGTCCACCCCGGGCGCCCCCACCAACACGTCATCATAGCCGTCCCCGTCCACATCGCCGGGGATAGCCAAGCTCGTGCCGGCGAAGTCGTCGCGGCTGGCCCCATACATGCGGGCATCCGCACTGGACAGGTCCAGATCGCCGGTCTGGGGCCCCAACACCACATAGGCCACGCCCACCGACAAGGCCGAGGCGTCCTCCAGCCACGCGCCCACCAACACATCGGCGTATCCATCGCCGTTGATGTCACCGCCGCCCGCCACCGCATTGCCGGCTTCATCCCGTGCGGACTCGCCCCAGAGCCTCAGGTCTGTCGTCGCCAAGGGAATGTCCAAGATGCAGTCCAGATCGGCGCCGCTGCAGTCGTCGTCCACCCCGTCTCCGCAGATCTCCACCGCCGCCGGGTTCACTGCTCCGTCGCTGTCATCGCAGTCCCCGCCCGTGTCGATCATGCCCGACACCGTGCTGCAGGACGGCGTTGCACTCGCCGGGTCGCCATACCCATCGCCGTCGCCATCGGTGAACCAGTCATCGGCGTCGACGGCATCGGACTCGTCGATGTTGCCGTCGCAGTCGTCGTCCTCGCCATTGCAGTACTCATCGGCGCCCGGATAGATGCCCGGGTTGTCGTCATCGCAGTCGGTGCCGTCGTCGACATAGCCGGTGGGTCGGGTGCACGTCTCGACGCGGTTCAGCGGGTCGCCAAAGCCGTCCAGATCATCGTCGTAGAAGTACTCGCAGGGCACCACCTCGACCGTGGTGAGCGCAGACGCGGTAAATCCATCCGAGTCGGTCACGGTGACAGTCACCCGGTGGTCCGCGACAGTGAGCACCTTGAAGAAGCCCAGGCTGCCGTCGGAGGACGGGGCCGCCGTGTCGAGCACCCCATCCACGTCGGACGCCCAGACCACAGTGAGCGCCGTCGCGTCATCTTCGTTGTCTGAGGCGGTGGCGGCAAACTCCACCGCTTGACCCGCATCCACCTCGGAGCCGGCCGTCGGCAACGTCAGCGAGACCGACGGCGGACGGGCCACTTCCACCGTGCGGTTTGCGGTACAGCCCTCCCCGACATCATCGGTGGACACGAGGCTCAGCGTGTGGGTGCCTGGCGAGAGGGACGCCGTTGCCAAGGTCACCGCACCGCTGGTGTCGGGGCTCGTGCGGCCGACCTCGCCGTCCAGCGAGCTCGAGAAGACCACCAGCAGCTCATCGGCATCCAACTCAGCATCGGTGGACACCCCCTGAAGCTGCACCACCTCGCCATAGCGGAGAACAGCGGACTCCGCCGGGGCGGTCCACGCACAGGTCGGCGCTGTGTTGGGCGGGCCCACCGCCACGAACGTGGACGCTTGGGTTGTGTTGCCCTGGGGATCGGTCGCGCTGACCTTCACGATGTGGTCGCCTTCGGACAGGTAGGCATACCCTTCGCTGATGCCACCGGAGCCCGGTGGGTCGATGTCCAGTGTGCCCATCACGTCGGACGACCACACCACATCCACGTCGGTGGGGCTCGACTCTGCATCATCGATGCGGGCGCTAAAGAACACCGGGATGTTCGAGTAGTGGTTCTCGCCAGACCCAGGCTGGTCGATGCGCACGTCCGGCGCGCTGGTCGCCAACACCTCAACGGTCACAATGGCGCTGCCTGCGTCGCCCCGGGTGTCCTTGACCTCCAGCGAGACCACACCCCCGTCCCCCGCAGTCAGGCTGAGTCCCAAGACCGTGGTGCCGTCGGGTCGGGCGAACCCGTCGTCCATGATGGCGCCGTCCAACAACCACGTCACCCGCAGGTCTTCGTAGGCGTCCTCGCCATCGCCCACCACGCCCCGAAACTCCGTCTCGACACCATCGAGCACCCGGTCGCCGTCTTGGTGGGACAAGATGGCGGCGGTGGGGGCGCTGTTGAGCACCTTGACCGAGCCGCCCTCCCCGGGCCCACAGGCACACAGAAACAAGGCGGTCAGCGCGCGGGAGCGATGCATCGGAGGTCCGGGCGGGGGCAGGTGCCCACTGTACCCGGAGCGGTCTCGGCAAGGTGCAGCAGGACCACGGCGGCGGCACTGCCCGCGCCCCCGTCCGGCGGCACAGGCGGCGCAACCGACGTCCCCAGGCCCACTGCCACACAGCCCGGCGCCCTGCTCAGCGGCCGAAGATCACACAATGGGCCCGGGCCCGCGCAACAGATCCGGCTTAGACCAGCGGCTCTACAGAACACCGCGCGGGGCTCCGCACATGTCCAAGGTCACCATGTCATCGTGTCTTCCGGTCACGCTCGTCCCGCTGTCCCCGCCGCCGGAGGACCAGCGAAGGGCCCGGGATGCCCGCAACCGTGGGGAAGGCGAGCGCCCGAGCCGCTACCACCTGCCGAGTGGGCTGACGTCCGCCTCGCCCGTGGGCTACCGCACGCGCATCTCTCTCACGCTGGACGAGGCCGCCGAGATTGCCCCGATGTTCAGCCTTCAGGCGCCCGAGTCATATGTCGCGGGCGCCCCGTCCCCGACCGAAGGTGAGCTGTTCGATGAGTGCAGCTTGGGTGTGCTGTCGAGTCGCCAGAGCACCAACTTCAAGGGCTTCCGCCAGGTGACCCTCGGCCCTCGCCAGAGTGAAGAAGCCAAGAGGATTCTGGACAAGCTGCAGGGCCGCGAAGGGCCGGCGCTCGCCCACGCAACCCACACCCATCTTGTGTTGGGTCGCCCCTACCGAACACCATTCACCCTGTTGCTGACCTTCATTGGCCACAAGCCCTTCAAGAGCCTGCTCAGTGTGCCCCGGCGGATCTGGGCCAAGCAGACCCAAGGCGCGGTGGACATCCCCACCATCGGCTACCTCCCCCACCTCCACATCGGCATCCTCGCCGAGTCGATGGAACGGGCCGCCATCGTCGCATCGACGGGAGCCCGCGCGGCCAACGTCTTCATGGCGCCCTTTGCGGGCGACACCATCCGCGCCAGCAACGCCGAGAGCATCGCCCAGCTCGAAGCCCTGTGTGGCCTGAGCAGCGCCGACCGCCGGGCCGGGTGGTCCCTGCAGCTGGTGGCCCAAGTGGGTGCACTCGCCGAGCCCTTTGCATTGCGGGAGACCACCGCACGCAAGCTCGGCGCCAACATGCTGGCGCTGCGCAGTGAGCGCATTCAGCCGGGCATCAACATGGAAGACAAGGCCCCGGCCGCCTACCAAGTGCGCCAAGACATGACGGTGCCCGAGCAGCTGGTGAAGATGGCCGGCCGCGGCGGTGCCAATGCACTGGTGCGGTGGCTGGACGTGCCCCGGGACCAAGCCAAGACGCTGTTGCTGACCGAGCGCGTGGATGTGCTGACCGACGGCGGAAAGGGCCGCCTGCGCCAGATCCGCGGCGAGCTGGGCGAGATCACGGACAAGGTCGTGAACACCCTGCCGCTCTGGGCCGATCTGCCCACCGGCAAGGCACTGTCCCGCAACGCCGCGCGCGGTCGCAAGGCCTTCGCCCTGGCCGGCCAGCGCATCTACATTGGGGGCCTGGACCGCAAGGCGGTCGACGCGGCGGGCGTGGACTGGCTCAAGGCGGTGCGGGCGGCTGGAGCGGCGGCCTCACGCAGCGCATGGGTGTGCGAGCTGTCCGGTCTCATCGGCATTCCCGATGGCTGCGACATGCTGGCAGGGTGCTGTCTGATGGCCGGCCCGGTGAACCAGAACGACATCGGCAAGCAATACTATGGCTACCCAGATCTGCTGGCCGGGGCGCATCCCGACCGGGACCCGGTGTCGCTGTTGGTGTGGACCCTCAAGGCCAAGACGGTGGCCGATCCCATCGGAAACGAAGAACAGCTGCTCAACCCGGAGCGCAAGGGCTCGCTGGTGGACCTCCGGGTCGGGCCCGCGGACATCATCGAGGTGGCGGGCAACGACGGCGTGCGCAAGCCCTTCCGGGCGGGTGAGCAAGTGCCCGAGCGCGCCTACAGCGACATGGGCAACTTCGTCACTGGGCCCGAAGGCCAAGCCATTCCCGGCAATGCTGGCGCGCCGGGCGCCCACCGCGCCACCACCATGTGGTGACCCCAACGCCAGGGCGTCCGCTCAGCTGGTGCCCAGCGCGGTCACCCTGGCCAGAACACCCTCCAACTCGGCACTCATGCCGAGTGCCTGGTACTGCTGGTAGGCCAGCCCGAGCGCGGACCGTGCGGGCTCGATGGCCCCCTGGGCGATGGCTTCTTCCGCCGCGATGCACGCCAGCAAGCCATTGTCCCGATCCACAAAGCGGGTGCGCGAGAGGATGCGGGTGGCCGTGTTGAGGTAGTCCTCCCAAGCCTTCCACTCGCCGGCATGGGCCACAGGCGCCAACAGCACCATGCACATCGCGGCCGCCACGATGGGGTTCGCTTCGCGATCCACCCCCCGCAGGGGCGCTTCGAGCAGCCGACGCGCCGCGACAAACTCTTTGCGCACCACCAGCAACAAGCCAAGGTTGATGCGGGGAATCAACGCCGCATAGTGCCCGACCGCCTCCATCCGGCGGATGGCGTCGCGGTACAGGGCCTCGGCCACGCCAGTCTGGCCTTTCAGACGCGCCAGGTCACCCAAGCCGTTGACACACTCTGCGGCACTCCAGCGAGATCCGGTGGCCGTGAAGTCGTCCCGGGCCGCCGCGATCTCCCGACCGGCCTCGGTCAAGCGCCCTTCCTGAATCGCCAACCGGCCCAAGCCCCATCGGGCGCTGGCCCGGCCGTGGAGGTCGGCGACCGAGTCGAAGTGTTTGAGGGCGTCGTTGAGGTCCACCCGGGCGAGATCCAGATCGCCCATCCGCATGCGGGCAGAGGCCGACTCGGTGAGGGCCCGGGCCTCCAGCCGGTGGTCTCGGCGCAGCTCTGCGAGGCTGGCCGCCTTGGCGAATTCGGTCGTCGCGTCGGGGTAGCGGCCCCCTCGGAGGTGCACAAGGCCCCGCAGCAGCGCGGCCCCAGGGGCGACCCGCTTCCACCCGTGGCGGGCCACGGCGGCCTCCAAGCGCTGAAGCTGCACTTCGACGGCGGCGGCGTCACTGCGGCCATCTTGGAGGTCGATCTCGACCCGCGCCACCCAGCCGAGGCCCCACAGCTCGTCCTTGCGGGGCAGCTGGAGCGTGTGCAGCGCTCGCTCGCGGTAGTCGAGCAGCCGCCGTGCGGACGCAGGGTCGCCCGAGCGCTGACGCTCCCGTGCCCCCTCCAAGAGCTTGCCCAGTGCCGGCACAATCTGGCCTGCATGAAGGAGGTGCCGACCGAGTCTCTCGGCAATCCCCCGGCGGTCGTCAGACCGCCGCTCCAGCATGGTGGCGCACGCTCGGTGCAGCGCAGCGGCCCGCCCGCTCTCGACGCCACGTCGCTCCAGGGCCTCCCGCAGCATGGTGTGGCGAAACGCAATGACCCCGTCGCCCTGGCGGGTGGCGAGGTTCTGTTCGAGCAACCGCTCAACCAGCTCCGGCGACGCGGAGGCCTCCGCGATGGTGGCAGCATTGCGCCACTCGGACAACGAGAACGTGGTGCCCAACACCGCGGCGAGCTCGAGGCCATGGACCTCATCAGGTCGGAGGCCGTGCAGCAGCGTGTTGACGCGGGTGCGCCACATCCGGTCGATGTCCGCGGGCACCTCCACCTCCGCCCCGGCACGCAACCGAAAGCCCGCATCCCCCGCTTCGAGCAGCCCTCGACGGACCCACTCGCCCACCAGCTGGACGGCAAACATGGGGCTGCCGGCGGTGCGGGTCGCGATCTGTTCCACCAGATCACTCTCCATGCCAAGCAGCGCGCGGATGAGCTCAAGGTGCTCGGCTTCGTCCAAGGGACCGATCGGCAGGTCCGTCACGCCGTCCCGGTCGCACAGCGCGTCCAACAGCGCGGCCTCGTCCGGTCGCGCCGACAGGCCTTCGTCTTGGGCAGAGAGCACCAACAGCACCGGCAGGGGGTCCGCGTCCATCCGGTCGAGCACAAACTGGCAGAACTCCAAGGCGTCCCGGCCCAGGTGCACATCGTCGATCCACACCACCACCACGGCATTCCAGCGACCGTGGTCCTCGGAACCCTCCCGCTCGATGAGCCGCCGAATCAGCGTGAAGCGCTCCCGGGCGTAGTAGAACCGCACCGCCACCGAGACCTCAGCTTGGGTGTCCCGGTCGCGGTGGCTGGCCAGCAAGGCGCTGATGGCGCCGAGCTCTTCGTTGAGGGGGTCGGCGTCGGGAAAGAGCTGGTGCAGCCGCTCGTCCAGCACCTCACCCTCCATCCCGTCACAGCGCAGGAAGCGGTTGACCATCGGGACCAGGCCGCTCTCTTTGCCCAGCTCTGGATCGTGGACCGCCGCGAGAACCCGCGCAGCGCCCACCTCGTCGGCCCGTTGGCACAACCAAGTGCCCAAGCGGGTGCGCCCACAGCCCGCGGGCCCCCGCAGCACCACCACCCGGCCCACACCGGACTCTCGCACCGCGCGCAGCTGGTCCCAGAGCACCGTGCGCTCCTCCACCCGGCCGACCAGCGGCGGCGGCCGAAGGCCGAAGAGGTTGAGCCCCACGCCATCCAAGCGACGGACCGACGGGCTGGGTCGGGGCTGTCGCCAGTTGGTCGGGAAGGGTGTGCGGCGGTCGTCGGTCGGGTCAGCGGGCGCTCGACGGGCGACCACCGTCGGCTGGGCGGGGCGCTCGGTCACTTCGGTGGGCTGGTCGTCTTCGTCCCAGCCGTCGCTCACCTCGTCTTCTGGTGCGGGCGGCGGGCGGAGCTGAAGCCGCATCAGCTCCGGTGCCGGCAAGGTCTTGAGGTCCAGGGCCTGAAGCGCGGGCAGCCCTTCATCGGTGGGCTCGGCAGTGGGCACCGGTCGAGCACCGGGCGTCATGGGCCCCGTCGTCCGGTCGCTGCTGTCGGACAGCCGGGCGAGGGCCCACGCCGCATCGGCAGCCCGAGGATACCGATCACGGCGGTCTTTTGCGAGCAGCCGGCGCAGCCACAACTCCACCGCAGGGGGCACCGGCATCGCGGGCTCAAGCGGCGGTGGGTCCTCGTGAATGTGCGCGTACAGGGCATCCTCGAATGGACGTTCCTTGCCAAAGGGCGGGGCCCCGGTGACCATCGCCCAAGCCAGGCAACCGACGGCATACAGATCGGTCCACGGGCCCTGGTCCCGCCACCGACCCTCCAGCTGCTCGGGCGCCATATACGCGGGAGTGCCCGCCACCACGGCATCTGCGCGGCTCTGGCGCTCCAGTGCCTGGGCGAGCCCAAAGTCGGTGAGCATCGCTTCGAGGGGGCCGGACAAGCGCCGCGGATCGGGCACCCGCCCGTCGGAGTGCTTGAGCAGCACATTGCCGGGCTTGATGTCGCGATGCACAAGCCCCCGAGCGTGGGCGTGGGCGAGGGCATCGAGCAGCTGCAGCAACACATCGCGCACATGCACCCAACGCAACACACCGATGAAGCGGTTCATGGGCCGCCCCCGGACCAGCTCCATCACCAAGAAGGGCGTGCCCGCCGGAAAGCGCCCATCCAGAGCGACCTCACAGTCCACCGGCACTTGCCCATGGTCCAGCACCATCACGATGCCGGGGTGGTTCATGCCGGCGGCCGCCCGGACCTCGTTGTTGAACGCCTCCACCGCCCAGTCGTCCCGGGCCGTGCTGCCGTGAAGCAGCTTGATGGCGACGTCCACACCCTGACCCCGGTGGCGGGCGAGCCACACCTCACCCATGGCGCCCCGGCCCACCGGTCGCACAAGATCGAAGGGCCCCATGGACAATGAGGTCGGGGCGTCGACCGGCGAGACTGGGGGAAGTGCGCTCACCGCGGCATCCTACCAACCGGCGCGGGCACTGTCGGGCTCAAGCGACCGGTGCAGGCGGGAGTGGGGCGGGTGGGCGCGCTCTGGCCCTCTGGCGGTGGAGGGCGCGCGGTGGACGGTCCGGTGCACCGAGAGGATAGGCTCGAGGGCGCCCGTCTCGTGGAGGGTCGATCTCCCCGTCCCCGACCGATCCCTGGGTCCACGTGCGCCACGCCGGCGCCCTCATCCTGATGCTCACCCTCGTGGTGCTCTCGGTGTGGCCGGCCACGGGCTGGCAACCCCACAGCCTGCTCGGTGACCCCCAACAAGAGGCCGGGGAGCACCTGTGGGCCCTGTGGGCGGCCACCCTCGACGGCCCGCTGCACATCCAGACCACCCGCGTCGGCTGGCCCGTGGGCCACAACTGGGTGCTGGCCGATCCGTTGTCCCTGCCTGCCTTTGCCCTCGGTCACGGCATCTTCAGCATGGGCCTCACCGCTGTGCACGTCCAGTGGTTGCTCGTCGCAGCCCTGGGCGCCGCAGCATGGGCACGGCGGCTGGGCACGCCCCCCGTCTGGGCAGCCGCCCTCGCGATCACCCTGTCGCCCGTCAACAGCCCCGTGGTCACGGGCATCACCGACGCCGCGGGCTTCGGGCTGACCTTGCTCGCGCTGCTCCAGCTGCACACCATTGATGAAGGCCCCCGCGGCCGGGGCATCTTGGGCGCTGGACTCCTCATCGGCGCCACGGCCTGGGCCGGCCCCTACCCTGCCCTGTACACCCTGCTGATGGCCCCTCTCGTCGTGTGGGCACCGGTCCAGCGGCATGGGGTCAGGGCGGTCGGGCGGCTGCTCGGGGCCGGTCTGCTGTCGCTGTTTGTGGCCGCCCCGGTGCTCTGGGCCACCACCACCCTCCGAGACGCCGCCTTGCCTGGCAGCATCAACGTGCTCGGGGATGTGCTCCACGACCCGGCTGCGCCCCGTGCGCTGCTGCTCGGCCTGGACCCCGTCGGGCTGGTGTTCCCCACCGCTGGCCTGGACTGGGCCCACGGCGGCCACCTGGGCCTGCCCCTCATCGCCATGGCCCTCCTGGGCGGCATCCATCAGTGGCGCACCCGCCCACCGCCCTGGGTCCGCCAGACCACGCTCACCGTGCTCACTCTCGCCGGTGTGGCGCTCGTCCTGAGCCTCGGCTTCCACCTGAAGCTCAACGACGCGCCCGCGACCTGGAGCGGCCACGTGATCGGCCTGCCTGCGCGCTTTCTGAGCGAAGCCCTGCCCGTGTTGGGGCGGGCGCCACGCTGGTACCGGATGGCGACCGTCGCGGGCCTGGCCCTCGCAGCACTGGCGGCCGGTGCCGCACCGTCGATCGCCGCCCTGTTGCGCCGGTGGGGCGTCCCATCCCCCCTCAGTGCTGGCTTGTCCGCACTGGTGCTGATCTTGGTCAGTCTCGCCCCCCTGCGGTCCAGCCCCCTGCCCTGGCCCCGACCGGCGACCCTCATCGAGATGCCCCCGCTGCTCGACACCTTGCCCCTGCCGGGGCCGCTCACCCTGTTCCCCCGTGCCGCCGGCAAGCACGACGGCCGCGCCATCCGCTTGATCTGGCAGACCCAGCACGGCCACCCCATGGTCGCCAACCCCCACGCCCAGCGCCCCCCCCGCAACCCAGCGGCTGAAGCCAGCCAGTTGCTGGAGACCGCCTCTCGCCACGGTGATCTCGACCGAGCACGGGCCGCGCTCTCCCGGCTGCAGGCCTTGGGTGTGGTCTGGGTTGTGGTGCTCCCCGGTCCTGACACCGCAGCGCTCCAGGCCACCCTCTCCGCGGTGCGCGGCCCCCCCCACACCGAAGACGGCGAGTCTTGCGCGTGGACCACCGAACCCTGACCCGCCAGCACGCTTCAGGTACGATGAACGCCGAAGCTGGAGTGCGCCCATGTCCCGAGTTCTGCCTGCGTTTTTGGTCATCTTGTGCGCCTGCCAGCCCACCGACGGGGACGGCGGCAAGGACGATGGGACCGGGGGGGCCGACGGCAGCGACGGGGCCGATGGGTCGGACGGCGCCGACGGGTCGGATGGTGTCGATGATGTCCTCAACGACTGCCAGCCGGGCACGACTTGGGCCCCCGGGACACCGGCGTTCAAGGACTCCAGCGAAGCTTGGGGGCTGACCACCCTGATGCCTGTCGGCGTGCGGGTGAGCGCCGTGGACTTCGATGGCGACGGCTGGACCGACCTCGCCGTCCGCAATGGTGCTGCAAACGAAGACTTCACAGAAGGGGGCACCCGTAACTCATGGTTGTTGCGCAACACGGGCGATGGGCGCTTTGAGGACGTGACCGAAGCATCGGGCATCCTCACCCGAAGAGACGGCGAAGCCGGCGGTCGTCCCGGTCCGGTGCAAGTCTTCGCAGACGTCGACAATGACGGCGACATGGACGTCTACACCGGCGTGCCCGACGGCAGCAACGCCTTGTCCGAGACGTCAGAGCTGATGCTGAACAACGGCGATGGCACGTTCTCCTTGGCCGCCGAGTCCAGCGCATTGCGCATCGAGCGGGACGACATGCCCTACGGTGCAGCCTTCGTGGACGTTGACCGCGACGGCATTGTCGACCTGTGGTCCACCCAGTATGGGGTCGGGGGCAGCCCCGGCCAGGACCACCTCTTTGTGGGGGATGGCACGGGCAGCTTCACCGAAGCGACCGAAGCCCGGGGGCTCGAGACCGCTGCGTGGTCCCGCCTGTCGACCATCAACAACGCCGCCGCCCACACCTACGCTTGGGCCGCGCTGGCGTGTGATCTGAACAACGACGGTGCGCCAGAGCTGCTCAGCTCGTCGTATGGCCGGTCCCCCAACCACCTGTGGCAGAACGACGGGGCGGGGTCCTTCACGAACCAGAGTGTCGACAGCGCCTATGCGTTTGACCACCGCACGGACTGGTCCGACAACGAGTCGGCGCGCTGCTACTGCACGCTGCACCCCGATGCAGCCGACTGCAGCGGCATTGCGGAACCCGACTACATTCGCTGCGCCAGCGACGACGATGCATTTCGGTGGAACCATGAGTATGACCGCGAGCCCTTTCGGTTGGGTGGCAACAGCGGCGCCACCGTGTGTGCAGATGTCGACAACGACGGCTGGTTCGACCTGCTGACCACCGAGATTGTGCACTGGGACGTCGGCTCCAGCGCGGACCCCAGCGAGCTGCTGTTCAACACGGGCGAGAGTGCCGTGCGGTTTGAGCGCCCCGGCAATGACGCGACCGGACTGGTGCGGCCCACCCGCTCGGTGCCTTGGGACGATGGGGACATCACCGGCAGCATCTTTGACTTCGACAACGACGGCTGGAACGACGTGTGGATCGGATCCAGCGACTACGAGGGCACCCGCGGCTTGCTCTTTCACCAGGACTCGCCTCGGGTGTTTACCTACGTCGACCCCGCCGATGGCCCGGACCACACCCGCAGCCACGGCAGCGCCATCGCCGACTTCGATCGTGACGGCGATCTGGACATCGTGGTGGGCCACTCGTCCCAGCGGTGCGGCGACGACTGCCGCGACACCTTTGAAGTCCGCCTGTTCGAGAACCTGACTGGCGAGGGCACCAACTGGGTCCAGCTCGACCTCAAGGGCGACGGCGTGAGCACCAACGCCGGGGCCATCGGCGCCCGCGTGGACGTCGAGACCGAGGACGGCATCGTGCGCGCGGCCCAGGTCTCGGGTGGGTATGGCCAGTGGGGCAACCAGGATGACCGGGTGCTCCACCTGGGGTTGGGCACGTCGTGCAAGGCCACGGTGCGGGTCACTTGGCCCGACGCCGGCGGCACTGTCGAAGAGTTTGCGGTGGGCAGCGGCTACCGGTGGACCCTGGCCCAAGGCAGCGCCCAGGCCGAGCCACAGCTCTGAGCGCTCACCCATCGAAGATGCCCACGCAGTGACCATTCTCGATGGGTTGGGCCGCCCCCCACAACCCAACGCTACCGGCGAACCATGCCCAGCGGCTCGTGGGCCCGCAGCGTCGTGGACCCACACGCGCCCACCCCCAGCGCGGTGTGCCGCGCCTGGGTCTCCACCGGCAGCAGGTATTGGTCGGGGGGAGTCACTTCGCTGGGCACGGGGATCGCGGCCTCGGGGACCGCATCAAAACAAGCCAGCAGCCGGCGCCGGCCCACCAACCAGACCGTCCGGGGCTGCAGCACCGGGCCGCAGCGCTCGGCGCGCTCGATGAATGCGACCGCCCACCCCTCGCTGGCACACAACGCAGCGCCGGCCGGCAGCACCGCAAGCACCGCCTCGGCCTCCCGGGTGTGGACGAGGTTGGCTTCTCCGCTCCACTTGAGCCGCGCCAAGGCCATGGGCGCCACGTCCAGCCCGTTGCCCACCACCACACCGAGCGCGAGCACGGCCGCCAATGCGAGCCGCCGGCCACGGAGCTGCACCGCCAGCGTGGCCACACCCCAAGCCACCGGCAGCAGCGCCGCTTCAACGTGACGCTCCAGGACCGGCACCGCGATGACCACCACAAGCCCCGACATGGGCAGCAGGTACAGGCCCAGCTGCGCCGTCGAGAGCCGCTTCCGCCGCCAGGCCAGCACCGGACCGAGCAGGCCGAGGGGCACCAGAAACACCCACGGCCCGGCAAAGCCCACGAAGCGGGCCAGCTCAGCATGAAGCAACGTCCAGGGGGCGGCGCCATCGAGAGACGCGTCCAGCGGCAGGTCTCCGGGCATGCGGGGCATCAGGGGCGGCGGCACCTTGCCAATGGCAAACCACGCCCACACATCCTGAAATGGCAGCAGCACCTTGCCCAGCAGCCCGCTGCCCGACGTCACGTTCGCGGCCACCAGCGGCAGGAGGACCAGGGCGATGCCGAGGGCAACGAGGCCGACCAGCGACCAGCGACGGGGCACGATCAGCGCCGGGAGCACCACGAACGCCGGGATCCAGGCCAGCCCCTGCTCTTTGGTGGCGCACAGCAGCCCCACCGAGGCCCCCAGCGCCAGGGCACGCACCGGGGACGGGGAGCGCACCAAGGCTGCCGCGACCGCGGTCACCGCTGCGAGCCCCAACACAAACAGGGCAGTCGCCTCGGACAGCAGCCCCGCGAGCTGGAGGTGGGGCAGCCCCAAGGTGAGCACGCCCGCTGCGATCCCTGCTCTTCGTCCGGCGGTGAGCGCCACGGTGAGGCCGGCCAGCGGGGCCAGCAGCGCCGCGGCCAAGCCCGAGACCAGTCCACCGGCGGCCAGCAGGGGCAGCGGGATGCCGACAATGGCCGTCAACAGGGGATACATCGGCGGGTGGCTGCCTGCGAGGGGCGACGAAAACACGGTGGTCGCCCGCGCCATCCAGAACTGGGCGTCGTCGCCCAGCGTGCCCCAGCCAATCCACGGGTGGCCGCGAAGCCAGAGCTGCATCCCCAAGGACACCACACCAAGAACAACGAGCAACAGCACAAACGTGCGGGTCGGAAGCTCAGGTTGGGGAGGGTCGTGCATCCACCGTCACCCAGCCTGGGTCCACCCAACAGGGGCGCCCTTCAGCCGAGCCCAAGCCTATTTCAGGTCTGGCGCGCATTGGGCGAAGTCGGCAGCTTTTGCATTCCCATCACCGCACCGACCCAAATGGGTCAGTTCGATCCGACGGTCGGCTCAGAGAGCCCGACCGATGTCGGCCCCCTGGCGGAAGGCCCGGCGGGCATCCAGCTCGCCGGCTTCTTTGGCGCCACCGATGACATGCACCGACACCCCAAGCGTGGAGAGTGCGTCCACCAGGGAATTCTCGCTGACCTGGCCCGCACAGATGACGATGTTGTCCACCTTGAGGCACTGGGGCTTGCCGCCGCTCTCGATGTGCAGCCCGTCGTCGTCGATGCGGACATAGCTGACACCACCGATCATCTCGACGGCGCGCTGCTTGAGCTGGGCGCGGTGGATCCAGCCGGTGGTCTTGCCCAGGTCTTTGCCGTGTCGTGTGGCCTTGCGCTGGAGCAGGAACACCTGACGGGCGGGCGCAGGGGGCTGACGGGGGCGCAAGCCGCCCGGCTCCACGTCCTCGGAGACACCCCAACCATCGACATCCACGCCCCACTCGGCCATGAACTCGTGCAGATCCGGGAGCTGCCGCTCGTCGCGGTGGTGGGTCAGGAACTCGGCCACATCGAAGCCAATGCCGCCGGCCCCCACGATGGCCACCGTCTTGCCCACAGGGACCTTGTCGCGCAGCACCTGGGGGTAGGTCAGCACCCGCGGATGGTCGATGCCCGGGATGCTGAGCTTGCGGGGCACCACCCCAGTGGCCACCACCACCTCGTCGAAGTCCGCCAGATCCTCGACCCGGGCCCGGGTGCCCAGCTTGAGGCTCACGCCAGCGTCGGCCAAGCGCCCCCGGAGGTAGCGCAAGGTCTCGTCGAACTCTTCTTTGCCGGGGATGGACCGGGCCATGTCAAACTGGCCCCCAAGCTCGTCGCGGGCTTCAAAGAGGACGACGTTGTGCCCCCGCTCGGCGGCCACACACGCACACTGCATCCCGGCGGGACCGCCGCCCACCACCGCCACCTTCTTCACCACAGTGGCCGGCTCCACGACCATCTCGGACTCGTAGCACGCGAACGGATTGACCAAGCAGCTCGCCCGCTGGTTGGCGAAGACATGGTCGAGACACGCTTGGTTGCACGCGATGCACGTGTTGATGCGGTGGGCGTGACCGGCGGCCGCCTTGTTCACAAAGTCGGGATCGGCAAGCAGCGGCCGGGCCATGCTGACCATGTCGGCACAGCCCGTGGCCAACACATCCTCGGCCACTTCGGGGGTGTTGATGCGGTTGGACGTCACCACGGGGATCTGGATACGCCCGCTCTCGCGCAAGCGACGGGTGACCCACGTGAATGCCGCACGGGGGACCATTGTCGCGATGGTCGGCACCCGCGCTTCGTGCCAGCCAATGCCCGTGTTGATGATGGTGGCGCCGGCGGCTTGCACCGCTTCGGCCAGCTCCAGCACTTCCGCCCAGGTCGAGCCATCGGGCACCAGATCGAGCATGGACAAGCGATAGATGATGATGAAGTCAGGACCGACCTCTTCGCGCATCTTCCGCACAATCTCGGTCGCAAACCGGATGCGGTTGGCGTAGCTGCCGCCCCACTCATCGGTGCGCTGGTTCGTGTGGCGCGCGATGAACTGGTTGATGAGGTAGCCCTCGCTGCCCATCACCTCGACACCGTCGTAGCCCCCCTCACGGGCGAGAGCGCCGCAGCGCACGAAGTTGTCGATGGTCCGAGACACCCCGCGGGTGGACAGCTCCCAAGGGCGGAAGGGACTGATGGGCGACTTGATGCCCGTCGGGGCCACACACAGCGGGTGGTAGCCGTAGCGCCCAGCGTGCAGAATCTGCATCGCGATCCGTCCGCCTTCCTCGTGCACCGCGTTGGTGATGTTGAGGTGGCGACGGGCGGCCCGGCGGGTGGCCATGGTGGCGGCAAAGGGCTTGAGCTGCCCCGCCACGTTCGGTGAGATGCCCCCCGTGACGATGAGCCCGACCCCGCCCTTGGCGCGTGCCGCAAAGTAGGCACTCAGGCGCTCAAACGCCCCCCTCTCCTCTTCGAGGCCGACGTGCATGGATCCCATGAGCACGCGGTTGCGGAGAGTGACGAAGCCCAGATCAAGGGGCGCGAGGAGGTGCGGGTAGGGAGTGGTCATGACCGCTGGTATCGGGCCCACCCACCTCGCGCACACCCCCGACGCCAGTTCAGTCACGACATCGATGTCACCGCGCCAGCGGGCGCGCATCCGGGGTCGAGCGCATCCCTCGGGCTGTGCACCGTTCCACTCCGGGTGCCCGACAATGGCCAACAACACGGGACTCTGAAGATGGAGAGCGTGGAACACCTGCGGGGACGCCCCCCCCTGTCACCTGACCCACACACAACATGCTGCCCGCACGAAGCCCCGCGTCCCCCCGGCACGACATGGATGTCCCGATTTCCCGGAATTCCGGGTCTGTGGCCCATCAAGCGGGGGCCGAGGCACGTCAATGAACCCCCACTCATCGGCTCAATGGCCCCATCCGCCACGACTGGCACGGACCGTGCATTAAGCCGAACCGAAGAGGAGACCATGAGACGGTCCGGCGGGTTTACCCCCCGCTCCACCGCTCCAAACGCCCGGCCCCAGTGGTCGGGCGTTTCCAATTGTGGGCACCACGCCGCGACCCCACCCCTGCGCATGCCCCCCCACCGTGGTACTTTCCGGGCCGCCCAGGAGTCGCCATGCGTGCCCACCGAGTCCAGATTTCCGCAACCCTTCGCGCTTCCGCACTGCTCGTTGCCCTGGGGACGACCCTGCTCGCGTGCAAGGAGCCCTGCAAAGAGGGCTGGGGCATGGCCGCAGACGGCGTCTGTTACCCTATCGACATGGGTGATGGCACCGATTCTGAGCCGGACAACACCGGTGGTGACGGGGCTGATGGGGCCGATGGCGCAGAAGGGACCGACGGCGCGGACGGGGCTGGCGCGGACGGGGCCGATGGCGCTGGTGCGGACGGCGCTGGCGACGGCGGTGGAGACGGCGGAGACGGGGCCGGTGCGGACGGGGCCGGTGCGGACGGGGCCGGTGCAGACGGGGCCGGTGCAGACGGTGGCGGCGGAGACGGCACCGGTGGAGACGGTGGGGGTGGAGATGGCGGAGGTGGAGAAGGCTCGCTGGCCCTCGGTGCCGAGAATTGCGGCGATGCGTGCGCGCTCACCTTTGACTGCCGACTGTTCGACGAGACCGAGCTCGAAGCCTGCGGCACCAACTGCGACGACACCACCCACGCCGCCTTTGTGACCTGTGTGGACGACTCGACGACGTGTGCAGAGGTCGAGACCAACTGCCTGCCCATCGCTCCCTGAGCACCGCTCCTTGACCGGCGCTACTCGAGGTAGCCCAGCGCCTTGAGGGCCTCGCGGGTGTCGTCGCTCAGCGCCACGGCCCGGTGGGGCGGCGCGGTCCGGTCCCATGCCTGAAGCTCGGTCTGGAGCTGGCCGGCAGCGATCACCTCGTCCCGGCCGTGAATGCCCACGGGGCGGCTGTCTTCGCGTAGCCACTGGACTTGGCGGGACGCCTCCCACGGGCTCACCGTGAGCCAGCGGCCGTCCCCCGCCACCCCGCGCTCAAAGCCCAGGTTGTTCCAGGCCTTGTGGTCTTCGTGTTTCGAGGGCTTCGTCGCTTCGGCAAACACCGACGCGGGCGTGAGGGTGCCCGTCCATGCCGCCGATAAGTCCCTCCCGGTCCCCACACCCGGCAGGCCCACGAGGCTCAGCACGGTGGGGGCCAGCTCACCGAGTCCCACGGGTGTGTCGACCTGTCCCGGAGGCACCCCGAAGCGACCGCTGCCCTGCACGATGAGCGGCACGTGCACCACCTCAAGGTCGACGTCGATGCCATGCCCATACGGACGAACCTGGGTCTCACCCAGCGCCTCACCATGGTCCCCAAACAGCACAATCAGCTGGTCCGGGCCCGTCTTGCGCACGCGCAGCCCCTCCATCAACACGCCCAGAGACCGGTCCATCTGGGCGACCTCGGCGAGGTAGTGCCGGCGGGCTGCGATGCGGTCGGCGGTCGGCGGGTGCCCCGCACGGGTGGCCTGAATCAAACGCTCCAGCCCTGCGCTGGAACCATCCATTGTGCCCTTGTAGAGGGGATCATCGAGGTTAAACTGCGCCGGATCCGCCTCCCACGGGCTGTGGGCGTCAAACACATGCACAAACAGGAACAACGGACGGTCGGGCGGTCGGGCGTCAACGAGCTCCAGCGCGCGCGTGACCACCTCGGGGGCGCTGCGCTCAAATCGCCGGCGGACCTTGCGAGGGGTCTCAGCGTCGTACACCCGGAACCCCCGGTCCAAGCCCATGGCCGGCTCCAGCACACTCGCCCCCACCACCGCGATGGTGTCCCAGCCGGCGTCCGCAAAGCGCTCGGTCAGCAGCGGCAGCGCAGCGGGCACCGGAAACCCGTTGCGAGGCACGTGGGTGCCGTGGGGGTCCAGGCCCGTGAACACGCTGGCGTGGCTGTTGAGTGTGGTCGGGGCGTGGGCCAGCGCCCACGTGAAGCGCTGCCCCGCGGCACACAAGCCATCGGCCACGGGGGTCTGGGCGATGGGTCGCAGCGTGGGGTCGAGATCCGCCCCCCAGTGGGCCACGTCGCGGTAGCAACCCAATGCATCGGCCCGGGTGGTGTCCCAGCTCACCACCAACACGAGCGGCGCGCTGTCGTGAGGCGGCCCCAGCCACCCACACCCCGCGAGCAGCAACAGCGCGGGCGTCCAGCCATGGAAGATGCCGCGTCCCACTACAGCTCGCCCGACACCCAGGTCTCGGGGTCGCTCACCACTTCCCCGCTGGAGTCGTCGGCGCGGGGCACCACCTTGCACAGAAACAGCCGCCGGTCGGTGCTCACGGTGCCATCAATGCGACGGGCGGGCACTTCCATGTAGACGCCCATGTCCTCGAACCCCAGCTCGACGTACATCTCGTAGGATGCCGTGCGGGCCGCGCTGGTGCGCAAGATGACCGTGGTGTAGACCCGCCGGTCGATGAGCCGCAGCCGGTGCCGGACCAACGCCTTGCCCAGACCTGCGCCCCGCCACTGGGGAAGCACACCGAGCTCGGCCAAGTAAAAAGTCTGATGAATGCTCAGCAGACCACGCAGTTCCTTCCGCACATCCCCACGCTGCAGTGCGGGCAGACCCGCACCGAAGCCCACCACTTGAGTGAGGCCACGGACCGCGAGAATGGTGATGTTGCCGGGCGCCTCGATCATCGACCGCAGGATGGCCTGGGCTTCAGACGGGAAGAAGCGCTCCCGGTAGGGCGGCTCGGAAAAGATGGCCTGGTAGGCCCCGGCAAACGACGGACGGTAGGGCACCGCCTCGTCGAGGGTGCGCACGCGGATGATGCGGACCCCGTCGGCCCGCTCTTCGAGGACCTCCGGTCCGTCGGTCGCTGCGCCGCCCCGCTCGGGCTGGGACTCAGGCTGGTCACTCTGCGAATCTGCCATACCGTCCTCTCAGCTGGTCAAGCGGTTTTCTGGGCAGTCGAGGCCCCGATGGCCGAGAACAGCGGCTGGACCGACGACTCGGTGAGCATGGCCGCAGCCACAACGTCGCCGTCCCACGTTCCGATGGTGATGCACCAGGCCCCTCCACCCAGGTCCTGCCAGCGCTGGTGCGCTTCGCCGCGCAGCTTCACCTGAACATGGCGACCGCGCAGCCCCTCCACGCAGATGTTTCGTGGACTGATCTGCATCCCGGTGCCCAGAGACTTGAGCACGGCCTCCTTGATGCACCACAGCGCGGTCTGCCGCCACGCATCGCCGTCCGACCAAGCCCGCTCGGCAGCATGGAACCAAGTGTTCATGAAGGCGGGGCTGCGGAGCGCCGGCCGCTCCCGATCGATGCCCGGGTGGCCCCGGTGGCACGCGACCGCGAAGGCCAGACCGTCCCGGTGGGTGATGCTCACGCGGGGGGCGACACCCCCGTGCACGTCCACCCACGGTGCCCCTGAAGGAGCGCTGCGCAGCACAAACGGCACACCCGCCGGTCCCAGAAGCCCAGCCACCGCGCGCCGTCCAGCGAGACGACCCGCGAACCGGTCCCGCTGTCGAGATGGGTTGCCCCGCGCCAGAATCTCGGCCACCTCGTCGGGGTGGAGCAAGCTGGACGTGCGGCTGGGGCCGGACCGCTGGACCGCCTTGGCGACCACCACCACCGGCCAGTCTCCGTCCGGGGCCTTGAAGCGCTGGCCGTCATCGAGGGGGCCAGTGTCGACCATGCGGAAGCCCCGCAGGCGGAGCACGGCACCCTGCGGCCCGTCGACGTCGACGTCGTAGATGGCACCGCCGGTCTCGGCATCGCCCCGTCGCTGCACCATCAGCCCGAGGGCGGCTTGGTCGTCGGGAACGTGGAGGAGCTGGACCTCCTCAATGCTGGCCGGCAAGGCACGCTCACCATCGACCGCCATCCGGTGCAGGCCCGCCGCCTGGAAGGCCGCTTCGAGCACCAGCGGCGCAGTGTAGAGGCCCGCCAGCCCACCGAGGGCGTCGTGGCTGACCAACGCATCGGCAATGAGCCCCTGCTGGGCGATGGCACCGGCTTCCTTGAGCACCTGGAAGCCCGGACCGTGGAAGAAGCGCTGATAGATGGCGTCGGCCGCGACGGGCTCTTCGGCGAAGAAGAACGCGGCGGGAAGGCCCTCCAGCCCAGCAACCTCACCCAGCAGCAACGTGGCCTCGAAGTGGCGGGCCGAGATGCGCCGACCCGTTCGAGACGTGCGCTCACTCAGCAGCTCACAGCGCAGGTGGTTGTCGTCGTCGGGGGTCGCGGTCACCAGGACCTCGATCTCACCGTCGCCATGCACCTTCAGGGGGGTGTGGAACGCGACGTTTCGGGCACCGGCGTAGCGCACACCCGGGCGGGCATGGGCGGCTGCGGCGGCCATGAGCTCCAGGCCGATGACACCGGGCAGCAGCGGCACATCGTCGATGGCGTGGTCGCTGATCCAGGCGGCGCGGTCCCGGGAGAGGGTCCAGCGCAGGGTCACGGCGTCCCCGGTGTAGCCAACGGTGTCGACGAGGGGATGGGTCGCGGCGATGGCAAAGTCCCCGAGGGCGCCAGCCACCAGCACCTCACCGGTCATCCCGGCGGCGATCATGTCGACGAGCAGTGCCGCACCGGGCGTCGCCGGCAGCAGCTCCACACCGCGGGAGGTCAGCAGGTCTTCCATCCCACCCCGGGAGGCCATGCCGACGTCGGCCCAGGCCGTCCAGTCCACGTGCAGCGAGCGAGGACGCGACAAGCACACCCTGGCCATTGCGTCGTTGGCTGCGGCATAGTCGACCTGGCCTGGGTTGCCGAAGCGCCCCGCAACAGAGCCCATGCTGACGAACCACGAGATGCGGGGCAGGGCGGACGTGAGCGCCCAGCCGCCCCGGGCTTTGCTGTCGAAGATGCGGGCAAAGTCGGCATCGGACTTGTCCGAGATCAACCGGCTCTGCTCAATGCCCGCGCCGTGGATGACGCCGTCGATGAAGCCCAGCTCATCGGTGATCTGGGCAAGGGTCGCCACCACAGCGGCCTCGTCGGACGTGTCGACCGCCATGAACCGCACCGGACGGCCCAAGGCCTCGATGTCGGCGATGGTCTGGCGGGCTTCTTCGGCCTTCTGCAGCGGGTACAGGGCGGCGTTGATGCGCGCCGGCGTGGGCCGCTGACCGTCGGCTTCGAGGCGGGCCCGAATCTCGGACTTGGCGACAGCCTCGTCCAGCGGGGCGTCCCCGGGACCGGTCCGCGCCAGCAGCACCAAGCGGACCGGACCCCGGCGGGCGAGCTCCCGTGCCACGAGGCTGGTGACCCCGCGGGTGCCGCCGGTGATGACGATGACGGGGTCATCCCGGAGCACACCGTCGGTGGGCGGGAAGGACTCCAGGGCCAGCGTGATGACCTGGCGGGACTCCCCATCGAGGAAGATCTCCACGGCCGGGTCGCCGGCTGCCACCTCATTGAAGAGGCGCCGTGCTGCGTCATCATCGTCAATCATGGGGTCCACGTCGACGACCTGAGCGGCACATCTGGCCCACTCTTTGCCCAGGGACTTGGCGAGGCCGGCGCGGGCGCCTTCCCCCATGCCCAGCTCCGGGTCGACCCAGCTCGGGTCCGCACCCATCCGGGTGGCGCAGACCCAGTGGATCGGCGGGGACTCGGCCCGCTCGCGGGCGGCGCGGAAGCTGTCCACCACGTCGTCACCGGCGTCGATCACGATGTCGGCCGGGCGCACCAAGCGGCAGCCACGGTCGGTGGCCACCTGGCGCAGGGCGTCGGCGTAGGGGCTCTCGCCCAGCACCCGCACAGACGCGCCCGTCAGGCTGCGCGCGGGATGGATGGCCGGGCGGGGCACGATGACTGGTCGGCGAAGTCGGAAGCTCTCGGGAAGACCCCGAGCATCGAGCTTCAGGGCAGGATTGGGCTCCGCGGGGACCGGTGTCTCCAACGATGCTGAGGCGGACTCGGAGACCGGCTCGGGATCTGGCGCTGAAGCAGCCGGAGGAGCGGCTTCGGAAGCGGCCTCAGGAGCGGCCTCAGGAGCGGCCGCGGGGGCCGGCGCGGACGACAGGGTGACCAGCCGCTCCACCAAGTCGGCCACCGTCGGTGGTGTCGCGAAGTTGAGGTCCGCATCAGTCGGCAGCGATAGGCGCTCCCGCAGCTCGGAGAGCACTTCAGCTTGTTTCACCGTGTCGACGCCCAGATCGGCCTCAAGCTCGTAGTCATCCTCCAGCTCTTCGACGCCGTACCCGGTCTTTGCCGACAGCACAGACAAGAGCAGCGCACGCACATCCCCATCGGCCACGGCCTCACGGGGCTCAGGCTCGGAAGCCGGAGCGGGCGCAGGAGCGGGCGCAGGAGCGGGCGCAGGCGCGGGCGCGGCCACAGGCGCAGCCGGTGCGGGCTCGGAGGCGGCCGCTGGGGCGGGCGAAGGTGTGGCCCCCCCCTCCAGCTGCAGCACCACTTGGGAGACCAGCTCCGCCACGGTGGCCGAGGCGCTCAGCTTCACCGGTGCGTCGGCCGGCAGCCCAAAGCGCTCCCCGATCTGGGACAAGACCTCCGCAATCTTGACGGTGTCGATGCCCAGGTCCGCCTCGAGCTCGTAGTCCTCTTCAAGCTCGTCCCGGCCATAGCCAGTCTTGACGGAAAGAACGTCCAGCACGGCATCTCGGACCTCGTCCGCATCCACAGCAGTGCCCGCCGGCGCAGGGGCCGCAGCAGGCGCAGGCACCACCGCTGGCGCCGCAGCAGGAGCAGCTACCGGGGACGCAGGCGCCGAGGACGCCTCCCCTGCACCCATCAGCTTCACCACCTCGTCGATCAGATCTTGGATGGTGGCCGAGCCCCCCAACTTCACTGGCGCGTCCGCGGGAAGGCCGTAGCGTTCGCCAATCTGGGCCAGCACCTCGGCTTGCTTCACCGTGTCGATGCCGAGGTCCGCTTCGAGCTCGTAGGTCGGGTCGAGCTCATCGGCGCCGTAGCCGGTCTTCTCGGACAGCACCCCGATGACCCCGCGCCCCACATCGCCCCGAACCGCGCCCAGTGCACCATTGTCAACCGCCGTCGACGCTTGGGCAGCGACCGGCACCGGTGCAGGCGCCGGGGCAGCCTCCGCCGTGGCCTCGATGACCCGCAGCGTGCGGTGCACAACCTCGAGCGCGGGACTGCGGTAGCCCGTGAGCTGCTGCAGCCAGCCCTCGTGGGTGGCCGGGCGCACCACCCGTGCATCTCCCTCGGCCACCTTCTCCCACGCCGACAGCGCAACCTGGGACCCAAACCCTGCCGCCAACCGCAGCGCGAACCGGCGGTTGTGGGGACCCCCCTTCGACAGCGTCAGCGGTCCAAGATCTTCGTCGGGCTCTTTGAGGTTGGGAATCGGCGGCACTTGCCCGTACTGCAGGGCCTTCAGGACGATGGCATCCTCGATGCCGGCACCCATCGGGTGGCCGGTGAAGCCCTTGGTGTTCGTGACGATGACCCCACTGGCGCTGTCGCCGAAGGCCCGCCGCAGCGCATTGATCTCAGCCGCCGCACTGCCCCCACGGGCCGGCGTGTAGGTCTCGTGGGACATGAACAGTGCCCCTTCCGCGAACTGGCTGCGGCTCACACCGGCTTGCCGGGTGGCCTTGGCGACCAGCTGGTCCACCTCACTGGCGATGTGGTCCGCGTCCAGGCGGGTGCCATGGAACGCGCTGTTCGCCAGCCGGGTCGCGAGCAACCGGGCGATGGGCGCCATGCCCCGGGCGGTCACGCGGTCTTCCCGCTCCACCACGAGGCCCACTGCACCCATGCCGAGCAGCATGCCGTGGCGGCGCCGATCGAAGGGCAGTGCCGCGTCCTCGACCCGGTCCGCCGTCGTCGCAGCCCCTGCCGCCAGGAAGCCCGCACCGATCCAGCTGAGCATCTGTTCATTGGTGACATCGTCGACGCCGAGCACCACCACACGCTCCGCCCGGCCGGCCTGGATCCAGTCCTGGGCCATCGCCACCGCTTGGGTTGTGCTCGCGCACGCCGCGTTGACTTGGGTGTTCGGGCCCCGCGCCCCGACGAGCTGAGCAAACTGGGAGTGGCCCATCGACAAGATCTGGAACAAGAACCGCCGGTCAAAGCGGCCCTCGCCGTCGTCGCCATTGACGGCCACATGCTTGAGCAGGTTGGTGTAGCCGGGGAAGGCACACGCGAAGATGACACCGGTGCCGTCGCGCAGCGCCGCAGGCAGCTTCCAGCCCGCGCTCACACTGCGACCGCCACGGGTCTCCCGGCGCTCCTCCACCAGCGGAATTCCGGCATCCCGGAGGGCCTCCAGGCCCGCGGCAAAGGCCAGCTCGGTGGTGATGTCCAGCGCCCGCTGAAGGGCCGCGTCCACGCCATAGTCATCGAGGCTGAAGTGGGACTTGACGCCCGCCAACCGGATGACCTGTTCCCGGATCTCGACCGGCTCAAACGTGCCCTGGCCGGTCTGGGGGTCCTTCTTCAAGCGCACAATGTTGTGCGCCAGGAAGGCGTCTTGTTGGGCCTCATCCAAGTTGGAGATGCGGTTCTCGCCCGCCAAGATCGAGCGGATGTTGTCCGGATCGAACACCTGGGTTCCACCGGGAAGACCGACGGAGGCGCCACTCACAACCACCACCGGCGGCGCGACCTCCACCCGCACCGGGGGGGCCACAGGCGCCGGAGCAGGCGCGGGCGGCCGCTGGTCCAGCATGGCTTGCACCAGGGTGGACACGAGCCCTTGGACCGCCGGAAGCACCATCCGCGACATCGTCTCGGCGTCGGACTGGCCCACACCCGCCCGCACCGCACCCGCCATCAGGGCGCTCAGTGCATCGCTCGACAGCGCACCCGTCGGCATCACCGCCACAGGCGCCACGGGCGTCGTCACCCGGGGCCGAGCCATCGGCATTACCGAGGGCAAGGCGGGCAGCGCAGCCGGACGGGACGTGCCCAGGCGACCGGCCGCATACCGGGCCAGATCGCGAATCGTGCGCATCTCCGACAAGCGGAACTCAGGGTCGTGCTCCAGCTGGAAGTGGTCCCGCATGCGGGCGACCAGCTCGGCCTGCTTCACGGTGTCGATGCCCAGATCGGCCTCGAACTCGTCGTCGAGAGACAGCTCTTCGGCGGTGTAGCCAGAGATGCGGGCGACCAGCGCACGCACCTGGTTGGCGACCTCGCCAGACGCTTCCAGCGGTGCACCCGGCTCGGTCACGACCATGCTGTGGCGGGTCGCACGGGCAGCGAGGGCCGCAGAGTTGGCGCGACGGGGCGCGGACTCACCAAAGATGTCGGTCGCCACGGGCTCGGCATGGACCGGCAGGCCCAGCGCAACCAGGGCCGCGAGGGCGTCCCTGAAGCTTGCCACACCGCCCCTCTTGGGGTGGTTGGTGTAGAGCGCGCGGTGGGGACGGGTCTTGAACGTCGTGGCCACAAAGCCCGACAGCGCCCGCTTGGGCCCGCACTCGACGAAGACCCGCGCACCATCGGCATACATGCGCTCCATCTGGGCGATCCACTCCACGGGCGCAGCGACCTGCTGGGCGAGGATGTCGAGCACCTCTTCCCGGGCATCGGGACCGCTGGGGTACCAGTTGCTCGTCACATTCGTGGTGACCGGGCGACGGGGGGGCTGGATGTCGAGGCGCTCCAGCACCTTGCGCAGCGGCGCGCTGGCCGGGGCCACAATCCGGCTGTGAAACGCGTGGCTGACGGGCAAGGGGTAGACCGTGATGCCCCGGGAGCGGAAGGCCTCCATCGCCGCTTCCACCGCGTCCGTCTCGCCGGCGATGACCGTCTGGGTGGGGCAGTTCTTGTTGGCGGCCACGACGTAGCCGTCGATCTCCGCCAGCACCTCGGCCACACGCTGCTCGGATGCAGCAATGCCCGCCATCAGGCCCTTGTCGTCGATCTGCACGCCGGCCATCTCGCGGCCCCGGGCACTCACGGCCAGCAAGGCATCAGGGAAGCTGAGGATGCCCGCAGCGACCGCGGCGGCGTACTCCCCCAGCGAGTGGCCCGCGACCATGTCGGGGAACACACCGTAGGCCGCGAGAAGGCGCAGCAGTGCAACATCCACGGTCAGTGTGGCAGGCTGGGAGATGGCCGTGTCTTGAAGGCGCTTGAACTGCTCTTCTTCGGACAGGCTGGGGTCGCGGCGGATGAAGCTCGTGAGCGGCTTGCCCAGCTCCGCCAGCATCACCGCGTCCGCTTCGGCGAAGGTGTCGGCGACCACGGGGTACTCGGACACCAGATCGAGCCCCATGTCGATGTATTGGCTGCCCTGGCCCGTAAACAAGAACGCGATCTTGCCGTCGAAGGCTTCCTCTTCGAGGGAGATGCCCCGGGAGCGCAGCATGGCGCCGGCCCGCGGCTTGTCGATCACCCGCTTGATCCGTTCGAGCTGTTCCGCCTTCTCGTCGGCGGTGTCGGCAGCGGCCACAAGGCGGACGGGGGCGTCGGCTTCATAGGGGGCACCCTCGCTGGCCATCACCGCCGCGATGCCCTGACGGTCGTCCGCGGACACCGCCCAGATGCCCTTGGGAAGGGCCAGGCCTTCCACCGGAGCCGGGGGCGTGTGGACCGCCACACCCGGGGCTTGCTCCAGCACGATGTGGAAGTTGGTGCCGCCAAAGCCAAAGGCGCTCACACCGGCCCGCCGGGGACCCTGGGCACGCCAGGGCTCGGCCAGGGCCTGAACCTGAAGGGGCACCACATCGAAGGGCACGTCGGTGCGGGCGGTCTGGAAGCCGGCGCTGGGCGGCAGGATCCCCCGGTGGATGGCCAAGCTGGCCTTGATCAACGAGGCCGCACCAGCGGCGCTCTTGAGGTGGCCGATGTTCGACTTCACCGAGCCAATTCGGATGGGTCCCAGTCCCTCGCGGCGGCCCGGCCCAATGACATCGACGAGGCTCTGGACCTCGACCTTGTCGCCGACCACGGTGCTGGTGCCGTGGGCTTCCATCAGATCCACCGACGCCGGATCCACACCCGCGTTGCCGTACGCGCGCTCCAGCGCCAGCCGCTGGCCCCGGGGATTGGGGGCCGTGATGCCCTTGCCTCGTCCATCCGAGCTGCCGCCAATGCCCTTGATCACGGCATAGATGCGGTCTCCGTCCCGGCGGGCTTCGCTCAGGCGCTTGAGCACCATGATGCCCGCGCCTTCGCCCATCACAAAGCCATTGGCCCGCTCGTCGAACGGCACCGAGTGGTTCGGCGACAGCGCCCCGATCTTGCAGAACTTGGTGTAGGTGGCCGCGCCCATGGAGCGGTCCGCACCGCCGGTCACCGCGAGGTCGAAGTCGCCGTCGAGCAGCCCCTTCACGGCCGCTTGCACCGCCGCCATCGAGCTGGCACAGGCCGCGTCCGTCGTGAAGTTGGGGCCCGTCAGGTCGAACGCATTGGCGACCCGGCCGGCGATGACATTGGCCAGCTCACCGGGCATCGAGTCTTCGGTGATCTGGGGCAAGCTCGCCCGCACTTGGACCGCGAAGGCCTCGAGGATTCCCTCGCGGGTCTCGGCCGGCAGCGACGCGAAGTCCGGCACCGATGCGAGCGCAGCCTGGAACGCCGGAACCCGCACCCGCACGGTGTAGTCGTCGGTGAGCTCGCCGCCCATGCTGTTGCCCAAGATGACCGCCGTGCGGCCCCGGTCGAAGTCCGCCCCGGTCTTGTCCCGGGGGGTCGGCCGCAAGCCCGCGTCGGCCAGGGCGTCCGCCGTCGCACCGAGCGTGATCTGCTGCACGGGGTCGATCTGGCCCGCTATCGCCGGCGGGATGCGGAACCGCCGGGCGTCAAACGGCAGGTCGTCGAGGAAGCCACCGATCTTGGAGTAGGTCTGGTCGGGGCTGTTCGGGTCTTCGTCCCAGAACAGCGCCGGATCCCAGCGTTCTACTGGGACTTCCCGGATGGCATTGCGGCCGTCCAAGATCATCTGCCAGAAGGCTTCCACAGTGCTGGCGCCGGGCAAGCGGCAGCCGAGACCGATGATGGCCACCGCTTCATCGGAGGCAGCGGGGCCAGACCCAGACCCAAAGGTGCGGGGGGCCGGAGCACGCTCCACCGCCGACAACGCCGCACGGGCAGCGCCCACCAAGCCGGCGAGGGTGCCGTGCTTGCGGGCAAGCTCGGGGGCATCTGCGATCGCCCGACCGGCCGGCCAAGCCACGGTCCCGGGGCTGTCTGCGCCCAACCAGCCCTGGCTCAGATCCCAGAAGGACTCGCCAGACAAGAGCCGGCGAAGCACCGGCGCCAGGGGGCTCGCTTGGATGCGAAAGCCATTGATCAAGTGGGAGGACGAGGCGTCGGCGACGTCCATCCGCTGGCGCAGTCCCGACGGCAGGGCCATCTCGGGAGTGGCCATCAACACGTCACTCAGGACAACACCCGCCGCGCCGGCACGCAGCGCACCCGCGACCGCATCGGGCTTGAGACCCCCATCGACGACCACCGGCACCCCGGGCGGCATCTGGGCCAACAACGACATCGCCGGGGCCGCCCCGCAGGGCCCGCCGACCTCCACGCCGCGCAGCACCACACCCGCCAAGCCCGCCGGAACCGGCCCCGGCGTGGTGACCTCCAGCCAGGTCTCGCGGTTGGCCAGCGGCCGAGGGGTCGAGCCCGCAGCGAGCAGCACCGGACCTGTCCCCGGCACCGAGCGACCATCGCGCACCCGCACCCAGACCCCGGCGGCCAGCGGCCCCACGGTTCCACCGGCGGTGAGGTCGACCACAGGCGTGCCGCCCGCCGCACGGACCGCACCCGCGAGGGACGCTCGGTCGGCTGGCAGCACACACAAGAGCAAAAAATCGCTCGATGCGGGCGACTCGGAGGGGGCATTGGAACCGGCGAGACCGGTCGTGGGCAGCGTCATCTTCCACCATCTTTGCATGCGCGCGAGCACGAAACAGGCAGGTCCGTAACCGTCCCCGATCCCCTGTGGCGCACCCGGGCCCCGAACTCCGCCCATCCCCGGCGTGCACACGCCGACCGGACCCGGTACCCCCGCTCTCCGAGTGGCCGGATCGCCACGCGTCCTCCACCCCCGAGCTGCCGATGCCCGCCGCCGCCCGACTGGCCGCCCAGACCGGTCTCTATCTTGTCCTCGGGACGCTCTTTGGCGTGGCCAGCACCCAGTGGGTGGACGGCGAGCCCGGCTACGCAACGTCGCTGGGCTGGGTCGACATGCAGTTCCTCCTGCCCACCGTGGCGGCCGGCGCCGGGGCATTCTTGCGTCCACCGGAGGCCCCCGGCTGGCCCGTCCGTGCGGCACTGGCCTGTGGTGCCGTGTTCTCGACGGTCATCGTGCTGGCATGGCTCGTGGCCACCGGGCTGGGCTTGCCGATGGACGAGGCCCTGAGCGCCGCAACCTTTGGCGCGGTTCGCACAGCCGTGGCCGGGGTCTTCGGTACACTCATCGGTGCCCGACTCAGCCAGGGAAGCACCTCGTGATGCACCACCGCCATGCCATTGCCCTCACCGTCGGCCTCACCGCGTGCGGCGGGGACAAGGACAACAGCGACCTCGACGACCGCACCACCGACGACACCCCAGCGGTGGAGCAGGCCGTCGACGCAGACGGCGATGGGGTGCCCGAGGCCGACGACTGCGACGACCAGGACGCCACCGTGGGGGCAGCTGAGCCCGAGCGGTGCAATGGCTGGGACGACGACTGCAACGGGCTCACCGACGCCGAAGATCCCGGGCTCACCGATGGTGTGGAGCGCTGGGTCGATGCCGACGGCGACGGCTGGGGATCCACCGAGACCACGGTGATGTGCCCCGGTGACCCCGGCAACACAAGCTGGGAAGGCGACTGCGACGACACCAACATCAACGTCTACCCCGATGCACGCGAGCAGTGCTTCAACGGGGTGGACGACAATTGCGATGGGCTGCCGAATGACTGCACCCCCCAGGGACGGTGGACACTCGGCGAGGGCGCCGTCGTGGAGGGGCCGTTGGGCGACACGATGTCCCAGGGCGACCTGGACGGCACGGGCGATGTGGACGTGCTGGTGCGCGACGGGGAGGGCCTGGTGCACCGCTGGGGCGCGGCCGGGGCCGAGGCCTGGGGTGGGGACCAAGCTGAAGCACTGGCGGCCCTGACCGGCGCCATGGCCATCGGTGGACTGGACGACGATGCCTACGCCGACCTGATCTTGGCCGATCCCGAGGCCCAACAAGTCTACCGGTTCAGCGGGCCGCTGACGGCACTGCCGGCACTGGACACGGCGACGGTGCTCACGGGCAGCCAAGGCCTCGCGCTGGTGGTCGCTGACCTCGGCGCCGACGGCGGCCCCGTGCTGCTGACCGGAAGCCCCCAAGACGGCGGAACCGACGGTATTCACGGGCCTGGCGCCATCGACGCGTGTCCCCCCGAAGCCGCCGATCTGGACGGCTGCTGGCGGGTGGCGGCCGGCGATGGGGCCACCGATGAGCTGGGGGGCATCGTGCTGGTGGCGGACCTCACCGGGGACGGCATCTCCGACCTCGTCCTGGGCGCCCCCCGGGCCGACAACCGCACAGGTGCCGCGTGGCTGCTGGCCGGGCCCATCACGGGGCTGCGGGACCTCGAGGATGCCGACGCGGTGGTCCGGGGAGAGGGCCTGCGGGACGGCCTCGGGGCGGCGGTGGCGGCGCCCGACATGGACGGGGATGGCGCACGGGAGCTGTTGGTGGGTGTCCCGGGCGACCGATCGAGCGGTGAGGGTGCCGGCGCGGTGTTCCGCTTTGCCGCACCGACCGGCACGCTGCGGACGCCCGAGGCCACGTCGACCCACACCGGGGAGCGGGGTCGCGACGCGGCGGGCGCCTCACTGGCGGTGGTCCCGGACATCTCGGGGACCGGCCAAGATGGGCTGCTGGTCGGCGGCCCTGGTGCGGACGAGAACACCGGACTGGTGTGGCTTCTGGTGGGTTCAGGGGACGGCACCACACGGCTGAGCGAGGCCCCGGCCCGGTGGGAAGGGGGCGTGTCCGATGCACGGGCGGGCGCGGCGGTGGCCGGGGCGGACGTCGACCGCGACGGACTGGGCGACATGGTGCTGCTGGTGCCCGGTCAAGGGCTGTTCCAGGTCTCGGGCGCCGTCAGCTGGTAGCGGCCCGCTCAACGGGGCGGACGACAGACCGGCACCAAGCGCGATGGGGGTGGCACGCCGCCGAGGGACCAGCCCTGGAAGCGCCCCGTGTGGACCGGTGGCCCCCAAGCGGCCGACAGCCAAGCCGCCTGATCCCGGCCCCGAGGGTCTGCGGTGTCCACCACCACGGCGGCCAGTCCCTGGGAGTGCAGGCGCTGGGCAGACTCCCGCAAGCAGTCGTGCGCGTCGGCGTCTTGGGCACCCGGTCCCCGCACCCGTCCGTCCTGAACACGGCGCATCATCTCGCCGACAAAGCCCATCGTCACACCAGTGTCAGCGACCTCTGCCGGTGTGCTGGTCACGGGCCGGTCGTGGGACAGCGACCACAGCAACCACCGCCCCCGTCCCGTGCAGGCGCCAGGGCCCGGAAGCTCCATCGGCAGCTGCATCACGGGGCCCGCGGCAACGGAGCCCAATGCGTCGACGTAGGCCACCGGCGGCGAGACGGAGAAGGCCCCGTCGGTGCGGGGAATGCCCCGGGGGTTGGTGGACTGATCGACCAGAGCGACCCCCAACAGGGCCACGACGGCCCAGCGCCAGCGCCCCCGAACCCGGTCCACCGCCAGGGCCGCGGCCACCCCAAACGGCACCCCCAGCAGGCACCCCAGCCGGGACCAGCTCGAGATGGCCGACAGGGGCGGCACCACCTGGGCCAGCCAGGCCAGTGGCCCCTGAACCACCGCCGGGGCAGCGTGCACGTCCACAGCAGCCGTGGGCGCCGTGCCCTGGGCCAAGACCAGCCCCCAGATCCCGAGCAGCCACCACCCCCGGGCATGGCGGTGATGCCAAGCCCCCACCATGCTGAGCACGAGCAACACAAGGGCGACCGTGGCGGGTTGTTCGGTGGGCGGCTGGAGGGCCTCGGGCACCCACCGAAACAGCGTGGCCAGGGACGTCTGCACCGGCGCCACCAGCCCTGGACCCGCCCCGTCCATGGCCCCAGCAGCCCGCTGCGGGAGCGCGCGCAGCACAGGCAGCAAGGCCGGCAGGGCCAACACAAGCCCCAGCACCACCGACAGCAGGGGCAAGGCAGCCTCGCGGTGGGGCTTGCGCCACACCCACAGGCCCAAGACAGGCAGACTAAGCGCAGCCCAGAACACCGTGATGATCGGACCTCCCGACAACATCAAGCCCAGACAGAGGGCCCCCGCCACGGCTGCCCCAACCGCCCCACGGCGGGCGTCCACCATGCACGCCAGCCACAAGGGCCACAGGGCCGCGGGCAGGTACTCCGAGCGTCCGGTCGCACCGAACTGGAGCAACCACGGCGCCCCGACCGCCGCCACCGCCAGGGTGGCCCCCCCAAGGACCGACATCCGGAGCGCCCGGGCCAGCTTCCAGCACCCGAGACCCAGCACGAGGGGCATCGACAGCAACAACAGATTCCATGCCCACACCCTGCCGAAGATGGCCTGCAGCGGAGCAAAGACGAGCACATTGACCGGGTCCAGCAGCGGCGCGTCGAGGCCCACCGGCCAGCCCACCGCCGCGACCCTGCGGGGCACCTCTCCGACCTGCCAGTGCTCCGCCGCCACCGCCAATGACCACAGGTGGCGCCCCGCCTCCGAGCAAGGACTGCCGAGGGCCACGCCGCCTTGGCCAGACAGCGGCAGGCCCATCAACCCCACCACCAACACCGCAATGCCCATCACCACGGCACCCAGAGCCCACGGGGGGGCGTCGGGGGCCGCGTCCAGTCGCGGGGGCATGGACGAGATTAGGCCTTCCCGCCGTCGCTCAAGGTCACCACCCGCTGCGCGAGAAACTGGGCCATCCGCCACGTGATGGCCGACGCCAGCACCGGCCGACGGCGCATCAGCTCATGCAGGTGGGTGCGGGGCAGGACGAGCAGCACGGAGGGCTCCAACGCGGCAATCGAGGCGGTGCGCGGCGTGCCCAACAGCATCGAGATCTCGCCCATGTGGGCGCCGGGGTGGAGGTCCACGAGCCCCACGCCCGCTTTGTGCACCCGCAGGGAGCCCGCCGCGAGCACCATGATCTCATCGCCGGTGTCCCCCTCGTGCACCAGGGCCTCGCCCGTGCCCAAGCGCCGCTCGCCGAGCCAAGGGACCAGCCGGGAGATGTCGCTGGCGTCCAGATCGGAGAACAGCGCCGCGCTGCGCAACAGCTGGGCCCGATCGAGCCCCCCGCCGGCAGCCATCGTCTGGATGAGCACCCCGGTGGCGTTGTCGCTCAGGCCCACCGCCTCGGCCGCGCCCACCACCGCCCGGACCGCTGCGGCCGCCGAGCGCCCTGCGATCAAGCCCGCGACCCGTCCCATGTCCAGCGGCTCCCACAAGCCGTCTGAGCACAACAACAACGCATCACCCGCCGACAGCTGGAGCTCCACCACGTCGGGCTCCGGCTCTTCGGTCACCCCGATGGCTTGGTAGAGCCGGTTGCGCAGCGGCGACCGCTCGGCATCTTCGGCCGTCATTCGCCCCAGCCGCACCCGCAGCGCCGCGACAGAGTGGTCTTCGGTGAGCTGCCGGACGTCATCCCCTCGCACCAAGTAGGCCCTGCTGTCGCCCACATGCGCGATCAACAGGCGATCTTCACCCAACAACGCAAGCGTGAGGGTGCACCCCATGCGGCCACCCCGGGTTGCCGCGAGATCCGAGACCAGCGCGGATGCATCGCGAAAGAGCCCGTCCAGCTCCCGCACCACGGCCCCTTGGGCGGCCGCGCCATGCTGGGAAAAACACGCCGCCAGCGCCGGGGCCCGCTGGGCGACCAGGTCGAGGGTGGTCCGAGAAGCCTCATGCCCGTCGACCAGCCCGCCCATGCCGTCAGCCACCGCGTAGATGCCAAGCTCCGGCAAGCAGAGCCACGCATCTTCATTGCGCTCTCGGGGGCCTTGGGCGCTGGAGGTCGCCGCGCGGCTCTGGCTGGGTCGGGAAGACTGGCTGGGATTGAGCGAAGAATGCATAGGGAGATGGTACACGCCGCGCACCGTCCACGCGGCAGCCGGACGGTCCGGCTCGAAGGAGGCCCCGTGCACCCGCTGAAACAGCTCACCATCTTTCAGGACGTGGCGGACGCCGCCCTCGTGGAGCTCTGGGAACAGGGTCGGCGCATCGACATTCCCCGGGGATCCACCGTGTTTCGCCAGGGTGCCAGCGGCACGACCTGCCTCATCATCCTGGAGGGACACCTAAAGGCCTGGGCCCTCCAAGGAGACCGTGAACAGCCGATCAGCGACGTGCGGCCTGGCGAGCTGGTCGGAGAAGCGGCCCTCTTCGCCCGCACCGCGACCCGGACCGCCTCGCTGCGCGCGGTCACCGACAGTGTGGCGCTGGAGCTCACCGCCGACGACCTGCTTGCGCTGAGCGGCTCGACCGCCCTGGCGGCTCTTCAGCGCCACATGGTCACCACGGCCGCACGGCGCCTCCGCACCACGCATCTCGCCGCCCGCAAGCTGTGGCTCCAGACCTTGCCTCCCCCTGACGACACCCCGGCTCCCCCTTCGTCGGTCTGGGCCCGCCTGTCGCGCTTCCTCGGGGGCACCGCATGAGCCGCCCCCTCGACCTGGACGCCGTCGCACAGCGGTTGTTGGCCAAGCACGGGCTGCCGACCGGCCGGGCTGTGGTCCTCGGCCGCACCCTGCGCACCCTCCCCCGGACCGAGCTGCTCGATGGAGAGATTGTCTGCGAACAGGGAGAGCCCGCCGGCACCCTGGGCATCCTGACCCGAGGCCGGCTCGAGGTCCGCATCAACCGGGTGTCGGGCGCTCGCGCACTGGTGGATGGGTCGGGCACCCCCGTCGCCGAGCTGCAAGCCCCGGCGCTGTTCGGTCACATGTCGATGATCGATGGTGCCGAGCGCAGCGCCACCTGCGTCGCCCTCGGTCGGGCCCAGATCTTGTCGGTCGGCGCCGATCGGTTTCGCCGCCTCGTGGACGCGTCCGGTGCCGAGGCGGAAATCTTCCGGATGCTGCTCTGGGCGTGCATGTTCGACCAGCTCGCGGCCGGCACCAGCCAGATCCGTGACCTGCTCCGGACGGGCCCGCTCCAGCCGACGGACGTGACGAGCGGCTGAGACCGGGGGACTCCCAGGGCAAGCTTGGGGGCAGCCGGACAGAACCTGTCCGCACCCATCCGGCGCTTCGTGCCATACTTCCGCGCGCGGGGAGGAGCATCGTCAACACCTTGTTCATCGGCATTGACGGTCCAGCCCATCACCATCCCCGCGCCATCCTTGTGCCCGAGCGTGCCATGCCCCGTACTCCTGTGAGCGAGCTGATCGAAGACACGGTGGAGCGGCTCAACCATGTCATCAACTGGCATGAGCTTCCGCTGCCACTGGGCATTGTCAACCTGATCGAGCTGCGGAATGCGCTGCGGGAAGAGAACCTGCAAGACACGTCTGGCGGCGGTGTGAGCGACCCCACCCCGGCGGACCCCGGCGCCCGCCGGCTCTATGCACGTACGGCGGATGGGGGCCACAACGACCTCCACGCGCCGGGAATGGGCAGCACGGGCGCCCGCATCGGCCGCAATGTTCCGTTGGATGCGGGCTGGCCGGACCGGGATCGGCTGATGACCCCGAACCCCCGCGACGTGAGTCAAGCGTTGCTGGCAAGGGATGAGTTTGTGCCGGTCGAGGCCCTCAACTTGCTGGCTGCGGCGTGGATCCAGTTCATGACCCACGACTGGTTCGCCCATGAGGACGATGACGAGCGCTCGCTCACGATGCCGCCGGCCAAAGGTGACAACAGCGTGCCGATGAGTGTTCCCGAGACCAAGATTGATCCGACCTGGTCGGCCGAAGCGGGCCAGCCCCCCACCCACCGCAACCGGGTGACCCACTGGTGGGACGGGTCCCAAGTCTATGGCAGCGACGCCGTGACCTTGGCGGGATTGCGGACGGGTGCGGGCGGTGAGATGAAGATCGGGCATGAAGGGCGGATTGAGCGGGATCCGGCGACCGGCAATCCAAAGGCGGGGTTTACCGACAATTGGTGGCTGGGTCTCGACCTGATGCACAGCTTGTTTGTGCTGGAACACAACACGATCTGCGGCCACCTCCGCCAAGCGTACCCTGACTGGGACGACGACGCCGTCTTCGACCGGGCCCGGCTGATCAACAGCGCACTGATGGCCAAGATCCACACCGTCGAGTGGACCCCCGCCATCCTCCAACACCCCACCCTCCAGCTCGCGATGCGGGCCAACTGGTGGGGGCTCCAGGGTGAAGACAGCCACGAAGTGCTCGGGCGCATCAGCGAGAGCGAAGTCATCAGCGGCATTCCCGGCTCGGAACAGGACCACCACGGCGCGCCATTTCAGATGACTGAAGAGTTTGTCTCGGTCTACCGTATGCATCCTCTGATGCCCGATGAGCTCAGCATTGTCGACATCGACTCCAACGCCGAGACCGGTCGGGTGCCGATGGCCCTCGCGGCGTTCCAAGGGGCCACCGCCCTGCTCCAGAACAACTCGCTGGTCAACCTCTTCTATAGCTTTGGTCGTGCCCACCCTGGTGCCCTTGTGTTGCGCAACTACCCCAACTGGCTGCGCAACCTGGAGCTGCCCGGGGGGCGCACGGTGGACCTTGCGGCGGTGGACATCCTGCGGGACCGGGAGCGGGGGGTGCCGCGCTACTGCGCATTCCGGCGGCTGTTGAGGCTCAAGGCCCCCACGTCGTTTGACCAGCTGACCGACGATCCGGTCCTCGCGAAGGAGCTGGAGCGCGTCTATGACGGGAACATCGAAGCGGTCGACACCATGGTCGGCATGTTCGGCGAGACCCCGCCCAAGGGCTTTGGGTTTAGCGACACGGCGTTCCGCATCTTCATCCTGATGGCGTCGCGGCGGCTCAAGTCGGATCGGTTCTACACCGACGACTTCACCCCGGAGGTCTACACCCCCGAGGGCATGCAGTGGCTGGAGGACAACACCATGAAGACGGTGTTGATCCGCCACTTTCCCAAGCTCACCGCCGCGCTGCGGGGGGTCGACAACGCCTTCTTTCCGTGGGTCCCGACCCGGTAGAGAGCGCGGTCCACGCCCCGCGCGCGCCCCATGGTTGGCGAACTGCGCTAGACGATGCGGCCAAGCTCACCCGCCGAGAAGCCAGCGAGGACCACCTCGACCCCGCCCGCGGTTGCGCCCCTCTCTCGGTGAGCTCCCCAAGTGGGACCGACAATGATGCTCTGGCTGCTGCTGGCCGCTTGCTCCGACCCCGCCCCTCCGACTGTGGTGGCCCCGCCGCCGGCGCCCTCCGCGCTCGAGGTCACCCACACACGCCTGAGCAAGACCGAGGGGGGGCGGCTGCTGCGGCAGGCCATTGATGGCCATGGTGGCCTGGAGCCCTGGATGGCGGCCGGGTCCTTGGCCTTCGACTTCGACTACGCCCCCGTGGGTGCGCCAGAGAAGCGCCGGTACGCCCGCACCCAAGCCGATCTTCGGGGGCGCCGTGCCGTCCAGACCGAGCTCGGTGAAGGCGCCGATGCCAAGCTTGGATGGGATGGCCAGGATGCCTGGATTGTCCCCGATGCCAGCTCGTTCCCGTCCCCGCCGCGCTTCTGGGCGACGACGCCGCTGTACTTCGTCGGGCTCCCGTGGGTGCTGGCCGATCCCGGGACGATCCACACCGTCCTGCCGGCCACGGTGATCCCCGAGACCGGCGAGACCCGGCCCCTCCCGACACTGAAGGTCACCTACGAGGCCGGCACGGGCGATGCGCCCGATGACTTCTACGTGCTTCACCTCGACCCCGACTCCAAGCGCATCCTGGCGGTGCGGTACATCGTCACGTTCCCCGCCTTCTTCCCAGAGGGCGGCCACAGCCCCGAGAAGGTGCTGCTCTGGTCCGACGTTGAAGAAGCCGGCGGCTTGTGGTTCGCCACGCACTACGACAGCTATGGCTGGAACGGTGGCGACCTGTCCCCGCTGACCACCACCGTCGACGTGGCCAACATTGTGTTGGGGGACGCGCTGCCCGATGCCATCTTCTCGGCACCCGCCCCGTGAGTCTGTCCGGAGAGTGAGTGTCCGGGGTGTCGACGGCCCATCGTGGGGGGCATGCGGGTGGTATCGGCTGGCGGTCGAAACGACAGTGGTGGGTCAGCCGCGGACTCGGCCCACGGCAGCCTGCTGATGGAAGCCCCTGACAGCGGGCCGTCCGGCAGCGCACGACCACGGTTCAGGCGCGGTCCTCGAGCCTGTCTCCCTCGTGCAGCACGAGCTCGACCAGGCCCACGCGGGTGGAGCGCACCAGATCCACGCGCACGCCGCCCGCCCGCAGGCGACTCCGCAGGCGGCCCAGCAGACCGTCCCATCGGCGCCGCAGCAAGGCCCGCTCGGTGATGTGGGGCCAGTGGGGCTGGGCCAGCTCCACCCAGTCCAGGGGCTGGCCCACCGCGCCGAGTTCGGAGACCACCCGTGCGATCTGGCCGGCCAGTATCAGCACCGCCCCGTCCGGGCGGTGGATGCGGACGGTGTCGAAGGAGCAGACGAGCCGGAGCGGCCCCTGCGCCCCGCCGCGGGTGTGGGACTGGCCCGCAGCGTCCAGGGCGATGGGCACGACGGTCCACACGCGTCCGTCGATCACCAGCGACTGGCCCAACGTGAGGTCCACGGCGCCGCCCTCCGCCACCCGGGCCCGCCAGCGGTCCCCGACCATCCAGAAGACCGCGGCCGCGCCGGCGGCCGCGCCGGGCGCGAGGCGGGGGTGCGGATCGAAGACCAGCGCGCAGGTCCCCGGCAAGGCCTGCGGCGGCAGCCCGGGCCCCTCGAGCCCCACCACGGCGGCGGGCAGGAATACCGCCTCGACGAGCATCTCCACGGCGGCGGTCAGCCGAATGCGCTGCCCCTCCACCAAGGCGACGGCGTCCATCCGGCGGCCGTCCACTTCGAACCGCCGCCGCAACGCGAGGAGCCACAGCTTCTCCCCACGCAGGCTGAGCATGGCGTGGGCCTCGGAGACGTGAGGGTCGTCGAGATGCAGCGCGGCGGCGGGCGTGCGCCCGATGAGATCCCCCGCACACAGGGTGTCGGTCTCTCCCGTCCCCAGCCGAACGCGGACCCAGGCGTGCAAGCTCATCGCTTCGCTCCTGTCGCTGTGGCGGGGCGGTTCCCTGGGGCCGGCGGTTGTGCCAGCGCGTCAAGGGGCGCCTCCAAGGCGGCGAGGCGCCAGGTCCGCACCGTGCCGTCCCAGCTCCCACTGGCGAGGTCTCCGTCGGGGAGGAACGCGAGGGACACGACCCGCTCGGTGTGCCCTGGAAGCAGCCCCAGCAAGCGGCCGTCGGGGCGGGCCCACACCCGCACGCGCCCGTCCAGCCCCCCCGCCGCGACGAGCCGCCCGTCCGGCGAGGCGGCCAGATCCAGCAGAGGGCTGTGGGCGAGGGCGAACACCCGCTCGCCATCGGGGCCACGCTGCACGACCTCCCGCCCCCGGACCCACCACACCACGTCTGCACGGTGGGCCACCGCCCGTGCCCCCGGGGCGGGCTCGAGGTCCTCCCGGGCGCCCCCGCGGAGACGCAGCAGCGCCCCGTCCGCGGCGAGCAGCAGCAGGGCTTCGCCGTCGCGTTCCAGGTCGATGAACGTGCGGTCGGTTTGGAGCCGCTCGGGGGCCGAGCGGATGTGGGGCCACCGATAGAAGCCCTGGTCGAGGTCCAGGCCCACCAGCGAGCCGTCGGCGAGGGCCTCGAGGCGGCGCAGCGGCCGCGCGGCGGGAAGCGGCGCCCACCCCGACGCTGCTCGGGTCGCCAGCCGGTCGCCGCCCAGCCCGGTCACCACCAGCTCGTCGGCGCGGAAGGCCGCCGCCTTCACCACCTGGTCGCCGAAGGCCAGGCGCTCGGTCTCCGCCCCGGTGAGGTCGACCAGGGTCACGGCTCCCCCGCCGCCCACCGCGACCAGCCGGGGGCCCTGCGCCTCCGCCACCACCTCGGCGACCCCCGCGGCGGTGTGGACGAGGGCGGGCCCACTGCGCGGCAGCCTCCAGGACTGCAGCGCATCGGCCCTGTGCACGACGAGCCCATCGGTGTCGAAGGCCACGCCGACGCTCGGGCTCGAGGGCAGCTCCGCGACCACCGCCGCGGCGTCCAGCTGCCAGATCGCCAGCTCCCCTTCGGTGCCCACGACCGCAGCGGTCCGGCCATCGGGCGCGGGCACGATCCGCCGGATGGCGCCCAGGGCGGTGTCTCCGGAGGCGAGCAGCCGGCCGGTGTCGCCGTCGAGCAGGGAGATGCGACCCCGGAGACTGCCCACCAGCAGCCCGCCCGTGGGCGTCCAGGACAGGGCGCTGGCCACGTGGTTGCCATGAATTTCGGTCGCCACGCGCACGGTCGGCCCGGCCTCGACCGACCCGAGGACCAGGGTGCCATCGGCGCAGAGGGCGGCCAGCGCGCCCCGCTCAGAGACGGCCCCGACCTGCATGCGCCCCGCGCACCCCGACGGCGGCAGGCTCTCGGCGTCGAGGCGCCCGGCCCTCGACCACAGGCGCCGTGGCGGCACGATGGGGCGCCAGTCGTCGGGTCCGCCAGACCAGTCTGCGCGGGTCTCGCCGGTCTCCGGGTCCAGCTCGAGGAGGGTTCGGGTGTCCCAGACCACGAGCCTCCCGTGCTGCAAGGCGCCGCCGGCGGTGGACAGGGTCCGGCTCCACACACGGCGGTCGCCCCGCCACGCGCTCAGGCGGTCGCCCCGACCGCAGACCCACTGCCCGGCGCCGACCTGCAGCTCGGCCCAGTCGCAGGCCGGCGCCTCGGAGGTCGCCCGCAAGATCGGCCGCTCTGCCCGCCCGAAGGCGGCGAACACCCCGCGCGCCAACGGGTCGTCGTGGTGACGGAGCACCTCCCCCGCCAAGGCCTCGGCCTCGGCCCGCCGACCCGCGAGGGTGGCCTCCACCGCTTGCTCCAGGCGCAGCTCGGCGAGGGCGGTCTGCGCCTGCGCTTCGGTCTCCAGGGCGCGCCCCAAGGAGCGCGACGTCTGCACCCAGCCCACGCCGGCCGCGACCCCCACCGCCACCACGCCCAGGGCCGCCACACCGAGGGGCAGCCGCCAGGCGCGCAGGGTCCGGCGCAGCAGCTCGGCGCGGCTGTAGGCGTGGGCCTGCACGCGGCGCCCCTCGAACCAGCGCAGCAGGTCCGCGGCGAAGGCCGCAGCGTCCGGGTAGCGCGCGGCCGGCTCCGGGGCCGTGGCCCGGGCGACGATGGCCCCCAGCTCCGCCGAGAGCTCGTCGCCGTCTCCCCCCACCACTACCGCCAGCGTGCGCCCCAGGCTGTAGACGTCGTGGGTGGGGTGGGGCGGGTCCCCGCGCAGCTGCTCGGGGGCCACGAAGGCCGTGCTGCCCGCGGGGCCGACCGCGACGCCCCCGGGCAGGTCGCCCCAGCGCGCCGCGGCCGCGGGGGTGGGGCCGGCGAGGCCCCAGTCGATGACCTGGGTCTCGCCGTGGGCGCCGATGAGGATGTTCGACGGCTTGAGGTCGCGGTGCACCATGCCGGCGTCGTGGGCCGCGGCCACCGCCTCGGCCGCCGAGAGCACGTGCCGAAGCAGGGCCCGGCGGTCCCAGGGCCCGTCCGCCTCGTCCGCCGCCCGGGCGAGCGTGCGTCCCCGCACGAGGTGCATCGTGTAGAAGGGCCGCCCGTCTTCGAGCACCCCCACGTCGTGGACCGTGACGATGGCCGGGTGCTCCAGGCGGCTCGTGATGGCCGCCTCCCGCGCCACCCGCGCCAGGGCCCCGGCCTCGTGGGCCAGCTCCGGGCGCAGCTCCTTGAGGGCCACGTCGCGCCCCAGGCGCAGGTCCCGGGCCGCGTGCACCGTGCCCATGCCGCCTCGCCCCAGCAGCGCGCCCACCTCGTAGCGGGGGCCCTCCTCGGGCCCGGCGGGGTCGTCGAACGCCGACGCCCCGGGGTCGCTGAAGCCGCCGAAGCTGGGCTCATCGTCGGGCCAATGCATGGCTCCCCTTATGGCTCCGGCCGTCCCCTGGGGAGGGGCGAGTGGGGGTCGAGTGGGGGTCTCGCCGCCGCGGCGCGCAGGTACCCACATCCAGGCTCATCTCTGGCCTGCCCCTTCCCTCCGGAGCGTCTCCATGCCTTGCCTGCACCACCTCTCGCCCCTCGTCCTCCTCCTCGCGCTGATCGGCTGCGGCGACAAGGAGGACGCTGCCGACGCCAGCGACACCGACGGGGCGTCCACGGAGGGCTCGGACGGCGCCGATGGGTCGGACGGCGCCGATGGGTCGGACGGCGCCGATGGGTCGGACGGCGCCGATGGGTCGGACGGCGCCGACGGGTCGGACGGCGCCGATGGGTCGGACGGCGCCGATGGGTCGGACGGCGCCGACGGGTCGGACGGCGCCGATGGGTCGGACGGCGCCGACGGGTCGGACGGCTCCGACATCGATGTTTCCGCCTACATCGGCCTCTACAATGGCAACTCGAACGGCGCGATCCTGGCGGCGAGCGATGGCAGCCTGATCACCACCTGCACCGACGCCAGCCAGGTCCACGTGCTCGACAGCGGCCTGGTGGAGCTCAACCTCGTGTGCGCGGGCGTGAACGTCTCGGGCACGGGCGTGTTCTACGACGAGGACTCCGCCAGCGGCACCACCACCGTGGTGAGCATCTCCGGCACCCTTGAGTGGGAGGCCACCTTCGGGACTTCCGGGGACACCGCCTACGTGGATCTCTCGGCCGTAGGCAACGGCGACTTCGGCGGCACCGCCATCATCATCGACTACTTCTTCTCCGGCACCCGCTGAGCGCCCCTCCCCCCGCGCGCCCGGTGAGCGCGGGCCGTGGGGGTCGGGTGGGGGTCCGGCTGGGGGTGCCCGGCGGTATCGGTGGTGGGTCCCCTCGACCTGGAGCCTCCCATGCTGTCCGCCTGCCTCCTCCTCGGCCTCGTGCTCTCCACCCCGGACGCCGCGGCCGCGAACACGCCCAAGATCAAGAACATCCGCATCCGGCAGACCAGCAATACGAGCAACGGCAGCTATCGCATCGTGATCACCGTCCAGGACGACGACGACGCCGACGTGGACAGCGTGCGGGTGAGCGTGGACGGCGACGACAAGACCTCGGCGGACCTCGACGACGTGCTCCTGCCCCTGACCGGTGAGCTGTCCGCCCTGCCCGAGGACAGCGCCGAGCTGAGCCTCAGCCTCACCGACGCCGTCGGCGACGAGGTGGCCACCCTGACGGGCACCCTCGACGCCGACGGCAGCATCGCCCTGTCCCTGCCCTCGGGCGGCGACGGAGACGGCGGCGACTGCGGGGGGCGCACGGGCTGCGGCGACGGCAGCCGACCCACCACCGACACCCCGGACATCTCGGCCCGGGGCAGCTTCGTGGTGGACGGCGACGAGGGCTACTCCGTGTCCCTCGTGCTGAGCGGCGCCGACGCCGCCCTGGTGGCCGGCGCCACCCTCAGCCTCGCCGAGACCGTCACTGGCGAGTCGGAGTGCCTGCGCACCGACGCCGTCGGCACCTGCATCCGCTGGGGCACGGTGAGCTGGACCGAGGAGGTGGACGTGGACCTCGACTTGGGCGGCCTCGAGTGGGCGTGGACCGCCGAGGCGCCCGCGGACTTCGCGCTGGGCGACCGGGTGCGGGCCCAGCTCCGAGACGAGGCCGGCGACCTGCTCGACCAGTCGAACGTGCGCATGGCGCCGCCCCTCGACGATGGGGGCGCGGGCGTCGCCACCGTCCTGGTGGACCGCGGCGCCGAGGCCACCCTGAGCCTGCTGCCCCTGACCGACGGCTCGGGCGCGCTCGTCTACGGCCTCGCCCTCTTCACCAGCGACTGGAACGCGGCCGACGCCACCCCCCAGGAGGGCCGCCTCACCCTGGACGACGGCACCTCGACCCCGCTCACGCCCCACAGCTACCAGGCGAGCGCCTGGATCCCCCTGGGCTTCGACGGCGACCCCTCGGGCGAGGTCTTCGCCCTGGAGCAGGACGGCATCGCCAAGGGCACCTTCAACTCCGTGGCGAAGTGCAACGTCGACCTCACGACCGACCTGCACGCCTGCGGCGTCGTCGAAGAGGACGCCGACGGCCAGTGGGGCCTGGCGCTCACCGTCTACGCCGGGGACCCCTCAGCGCTTCCCGCGACCGCCACCCTGAGCCTCAGCGCCACCGTGGGCACGGTCACCACCCTCGACGAGACCTACGAGGCCGACTTCGGCGACGGGTACGCCGTCGTCTTCGCCGTGCCCGTAGACTTCACGGCGGACCCCCTGGGGGCCGAGGTGGGCATGGACTTCGAGCTGCTGGGGGAGGCCGGGCGGAGCGGCCGGCAGCGCACGCTGGCCAGCGGCTCGGTGGCCGTGGTCCTCGACACCAACGAGGACGGCAGCCTGGTGGCCAGCACCATCGACCCCGACGACATCACCGAGTACCGAGGCGACATCCTCATCATCGGCGAGCCTATCGGCATCGAGCGCGAGGTGGGCGATGAGCCCGTGCCCACCACCCCGCCGGTCCTCCAGCTCCGCAACGGGGTGGGGACCCGGAACGTCGCGACGGCGAACACCGCCAAGCCCGGGCTGCTCTGACCCGTCGAGCCAGGGCCTCGGGGTCCCGGGCGGCGGCGACGGCGAGGAGGACGCGCGCTGCCCCTCCCCGGGCAGGGAGGTCGCTCAGGGACACGGCCCGCACGCGACGACGTGGAGCTGTCCGGCCCGCTCGGCCGCGTAGAGCACCCCCCAGGCCGGCAGGAAGTCTGCGTCGTAGGCGAGGTGACCGCCTGGCACGCGGCGGGGGGTGCACGCCGGCGTCCAGGTCTGGACCGCCGCCCACGCCTCGGGCGGCATGGGGTGGGCCAGGACGAGCCGCTGTCGACGCTCTCGGCCATCGGACGCCAGGGACAAGCCGCGCGACCAGGCCCACACGGGCACCGGCGGGCGGTGGTACCCCATCGTTCCGATCCGGTGCACCGGCCCGTCGGGGCCCTCGGAGAGCAAGGCCTGGATGCCCACCCACGGAGTCAGTACGTAGAGGGCCGGACCCTTGTGCCACACCCAGTCGCCCCAGGGCAGCGGGGGAAGGGCCGACTCGAGGGCGCGCAGCGCGTCCCACAGAGGCCCCAGCGCGTCGCTCGCCGGGGGCGTCCAGCCCAGCGCCGCCAGCTCGGCGTCGTAGGGGCCCTCGTGCACGTCTTCATGCGACCCGGGCCAGGGGCTCCGGGCCACCGTGAGCTTGGTGATCTCGCCGTGGCGAACCTGGGCCAGCACGGTCCAGACCTCGCCCCCCTGCTCTCCCATGGCGACCAGCGTCCGGGCGCCCCCTGCACCGTCCATGGCCGAGCGCCTCTGGAGGAATCCGGGCCGAGACTGCAGCAGCCACGCGCAGGCCGCTCGCCCCCGCCGGCGGCGGTCTCCTTCGAGGACGACCAGGTCTTCGGAGACACAAGCGCGCAGCGCTCCCGGCTGTCCGTCGAACAGCCAGGCATCGAGCGCACCAGCCAGCCGCGCAGTCTCCGTCATCCCCGTTGCGTATCGGCACAAACCGTCGCACGCGAGGCCGGGGCGGGCGGATGCGCTGGCGCCGTGTGGGCCCTCGGCGAGGTCTCTCACGGCAGTCCAGCACAGGCCCGACCGGCACGCGGGCCCGGTCGCAAGACGAATCCTGCCCGAGCTCCTGTGAGGTGCATCCTGAGGACTGCCCCGTGGACCCGCCTGGGCTTCCATGCGCCCGGCCGTCGTTGGACCGGCGAACTGGTATGCTGCGCGCCCGGCCCCATTGCGAGGAGGACCCGCTCGTGGTGGGGCAGCGTCAGGTGCCCCGCGCGGCGGTCCACCGCATGGCCCTCGGCGAGGCGCTGCAGCCAGGCGACCGGGGGGCGACCGGCTTCCACGCCGCCGACGGCTTCCCGTACCGACGCGTGGTCGTCGATCTGGGGTTCGAGCCGGACCCGGGGACCCTGGTGCGCGCGGGGCCGCCGCCCGTCTTGGCGGCATCGGGCCCGGGCTGGCGAACCAGCCGTGCATCCTCTCCGCGCGGCCGGCCCCTTGCGCTCGGCGGTCCGAGAGACCTGGCGGGCGCGCCCGCCCTACCAACCCCCGTAGGCCCCATCGTGGGGCCCAAGGTCAATGCGCGGGGGTGAGGCGCACCGAGCCATCCTCGAACACGATCTCCACCCCCACGTCGCCAGCCGGCACCGGGTCCGGCCATGCACACACGAGCTGGCCCCAGTGGTTGGGGGTCCCCGGCGCATTGCTCATGACCAGGTCAGGGCCGTAGTGGGCCCGCCACCACAAGGTCGCCCCCGCCGCCGGCTGCTCGCTCGTGGCAAAAAAGCGCAGGCGGGGTGGGAGCGCCCCGTCCCCCAGGTGCAGGGTGCACAGCTTGGTGGGTGCCGAGCACAGCCTGACGCTGGGCGACACGAAGGGCTCGATGTCCGCCTCTTCGAGCAGGTCGACCACACTGTCGAGATCCAAGTCCCAGCCAGCGGCGATGCGCGCGAGCTCGGATCGGGCCCCCGCCAGATCGGTGTGGGCCTCGGCCTCGGCGAGCGCCGCAAACAGCTCGATCCGGTCGGGCGCCAACATCCCGCCGACCGCCAGCAGCCCCCGTGCTGCCGCGCTCGCAGCGACAATGCCCTCTGCCAAGGGATCGGCGTTCAGCAGCTCGGAGAAGATCAGGTCTGCCCCCTGCCAGTCGTCCGGCAAGCCGTCTGCGGCCAGCGCCTCAACGGAAATCGGAAGCACGGAAACAACGTCCTGTAGACCATTCTCGACAACCAGATCCCGAGCGGTGGTCCACAGATCGGATGGCTCCAAGGCGAGCACCCGGCGGGCCCCCAGCTTGGCCGCGAGCACGGACCACACCCCCGTCCCACAGCCCACCTCAATGACGGTGGCGCCGGGCGCATGCCGCTGCAAGAGCTTGATCAGGACGTTGTTCCGACCCATGTCGGACAGCAGCCTGGCGTGCTCCCAGGGGTCGGCCCACTCGGACTCCAGCTCTTCCACGATGCCCTCCGGGGACAGCGCTCGGTCTGTCCAACGACGTTGGTCGGCGGGTGTATCGCTTCGGGTCGGCGCACAGGCCACAGGATCCGGATCCCCGACGCCCCTCCATGCCGATCGCACCGGCCCGCGGGCGCCCCTCCACCGCCGGCCACAAGCCCATCGCTCCTCGGGCGGGTCCGTGGTGCCCCTGGCGGCTCACCCAGTCCAGACCTGCGCCACCACCCGTTGTTTTCGAGTTCGAGACGCGCACCGGGCGTCACGTCAGGTCGTTGCCGTTGCCCAGTCCCAGGGCCGACGGGCCAAGCGCGGTACGCTGCGTTCTCCATGTCTTCCCCCTCCCTTCGTCGCTGGATGCACTGGCTGGTTCTGCTTGTGGGCAGTGCTGGCATGCTCACCCTCTGGCTGGCCCTGGACCGCGCCGAGACCCGGAGACTCCAGTTCGAGACCCAGCTGACGGCCGACCAGCTCTCGTTGCGACTCGAGGCCTTCATCGAGGCCCGCACCGCACTGGTGTCCAGCCTCGCGTCCGAGCGCCTGGTCTCCCAGGTCGACGTGGACACCCGGTTTGTGGAGGAGGCCGAGCGCCTCACCCGCCTGTTTCCTGGCCTGCAAGCGCTCAACTTCGTCAGCCCCGAGGGTGCCATCCAAGTCGTCGTGCCCCAGATGGACAACCAAGAGGCACTGGGCAAGCAGCTCGACGACCACCCCGATCCGGTTGTGGCGGCCGCCTTTCGCCGGGCGCGGGACACGGGCGTGGTCGCCTCGACGCCGCTCATCGACTTGTTCCAAGGCGGCAAGGGCTTCGCCACCTACACCCCCATCCACAACGCCGAAGGGACGGGGTTGGGCTTCATCAATGCCGTCTTTCGGGTGGACCGGCTGATGGACTTGGCCCTCGCGGAGCCGGAGCTGCGCGAGCGCTTCAACTTTCGCGTCATCGCGGGCGACGGTCGGACCGCCTACACCCGCCAGCCCGATGGGATCGTGACCGCCGAGGCCGAGGTGCACGCCTCAGCCCCGGTTCGGTTCGCGGGTCGGCCCTGGCGGCTGGAGATCACGCCCACGGATGCGTACGCTGCCGCCCATCGCACCCAAGCCGACGAGGTACTCTCCCTCACGGGGTTCGCGCTGCTCGTCGGCTTCGTCTTCCTGCTGCGGGCGCGGGAACAACGACGCGCGCAGCTTGCCGAGAGCCGCCGCCGCTACCGCATGATCGTGGAGAACCAGACCGACGTGATCGTGAGCTTCAACCGCGCCGGCCGGGTCACCTACGCCAGCGCCACCCTGTGTGAGCTCCTCGACCGGACGGAGCCCGAGCTGATGGACCAGCCGTTCTGGCCGACCGTGGGTGGGGACCCTGCCGCGCCCCCGACAATGGGGGAGGACCGCGACGAAGTGGTGATGGAGCTCAACACCCGCGCCGGCCTGCGCTGGATGGCGTGGTCGATCAGCCCGCCCGACGACGTCGGGGACACCGTGGCCGTTGGCCGCGACATCACGGGTCGACGCGCCCTGGAGACCCAGCTGCTGCAGTCCCAGAAGATGCAGGCGGTGGGACGCCTCGCTGGCGGCGTCGCGCACGACTTCAACAACTTGCTGCAAGCCATGATGGGACACTTGGTCTTCGCCCTCGAAGAGCTGCCTCCCGCGAGCCCCATTCGCGACGACCTCATGGTGGTGCAGACCGCGGCCGAGCGCGCCGCCGATCTGACACGCCAGCTCCTCGCGTTTAGCCGACAGCAAGTGCTCGCCCGAAAGGTCGTCGACGTCAATGTGGTCACCGCGTCGATGCTGCGCATGCTGCCTCGAATGCTCGACGCGTCGGTGTCCCTCAAGGCCAAGCTCTGGCCCAAGCCCCTGCCAGTTCTCGCCGATCCCGGGCAGCTCGAACAGATCCTGATGAACCTGTGCGTCAACGCCCTCGACGCACTGGGCGAAGGTGGTCGGATCACCGTGAGCACCCACCGGCGGGAGCTCACCGCGCCGCGTGGCCAAGCCCTGCCGCCTGGGTCCTACGTGACCCTGGTGGTGAAGGACGATGGTGCCGGCATGAGCGCGGATGTGCGGGCCCGCATCTTCGAGCCGTTCTTCACCACCAAAGGCGTCGGCGCCGGCACCGGTCTGGGGCTGGCGACGGTGTACGGCATCGCCCGTCAGCACGACGGCCACATCGAGGTGGACAGCGAGCCGGGCGAAGGCTGTCGGTTCACCGTGTGGCTGCCGGCCTCGGCCCTGCCGGTCGAAAGCACGTCCGGACTTCGCCCCCCGCCGGACCACCGCCGCGGCGCCACGGTGCTGGTGGCCGAGGACAACGACGCCGTGCGCCAAAGCACCACCCGAACCCTCGAAGGTGCCGGCTACCACGTCATACAGGCCAACAACGGAGCGGACGCCCTGGTCCGATTCGACGGTGCCGCGCGAATCGACGCGGCCGTGCTCGATGTCGCGATGCCCCAGATGGGGGGCTACGCGGCCGCCCGGGCGCTGCGGCTGCGGTGCCCGAGGCTGCCCTTGCTCTTTGTGTCCGGCTACGCCGAGCCCGAGCTTGAGCCCGACGCCGCCGTGCCGCCAGGTCCCCACTTGACCAAGCCCTTCAATGGCGCCGCACTCCTCGACTCCCTCGCGGCCCTGCTGGGCGACGCACCGGCGTGACGCTGCTGGGGCCCGCGCCCCGAGCGAGCCGGGCGTTCCCACAGCTCGGGAGTGTGCAACCGCAGGGCACCGCAGTGGAGGTGCGGGTCGCTCAGCCCACCGCAGTCAAGACGAGCACCGCCATCGGACCGACGTAGATCATGCTGTCGACACGGTCGAGCATGCCGCCGAAGCCCGGCAACAGCGTGCCCGCGTCCTTCACCCCGGCCTGGCGCTTCATCCACGACGCCGACAGGTCGCCCGCCAAGCCCAGCGTGGCCATCGCGGCCCCCGCCAGCATCCCCTGCGATGGTGACAGCGGCGTGAGCCACTGACTGAGCGCACCACCCACCAACGTGGACAGCAGGGCCCCGCCCAGAAACCCCTCCCAGGTCTTGTTGGGGCTGATCACGGGCGCAGGGCGCCGGGCACCAAAGACTCGCCCACCGAGGGGCTTGCCAAAGCTGTACTGCAGCAAGTCATTGAACTGAGCCATAAACGCCACGAACAGGTACCAGCCGGGCCAGCCTCCCGATGCCCCGCCCGGGGACACCCGCAACAGCCCCGTCATCGATCCCACAGCCGCACCGACCGCCGCCGCCCGCCACAGCCAGCGTCGGCCCTCACCCTGCGGCTCCAGCAGGCTGACAACACCCACCAACAGGGCATACACAGCAACCACCAGCAACAGCGGGAGCACCGCTGCCGAGGCCACAAAGGCCACCACCAAGGCCCGCAGCGCAAGCCCATGCCGGGGCACCGGCCCCAGCCGCGTCACCTCGTCTTGCACCAGCACCGCGCAGAAGCCCACCAACAGCACCACGCCCATCGGGCCCAGCGCCACGGCCAGCGCGGTGGCCCCACACACCCACCACCAGCCCACCGCCCGGGCGCGGTAGCCCGCCATCAGGCCCTTGGCGCCGAACAGCCGGCCGACGGTGGGCACCAAGCTAAACCCAGAGACCAGCACCGCCAACAACCCAAAGAACTGCAAGGACCCCACACCGGGCATCGTCCAGATCGACGGAACCACAACAGCAACGGTGTTCATCTTGTCCCTCATCACCCATGCGCCCCACCCATTCGTGGGCCATCGCTTGAGCTGTTGGGTGGATGTCGCGGCGCCCCCATCGGGGACCCCCGGCCCTGCTCACCGGGCAAACAGCCGGGCCGGGTCTTTGAACGACTTGAACTCCAGGGCATTGCCGGCGGGGTCCTCCACAAAGAAGGTGCCCTGCTCCCCGACCTCGCCCTGAAAGCGCACCCGCGGGGCAATCCGAAAGGTGAGCCCGCCCGCTGCAAGCCGCGTGTGCAAGGCGTGCCAGTCCGCCCAGGGCAGCACGACCCCAAAGTGCCGCACGGGCACGTCATCGCCGTCCACCCCGTTGGTGCCCACAGCGCCCGCGTCCTCGTGCACATGCAGCGACAGCTGATGACCGAAGAAGTCCACGTCGAGCCAGCGGTCGGCCGAGCGGCCCTCCTCACAGCCCAACACACCGCCATAGAAGCGCCGGGCCGCGTCGAGATCGTCGACTGGAACGGCCAAGTGGAAGGGATGGCGCGTCAAGACGACCGGCCAATCCGCGGCAGCAAAGCCCCGGTCTGTGCCGCCCAAGCGTCAAACTCTGGGCCAAATCGCTCCCGCAGCATTCGCTCCTCGTCGGGCAAGCGCATCGCCACCAACAACCCAAGGGCCGCAAGCGGTGCGATCAACACCACCAAGTTCGCCGACAGGACCCCGTGGCCCACCACAAACAACAGCCCCGCGGTGTACATCGGGTGCCGCATTGTGGCATACGGGCCTTCCCTCACCAAACGATGATCTGCCTTGAGCTCCAGCACGGGTGAGAAGTGTGCACCCAGGGCCTTGTGAACCCGCAACAGCAGCACCAAGCCGCCACCGGCAAGCGCAGCGCCCGCAACCTGAACGACGGTCGGCAGCCCCGCTTGGGCAAAGCCGAGCCAGTCGGTGGCCAGGAAGAGCACCGAGCTGCCCAGCTGGGACACCAACACACCGACCGACAGCAAGCGCTCCCGGCCCGCGTGGTGGACTTCCCCACCCCCCGCTTGGCGACCGGCCGTGCGACGAATCATCACAAACATGATGAACAGCATGCCGTAGAGGATCTTGGCCACGGTCAGGGTCATCGCAGGACCTCCAGGGCGACATGGGCGCCGTCGTCTGTGTAGCCCCAGCGCTCGCGGTATGCCTGGGTGCGCCAATTGATGAACCGGCGGTGCCGCTCAAGCTCGGGGGACAAGGTCGCACCCGATGGCATCGCCGCGGTCTGAGGGGCCCGTCCCCCATCCAAGTCAAGCTGCTCCAGCACCGCACCGATGCCGCCGGCAGGGTCGAGCACCAGGTCTTCGTAGCGAAGGGACACCGCCCGGCTGGGGGGCAAGCGCGGCCACGTGCGCTGGTGCTTGCGGTGGCTGCCGACCAGCCCACCCAGCGTGATGTGCAAGTCCACGGAGTTGCGCTCGCTGGCCAACCACTTGAACAGGCGCCGCGACCACGTGCCCGCCCACAGCTTGCGGTACCGGGCAGACAGCAGCGCCGTGTACGGATCCGGCTCCACCCAGATGCGCCGAAACATGCGCACACTCGACTGAACCACCGCGAGCGGGTGGCGATGAATGGCGATGAAGCGGGCGTCAGGAAATGCGTACAGCAGGGTTTCTTCGTTGCCATAGTCCCAGGGATTCTTGAGCAGCACCGTGCGGTCGGGATGCTCCGCCTGGAGCACGTCCACCACCCGCTTGAGCAGCGGCACACTCGCGGCCTTCAACCAGCTCTTCTGGCCACCCTGCAGCAAGAGATACCCATACTCTTCGGGCGTGTCGGGGCGAATCACCACCTCGTCGGTCGCGCGGTGGGACAAGCCCAAGCTCTGGAGACGTTGGCGCAGATCACTGGGGTCCGGGCGGGGTCCATCCCCTCGGGCGGCCGCCTCAATGCCCTGCCACTCGATGACATGAAACGCGGTCAGCACCGAGAACAGCCCCGTCTCGGCAAGTTGCTGGGTGAGCCAAGTGGTCCCGGACCGGTGAGCACCCACAATAAACACCGGCGGGCGGCGACTCATGCGAGGGCGCTCTCATTGCCCGAGTCGCGCAACCAAAGACACGCGGCGCCCAAGCGGCCACGAATGACCTCCAACCGTACTTTCTCGACGTCTGGCCCAAGCCCAAAGATGTGGGTTCCGGCCTTGGGAGCCTGGGACAGCAGGGTGAGGAAGTCGCCATGGGCCACATGGGCGGTGGTGCCCTTGGACAGGCGGGCTTGGTCGATGAGGTCTTCGAGGAAGCGCCGGGCCCGCTCCTTCTGGAGATCATCGCGCACCACCATGCACAAGCGCAGGGGTTCGTTGCGTGCGGTCGACAGCAAGAAGCCGATCAACACGGGAAGATCGAGGTTGGCTTGGTGGAGCTTGAGCGCCCAGTCCGGCGACCGGTCGGAGATCCACACCGCGACCCCAGGGACCGGTGGCTCGCCGTCTTCCACCGGCGGGGGACCCGGCTGCCACAGGGCCATGCCGAGGCCGAGGATGCTGCAGTGGACCTGGTACTGGGCGATCTCTTCGTCCGAGACGCGGCTCTCGTCCACCACCACAAGGTTGGGCGGGAAGACTGCGCCGCGCATGGCGTCCAGCGCCACACCGACGCCGTCCATGTAGTTGTTCGTGCGCAGATACGCGCTTGTCGCATGCAGGCCCGAGGCACCCTGGCGCCGAGCGATGCTGTCGAGGGCCGACGCCAGCCCCGGGTGGGCGCCAAGTCCGAGCCAGCGCACGGTGCCGTTGCGCAGCGAGAGCGCCTCCACCAGCGGACGCATGGACGTGATCTGTTCCGGACTGGCGACCGGCACCACCAGATCGGGCTTCCACGCCCGCTCCGAGCGCTCCGCACGGGCGGCCCGGCGGGCGGTCCACGCGGCGAGGGTCACGGCCACCCCGGAGCGCACCGTCTCCCAGGGGGTCTCGAGCTTGCGCCGGGACAGCACCCCATAAACCACCACCACGAAGGCCACTTCGAGGGCACCACCGAAGGGACTCGACAGCGACAGGCCGAGAATGCAGAGCACCAGCCCCACAATCGGCACCGACGCGCTCACCGGGAAGGCCGGCCGGAACGAGATCATCCCGAGGGTGCGCTCGACGGCCACAACACCGTTGATCGCGAGGTAGGTCATGATGAAGAAGCTGGTGATGACAGGCGCAATGGCGTCGAGAGACCCGGCCGCGAGTCCCGTCGCAGCAAGCGCGGTCGTCACCAACACCGCATTGCGTGGCTCGCCCTGGTCCGTGGTCTTCGAGAGCCACGCCGACGCAGGGGTCACCCCGTGATCGGCCATCGCCTGGAGCAGCTTGGGGGCCGCAACCAGCGAGGACAGCGAGGCCATCAGGGTGCTCGACAGCAGCCCGGCCAGGACCAGCTCGGGCACCAAGGCCCGCTGAATCATCAGTCCCTTGTTGTGGATGAGCTCGTCCGGCAGCGCCATCACCCCGTACCAGCCCGCAAAGGCCGCGTAGATGGCGAAGGTGGTCGCCCACGCCAGCAGCGTGCCCCGGGGGATGGACTTCCGCGGGTTCGACAACGAGCCGCTCATGCCCGCGCCGACCATGATGCCGGTGGCCGCCGGGAAGAAGATGGCAAAGCCCCCGATCAGGCCCACATCGGGCAGCTCACCCACCCAGTGGGCCGGCACACGCGGGGACGTGAAGATGCCCAGGGCCGCTGATCCCACCGCGAGGAGCACCACGATCAGCATCACACCCTGGGCCTTCATGGCCAGCCCCGACGAGCGCCACGCGAGCAGTGCACAGGCCGTGAACCCGATGCCCTCCACCACCAGCGGCGGGTGGTCCGGGAAGATGAACGCCCACCCCTCCGCAAAGGCGTAGATGTACATCGCCGCACTGGCCGCTTGGGCGATGTAGAGCGGGTAGCCGATCGCTGCGCCCGCCTCGAGGCCGAGCGACTGGGCGATGATGGCGAAGGCCCCGCCCGGCCGCACCCGCACGTTGCTGGCGATGCTGGCCAGCGACAGGGCGGTCGCGCCGGTGATGGCGTAGGCCGCGCAAATAACGATGAGCGCGCCAATCACGCCCGCTTGGCCCACCAGCCAGCCCTCCCGCAGGTAGAGCATCGCGCCGAGGATGGTCAGCGTGATGGGGCGGAAGACCCCGGCGAAGGTGCCGAAGCGGGCGGGGGTCGTCTGGGGAGCGTCATCGGACATGGCCGCCCGTTAGCGCGGTGATCTCGTGCCCGGGAGGGAAGAGACCCGGTCCTCCACACACAACTCGCGAGTCCGGGGCCCCACCGCGGCCCCCGAGGTCCAACGCTCCAGACCCGGGGGCATCCACAGCGTCGGCTCAGCCCGCGTCGCAAGCCGGTTGGGGACGGTCACCCGACCGGATGCGGTCGCGCAGGGTCTCCCGAAGGGTGGTCAGCTCAGCGGTGCTCAGGTCACCGCTGCCGTCGGCATCAAACTCCTCTTCCAGCGGGCCGAAGGGCACCTCGCCCTCCTCCGGGGGACCCCGGCGCGCACCTTCACCCTCGGGGGGCGGGCCCTCGGGACGGCACGCGTCCATGGCTTCGCGCTGGGACTCCGCCTCGGCCATGTGGCCCTCCCGCGCGGCGCTCTGCTCGGCATCGGACAAGGCCCCGTCCCCGTCGGCATCGTACTCGGCGACCACGTCTTCATGGATGGCCGAACACCGTGCCGTGAAGTCCTCGAAGATGCTCTCCAGCTCGGCATCTTCGAACTGGCGGCTGATGTCCGCGTCGTACACCACGCGGAGCAGGTGGAGGAAGTGCGCCCGGGGGCCGCCGCGGGGGCCACCATGCTCGGCCATGGCGTCCTGCGCCTCCATGTCTTCGAGCTCTCCGCTCCGGTCCTCGTCGTAGGCGTCCACGAAGCCCACGAAGGTGCCCTGGGCATCACACTCGCGGAACATGGGCGGCGGCGCGGTGCGGTCTTCCCCCTCCCCGCCAGTCTCCGACATCCGGGCGCCGGACTCACCGGACACGCTGTCTTCTTCTCCCGACAGCGACGACACAAGCAGCTCGTCGACGGCGGAGAGGTCCGTCTGGAGCCCACAGCCAAGGGAGAAGGCGCTGAGGGCGATGATGATGCTGGGCGTGCGCATGGTTGGCTCCTGTCGGTCCCGGTGAAGTGCCGCGGGGCGGCGTGGGGACACCTTGGACCATTGCAAGTGGCAGGCCAGAGCGGCCAAGCCTGTCAGAGCGGGCACTCTCGACGATGGGCCACACCGGCACCTGCCGATCCTGCAGACGGGACCTGCAAGACTTGCAGCCTGCAGTGGACGGTCTGGGCGGCCAGGGCGTTACCGAAGGGTCGCCCCAACCCGAGGCCCCCATGCGCCATCGACTGGCCGTGCCCACCTGCGCACTGGTGACCAGCCTCGCCCTGACGACAGTGCCCGGGATTTCGCCCTCCGCACAAGCCAAGCCACGGCTCGAGACTGACCTCGCACTGCGTGCTCTGGGACCCCTCGGCCCCTCGCTCGAAGCGGAGGGCTGGACCCTGACCCCGTCCAGCGGCAGCACCCTGGCCCTGGGCGACGTGATCGATCCGGAGGATCAGCAAGTGCAGCTGCTGGGCACGGACTGCTTCACCTTGGCGGGGGCCCGCCAAGGTGCGGGGGTGTCCGCCGAGGTGAACCGGGCACTGGCGGTGGAGGGTGGGCTGCCCCTCGGCGGTGTCGGGGTGCGGGCACGGGTGTCGGGCAGCATCAACATTCAAGTGCGGGACCCCCAGATCGAGGAGATCGCCACGGCCTCGCTGCGCCCCTCGGCGGCGTGTGTGTCGCTGTTGCGGACCATGGCGGCGGACGGCGTGGCCATCGACCGGTATGAGGTGGTCCAGAGTGTGCTGCGTGCGGACCTCTCCATCGCAGGATGCGCCGAGACCGCCGCGAGCGCTGGGGCGGGGTTGGTGGGCGTGGGCGCGAGCACCGAGGCCTCGGCATGCTCCGACCTCTCCGGCACTCGCGCCGTCATTGCCCGCCGTGTGGAGGGTCTCGGCGACGTGCTCTCCCGCGCCGGCGTGGCGCTGGACTCCCCCCTCGCCGACGGGGTCCCTGCGCGACGCAGGAAGAAGAACGGTCCCCCGTGCTGGATGCACGCGCCCTGCGACCCGTGGCCCTCGTCGAAGTACCGCCAAGCGGTCGGCACCGGCCAGAACCTCGCCGCCGCCGATGCCGATGCTCGCCAGGCGTTGATGACCCCGTTCCAGCTTCGGCTGCGGGCCGTGGCCGGGGACCCCGCCGCGCGCACGGCCCTGGAGCAACGAGTGCTCGCGTCCATTCAGCTCCCCGCACGACACCAAGATGGTCTAACGGTCAACACTCTCGCTGTCTTGGACAGGGGTGCACTGGCCGCGACACTGCGCACGGAGCTGGCCCAGCTGGATGCCGTGCTGGCCCCCGCAGACCCCGCGATATTGGACAACCGTGCGCCGCTGGAGCGCCTTGCGGTGCTCCGGACCGCTGCGCCTGCCGCCCGCCAACGGGTCGCCGTCGCCGCCGCGCTCGAAGCGGTGGCCGGACCGTCGGCCGGTGCTGCGCCCCGTTGGAAGAGCCCATCTGCCGTGGATGCGGCCCGCCAAGACGCCCGAAGCCTGCTCACGGTCAGCGTTCCCGACGGTCCGCTCTCCGGTCCGCTGCGGCGAAGTGCAGCGCTGCGGGGGCTCACGCTGGCCGATGGCCCTGGCGGTGACCTGACCCTCCAGGGCGCCCGGTCGGTCGACGAGGGCGAAGCCGCCGGAATGGTCAAGTGGACGATGGAAGCGACGATTGAGCTCCAGCCCGCGGGGGGCGCCTTGCGGCTGATCAAGGCCCGGTCCGTGGGCGCAGGGGCGGACGGCGAGAAGGTGCAAGGGCAAGTCACCCAGTCCTTCCATGACCAAGTCACCGACGCGGTTCTCACCGCACTGGATGAGTGGCTGTGAGCGCCGTCCTGCTCGCTGTTGTGTGTGCCTCAGCCTGGGCGGGCCCCCTCCGGCGCACCACCAAGGCCACCCACGGCGCCGATGCCAAGGTGCTCATGGGCCAGCTCGGCCACAAGCACGCGTGGGTGCGCGAGCTCGCCGCACAGGGGCTCGCGACCACCCCGGCCAGCGAGCCAGCGGTGGAGGCCCTGCAAGCCTGCCTCGACAACAGCGATGAGCGCGGCTTTGTGCGGGCCGCCTGTGCGGGCACCCTCGGGCGCTGGGGCGTGGCCGATGCCATTCCGGCGATGGCCACCGCGCTGACCGAGGTGGATCCCGAGTCTCGGTACTGGGTGGCAAGTGCCCTCCACGTGCTCCACCATCCTGATGCCCAGGCCATTGTCGAGGATCTGCGGGCCGACGGGGACCTCTTGCTGGCCGCGGCTGCCCGGGAGTGGTCCCGATGATGCTGGTTCTCACCATCTTGGGCGGTCTGGCCCTCGCCGGCCCCGCGGATCGCGCTCTGCACTTGATGGATGCGCCCCCCAATCGGGCCCCCGCCGCTGCCCACCAGGCTGCGGCCCAGGGGGCCAAGCTGCCCCGCAAGATCACCCGCCGCATCACCCCCCGGGCATCGGCGTGGCTCAGCGTGGGCCGCCTCGGGATCCTCGATGACGAGATCCTCGGGCACGCCCGCACGGCGCTGATGACCAGCCACAACCCAGGACCGGTGCGCGCTCGGGCCGCGTGGGCCTTGGGCGAGGTGAGCCGGGGCCGCACCTGGGACGAGGTCAGCCCGGTGGCCGTGCTCCTCGAAGAGGCGATGGCCAGCCCGCTCGACGGAGAGACCGCCCACCAAGTCATCGAAGCCTTCGCGAAGGTCTACACCCCCCACAGCCACACCTTTGCCGAGAACCTCGCGGCCACCCGCGCGCTGAACACCCTCGGCGCCAACCAGACCCGCAAGCTGCCCGGTGTCTACAGCGTGGTGCTCGACCAAGTGCTCACCTTCGACGTCGCGGTGCGGCTGGTGCGAGAGCGCGTGGACGCTGCCCGACAGGCCCCGTCGGACCAGACTCTCGCCGAGGCCTACGGCGCGGTGTTGCTCACCATCCGCTGGCTGGCAGGTCGCCAAGACCAGCTGCTGGCGGGCCTGTCCGACCATCGCACCGCCGTGACCGCCGCCTTCGATGCGTTGCTCTCCACCCTCGACCTGAACGACCGCCGGCTCACCTTGATGCTGCTGTGGTCCCTGGGTGAGGTGGCCGGCGACCCCGCCTTTGCCGAGCTGGTGGGCCCCCGCACGGCCGCCCTGGCGCGCACCCAGGACCCGGCTGTGCGGGCGATGCAAGCGTGGGCGCTCTATCGCTTGCGGTCGAATGTCGATGCCCGACAGTCCCTCCGAGACAATGTTCTCGCCACCGAGACTGACCCGATGGTGCTCCGATTGCTGGCGGCGCTCCGGTCCTCCCCCCGGGAGCTCGACGCCATCCAGAAGCTCTACGCGGTCGAGCCTCGGCCGGTGGCCCAGCCATGAAGCGCCTGGTTGCCCTGATGTGGCTGGCGGCTTGCAAGCCCCCTGCGCCGCCCCCCCTCGCCGCCCGGCAGCTCCAGAGCACCGGCCCCTGCGAGGGGACCACCCGGGTCGCAAAGGCCGACATCCGCACCATCTTCGCCACGCCAGCCCCGGTGGGCGCCATCTCGCCCGAGGCCACCAGCGTGGCCATCTTCGACACCATCGGGGTGACCACCAGCGCGGGCGCCTTGGTCTTCACCGACCTCCCCCACGCCGCTGCCCCCCGCCAAGCCTTCACCCACTGCAAGCTGGACCTCGCCAGCCTCGACATTCAGCCCATCACCGGCGAGCTGGGGGCCAACCTGATGTTCCGCCCGGTGCGCGACGTGCTCGCCAGCCTCGATGCGGGCTTCGGTGCCACCCTCCGTGCGCCGGGGGCCGTCGAGCGTGTGGTCTTTGCACCTTGGTATGAGAGCCGTGCTTATCGGCCCTTTGACCGAGAAGGGCGCCCCACCGCGGGCCAGCCTCCCGGCCAGACCGGCCAGTCCGGCGGCGTCGCCCCTGCGGGGGCGTCTGGCGCTGACGGCAAGCCTGGCAGAGACGGCCGCCCTGGCAAGCCGGGCTTAAACGCCACATCACCGGGCCAGAGCGGGGGCGCGGGTGGCCATGGCGGGCGCGGCGGAAACGGCGCGGCGGGCGCAGCGGGCCAGAGCGAAGGGGCGGCGGGTCAAGCAGGCCAGGACGGGGGAAATGGGGCCCACGGCGGCCACGGTGGGCAGGGTCAACCCGGCGGCCCAGGCCAGGACGGCGCTGCCGGCCAAAAGGGTGAGACGGGCCCAACACTCGACATTCTCATCAAGCCAACCCAGTCCCCCTTCTACCCCGGGGAGCGGCTGCTCTTCGCGGAGGTCCACGCGAGCTGGTCGGGGCCAGCGGGACACCGCGAAGAGCACCTGAACTACATCCTCCACGAGGGTGAAGAGTTCCGCTTTCGCAGTGTGGGTGGCCCGGGTGGGGCCGGCGGACAGGGTGGCTACGGCGGCGCAGGTGGCGGCGGTGGACGGGGCGGCAACGGCGGGCGGGGCGGCGATGGCGGTCCGGGCGGCAGCGGGGGCGGCAGCGTCACTCTGGGCGTGGGTGGACCGGGTGGAGACGGCGGGGACGGGGCTCCCGGTGGTGCGGCCGGCGCCTCGGCCGCAGGCGGTTGTGGGGGCAGTGGCGGCAGCGGCGGCGCCGGCGGGGATGGGGGCACGGTGCGGGTGCAAGTGGTCGGCCCCGCGGACTTCCGCCAGCGAGCCCGGCGCAGCCTGCGCTTTGAGAGTGTGCCCGGCCCCGGCGGATCGGGCGGAGGCAGCGGCCCCAGCGGCCAGAGTGGCCTCCTCGCCAGCGGTGGCAGCGGCGGACCGGCCGGACTCGGCGGGAGCGGCGGCAGCGGCAGCACCTACGGCGCCGGCGGTGACCCGGGGCGCGCCGGCCCCCCCGGCCCCGGCGGCACCATCCCGGGCCCCCTCAGCTGCCGCGCAAGCGCCGGTCGTGACGGTCCCCCCGGGCAGGCCCAAAAACCCAGAATCCAGGACGCAGGATGATGCAGCATCGGACCCCACGCGCCCGCGCGCTCCGCTTCCTCCGGATCTTGCCCGCCGTGGTGGTGCTCGCGGCGGTCTGTCCCCAGCCTGCCGCAGCCGGCGGCCTCCACAAGAAGGACGCGACCTGGCTCACCGAGCGCTACCTCAAGTCTCGGGGTGCCAGCGACAAGCTCGCGGTCGTCGCTGAGATGGCCAGCCGCCAAGATCCCGCGCTGCTGCCGGTCTTGGTGCGGGTCACCGCCGAGTCCGACCGTGCGCTCCGGCGCATCGCCCTCGACGGCCTCATGGCATTTGGCCCGGCAGTGGCCGATCCCCAGCGGGACCAAGCCTACCTGAGCGCCCTCTCCGACGCCGCTCCCGGCATTCGGCGACAGGCCCAGAACGCCTTGTCAGAGCGTCTCTTGGTGGGCACCGAGCCCGGCATCACTGGACTGTGGGACCAGCTGTCCACCCTCGGCCAGCGGGCGTCCGGCTGGGCCACCCGCAAAGCGGCAGTGGAGCTCCTGGCCCAGGCCCCCACCGGGGGCCCCACCGAAGCCATCGACCGGCTGCTCATCGAGGTGGCCCGACTGGACAACCATGACGAGGTCCGCCGCGCCGCCGCCACCGCCCTCGGCCAGCGGGGCGTGGCCGCCGCCCGACCGGTGCTCTCCAAGCTCCGCAACACCGACAGCGACGAGCAAGTGCGCCTTGCCGCCGAGCTCGCCCTCGCCCGCATCGGCGGCCCGGCCCACGAAGCGGTGGTCGCGGTGATGCCCTTCACCACGACGTCGGTTGCCCTCCATGGCTTCGCCGGCGGACTTCAGGACTACTTCACGTCACGCATCAGCGCCGGTCAAGGCGCCACGGTGGTCGAGCGCAACCAGATCTCCGCCGTGCTCGCCGAGCTGCGGTTTCAAGACGCCCAGATTGACGACGGCAAGTCCGTTCAGGTCGGCCAGCTGCTCCGGGCGGACTGGATCGTCACGGGCACCCTCCAGAAGACCGGCGACGAGATCACGTGCCTCGCCAAGCGGGTCGACGTGGCCAGCGGTGTGGTCGAGGCCGCCCAGCCCGTGATGGGTGCCCAGCACGATCTTCCTGCGCTGCAACAAGCGTGTGCTAGTCGCCTGCTGCAGACGTTCTGATGCGGCGCCCTTGCTGGAAGTCGCTGGCCCTGATGGTCGGGAGCGCCCTGTGGCCCGTCGCCCTCGCCAGCGAGGCGGCACCGGCGACCGCTCTGATCTCGACCGTCTCCATCGGGGACACCCCCAAGAGTGTGCGCACCCGACTGGTCGCCCTCGGTGCCGAGGTCAAGGTGATGCCCTTTGATGAGCCAGGGGCCTTGGCGGCAGGGCTGCTGGAGCGACCGGATCTGCTCGCCCAGCTCCACCAAGTGGGCGTTCAGCCGCCTGGGTTCGACAGTCTGCCCAAGGCAGGCCCCCGGGTGGTGGTGGCCCGTTGGGAGGGCGCCCAAGCGAGCTACTTATTTGTCGACAAGAAGCTATGGGCGGCCGCTCTCGCACTGCCCCAGCGGTCCGTTGCGCCCCGGCCCGATCCCTTCGACGCCCAGCGAATGCGCCCGCTGTGGGAGAGCCTGCGGGCCATGTGCCCCGTCGTCCGACCCTCGGCATCCGACCCCCGGGGCAACACGGTGGCATGGCAGGGCCGCTGTGCTGGCGGCCAGGGCCGCATGACGGTGGACGCCACCGATCGAGACGGCGCCGTCACGGTGGTCGTGTGGGCAAGCGGAGGTTGAGCGCCATGTCCGCGGCCACACCGGTTAGGCCGCCGACCCACTGCGGAGCCCCGATGAAGCGCGCGCTATTGTTGACCCTGGCCCTCGCCGGCTGCCCCCCCAAGGCACCCGTTGGCACCCCCACGCCCGGGGGCGTCGATGTCTGGATGGGCCTCGGCGACGACGTGCCTGGCGTGTGTCTGGCCCACTTGCCCGACGCAGATCGCCCCGGCGCCGGGGACCGCCGACTGCTGGACGCCGCCCGAGCGGAGCTGCTGGCAGGCAATCCCGTCGACACGAGCACTCTCCCCGCCCACCCGGCCGCCAAGGTGACGCTGGCCGGTCTGGCGATGAGAGAGGCCCGCGCAGAAGACGCGCGCGTGCTCTTCCGCGACCTCGCGAACCAGTGGCCGACCGATCCCTGCCTTGGCCAAGCGGCGGCCTACTCCGCGATGGTGGCCGGGCGCATCGAGTATGCCGAACCCTACCTGAAGGCCGCGCTCAAGGGTGATCCCACCCATCCCGACGTGGGCGTGCCGGCCGCCGTGCTCGTCATCCAGCTGCGCGGCGACATCGACGAGGCCCTGACCATCCTGCGCAAGGTGCACGAGGCCCACCCCGAGCACATTCGCACCCGCGCGTGGCTCGGTCGCCTGCTCGCCCAGCGTGGAGAGCTCGACATCGCCCTGCCCCACCTCAAGGTCGCCCATGACGCAGGGCTGCGGGTGGACGGGGAGCTCGCGGTCGCGGCCTACGCGCTCGGCGACATCGGTGCCTACTTGTCCGTCGCCGGCCGGGCCCCGCCGATGCCGGTGGATGTGCGAGCGGAAGCCGACCCCCTGAAGGCCTACCATGATCTGCTGGGCGTCGAAGACAACAGCAAGCTCATGGCCATCTTTGAGACCACGATGGGCGACCTGCACTGCGAGCTGTTCTGGAAGTCGGCCCCCGTGACCGTCGCCACGTTTGTGGGACTCGCCGATGGTCGCACTCCGTGGACCCACCCGAGGACGGGCGCGGCCGGCGAGGGTGCCCTGTACTCCAACATTGTCTTTCATCGGGTCATCCCAGACTTCATGATCCAGACCGGCGACCCGCTGGGCACCGGCACCGGCGGTCCAGGCTTCCGGTTCCAGGATGAGATCGACACCAACGTGCACTTCGACCGCCCCGGGCGGCTGGGGATGGCCAACTCGGGCCCGCACAGCAACGGCAGCCAGTTCTTCATCACGGAAGTGCCGGTGCCCCACTTGGATGGCAAGCACACCATCTTCGGCCAGTGTGACCCTGGCGCCATCGCAGTCACCAAGGCCATCGCCCGGGTGCCCCGCAACCAGATGGACGCACCGGCCACACCCGTGATCCTCCAGCGGGTGCGCATCGAAGTCCGCCCCGGCAGCTGAACCGCTTCCCCACGACCCCGGGCTCCCCATGTCCAAGATCGGAACCCAAGGCTGGCTCGACCTCACCGTCGACGATGCCGACGCCGCCCGCGCGTTCTACTCATCCGTGCTCGGGTGGACCCCCAACGGCATCCAGATGACCGACGAGCAGGGCGCGTACGAGGACCATGTCATGCTCGCCGGCGAGGCCGCCGTGGGGGGCATCTGCAACCGCCGCGGCGACAACCACAAGCTGCCCCCAGTGTGGTTGCCCTACTTTGTGGTGGCGAGCTTGGAGACGGCGCTGGCCACCGCACTGTCGCAAGGTGCCGAGCTCATCGATGGCCGCCAGAAGATGGCGGTGGTTCGGGATCCGGCAGGCGCCGTCTTTGCGCTGTGGCAGGGCGATCCCGAGGACTGAGCTTCACGCTGGTGGCGCTATATGCACGCGGCGCTTCAGGCAGGGGCCTGGCCCGCCGCCCACGTCGCCAGTGCCGTTCGGTCGATCTTTGCGTTGTGGCGCACATCGACCGGAAAGCTGCGGTGGAACCAGATCTGTTGCACCCGGCCCACGATGGGGTGGTCCTTGGCCATCGCCAACAGCTCATCTCGAACGACCGGCTTGGCGCGGACCACGCCAGGCTCCATCTCCACAACAAGCCCAGGAACGCCACTCACGCCCACCAGGGCCGTGCGGTAGACGTCCTTGTGTTCGTTGAAGATGGCCTCGCAAGGCACCGGGAACAGCCGCGTGCCGTCGGCACACTCCACAATGTGGGACTTGCGCCCGCAGAACCACACGCGGCCCTGGTCATCGACATAGCCGACGTCGCCCATGCGGTGCACCATGCGCTGGTTCTTGCGAATCTTGGCGCGGGCGGTGTGGTCCGGCTCGTCCTTGTACTCTTGGGTGACCACCGGCCCCTCGGCCACCAGCTCACCGATCTCGCCTTGGGGCATCAGCAAGTCGTCAGACCACTCGGCGATAGGCCCGTCGTCGATGCGAATGACCGAGATCTGCATCTCGGGCGCCGTGTGGCCCACACAGACCCCCCGGCCCTCGCGGGTGAGGGCGGCGGTCTCGGCGAGCACCGCGTGGCTGCCGATGGTCGCCACCGGCAAGGACTCGGTCGCGCCGTAGGGGGTGTGGAGCTCGGCCTTGCCGTCGAAGATGCGCTGGAAGGCCTCGTGCATCCAGACCGGGATGGGCGCGCCGGCCATCAAGATGCGCTTCATCGTGGGCAGCTTGAGCCCGGACTCTCTGCCCCACAGCGCGAGGTTCTTCCAGATGGCGGGGCTGCCAAAGGCACTGGTGCACCCGTGGGCCTCGATGGCCTCGACGAGCTTCTTGGGGTCGGCTTGGGCCGGCTTGGTGGGGTCCATCTCGGGGATCACCACGGTCATGCCCATGGCCATGCTGAACAGCCCAAACAGGGGAAAACACGCCAGGTCCACTTCACCCGGCTCGATGCCGTACAGGTCCCGGATGTGGCGGGTCTGGGCGTCGAAGATGCCGTGGGTGTAGGTGACACCCTTGGCCGGACCGGTGCTGCCCGACGTGAAGAGAATGGCGGCCTCATCGGCAAAGGAGCAGTGGGCGGTCTCGAAGGGAGTGGTGCCCGGCACACGCATCCCGTCGATGGTCACCCCACCCCAGATGCCCGTGTGGGTGCCATTGGTGATGCTGATCTCGACGCTGGCGAAGTCGGTGCGAAACACCATCCGCAACACTTGGGCCAAGGGCTCGCCGATGAGCACCCGCGGCCGAATGCGCCGAATGCACGACAAGAAGCCCTCGCGGCCCATGCCCGGGTCGATGAGCACCGGCAGCGCGCCCACCTTGAAGATGGCGAACACGAGCGGGATGAACTCCAGGCAAGGCTTCACCAGCAAGCTCACCCGGTCACCCCGGCGCACCCCTTGCTGAACCAAGCCCCGGGCGTACTCATCACACAGCGCATCGAGCTGGGCGAAGCTCAGGTGGGTCCAGGCCATGTTGCCGAAACGGTCCCGCTTCTCGGGGAACACCACCGCACGCTGGCGGGGGCGTTCTTGGGCTTGCTGGACCAACAGCGACGCAATGTTGTAGCTGCGGTCGCTCACTCTTCACCGGCCCCATCCACGACAGGTTCTGCCGTGTATGCATGAAGCGGATTGGCCGCAAAGAAGCGCTCCATCGCGGCGAGCGTGCGCTGGGGTGCGTCTTCGAGAACGTAGTGTCCCACGCCATCCCAGGCATGCACCCGGGCCTCAGGGAAGCGCTGTTGCCACTCTTCGCGGAACTTGGGGGTGAAGCAGAAGTCGTCTTCGCCCCAACACAGCATCATGGGCCGGTCGCGGAGGCCGGCGAGCCCATCTTCGATGCGGTGCAGCTCGGCATAGGACGGATGGGAGGCCTTGAGCGGGATGTCTTCGACAAAGCGCAGCGTCGCAATGCGGTTGGCCCAGGAGTTGTAGGGTGCGGTGAGCCCGTCTTTGGCGGCTTGCGGGAGCGGACGGGAAGCTGCACGAATGGTGGCAACCCGGGAGAACCCGTTGAAGCCCCGCACCGCGAGCGAACCGAACACCGGGATGCGACAGGTGGCGATGCTCGGGGGGATGGCCAAGCTGCGGAACGCCGCCGTGTTGGTGACGACAAAGCGCTTGAAGCGCTCGGGCATGCGGGTGGCCGCCCCCATGCCGATGGCGCCGCCCCAGTCGTGGACCATCAGCGTGATGTCGCGCAGGTCGAGATCTTCGATGACCTGGACCAAGTTGTTGACGTGGTCGGCGAGCTGGTAGGGCCAGTCTTGGGGCTTGTCGGAGTAGCCACAGCCGATGTGGTCGGGGACCACCACGCGGTACTCAGGGGAGAAGCGCTCCACGACGCGACGATAGTAGAAGCTCCAAGTTGGGTTACCGTGCACACAGACCAGGGGCGACCCATCGGCCGGACCCTCGTCCAAGACATGCATGCGGCCGCCATTGACGTCAAAGAAGTTCCCCTTGTAGGGGTACTCACGGGCAGCGGCAGCAGACAACACAAAGGGCTGAGACATCGAAGCTCCGGGGCGCTGGGGCACTACCACTGCAGCGCGTACATCGCAGAATTGAGACCGCTGCCAATCCCCATCAACGCGACCTTGTCGCCTTGGGAGACGCGGCCGAGGGAGATGGCGCGGGACAGGGTCAGCGGCACACCACACGCGCCCACATTTCCCGTGTCGGGGTAGATGCGCAGGGCGCGGTCGAGGGGCACACCCACCGCACGGCACACGGCGTCGTGGTTGGCCTTTCCGACCTGGTGCAGGGCATACTGGGCAAAGTCGGGATGGTCCAGGCCGAGCTCGGCCGTGAAGTCCGTCCACACCTGACCGGCCAGCTTCACGCCCTCTTGCAGCAGCGTGGTCGGGTCAGTCGTCATCTGTTCGGGGGTGCCCACACACAGGCGGCTGTGTTCGGTGGCCGCGAGCGCATGACCGCCCAACAAGCGGTGGGGGGAGCGCGACAGGTTGGCGCGGGTGAGCACCATCGCGGCGCCGCCGGAGCCCAGGGTGAGCGTGGCGAGGTTGTCCCGCAGATCTTGGAAGGTCGCGCCCGGCTTGACGAGGCGGGTGACGGTGCTGCGGATGACGTCGCGGCTTCCCTCGCCGGCGACGACCAGCCCGGCCTCGATGGCACCCTGCTCAATCATCGTGCCGACAACGTGTATGCCGGACAAGAAGCCCAGGCAGGCGTTGCCGATGTCGAAGTTGAGGCAGCGGCGGGACAAGCCGAGGTTGCCGTGGACCAGTGCCGCCGTGGACGGCTCCAGGTAGTCCTTGCAGACGCTGGTGTTCACGAGAATGCCGATCTTTGAGGGATCGATGTCGGCTTCGGCGAGGGCTTGGCGGGCGGCGAGGGTGGCCGCGTCCGAGGGCATCTGGCCTTCGTCCCAGAACCGGCGGGTGTGGATGCCGGTGAGCATTTCGAGGAAGCCCGGCGCGATGCCCAGCCGCCGATAGGTGCGCTCGAGCATGCGCTCGATGCTGGCGGTGGTGATCCTCGTCTCCGGCAGGACCGTGGAGAGGGACTCGATGGCGACGGCGTCAAAGCGCATCAACAGGCCGGACTCGGGAGTGCCGGCCGCTGTAACACAGGCCCGGGGGTTCTTTTGGAACGGCCACGCGACAAGGCCCGCCGGCAGCCCCGGAGGTTGCATTGTGGTGACTCGCCCCGCGGCTGCCCCGATGGTCCGGTTATCGTGGGCAGTCCCGCTACCCACTGGACCTGCCCATGCGACGCCTCCTCGCCCTCACCGCCCTGCTGGGCCTCGGCTGCAACAACGACCTCTCGGGCAAAGGGTTCAGCCCCGAACCGGTCGCAGGTGCGGACGATGGGGACGACGGCGGCACGGATGGCACCGACGGTGCCGATGGGGGGGGCGACGGCGGGGATGGTGGCGGGGACGGCGGGGACGGTGGCGGTGACGAGGTGGACAACGACAATGACGGCTGGACGGTCGAACAGGGCGACTGTGACGACGACGACCCGGACGTGAACCCCGGCATGGAAGAGCTGTGCAACGGGGTGGACGACAACTGCGACGGCTACTCCGATGCCGACGAGGATGACGACGGCGACGGCATTCCCGACTGCGAAGACAACTGTCCGGTCCAAGTCGACGTGCGCGCCACGGCCACCCCCGATGGCACCTGGGACGCGCCCTACCCGGAGATTCAGCAGGGCATCGACGCGGCGTGGGCGGCCTCGTGCCCCGATGTTGAAGTCGCGGACGGCACCTACTACGAGAACATCGACTACGGCGGCGCTGACGTGTATGTCAGCTCCCACTATGGGCCCGACGCCACGATCATAGATGGCAGCAGCATCGACTCGGTCGTGCGCTTTGTGAGCGGCGAGTCCAATGCCTCGGGCATCAAGGGCTTCACCATTCAAAACGGCGCGGCGTCGCTCGGTGGGGGCATTCGCATCGAAGGCGCCGACCCCGTGATCGGCGGCAACGAGATCGTCGACAATGGTGTGGTCGGGGACGGCGGCGGCGGCGGCATCGGCATGCTCGATGCATTCCCCCTCATCGTCAACAACATCATCCAGGACAACAACGCATGCTACGGCGGCCCTGAAGAAGGCTGCGACGGCGGCGGCTTGAACGTGCGGGGAGGTGGCCCGACCATCGTGGACAACCTGATCCTCGACAACTCAGCGGGTGACGGCGGCGGGATGTGGATGGTGCGTTCAGACGCCAACATCTATTGGAATGTGTTCGATAGCAACCAAGCGGACGACACCGACCCGGACACGGCGGGCCAGGGCGGTGGGGTCGACATCCAGATTGGGTCCGAAGGCACGCTGTTCACCAACAACATCGTCACCAACAATGTGGCGAGCACCCACGGTGGCGGGGTGGCGGTCTTTGAGCTGAGTGCCGCCTATGGCAACGCAGAAGTGAGCCACAACGTCATCGCCTACAACTCAGTGGTCGAGACAACCTATGGGGGCGGACTGTTGGCGTGGGGAAGCACGGCGCCCATCTTCCACAACAACCTTGTGGCATGGAATGACGGCGGCGGCATCTGGCTCAACGCAACAGCGGACGCCCGGTACAACCTGGTGTATGGCAACAGCACGGACTGGTTGGGCAGCCAAGGCAGCCTGACGGGCGTGGCGGGCAACATCAGCATGACCCCAGGCGTGGCGGCGGCATCGGACGATGGCGACTGGACGAATGACGACTGGCACCCGGGCTCGAGCGGGGCGGCGATTGTGGACGCGGGCGACCCGGGTGGGGCAAGCGATGCGGATGGGTCACGGGCGGACATTGGGGCGTATGGCGGTGTTCACAGCGCGTGGTGAGTGGTGGTCGGTCGGGCCACCACGCCGGCGGCCTGTCGGCTGCCCAGCTCCCCGACGAGGCGCTCCCTGGTGGGCGTGGTGGCCCGCCGATCCGGGGCGGCGCCGTGTATACGACCGCCGTGTCGTCCAGGACGCACCCCCGCGAGCTGACTCGGTCGACTGGCGCGGCGAGCCAGACCCGCGGTAGGCTGTCCGACAACAAGCCGAGGTCGCATGGACAATTCCGACGAGTTCTACCGGGTGGCCTACGTTTCGCTGGCCACGCGTGCGCTCGGGCTTGAAGAGCTTGGAGAACTGCTCGACCAGGCCCGACGCAACAACCGACGAGACGGCATCTCCGGGATTCTGGTTTACGACGCGGGGGCCTTCATGCAGGTCTTCGAGGGGCCCACCGACGCCGTCGAGGCCTTGGTTCGGCGCATCGAGAAGGACCCACGGCACGAGGACATCGTGTTCCTCTCCGCGGGGCCCGTGGAGGAGCGGTACTTCCAGGGCTGGGGCATGGACATGGCGAACCTCGACCGTGTCAACCACTCCGACCACACGGTCCTGCGCGAGTACATGCGCAGCCACCACGTGGGCGACCGGGCGACAGTCTTCCGGGCGCTCCGGCTGTTCTGCGAGGAGCACGCCCGACGGGCCTGAAAAGCGGTCGGGGCCTGGCGATGCGCGGGCAGGGACCGGGGTGGGGTGTCCGGTTGGCGCTGTGCCCGAGGGTCGCGCCTGCAGGCCCCGAGGTGCTCGAGTGACGGGGTTCGGCCGGGATGTCGTTGGGGGCGGGCGGCGGCGCGGTGGGAAGGGGCGCCACTCCGAGCCGCCTGAAGGGTCGTGTCAGGCACGATGGTCGTCGTAGCAGGTGGGGAGGTGCAGTGGTGCTCTCTCACGCTCGCTGCCCTGGGTGCCTGCGCCACCGAGGCACCGGAGCCGCCCGACGCCGCGCCGCAGCGTCTCCACACGCGCAGGTCGCCCCACACCGGCGGACGCTGCCGGGCCGAAGCTCCGATCAGGTGCCTTCCGTCAACGGTCCCCCTGTACCGAGCGCCGGAGCATCGGACCGGGAGCCCCTCGCCCTGGGCCCCTTCACCATCGCGGCCTCCACCTCCAGCCGATACAACCCCCATGATCCCTATGGCGGGCCGCTTGGGGGGTGGTGACGAGCAGTGGGCCCCCGTCTCGGCGGTCGCTGCGGGCTCAACCCGATAGGGGGACGCGTGTCACCGAGTCCTCCCCCGCCGTCTGCCGATGAGCCTCCGCGCCGCCCAGGCCGGCCGCCCCGTCGCTGGATACTCGCCGGACTGGTGGCGGGTGTGGCCTGGGCGTGTGGACCGCCACCGCCACTGCCATCGGGCCCCAGCACCACTCGCCCCGGCAGCGTGGCCGCGCTGTTCCCGCTGCACGCGGGGCAGGAGTGGACGTTCGACTTGACCCAAGCGCGCACGTCCACGGCCTTGTTGCTCTTCGTCCCGACCAGCCGGACCGAGGAGACGCCGCTCCCGCCGCTGACCGTTGCCGTCGGTTCGCGGGACGTGGTGACCGGGCGCGTCCCGGTGACGCTGACCCGGACGGTCGACGACGCCCGTTTGGAGGAGCGGCTGGAGCTCTGGTCCGACGGCGGGAAGGTGTGGATGCAGCAGGGGGAGGCGACGGTGGAGGCCGTGACGGCGGCCGGTCTGGGCGACCGGGTCGTCAGCACCGAGCGCGTGCCCTGCACGCTGGCGTTCCTGGGCGGCCTCGAGGGGCTGTGCAGCCCGGCGCCCCAGGGGCCGTTGGGGCTGCCGGTGGGGCCGCCGCTCTCGGCGACACCGTCCGAGCGGACACGACCGCACGCCGCGGCCACGATGGTCGTGGGGGCGGTGACGGCGGGGCTCGTGATGCCGGCGCCCGATCGCCACCAGCTGATCGCAGCGCTCGGCTCTTACACGTCGCCATCGCACCCCCCCGACTACCCGCTATACGCGGCGTTCATCGTCGGGCGGGCGCCAGGTGCCAACGTCTCGGTCCGCGAGCTGCGGGCGCTGCTGGCGGCGCACGCCGCCGAGGCGGAGTCGGTCGCCGCGGTGCTCCGGCACGGCAGCCGACTGCCCGACCTGGAGGCGGTTCGGGTGGGCCTGGAGGCGCTCCCTCGTGAGGACCGGCTGGCGGTCGTGCGTGCGCTGCTCCAACCGCAAGAGGGCCGCCACCACTGGAACCTGACCCTGGTGGCCGTGGGGACCCAGGTGGGCACGTCGAGTTCGCCGCGCGCCGTCGAGAGCACCGTCGCTGCGCCGGGCCCGTCGCAGGAGGCCGAGGTGGCGGCGTGCCTCGTCCGGGGCACGTGCCCGTCCCTCGGTGCGTCGCTGGCGAACACCCCGGACTCGCGGGAGTGGAATCAGCGGGTGCACAGCCTCGCCGCACCCGGCGTGTCGGTCGAGACCAGCCGCGGCGTGGCCCTGCTGGCCTCCGTCGAGGCCCAGGAGGCCTACGTCCACGGCCTGTTCGCTGCGCTCCCGCGCGATGCGTTCGCCGCGCACATGCGGGCGATGTGGCCCGACCTGCAGCCCTTCGTCCAGGAGTGGTGCGCCGCGCGGGTGCCCGCGGGCGTGCCCGCGGCGACGGCGTCCGACTGAGCGACCCGGCACGCGCACCGCCCGGACAACGACGCTGGGGCCCACGGGGTTGCGCGGGTGCCCTGCCGGACCGCTTCGGTGGGCGGGATCCGTGTAGGTTCGGCAGCGGAACCAGCCGGCCGTCGACTCGGAGCTCGCATGGTGTTCGCCCTGACCCCGCTCGCCCACGTCCGCTCTCCGCGTGCGGCCCACCTCGACGACTACTGGCGCGGGGTGGTCTCCACCCTCGTCCTCGCCGAGGGGGTGCCCGACGACGCCCTCGCGGGCCTGGAGACCTCCTCCCCCATCGAGGTCGTCTACCTCTTCGACCAAGTGGACCCCGCGTCCGTGGTCTGGGGCAGCCGGCACCCGCGCAACCGCACCGACTGGCCCCGTGTCGGCATCCTGGCCCAGCGTGGGCGCAAGCGGCCCAACCGACTCGGCCTGTCGCGCTGCCGGGTGCTCCAGGTCGACGGGCGCACTGTCACAGTGAGCGATCTGGACGCCATCGATGGCACGCCGGTGCTCGACATCAAGCCGCTGATGGCCGAGTCCCTGCCGACCGACCCGGTCCGCCAGCCGGACTGGGCCGGGGCGCTGATGGACCGGTACTACCGCGACACAGCGGAGGATCCGCGCTGACGAGGCGCGGCCACGGCTCCGAGCCGGGCGCTACCTCCGACCGACCGAGGAGAGGGCGGGGGTCCCACGCCGCAGGGGGCAGCGGTTCATGAGCAGGCGGCATGTGTCGGACCGGTGGTGGCTGAGCTCGTCGGGTGCGCGCCAGGAGCCAAGGGCGACCGCTCCTCGCGGAGTCGCCACTGGGCGGACGCCGTGCGGGGTGCGGCCCCACGCGCGACCCACCCGTCGCTCGGGCCCGCGCTGGAGCCCCGAGATCCCCGCGCAAGCCAAGATCCGCTCCGCCGTCGCCCGCCCGTGGCCGCCCGACGGCCCGGCCTCGAAAAAACAGGACGGAGCGTGATCGGGACGGCGTCCTCCGGGTGCGTTCAGTCTGGCGGCTGGCTCGCCAGGACCAGGGGCCAGGGTCCAGCGGGAGGCCGAGGTCCACCTCCCCCGGTCGGAAGGCGAAGACATCTGCCGCGTCGAAGCCGTTGGTCCCGCGATCTCCAGGTCGAAGGGTGGCTCCCCGCGCCATGGAGTGGGTCGCGACCCGATCCAGCACGGCGAAGGCGCCGAGGTGGAGCAGCCTGAGGGCGAGCGCCCACCTCACGGACCGGTCAGCTCCGCGGGGCCAGCATCGCGCGCCCGAGTGCGCGCGGATACCTGAGGAGGATGCCCGAGACCGAACGGCTGGCGGCTGCCCTGGATGCCTGGCTGTTCGACGGTCGGCGTGAGGGGCTGCGCGCCTGTGTCTCCGACGACGTGGTGGTCCTCGACGGCGACCGCCGCCTGCGCGGGAGAGCGGCCCGCGCCTGGCTGCTCCAGCCTCGGCCCGGCTCGTTGCAGCGTCGCTCCGCACTGGACGGTGCGGCCGGCGCGCGAACGCTGGTCGCCATGGGTGACCTCGGGGGCGAGATCTGGACGGTGCTGGCCCTGGTTCGCCGCGGCGAGATCGCCAGGCTCACGGTAGTCCGGAGCCCCTGGCCCGGGGAGCGAGAAGAAGTGCACGAGGGTCCCTACGACGCCGCGCTGGCCGCGCTGGGCTGGACTCCCCCGACAAGCGGTGCGCTGGGGCCCCAGTGGAACGCGCTGCGCGCCCTCGAGCCGGCCCTGCCCGCGCTGCCCTGGCTGGACTGGGTGTGGCAGCGGGGGCCGGCCCTCTACGTGCTGACTCCGTGGGTCGGCGTCCAGGCCCTGCTCTGTGAGGGCCCCGATGGGCCTGTGCACCGCATCGGCACGATGGGGCATCGCCCGCCACCGGTGCCCGTGTGGGCCTGGGCGCGTGGCTTGTCGCTGGCACCCGATGGGGGCGGGCGTCGCCAGCGGCTCGTGCTCGCCCATCCCATGCCTCAGGAGGCGTTGGCGAAGGTCCAGACCTGGACGCCGGCGTGCAGCCCCCACCGTGTGGGAGGTGGTCACTTCGCCTACGACGCAGACTTCCTCCCGGCCTGGGACATCCTCTACGAGGCCGAACAGGCCGGTCAGCTCCACGTTGTCGCGTGCGGGCCGTGTCCCTGAGGCTCCTCTCCGCCCGGGGCAGGGTGCGGTCCATGCTCGCCTCGCGGCCGAAGCAGCTTCACCACCCACGCCTCCACCTCCAGCCGATACCACCCCCATGCCCCCCACGGCGGTGTGCACAACGCGTGGTGAGTGGAGGTCGGTCGGGCCACCACGCCGGCCACCCCCGTCACCACTTCCCGCTTGGCATCGGGCGCTATGTCGGTCTGCGCCAGGTGCTGGCCAACCACGGCTGTCGCGCCCGGGGATGCCCAGAGGGTCGGTAGTAGTGGTCCAAGTACTCGAAACCGGCGCTCTCCAGCAGCGCACGCCAAGCCGGGAGCTGCAGGTAGACGCCGTACCGCGCGCCGCTCCAGCCCTCGACGCCGTCGCCGCGGGGCACCGACGAGAACAGCACCCCACCGGGGCGCAGCGTGGCGACCAGACGCCCGAGCACGTCGGGGAGGGCCTGCGCAGGGACGTGGAACAGGCTCGCGTTGGCAAAGACGCCGTCGAAGGCTGCGTCGGGCATCTGCAGCTCGAGAAAGTCCTGATGGAGCACCGGGCACCCCGCGTGGCGGCGCGCCATCTCGCAGAACCGGGCGGATCCGTCGAGCCCGGTTGGACGGTGCCCCCGCGCCTGCAGCGCCGCCAGATCCCGACCCGGGCCGCAGCCGAAGTCGAGGATGTCCAAGGGCGCCGGCCGGTCGATGGCCTGCAGGAGTGCGTCGAGGTTCTGGGATACGTCATGCTCGCGGGTGCCGTGCCAGAACGACTCGGCCTGTGCGTCGTAGTGGGCCACCGTTGACCGGCTGATCCGGGCCAGCTCGGCGTCGCTCAGGGTGGGCATGGTCTCGGCTCCGTGCGGTTCGTGATCGGGACTATGCCGCAGGCCGCGAACGCCCCAGTGCCAGGTGCCAGGCGCCGAACGCCCCCCTGTCGCGCCGCCATCAGCCGCCCACGCTCAGCCTCCGTTCCGACGGGTCCCCGCGGGACGGGCCCGCTCAGGCTCGCCCCCCCATCATCCCGTGCTTCGGCGGCGCACCGCGCACACCCTGCCGCGCGTCTGGACCCTGTGGCGACTCGCGCGCCACTTGTCGAGGGCGACCCGGCGCACAGACCGGCTCGCCCGTTGTCGTCTGTCCCTGCTGCCGCGCATCTGGACTGCTCGCCAGCTCGCAGCACGGCGCTTCTGCACGGCTTGCCCCCGAGGTGTGTCTTGACCGTGCCCCTGGACGCCACTCCCGAGCGGGATCCGTGCCCGGTGTGGGCCGGTCGAGCGGCCGGAGAGTCCCCACCACCGAACACCGCGACCGCTCTTCAGCCTCGCGACCTTGCAGCGCCGTGGCGGCCTGCTTCCCACCGCAACCAGCCAGGTCCATAGTCCCGACAGCGGCCCGGATCGACGGGATCCACGCCATGACAGGGCCGGCGCCGCCTCTCCTTTGCCAACTCCCTGATTCGCGAAGGACTGCCCATGAAGACGCCGACCGCCCTTCTGGCACTGTGCTTGATCCCGCCGCTCTGCATCAGCTGCTCTTCCGACAAGGGGAAGAACGGCCCTTCCGATGAGGACGACGACGGCAATTCCGGCGGAGCGTCCACCGGCCAGTCCGAGGACACGGCCGCGAGGGAGCCTGCGGTGTACACGATCACCTTTGGCCCACGGTTTGCACTCTCGACCACATATCCGGAACACTGCGTAGAATGGCCCGACGAGGACCCCACCGACGGCGTCTTCAACGCCAGCCTGGCCGTGCGCGTCGGTCCGCCGGACTACTCCGGCGACTCGTCCCCGGACCACCCCGCCCTGGGCGACCCGCTGACGTTCGAAGAGTTCCGAGAGATCGAGACCCCCCTCAACACGATCCCCGGCTTCATCGTGGGGGAGATCGAGCCCATGTCCCACACCTTCGGCCCCGACGAGAAGCTCTGTGTCTATGTCGAGGGCGGAGCCGTAGGCCGCAACCACCACCAAGTCCCCATCGTCCGCCCGGATGGCCCCGCAATGTCCTGCCAGACCGTGGGCGGGAGCACCTTCGACAATGACGGCGAGTCGCCCGAGCGCTTCTGGGAGTTCAACATTCAGGAGTTCAGTAGCGCCGATCCGCTGTGCTACATGACCGTGACCCTATCTGCCGAGATCAACTGCGCGGAAGGCACCGACTGCGGGGCCTTCGACAACCAAGAGGCCAACGACGGGGCCGGTCCCAGGGCCACGCTCGAGCAGACCGAGTCCGTCGTCGACACCCTCGCCGACACCCTGGCAGCCGCATTTGAGGCTTGGTTCGACGCGCCGGATGGTCCGATCGAGTCGCTGACGGAAGCGCTGTCCGGGGCCTCGCTCCTTGCGTCCTACGACTGCCCGGCAGGCGGATCCGCAGACATCATCGGCCGGTTCCTCTGGCCCTCTGAGATGCCCGGCCCGCCGGTCGGCCTCGAGGTGACCTTCGACACCCATGAGTGCGCGCTGATCGATCCGGGGGTGTTTCGCGTCGATGGTCCCCTGTCCTTGGTCTTCACGATCGCCTCCGAGGGCACGCGGATGAGCCTGTTGATGCGTCTGGAAGGCGACAATCGCTTTGACATCGCTGGCCTTCCTGCCAGCTGCCAGACCGACCTGCGAAGCATGCTGCTGATCGCCGACGGCCGTGCCTCGATCTCGGGCGGGGTCTTGGGCAGCGTGTGTGGCTACCCGGTCCTGTATGTGCAGGAAGTGGGTGGGAAGATGGCGACCGCCGTCGGCAACACCTTGGGGACCGGCTCCGAGGATCTCCAGTCCGAGGTCGGCTGGTAGGCGCGGAGCTGGCTGTTTGCCCCGGAACTCGGAGCAGCGGTGGGCCCTGCTGCTTGCCAACACCAGTCAGTCGAAGAAGCCCTGCTGACGCAGATCTGCGAGGGTCCTTGGGCCATCGGGGAACAGCGCCGCCACCTGCTCGGGCAAGGACGCCCCATCCGCCAAGGGCAGGCGCAGCACCTCAGTGATTCTGCAAGAGCTCATCCAGCCGCCCTCACCTTGCCGATGGACCAGGTGCAGCTGAAGCTCGTCCTTGCGAAAGGCGCTCGGGTCGTAGGGGTAGACGCTCGTCGCCAAGGTGCCTTCGTCGCAGGTCTCACCGGGGCGGGCAAAGCACTCCGGCTCGGTCAAGAGCTGTTGGAGCCGGTCGGTGGCACTGCCGCCGAAGGTGTACTCGGCCGGCGGCACGTCCTTGTAGAGGCTGCGAGGGACCAACCCCAGCAGGAGTCCGCCGGAGAGCACCCCGGTGAAGAGTCGGCCCACCCCCACCAGCTGGTTTCGCTTCTGTGCGGCGATCCGCTCGGGGGACTCAGTGACCTGAACCTCATCGAGGAGCTTGGCCAGCTGCTCGGTCTCGCAGTCCTGACAGCGCTCGAGGTGTCGCCCACCGGCGTTTATCTCAACCTTCAGCGCCAAGTCCACGAGGGCAACCGCGGTGACCTGCACCTCGCTCCGAATCAGCCAGTACTCCGCTCCATAGCGCTCGAAGCGGGCACCGATGGCCCCCTGCACCTGGGCTGGCGTGAGCACCTCCACCATCACCTGGCCTTCGGCCAACGACGGAGCACGCTGGGTGTCATGGGGCAGACCGGCCACGCAGTCTTGGTTCCGGTACACCGAGCCAGTGGGGCCATGGTGGGGTCGCAAGGCCGGCACGCAAGCCAGGGCGAGCAGTGCCAGGATCATGGGCGAGGCTCCGACGGCCGGACCTGCAGCCAGGTGGCCGCGCTGCCTTGGGACAAGGACCACACCAGCCCCGGAGTCGTCCAGCTTCGCCCCTCTCCCTGTCGCGCACCGCCAAGGCGCGCCACCACGTGGTCCACCCGTTCATCGAGCACCCGAGCCGGCAGTCCCTCCCAATACCAACGCACCGCCTCCAGGCCCTGCTCTCCCGCCAGAAGCTCCACATCATCGGCCTGGGCGCAGGCCACCCGACGCTTGCTCAGCGTGCCGCTCACCCAAGCGCCCTGGGGTTCCAGGCGCCGAAAGGTTCCAGTGACGGCGCCATGCCACACCAGTCCCAGCGGACCCCGCTCGATGCCCGCCAAGCCACCACCGGGAACGAGGCAGGACAGGGCGGCAACGGCAGCAAGATCGATGGGCAGTGGACCGGCTCTCCGAAGGCTCACCCTATCGTACAGCGTCGCTGCGTTGCGGGTGTCTCAACACGACGCCCAGGCTTCGGGCTCACGGGCCACCGACGCCCGGGAGCGTCCCTGCTAAGAACGCGCGCACGGCAGGGACAGCGAGCGGGGCAAGATCCCCGTTGGCTTGGGGCCGACCGAACGCCAAGATAGACCTGAACATCAAAATTCACGAGCACTCGACACCCAAGCTCCCAGCCCCCTCCCCCGCCGACCGTGCAATCGCGGGCATTGTGTCGTCTATCCAAGATAACAACCTTCCTTCTCCCCCATGGGTGACCCGTGCGACCCGCCCACCTGCGGCTGATGCCGTGCCTGGCCCTGCTCTTCGCTGCGCGCGCTGCGGTGGCGGCCGAGCCGTACACGGTGGAGTCCCTGCGCCCCTACCTCAACAACGAGGTCAACGCCCTCGAGCTCAACCGCCTGTTCATCGAGTCCATGGTCGACATGAACGCGGTTCCCATCACGGTTGGCATGGCCGCTCGCGCGGCGCCGGCATCTTACCTGCGACAGGACGGGGAGGTCACCGACGCAGGCCTGGGCAAGGTGCTCTACACGCTGTCGGCCGGGCTCGGAGAACCCCGGAGCGGCACCGCCGTGTTCGCCGGTGGCATCGTCTCGAGCGTGCGGCCTTCGGGCTTTCCCAACATCTGGGCGCTGTCGGGCGACGGGCCAGACCTCATTCGGGCCGCGGGCACGAGCGCGGTGGCGTTTGTCGGGGTGGCCAAGATGGGCACAGTAGTTCAGCTCGCCTACCACCGCACCGAGCTGGGCTGGGATGCCGACGGCACAGGGCGCTTCGTCGCTGGCGGGTGCAACCTGGCGTACGGCTGCCAGAGCCGGCAACCCCGGCCTGGCGCACCCGTCCCGGCTTCGGCGGAGTCCTTTCAAGACAACAAGAACGCCGTACTATTCAATGTTCTCGACGACCGCGGCTACCACGCAGAAGCGTTGATCTCGCCGGTCTGGGATGTTCAAGCCGACGGTCACTTGGTGAGGCGGACCACCCTCGCTGCGGTTCGGCTCGCAGGGCTCCCCAAGGACCTTTTGGACCCGCAGATCGGGCGACTGGGCCTCGGAGTCAACCTCTACGACAAAGCGGTGGACTACTACGGTGACCGCTCAGAGGCAGTGGCTGCTGCAGCCCGCAGCGATGCAGAGCCACCACCCACCGACGAGCGCCCCATGCTGGAGCTGCCCCTCCTGGCGGGCGACATCGCCCAGCTGGGGATCTCCGCACGCCTCATCCCACAGATCCTCCCCAGGCCTGCGTTTCGCTTGGCAGAGCTCGGGATCTCCGCAGGCGGCAAGCTGGGAGACCGGTTCGTGCCCCAGGTGGGCTCCCGCGCCAAGGTCTTCAAGCGAGGCGAGGGCCACCAGCCATCCTTCGACGCCTACGCCGGCCTGCTCGTCTCGTATGGCGACCTGTCCGACGAGGTGCCACGCGGCGTGTCGGTGATGGCCAGCTACAGCTACAACTCGCCAGACTCGCTGACGTTTGTGCCCGTCGAGGGCGCCCATGTGCTGGGTCTGCAGCTGGTCGTCGGCAACGCGGGCGCCTTGCCTCCGCCGGTCCCCATCCTGCGTGGGGGCGTCGATGACTGAGCGCCTGTCCCTCCTCGCCGCCCTGCTGCTGGCCGGCTGCCTCGACATTCGCACCTCTGGGGGGCAGCTCTCCGAGCAATACGAAGAGGCCATCCCCGGGCTGCTTCGGGCCGATGCTCAGGTGCTCTTCGAGGTCGATGACAGCTTCACGGTCCGTCCCACCCTGGTGGCCGGTGTCAACAGCTCCGGTGAGCCGACCACGCGCGTCGATGGCTATCCGTGGGATGTCGATGTGGAGTGGACCGGACTCATCGGCCCGCATGCCATGGAGCTGTCCAACGCCGGCAGCGTGGTCACGGCGGTCGAAGACACCATCCACTTCGAGAAGCTGGGCAGCTTCACCAATGGCACCTACACAGGCATCTTGTATTGCGATGACGCCCTCGAGCTCTGGGTGCACGGGCTCACGCCGGACGGCTGGCGCTCGGCCACCGTCGTCCTCGGCGACCCAGACGACTGCTCCGGCACCTGGGTGCTCGGCGAGGGAGACAGTCCGGACAGCCTCACGCTGTGGGGTGCCCAGGGTGCCCAGCGGATGCAGATGACGCCGCCTGAGGGCACGGGGGACATCTCCGTGGAGCGGACCGACCTCCCGACCCCAGAGGGGGCCCCGGACCGGGTCGAGTGGGTGGCCGCCAGCGCCTCGGGGGGCGTGAGGCTCGTCGGCCGGAACACCGATGGGGCGTGGGTCTACACGGTGTCGGATCAGCCACCGCTCACCGCCGACGACATCCACGGGGAGCCCCTGGGCGATGTGCCCGTGGTGATCGGCGACGGAACCTCCCTCGAGGTGTCGACCACAGCGGGACAGTGGGCCTGGGACGTCGACGCCGGCACCGCTCCCTCCCTCATCGAGTCGTACGCGCCCCCGGACCTCGACGGTGACTGGGTGCGCCGGTCCTGGCCCGGCGGCGCCCTCGCCACCGAGCGCCGCCTGCATCCCGACAGCGACCTCATCGACGTGGAGGTGGCAGTGGAGGCGCTGGTGCGAGACGACCGGGGGGTGCGACCGCTGCACGTGCCGCTGACCCCCTGCGTCGAGGATGCGCCCTGCCAGGCCTTGGGGGAGTGGGCCGTCGCGGGCCTGTACCGCGGAGAGGACCGATGGTTTGTGGTCTACGGCTACCTGTCGTGGTGGTACGGCGTGTCGGGCGGAGAGGTCTCGCGGGCCTACCTGGCCCCCCTGGACGAGTAGTGCCGTGCCCGGTGGCGGGGCCTGCGCAGGGTGAGCTGACCAAGGTCGGAGCCCACCGCGCCCCTGCACAAGCCGGCCTGTCGAAATACAGGGCACACCAACGACCCCAGGGTCTGCCCCGTCATCCGACATCCCCGAGACGACCATGAGCTTGTACTCCGACTACCTCGATCAGATCGCAGCCCGAAAGACCCAAGGCCTGCATCCCCAGCCCATTGAAGATGCCGCGCTCGTCGAGGCTCTCATCGCACAGATCGAGGTTGCGGATCACGAGCACCGCGCCGACTCCCTGAAGTTCTTCATCTACAACACGCTGCCGGGCACCACGAGCGCCGCGGGGGTCAAGGCGCAGTTCCTCAAGGAGATCATCCTCGGTCAGTCGGTGGTCCAGGAGATCTCGCCCACCTTCGCCTTCGAGCTGCTGTCGCACATGAAGGGCGGCCCCTCGGTCGAAGTGCTGCTCGACCTCGCGCTCGGCGACGACGCAGCCATCGCCCAGCAGGCGGCCGACGTCCTCAAGACGCAGGTCTTCCTCTACGAGGCCGACACCGACCGCCTCGCAGCCGCCCACAAGGCTGGCCACAGCATCGCGGCCGACATCCTCCAGAGCTATGCGAAGGCCGAGTTCTTCACCAAGCTGCCGCCGGTGGACGAGACCATCCAAGTGGTCACCTACGTCACCGCCGTGGGCGACGTCTCCACCGACTTGTTGTCCCCCGGCAGCGACGCCCACTCCCGCTCCGACCGCGAGCTCCACGGCCAGAGCCTCTTTGAGCACAACAAAGAGCAGCAAGCTGTTCTGCTGGGCCTCAAGGCGGAGCATCCCGACAAGCGCGTCATGCTGGTCGCCGACAAGGGCACCATGGGCGTGGGCTCCTCGCGCATGTCCGGCGTGAACAACGTGGCCCTGTGGACCGGCGTCCAGGCCAGCCCCTACGTGCCCTTCATCAACTTCGCCCCCATCGTCGGCGGCACCAACGGCATCTCGCCCATCTTCCTCACGACCGTGGGCGTCACCGGTGGCATCGGCATCGATCTAAAGAACTGGGTGAAGAAGGTCGACGCCAACGGCGAGACCATCCGCGACGAGAGCGGCGAGCCCGTGCTGGAGCAGCTCTACTCGATCGACACGGGCACGGTGCTGACCATCAACACCAAGACCAAGAAGCTCTACAACGAAGACGGCTCCAAGGAGCTCTGCGACATCGCGTCCGCCCTCACCCCCCAGAAGCTCGAGTTCATCCGCGCCGGTGGCTCCTACGCGGTGGTGTTCGGCAAGAAGCTGCAGACCACCGCCGCCGGCATCCTCGGCATCGACATGCCCGCCGTCTATGCCGCATCCAAGGAGATCTCCCACAAGGGCCAGGGCCTCACCGCCGTCGAGAAGATCTTCAACCAGAACGCCGTGGGCGTCACCCCGGGCACGGTGCTCCATGCGGGCTCCGATGTGCGCGTGAAGGTCAACATTGTCGGCTCCCAGGACACCACCGGCCTGATGACCTCCCAAGAGCTGGAGATGATGGCCGCGACGGTCATCTCGCCCACCGTGGACGGCGCCTACCAGTCCGGCTGCCACACGGCGTCGGTGTGGAACATGAAGGCCCGCCGCAACATCCCAAAGCTCATGGGCTTCATGAACAAGTTCGGGCTCATCACCGGCCGCGACCCCAAGGGCGTCTACAAGCCGATGACCGACGTCATCCACAAGGTCCTGAACGACATCACCGTCGACGACCGGGCGATCATCATCGGCGGCGACTCGCACACGCGGATGTCGAAGGGCGTTGCATTCGGCGCCGACTCGGGCACCGTCGCGCTGGCGCTGGCCACGGGCGAAGCGACCATGCCGATCCCGCAGTCCGTCAAGGTGACCTTCAAGGGCACAGATGGCCGACCACATGGACTTCCGCGACGTGGTCCACGCCACCCAGGCCCAGATGCTCAAGGAGTTCGCCGGCGAGAACGTCTTCCAGGGCAAGATCATCGAAGTGCACATCGGCACGCTGCTGGCCGACCAGGCCTTCACCTTCACCGACTGGACCGCCGAGATGAAGGCCAAGGCGTCCATCTGCATCTCCGAGCCCGAGACGCTCATCGCCTCGCTGGAGATCGCGAAGAGCCGCATCCAGATCATGATCGACAAGGGCATGGATATCCCGGCAGGCACGCTGATTGGGCTGATCGCCAAGGCGGACACCCGCATTGCGCAGATCAAATCCGGGCGAGCAGTCCGGCGCTGCTCCCCGACGACAACGCCAAGTACGCCGCCGAGTTTGTGGTGGACCTCGACCAGATCGTCGAGCCGATGATCGCCGACCCCGACGTCAACAACGACGACGTCTCCAAGCGCTACACCCACGACACCATCCGCCCCATCTCGTACTACGGCGGCGAGAAGCAGGTCGACCTGGGCTTTGTGGGCTCGTGCATGGTGCACAAGGGCGACATGCAGATCATCTCCCAGATGCTCCGCAACATCGAGAAGCAGCACGGCACGGTCGAGTTCAAGGCCCCCCTCGTCGACGCCCCGCCCACCTACAACATCGTCAACGAGCTCAAGGCTGAGGGCGACTGGGAAGTGCTCCAGAAGTACGCCGGCTTCGAGTTTGACGACGACGCCCCCAAAGAAGCCGCCCGCACCAAGTACCGCAACGTGATGTACCTGGAGCGCCCCGGCTGCAACCTGTGCATGGGCAACCAGGAGAAGGCCGAGAAGGGCGACACCGTCATGGCCACGTCGACGCGGCTGTTCCAGGGACGCGTGGTGGCCGACAGTGACGAGAAGAAGGGCGAGTCGCTGCTGGCGTCCACCCCGGTGGTGGTCCTCTCCACGATTCTGGGCCGCACGCCGAGCATCGAGGAGTACACGGCCGCCGTGAAGGGCATCAAGCTGACCAACTACGCGCCCCCCGTGCACTGAGTTGGCGTGCTGAGGGTCTGGGCGGCCGTCCCGCCCTGCCCGCCGAGACCCGGTGGGCAGGGGGGAACCGCCCCCTTCAGCCCCGCCCACCGCCACCCCTCCCTAGAACGGCGAATTCAGCTGAAAGCCACCGGTCGGGCGAATGGCGTACAGCAGGGTGTGCCCCGTCATCAATGGCGGCTCAATCACCACCGCAAGCTGCAGCCGCACCAAGCCGTAGAGGGTGCCCGCCACAAAGCCCTCGGCAATGAACCGGGAACAGCGCTCTTCCAGCGCGAGGTCGCACTGCCCACCGGCAAAGCCATCCCAGCTGGAGAGCTGGTACCCAGCCCGAGTGCCGAGGCGGACCTGAAGCTGCGGGCTACCGAAGACCTCGAGCTCTGGACCCGCCTTGGGGATGACCGCGAAGTAGTTGGAGACCGGGTACAGCGGGGTCGACAACCCATCCAAGGCCAGGGCGGTGCTCCAGCGCAGCCAGCTCCACTGCCCCCGCCGGGTTGTGACGCTGTGGGCCAGCTCCGCCCCCATTCCGAGCGTTGCGTGAAAGCTGTGGGCGGGCGGCATGTAGCCAAGCTTCATGTCCACACCGATGCGCGACGCGATCGCCAGCGTGTGCTGTCCCCGCGGCTGGGCGTCGCTGAATTCGTTGAGCGCGTGCTGGGCCAACCGCACCACCTCGTCGTGGGCATCGCTCGACTCATCCCGATCCAGTCCCAGGTCGCGGAAGTGGAAGCCGTAGTGTCCGAGCAGGCGGAGCAGGTGGTGCAGCTCTGACTCGCCGCCTCGCTGTCGCCGCTCCCCTTCCGCCAGCTCCCGCACACCAGGCACCCGGGGGCTCGGGTCCCCCGCGATGGCGGCGGTGCAGGCCGGGTGGTCGGCGGACAGCTCTCGGGCCCGCTCCACGCCGAGGACTGCAGCTGCACGCTGGCAGGTCGACCCGAGTCGGTCCAGGCTCACCTGGGCGAGAATGCGGAAGTCCTGCAGATCTTCCCCCTCACACGCGGCCACACTCCCCACCCCGTCGTACAGAGCCCTCAAGCACTGGTAGGGCCGCCATGCGGCACGCATCTCTGGCGAAGCGTCGGCGAGTGCCAAGGCGTCCAGCTCCAGCGCTGGCCCGCCGACCGCAGACTCGCGCTCGCTGCGGGCCGCGTTGTACATGCCCAAGTAGAAGTCAAACGTGCGGAACTTCAGGTCGATGAGACCGGAGAAGGTGTCCGAGACCTGGGGCATATACGTCTGGGCGAGCAGCATGCGGTCGACCACTGCCGGCTCCGTGAGGAAGACGGACAGCAGCTCCCGGGACCGGGTCTGGGCCATGGCCTCACCCATCACCCGCACCACGTCGCCCGCGCCGGCCGGAGTGGTCGCCGCCTCGGCCGAGTCCACCGTCGTCGATGGGTACATCTGCACCCGCGGATCGAGGAAGTAGAAGCGGCCCTCAGGCACTGCCGGAAGCGGGGGCGACAGCTCATCGACGGACAAGCGGGCCGCCGCCAGGCGCTCTTGGTTCTCCAGCGCGGTCATCGCTTGCATCGCCAACCCCAGCGGCTGGTTGTCGAACAGGCCCCCGTCGATGAACAGCCCGTGTTGGGCGACTTCGGCGGTGCATTGCGGCGCGGCACGTGGCCCCCCACGAAAGTCGGCCGGCAGCACACAGTGGGGCACATCCACTGGACTGAAGCCGATCGGATAGGCCCCCGATGCGATGACCGCCGCAGCGATGGCGTCGAAGGCATCGGGGTTGGGGCCATCGAGCGGCAGCAAGATCTGACTCAGGTTCGACCCGGCGTCGACGTGGTTGCGCACCACGGGCGCCTTGCCCCGTCCCTGGCCAGTGATCCGCACCAGCACGGTCTCGCGAGAGATGGGCAGCGGCGGCAGGCGCGGCGCGACCACCACACTGCGGGCATCGGCGCGCACAATCGCGACCCCCAGCATCACGTCGCAGCCCTCGGGCAGCCCCGCGTCCCACAGCCCCTTGAGCTTGGTCATCATCGGCGCGAAGGCATCGGAGGTCAGCAGGTTGGTCGGACCAATCTTGTCGGGTTGGTACAGCTCATCCAAGCCCACCGTCGTCCAGCTCTCCCAGTACAAGGTCTCGACCGGGTTGAGCTCGGCGTCGCGGCATGTGCTCATCACCCCCAGCAGCGAGTTCATCGCTCCCGCCGAAGCACCAGTGAACACCTTCGGTGCATAGGTCCCCGAAGCCCTCGCCAGCGTGCCCGTGTAGAACAAGTGGCCGGCCATGTAGGCGCCCTTGGTGCCGCCGCCGCTGATGGTCAGCGACAGCGGTGTGGGCTCCCCGGCCGCCGCAGGCCCGCCCAGCAGCGCCGACGCCAGCAGCGCAGCCAGCCCCCAGGCGTGGGCCAGCGAGGACACAGGGGGATAGCGGCGAGGGGTCATCCGGAACTCCAGTCTTCGGTGGTCCGCCGCCAGACTGGGCGCGGAGCTCGGCCGGACAGTACGCCCATCGCAAGCCCCGAGGGCGCCGGACCAAGAGTCCCCCAGCCACCACCCCACTTTGCAGTCAGGGCACCACGCCATACTCCAGGTGTCTCAACCCCAGCACCGGACCCCAACCGATGGCCATGTGGACCCAATTCCGTCGGCTGCTCCTCGGCACCGTCATCGAAGCCATGCTTGAAGAACGGGTGGCGGTCGACTTCAGCACCATCGACATCAGCTTCGACCGCTCCAAGAGTGTGTTTAAGGTGCCCCGGTTCGACAACCACATGCGGTTTGTGGGTGAGCTCCAAGCACGGCTCGCCGAAGAGCTCGACCGGGCCGCCCAACGCCGGCTGGAGCGGCGCTTGCTCGGCGTCTGGCCCCAGCTCGTGGGGGTCGTGACCATCCCCATCGGCGACAAGCTCACCCCCGACAAGAACCACGTGCAGGTCGTCATCGAGCAGGGGGACCGCCTGCGGGTGGTGTTTGACCTCGAAGCCGACTGAGCTCAGCCGCCGTCCAGCTCATCGAGGGGACGGAAGCTGGACAACACCAAGACATCGTCCGGCAGCACATCTTGGGACGGGGGCATGTGGGACTCCAGCCCCCGCACGATGACCTGAACCCGGGTCTGTTTCGCCGCCAGGGCATCCCGCAGCACCACAAACCCCGGGCGTGGCTGCAGCCCCCCGCACGTGAAGATGTCGGCCGCCGCGTAGCCATGCTCCGGCCACGTGTGGATGGACAGGTGGGACTCCGCGATGATGACCGTGGCCGTCACCCCTTGGGGCGCGTAGCGGTGCACGCTGACCTGCAGGACCGTGGCCCCCACCCGCTCAGCGGCGGCGACCATCATCGCACGGATGGCGTCCGGGTCGTCCAGGACACCGTGGTCACAGCCATAGAACTCGGCGATGAGGTGACGGCCGAGGGTGTCCATCGAGGCAAGCCGGGTGCAGGGGGACCCATCTGTATGCCCGCCGCCCCCACACGGCTACCGTGCGCCGAGGCACCGTGGTCGGCCGGTGCCAACATGCCCCAAGACCACCGCAATCATCAGCATTCACGACATGCACCAACCCGCAGACCTCCAGTCCGCTCACTCCCCAGTGAGATAGAGCACACTGAGGCACATCTCGTCCGTGGAGCCCTCGCCCCAGGCCACATCCTTGGGTGTCTGCCGCACCCCGCCGACGACAGGCTGGTTGGCGGCTGAGTTGTCCCACCGACACGACAACTCAAGACGGTCTCCCTCCCTCAGCGTGACCGGCTCGACCAGCGAGAACCCGCTCTGCCACGCAAAGTCCCACGCCGGGATGTCGGCGAGGCACGTCGTCTCACCATCGGCATGGCGCACCTGTTGCTGCCCCTCCACCCCGAGCAGGTGCATGTGGTGGCCCACCTGATGCACGACCAGCGGAGCATCCTCAGCCAGCCCCAGCCGCCCGCGGGCCTGGCCCAGGAACGGACCATCAAACGCGGTCGAGGTGGTGTGGCGGGTGTCGCTGTCGCCGGCAGGAATGTCCATCGCACCCCCCAAGGCATCCAACCCGGTCACCCAACCCGGGTCGGTGAACGGCAGCACCATCGCCTCCCGGTCGACGCGGTCCGCCGTCTGAAAGCCCACCGACGACTGGTCCGGCACCGGCTCACTCGACAGCGTGTTGTAGTGGAGCTGCAGCACAATCAGATCGCCCGGGTCCATGCGCAGCCCTGTGCCCGCCGGCAGCGCAGTCGCCTGCACGCCCGGCACCCACGCCCCCAGCCAGCGGGTGGACCCCAGACCGGCGGCCAGCTCGCCACTCTCGATGGCGGCCAGCAAGGTCGCGGCGTCCATGTCTGCCAGGCCGCGGCCTTCTCCAGACGTCGGGCCTCCAAAGCATGTGTAGCCGGGACCGTCCTCCGCCGCGTCCATCTCGCGAAATGCTTCGGCATCCGCCGCCCCGACCGCGAACGCAATGGCGTGGTGCACCACCGAGCGCTGGTCCGGCAGCACCTCCATCCCCGTGATCCACCGCCGCGCTTCGGCCGGCCACTCGATGAGCTGGCAGCGGTAGTCATCGGGCTGCTGCACGGGCGTGTAGGGCTCCGGAAGGGTCACCACCACGTCCACGTCGAGCGGTGAGCGCGCCGGCGCCGACACCGCATCCTCGGGGTTGCCCTCGGGCGCCCCCGCATCGATCCAACTCAACAGCATCGCTTGTTCGTCTTCGGTGAGCGAGAAGTCATTGCTGTACTCATTGCACCCGTCGGCCCCCTGCCAAGGCGGCATGCTGCCCGACGCCACCGCGGCCGCAATCGGCTGTGCCAGTGCCACCACTTCGTCGTGAGTGGTCAGTGGGAACGGCGCGATGCCGCCAGCATTGTGGCAACCTGCGCACCGGGCTGCAACGATGGGCGCGGCGTCCCGGTACCAGCTCAGCTCCGGCGCGGCCGTGTCGTCCGTGGGGGGCGCGAAGCGAGCGTCGGGTGTGGCTTGGGTTGTGCAACCCAACAGCGGCACAAGGAACACAACAACACAGACAGAACGGGGCATCGAACCTCCAGTTCACCCAACGTAGGGGGCAGATCTGGAGCAAGTGTTGAGCACAGCCCCGTCCCGCGCATCAGTCCCCTGAGAACGCCACCAACAGGGGCTCCGTGCCCGAGAAGTCGCTCGGGAAGGACCACCGCCGCACCCGCAGGGTCACGCACCGCACAAACTGCGCATCTCCCACCGACTGGACGGTCTGGCGCACCCCTTGCACCCGTCCGTCCACCACATCCACAGCAAGCTCAAGACGACCGTTGGCCCGGGGATCCCGCTGGCGCAGCGCCCGAAAGCACGACTCCAGCTCTGCCCGGTGGTCCCGCACCAGCCGCTGGTGGACCGCAGTGGGCAAGCGGGGCGGCCCCTCCACCCGACGCAGGGTCGGCAGCGCCCGCTGGGCCAGCGCCGCCACCAGAGAGGACTTGCGCGTGGCCGCCACCACCTCCACCTCGGTGTCCCACGTCTCAAAGCGGGTGGGCCCCTCCAACTGGGCATCCTCCCGAGCGTCCCCAACCCCCACCCGACCCGCCGCAGCCACCGGCCCGCCCTCAAAGGCTTCGCTGCGGGCAAAGGCCTCGCGAATGACGATCAGGTCGATGTCTTCGGAGACATCATCGAGCGCCCCACCCGCCCGCAGGTGCCGCATCACCGCCTCGATCTGGACTTCCCGCACCATCCCGGGGACCCCTGGCCCTTGCGCCGCAGTCTGGGCCGGCTCGCGGTCGGGCATGGGGGACTCGGGACGGTCCAGCAAGACCGCCACAATGCGCTCGGGCAAGGCCTGCTGCACCACGCCCGTCGGCGGCGGCTGGCCCAAGGCCCACAGCGCGAGGGCCAGCCCAATGCTCCCAAAGAACGCCAGGAACGCGCCGAACAGGCGGTCCTGAAAGTCGTCGAGAGGGGAGGTCATCGGGGGCTCATCCGGCGCGGGTGCGGCGCATGCCCCATCGGGCATGGGGGCTCACGAGTGCAGCTCGATCCTCCCCGACCGCACGGCAGCGCCGCGGTTCCTCACCCCGTGCCCATCAGTCGCGGGTGGCTTCGAAGACCACGACGTAGTCGATGGCGAAGCCCGACACCTCGAAGGAGTTGGCCTCGTCCACCACGATGGCGTCGCCGTCGTAGCTGCCGACCCAAGGGATCTCGTAGGACCCGATGATCGGGATCTCCAGCACCAGTGCGCCGGCCATCGAGTCGCCCGCCAGCTCGGCGGTCATCTCGGCATCGAGGCCCGGGAGGAACGCCGACAAATCACCCGAGAAGGTGCAGCTGGCGGTGCCGACCACTGGGGGGGACTCGGCCTCGTCCACATCGAAGAAGACCTCACCGAGGCAGGTGTCGGAGCCGAAGTCGCCGGCCACAAGATCGATCTGGATGGGACCGCTGAAGCTCACTGCGCCGTCGCCGCCGTCGCCGCCATCACCACCGTCGCCGCCGTCGCCGCCGTCACCACCGTCCGCACCGTCGCCGCCGTCCGCACCATCACCACCGTCCGCGCCGTCGCCGCCGTCCGCACCATCGACGCCGTCCGCACCATCTGCGCCGTCACCGCCGTCGGTCTCGTCGACCGAGCCATCCCCGGCCTCATCCTTGGCCACCGTCGCCTCGCAAGCGGACAGCGCAGCGCCCATGACCATCAAGGCAAGGTAGAAAACTGGTCGTTGATTGCCCATCGTCTCACTCCAGAATGCAGGTGTTGGGGTGCGCTGGGATCAAGCGAGGGCCTGTCGCAGCGACGCGCACAGCTTCGATACACGAATACCGTGCGGGTCGTCCAGTCTGCCAGCCCGGAAAGGGCCCCACACCGACGTGTTGATGCAAACATTGCAAACCGCCCACACACTGGGGCCATCGCAGCTGCCTTGAGAAGCTCGGCTGTGGGCCCGGACTGACTTGCCCCCCCGCCAAAGTGGCGTGCTCAAGCGGGCCGACGCCCACAGCGCGTGCGAACGCAACGAGCCTGCACGGTTGGACCCTGGGCAGACTACACTCGAGCGTACAGAGGAGGGGCCATGCGCTCGAGCGCCATTCCACGCATTGAGATCGTCCTGTTGGCCGCACTCGCCAGCACTGCCGGCTGCAAGAGCGACATCCGGGAAAAGCCCGGTGGATCAGCCGACGTGCGATCCGACGGAGATCCCGATCCGGACGACGCCGAGAACCCGGACGGAAGCGACGGCACAGACGGCACAGACGGCACAGACGGCAGCGAGCTGCGGCTCACGGTGGACAGCCCCGCGTTCTACAGCGAAGGCCGCACGGTCGAAGTGAGTGGCACGGCCACAGCAGGCGACGACCCTGTGGACGAGGTGTTGGTGGGCGGCGTGGCGGTCAACGTGGAAGAGGGGCGCTTTGTCGCCGAGGTCGACCTGGGCGATGAGCCGTGGGCCATTGTCAGTGTCTCGGCCTCCCACGATGACGACACGCTCGCGGTCTTGGTCCAGGCTGCCCAAGCGCTGGACCACACCAGCCCGCTGTCCCAGAGCGAACAGACCCGCGTGGACCGAGACGCCCTGGATGCCCTCGGCGCCCACATTGCCCGCTTCGCCAACCCAGATGACTTCGCGCCCGCCGCCGACCGCGTGCTCGCGGAGCGCACGTGTGTGGCACGACCGGCCCCGGGCCTCGAGCCCACGACCTTGACCGAGTCCCTCGTGGCGGTCGGCACGGCCGATCTGGATCTGGACGTGGCGATCGACCCCTCGACGGGCGCGCTCGCGGTCAACCTTGAGCGCTCCCGGGTGGCCTGGGATCTGGAACAACACATCACCTTGCAAGACGGAGGCACGGCCGTGGTGGCGCTCACGGCCACGGCTGTGCTCGGCGACACGTCCCTGGCCGCTGCCGGGTGTGGTGCCCTCGGGCTCCCCATGGACTTCGACGCCGCCGACCACACCTGGGAGCTGGACCAGTCCAACCCCTTTGTCTGCCTCGATGCCGATCAGTCGCCCGCGCTGTCGCCTGTCTACGCCGAGGTGGTCCCCCCCGCGGCGTCTTCGGCGGTGTGTGACTGGGCCGGCTGGCTGCCCACCGCGCTCGACTCCGACCTAACCGGCGTGAGCAAAGTGACCACCGCCGGGGCCGATGCCAGCGGGCTGACGCTGAATCGCACCAGTGAAGGCACGGCCGCCAAGGTGGCCCCGACCGAGCCGGTGACCACTGAAGATGACGGCGTGGACAGCGTTCTCGCGGTATCCGCAGCGGGACTGGCCCTCGACGCCGCCCTCCACATCGCCACGAGCACCGCCCCTGTGTTCAGCATCACGGACGATGGCCAGACCACCGAGCTGCGCATCGTGGGCGTGGCTGGCGGCACCGCGACGCTGGGCGCAACCCAAGGCGGCTCCCCCGCGACCCTGCTGGCCCCGGTGCAAGTCGAGCTGACGATCGACGACGCCGTCTGCCAGACGTTCCACGTTGTGCCCAACCCCAGCCTCATCACGCTCGGCGCCTCGGGCACGGGACTGTTCCACGCCGCCGGCACCACCCTCGCGGGCTACGATGCCGTGCTGGACTGTGATGTCGACGGCGACAGCCTGGCATCACTCGCCGAGCAAGCCTTGACTTGGGTCGACACCCAGACCACCCCAGCCTGGGCCACCGCGACGGGTCTGCAAGCCCTCGGCGGAGACCTCACGGGCGCCCTCGACGTCGATGTGCTGCATCAGGCGGTGTCGGTGCCCCTGCCCTGACGGTCCTCGGGATGCGGGGCCCGCCCCATTGCGCGCTCAGTCCTCTCGGCGGGCGCGCCCGGCCACCCCCATCCCGCCCAGCATTCCGAGCGCCCACGTCGCGCCCACGGTCGCAGAGGCGCAGCCGCCTTTGTCTTCGGGGGGCAAGCCCATCGACCCGGCCGTGGTCCCGCCCTCACCGCCGGAGCCACCGCCCGAGTCTTTGGCGTGTTGGCCGATCCACTGCAGGTATTGGTCCACCCGTGCCGCGCCGTTGCCCCCCCCCTCGCACCGGGGGGTGACACTGTCGGTGACATACACAAAGGAGTTCACGCCCGCGATCCGCGTGACCCCGTCATCCCCCACCACCAACGCCGCGCCACCGCTGTCGCCAGAACAGAGGTTGCGGCCCCCGGTGTCGTAGCCATAGATAAAGTACGAGTCGATCGCTTCGATGGCGATGTCTGCGTAGCGCTTGGTGCCCGCGTCCACTTCACCATCGCCGGTGATGCCCCAGCCCACGTACTTCAGCGTGTCGCCGGTCCATGAGTTGGTCGCCGGGTCTTCCCGATTCAACTCAATGGGCTCGATGCCGTCCAGCGCGCCCTCGAGGTGGGCGAGCCCAACATCGTTGAGCAGGTACGGGGCGTCCTCATAGTCGGGATGGAGCACCGTGCGGTCCACCCGCTCGTAGTCGCGCACGCCCGCGGAGGTCCCCACGTCGGTGCCGACCACAAAGTAGATGTCGTAGCCTTCGTCGGCGTAGAGCTCCGCGGCCACCTGGCAGTGCCCAGCGGTGAGCACCCACTGATCTTCGATGACGGTGCCCGAGCAGAACACCGCACCGTAGCCATCATCCTCGGCGACAAAGGCGCCCACCGCGGGATAGTCGCGGGTGGGGGTGCCCAGCACAACCGGCGGCGCTTCTTGGGCGTGGGCCGGGCCAACCAGAACGGAGAAGACCAATGCGACCGCGGACATGAAGTCTCCCAGAGTGTGGAGCAGTGTGGCCCGACCGTCGGTCAGGCGCAAAGCCTCATTGGGGGCCCAACCCGCAGTGGCAGGGGTGCGCCGAAGCCGCAGGCATCAGGAGAGCGACAAGCCCCCATCGACCGGAATGACCGCGCCGGTCACCCAAGGGGCACCGACCAACCACAGCACGGCCGACCCGATGTCCGCCGGTTGGCCCAGCCGCCCCACCAGGTGCAGATCGGCGAGGGCGCGCAGCCGGGCCTCGGGGTCGTCTCCATCCCGCGGGGCGTCGGTCATCTCGGTGCGCACCACCCCCGGAAGGATGCAGTTGGCCCGGATGGAGCGGGGCGCGAGCTCCACCGCGAGGCTGCGGGTGAGGCCGGCCATCGCCGCTTTTGCGGTCGCGTAGGGCCCCGCCCCCACGACCGGTCGGACCGACAGTGTGCTGCCGATGTTCACAATGCTGCGGTCGGCGCCGGGCCCCCGCTGGCGCGCGAAGGCCTGGCCGAGCAGCGCGGGCGCGACCGCGTGCACTCGGAACAACGCCTCGAAGGTGTCGGCGGTCCAGTCCGCCCACCCTTGGTGCTGGAACACCCCGGCGTTGTTGATGAGGTGGTCCAGCGGCCCGGCCCGCGCGACAATGCCCTCGGGATCGGCAACCACATCGCCCTGCACGAACTCACAGTCGAGCTGGGCCGCCGCGAGCTCCAGGGGTTCAAGCCGTCGTCCACACAGCACGACCTCATGGCCCGCCGCCACCAGCGCACCTGCGATGCCTCGACCGATTCCCGTCCCTCCACCAGTGACCAAGATCCTCATCACGGCGCCATCCTCGGCAAAATGATCTCATCGTCGGCGTCGAAGCCCGGGGCGTCCAGGCACAGAATCCCGAGCGGGCGGGCGCTGTCGTTGCGGTAGCCATGGGGCTGGCCATGGCACCAGTGACGTTCGTGCCCCCGTGGCAACCGCCGGTCGGGGCCGCCGTCTTCCCAGCCGGTCAAGCCGTCGTCGAGCACATGCTCCACTTCCCGCATTCGGTGGTGCACATGGTTGGGGAGGAGGCCCCCGGGATGCAGCACCAGCCGCACCAGCTCCACCGCACCGGTCTCGGCCACCACGTCCACCCGTCCCCACGGCTTGGGCTCGACGCGCACGGGCATCCAAGGCACCTGAAGCGTGACCCGGTGAGTGTCCTGATGAAGCTCGATCCTTCGCACAGCCAGCCGAGCGCCGGCGAGCGGTGGCAAACACACAAACTGCGCCGCACAGACCAGGGCTTCGTCGACGGAGGCCCACGGACCAAAGGCCACCACCGCCGAGATCCACGGCACCACCCACGCAGTCGGCGGCGTGTCCCCGATGCCATCGACCACGATCGTCCCCTGCACCGCCAAGACCACGTCCCCACCGCGAAGGCCGAAGGTCAGCACAGTGTCGAAGTGATGATGATGCTCGTCCACCCCTCCTGACTAATGCCCGCCGTCCGGTCTGCCAGCCCCACCCTCACCATCGGCCCTCCCGCAGCCGTACCCGCACGTAGGCGCGGACTCCGATGTCCCGCCCGGAGGTGGCATGCCAGCCTGGAAGATTCAAGAAGTGCGCACGAGCGCCGTTGTCGAGGCCAACGACTGGAGAGAGGCGCTGCGTGCGGCCCGAACCCAGCTGGGCATTCGACTGTCGGTGCACACCCCGGTCCGCCTCACCGAAGACGGCACCGTGGTCGTGACCCTGCCCGGCGGCGGTGAGCTGCTGGTCCAAGTCCACGACGACACGGGCTCGGTGTCTGTGCCGATGGATCCCGCCGCACCGCCGCCGCTCTCGCAGCTCGGGGCACCCCAGGAGCCTGAAGAGCCCGACACCGACGCCCTGCCCGGTGGCCCGCCGCAGCCCAGCCTGCCGACCTGGGACATCGAAGCGCCCACCACCGCGGATGTGGACGCGGACTTCCCGACGATGGACGGGTTCCACGACTGCGGCGGCGACCCGCCCACGGAGCTGGTGCCCCTGTCCGGCTTGGCCAGCGGGACCTTGGCGATCGCCTGCGAGGTCGAGTTTGTGGACGACGACGAGCTGGAGACCCGCCAGATCGGTGCCTGACCCACCGCAAGCGCCGGTTCGACCACCGATGGACGGAGCCCCAGCAGGCTCCCACAAGGTCCCCGGCTCGGCTACACTGGCGCCATGCGCACCCGGCCGCCCGAGCTCTTCGCCCGACCCCACGCGCGGCAGGCCCCGCGGCCGCCGCTCCCGTCGCCTGTGCCGGGCCAGATGTTTGCCCACATCGGCCGCAAAGAAGAGACCCGCCGCCGTCGGATGCGCCCCGTGTTGTTTTTGGGCGCCTGTGTGGTCTTTAGCCTCGCCGTCGTCGTCGCAGAAGAAGCGTTCAACGCGTACCATCGGATTGACGCCGTCCGGGTCGTCTTTATGGAAGCGGACGCGGCCGCTGCAGCGGAACAGATCGTCCGCGACGGTGGTCTGGTTCCCCTCGCGCCGGAACCCCCGCCGGACGCCGCGGGGCCCAACGGCGCCAGTGCCGCCTCAAAACGGAGCACGCCGTGAGTTTTTTCGATCGACTGGGCAACCTCGCCAAGGGCAGCGCCAAGGTGAGCAAAGACGCCTGGACCGAAGGCGGCGGACTCGACGGCCAGCTGGAGCGTCTCGCGGAGGGGGCCAAGTCCTTCGTCTCGGGCACGCCGCCGGAGAAGTCGCAAGTTGACGGGTCCGCCGAGCCTCCCGCCACGCGGTCCACGGCTGCTGCGGCCAAGTTCACCCCGGCCGCCGCCCCGCCTCCCGCAGATCCCGCTGCCGCCGAGATCGCCGCGCTCCAAACTGCTTTCGCGGATGGCAAGCTCACCCGAGGGGAGCTTCGGCGCAAGATCGCGGAGGCCCGCGCCCGCTTCGGGGGTTCCTCCGGCCGCATGCTGTAGCCAGCACATCCGGTTCCAGTCCCCCACCCCCGGTCCGAAGACCTGGACACCCCCACCGCTCGGACCGCGTCGCCGCCTGGACCCCGCCACCCCCCTCTGGATGCCACCACGATGACTGTCTCCTCCCCCTGGCTCCGACGCCTCTGCCTGGCCCCCATGCTGTTTCTCAGCGGTGCCGCCGTCGGAGACCCCGGGCCGAGCGCAGGCAAGCCCCACGAAGTGGTCGCCGGATTGGTCGCCTACAGCCTCGACCACTTCCACTACAGCGGCCAAAAGCTCGACGACCGCACCAGCCGCGAGTGGATGAACCAGTACCTGCGCTCGCTCGACCCCGCGCGGATCTTCTTCTCCGCCCAAGACATTGCCGAGATATCCCGCTACCAGGACATTCTCGACGATGCAATGGGAATGATTCCCGCCGATCTGAGCCCCGCATTTGAGATCCACGAGCGCTACCGCCAGCGGGTCTTTGCGTACTGCGACTATGCCCAGGGCCTCATCACCACCAAGGACGGTCTGCAATTCCGCGATGCCGAGATTGTGGCGGACCGGTCCGAAGCCCCGTGGGCCGTGGACGACGCGGAACAGAAGGTGCTGTGGCGGGACCGCGTGATCGAACAACGGCTGCGGTTGGTGCTTCAGGGCATGTCGGTGGAAGAGGCCGACGAGAAGCTGGCCAAGCGCTTCGAGCGGCTGCGCCGGGATGTCGACGAGACCGAGACCAGCGACGTGATGGAAGTCTTCCTCGGCTCACTCGGCCAAGCCTATGACCCCCACTCCAGCTGGTTCGCGCCCTCCAACAAGGAAGACTTCGACATCGAGATGTCGGACTCCCTCGAAGGCATCGGGGCCACCCTCGTGCGCGAGGAGGACTACATCACGGTCCGGTCGCTCGTGCCCGGTGGTCCGGCCGAAAAGGGCGGCGCACTGCAGCCGGGCGACCGCATCAGCGCCGTCTCCCAGAAGGGCGACACCGTCGACGTCGTGGGCATGCGCATCGACCATGTGGTGCGGCTCATTCGGGGCGCCAAGGGCACCGAAGTGGTGCTCACTGTGGTGCCCGCCGACGCCGCGGACGTCAGTGAGACCCGGGACGTCAAAATCGTCCGGGACAAGGTCATCATCGCCGACGCGGCCGCCTCCGGCACCGTGCACGAGATCGACGGCGTGAAGCTCGGCGTCATCGACGTGCCCAGCTTCTACGCCAGCCGCGGCTTCGCCAAGAGCCGCTCCGCCGACCAGCGCAGCACCACCGAAGATGTCGCTCGCATCTTGGAAGGCTTCGAGAAGGACGGCGTGAAGGCCATCCTCATCGACCTGCGCAAGAACGGCGGTGGCTTGTTGACCGAAGCCATCAGCCTCACGGGCCTGTTCATCGACCGGGGTCCGGTCGTCCAGATCCGCGACCGCGAGGGCAAGGTAGAGGTGCTCTCGGACCGTGTGCCCGGCACCGCCTGGAACGCCCCGGTCACGGTGCTCACCAGCCCCTACAGCGCTTCGGCGTCCGAGATCTTCGCCGGGGCCATCCAAGACTACGGCCGGGGGCTTGTGGTCGGCGCCACGTCCACCCACGGCAAAGGCACGGTCCAACAGTTCCAGGACCTGACCCCCTTCCTCGCCAGCTTCAAGGTTTCCCAGCCCGAGACCATCGCCGGCGCGCTCAAGTACACCACCGACCAGTTCTACCGGGTATCCGGCCGCTCCACCCAGCAAGTGGGCGTCGAGGCCGACGTGGTCATCCCGTCCCTCGTCGACGGCCTGAACCAGGGCGAAGGCTCGTTGCCCCATGCACTGGCGTATGACGAGGTGGCGGCGGCGCGCTTCTCCCGGTTGGACCTGGGCGCCGACATTGACCGCATCCGCAAGCGGTCCGCCAAGCGGGTGCAGGCGGACGCCCGCTTCACCATGATGGCCGAGGTGCGCACCCTCCGCGACGAGCGGGAAGACGCACCCCTCAGCCTGAGCCTGGAGCGCCGGCAAGCGGAGCGCCAGGTCTGGGAAGACCTCGAGACCAAAGCCAAGGCGGCGGGCCTGTGGGACGAGAACATCGACCCCGTGCTGGACGAAGCGCTGCTTGTCACGAGGGATCTCATCAAGGGCTGAGCGTCACGCGCGCGGCCACCTCGGTCGCGATGGCCCGGTGGCCGGCGGGACCCGGGTGGACGGGCAGCCGTCCCCGCTCAGTCCATGCGTGCTCCTCATCGGGGAGCGTGCCGGGATCAACCGTGGACCAAAGCGCCCGCAGGTCCACAACGGGCAGGTTTGCGGTGCTGAGCAGGTCCGCCATCAGGTCCTGATCGGCGGCAAGCCAGTCACAGTCGCCCCACACTTGGGCTTGGCTTGCACACCGCTCCATGCCCGCCGGTGGGACCAGCACAATGACCCAGGACACGCCATTGTCGTCAAGTCGGCGCACCATCGCTGAGATGGCCGAAGCAAAGCGCTCCTGGCCTGCGGCATCGCTGTCTCGCTCTGGCAGCGCGCCCCCCCGGTGGGTCGCCCACGCAAACCACAGCCGGTTCAGCAGCCACGACGCCCGCAGCACCGGGGCTTGGGGCATCGCCACCACACGACCGTGCACGAGCACCATGTCTCGCCGCTCCAGATCATCGGCAAAGAGCTGCATCACGACAAGATCGGGGGTGGCGCTGTCGAGGGCGTGGTGCAGATCAGCCAGCCAGCCGCAGTAGCCCAGACCGGGGCTGCCCAGGCGTGTCAGCGAGATGGACAGCGGCGGGATCGCGAGACCCTCGGCCAACAGCTGAGGCCAAGCGGCCCCCGGCGCGACGCCCCAGCCCTGCACCAGCGAGTCCCCCACCACCCACAGCGACCGGGATGGACCCGTGCCGTGCTGTTCCCGCTTCGGGCGGTGGGCCGGACGGTGGGTGCCCGTGGGGGCCCGGCAGTCAACGGGGGCCGGCACCGGATCGGTCCACCGCTGAAACTCCCCATGGTCCCGGGGATCCAGCCCGTCCAGCCCCGCCGTGCTCGGCAAGCGGTCGTGGACCATGCGCATGGCCAGCTCACCCACACCCAGCGCCAGCACCGCACCACCCAGCACCAGCGCGGTGCGAAAGACAACGGTTCGGGCAACGGTCCGGGCCATGTCCCCGTGTAGCGCGTCGCTGCCGGCCCCACCGCGATATGGGCCATCCCCGAAGACCGGAGCGTCGAGAATGCCCCCCCGCTACACCTCTCCCTCCAGCCTGCTGAGCCTCGGCGCCACCTACGAGGTGCACGACGACCACCTCGCACTGCGCACCAAGGTCCACAACTTCGTCATTCCGTTTGAGACCCTGCGGGGGGTGGCGGTCCGGCCGCCGGTGGTGCTCATGGATGTGCTGCGCACCGACCGGGGCGTGCGCCTGCCCCTGCGCACGCTGAAGCTCGATCTGGCCGATCTGTCCGAGCATGTGGCCATCGACCTGAGCAAAGGATTCTGGCGCCAGCTTCGGCTGACCCCCGAAGACCCCGCGGGCTTCGTCGACGCCATCCAGCGTGCCCGCTCAGCTTGGCGCGCCTGAAGCCAGCTCGCTCAACCGCACCACACATCGCTGGAGCGTGCGCTCAATGCGGGTCTGGTCAGCGATCCGGGGCAGCTGAGGCCACACCGCCCGGCGTCCCTCGGCGATGAACACGTTGAGATCGTCGCGGGTGGGGTTCACGACCACCTTCGCCAGCAGCTCCCAGCGGAAGCGGGGGTGGATGGTGATGTCGCCACGGTAGTCCTGACCGATGAGGGCGTGGGCGCGGTCGGCCATCTGGCGCAAGGGCCCCATCGACGGGCGGGCGGCGCGGCGGGCCAGGTCGGCCGCAAAGAGGCCCCGGGAGCGGGCCGCCGACGTGAGCAAGCCCGTGACCGCCGGCATGATCCCGCGCCGGCCGTGGTGGTTGACGAAGAGCTGCACGTGGGGGTTGGTCTGGCTGACAATGAAGTGGTTGACGTTGTGCAGCCGCGCCATCCGCAGCTTCGGCAGGTCTTCGGTCAGCGAGCCATCCACCCACCGCTCGCTCGGCACGTAGGGGTAGCAGCGGCCGCTGTCGTCCCGGGCTTCCAGCGTGACGGCCGGGAACAGCCCCGGCAGCGCACTGGACGCGAGCGCGGCGTTCGCGAGGAGCACTTGGGGCGCAGTGACATGGCTGAGCAGGCGAGGCTTCTGGCGGGTACGCACCGGGGAGACCGAGATGTTGACCGCCCGGCCGGAGTGGGCATGGGCCTCGGCGAACGTGACTGGGCCCACATTGTGTTCGAGCACCGCCTTGAGCTGTTCCGGGTCGAGGGCCGCCCCCTGTTGCAAGGCCTTGCGCAGGCCCACAAAGAGCAGCCCATCGCGGCGCATCAGATCGGGGTCGGCAAACAGCTTCGCCAGCTCGGCATCGTTGCGGGCACACACCCCTGAAGCCACCATGGCACCCGTGCTCGCACCGCTGAAGATGGCCGGTAGCAGGCCATTCTCAAAGAGTGCCCGCACCACACCAAGGTGGAAGAAGCCCCAAGTCGCACCGCCCGACAGCATCAGCGCCGAGCGACCATAGACCCGGGCCGCATCGGTGAATTTCCGCCGGCGGGCGGCGGCGTCAAAGCCCGGCAAGGGCGCGGTCACCAGCCACTCCAGGCCGGCCACCACCTCGGCTTGCCAGTCCTCGATGCAGTGGTGGGTGCCGGCGAGGGCGCCCTCGTACAGCTCCACCGCGGCCACGTCATTGCGGTGGCGAGTCAGCGTGTGTTCCAGCGCCGACACCAAGCGCAGGCCGTTGCCCTCCCGACGCAAGCGGGCCAACGACGAGGTCTCTCGGCGCATCAGGTCCGGGTCGAAGTAGGGCGAGGCATCGCTGGCCCGCCAGGCCGCGCCCCCGCTCAGGGCGTCGTGGGCTTCGGCGGCTTGCAGCCACTCGGCGTAGGAGCCCGCGAGGACCATCGCCGCCTCGGCCTCCGCAAGCTGGCGCAGCTCGGCTTCAGAGAGGGCGGACAAGGCGGACGGGCTCTGAAACGGAACGCGCATGGGCCCCGACTATCCATCGGCAGGCCCATGCGCAGCGGCTGGCTACCACAGACCGAGGGTGGTCCGAAGCAGAGCGGTGCAGACCTCGTAGGGATCAGCATTTGCCGCGGGGCGGCGATCTTCGAGGTAGCCGAGGCCTTCGTCGGCCACGAGGCGGGGAATCCGGATCGAGGCGGTGCGATCGGCGATGCCGTAGCGGAACTCGCGGAAGCTGCAGGTCTCATGGGCGCCGGTCAAGCGGGACTCGTTGTTGGCGCCGTACACCTCCAGGTGCTTCGCATGCTTCTTGCCCAGCGCGATGCAGGCTTCTTCGATGACGGCCTGGCCGCCGGAGGAGCGCATCGCAGCGGTGGAGAAGTTGGTGTGCATGCCCGCGCCGTTCCAGTCACCGGGAACCGGCTTGGGGTCGAGCGTTGCGGAGATGCCGTGGTCCTCACCCACGCGGTACAGCAGCCAGCGGGCCAGCCACAGGTGGTCCGAGGCGGTCAGCGGGTCGATGTTGGGCCCCCCGCACTGAAATTCCCACTGGCCGGGCATGACCTCGGCGTTGATGCCCGTGAGCACCACACCCGCGGCGAGGCAGACCGCCATGTGCTCTTCCACCACTTCGCGGCCATACACCTCGTCGGCGCCGACGCCGCAGTAGTACGGACCCTGGGGCGCGGGGAAGCGACGCTCGGCCGGGAAGCCCAGCGGGCGGCTGCCCTCGAAGAAGGTGTACTCCTGCTCAAAGGCCACCCAGGGCTCTTCAGCGGCAGCGACACCTTCCATCAGCTTGCGCAGCGCGGCGCGCTTGTTGGACGGGTGGGCGTCCCCATTGGGGCTGAAGACCTCACACATCACCAGAAACGCACCCTGGCCACGCACGGGGTCACCCACGAGGCCCACGGGCACCAAGATGCAGTCGGAGTCGGCACCCTCGGCCTGGTTGGTGCTGGAGCCGTCGAAGGCCCACTTAGGCAAGCCCTCCAGTGTGAGGGTCGCCGGGTCGACACCGGGCATGATCTTGGTCTTCGAGCGGACGAGGGCGGTGGGGCGGGTGCCATCGACCCAGATGTATTCGGCGATCACAGTCATGATGGGGACTCCTGATGAGAAACGGGGGAAACAGGGAGACGCCGGTAGCAAGGGACGTGCCAAACCGACATTGCGCTGGTGACGGTGATGCACGAATTTCACGAGCCACCAAAATGTAGGAATCGCGCATTTTCATACGTGAGGGTATGTTTGTGTCATATGATTCATTAGCAGCGAATTGTCGACTGGCACCACCGCCATCACTGGTCCCGAGGAAGCCCTGTTGCCGAGCAAATCATACGCAAATGTAGGAACGCTGCCCACCGAGCTGTTCGACCTCGCGCACCGCTTGGCCCGCATGCTGCACGGGGCCAGCGATCTGGACCAAGCGCTCGGGCCGGTGCTGCGCATGCTGAGCGAAGAGGCCGGCCTCCAGCGTGTGGCGTTGTCCCTGGTCCAAGCAAAGGCCGAGCTCATCGTCATTGAGGCGGGCCACGGGCTGACGCCGGCCGAGGTCCGCCGGGGTCGGTACCGCTTCGGCGAGGGGGTCATCGGCCGGGTGGTCGTGCATGGCAAGACCGCGCGGGTGCCCAGCATCCAAGCCGAGCCCCGCTTCCTGGACCGCACCGGCGCGCTGAGCCAAGGTGTGGACCGAAGCTTCGTGTGTGTGCCCATTCACGGCGAGTCAGGGGTGGTCGGCACGCTGTCGGCCTACCGGGCCACGGTGCCCGGCGACGAGCTGGCCCAGATCGCCGCACTGCTGGAGATCTGCGGCGGCTTGCTGGTGCCTGTGGTCCAGCGGGAGATTGCGATGCGCGGCGCCGGCCAAGCCACGGTCCCTGACGACTCATCGTTTCGGCCGGGCAACATGATCGGCCGGTCCAAGGCGATGCGGCGGGTCTTCCACCTGATCCAACAAGTCGCCGACACCCCCACGACCGCCTTGCTCACCGGAGAGAGTGGCACCGGCAAGGAGCTGGCGGCGGCCGCCCTGCACACCCACAGCGCCCGGCGTCGCGGTCCATTGGTGGCCGTCAACTGCGCCGCGCTGCCGGAGGGGGTCATCGAGAGTGAGCTGTTTGGCCACGAGCGGGGGGCCTTCACCGGGGCCGTCCAGCGGCGAAAGGGACGCTTCGAGCTGGCCCACGGCGGCACCCTCTTCCTCGACGAGATCGGGGACCTGTCAGCGGCCACCCAGATCAAGCTGCTGCGGGTGCTCCAAGAGCGGGTCTTTGAGCGCCTCGGCGGCAACGAGACCGTGCGGGCCGACGTGCGGGTCATCGCCGCCACGTCCCGCGACCTGGAGAAGATGGTGGCCGAGGGCAGCTTTCGGGCAGACCTCTACTACCGGATCGCGGTCTTCCCCATTCGCCTGCCCAGCCTGCGGGAGCGCGGCGGTGACATCGTGCTGCTGAGCGACCACTTCATCGGGACATACAACAAGGCTCACGGCCGCAGTGTCCGGCGCATCAGCACGCCCGCCATCGACATGCTGACCAGCTACCACTGGCCCGGAAACGTGCGCGAGCTGGAGAACTGCATCGAGCGGGCAGTGTTGTTGACCCACGACGATGTGTTGCATGGCCACAACCTGCCGCCGTCTCTGCAGACCGCCGACGCCAGCGGCACCCACCCCAAGGACAGCCTCGCCGAGCGCTTGGATGTGGTCGAGAAGGGCCTGATCCTCGATGCCCTCAAGGCGAACAACGGCAACCGGGCCGCCGCCGCCCGGGACCTCAAGATCAGCGAGCGCATCATGGGGCTGCGGGTGGCCCGCTACAACATCGACGCCACGCGCTTCAAGTCCTACAGCGACCGCTGAGCGAGCCGAGGGACCGGCCAGCACAGGTGCGCCAAGACGGACCGCCGCACCGCGTCGAGGGGGCCGAGGGTGTCGACCAGCTCGGCCAAGGCTTGGTGTGCGCTGTTGGCCGGGTAGCGGCCTCGGACGTGAACATCGATGCCTACAGCATCCTGACCAACTAGCACGCCCGCCAAGGTGCGCCCCGCGGGGGTGCGGTACACCCCGTAGTTACCCTCCCAGGACGGCGTCCACCGCACCCCGGGGGCGTGGGTCGTGAGCCAGTTCTCCAGCGCCTGACCGACCACCCCAATGGCGGCAGCGCCCGGCCGAGGCAAGCACAAGTAGACGTTGCCCACCGGCGCTGGCCAGTCCCCGTCTGCGGACGCCGGGGCGGTGCTCTGTCCTGTGCTCAAGACGGCCGGATGGGTCAGCACCGCACGATCCTGAAGCATCGAGTCGGTGGAGTCCGTCGCCAGGACCGGCAACCCCTGCCAAGTGCCGATGGGGCGGTAGCGATGGCCCCGAAGGACAACCATGGGGGCTCCACGCAGGACGCGCCGGCGAACCATGCCGGACGCGCGGCCCCTCTCTATTGCCCCCACCCCCCGTCGCCGACACCCCGACCGCCTCGGGGATTGGGTTGGCCACTCCCAGGCGCGGCTGGGTACGGTGGACCGGCAAGACGTGCCGCACACACCACGCGCCATGCTTGTCAGCTTGGAGGTCCGACCGTGTCGCCACTGGAACCCCACATCCAACCCTTTGCGTGGCGCTGGGTGTTCGGCAGCATGGTCATCTTCATCGTTCTTGAGCTGGCCATGGGCGAGGGCATGGCGCGTGTGCTGGAGGGCCGGGTGCTCTCGGACGGCACGGGCATGCTGCTGCGCAACGGCCTGCAGTTGGCGGCGTTCTTCATCGGCGGGCTCACCATCGGGGTGGTGTCGCCCAAGCTGCGGCTCATCGAGCCGGCCCTGGGGGCGGCTGGGTGCATGCTGTTCATCGGTGCACTGACGTGGATGACCCCCGTGCGGTTCTACAGCTTTGGTGGGATCCAGCTCATCGTGGCGTGCGCGGTGAGCTTTGTTGTGGCGCTCGCCGGAGCATGGATGGGGGAGCGGGTGATGGGCAACATCTGATGTGGCCCACAACCCCCTGATGCACCGCAAAGTCGAGCCCCACCCCGCCGCGTCCACGGCAAGGTGGGGGACGGCTCAGCTTCGCAGCTTGGCGTAGCCAGCGCGGATGTCTTTGATCAGCGCATTCAGGTCTTCCACCACCGGCTCACCGGCCATCGCCACCCGGGACTTCAGCTCGATCCAGCGGGCTTCGGCAGCTTGGAACTCTTCCCGGGCTTCCAACTTGCCGAGGTGAAGCTGTACGCGGAACCCGTCCCGAAGCTGGGCCAGCGCGCTGACCTCGTCGTGCAGGGAAGGATTGCGCAGCTCGGCACGGGCCAGCCAAGCTTGGACTTCGAGCTCATCGCGGATCTGGGAAGCAAGAACGGGGGCGTCGGACATGGTGGACTCCGGGGCAAGTGGGCAGCGGCCGGGATGGCGTGGGCTGCACCACTGCATGGCAACGCTGGCGGGCCAATCAAGCCCTGCGGCCCACAAGCTGATCTGGCACTGGATTGGCTGGCCCTGGGTGCGGACAAGGCCGCGTGTCCATGGGCAGGTCCCCGCGGCCGTGTCTTGGGATACAGCGCGCCTGAAGCCCGGGGCGTGGCCCCTCCAACCCCAGGACACCCAACGTGGAGAACCGACAGTGGGGCGTGCTGGCCATGGTGGTGAGCGGTGCGCTCTGGATCGCCGTGTTTGTGGTCCCGTTCCTTCCGGGATCCGCCCAGAGCCGCCTCGTTGCTGCCGTCATCCTCTATGGCGGCTCGTACGCGGCGTTCTTCTTGGGCGGGGCCCTGCTGGGGCCCGAGGCGATGCAGCAAGGGCGGCGCTGGCTGCGCAGCAAGCTGGGGAAGCCCCCGGGGGCTGAACCGACGGGCGACGAGCCTCCTGAAGGCTGATCCCTCAAGGCTGGCTCAGTCCCCATCCAGGACGGCCCGGCCTTCCCAGTGCCACGTGTAGTAATATGAGGAATACCCCCCATAGATCTCGAGATCGGCGTAGCCATACGACCAAGTCAGCACGTGGTCGCTGAAGCGGGCGGGCGCGATGAGGTAGGTGCCCCAGCTTGGCGAGTCGACACTGAACAAGGCCGGTCCATAGCCGAGGTAGTCCTCGACGAAGCCCAAGTTGCGGCTGAGCTCTCGGGGCTCGTCGGCACACTGGTCCACGCCGGTGCTCCGCGTGTCATCGAGCACATCGTCCACGGCGAAGACAAACACACAGTCCGCGCAGTCTGCGTCGCTCGGCCGACCTTGGCTCTGCCACACCAGCACACACTCTCGGACGCCCGGGCCTCGGCCTCCGCCGCGCTCGTGCACCAGCTCCCCCACCCAGGAGCTCAAGCTGTCCAGGTCGTCGGCGCCGCCGTCGCCGTCGCCACCCCCGTCCCCGCCGCCATGTTCCGTGCCGGTCTCTTCAGACGGGGCTTCTTCGCCCTCTTGCCCGCCAGGGTCCGGATCGGCCACGCAGCCAACCCACACCACCGCGAGGCCGAGCCAGCTTGGTCTCGACCCTGCACGCGCCCCTGACGCAGCCCTGCTGCAGCCGCCAGCGGCCGACACCCGACCCCTGCGTCCTGCCCGCATGCGCACCTCCGTCCGGCATCGTGCCCCACCCACAACCCACCGGCAACCTGCGCGGGGTCCACCGTCTTGTGCGATGCTGCACACATTGTCCCCAGGTGCCCGCCCCCTGTGCAGTTCCGCCAAGGACCCCACCGGTCCCCCAGAGGAGTCAGATGCCCGCCCCGATCGACCCTTTCGAGGGCCCTGGCCAGACCTTGGACTACGAGAAGATCAGCCGCGAGCTGCTCGCGGCGCTTCGGGGCAGCCGCAGCCAGCTCGCTTGGTCCCGGCGCCTTGGCTACTCTAGTAATGTTGCGTATGCGTGGGAAGCGGGACGGCGCTGGCCCACCGCTGCCGAGATGCTGCGCGCCTGCGGCCGCACCCACATCCAGGTCGCCGACAGCATGACCCAGTTCTATGGGGCGCGGCCGGCTTGGCTGGACGAGGTCTCGCCGGACCGCCCGGAGGGGGTGGCCCGCTTCCTCGACGACCTGCGCGGCTCGACGTCCATCACCGACCTCGCCCGCCACGCGGGGCTCTCCCGCTACTCGGTCTCCCGCTGGCTGTCGGCGTCCACCCAACCCCGGGTGCCGGACTTTCTGCGCCTCATCGAGGCGGCATCGCTGCGCCTCGTCGACTTTCTCGCCGCGCTGGTCGATCCCCACCAGCTCCCAAGCATCACGGCCACCTGGGAGCGCCTGGAGTCCCGCCGGCGGGGGGCCTTTGAGGTGCCGTGGACCCAAGCCGTCGTCCGTGCGCTGGAGCTGCACGACTACACATCGCTGCCGGCCCACGAGCCGGGCTGGATCGCCAAACGGCTGGGCATCGAAGTTGACGAAGAAGCCCGCTGTATCGCCTTTCTCAGAGAGACTGGCCGCATCGAGTGGACCGGCACCCACTTCCGCACCGACACGTTTGCAGTGGACACCCGGCGACACCCGGAGGTCGGTCGGCGGCTCAAGTCCCACTGGACCCAAGTGGGGGCCCAGCGGGTCGCGGCCGGCAGCCCGGGACAGTTCTCCTACAACGTGTTCACCGTCAGCCGCGCCGACTTTGAGCGCATCCGCCAGGCCCACCTCGACTACTTCCGGTCCATGCGGTCGATCGTGGCGGAGTCCCAACCGGGGGACGTCGTCGCGGTGGTCAACGTGCAGCTCTTTGCCCTGGACGACTGGCAAGCCGAAGGGGCCTGAGCGCTGATCCAGGCCCGCTCGCCCTCAGGACCTGTCACGGGATGTCTACGCGATCATCAGCACGATGCCCACGCGCAGCCCCCGGCGTGCTGGATGCAGCAAGGCACCCGCTGACCGGCACATGGTAGGCTCCCGCCTTCCGTCGGTCCCCGGTCTTCGGTCCCCTCCCAGCGGGATCAGAAGCAAGCCACCACCGGCTTTGTTGGAGTGTTCATGTCCCAGTCCCGTCTCACAGCCGTGTCCGTGTGGGCGACCGCCATCGCCGCGCTGGTCCTTGGCGGTGCCGCGCTGGCCGCTTGGCCCGACTCATACGCGGGTCGCGTGGCCAACCTCAACGCCCTGCGTCAGGACATGGCCTACCCGGGCATTGAGCACCAGGGTGCCAAGCTGGCCCGCTTGTACGACCAAGCCTGCAATGCCAAGTCCAGCTCGGCGTGCAGCTACGCCAAGTGGTTCGACAAAGACAAAGGCGGCGACCTCCAGAAGGCAGCCGAGTTCTTCAAGTCTCGCTGTCCGTCCGACCCCCAAGCCTGTGTTGTGCTCGGTTGGTCGCTGACCCGGGACGAGCTCGGCCAGCTCAACCCCACGGATGCGGCGGCTGGGTACAAGTACTTCTCCCGGGCGTGCACCGAGAAGCTCTACGCGGCCGGCTGCACGGGCGTGGGCGAGATGCACCTGTGGGGCGTCGGGGTCAAGAAGGACCACAAGCTCGCACTCAAGCGGGTTGTGGAGGGCTGCAAGGCCAAAGACCCGTACGGCTGCTACCTCGCGGGCCAGATGTACGAGAACGGCTGGGGCACGGCCTCGGTGATCGACAAGGCCGTCAGCTACTACCGCACGGCTTGCCAGGGTGATGTGCCCCACGCATGTGTGCAGCTGGCAGTCCTTCAGGAGCAAGGCAAGGGCCTTCCCCGGAACCCCGAAGCGTCGGCCAAGGTCTACGGCGAGGCGTGCAATGACGGCGGCTTCACCACCGGCTGCTACCACCTGGGCCGGGTCTATGAAGAAGGCCGCTACATGCCCCGCAACCTGACGGTGGCCGAGGGCCTCTACAAACAGGCGTGCGACAAGGGCGACATCCTGGGCTGCTTCGGCCTCGCGACCATGTACGAGAGCGGCAAGGCCGAAGGCGGCGACGCCCAGACCGCAGCCGGCATCTATGAGCGGGCATGCAACATCGGGAACACCGATGCCTGCACCCGTCTCGGCAAGCTCTACTTGCGCGGCAAGGGGGTTCCCAAGGACGCCGCCATGGGCGTGAGCTTCATCCAGCGGGCGTGCGACGGCGGCGTCGGGGATGCGTGCGACGTGCTCGGCCAGCTCTTCGAGTCCGGCAATGGCGTCGAGATGAACCTGTCGAAGGCATCGACCCTCTACAAGGGCTCGTGTGACGGCGGGCTCGGCCGCGGCTGCTTCCACCTCGCCAAGCTCTACCAGGTCGGCAAGGGCGTGTCCCTCGACCCCGGCAAGTCGGGCGCTCTCTTTGAGCAAGCGTGCGACACCGGCCATGGCGCCAGCTGCTCCAAGCTCGCCACGGCCTACATGCTCGGCGACGGCGTCGAGAAGAACATGTCGAAGGCCGCGGAACTGCTGGACAAGGGCTGTGCCGGCAAGGACGCCGAGGCCTGCACGAAGGTCGGCGCGATGTACCAGAGTGGCAAGGGCGTCTCGAAGGACCCCATGAAGGCCGTGCAGTACTACACCGATGCGTGTCTGCAGGAATCGGGCATGGCTTGCTACGAGATGGCCAAGGTCTACCAGACCGGTGAAGGCGCCGAGAAGGACTTCAAGCTCGCCATTCAGGCATACAAGGATTCTTGCGGATACGGCTATGAGCGGGCGTGCGAAGAGGGCGGCTCCATCATCTTTGAGAGCCGCTTCCAAGACATCACCACCTTCGCGTTCGAGTCGAAGATGTGCCAAGTGTGGTCGCTAAACCCCGACAAGGGCGACAGCACCCGCCTGGTGGCCGATGTTCGAGGCGATGAGTTTGTGATGATGGACGGCCCGTTCAAGGGCGAGACCATCAAGCCGACCAGCATGGGCGTCGAGGTCACGAAGAAGGGCAAGTTCATCGGGCGCACGAAGTGGGAAGCCACGGCGGCCGGCACGACGGTGTCGTTCAACCACTTCGACTCCTGGGACCCGGCGGAGGACCCCATCGACGCCTTCCCCGGCGACACGAGCAAGTCCAAAGACCGCGCGGATGCCGACACGGTGCTGATCTACAGCCGTGCCGAGGAGCTGGTGCGGCGCAACCTGCCCGCGACCAAGTGCAAGTTCCCCGCGAAGGTGCCCCTGCTGACGACGGAGCACTGCTCCGAGGTTCAGGCCCTCATCGCGGCCCAGCTCGCCACCAAGTGCAAGGGCGAGTAGCCCCACCAACACACGGTTCAGATCAAAGACGGCCCGGCATCATCTGTCGGGCCGTCGCCGTCTTGGGTCGCCGTGGGCTGGGCTCAGTGGGCTGGGCTCAGTGGGCTGGGCTCAGTGGACCACAAAGTCCAGCGGGCGGCGGGTGGCGTCGAGGTCCTTGAACACGAGCTCGCCGGACCAGTGTCCACGGCTCATGCGGCCCAGATACTCGGTGTTCACGATGGACTCGCCCGGCCCAAGGTGGAGGGTGATGACCTCCCCAGTGCTGCCCCCCGCCGAGCCAAAGCCCTCGCCCGAGTCGGCGTTCGAGGCCGACAAACTACCGATGAGAAGACCGTCATAGACAGCGATCTCGAGGTCGAAGAGGCAAGGATTGTGGGCGAGCGCGGCAAACCAGACGTGCTCGCCGTCACAGTCGTCTGTGCATCGTCCCGACCCATCGAGCACCTGAGCTTGGAGGGAGATGTCGTCCTCACACTCCACCTCGTCGGGCGACGTGGGCGGCGGGGCGGGCTCAGGCTCGATGCCGTCCCCACTGCCCGTGGTGCCGCCGTCATCCTCGCCGTCATCCTCGCCGTCATCACCATCCCCGCCGTCGGAGCCGTCGGTGCCACCGCCCCCATCGGCGCCGTCGCCCCCATCCGCACCATCTCCGCCATCGGCGCCGCCTCCGCCATCGGTCCCGCCGCCGACCCCTCCCTCGTCTTGGATGTCACCGTCATCGCCGGATGCACCGTCTTTGTCGTCACCCGCATCGCAGCCGATGACAAGACCAAGTGCCAGGAGTGTCCAGAGTCGCGCTGCCATGAGGTCTTCTCGCCGGTGCAGTGTTCGAGGCAACCCACGTGGATCGGGCGGTGCCGCGGGTTGTGGAGCCCACCGCAGCAACACTCGTGGGTGCGGAAAGCAACCCAGCGTGCCTCCAAGCCTGGGAACCCGCAAGGCCATCCGGTAGGATTCCGCGCCCCTGTGTCGCCGGAGACCCCATGCACCGTCTGCTCCTGTCCATCGCCGCCAGCTCTGCGCTGTCGACCGCCGCGCTGGCCGACGAAGGCATGTGGCTGCCGGAGCAGATCCCCGACGTGGCCGCCGAGCTCAGGGACATGGGCCTGGCCGTCGATCCGACCGTGTTGGCCGACCCCCAAGGCCCGGTGCTCGGCGCCGTGGTGATGTTTGGCGGATGCTCTGGCGCCTTCGTGAGCCCCGAGGGCCTCATCGCCACCAACCACCACTGCGTCATGCGGTTCTTGCAGCAGAACTCCACCGGCGAGCAGGACCTCACCCGCGAGGGCTTCACGGCGATGTCCCGGGACCAAGAGCTGCCCGCGGGCGCAGGGGCGTATGTGTGGATCCTCGAAGCCGACCGGGACGTGACCGCAGACGTGCTCGCGGGCATAGGCAAGTCCACCCAAGACACTGACCGCAAGGGCATTATCGACAAAAACAAGCACCGACTGGTGACCGCCTGCGAGGACGACCGCAAGGACCGGATGTGCCGGGTGAGCGCCTTCGACAGCGGCGCCCACTACCGCATGCAGACCTACACCCAGATCCAGGACCTGCGCCTCGCCTACGCCCCCGGCGGCCGGGTGGGCGACTTCGGCGGAGACACCGACAACTGGATGTGGCCCCGCCATGCCGGCGACTTTGCGCTGCTGCGGGCGTGGGTGGCACCGGATGGCAGCAGCGTCGCACCGGCCGATGACAACGTGCCCCACCGCCCCCAACACTGGCTCCGCGTCAACGCCGACGGCATCCACGAAGGCGACTTTGTGATGGTCGCGGGCTACCCCGGCCGCACCAGCCGCACGTCCACCGCGTCCGCGCTCAAGTTCGCCCAAGACACGAGCTACCCCTTCCGGATTGGTCTGCAGGACGAGATTCTCGCGATTCTGCGCGAAGAGTCCGCCAAGAGCGACGACGCCCGTGCTCGGCTGGCCCGCCCCATTGCCACCCTGGAGAATGGCAGCAAGCTGTCCCGGGGCATGCTCGACAACTTTGGCCGCAAGGACGTGCACGGCCAGCGGCTGGCCCAAGAAGACGCGCTGCGGGCGTGGGTGGCGAAGGACCGCAAGCGGGCCAAGGTGGTGCTGCCGGCCCTGGCGGAGCTCTCCCGCATCGAAGCCGTGAAGCAGAGCACGTGGGAGTCGGAGACGCTGGTGAGCTGGCTGATGCGGGGCAGTGACCTGCTGGACGTGGCGATGCGGGCTTGGCGGCTGGCGAGCGAGGCCCAGAAGCCCGACGCCGAGCGGGATGCCGGCTACCACGAGCGAGACCTGGAGCGCCACCAGCACCACATGGAGCAGGTGGCGCAAGCGCTGTGGTTGCCCGCCGAGAAGGCCCTGTTGTTCTACACCCTGCGCCGGGTGCTGGAGCTGGAGGGGGCCGCAGCCGTGCCGGAGGTGGACGCCTGGGTCGCCAGCCACGGGTCCATTGAAGCATCAGTGAAAGCACTAATGACCGCAGCCACTGCCGAGGGCGGCTTGGCGAGCCTCGACGGACGGCTGGCCTTGCTGAAGGCTGACCAACGCGCCCTCAAGGCCAGCACCGATCCGTGGGTCCAGCTCGCCATCGCGGTCGACACCTGGCAAGCCCGCATTCGCTCCCGCAATGAGGGCGACTCGGGCACGGTCGGCCGGCTGGCCCCCTTGCGCCTCGTGGCCCTGCGCGAGTCGGGCCTTGGGCCTCGCTACTACGATGCCAACCGCACCCTGCGCATCACGGCGGGCCACATCGCCGGATACTCGCCACAGGACGGCCTTGTCGCCACGCCGTTCACGCGGGCAGCGGGCGCGCTGGCGAAGGTCGGTCCGGCACCCTTTGACGCGCCCGAAGACGTGGTGGCCGCCCTGCCGACCGCGGCGGAGAGCCGGTGGGCAGATGCAGGCATGAATGACCTGCCAGTGGACTTTCTCACCACACTCGACACCACTGGAGGCAACTCCGGCTCCGCCACCCTCAACGCGAAGGGAGAGTTCATCGGGCTCATCTTCGACGGCGTCTGGGAAGCCATGAGCGCGGACTGGGCCTTCGATCCCGAGCGCACCCGGTCCATCCACGTGGACGTGCGCTACCTGCTGTGGATGCTGGAGTCGGTCGACGGCGCGCCCCACTTGGTCGAGGAGCTGCTCGGTGCACCGCCGCCCCCACCGCGCACATCGCCGACCTCACAAGCAGGAGAGGCTGACGCTCCATGAGCTGATCTGGCCCTGGTCCGAGCCGGCGCCGTCATAGACGCTGAGCTGCCAGATGCCGCTGCCGGTGCCCCCCAGAAACGAGGCCATGCTGCCGGCGGCCGAGAGGGTGCCGCCCGAGCTGCCATAGGTGCCCGAGATGTTGTCGGTGGAGCCGCCGGTGCGGTCGTGGAGCACCACTTGGGCGCCCGAGGGCGCGCGCAGGATGACCTGCAAGTCGCCGATGTAGGTGTGGGTGATGTTGAGCGCCACGGTCACATCGTAGACCGTTGGACAGCTCGACACGTTCGCACTGGAGAGGGTGGTCTCGTAGTCATAGATGCTGTAGCCGCTGCCGCCCCCGCCGCTGGCCGACGTCGTGAAGCCCCCGTCTTCCCCGTCGCAGTCGGTGTCGACTGAGTCGAAGGGCACCTCGGTCGCATCGGGGTTGCGGGCGGCGTTGGTGTCGTCACAGTCCAAGCCCGCGACCACAGGCGGCACCACGGCGGATGCGCCCCAGCCATCGCCGTCGGCATCGGTCATGCAGGCCGTCGCGTCGTCCCTCCACGCGAGACCGGCCCCGGTGAGGGGATCGTCGTCGTTGCAGTCGCCACCGCAGGGGCTCGCCCCGTCCCCGTCGGCATCCACCGGATCCAGATCGGGGTCGTCGTCATTGCAGTCGGTGCCGGGCACCACATCTCCTGTGACCGTCGCATCGCCCCAGCCATCCCCATCGGCGTCCCGCATGCACGCGGATGCATCGTCCAGCTCGGCAGCCCCGGGAAAGGCGTCAGCATCAGCATCATCGCAGTCGCCGGAGCACGAGTCGACACCGTCGGCATCGGCATCCGGACATGGGGCATCGCCGTCGCTGCCCCCGGCGAGCCCGGAGTCGACCTCGGCCCCATCACCGCCACCCCCGTCCCCGTTGGCGCGGACCCCTTCTTTGGTGCCCGAGTCGACAAGGAACTCATCGAAATTCTGGATGCCACAGCCCCAAGCGAGCAGGACAGGGAGCAAGACAAGCGAGCGATGGTGCATGGCGTCCTCGACGCCCCCAGTCTACGCCAATCCGGCGGGCGCTTGGCCAGGACTTGCTGACGGGCCGCGCGATGGCGGTGTCGACGTCGGTGCCCCTCGCACGCTCAGTCGCGGGGCAGAGCCCGGGCCAGGTTGGCCAAGGAGGCCTTGAACGCACGGTGGAGCCCGTCGCTGATGCCCATGCCCACGAGCATCTGGCCCAGCATGGAGCCGGGGTCGAAGTCCATGTGCATGGTCACGAGCGTGTTGGTGCTCGGCTTCATCGTGCGCAGGCTGTAGCTGAGCTTGCCCCGGAAGCGCTTGCCGCCCGTGGTGACATGCACCCGGCGCCCACCGTGGCTGTCGTCCACCCGATCGAAGGTGTACTCCAGCAACCGGGTGCGGGGCGGGGTGCGCACTTGCAGGCGAAAGGCACCCGGACCGTCCTCTTCCAGGCCATCGAAGGCCCCCTCGACAATCTGGCGGTGATGGGCGGGATTGGCGAGCCAATCGAAGACCGCGTCGCGGCGGATGCCCTCGACGAGGATGTCGGCAGTGACGACGGCCACGGGACCTCCAGGAACTCGCGCACCCGCTAACCCGCGGCTTTGCAGGGCGCGGGTCTGAGCTGGCTCGATTAGGGCCCATCGCCGCGCAGCTTCGCCCTGGAGTGCAACTTGATGATCGGCCTCATCCCGTACTACCCGCCCTTCATCTGGGAGCTGGGCCCGGTCGTCCTCGACTCGTGGGCGCTGCTCGTGAGCCTCGGGTTCATCATCGGCTTGGAGATCTCCCGGGCCCGGGGCATCAAGCAAGGGCTGCAAGTCCGCGACGTGGTCGACAGCGCCGTGTTTGTCGTTGGCATGGGCTTTGTGGTGGGCCACTTGGTCCATGTGCTCGCCTACAACCCCCAACAGCTCGAAGAGCAGGGCGTGATGGCCCTCATCAAGGTCTGGGCGGGCTTCTCCAGCACCGGCGGCTTCTTGGGCGCGGTGGTGGGCGCGGTGCTGTTGTTTGTGGCCTTCCCCCGCTGGCTCGGCCCCACCCGGGACCGGATGCAGGCCGCTGGGAAAGAAGGCGTGGTGCGCAATGTGGTGGAGTGGATGGCCCGCGAGCGGGGGTTCTGGCCCCATGCCGATGCGCTGGTCTTTGGGTTTCCGTTCGCGTGGACCTTTGGCCGCTTGGGTTGCTTTTCGGCCCACGACCACGTCGGCAAGGTGTCGGAGTTTGCCCTGGCGGTCAACTTTCCCGCCAGCTCCTATGGCGGACCCCGGCACGACCTCGGGCTCTACGAGGCAATGTGGACCGCGGTCATTGCGGCGACGTTCTACGCCCTGCGCAAACGACGGGTGCAGCCGGGCTTCTTCCTGGCGCTGTGGTGCGCGATGTACTTCCCCGCGCGGTTCGGCTTGGAGTTCCTGCGAAACACGGACTTGCGGGGCGCCGACGTGCGCTGGATCGGCATGACGCCCGCCCAATGGGGGTCGATGGTGCTGTTCGCCGGTGGGGTGTGGATCGCCACACGAACCTGGTCCAGCCCAGCCACAGCTGAAGAGTAGGGCCAGCGCCGCTCAGGCCTCACCGTCCTCTTCGCGCCACTCGGCCTCACGGCGATAGATGGTGCGGGCAGTGATACCGAGAAGCTGCGCAGCAAGGGCTTTGTCACCATCCACTTGGGCCATAGTCGCCTCGATCATGCTGCGCTCCATGGTCTTGATGGGGGTGCCCACGGCGAAGCTGAGCACATCGGGAGGTGCCCGGTGCTGGCGCAGCGCAGGGGGCAGGTGGGACAGCTCGATCACGCCCCCGCGACACAAGACAACGGCCCGCTCAACGGCATTCTCGAGTTCTCGCACGTTGCCCGGCCAGGCCCAGGAGCTGAGTGCAGCCAAGGCATCGGCGTCGAAGCCCGAGATGTCCCGGCGGTTGCGGCGGGCGTAGTGCTCCAAGAAGTGGTGGGCGAGCAGGGGCACGTCGTCGGCCCGGTCCCGCAGTGGGGGGCACGCGAGGCGGATGACATTGAGGCGGTAGAAGAGGTCTTCGCGAAGGCGGCCCTCTTGGATCGCCCGCTCGGGATCGCGGTTGGACGCCGCGATGATGCGCACGTCTGCTTGCAGGGTGCGGGTGCCGCCGACCCGCTCGTACTCGCCGTCTTGCAGCACCCGCAGCAGCTTGACCTGGACTTGGGGGCTCATCTCGGTCACCTCGTCGAGGAACAGCGTGCCGCCCTGGGCGAGGTCGAAGCGGCCCTGCTTTCGGGCGGTGGCACCGGTGAACGCGCCAGACTCATGGCCGAACAGCTCACTCTCCAGAAGGGCCTCGGGCAGGGCACCACAGTTGACGGTGACCAGCGCGTGGTCCCGACGGGGGGACGCCCGGTGCAGCCAGCGCGCCAGCCGTCCCTTGCCGGTGCCGCTCTCGCCCGTGATGAGCAAGGAGGCCTCCGAGTCTGCGACCTGGCGGCCTTCTTCGAGCAGACTACGCATGGCGCCGGACCGACCCACGATCTCGTCGGGCAGAACCCGAGCCAGCTCGTCGCGGAGCTGACGGTTTTCCCGCACCAGCAGTCGCTTTTCGAGGGCCTTGCGCACCGCCTTGACGATCTCGGCGCGGCGCAGGGGCTTCGTGACAAAGTCCCAGGCCCCCTCCTTCATCGCCTCGACGGCAGTCTCGACCGTGCCGAAGGCGGTCATCACGATGACTTCCAGGTCTGGGTCGAGGGTGCGCGCCACCCGCATCAGCTCCAGACCGCTCATCCCGGGCATCTTGAGGTCGGTGAGCATCAGGTCGGGTGTGGACCCGCGCAGCACGGTGACCGCCTCCCGCCCATCGGCGGCATGGAGCACATCGAGCCCCTCCCGCACGAGGATGCGCTCCAGCACTTTGCGATTGGCCGCTTCATCGTCCACGACGAGCACGCGATGGGACACCGGACCTCCAGCCCACCCCACAACTCGGAGGAGGGCAAGGTCATCTTGTCACAGACTGACAACTAGTCAAGCACAATGACAGGTTGTCTCAACTATGCGGAGCGGGGCCCACCCCGGGTCGCGGCCCGGCGCGCGAGCTCCCGAGCATCCGAGACCAGCTTGCGGCCCCGTTCCATCGCCTTTTCCAGATCGGCCTCCACCCGGCCGTCCTCGGTCAGCTCCCGGGCCCGCCGGTCTTCGAGGCCCAGGCGGATCAACCCGTGCGCCCGCTCGCTGTCGAGGGGCGCGAGGTCTTCTTCCAAGCCGTCGTCGGCGCCAAGGGCCGTCAGCACCCCTTCCACCACCACGCCGGCCTCTTCCAGCCGGGTCGCGAGCAGCCCCATCCGACCCGCAAAGCGGAGGATGTCCTCGACCTGAGCGGCGCGCCACGCTTCGGCGGCTTCGACGGCATCGCCCACCCAGCGGGCATTCACATCGTCTGCCGGAAGCATCTGGCGCAACATCCGGGCGCTGTCTTCCGCCCGTGACGCCAGCAGCCGGTACGCCGTCGCCAGCTCGACGAGCTCGGTCGCCACGTCGCTGGCCCCGTGCACATCGGTCGGTGTCACCAGACGGTGACCCTCGGGGGGCACGGGCACCCGTCGTCGCAGGGCCGCCAAGCGCAGCCGGCCCTGGACGTCGTGTCGACGCAGCCAGACCCCCGCCAGGGCGTCTTTGAGATCCGCCGTGATCTCATCGGCCGGGCCTTGTTCAGACAAGAAGCGGCGCACCCGGCCCAGCGACTGGCCCGCCGCGACCAGCTCTTGCTCCACTTCAGCGAGCTGGTCCGCCAGCTCTTTGAGGCGACCGACCTCGTCCACTTCCACCATCGCCAGGGACCTTCGGCCACGGCGACGGGAGAGAAGCGCGATGATGGCGCCGACCACGGTGAGCACGCCCACCCCGATGGTGGCAAGCTCGATGGGACCCAGACTTGTCATGCGGCCCACGCTATCACTGCCGCCCGGCCAGTGATGTCTGGCGGAGGAATGGCCGATGGATGAACAGAGCGCCGCCGCCCGATGGAACCCCCGCTGGGCCCGCCGCACGGGCACTGTCGACGCCCCCACGCCATTGATCATGGCCCACACCACGCCACTCTCGGCAGGTGCGCGGGTGCTGGAGTTGGCATCGGGAAGCGGGCGGGACACCTTGCCCCTTGCCCGCAGGGGCCTGAACGTCACGGCCGTCGATGCCAGCGATGTCGCGCTGGACCAGCTCGCCCAGGCAGCCGAAGCGGAGGGCTTGGCGGTGGTGTGCACCCTGCTCGATCTGCAGACCGGTGCCCTTCCCCCCGGCGATGCCTTCGACGCCATCGTCAGCGCCAACTATTTCCAGCCGGGCCTCTTGCAGCGCCTCCGTGTGCACCTGAAACCCGATGGCATCATCATCTTCGTGCAGCCCAGCACCACCAACCTGGAGCGCCACGCCCGGCCCTCCGCCCGCTTCCTGGTGGACGACGACGCCGTCGATGCCCTCTGCGCCGGCATGCTCGTGCTCCACCGCAGCGCCGCGTGGCGAGACAATGGGCGCCACGAGGTCCACCTCGTGGTCAGGCCCGCACCGCTGGCAGCACCATCGTGAAGAGCGTGCCGCCCTCCGGCGGAATGACGCACGACAAGCTGCCTCCGACGTCTTCGAGCTCCTGGCGGCTGATGGCCAGCCCGAGCCCGGTGCCCTGGGCCTTGGTCGTGAAGAAGGGGTCGAAGGCCCGCCGCGCCTCGTCGGCATCCATGCCCGGGCCATCGTCGAACACCCTGATCTCCAGCATGTCCTCGTCCCGTCCGCCGCTCTGCAGCTCCGCCGAGATGCCCACCCGGTGGGCCCCCGCCTCCACCGCGTTGCGCAGCAAGTTGCGCAACGCGCGGCGCACGGTGTCGACATCAAATTCGCGCACAAAGGGCAGCCCCTCGACGTCCACATGCACGCCGGCCCGCCGCAGCACTTCTTCTTCCACCCGCACCACACCGCGAATCAGCGCCACCGGATCCGCGGCAACGAGCTCCGCCCGCCGTCCCCGCGCCAGCTCCAGGTAGCGGCCGGTCAGGGTCTCCAGCCGGCGGATCTCCTGGTTGATTGTGGCCAGCATGTCGCGGTGCTCTTCGTCCTCCAGCTCATCGGACAACAGCTCCGCATTCAAGCTCATCGCATTGAGTGGGTTGCGCACCTCGTGGGTGATCTGGGCGAGCATCTGGCCGACGATGGCCAAGCGCTCACTGCGGGCCAGTCGCTCGCGATCCCGCAAGCGCTGGGTGACCTCTTCGCCGACCACCAGCGCGCCCCGGGTGCCGAACGGCACGATCTCCAGGTCATACTGGTGGTTCTCCCAGGGGACCGCCTCGTGCCGTCCGCCGGACAATGACGCCATCCAAGGCGGCAGGGGCTTGCCCGGCGTGGCCCCCCACATGCGCTCAGCGGCCGGGTTGGCCACCGCAGCATGCCCGTGCTCCACGACCACAATGCCGACGTGGATGGTGTCGAGCACCCGCTGAAGCCGCAATCTCAGCCGATCCAGGGCCTCGGCCCGCTCTTTGAGGCGTCGGTCCCGCTCGGCCACCGCCGCGACCATCGCGTCGAACTCCCGCGCCAGCACGGCCACCTCGTCATTGCCTTCAGCAGCGAGGCGGCCGGGTCGATCGCCCGCAGCCAGGCGCTGGACTTGCTCAGTGAGGTCGCCGATGGGCCGCAAGCTCAGCAGGGCCGCCGCCGCGAGCAAGGCCGACAGGAGCACCGCCAGCAAGCTCAAGGCACCACTCACCGCAAACGCCCGGGTCTGGGCTTGGGCCGTGCGCTTGCTGACCATGCTGATGCGACCGGCCACCAGCTGACCGAAGTGGCCGACCGTCAGCAGCAAGCGCGTGCGCCGGGTGTCGAGCTCGGCCAGGCGGGACGGCAGCTGCTCACCGCCGTTCTCGGCCGCCGCCAGCCACGCCCGGAAGGCCAGCTCGTACTCGATCTGGGCCGTGCCGATCTCGCCCAAGAGCTGGGCCATCATCTCGACGGCTTGCCGCTCGTCCGAGTCTCGCACCTCGTCGAGAACTGACTGAGCCGTGCGATCCCCGTCGGCGAGCGCATCGGTGAGGCTGGCGTTGAACAGCGCGGCGTTGGCCCGGTGCCCCGCCAGCGGCCCCGGCGCTTCCCGGGCCAGCCGGTCGTGCTCTCGGTCCAGCTGGCGGGTGACCGCTTCCATGCGGGCTGCCACCCCAGCCAGCGGCAGGTAGCCCCGGTCGAGAATGGTCAATGCTGACCCAATGTCGCGAAGCTGGACCAAGCCGTAGCCGAGCGCCCCCGACGAGGCGGCCAGCGCCAGCACAAAGGCCGCCAGGATGCGGTTGCGCAGCGTGCGGGGGGCCCGTCGGACCCGGCGTCCACCGTCCGCGGCCCGCTCGGCGTGGAGAGGGGACATCACCCCGGTCCGTAGCGGTCCGTGGCGAGCCCGTCGACGGCACCCAGACGACAAACCCCCGCGCAGGGCCAGAGCCAAGGCGGGGGTTCATCCCAAACCAGCAGGAGGACGGCCCGAAGGCCACCCTCACCGAGACGACCTACTGAATGGCCCACTCGTCTTCCCAGGGACCGTAGCCAAATGCGTAGCGGCCGAACCGGGGCACGTTGAAGAACAGGTTGCCTTCTGTCTCGTAAGGAATCAGCAGGTTGTTCAGACTGCCGTTGCTGACCGCATTGACAATCAGGTCTTCCATGATGTTGAAGATCGTGTCGACGTCGATGTCGAACTGGACATGGCCCTCGATGGAGTCTTTCGGGGGGACAACCCGGAAGGAGTTGTTCTCATCGGGGGTGCCGCTGGCCACATCCTTGGCGATGTCGAGGGCCTTCTTGGAGCTCGGCACCAGATCGGAGGCTTGGTCCACTTCCTTGGCATCGTCGAGGCTGCATGCACCCTCGGCATTGCGTGAGGGCTCGCACTCCTCTTCGTCGGGGTTGCAGAACGACACACAGACCGCACCCAGATCGTCGCCATCAAAGACCAGCAGGCCCATGAGGATCTCGACCAGCGGGATCGCGATGTCTTCGTTGGGGTTCGAGAGGTCGAAGCCCAAATCAAAGCTGAAGGTCATCGCGTCGCGGCCCGGCTTGCTGTCCCAGCCGGCGAGCTGGCAGGTGGAGCTGCCGAACCACTCGTAGCAAGCCCAACGCATGATCTTGTTGGTGTTGGGGTTCTTGACCAGATCAACGCCGATCATCTCGGCGCCGGGCGCTTGGATGCCCGCAAGCTTGCTGACTGCGTCGCAGCCCACCAGCGCGGTGCCACTGGCAGAGAGGGCACACGCAGCCGTGGCGGCACCAATCCATCGGATGGGGGAACCTGACATCTCTTCCTCCAGAAGCATCACCGCGGCATGGAGACACGGTGGGCGTCAAACAATCAGTGGTGGGATTGGGTCGGCAGAGCATGCGCGAGCGCTGCTTTCGGCGACCCCGGTGCAGACGGGTACAAGACACTATCCCGCCCGGCGCCCGATTGAGGGGCGGAGGCGGACCAAGCCCGGTGTGGCCCGGACGGCACTGCAGACCAAACATTCACGACTTTTGGCCCCGCGCACAGCCCGGTCGGGCGAATTGAAACCACGGGGAAAGGCAGACGTCCGCTCGGACAGCGCGGGTGCAGCTCAAGCCCCTCTTGGGGGACGGACGCAGCCCCCCGGGGCATGGGGACGGACGCAGCCCCCGGACTGTGGCAACCTCTGACCGGACCCACGCCGGGGCACCCCAGACCGTGCCTTGCACCATCTTGCGTGGCCCAACGCCGTCGCCCGACCCGTTACGTGTCTAGATGCGGGCGCACCACACCCATCCTCACCGCACACTGGCCCCCCCCACGGGGCACCCTGCTGGCGAGGACCGGGCAACCCTGCATCACTGGTGAGGAGCAGTCATGGCCGGAGGGGGACGAGTCTTCCGCATCGGTGCGTGCATCGGTGAGGGCGGGTTTGGCGAGGTCTATCGCGCGGTCATGCGAAGCCCCGCGGGGCTGGAGCGCGAGGTCGCCGTCAAGACCCTCAAGCCGGCCGTCGCGCCCGATGTCGAAGCGGTGCGCCGACTGCGCGACGAAGCACGGCTGCTCGCTCGCCTCGACCACCGCGCCATTCTCGCAGTGCACGACCTCGTGCGCCTCGACGGACGGATCGCCCTGGTGACCCAGCTGCTGCACGGCGAAGACCTCAACGGCTTGCTCCGAGGGGCCGCGGAGCTGCCTGAGCGGGCGCTCGCCGAAGCCATGAGTGAGGTCGCCAGCGCCTTGGCCGCCGCCAGCCAGCGCTTGGAGCTGGTGCACCGCGACGTGAAGCCGTCGAATATCTACATCGGCAAGGACGGCACCGCGCGGCTTCTCGACTTTGGCATCGCGCGCTCTCCCCAAGTCTCCCGGGAGGGCCACACGGCGTCAGGGCTGGTGGTGGGCACCTTCGGGTACCTCGCGCCGGAGCGGGTCACCGACGAGCACCACGGCCCCGCCAGCGACATCTACTCGCTGGGCTGTGTGCTGTACGCCGCGCTGACGCGCACCCCGCTGTACCAGGATGTGGCGCGGGCCGAGTCGCTGCGGCTGGCCATTGACGATGAACTGCACGACGAGTTCTTGGCCCGACGCCTTGCGCTGGTGCCCGAGTCCCCGCTGGGTGCGCTGCTCGCCCAGATGCTGTCGTATGAGCGCACGGAGCGCCCCACGGCCCGCGCGCTCGAGGTCATGTTTGAAGACATCGCGGCAGGCCGCACCGGCCCCACGCTGCGCCAGTGGGCCAGAGCCCGTCAGTGGCCACCGTTCCCGAACCTCAACGGCGCCTTGGTGGGCCGAGAGCTCTCCGAAGAGCCCATCGCCTTCGCTGAAGTGCCCCCGCGAGACGTGGTCCATCCGGCCATGTCCCAACAAGCGATGACGGTGGACTTTGGCGCCGAGCTGCCGGCTCCAGCTCCGGTGCAGGCTCCAACTCCGGCTCCCCTGGCTACCCCCACGCCCGTCGCCGAGCGCGCCGTGCCGCCGCCCGCCCAAGCGCCATCGGCCCCCACGTTCACGCCTTCTCGCTCCACCCGCCGGGCCCCCCGCAGCGCACCCGCTCCCCGCAGGTCCGAAGGACTCGGATGTCTCGGGTGGTCGGCCGTGCTGCTGCTGGCCGGCACGTTGTTCGGCACCACCGCAGTGTTCTTGGCCGAAGAGGGCCACATGCCGGGGCTCAAGCGCTGGATGGATGAGCGGATGGACGACGTGCACGACTGGCAGGACCGCCGACGCTGAACCGCCCGCGCTCAAGGCGTGGTGGGCGGCCCCTGATCAGCGCGTTGGGGCTGCGGCACCGACCATGCACCGGCGCGCCCAAAGACCTCTGGCATGCGGCCCCGGTACAGCTTCACGGCGATGGCATCCCCCGGACGCAGCTCCAGCTGACCCCGCGCCCAGATGGTGAGGTGGTCATCCGAGCGCACCTCGATCGCGTGCACCCCCGGGGCCAGGTCTGCCAGCTCCAGCGGAGAGCCCGCGAGCACCAGACCCTGGCGCTCCCCGTCCACCACCAACGCGAAGCGTTGGCCGGCGTCGTCCACCGAGACCACCACCGTCGGAGCGGGGCCATCGGCCACCGTCACGCCGCTGGCGTCCACCACCGACAGGTTCGCCGCACCCACCAACAGGCGCACCTCACCCTGCTCCGGCACGGTCAGCCGCACCGCCTCGGCCTTGCCATCACGCCACACCTGAAGCTCGTGCTCGCCAGCGTCCACGTTGGACAGCGAGACCACGCCCGCCGAGTAGCTCTTCGCCACCGGCAGCCCCTTGAGCGTCACCTCGATGGGCACTTCGGTCTCGATTCGCACCGTTCCGGCCTGGGCGACCGACCCCAGCAAACCCAAGACGACCCAAGACAGCCACACGTGCACATGCATCCCAGACTCCTCGACCACAGGCCCGGCGACCCGCCCATGGCCCCAGGGGTTAGCCAACCTGACCCGCACCCGCCCCCAGAGCGCACGTGACGCACATCGATTCGCATGCTTCCCCGCCCAGCGAGCGCCGCCTCGACAACGGCCTCCAGGTCATCCTGCAGCCCGACCCCCAGATCCCTGTCGTCGCCCTCGCGCTCCAGTACAACGTGGGCAGCCGAGACGAGACTCCTGGCGCCTCCGGCCGCGCCCACCTGTTCGAGCACCTGATGTTCCAGGGCACCTCGCGGGTGCCGGCGTCCACCCACCTGCAGCGCATCAATGACGTCGGCGGGTCCGCCAACGCGTCCACGTCCAGCTCCGCCACCCGGTACCACGCGGTGCTCCCCACCGAGCATGCCGCCCTCGGCTTGTGGCTGGAGGCCGACCGAATGGAGGGCCTCGCCGTCACCGAAGACAGCTTTCGGATGCAGCTCGCGGCCGTCATCGAAGAGCGTGGCCAGCGGGTGGATGACGCCCCCTACGGCCGGGCAATGGAACAGTTCGAGGCACGGTCCTTTGCCAACTGGGCCCAAGCCCACCCCACCATCGGCAGCCGCGCGGACCTCGATGCCGCCACGTTGCCCGAGGTCATGGACTTCCACAGCCGCTGGTACCGACCGGACAACGCCGCGCTGAGCATTGTCGGCGACTTCGATCCCGACGAGCTCATGCCCCATGTCGAGGCGTGGTTTGGGGGCATCGCGGCCGGGGGAGACCGCACCCGCGCAGACCTGTCGGAGCCCCTGCGCACCGGTCCCGACCACGCGACGGTGGACGACCCGCTGGCCCGGCTCCCCGCGCTGTTGCTGAACCACCAAGCCCCCGCCGTGGGCAGCCCCCTCGCCGCCGCGTGTGAGGTGCTGGAGGGCGTGCTGTTCCGGGGTGCCGCCGCCCGCCTGCAGCGGGAGCTGGTCATCGAGACGAGCGCCGCCATTCAGCTCGGCGGGGGCTACGACGCACGCACCGGTCCGAGCCTGTTCGGACTGTCCGCCGTAATCCCCCAAGATGGTGACTACCAGCACATTATCGACACATGGATGCGGGCCTTGGAGACCCTCGCGAGTGAGCCAATCTCGGACGATGAGCTGCTTCGGACCCGCCAGCCGCTGCTGGCCGGCCACCTGTTTGCACTGGAGAGCCCGCTGACCCGTGCACTGGGCTTCTCGGACGGGGTGCTGCTCCACGGCGACCCGACCTGGCACCAGATCTACCTGGAGGCCATCTCCGAGGTCGAGCCTGCCCACATCCAAGCGGCCGCACAGCTGCTGCTTCAGTCCCCGCCGGTGTCCATGCTGGTCCGCCCCCTGGAGCGTTCCTGATGTCCAAGCTTCCGGCCCCCATGACTCCAGCCCATCTGTCCATGATTCCCGCGGCTCCGCCCACCGCATCCGCCCCCCGTCCTTTCCTCTTTCCCGAGCCCGTCCGGGCCCAAGCCCCCTGGGGCGGTGAGATCGCCGCGGCCCGGGTGTCGACCGTGCCGGTGGTCCATGCCCGCTTCGCCTTCCGCACCGGTGCCGTGTCCCTCGCCGTGCGCCCGCCTGCCCCCGGTCTGGACGGCGCCGCGCTGAGCCGCCTCATCACCCCCGTGCTGCGCCATGGCATCGGCCCATGGGACGCCCCGGGACTTGCGGCACACCTCGACCGCCTGGGCGCCCGGTTCAGCTTGGCGCTCGGCCAGGACCAGTCGGCCCTCAGTGCCAGCGGCTTTGCCCACGATCTCGACAAGCTGCTCGCGTTGCTGCGCACCGCCATGACCGAGGCCTCCGCCGGCGACAAGGCCATGGAACGGGAGCGCGAGAAGTCCCTCCAATACCTCCATCACCAGCTCGCAGATCCCGGCTCGATCGCGGGCGCGTGGATGGGTCGGGCGCTGTATGGGCACCATCCCTACTCCGGCCCCATGCCGACCGAGCCAGGGCTCCAGAGCATCACGGGCGACCACATTGACCACGCGTGGGCGGCCCTGTGCGACCCCCGCGACAGCTTGTTGTTGATCGTCGGGGATGTTGATCCCCACGAGGCCATCGACAAGGCCCTCGCTTGCTTCGCGGGCATCCCGGTCCCGCCGCGAGCCCCCGTCCTGCCGGCTGCCCCCCCACCCCCCACCCCCACGACGGTCGGCGTGCTCCGCCCCGGCAGCGAGCAGCTCACCGTGCAAGTCGGGATGCGCATGTTTGAGCGCACCCATCCTGACTGGCTGCCCATGCGCATCGCCCACCAGATCCTCGGGGCCGGCGCAAGCAGCCGCTTGTTCCTTCGGTTGAGAGAAGCCCAGGGGCTCACCTACGACGCTTGGTCCCAGCTGGATGGCGCGCTGCTTGGCGGCGACCTCACGTGCGGACTGGCGGCTGCCACCGACCGGGCCCGGGCCGCACTGGATGCCCTGAACGCCGAGTTGAAGGCCTTTGTGGACGACCCTCCCTCCCAGCTCGAGCTCGAAGCAGCCCAGCGCAATGTGGTCGGCTCATTTCCCGGCAAGGCCAGCGGCGTCGGCGGAGTGGCCCGCTTGCTCAGCGTGGCGTGGATGTACGGACTGCCCACCGATCACTGGGCTCGGTACCCGGCCACGGTCAGCGCCCTCACCCGCGATGCGCTGGTCACCGCCATCCGCAAGCATGTGCATCCCGATGGATTCAGCACAGTCATCATCGGGCCCCAAGCCGCCGTGGACGCCGCGCTGGAGGACCATCCCCAGGCCCTCAAGGTGCCGCTCCAGGCGCCGCCCTTGCCCTGAGGGCGCCCGTCCCTCACCCACCGGAGCTCCCGTGTCCACCGCACCGACCGCCCTCACCAAGGTCACCTTCGACGCCAAGCTGAAGACCTACCTGGTGCTCTACACATCCACCATCATGGCCTCGACGTTGGTGGGCTTCTTTGCGCTGCCGTTCTGGCTGGTGCTCGGGCCCATGTGGGCGTCCCGGTACTTCCGCACCATCGAAGCCGAGCTCACCCCAAGGTCCCTTGTGTACAAGCACGGGGTCTGGTTTCGGCAAGAGATGAACATCCCGCTCGACAAGATCCAGGACATTGCGCTGCTGCACGGGCCGTTCCTCAACGCCCTCGGCTTGTGCACGCTGCGCATCGAGACGGCAGGCGGCGGCGCCAACGCAGCGGCCGGGGTGCGTCTGGTGGGCGTTGTGGATGCCGAGTCCTTCCGTGAACAAGTCATCGCTCAGCGGGACAGTGTGGTGGCCTCTGGATCCCCAGCAGCAGCCAAAGATGACGTGCTGATCGAAATTCGCAACAGCTTGCTGCGCATCGAAGATCTGTTGCGCCCCAAGCCAGACTGAGGGTCTACCGGCCGCCCCGCGGACACCGCCGGCCCCCAAGCCACCGCCCCGGGAAGCATCGTGGTGGGTCCGGTGTCGGGGCCGGTCCAGCCGCCAGTCGGCACCCCACCATCACACTGACCTCCCACCGAAAGTCGCCATCCTGACGGGCCCTCGACCCCTCTAGTCCCCTGCCGATGGGTTGCCGGAGGGCGACGGATCTGCTAACCGGCGAGCGATTCAGCCCTGTCGTCGGGGTCTCCCGAACGGCCCTGTGGAACCCGAAACCACGGAGGTTTCACCCATGCGGACCCTCTCCCCCTTCTTTGCTGTTGCCATCGCTCTCCTCTCGTCTGCCTGTGAAGGTGGACAGAACGGCGGCAAATCCGAAAAGGCCGGCAAGCCGGCCACCGAGACCACCGCCATGCCCGTCGCTGGCGAAAAGATCGGCAGCGTCAACGGCGTGCCCATCGGCTCCGACGAATACAAGGAAGCGGCCGCACGGAAGAAGCCTGCTGAAGGCAGCGCGCTCTCCGACGCCGAGCGTCAGGAAATCATCGACCGGCTCGTCGAAGAGAAGCTGCTCTACAAAGCCGCTCTCGCGAAGGGACTCGACAAGGACCCCAAGGTCCAAAAGGTGATGGTCAACACGCTGCTGCGCGACGCGGTCTACAACGACGTGCGCAGCCAGGACTTCACCGACGAAGAGCTCCAAGCCTACTACGAGGTCCACAAGGATGACTTTGTGGTGCCCGAGAAGGTCCAGATCAAGCGAATTCTCATAAAGACTGAGAACCGCACGGACGACGAGGCCAAGGCCGAAGCCGAGCGCATCCACAAGATCGTGAAGAACGACCCCGGCAAGTTCAAGGAAGTCGCCGCGAAGAACTCCGAAGATGTCTACCGCCGCCGCGGTGGGGACGTCGGCTTCGTGCCCAAGGAAGGCAAGCCTGGCCTTGATCAGGCGGTTGTGGACAAGGCCTTCGAGCTCAATGTCGAGCAGCTGTCGTCGCCCTTCAAGACCGAAGAGGGCTACAACATCATCTTTGTGGCCAACAAGCGGGAGCGCGTCGACCGCACCTTCCAGCAGATGAAGGGCTCCGTGCTTCGCAAGGTCAAGAACGAGCGCCTCAAGGAGCTCTACGACAGCTACGTCGCGAACCTCAAGGCCGGCGCCACCATCGAAGTGGATGCCGCCAAGGTCAGCGCCATCAAGGTGGACCGGGGAGCATCAGCCGCGGGTGGTCCCAAGCTCCGGGGCCCCGGCGCACCGAGCGGGGACGACGACAACGACAACGACAACGATGAGGCAGACGGCGGCGACGCAGCCGAGGACCAGGAGTGAGCTGGCTTGTCGCCTGGGCGCTCGGGTCCGGGCTCGCGTCCGCGGCGGTGGTCGACCGGGTCGCTGCTGTCGTGAACGACGATGTGGTCGCGTTGTCTGAGGTCTACGAGCTCGGCGGCGACTTCATCGAGCAAGCGGTGGTCAGCGCGGAGGGCTCTGCCGAGACCCGCCGCGAGATGGAGCTCGAGGTCCTCGACACGATCATCATGCGCCGCTTGATCTCCCAAGAGATTGAGCGGCTCGGTCTGGACGTGGAAGACGTCGAAGTCGACCGCGCCGTCGAAGACGTGGCCATGCGCAACGGCCTCGACCGCGACGCCCTGCGCCGGGAAGTCGAAAAGAGCGGGATGGCCTGGGTGGACTACCGCGATGAGATTCGCGAGAGCCTGCGCCAGATGCGCTTTTCCCAAGCCGTCATCCAGCCCCGCATCAAGGTCGACGAAGACCAGATGAAGGACGCTTGGCGGCGCACCTACGCATCCGATGACCGTCCCCGCCGCTACGACCTGGGCATGATCTTCCTGCCGTTCCCCGGTGGCCCGTCCACCCCGGACGAACAGAAAGACGAGACCCGTGCCAAGGCGGCCGACGCCGTCACCCGCATCCGCGGGGGCGTGACCTTCGAGTCTGTTGCGAAGGAGCTCGATCGGGGCCCGTACGCCGACAAGGGCGGTCACTACGGCTTGATGAAGCCCGAAGAGCTGCGCGGTGCCCTGGGCACGGTGCTCAAGGCGGTCGAGGTGGGTGCCATCTCCGAGCCCTACGAAGATGGCCTCGGGCTGTGGATCCTCACCCCCTTCGGCATCGCCCTGGAGGAACCGCCTCCCCTCGAAGAAGTCCGTGACCAGCTCATGGAACAGGTCTACTCCGGGCGCATCGAAGAAGAGACCGACCAGTGGTACCGACAAGCGCGGCGCCGTGCGGCCGTGGACGTGAAGCTCCGGGTTCCGGGCGCCCCGTGACCTCCCGGCCTGTCATCATCACGCCGGGGATGGGCATCGGGCCCGAAGTGACCCTGCGTGCCCTGGCCGAGCATGCTCCATCCGAGGTGGTGCTCATCGGTCGTCGGTCCGCGCTGGATGCCGCAAATGCCACCATCGGGCTGCCCCTCCAAGCCACGTCGACGCTGGCCCCCATCCCGGGTGTGCTGGCGGTCATCGATCCCGGCGACCACGACGAGCCAACCGAGGTGGCCGCGATCCGGCTGGCTGCCAAACACTGCTTGGACGGGACCGCCAGCGCGATGGTGACCGGGCCCATCCACAAGAAGCAGCTCGTCGACCAAGGCTTCAGGTTCTCGGGCCACACCGACTTTCTCGGCCACCTGTGTGGGGTGGACCACGAGGTGATGGCCTTTGTGGGCGGCCAGTTCACCGTCGCCCTCGCCACCACCCACATCCCGTTGATGGCTGTGGGCGCGGCGTTGTCGGCGCACCGCATCCGCCGAGTGGTGACCACTCTCTACAGCGCACTGGTCGCGGACATCGGCCTGTTGGCCCCCCGCGTGGGGGTGTGTGGGCTGAACCCCCACGCAGGTGAAGGGGGCATGCTCGGCACCGAAGAGATCGAGATCATCGGTCCGGCTTGTGACCACCTGCGGGCGCAGGGGCTGCCGGTGCACGGCCCGATGTCGGCCGAGACCGCCTTCATGTTGATGGCCCGAGGCGACCTCGACGCGGTCGTGGCGATGTACCACGACCAAGGACTGGTCCCCCTGAAGGCCGTGGACTTTGGCCTAAGCGTCAACTGGACCCTCGGATTGCCCATCATCCGCACCAGCGTCGACCACGGCACCGCCGATGGCTTGGTGGGCACGGCCACCGCGGACGCCACGAGCATGGCAGCCGCCCTGGCGTTGGCCCGCCGCATCATCGCCAACCGCAGCGGGCGCCTCCGCCGCAGCTGATACGAGATGAATCTGATTCAGCTCGTATCGAGGGCTGGGCTTGCCCCAGCCCGTCAGCAAATGCATGGAAGGGATTGGAGGGTACTTCCCGAAAATCCCGTATGACCAACCGGTCTGGGGCAAGCTGTCGTGTCGCCGGCCAAAGTCAGCCCGGGCAGTCCGCCACATCGCCCCACAGCACGGTGTGGTCGTCCAGCTCGCCCGGCTCGTCCGCCACGGTCAGCACGCGATCACAGCTCGGCGCCCCCGCTTGCCCGTCCAACAGTGCCGGGGCCGCTCCCCAGGTCCGGCAGTCCGTCCACGCCTCGTCATCCGTGTCGCTGACGGCCAGCCGAAAGCTCAGCTCAGGCAGGTCGGTGCACCGAAAGCGGGTGCTCGAGCCGCTGGAGGCATCGCGCTGATCCACTGCAATGTCCAAGCTGAGCTCATGGCAGTCCCACGACCCATCCCGTGCCGCGCTCTGTGGATCCATGCGGTGAACCTCGGTCAGCTCACCATCCCGGGTCATCCACAGCCGCGCCCCGCCGGCCCAGGCATCCGCCCGGATGTAGAACCGCCACTCCGCATCGTCCACGTCACACTGGAAGGCCACGCCGGTCAGCAGCGGCTCGCCGGGCTGAGCCGGGCTCACGATGGCGTCCGCTGGGTTCACGGGATGCCCGCAACCACAGAGCACCACCAGGGCGACTCTGTGGACCATCATGGCGCCACCACCCGGCACTCTGGCGCATGCAGGGCCGCGTCCACACCCCACGTCGCACACGCCACCTCGTCCCCGTTGCGGTCGGTCAGGCTCACTCGCCAATGCCACCGTTCCTCCGCATCCTCCACGCACGAAAACGCCGTGGAGATGTTGATTCTCGCGTCGTCCGCACACGCAGCCGGGCGCTGGCATTGCTCATCGTCGACCACCGACAGCTCCAAGTAGCGCTGTTCCCAGAACCCGTCTGGGTCGCGCTGGTCCACTGGCAAGCTGTGGGACTCTTCCACCCGTCCGCCCACGAGCGACTCTTCCTGGGTCACCTGCACCGTCGCACCGCGCACCGACCCGTCGATGTACAAGCTGTACCACCACGTGCCCTGGGCACCGCAGTGGGGGTCTTCGTCGAGCGGCCTGCAGCATCCCGCTTGCACCTGGCGGATCGACTCGTCCCCGCTGAAGACCCGCCCACCCTGGGCGCCGTCACACACTTCGACCGCCGGGTTGCACGCCGCTTGGGTGGAGCACCCGCCCACACCCGCCGCGAGGCTCCCCATCAGGAGCCCCAACAGGCACACATCACGAGCGGGGGCAGGCTGGGCCAACGCAGTCTCCGTCAAGCCGGACCCCGACGGTGTAGCCCACCCCGGGATGACCCGACACTCACCGGGCGGCGGCGCTGTCCACGTTGCCTTCCAGCTCGGCCGGCAGGTAGTTGGGGGTCTCCCGCTCTGGATGCTTCCCTGGCAGGCCCGCGTAGACAGCACGAATGCGTTCCATGTCGACGGACATGTTGCCGGTGAGGTGAACGATCTCGCGGAAGCCGCCTTCCTTCTTCTGGTAGTCGAGGAAGCCGCAGATGATCGGAACACCGCCCTGGAGGGCCATATGGTAGAACCCCGAGCGCCACGACGGACGCTTCGAGCGGGTGCCGGCAGGAGCGACCGCGAGGTACATCCCGTCCCGCTCCCGGAATTCCTTGGCGATCTGGCCGACCGTGTCGTTGTTCTTGCCGCGGTCCACACCCACGCCACCGAACACCGTCACAAAGCGTCGAAACGGGAACTTGAACGACTCTTTCTTCGTGATGAAGCTGAGCCGAATCCCCATGGACCAAGCCAAAATGACCATGATCGGCCCATCCCACAGCGACGTGTGGGGGGACGCGATGAACACGGCCTTGGGCACTTCGGGGAAGCTGCCCACGGCCTTCCAGCCGATGACCCACTTCAAGAAGTGACCGAGCATGCGGCCCCAAAGTGGGGGAACGGTGCCAGCGTGCGGAGAGATGGATGCCATGGCGGGAAAGTCACCCGTCTGAAGGCTCGCTGGGTTGGTTTGGCATCGGCTCTGCGTCATTATTCCGTCATCGCCCGCGCCGACGCCGATGCGATGCCCGCCGGGACTGGGATACGCGCGGGCCTGACCCTTTCCCGGACCGAGCCATGCGCGCCCTGGTGACCGGTGGTGGCGGCTTTCTGGGCCGCGCCATCGTTGAACAGCTCCTTGCCCGCGGAGACGACGTCCGCACCCTCGCCCGCGGGGCCTACCCGGAGCTGGATGCCCTCGGGGCCACGTCGGTCCAGCACGATCTGCGCCAGCGATCAGGCTTGGACGCCCACCTGGAGGGCATTGACGTCGTGTTCCATGCGGCAAGCAAGACGGGGGTTTGGGGCCCCGCCGATGAGTTCTTCGGCATCAACGTGACGGGCACCGAGCACTTGCTGGATGCTGCACAAGCCGCCGGCGTGCGGCGCTTTGTCTACACCAGCAGCCCCAGCGCGACGTTCTCCGGCGGGGATGCCGAGAACGCCACCGAAGCGGACTGTCCGTATCCAGACCACTTTGAGGCCCCCTACCCCCAAAGCAAAGCCGAGGCCGAAAAGCGCGTGTTGGCGGCCAACTCCGATGACTTCGCGACCACGGCCCTGCGCCCGCACCTCATCTGGGGCCCCCGGGATCCCCACATCCTCCCGCGGCTCATGGTCCGCCGCCAGCAAGGGCGCCTGATGTGCGTGGGCGACGGCAAGAACAAGGTGGGCATCACCTATGTGGACAATGCCGCCGCCGCCCAGCTCCAGGCCGCCGACGTCCTGCAACCCGGCAGCCCCAACGCCGGCAAGGCCTACTTCATCACCGATCCCGATCCGGTGCTCCTCTGGCGCTGGATCGACCAGTTCCTCGTGCGGGTGGGCCTCGAGCCGGTGGAGCGCTCCGTCTCCCCCCGCGTCGCGTTGTTCATGGGTGGGGTGCTGGAGTGGGTATGGCGCACCTTCGATCGCGCCGGCGAGCCGCCGATGACGCGGTTTGTCGCCAAAGAGCTGTCCACCAGCCACTGGTACAACCTCGAAGCCGCCCGCCGCGACTTCGGCTACACCCCCATCGTTGGCCCTGAAGATGGCCTCCGCGCCGCTGTGGCGTGGTTCCGCGAACATCCGCCGACCGCCTGACCCCACGCCCGAGACCCCCGATGCTGCCCGTCGCCCTGCTCCTCGGCACCGCCCTCGCGGCCCCTCGCCCCAGCGTCCATGAGCTGCCGCAGATCGGCGCTTCTGTTCGCGAAGATGCCGTTCGGATCGTCGTCTTGGGCGACAGCGGCGCTCTGCCTGTGGCCAACGATGCCTGTGCGGCGGGCGAGTCGTCTTGCCGCAACACGGCCGAGTCCCGCGACCTGCTCAAGGCGGCAGTCATCGCCGAAGACGCCCATGCAGTCGCCATCATGGGAGACCTCGTCTATGGGCCCCACTGGTTCGAGAGCACCCCCAAGTGCCGCCGGGCGGACGACCGCAAGGCCAGGGCGTGGCTGGATCCCGCCCTGGGCGAGCTTGTGGAGGGACTCGGCGCGCCCGTCTTTGTTGCGCTGGGCAACCACGATGTGGGGCACCAACCCCGCTCCCGGGCCCGAGAGCGCTGCATCCTGCGCTACGCCGAAGCCCACCCCGAGCTGAACCTGCCCAACCTGCAGTACTCGGTGGACCTGGGGCTGGTGCGCCTCATCATGCTCAACACCAACGTGCCGCCGGCCCGGTGGAACACTGAAGCGATTGCGGAGCGGGCCCAACCCAAGGACGGCACATGGGTGGTCATGGGCGGCCACCACGTCATCCACACGGCATTTGACAAAGAACACGAGCACGAGATCCGGGACCACCTCAACGAGACCGGCATCCGCCCAGACCTCTGGGTCAATGGCCACGCCCACTTCCTCCAGTTTGGGGTGTACGACGGCATTCCCGCCGCGACATCGGGCAGCGCATCCAAGGTGCGGGTGCGGCCGAGCTGCCCGGGTGAAGCCTGCACCGGGCCCGACGCGCCGATGTGGGGCCGGTCCACCTACGGCTACGCGGTGGTCGATGCGACGCCGGACACCTTGCGGTTGACCTTCAAAGACGGGGAAGGCACGGCACTGTGGTGCTGGGAGCGCACCCACGACGACCCCCAGGGCACACAATGTGCGGTCGAGGGCCCCGCGGCGCTGTGAGCCGAGGGGCTACAGTGCGCCCATGAAGGAAGTCCTCCGCGCGGTGCTGCCCTGGGTGCTCGGCGCTCTGCTGGTGGTCGCAGTCCTCTGGTGGGTGGCCTGGGTCACCACCCCCACCCCGGACGTGCTGCCCACCGTCTACTCGGTGCTGTAGGCGCCCCCGGAGCCGCACAATGTCCCTGTCCACTCGCCTGCGCTGGCTCGGACCCGCCGCTGCGGTGCTCATCGTGGCCATTGGCATCTTGTGGATTGGCCGCTCGCGCACGGCCAAGGTCGAGAAGGTCGAGAAGCTCCAGACCCTCGCCGGTGGCCCCACCCGCAGTGGCCGCATTGTGGAGTCCTGGGACCGCATCGAGGGACGGGAGTGGTACAGCGCCAACCTCAATGGCGTGACTGTGGTCATTCCCGACCGTCCCCACCACCAGGACGAGGCACGGGACAACCGGGGACAGCGGGGGGCCGGGCGACTGCAGCGCACCCGCAGCTTCACGGTGTCCACCGGCAGCCAGCGCCTGCGGGGCGGCGACCCCTTGCCCGACGGGCCGCGCATCTTGGTGGTCGGCGACTCGACGGCGACCGGCTGGGGGGTGGACGACCCGGCGACCTGGCCCCGCCAGCTTGAGACCATCTTGCGCGAAGACATCCCCGACATCAGTGTTCTTAACGCGGGGGTGCCGGCCTGCCCCGTGCGCACGATGGGCACCTTCTGCACCCGTGTGGGACCGGAGCTCAAGCCCGATCTGGTGCTGTGGGTGCGCCGCCCGGAAGACCTGCAGAGCGGCCCATTGGGCGAGTATGCCGAGCTGGTCCAGTCTTGCGCCACGGCGGTGCACGCCCCGCTGTGGGTGGTGCTGCCGCCCGTCTCGACCTTTGATGTGTATGGCCGGTCCCGGTGGCCACGGGCCGAGGACGAGCTGCGGTCCCGCATTCCCGTGACCATCCCGATCCACGAGCTGACCCCAGGGGTACGGGAAGCCCAGGCCGGCAAGGGGGACATCCTGCGGGAAGCCGATGGGGGCATGCTCGAGGTGGTTGACCAGCTCACCGGCACTGTGCTCCTGAGGGCCAAGGACGAAGGAGAAGACCTGCCACAGGTCATTCTCGACGCCTTTGAGGCCGACCCAGACCTGCGGGAGCACGGCTTCTTTGACGAGGGCCACCTGGACGCCGATGGCCAGCGGTGGATGGCCCAGTGGCTGGCGGACGCGATCCTGAACAGCGACGTTGCCCCCGCCCTGCGTCGGTGAGCCCCGCCCGCGCCCGTGAGCTCGCTGTCGTCGCCGGCGCCCTGTGTCTGGTCTGGATCGGCTTGGCGTGGGAAGTCGTGGGGTCCCTGGGGGACCGGGTTGTCGGTGCCACCAACACCGAGACCTGGCCCTTCTTGTGGGGCCACCACGCAATGAGCCATGCCTTGTGGGAGGAGGGGCGCTGGTTCTTCCGCACCACGATGCTGGACCACCCCGACGGGGGTGTGCTGTGGTTAAAAGACCCGTTGTGGACAGCGTTGTTGTCGCCCATCACCCGCACGATGGGCGCACCGGTCGCCGCGCTCTTGGAAGGCGGCGCGCTGCTGGTCCTCGCCGGCGTGGCGATGTTCGGCCTGTGCCGGGCGCTGGGGGTCCAGGCACTGCCGGCCGCCGCTGGAGCCCTCGCATTTGCGGTGTGCCCCCACTTTCTCGGCGAGGCCTACAATGGCAACTTCGAGGCCATGGCCCACGGCTGGATGGCGCTGTGGTTGTGGGCCATGGTCGCGGTGCTGCAACACCCCGGCTGGATCCGGGCCCTGCTTGCCGGGATTGGCCTGTTCCTGCTGTTTGTCGGCAACCAATACTACTTCTTGGCCATGGTGCTGGCGTCCCCCGTGCTCGGGCTCGCAGTGCTCAGCACCGCGCAGGACCGCTGGGCCGCGCGGGTGGGCTGGGCCGCCGCCGGTGTGGTCCTCGGCATCGTGCTGTGTGTGCCCATCATCGTCGCACTTCGCACCTCGATCGAGGCCCCGGACCACCTGACCCTCCTCGACAACACCCCCCTGCCCTGGCCGCCCTTCACGACGGATCCCATGCAGCTCGTGGCGCCCTTCGCCCTGCTGTCGAAGGCGCCGCCCAATCCCTTCCAGGACCTTGTCTATCCCGGCTGGGTGCTGGTCTTCACCACCCTGGCTGGCGCGCTGTGGCGGCGAGACCGCTGGGCTGTGTGGGCCCTTGCATTCGGCACCACGTTTCTGGTGTTGAGTCTGGGGCCCGTGTTGCTGCACGACGGCACCCCCGTGCTGACCGACACCGGCGCCCCCATCGCCCTGCCATTTTACCACGTTCAGCACTGGCACGAGGTCTTGGCACGCATGACCCTGCCCCATCGGCTGGCGATGCCAGCGGCGCTGGGTTGGGCCCTTGGGCTTGCGTTGTTTGTGGACCGGCTGGCCAACCGAAGTGCCCTGCGCACCGGCCTCGCCCTGCTCGTTGTGTCCGCTGCAGTCATCGAGCTGATGGTCATTCCCGGCTACAAGCTCCCGCTCCAGTCCAGCCCCGCCGACACCCCTGCATGGGCCCAAGGCATCGCCGAGACACCACTCAAGGGCGGCTTGCTCAACCTGCCCAGTCCGGCCCGCAACAACGCCCGGGCAGTCTATCTGTGGCAACAAGCCACCCACGGCCAGCCCCTCGCCATGAGCTTGCGGGTCGGGCGCCTGCCCACGGTCCTGGGGGTGTCCGACCCCCAGGACCGCACCGAAGCAGCTCGAGCACGAAGGCTCCGAGACGACGACCCTGACGCCATTCCCGACGATCTGCGGGCACGCTTGCAGGCCGCCGGGTTCCGGTGGGTCGTGCTCCAGCTCTGGTTGCTCAACCGACCCGAAGAGCACCGGCCTTGGCTGGCCGCGGTGGAGGACCAGATGGGTGCTGGGCTGGCCTTTCAGGGCGCTGTGGTGGTCTTCGCGGTGGACCCCGACGACCTCGACGCACTCCGAACCACCGAAGCGTGCCGCCAGTCGTGCATCGACACCCCAGACCTCGACGCCCAGACGCCCCAGGAGTGGCATCCCCCAGGGCACGGCGGCGTGACCACCTGGGCGCCGCTCAGCCCACCCAAGCCATGAGCACATCGGTGCGCAGCCGTCCGTCCAGCTCTTTGTGGGAGCCCACCCGCCGGCCCTCGATGCGGAAGCCCCGGGACCGGTACAGCGCGATGGCCGCGACGTTGTCTTCGAACACAGTCAAGCACAGCCGCGACAGCTCCGGATGGGCCTCAATGTGGGCGATTGCCCCGTCGAGAAGCGCGCCGCCCAAGCCCTTTCCGCGATGGGGCGGGGCCAGCAAGATCTCCATCTGGGCGGAGTGCCGACGCCGCCGGCCGGACTCGCCATCCAGCATCAGCCCGCCCACCACCGTGTCGCCGTGGTGGGCCACCAGAATCCGCGAAGCGCCGGTGGGGTCCTGCTGGGTCAACCGAATGCGGCCGGCTTGCCAAGCGGGGGTGTTGGGCAGCTCATCGGGGAAGGACGCGAACCATCGCCCTTCCTCGAGAATGGACTGGTACACGGCCGACAGCGCGCCCGCATCGGCCACTCGGGCATCTCGGATGCCGTAGCCAGGCGGTGCGCGCAGTGAGCGCTTCATCCGAAGGGTCGACTGAAAGAGCTCTTCCACGGTCCCTCGCCTCAGAAGCCGTTCTTCTCGCGGATCTCGGCCACCACGTCATCGTCCAGGAAGACTTCCCGCCGGAACAGCCGCGCGGCCTTGTACTCGGTCTTGGAGCCCGGCTCCCACACCAGCACGCCGCCTTCCTGGGTCTCTTCAAAGCGGTACTCGAACATCACCGAGCGCTGGGCTTGGCGACCCGCCGGGCGGCCACGGTCCACGGGCTTGCCCCAGGCCATCAGGACCATGTCCTTGGTCCAGCCCTTCTGCACCTCACCCCCGTAGATCTGGTCGCGCACGTTGGGATCGTACTGGTAGAAGCGATCCCACAGGCCGGCCTTCTGGAGGTACTCGTCCCGCTCCGCCCGGGTCTTCAGCTTGAAGTACTCCTTCTTCTTGCTGTCGCTCATGTAGACCTTGAGCGCGTAATAGTGCTTGAACTCTTCGTTATCGAGCTTCTTCACCTTGCGATCAACCGAGCACGCGCTCGACAGACCCAAGGACAACGCAAGCACCAACACAGGGCGGGACAGCAGGGAGTGGAGCACAGGCATCCTCCAGCGGAATTCAAACGCGGGGCCAACGGCCGGACGTGGCGCTAACCGACTGGGGCGCCAGCTTCACCGCCACTCGTCGCGGGACCGCCGCCAAGTGCGCACGATCGGGCGGGTGCGGTCGCTGCAGACACTGACGAGATCGCGGTGGCCATCGCCATTGGCGTCCACAATGTGCAGCGGACAGGACACGTTATCGGGGCCCGTGCGCTCCAGCTCCACCACCGTCATCAAGCGCAGATCCACCGCATCGTGGATCGACAGGCGCCGGCTCATCGTGCGGCCCAGCTCGACCCGGTAGACCACGAGGATCTCGCCTTCTTTGTCGTCGTCCACGTCTTCCTGGTGAATGCCCTCGATGCTGATGGAGCTCACGTCGCCCTGAGGAAGCCGCAGGGACCGTGCCCAGGCCACTTCGTTGAGTCCATCGGCGGAGTCCTTGAGCAGCCCCACCTTCGCCAAGCAGCCACCTTCGTCGCACACCGACCAGGCGATGGCCCGGTGACCATTCTTCAGGTCGGTGAGTCGAGCGTCGACGTTGTCCGTCGGCAGCGCTTCTGCGGGGGCACGCCCGGTGGCACGGCCCGGATCAAAGCGGGTCGCTTTCCCCATGTTGGGGACTTGGACAGCAGCACAGCCGATGCTGAGCAGGAGCGGGACAGAATACAGAGCGCGGTGCACGAAGCCTCCGGGAGGCGGACCCTTATCCACCGGTCTGCACTCCCGGCACCACTTCTGCAACTCACATTCTGCACCTCACGCCCAACGGCGGGGCACAGGTCGCCGCAAAGACTTACCCAGTGCGGGCACTACGGTGGTCCGGTCCAACGTAGGACCCACACCGACCACCCCAGGGAGCCCCATGCGCAAGTCTCTTCGCCTCGCCACTGTCGCCGCCATCGCCGTTGTGGCCTCCGCCTGCAAGCCCCACACCGTCCCTTCCGGTTCCGTGGGGGTCCAGGCCCTCTGGGGCGCCGTCCAGCCCGACGTGCTCCCTGAAGGGCTGTACTGGGTGTATGTGGGCAAGTCCATCATCGACATGGACGCCCGGGTCCAGAAGAAGGAGGTCAACTCCACCGCCTCGTCCAAGGACCTTCAGGTCGTCACCGCCGTGATCGCCCTGAACTACCGCATTGTGAGCGAAAAGGCGCCGGATCTGTACCAGGACATCGGCGTGCTTCAGAACGTCGAGAAGAACATCATCGCCCCCGTCCTCCAAGAAGCCGTGAAGACCGCCACCGCGCGGTACAACGCCGAAGAGCTCATCACCAAGCGCAGCGAAGTGAAGGAGTCCATCACCAACTACGTGAAGCAGCGGCTGGAACAGTCCAACCTCTACGTCACCGACTTGAGCATCGTGGACTTCCAGTTCGCCCAGCAGTACCAGGAAGCCATCGAGCGCAAGCAAGTCGCCGAGCAGCAAGCCCTCACCGCGGGCAACGACCTCAAGCGCATCGAAGTGGAAGCCAAGCAGCAAGAAGCGCGGTCCCTCGGCAAGGCCAACGCCCTGCTCATCGAGGCCAAGGCTGAAGCCGAGCGCCAGGAGCTGCTGCGCAAGACCATCACGCCGGACCTGGTGAGCTGGGAAGCCATCCAGAAGTGGAACGGTCAGCTTCCTGTCGTCCAGGGCAACGGTGCGGGGGCCATCATCGACATCGCCGCCATCAGCGCCGCTCGCAAGTAGCACGCGCAAGTCCCCCCCAAGACGGAGCTCGGCCCCGAACGCGTGGTTGGCGCGCCCGGGGCCGAAGGGACCCCACTCCATGCGCCGAGATCAGCGCCCGAGCTTCTTCTTGGCCAGCCGCGCGGCTTTGGTGTCCGGCCACAGCCGAATCACATCTTCCCAAAACAGCTTGGCGTTGTCTCTTTGGCCCTGGGCCTCGAAGCACTCGCCCTGGCGGTACATGGCGTAGGCCGCCCACACGCTCTTCTTGTGGCGGTCGATGACGTCTTGGAACCGCAGCACGGCGCCCGAGTAGTCATTCATGTTGAAGGCCGCCTCGGCACGGCGGTACAGCGCCTCGGGCTCCTTCTTGTGGCCCGGATGAAGCGTCAAGAAGCGGTCCAGCACCGCTTCAGCCGCCTTCGGGCGCCCAGCCGCCAAGTGTTCTTCGGCCTTCGAGATCAGCGCATCGGGATCGGTGATGCCCTGGTCTTCGTCGGCGGCCGCAGTCGCGACGGGCGGCGGGGTGTCGCCCCCATCCTCGGCACCTTCACCCGATGACTCGGGGGGCGGCTCGGGACGGGGCGGCGGCGGTGGCATGGGGATGCCGAGAGAGCCCTCCAACTTGGCAGCCCGGGCTTCCAGCCACTCCAAGCGGAAGGCCGCGTCCGCCAGCACATCGGTGGCGGAGGAGTTGTGCTTGTCGAACTCGTGCCGGAGCACCTCGAGGTCCCCCCGGATGCGCCCCACCTCGGACCGCACCTCGTCCAGCGTGTCCATCTTCATGACTTCTTGCTGGCTGCGGGCACGGCTGGCTTCTTCGAGGCGAACCAGCCGGGTCTCGGCGTTGTTGAAGGCACTCTCGATCAGAGCAATCTTCTCGCCATGCTCGCGCAGCGCCGCCTTGTAGCGGGCGGTGGACGACTCGCCCCGGCGGTCGATGACGCAGCCGCTCGTGAGCAGACATGCGAGCACAACCACGGGGAGGCGAAGGATGCTGAAGGGTGCGGTCATAAGCGACTCCACTTAGTTCGAGGCGCTAATCTCGCCGCGGCGGTTCTTCGCCCAGGCGTCTTCGGTGCTGCGCTTGTCGACCGGGCGCTCCTCACCAAACGAGATGGCGCGAACCCGGCTGGACGGCACACCCTGGGCAGCCAGCCAGCGGCTCACTGCATCAGCGCGGCGCTGACCGAGCGCGAGGTTGTAGTCGGTGGTGCCCCGCTCATCGCAGTGGCCTTCGATGCGAATCGAGCCGCTGCGGTCGGTGAAGCACGCGAGCTTGGCTTGCAGGGTCCGCATCGCGGAGTCCGACAGGCGGGCGGAGTCGAAGTCGAACGTGATGTCGATGTTGTCGCAGCCCAGACCGGCCGTGGGGTCCGGCGGCGGGGCGGTCGAACGCACCACAATGCCGGAGCGCAGCGTGTGGGAGCGCTTGTCGGGAGTGTCGACCCTGACGTCATAGACACCCTCGGGCAGGGGCGGGACCCGCAGCTCGATGGTGTTGCTGTCCAGCACTTCCACGGCCATCACCATCATGCTGCCAATCAGCACCTTGGAGCCTTGCTCAAAGCCACTGCCGAACAGCTCGGCCTGGAACGGCTCCATCGCATCCACGCGGGCCGGGTCCACCGAGATGACTTGCAGCTTCACCGTCGGCGGGGGCGGCGGGGGCGGCGGCAAGGTGTCGGGGTCCGGGGTGTTCTTGGGCGGACAGCCCATCGCAAACATGGACAGGCTGAGGATCGCGAGCACGCGCAGCGACCGCATGGCGGACTCCGGGGCAAGGGCGCGGGAGGAGAAGTGCGTGGCCCCGGGGGAGGTGGGGCGCAGCGAGGAGGGAGGCACGCCGAGTGGGTGCACAGGGCTTCGTAGCGGCTCCCCTGCTGACCTGTCAAGACCTTCCACCGGACAGCGCCTGTCATCTCTTGCCCCAACACTGGGCTACAGACGGCCTCCGCACGGTGCCGGTCCGGGCCCCGTTCCCCCAGGAGCCCACCATGAAGTTCATCGACGCCGCCATCAACGCCTACTGCGTCGACCACACCACGCCGGAGCCCCCGCTGCTCCAAGAGCTGGAGACGTGGACCCACGCACAGGAAGAGATGCCCCAGATGCTGTGCGGCCGGCTGGAGGGGCGGCTGCTCAAGATGCTGGTGCAGCTCAGTGGCGCCAAGAATGCCGTGGAGCTGGGCACCTTCACCGGATACTCCGCCTTGTCCATCGCCGAGGGGCTGCCCCCAGACGGCAAGCTGGTGACGTGCGAGCTGGACGCCGAGCGGGCGGTGCGCACCCGGTCTTGGCTGGACCGCAGCCCCCACGGCAGCAAGATCAGCATCGCAGTGGGCCCGGCCCTGCACAGCCTGAGGACCCTGCCCGGCCCCTTCGACTTCGCCTTCGTGGACGCCGACAAGCCGAACTACCCGCACTACTTCCGGCTGCTGCTGGACCGCATGGTGAGCGGCGGTCTGATGGCCTTCGACAACACGCTGTGGAGTGGCGAAGTCCTGCGCGCGGACAGCCCGGAGGCGACCGAGTCCACCGTCGCCATCCACGCCTTGAACGAAGCGATCTTGGCAGAAGACCGCGTCGAGAACGTCTTGTTGACGGTGCGCGACGGCATCCACTTGGTCCGGATTCGCTGAGCGCCCCCCGGCGGCCTCAGCCCCGACGACGACGCAGCGACCAGCCAAAGCCACAGAAGGGCAGCAACAACACAAGAGGCAGCCCCCCACGCTGGCTGTCGCTCAGGTACTCCGACGACAAGATCCGCACTTCATAGGCGGAGTTTGCGACGGGCACGAAGCGCTCATCGACGAGCTGGTCCCGGGTCAGAAACGTGCGCCAGCGGGTGATCCACCGCCCGTCCATCGTGCCGTTCTCCAGTAAGCCCTTCGTCGCCATGCGCTCCAGCAGCTTGCCCGGGTCACCGGCATCAAACGACTCGTGGGCGGCCAGCCGGTCCGCGAGCCCGAACAGCGGCCCCGCATACTCCAGCACCCACGCTTGGCCGCCGGCTTCTTCCATTGCCACCCGCACCCGCGCCTCGTAGAACTCGGGGGTGAGCACCGGGTCGAAGAGGGGCTGGCCCAGGGTCACACCGGTTGCCTGCATCACTTCGGGGTCGCGGCGCGCTTCGTCGATGATGAGGGCGGTGACTTGCAGGGGCTCGGTCACCGCAGTGGAGTGAGACAGCGCCAGAGGAAGCACCAGATCGGCACTCTGGCTGCGAATCGCAAACAGCGGCGTGGCGTCTTCTTCGGTGGACGTCGACTGAAGGCGCATGACCGCGAAGGACCAGCCCTGGCCGGCATAGTCCGCGAGCTGCAAGCGGATCTTGTCGTCGATGACAAAGCCCTCGTAGGCGAGCTCGTCCAACATGGGTTGCAGGTTGTTGCTGTCGAACACCCCCACTTGGGCGGGCTGATAGCGGGAGCCAAACTCACGGATGTCGACCAGGGCCGAGGCCCCAGAGTCGGCAGCGGAGCTTGAGCAGCCGGTGCCCACGCACCCGATCGTGCCTTCATAGTAGGGGTCGGTCGCAAGCAGCAGGCGCTCCAAGTGGCTGTCGCCAATGCCCTTGACCGTGCCGACATGACCACCAGGCACCGGCAGCACCCAGGCCGCCACGGGCCCGCTGCCTTCGACTTGGGCTTGCATGGCCACGACCGAGCCTTCGCCCTCCCGAATGAGCACCGCGCGGATTTGTTTGATCTGGGGGGCCGCATCCGAGTCGATCAGGGACGAGTCCGGCGAGAACAGCACACCACCGGCCATCACAGGCATCGAGGAGAGCAAGGCAGCAAAGAGGAAGCTCATGGCTGTTCGTCCTTCGATGGGGGCGGGGGCGGCAGAGTGGTTGACGGGCGATTGCGCTCAGGCACAAACCAAGGCTCGATGCGAATGCCGGCCCAGACTTGGGTGCCCACCCCCACCTCGTACGTGTCGAGGCCGATGAGGCAGTCGGTGCAGGACTCGGTCGCACCGCGGGTGTAGACCGGGATGGACAGGGTCACCGCGACAAAGGGCACCAGTGCGATCTTGTCCGAAGCCTTGATGGGCAGGTCCACCCCCGCCGGAATCAGCACCTCGGTCGAGATCAGCCGGGCGGTGAGCATGGGGTCGGACGCCCCGTCTTCGAGGTCTTCGTCCACCACCGTCGGGGCCGCGCCCGCACCGGTGGCCGTCATCTCGGCCGGCACCTTGAAGTCCGCCACCCGGACCACCCGCGCCACATGCACCCCCAGCCCAGGCCGCACCGCAATGCTCCCCACCGGCATGTTCCGGGAGGCATGCATGCCCCCGGCCAGCGAGCGCCAGCCCCCCTCCACCGTCATCGCGAGGCTGAACTGGCTGTCGGTCCGCCGCTCGTCGATGATGGAGTAGGTCCAGCGGCCCTCCAGGGGCGCGAGCTGGAGCGTGTGGCCGGCACCAATGCCCACCCGGAACGTGGGGTCTATCGGGCAGATGCGCGTGTCTGACAACAGCGTGTCTGAGCCTGTTGTTGTGTAGACCTTTGCGCGCAGCGGCGCAGTGTCCGCGCAGAATGGCAGGTCCAACCCAACTTGGCCCTTGTCCAAGCTGTGGGCGGCGTCAAAGGACGGGGGCGCACCACCGATGGTCAGCACCCCCAGCGCAATGTGGGGGCGCCGGGCCCGGGGGGCGGCCGGCGTGGGGGCAGCGGTACTCAAGATCGGCCTCCGAGCATCAACCCATGGCCGGCGGCACAGCAAAAGGGAAGCTGGCATACACGGGCCGAAACCATAATATAGACTTGGCGCAACCGCCGCCTCGCACGCGGCCGATCCGAACAGGATGGTGCGGAATGGCCAAGATGTCTCTGGCGACGGCCTTGGTGTTTGCCCTCACGTTCGTGTGTGGCTGCGTCGACGAGAAGGGCGACTCGGGCGAGGGCGCCTCCCCCGACACCGGCGGAAGCGGCTCGGCAACCGCACTGGGCGGCTGTCTCGAGACGGGCCATGCCGGCGCATCGTCCGTGCCCTTGACGACCATGCCGGTCACCGCCGGCGCCTTCTCCATGGGCAATTCTGCGGGCGATCCGGCAGCGCGGGACGTCACGCTGACGTTCAGCTTTGATGCCGCCGTGACCGAGGTCTCCCAAGCCCAGTGGACCGAGGTGATGGGCACAGCACCGGCCCAGCAGCCCCAGTGCCCCGTCTGCCCGGTCGAGGGGGTCTCCTGGCATGACGCCGCGGCGTTTGCCAACGCGTTGTCCGAGTCCGAGGGCCTCACGGCCTGCTACACGTGCACGGGCGATGACAGCGCAAGAACCTGCACAGCACCGGCCGATCCCTACGCCTGCACCGGGTGGCGCTTGCCCACTGAAGCCGAGTGGGAGTTCATGGCCCGCGCGGGCGCTGACACGTCCTATGCCGGCGACAGCGTCATCGAGAACGTTGGCTGGACGGTCGAAAACGTCGGTCGGCCTTGTCCCGTCGGCCAGCTCAAAGAAAACGACCTGGGGCTGTTCGACCTGTCCGGCAACGTGTGGGAGTGGGTCAACGATGGCCACACCGAGACCCCTACCGAGACCGTCGACCCCAAGGGCGATGAGGGCAGCACCACCCGGGGCATGCGCGGTGGCTCGTGGTTCAACCCCGCCGACCAAGCCCAAGTCTGGGTGCGGCGGGGCAGCGATCCCACTGCTGTGACGCCGTTCTTGGGCTTCCGGGTGGTCCGCCGCTCGGACCGCTGACCGTGGACCTGCGCACGTGGGCGTCCCGCATCCTCAACGGTGAGCGGCTGCAAGAAGACAAGCTCTTCTTTCCCGAAGATGGCCTCAGTGACGCCATTGTCGGGGACGCACTCCCCGCGCCACACCCGCCCGCGCGCACGGCTGCCCTCGCCCTCAACCACGCGGCCGAGACCACCCCGCTGCCCGGCCCCGAGGCCCTGCGAGACCCCGCAACCCGCGCGCGCTTGCTCCATGCCTTCGCCAACCACGAGCTGTTGGCGCTGGAGCTCATGGCCCTTGCGTTGCTGCGGTTTCCCGACGCTCCGCCCGCGTGGCGAATGGGCACGGCACGGGTGATGGCCGATGAACAGCGCCACCTGCGCATGTACATTGGCCAGATTCAACGACTCGGCGGAACGTTTGGCGACCACCCCCTCAATGGCTTCTTTTGGCGGGCACTCAGCACCGCAGACAGCCCCCGGCGCTTCACGGCCCAGCTTGGGTTGGTGCTCGAACAAGCCAACCTCGACTGGTGCACCCTGTGGGCCGACCGGTTTGCGGACGCCGGCGACCACCGCAGCGCCGCCGTCATCCGCCAAGTGCACGCCGACGAGATCGGCCATGTGGCCCATGCCGCCCGCTTTCACCGCGCGTGGCTGGGCGAGGGCGAGTCGGAGTGGTCATCGTTTGTGGACCTGACCCCGCCGCCCCTGGGCGCCGGTCGTGCACGGGGACCGGTCTTTGACCGCGCAGGACGACAAGCCGCCGGTCTCTCCCCGGACTTCATCCACCAAGTCGAGTTTCTGGGCCAGTCCAAGGGGCGCCCGCCGAACGTGTGGCTCTTTGACCCCTCGGTGGAGGCCTCGCTGGCGGTGGGTCCCGACTTCCACCCGCCAGCCCCGCTGCGGGCCATGCAGCGTGACCTCGCCGCCTTGCCCGCCGTCCTCGCCACCCGGGGCGACGTGATCCAAGTGGCCGAGGTCCCTGCGACGGACTGGAAGGCCCACCGGGCCACGAGCGGGCTTCCCCCGGTGGAGTTCGCCGTCGAGATGCCCGACAGCGACCGCCTCATCGACCAACTCTGCCCTTGGGGTTGGAGCCCCCGCACCCGGTCCACGCTGGCGCCCCTCGGGACCGGCCCCGACTATGCCCCCCACGTACACCGCAAGGACTGGCAGACGCCCCTGTTGGCCCGCCTCACCGCCACACTCGACAACCCCTGGTGTGCACCGCCCGAAGACCTGCCGGCGGTGTGCCACAGCGCGGAGGGCGCACGCGAGGTCCTTGCCGCCATCTGGCGCCGGGGGGTCGACGCGGCCGTGCTCAAGGCCCCCTTCGGCGCCGCCGGCCAAGGGTCGATCCGTTGGCGTGCTTCAGAGCCGCCCGAGCGGCACCGGGGCTGGCTGCGGCGAGTGCTCCAGTCCCAAGGCGCGGTGGTCGTGGGCCCCTGGCTGGATCGGTGCATGGACCTGTCCTTCCACGGCGATGTGGACGAGGACGGCACCACCGCCTGGCGCGGCCGCTTGACCTTCCACGCCGACGCCCGCGGGGTCTTTCGCAGCACCCGGCTGGGACGGGCCGCACGCCCCACCGACCCTGTGCTGCGGCGCTTCCTCGCCGGCGACGGTGCCGACCCCCGCTGGCTCAACCGCGCAGGTCAGGCCTTGATCACCGACGTGGGGACCGCCCTCGCGGCGGAAGGCTACCGGGGGCCCATCGGTGTGGACGCATTTGTGTACCGGTCCGCCCATGGACTGCGCTTGTTTGCGGCCAGCGAGATCAACCCCCGCTGGACGATGGGCCGGGTGGGCTTGGCCCTCGAAAAGCGGCTCGCGCCCACGGCTCATGGCGCATGGCACCTGATCCCCCGCAGCCAGTGGGGACCGACCCCTCCGACGATGCTGGCCCCTGAGCGCAGCGCCGATGGACGGCTGCAGTCCGGCGTGCTCTGGACCACCGATCCCCGCACCGCGGCCGTGATGCGGTCCGCGCTGTTGGTGGCGCCAACAGCGGACGCCCTGGCCGGCCTCGAAGACACGGTGCTGCGCCCGAAGCAATAGCCCCCCACAATACCCTATTGATCAGTATTCTCGGGCAGCATCGGATCACAGAAGACCACCGCCCAGTCCCCGCGCACCGCCCGGTCGTCCAACTTGAGCTTCACGCCGTGCTGCGGCAGCGTGCCGGCCTTGTCGAGCGCCCGCAGCTCCGGCTGGGCCTGGCCCGAGTCCACACATGCTTGGAAGCGCTCCCCCAGCTTGGGGCCCAGCGCGCCTTCCACCGTGGCATGGCACCGCTCATGGCGCTTGCGGGTGCCCTTGTCGCACACCTCCACCTTGGCTTGGGCCACAAAGGCCGACCACTCACCCTTGTTCGCTCGGGCCCGCTGGGTGTCGGCCTCGGCCTGCACCTTGGCAGTCTCGGCGATCTGCTTGTCGAGCACCTTCAGGGTCTTCACCAGCTCGGCCCGGGCCTCGTCCCGCATCGCCTCGGTCTGGGTGAGCTTGCCGCGCAGGCTGGCGATGTCCTTCTTGAGCTCGTCCTGCTGGGCCTTGGTGGCCCGCGCCCGCGTCTCGTCGTTGCGCACCTCAGCTTCCAGCTCCTTGAGCACCAGCTCCTTGCGGGCCAGCTCGCCCTGGAGGGTGCCCACTTCGTCTTGGAGGGCCAGCGCCTTGGACTCTGAAGGCCCGCTGTCGCACAAGCTCGCCAGCTCGGCGGCACTGGGCGGCGACGGCGCGGGACACTCTTGGACCTCGCTGTCCAGACAGCCGACACCGCACAGCCCCACCACCAACCCAACCCACTGTATGCGCACACCCATCGTGACCTCCCCGTGTTGGCCCCGGTAGCCGCTGCCGCGACATCCGGCCTCCCCGGCGGCATAGGATGGGGCCGGCACCCCGCCCGCCCTGAGCAACGATGACCGAAGCCGAGTTCGAGACCCGTGTGCGCACCGTGGAAGCGCTCTCCCGACAGAGCCCGCGCCTGTACCGGGCGGGGCTGATGGCGTGGGTGGGCCTCGGCTATGCAGCGTTCGTGGGACTGCTCCTCTTGGTGCTTGTTGCCGGCATTCTCGGGGTGTTGCTGCTCGCATTTGGCGACCAGCTCCGCACGATGGCCGGCGGCATCTACCTGCTCGCACCGGTGGTGCTCACGCTGTGGGCCTTGGCACCGCTCGTGCTCTCCCGCGCGCCCCGACCCAACGGCCGCACCATCACCCGAAGCGAGGCGCCGGCGCTGTTTCAGGCGATCGACGAGATCCGCATCGCCCTCGATGCGCCCGCCCCCGACAGTGTGCTGGTGACCGCCGATGTGAACGCGAGCGTCGTGGAGGCCCCCGTCATCGGCATCGTGCCCTGGTACCGCCGCCACCTGATGCTGGGCCTGCCGCTGATGCGCACGCTGGAACCCGAGGAGCTGCGCGCCGTGTTGGCCCACGAGTTCGGCCACCTCAGCCGCTCTCACGCCGCCACCGAAGGCCGGCTGTACCAGCTGCGCCGGGCCTGGATCCACGTCGCCCACACAATGCCCAGCTCCGGTCGAGGATGGGCCGCCCGGCGGTTTCTCCAGTGGTACCTGCCCCGGTTCTCCGCCTGGACCTTCGTGGGCAGCCGCCGCAATGAAGACGAGGCCGACGCCGCTTCAGCCCGCCTCTTTGGCGAACAGGCCATCGCCGATGCCCTGGTGCGCACCCAGGTGGCCGCACGGGCGTCGGCCCGGTTCTGGACCCTCGAGCGGCGGCGAGCGCTGGACCTGCAGCGGCCCGATGCGTCCATCCCCGCGCGGCTCGGCCACGCGCTGCGGCAGTCGACCACCGGCACGGCGGCCAGCAGAGACCTGATGAAGTCGATGCTTCAGCCCACCAACATGACCGACACCCACCCTGGACTCGCCGAGCGTCTGGCGGCCCTCGGGGTCACACCCCGCCCGCTCAACCCCCCGGACAATGACGCAGCCGAGGCCTTTCTCGGAGATCTCGCGCCGGTCATCGAGGCAGAGCTTGGCGCCGCTCTGGCCCGCACGCTGCGGCAGGAGTGGATCCAGCTCCGACAAGACTTGCACGAGAGTGCCGCACGCTTGGATGCCCTCGACGGCCAGATCGCCGGGGGCCGCCTCGATCCCCAAGCCGTGGTTGAGCGGGCCGGGCTGATCGAGCAGATCCGGGGACCTGACCCCGCCCTCGATGCTTGGCGTGTGGCGCTGAGCGTCAACCCCGGGCTGCGGCTGGCCCGCTTTCACTTGGGGCGGCTTGAGCTAGATGTCCGCGATGACGAAGCCGGCTTGGCGTTGCTGGAGGGGGTGTGCGCCGAAGACCCCAAGGCCTTGGTCGAGGCCGCGCAGGTCACCATTCCTTGGCTGCGCAGCCATGACCGGGCGACCGAGGCCGAAGACTGGCTGCAGCGGGCACGGGCCCAGCTCGACGTACTGAATGCCGAGCACCGCCAGACCGCGTCCCGCGCAGGCTTCGAGAAGGGCGACACGCTGCTGCCGGCCACCCTGTCCGAGGATGAGATGCGGGCGCTGATCGAGACCCTGCGCAGCTCGGTGGGGGTGCTCCAGGCCATCGTCGCCGACAAGGCCGGGTCCATTGACGACACCGGGGAGCCCCTGCGGGTGCTCTTCCTCCGGATGTCCGCCGCGGACGCCCACGACCGCAGTGAGGCATTCTCGGCCGTGGTGGGGTGGTTTGAACTGCCCGGCCGGTGGCACTTCATCGCCGAAGATGCCCCCAGGTGGATGTGGCGCGCCGCCCGAAAGCTCGGTGAGGACGCCATCCTGCCGGTGTGAGCCGCCCCAACCCCTCAAGTGACCTCAACACATCTTGGAGTTCCAGTGCTCAGCGCTTGTCAGCTCGACGCCCGCCAACGGCGCCGCACCTGCACTGTCGAAGTGTGCGAACCCATCGAAGATGGTCTATTTGACGTCATTCTCGATGACACCGTGCTCTATGCCGAGGGGGGTGGCCAGCCCGCGGACCGGGGAACCCTCGACGGAGAGCCTGTGCTGGACGTGCAGAAGGGCACCGACGGACGCCCCCGCCACCGCCTCGCCCGCGCGCTGGCCGTCGGGAGCACCGTGGATGCCGTGGTCGACTGGGACCGGCGCTGGGACCACATGCAGCAACACACGGGCCAGCACCTGCTCACGGCCGTCATCGACCAGGGCTGGGGTCGGGCCACGGTGGGCTTCCACCTGGGGGCCGAGAGCTGCACCATCGATCTGGATGGCCCCATCCGCGACGCCGAGCGTGCGGCCATCGAGGCCCAGGTTCAAGCCGAGATCCTCGCTGACCGGCCCGTCTCCGTGGCGCAACACACGGCCGAAGAACTCGATGAACAGGGCATTCGCAGCCGGGGCCTGCCCGAGGGACTGACGGGGCCCATCCGGGTGGTCACCATCGCGGGCCTGGACCACAACACCTGTGGGGGCACCCATGTGGGGCGCACCGGTGAGCTGCAGTTGCTGCACATCACCAAGGTGGAGAAGGTCCGGGGTGGCGCCCGCCTGAGCTTTGTGGTGGGCAGCAGGGCGCTGGCCCTGCTCCAAGACCAGACCGCCCGAAGCCACACCCTGACGGCCCTGCTGCGCTGCGCCCCCGAGGCCCAAGGGGACCGCGTGAAGGCGCTGATCGATGAGACCAAGGCGGCCGCCAAGGCGCTGCGGGCCGTGGAGACGGAGCTCACGGATGCGCTGGGGCGCGTGCTCGCCCAGACGCCGGGGCAGACCGTGGTGTGGAGCCGGCCCACCGCCGATCTCGGGATGCTCCGGGGCATCGCACAGCACGTTCGGGCCGAGCGCCCGGACCGGCGGGTGCTGCTGACCGGTGACAGGGTGTTCCTGCTCCACGCCCCCGAGGCTGTTGTCCTGGCCTGTGGTCCCGCCATCGCGGACCTGCTGGGTGGCAGAGGCGGCGGCCGAGGCACCACCCACCAAGGCCGCAGCGACCACATCAGCCCCGACCGGCTGGCGACAGCCCGCAACCTCCTGGAGACCTTTGATGCCCCCTGATTTTTTGGATGCCCTCGACCGCCGCCGCATGCTCATCGGCACGGCGGCCCTGATCCTCGTGCCCGGGTGTGCGAAGGGGGGCACGGCCGTCAAAGACTCCGGGACCGGAGCGGGATCAGGCGGCGACGGTGCCGATGGGAGCGACGGCGCAGACGGTGCGGACGGCGGCGACGGAAGTGACGGCGCAGACGGGGGTGATGGCGCCGATGGCGGCGACGGCGGGGGCTCTTCAGAGTGGGCGAGCGGGGGCACGGCATCCGTCGATCCCGACCACTACCCGGACCCCTTCGCCAGTGGGGCGCCCGCGACTTGTGCGCTCACCTGTGCCGCCGCGCTCGGACCTTGCCACGCCGAGGTAAACCTGGTCCGAAGAGACGTGTCAGAGGGCATCTTGGGCCTGCCCACCCGCATGGCATTCCGCTTGGTGCGGGCCGACGACTGCACCCCGGTGGTGGATGCCGAGGTGGAGATCTGGATGACCGACCGGGACGGCCGCTACTCGGGCCCAACCACCAACGACGGCACCGCGACGGGCTCGGACTCCACCGACTTCTGCACTGATGGCGGCATCACCGCCGACGTCACCTTCCAGAGAGGCACCCAGACCACCGATGCCGAAGGCAAGGTCGCGTTCGATGCAGTGTTCCCGGGCTGGTACCCGGGGCGGGCCATCCATGTGCACTTGCGAGTTCTCGAGGCTGAAGGCTTCACCCTGACGACCCAGTTCTACTTCGACGATGTGCTCGCGGACGAGCTGTACGTCGGCCATCCCGACTACCTGCATCGGCCGGGGGACGGCGAAGGGGACCGGCGCACCCGGCTGGAGGACGAGCGCCACGGCGTCGACATGGCGCCCTACATCTTTGCGACCACCCGCACCGACCAGGGGGCCTTGCTGGCAGCCATGGAGCTGGCGCTTCGCCGAAACACCGATGAAGGCGAGTGCTTCGCATAGTGTGCAGGCGCGGCCGCGGTGCCTTCAGAGGCCCGATGCCGAGAAGACCTGGACCTCGCCCGCTGCGGTGCCGCTGACCTCCAGGGTCGGTCCCCCAAAGGCCAGTCGCCCGAAGGGGCTGCCCCCCTCCTCTGCCGGCAGGCCCAGCCCGATCCATCCCGGTGGACTGATGCCCCCCTCCGCTTCGACAGACAGCAGCTGAAGGGGCGCATCATCGACGGAGTGGACGCCCACGAGGGGCCCCCAGAAGCCGTGGGGCCCCGCGGCGATCACATCGTGCAAGCCGTCCCCATCGAGGTCACCCGCCGGTGCGACATGGCCGACACTGGACCGGATGTCGACCACTCGGCCGTCGGCGAGCTCGAGCACCGGGCGCACCCCGGGGGTGGCCATTGCCGCGCCACCGTCGACCCGCACCAGCACCCCGCCGGCCGGAGCGGAGACCAGTAGATCGGGGGTGCCGTTGCCGTCAATGTCGCCCCCGACGCAGACCCCCGTGCCCAGTGCGCCGTTGCTGGAACCGCCAAAAATAGTGATGTCTGCGTCACTCTCGACGCCATCCATGACCGGTCCCGCAAAGATGAGCACCCGGCCCTCGTCCGCAGACGCCGCGCCGACCACCAAGTCCCCGAGCCCGTCCCCATCCAGGTCTCCCCAGCTGAGGGCCCCCCCGAACCCACTGCCCGGTGACGTGCCTTCGATGCGCAGGCTGGACCCGGCCGACAGCGGGCCGGTGGTGTCGAGGGACACGCGCTCCACGGCCCCCCGGCGACCGCTGCTGACGTCGTCGGGCACCCCCAGCAACAGTGCCCCGTCGCCCAGCGACAGCGCGGTGCCGAGTCGGTCCCCTGCCCGCCGCCCCTCCACCCGGGCCAGCTCCCCACCCTCGGCATCGAAGATCAGCACTGCGCCAGCGTTTCCGAGGGAGTCCGGCGCGCCCGCAGCGAAGCCATCCCCGAGTGCCTGAAGCGTGGTCCCCAGCCCGCCCTGGTCCAAGGGGCCGACCACCGCGGCGTGGGTGTCGGTGGACACCGTGGCGGAACCCGCTTCCAGATCCACCATCAACACCGCGCCTTCGCCGGTTCGCCCCGCCCCGGGTGCGCCCACCAGCAAGCGGGCGTGGGGGGACGGCAGCCACGCGAGCGCCGCGCCCAGACCGGCGCCGGGCTCGCCACCCCGCAAGCGCAGCGCCGCATCCACCGCCACCCGGCCACCCGGCGGGCAGTCCCCGGGCCCCCCATCGCAATTGTCGTCGTGCCCATTGCCACAGATCTCGGGCGCGCTGGGGCTGGTGTGGGGGTCGGTGTCATCACAGTCGTCGCCGAGGGCCACATGCCCCGCAGGCGAGGGGGCCGCGGCTTCGATGGACACCGCACCATTGCCGTGCCCATCGCCATCTTCGTCGACGAACCACGTCTCCATGGGCGCCCCGGAGTCATGCACCACCCCGCCGGAGTCTTCCCCCACCGTCCGCGGTTGCCGCTTGCTTGCCCTGCCCCACCGGAGCGGCACAGGCCAAGATCAGCACCATCAGCATCCGTTCACCCGGCCCAAGCTGGCCAGCCAGGCTTCGGGTTCTGTGGTGCTCCCGGGCACCTCCACACAGACCGCGCCATCGACATGGTCGATCCGGTAGAGTTCCACAATGTCCTCCATCACGTCATTGTCGAAGATGAGCACCTCACCGGCGTCCTCCAGCCTCGACAAGCCCTGGGTGGACCGCAGCATCGGGTTGGCTTCCATGTCGATCACCCCCACCCGCGCGAGGCTCTCGAGGCCCTGCAGGTCCACCATGCGATCGTGGGCGTAGAGCACCAGCCCGCCATGGATGGTGTGCAGCGCAGGCACACCGGCAAGACTCAGCGAGGCGATCGATGGCTCAAAGACCGACGTGAGCACCACGTCCCCGCCGACCTCGATGAGGTTGTCCAGCCCCGCGAGACTCTGGAGGGCCGGTGCGCGGTCCACCCGCAGGCTGCCGCCGATGAATTCCAGCCCCTCCAGGCCGACCAGCGAGGTGACGTGGGACGGGCCATCCGACGTGCCCAGCACGAGGTCCCCCCCGAGCCAGCGGAGGCCACCGAGACCACGGGGGGAGTCGAGGCCGACATTGCCCACCAGGACGAGATCACCGTCCACCGCGTCCACCGCTTCGGGCAGACCCGCCAAGCTGGTCAGCGCGGGGTTGTTGAGCACGTAGAGCCCGCCGAGCACCGTGAGCGCAGGCAGGCCCGACAGGTCCGTCAGCCCAGACATGCCCGCAACGGTCAGGCGCCGGTCCACCCGAGTCAGCGCGCCGAAGTCGTCGAGATTGTTGATGGGAAGGGCACTCAAGGTGAGAAAGCGCACCCGCTCCAGCCCGCCCAGCGGCGCGAGGCTGTGGAGGTTCGGGGCATCCTCCACCCGAAGCTCCCCCACCCGCACCAGCCCATCGAGCCCGGAGATGTCGGTCCGCTCGGTCTGGCGCAACTCAAGGGACTGCCACACCACCGCCAGCGTCGCCAGCGCCCCCAGGTTGGCCGGTACATCGCCCCGAACCACCAGATCGTCGAGCTCGGTCAGGCCGTCCATGCCGTCCAAAGACCCGAGCGATGGCAGGTCCTGAAGCACCAGCTGAGCGGGATTGCGGAGGGGCGCGGCCCACCGTATGGCACCCAGCGCAGCAATGGAGTGCAGCACCGGCAAGAAGCGCAGGTCGACCCGGAGCCCCATGTGCAGATCCGGAGACAGGCCGTCGAGGGTGCGCAGCGACGGGGCGGTCAAGACCTGCACCCCCTCGTCCACACCGCACAGACAGGAGAGCGCTCGAAGGTCCTGCCAGTCGGTGTTCTCGATTAGTACTGCGCCGCGCACCCAGTCGCCCGCCGCACACGCATCGGCCGCCACCGCATCCGCCTCGTCACCGGACAGCACCAGATCCCCGTCCACCGCCAGCTGAAGGGGGCCATCCACGCATGTGCGGTCCGCCCCGGAGCAGTCGGCATCCAGCCCGTCCCCCACCCGATCCCAGGCGCCCGGATGCACGTCAGGATCGGCATCATCGCAGTCCCCACCAGTCCACAAGTCCGCCGACAGGGCCGCGCAGCCCTCCAAGGCGTCCCCGCCGCCAAAGCGATCCCCGTCCCGGTCCATCCAGCCGACCAGCAGCACCTCGTCGGGCTCGTCGGTCACCCCATCACAGTCATCATCCACCCCGTTGCAAGACAAATCGCCGCCACCACAGTCCACCGAGGGTGTCGGCTCCCCCGTGTCGGTCCGGTCCTTCGAGCTGCCCCCTCCCCCGCACGCAGAGAAGGCCAGACAAGCCAAGCCCGCCACCGCGTAGTGCCCCTGAGCGTTCACGTGCCGCGTCCCATCCACGTGAATGCTCCGGTGCAGCGGGGGGGCAAAGCGCGACGATGCGCCACCGTCAAGGGCCCCATCGTCAAGTTCATGCCCTGAGGTTAGTCGACTGAAATGCCCGACGTCGAGCGATCATCGGTCCGATCGAGCCCGCGGTGGCTGCCCAAGCTGGGCACCCGCTGCGGGTACGATGTCAAGATGCTGTAGTCCACCCGGTGCGACCCTCCAAAGATTGATGGGAATCGCCTGGGGGTGGATTCGTTCGGCCCGGCCCGACCATTCGACTACCTCCTGGAGTCCGCCCCACATGTCCGCAACTGCCATTCTGATGCTCGGCTTGCCGGGGATACTCGGCCTTGCACACGAGGCCCACGCACAGGACTCCGCCGCAGGCTTTGACGCTCACAACCTGCATGTGGCGCCCTATGATGGCGAGGTCAACGACCCCCTCATCGTCAACCGAGTCGGGTTCTTCCGCAAGGGCCAAGGCTTCGTCGGTGGCGTGTTCGAGTGGTCCGACGAAAACCTCGTCTACCAGGCGCCGGGCAACCCCAAGCCGGACCCGATCCCGCTGCTGGACGACCTCTGGACCATGAACTTGTCCGGTGGCTACGCGATCATCGATCGTGTACGGATTCACGCGGACATGCCCTTCTACTTTGCGTCGAAGGGCATCGAGGGCACCCCCATTGGGGAGTCCCAGGGCGGCGGCCTCGGCGATCTGCGGCTGGGCGGCACCGTGATGATCGCCCGTGGCGACAACGGCGACTTTGGTTTTGTCCCCTGGCTTGATCTTCCGACCGGAAATTCCGATCGCTTTATGGGCAACCAAGGCGTTGCGGGCGGCGGTGCACTTGCGGGTTCCTTCACGGCGGGCTTCTTTACGATGAGCGCCGACTTGGGACTTGAATTCCGACCAGCGATCGACGTGCAGAACCTCACCGGATCCGACAGCCTCGTGGCTGGCCTCGCTGCCAGCGCGACGTTCACCGAAAACTTCGGTGGCACCATCGAGACGCGGTTCAAGCCGCCGTTCGAGCCGAGCGAGATCGCCAACTCTGGCTCTCCGTCCGAGCTGACGACGTCCCTGCGCTACCGCCTCGACAGCAACTTCCACTTCCTGGCGGGTGGCGCCCGCGCGCTGACCCCCGGTGCCGGTGCGGCGGCATGGCGGGCCTTCCTCGGCTTCGGCTGGTCGGCCCCCAACGAGAAGCCCACCCACGACATGGACGGCGACGGCCTCAAGGACAAGGAAGATCCCTGTCCCACCCGGCCCGAGACGGTCAACGGCTGGAAGGACAACGATGGCTGTCCGGACGAGCTGTCGATGATCGACGTCGAAGTGCGCATGGCCGGCACGGCCCTCAAGGGCATCGAGTACACCGTGAAGGGCCCGGGCGTCGAGATTAAGCGCAAGACAGGCGAAGGCCAGCCCATCCAGGGCATGCCGACCGAGACCTGGACCGCATCGTCGGTGATGAGCTCGTGCTTTGCCGGCACCGCCAGCCAGGAGCTGGTGGAAGGCCTCAACACGGTCGTGGTCGATCTCTCGATGCAGCAAGCCAAGGTGACGGTCTTCGTCAAGGACCAGGACGGCGAGGTCGTGAACGACTCGGCGGTCAAGTGGTCCACCAAGGGCGACACCTCCTGCATCCCGAAGGAACCCCAGGGCGTCAGCGCGGATGGCGGCACAGCGCAGCAGCTCGGCGCCGGCGTGCATCGCCTCATCGTCGAGGGCCCCGAGCATGCCCCGGTGGTCCAAGATGTCACAGTGGTCGCGGGTCAAGACCAGACGATCGAGATCCGTACCAAGGTTGCAAAGACCAAGCTCGAAGCCGAGCGCATCGTCATCCTTGAGAAGGTCTTCTTCGAGACGGGTCTCGCGGCCATCAAGCCCGAGTCCTTCGATCTGTTGGAAGAAGTCTCGAACGTGCTCAAGGCCAACCCCCAAGTCATCAAGGTCCAGATTGAGGGCCACACCGACAACCGCGGCAACGACGACTTCAACATGAAGCTGTCCAAGGGCCGTGCCGAGGCCGTCCTTCGCTGGATGGTCGAAAAGGGCGGCGTCGAAGAAGAACGCCTGGTTGCGGTTGGATTTGGCGAGACGAAGCCCATCGCTTCGAACAACAATACGAAGGGTCGTGCTGAGAACCGACGCGTCGAGTTCAACATCATCGACCCTGCCCCGGGCGGAAGCACTGGCGCTGACAACAGCGACGGATCCGGCTCGGGCAAGACTGGTAGCGGCGACACCCCGCCGGCGCCCCCCCCGCCGGCTCCGACACCCACTCCGAAGGAAGGTGCTCAGTGAGTTCCATGAACGCAAAACGCGCAACTGCGACGGTCGCCCTGCTGCTCGCCTCTCCAGCAGCCTTCGCCGAGGGCAGTGACCAGCTCACCGGTCAGTGGCTCATCCGCAGCACGACGATGTTCGTCGACGTGCTGGACCACACCAGCGAAGACGTCACCTTCGAGGTGCAGGGTCGGGTCACGGTCGCCACACCGGCTGGCCGCATCGTCGGCAGCTTCGGCGACGGCGAGACCTTCGATCCCACCGAGAATGGCCCCCACCAGCTCACGTATAGCCAAGACCAGCGCACCGGCTGGGATGTGGCTGTCAGTGGTGCGGCTGGCGAAGGCCGGGTCTGGTCCACGGACTGGGTGCTCGACGGCCGCGACTACGACCCCGCAAAGGGCGTGGACGCCAGCTTCTTCGCCCTCGTGGATGCCACCGGTGACGGCGGCACGGGTGTGGTCGAGATGCAGCTCCAGGGCTGGTCCGGCTATCGCTGGCACGCGGTGGCCACGTCCACCGGCGTCGACAACACCGAGCTGCGCAGCACGCCCAACTACCTGGCCGCGTACCGGCCGGAGATCCCCCTCTACCTCCACGCACCATCGGTCGCGGATCACGAGGTGGGCACCCCCACGGCCAGCAATCTCTCGTTCGACTTCGACGAAGAGGCTGAACAGGGCGGTGTCTTCCGGTTCAACGTCGGACAGGCCGGCACTTGGCACATCGTCTGTGATGCCAACGAAGACGGGGTCGCAGACATCAGCGACAACGGCGACTTGGCCTTCACGGGCTGGGCCGAGGCTGCGGGCGACCGCTACCTCACGTGGGACGGCTACGACCGCGACGGCGATCTGGTGATTCGCCTGACCAGCTGCGCGCTCACGGGCGCTCTCGGCGAAGTGCACTTCCTCTCCGACGACATCGAGACCGCGTTCCCCGGAATGCGCATCTACGAAGTCGACGGCAGCGGCGACCGCACCCCGCTGGCGATGTTCTGGAACGACACCGACGTGGCCGACTACGACGTGCCGATGCCCGATGGAGAGCTCGCTGCGGTGAGCTCCGGCCCCGAGGGCATGCTCCCCAACGCCTATGACGACGACGCCACCGCCAATGTGGGTGCCCGCTCCTGGGGCAACTTCAACGACGAGGGCAAGGGCGACGAAGCGGTCCTGGCCACCTGGTCCCACCTCGCGATCTCCGATCCCGACGTGATCGAGATGGACTACGACCTCGACCCACCCCACCCCGAAGATGAGCCAGAAGTGATCGAAGAAGGCCTCGAGATCGCCCTGCCAGAGGGCTTCCGCGGCGGCTACTACCTCGGTGGTTGCTCGACCCCAGCCGGGGTGGCAGCGCCCCTGATGGCCATGCTCATCGGTGGACTCGGCGCTGGCCTTCGCCGGCGGGAAGACTGAGCCAAGCTGCGGCGGAACTTCCGGGCACCATCCCCGGGGTTCCGCCGCCCTCAGCGTCCGCTCCCAAGAACAACACAGGCGACTCGGGTTGACCCGGGCCGCCTGTGGCGCTTCGGGAGCCAGCGGGCTCAGCGGAGCAGCGGTGTGTCTTCCAGATCGGTGCAGTCCACGGCAAAGATGGTGCCCTTGCCGCTGCCTTGAGCGTCCACGCCGTCGATGCCGAGCAGCGGGTAGCGCCCGTCGAAGTAGTTGAGATCGAGGTCGACCTCGACGCCACCGGTCACCGCATCCATCCGGGTGAGCTCACCCCAGACGGCACGGGCGGTGTACCAGAGCACCGACGGCGGCTCGACGCCGTCCTCGCCTTCCCAAGGCTCTTCGACGATGGCCTCGGGGCTGAGCCAGTAGTAGCCGTCCGAGCCCAGGTCCTCGGTGTACTGGAACGAGCCGGTCGTGCCGACCGAGCACTCGACGTTGACGAAGAGCGCCAGCGTCTCGCGCAGGTCCAGCTTGTTCTCGGTGCTGTAGGTGCCCGTGGCCGGGTCGCTGTGCGACAGCAGCACGTTGCACGTGTTCGACACGAAGATGTGGCTGGGGTCGAAGGGCGGGATGGGGGTGCGCGGGTCGCCGTCGGGGTCTTTGCCCAGGTACAGGGCCACGTCCTCGCAGGTCGCAGATGGGCTGCTCGACATGTAGGTGACGCGCCGGGTGCCGCCGCCGGTGACCGTGCGCTCCAGCGTGAACGCCTTGTAGGCGAGGATGGACGCGTTGTCGTCTTCCACCCATGGGGCCGCTGCGCCCTCGCCGTCTTGTTCATTGGTCTCGAGGTCACCGTTGTAGGCGCCCTCCGGCAGATCCGTGTCGGAGTCGGCATCCGCATCCGCGTCTGCATCGGCGTCCGCATCGGCGTCCGCATCGGCATCCGTGTCGGAGTCGGCATCGGCGTCCGTGTCGGCGTCCGCGTCGACATCCGCGTCGGCGTCGGCATCGCCCTCACCGTCGACGGGGTCACACTGTTTGGTGTCGTCGTTCGCTTCGTACCCATCGGGGCACTTGGAACAGCCTGCAAGCAGACCCATTGCGGTGAGCGCAAGGATGGCGGGCGCCTTGGGAATCATCTCGGTCTCCGGAAGCAGCGTCAGAGGTTCAATACCACCTTCGACGGGCAGCTGTCTCGCGCTTTCGAGGAGCCGCCAGCACGGCACACTCCCGGCCTTGCCCGGGGGCATGATTCGGCCCGTTCACGGCGCATGCCCTGAAGGGAAGCGCCCCCGGCGCAGCACGAAGGCTGGCCGGGGGCGAGACACAAGCGGGCTTGGCTCAGCAGCCGGAGCACTCGCCGCTGTAGGACCAGTCGGTGAAGCTGTGTTCCCAGATGTCGTGACCGTGAAGGTAGACGACGAGGGCTTCCACAGTGCCATTGACCTGGCCGGCACCATCGGTGCTGCCCGAGAAGAGCACGGTCGCAGCGCCGGGGTACTCGAAGTACATCGTGAAGTCGGAGCCCGAGCCGGTCAAGGGAGCGGTCAGGTCACCGGGAACGCCGCTCTCGCAGTAGGTGATGTCGACGCCATCAGCATTCTCAGTGCGGTTGTAGAAGCACAGGCTGGTGCGGATCGGCGAGCCGGGCGCACGGGCGTTCTCGGACTGGTCGATCTCGCCGGATGCAGCGTACTCACCAGCAATCTCGGGGGGCGTGTTGCCAGTGTTGACCACGAAGCCGGAGCCTTCAACCGAGCCTTCGACGGCGGGGTTGTCGGTGAGGGCATCGGCGTCGGCCGAGCCGGTGTTGGTGCCGTTGTCGGGGGTGGCTTCTTCGGACGCCGGCTCGATGTCCTTGGTCTCGACACCCTTGAGGCAGAAGTCCGCGTAGGTGGAGGAGGCTGCGTTCCAGCAGTCCTGCACTTCGCCACATGCAGAGTCGAGAATGCACTCGATCTGGCAGTCCGAGTAGCCATAGAAGGCAGCGTCGGGCTGGAGACAGTTGGCGGCACAGTCAACGGCAGCGACGCCGCTACCACCTTCGGTCAGACCCTCGATCTCGACGGCTGGCGGATTCACACCGCACTCGTCAACCTTCGAGCACACATCAGCACACTCGGCGGCCTTCTCGGCGTTGTCACAACCCACGAAAGCGGTGCTGCCAAAAAGCAACACGAAAGCATGAACGGAACGGTTCGTCATGGAATTGTCCTCCTCCATAGAGCCCGACGGTAACCGGTCGGGTGGGGGTCCCGCGACGGTGAAATCACGGTTTACGACTTGTGAAGATCATCCACAGTTGGGTGCAAGAAACCCTGAATGGACATCCACAGCCGTGCGTCGCGTGGAGTCGCGCGGCCGCTGCCCTGGGGATACCGAGAACATCTCGGGCCACCGGAGCACCACAGCGCCCCCAGTATCGCGCCCGCGACGCCCCAAGTGGAGGAAAAGATGGGCCAACGGTACGATGCGGCGGTGGTGGGCTCGGGGCCCAACGGACTCGCAGCGGCGGTGGCCCTCGCCCGGGCGGGCCGCTCGGTGGTGGTGTTGGAGCGGGCGCCCGAGCTGGGCGGTGGCTGCCGCACCTTGCCGCTGACCCTGCCGGGGTACCGCCACGACCTGTGCTCCGCCATTCACCCCATGGCTGCGGCATCTCCGTACCTTCGCCAGCTTCCGTTGTCCGACCATGGGCTGCGGTGGATCCACCCGCCCGCCGCTGCCGCCCATCCCTTGGATGACCGCCCCGCCGCGATGCTCTTCCGCGATCCGCACCATACTGCCCGCACACTCGGCAAAGACGGCGGCCACTACGCCGACTGGTTTCGCCCGCTCATCGACGCATGGCCGGACATCATGCGGGCTGGCATGGGGCCGCCCGCGCTGCCCAAGAACCTCATCGCGTTGGCCACCTTTGGTGGGCGCGCGCTGCTGCCCGGAAAGGCCCTCGCTGAAGTTGCTTTCGGCGGTGTGGAGGCCCAAGCCCTGGTCGCCGGTCTGGCCGCCCACTCCGTCCTTCCGTTGGAGCGCACCCCCTCGGGTGCCATCGGCCTCATGCTTCACTTGGCGGCCCATGCCGTCGGCTGGCCCTTTCCTGAAGGCGGCGCGGTCGGGGTCACCGACGCACTGGCATCGTTGCTGGCGGCCCATGGCGGCGACACCCGCACCGGCGTCGATGTCACCAGCCTGGAGCAAGTCGAAGACGTGCTTGAGCCGGGCGGACTGACCTTCTTCGACCTGGGCCCCCGGGCCGTGTCGCGGATGTGTGGCGAGCGCCTCCCGGCTCGCTGGCACGCCGCCGCCAACCGCTTTCGGTACGGGCCCGGCGTCTTCAAGCTCGACTATGCCCTGTCCGGGCCCATTCCCTGGTCCGACCCGGCGGTGGCCCAGGCCGGCACTGTCCACCTGGGCGGCACGCTCGAAGAGATCGCCGCCAGTGAGCGGGCGTGCTGGCAAGGCGAACACACCGATCAACCGTATGTCTTGGTCGCCCAACAGAGCAATTTCGATCCCACCCGGGCCCCCGAGGGGCACCACACCGGATGGGCCTACTGCCACGTGCCCCCCGGCTCCACCGTCGATCGCACCGACGCCATCGAAGCCCAGCTGGAGCGCTATGCGCCAGGCTTCCGGGACCTCGTGATCCACCGCACGCGCACGACCACTGCCGACTACGAGGCCCACAACCCCAACTATGTGGGTGGGGACGTCAATGGCGGTGCCGCGGACCTGGACCAGCTGCTCACGCGGCCGACCGTGGCCCTGCGCCCGTGTGCGACGCCGGACCCCCGCGTGTTCATCTGTTCGGCGTCCACCCCGCCCGGCGGCGGCGTGCATGGCATGGGCGGCTACAATGCCGTCCACGCCGCGCTTCACGGTGATCTTGAGCGGCTGGCCTGAGCCCAACGCAGCGCCCCAGGGCCACGCCGGAAAACCCGAGAGCGGGGGCCTACTGCTCCATGTAGCCGAGAGCCTTGAGCTGCTCGAGCAGCTCGCCGTCCGGGGCGGCCATGTTGGCCTCAGCACCCGGCGGATGTGCCGTGGCGATGTACTTCTTGATGATGCCCGCCAGCTTCTCGTGGTCCGCCGTCTTGGCCGTCACCACGCGGGGGCCCTTGGCCGAGTGGTCGTAGTAGTCGTAGCGATCCCAAGAGTGGATCCAGCTCGTCGTGTACTTCAGATCCCGGGCCGCCGTCCGGGCCGTCTTGCCCGCCCCCTGGTCGGCAATGCTCCACGTGCTCGCCACCGCGCCAGGTCCAAACAACGGCGCACCGTCCCAGCCCCACTCGGCCTTCTGCTCGATGCCCAAGTAGTTGACGATGGTTGGCCCCACATCAACATTCTCGGCAATCTGATCACTGACCTGGACCCCCACCGGGATGCCCGGGCCCCGGAAGACCATCGGGACATGCAGCGTGTCGGCGATGAGCGTCGGGTGGCTGTGGCCCCAGTACGGTGCGTAGGTCGTGTTCTTCCCGGCACCAAACTCATGGAGTTCGCCCAGCGCTTCGCCATGATCGCTCGTGAAGACCACCAGCAGCTTGTCTTCGATGCCCAGGGCCTTCACTTTCTGGAGCAGCGGACCCACAAAGTTTTGGTCGGCGTACCACAGATCATCGGAGTAGAGCGCCCGCAGGTAGTCGCCCTGAAGGCCGCTGCCATCGAGCTCACCCTTGTTGATCAACACGTAGTTGAAGTCCTGGTCCGCCTGGGCCAGCGTCTTTGGGTATTGGTCACCCTGGCGCTGCTCAAAGCCAGGACGCCGCATGTTGGGGAAGTGGGGCCCCATGCCATGCATATAGAGGAAGAAGCGGTCCTTGCCCGACGCCAGCTCTTCGAGCTTGGCCACGCCCTTCTTGGCGAGATCGTCGTCGTTGCCGAAGTCCCACGCTTCGAAGCCCTGCTCGTAGTTCAGGTGGAACTGGCCCTTGCCTTCGCTTCGGCGATCGGCGATCGACGGGTTGGCGGTCATGCCCCATGTGCGAAAGCCCTCTTCCTTGAGCACCTCAGCGATGGTCGTGACATCGCTGCTGAGCGGATGGAAGTTTTGGTCGTTCCACAGCATGAAGTCGATGCCCGTGCTCATCCGGTAGCGACCGGAGAAGTAGGAGCTGACCGACAACATCGTCGCGGGGGCTTGGGCGTAGGCTTCGCCGTAGCTGAGCCCTTCGGCACACAAGCCATCGATGACGGGCGAGTTCTTCTTGGGTCCACCAAAACAACCCACATAGTCGGCGCGGGTGGTGTCGATGACAATCCACAAGACGCTGCAGTCCTTGCAGATCTTGGCAGCGGGCGCTCCGGCGTTGGCCAGCCCCATGGCGAGGAAGACAGAAAGCACAGCAACTCCAGATGCTCGACGGCAAAAAGCGCAGGATGCCTTGAACAGAACCTGCCGCTTGAACTCCCGTCGAGATTAGGCGGCCCCAAGACCCTCGGCAAATTTCAGTGTGCCTACATCCCTCCCCCGGCACCCCCATGCGCCCCGTCGTCGCCCCGTCCTGGACCCTCTCCGTCGCAGAGGCCCGTGCATGCCAAGAGCGGCTGCGCGACCGCGTCATCACCGTCGACCGCCTCGGCCCGGTGCGCACCATCGCGGGGGTGGACGTGTCCTACAACGTGTCGAGCCCCGTGCTCTATGCAGCAATTGTCGTGCTGGATGCCGAGAGCCTCGAGCCCATCGAAATCTGCGGGGTCGAGGCGCCAGCGCCGTTTCCCTACATTCCCGGCTACCTCAGCTTCCGGGAGCTGCCGCCCCTTTCCCAAGCCATGGCTTCCCTGAAGACCCGTCCTGACGTCATTGTCTGCGATGGTCAAGGCATCGCCCACCCCCGACGCTTCGGCCTCGCCTGCCACCTCGGTGTGCTCTACGACATCCCCACCATCGGCATCGCCAAGTCGCGCTTTGTCGGCCGCCATCGGGAACCAGGCAAGGAGCGGGGACGGTGGGCCGTGCTCTATGACGACCACTCCCGCGAGGTTCTGGGCTCGGTCCTCCGCACCCGGACTGGCGTGAAGCCCCTGTATGTCTCGTCCGGGCACCGGGTCTCGCTCACCACCGCCCGCCGCATCGCATTGCAGCTTACCCCCCGCTGGCGCCAGCCCGAGACCACACGCGCGGCCCACAACGAAGTCAACCGATTGCGCCTGGAGGCGATGTCCACATGAGCCTTCCCCCCGACTATGTCGCTCAGCTCCACACCTTGGTCGACACGCTCACGGCACCCGTCGCGGCCACCCACCAGGCCCGCATGCAGTGCACCCGAGGCTGCGCCGGCTGCTGTGCGGACGGACTGACGGTCTTTGAGGTCGAAGCCGACCACATCCGCAGGTCGGCGCCCGCCGTGCTCCACGGGCAACAGCCCCACCCCCCGGTGCCTGCGCGATGCTCGATGCCGATGGCGCGTGCCGCCTCTACGCCGCCCGTCCGTATGTCTGCCGCACGCAGGGCCTCCCGCTGCGCTGGGCCGAAGCCGACCCCGACAATGCCGACCAGGCCATCGAACTGCGCGACATCTGCCCGCTGAATGCCGACGGTCCCCCCCTCGACAGCTTGCCCGACGACCAGCTGTGGACCCTCGGTCCCGTGGAGCAACGGCTCGCCGCTGCACAAGCCATGCACCCGGCCGGTCACGATGCAAGAGTGCCGCTGCGTGGGCTGTTTCACGAGGCGCCACCCGTTCGCTGAGACGGCTGTGGCCCCTGGCTTTCACAGGGTTGCAGGCCGAGAAGGCGAGTCCTGTGCTATCAATCGCGGGTCCCGCCTCGGAAGATCCATGCGGCCCCGCCTCTTCACGGTCCTCACCTGTGCGCTCGCCGCCGCCGGTTGCAACAGCAACCAGGTCTGGTTTTCCAGCGACAGCACCCTCACCGACGTTGTCTCCAGCGAGATCGAGGGCGCTGCCAACACGCTCGACATCGCGGTCTACACCTTCACCGCCGAGCCCATCCGCGACGCCATCATCGACGCCCACGCCCGGGGTGTGAAGACACGGGTGGCCATCGACGAGTGGGCCACCAACGACGCGATCGCCTCCAGCCTGGCCGACGAGGGCGTGCCCGTGCGGCGGGCCAAGGGCTACAATGGCGGCATCATGCACCACAAGTTCATCGTGGTGGACGAAGCACGGGTGCTCACGGGCAGCTTCAACTACACCCGGTCCGCCGATGAAGCGAACGACGAAAACCTGGTCCTGATCGCCAATAAGGTCCTTGCGGGTCAGTACACCAGCGCCTTTTCGGAGGTGTGGTCCCGTGGCGAGGATGAGTAGCCCATGCCGACGCTGAGACGCCTCTCCCTCCTCACGCCCTTGTTGCTGGCGGCCACGCTGCTGGTCGCGTCGGACGCTGAAGCGCGGGTCTACCCGATCCCGCTGATGGTCACGAACGAGGATGACCTGCGGAACCACTACGAAGACGGCTTGATTGACGAAGAAGAGTTCTCCGTGTTGGTCGAGCTTCTCAACAATCCGCTGGATCTGAACACCGCCACCCGGGGCGAGCTCTTCGACCTGCCCGGCGTCACCATGCGGGTGGCACGGGACATCGTCACGGAGCGGCGGCGCAGCCCCTTTGTGACGCTCAATGAGCTCCAAGAGCGGCTGGAGGGCGTCGACAGTGCCCTGCTGCAAGACATTGACGCATTCACCGAGCTGAGCCCACCACGGGGCAAGCAAGGCTTCGACCCCGACCAGATCGGCGGCCGGGTCTACCTTCGGTCGGGCATGTACATCGACAAGTTCGAGCCGATCGAAGGCGACCACCCGAACAAGACCCACAAGCCCGAGCAGCTCGGCTATCCCAACCTGCCCGGCACCCAGCTCACCCTCGACATGAAGTACGGACGGGACTTCGGTGCGGGCACGGTGATGCTGTACCAGCCGGCGGTTCGGGCGGCGGTCTACGACCCCAATGACCGCGACTTTGACGTCAGCTACGGCATGCAGGGCCATGTCGGGCGCATCTTCGCGTGGACCGAGCAAGACAAGTACTCGGCGATCTTGGGCCACTACACCGTGGGCTTCGGCCAGGGCCTCACCTTCGACCGCACCAGCCGCACCCAGCCCAGCGGTTGGTACAAAGACATCTCGGTGTCGGCCGACCAGCTCTTCCGCCGGTTTCGCCTGCCCAAGGTGCTCTTCGGCGGCGCAGGCACGCTCGTGTCGGACCTCGGCGGCATGACCCTCGAGACGACCGCCTTCGCCAGCGTCGACGACTACGATCTGTACCAGTACGACATGGGCATGACCGGCGGCGAGACCGTCGACTGGTCCGTGACCGACACCGACTCCCCGCGGGTATACCTGGACGACCAGAAGATCGGCTGGGCCAACATTCCCAACGCCTATCGCGAGTCGATTGCGGGCTTGGGCCTGAACTTGGAGACCACCGAGCGGTCCAGCATCGGGCTCACCGGCTACGTCGCAAACCAGGACCGCGCCATCATCGAGGGCATCAACAGCCCCGATGAGTTCGTGATTCGCGGCGGCTACCCCATCAACGAAGACACCTACGGCGCGGTGGGCGTCAATGGGTCGTATGGGGTGGGCATTGTTGACCTGTTCGGGGAGGGCTCGATGACCTTCACCGGCGGCGGTGCCGTGCTGGTGAAGGCGCTCATCAACCCCCTGGGCAGTGAGCTGGAGCTCACCCTGCGGCACTACGGCACGGGCTACGACAACCCCTATGCCCGCGGCGTTGCGGCGGCCGACCAGTACCTCGGCATGCGCGACCGCGACGAGCAGGGTGCCCGGGTCAAGGGCTTCGTCGACATGACCGAGAAGATCCGGTTTCAGGCCATTGTCGACCTGTGGCGCAACATCAGCCTGACGACGTCGAACCTCTACACCTATGGCCGGCTGCAGTACAGCCCCATCGAGGGGCGGCTGGCGCTGTCGGCCTATGGGTACCGGACCGACCAGAACCTGTCGGCCAGCGGGCGCAACCGCCGGTACGGTGGCGACAGCGACCAGCTCTACGAAGCACAGACCGAAGAACAGGGCTCCTTCGACCTGTCCGACGTCACCGAGCGCAGCGGAACCCGCAATGTGGCGGGCATCCAGGTCACGGGCACCCCCGCCAAGCCCCTGACACTCACCGCGCTGTACCAGCGGATGTACACCGATAGCTTGTTGCTGTACCCAACCGAAGATGGGCCCTGTGACTACTGGTACCAGATCGGCCAGTACACATGGTTCAAGGCCCGGTACCAGCCCATTGACGCGACCTGGCTGACCTTCCGCACACGCTTCCGCGATGAAGATGTGCACGGCTCGAAAGACAACCGCGAGATGGACGCCTACTTGCAGGTTGATCAGAAGATTGGCCCCAAGGTCAAGCTCGTGGCCCGTGGCCTGATGGGCTGGAAGCTGCCCGACCCCGAGGCTGCATTCAAGGGCTACTGTGACCGCCAGGGTGCCCCGGAGCTTGCGGGCACGTGTGTGGCCGACCCCTCCGACGCCGCGGAGGAAGTGGTCGAGAAAGCGGATAAATACGGCGTGGTCTGGGCATCCGTCCAGTGGAGATTCTGATGTCTGCCGCCCTTGCTCTCTTGCTCCCCCTCTCGTTGCTCGGCGCGGCCCACGCCGCCCCACCAGCTGCCGGCGACCTCGTCATCACCGAGATCCTCGCGGACGACGCCTGCGGCTACAACGAGTGGTTTGAGGTGCTCAACGTGTCCGGTGCCGAGGTCGATCTCGACGGGTGCACGCTGCAAGCCGTCAACCGCGCCTCGGGCACCGAGTACGACCACACCGTGGCCGGACCCGCCACCGTCGGTCCCGGCGCCTACGGCATCTTGATGCGGTCCTCCTCAGGCTGCGGCGACGCTCTGACTGTGGATGCGGGGGCCACCGTGCCCACCGTCTACAAGTACGGCTCGCTGCGGATGCCCAACGCCGACCCTGGCGAGCTGCGCATCACCTGTGGCACCGAGCTCATCGACGAAGTGGCGTTCGACAGCTCGGAATTTCCCTGCGACGACACAACTTATGGGAGCTGCACGCTCCAGCTCGACCCGACCGGTCCTCAGACCGCCGCGGCCAACGACGATGCCCTCGTGGTCGATGAAGCGTGGTGCCCGTCGAACACCGCCGACTCCTACCTCGACAACACCCCCGTGGACGATGAACCTGCCGGTCCGCGCACCGTGCTGGGCACCCCCGGCTCCAGCAACCAGTGTGGAGACGGCGGCGTGACCGGTGGCGGCGATGGTGGAGACGGCGGTGATGGTGGGGACGGAGGCGGCGGAGATGACGGCGACGTCGTCGTTCCCGTGGACGTCTGCGTGGAGGGCGACGTGGTCATCAGCGAGCTGATGATCGCACCGAAGGACCCGGCCAACGCCGACGAGTGGATCGAGCTGTACGGCAATGGCAGCGACTGCAACCTCCACTCCTGCGTGATCGAGACGTGGGTGGGCGACGAGGCCACCCCCCGGGACACGGACGTGATCAACGCCGTCGACGAGTCCCTTCCCCTGACGCCCGGTGGGCACGTGGTGCTGGCCCGGGGCACGTCCGCCGACGTCACCGCGGGTGGCATCATCTGGAAGGATCAAGACGGCAACGAAGTGGTCTCGGACTACCTCTACAACTACGGCGTTTACCTCAGAAGCGACCCCGGCGAGGTGCGCATCGTCTGTGATGGCGTCACCGTCGACAGTGCCCCCACCGACTGGGGTGCGTTCAGCGACCTGACGGGCTCATGCCCCGGCGGCTGGTGCTCGGTGAACCTGCACCCGGCCTACCTGACCCCCGATGCCAACGACGATCTCAAGAACTGGTGTGTGCCCCCCCTCGACGGGAACCTCTACACCCACACCGATCCCGGCGCCCAGACCCACACGTTGCTCTCCACCGTGGGCAAGCTCAATGAGTGCCCAAACTTCGCTTGGCCCGCCGAGGGAGAAGCTGCATTCATCGAGCTCATGGGCACGCCCCAGGGCACCGAGGAGTGGTTCGAGCTCTACAACGGCACCAGCCACGAGCTGGAGCTGACGCTGTGTTCGCTGCGCCGCACAAAGTTCGAGTACGACGACGAGACCGGCGAGTACGGCCCGTCCTCGACCTCCAACTGGCTGATCGGCGAAGACGGGATTGAGGTGAAGGTCGCGGCCGGCACGACCCAGCTGTTCGCGAAGGGTGGGTGCCTGATTCCCGACGCCATCCTCGACACCGGCGAGGCTGCAGTGACGGACTGCTCGTTGGGTGAGGTCACCTATGGCAGCCTCAGCTTCACCAGTGACGGCGACGAACAGTTCGAGCTGTATTGCCCGAAGGAGTCCGGCGGTGAAGTGCTGGTGGACAGCATCACCTTCAACCTCGCGGCGCTCGGCATCCGAGAAGGCCACAGCCTCCAGCTCGACAAGTCCAAGCTCGACACCGCAGCCGAGGCCAACGACAACGAGGACAACTGGTGCGAGGCCGCGTTCTCTCAGGAGTTCTACAAAGCGGACGCCGAGGACTGCAACTACGGCACCCCGGGCGAGCTGGGCGAGTGCCTGACCGACCCGCTGACGCCGCCTGCCGCGGTGTGCCGATGCAGCACCACAGACTGGCGCGGCACATGGATGGTCTGGGGCCTGCCCGTACTTATCGTGCTGCGCCGTCGCGGAAAGAACGCGCCGTCAGCGGGCTGACATCGCCCAACGCCCGCCGACGGTGCTAAACAATCAATCGAAACCCTGGACCCATCGCAAGGTACACTTGCCGGCGTCCGGCTCAAGCGTGCGCGTCCCCTGCGCCCTGTCCCATGACTCCGAGGAGACCCCCTATGCGCGCGAATCGCCTCCTGTTGCTGATTCCCTTCACGGCCGCTTTCACCGTCGGCTGCTCCGACTATGACATCCACCGCGATGAGAAACCCAACGTGGAGCCCGACGAAGAGCCGGAGCCCGACGTCGACGAAGAGCCCGATCCCGATCCAGAACCGGATCCGCTCAATCCTGACATCGAGCTTTCCGTCGACACGATGGACTTCGGCGGTCTGCCCAAGAACTGCACGTCCGACTGGATCCCGGTCACCGTGACCAACGTGGGCGGCGCCGATCTCGAGGTCTCACTGATCTCCCTCGAAGGCAGCGGCAAGAGCGCGTACATCGTGCGCTCCGATGCGGGCGACACCTTCACCCTCGCCACCGACGAGAGCACCGACGTGTGGGTGGCCTTCACGCCCTCGGCATGGACCACCTTCGAGCCCGAGCTGATCTTCACCAGCAACGATCCGGACGAAGGCGAAGCGGGCGTGACCATCTTCGGTGAGGGCCTCGAAGACCCGATGCACGAAGAGACCTTTGAGCAAGCGCTCTATGACAAGGTTGACGTGCTGTGGGTTGTGGACAACTCCGGCTCGATGAGCGACGACCTGATTGTGGTCGGCAACAACTTCCACAGCTTCATCCAGGTCTTCATCGACCTCGGCGTGGACTGGCAGATGGGCGTCATCACGACCGACATGGACAACCCGGCCCAGTCCGGACGTCTGGTTGGTCCGTACCTGACCCCCTCCACCCCCGACGTGATCAACGAGTTCATCCGTCAGATCGACCTCGGCTCGTCGGGCAGCGCCACCGAAGTTGGCTTCGAGGCCACTCAAGCCGCCCTCTCCGCGCCCATCATCGACAACGAGAATGCTGGGTTCATGCGCCCTGACGCATCGCTCTCCGCCATCGTGGTCACCGATGAGGACAACAGCACGTTCCAGTCCGGCGCGACCTTTGCCAGCTGGTTCGCGGCCCTGAAGACCACCGATGACCAGACGTCGTTCAACGCCATCTGCGAGTCGATCTTCGTGTCGTGCGCGCAGTACGCCGCGGCGGCCGACCTCACCGGTGGCATCACCGGCGACATCGCATCGTCCGACTACGCCAGCATTCTGGAGACCATCTCCTACACGTCTGCCGGCATGACCGTCAGCTTCGACCTCGGCGAAGCCCCCAGTGACCTGGGCCGGATGACGGTGAAAGTGGACGGGATCACCGTGCCCAACGACATCCACAACGGCTGGACCTACGACCCCGCCGACCAGTCGATCACCTTCCATGGCACCGAAGTGCCGGCGCCCGGATCCACGGGTGTCGTGACCTACCCGTACGCCCTGGAGTGCCCCGCCGACTGAGGGTTCTCGAGCCCCCGACAAGGCCCGCCGTCCCCAAGACGCGCGGGCCTTGGTTGTTTTTGTGGCACGCCCTTGGGTCGGGTCAGCGGCTGCGATGCTCCAGGCCCAGCACGAGGGTGGGGGTCTCGGCATTGGACATCGCCGTGACCACCCCCTCGATGCCAAAGTGCAGCCCCAGCGCCGGCTTCATCCACCACGAGGCCGCCGCGCCGAAGCCTTGGTAGCGGGTCCAGCCCGTGCCGGCGGCATTGACCACTCCTGGCTCCTGCTGTGGAGAGATCGGCTCCAGCACGTTGATGTGGAGGTCGACCGTCCACGCCTCCGCCACGCTCCACCCGAGCTGAGCGTGGGCCGTGGCGGACACAGGGAGCACATCGGCGGTCTGAAGGCGCACACCAGGCGCAATCACCCACCAGCCGAAGGACAGCGGCCCGCCAAGCTGGGCTTCGAGCTCACCCCGCGCCCCTGCGACGGCCGGCTGGTAGACCACCGCCCCCGACTCCCCCACGCCGATGCCGGCCAGGGGCGCCGCCCCCACATCGGGATTGCCCCCCAGGCGCAGCTCCCCGGCGAGCCGCAGCGCACCGATGGGGGCACCCGCCCGCAGCCCCACCATGCTGTTGCCCATATACAGGCGGGTCTCGCCGCCATGGCTGGCCACCCCCACCGGGGTCAGCGCCGCCACCGCGGTCAGCCGGTCGGTCAGCCCGAGCTCGCCGTAGGCCTGCACATTGACGTCCTGGTAGGGGCCACCGAGCCGGGCGCTGTCCCCCTCGGCGTCGAAGACATTGCGTCCGAACAGGCCGCGGGTCCACACCTTGGTGTAGTGGTCCCCCTTGGGTTGGGTCCAGGCCGCCGCCCGCGCTTGAGCACCACACAGGACAAGGAAGAGCAAGGAGAGCATGGGAACCACCGAGGATGCCGGAGCCCCCTCCTATCGAGCGCGCTGCCGCGTTGCGGACGCCAGTCGGCCGCCGCTGGCGGTCTGTCCGCCATGACTGCGATCAGGATCGGCGCCTCCGAGGGCCTGTCGGTCCCCAAACCCCTGCATGGCCAAGCTGAAAATGATATTCAAAACCACACGCCCCGTCCCCGAAGGCCCATGTCTACCGACTTTCCTGCCAACCTCGATGAGGCCCCGCTTCTGGCGAAGCTGCGGGTGTCGTCCTTGGCCGGTCCCCGAGACTTTCGCCGCCGCTTGATGGAGCTGGGGCTGCTGCCCGGCACCGAGCTGCGCAAGCTCAAGGTCGCACCCATGGGTGATCCGATCGAGCTGGAGCTCCGGGGCACCCGCCTGAGCATCCGCCGCGAACAAGCCAGGGAGATCCATGTGGAGCTCCTCGACGCACCGTGAGCGCCGCCGTGCCCACCATCGCCCTCGTCGGCGCGCCGAACATGGGCAAGACCACCCTGTTCAACGCGCTCACCGGCAATTCTGCGCGGGTCGGCAACTACCCCGGCATCACAGTCGACCGCCGCTATGGTCGCCTCCAAGGTGAAGCGCGCGAGGTCAGCATTGTCGACGTGCCGGGCTGCTACAGCCTGAGCGCCCGCAGTGCCGAGGAAAAGATCGCGCTTGACGTCATCTTGGGCGTCAAGGACCAGCCTCGGCCCGACCTCGTGGTGGTGCTCGCCGACGCCTCCCGCACCGCCGGCACCCTCTACCTGGCGATCCAGATTCGGGAGCTCGGCATCCCCTGCATGGTGGCCCTGAACTTCGCGGATGAAGCCAAGACCTGCTTGCCCAACACGCCCCAGATGGCCGCCGATCTGGGCGTGCCGGTCGCGCTCATCAGCGCCCGCTCCGGCCAAGGGCTGCCCGAGCTGCGGGCCGAGCTGATGCGTGCGCTCGATGCCCCCGCCGAGCCCCCCCTGTCGATGCCGTTCTCAGCGGGCGTGCTGCAGGCCCAGACCATCGTAGCCAAGGCCATTCCCGCTGCCTGGGGGGGCTCGCCCGCCCGCGTCGGTGCCCTCGCCCGCTGGGCCTTGCTGAGCATCGACGACAACGATGAACTCACCGACATTCCCGATGATCTTCGGGCCGCCGTCCACACCGCCCGCAGCACCGCCACCACCGATCTCGATCTCGCCATCATCCAAGCGCGCTACGGCTTCCTGGACGACTGCAGCGCGGGGTGGGCCAGTGTGCAACCCACCCACTCGCTGACCGCCGCCGTCGACGCCGTGCTGCTCCACCCCATCGCCGGCTTGCTGTCGTTTGTGCTGATCATGGGCACGATGTTCCAAGCCCTGTTCTCCTGGGCCGACCCCGCGATCGGGCTGATTGAAGACCTGGTCGGCATCTTGGGCGGTGCCGTGGCCTCGACCTTGCCCGACTCGGTGGTGACCGACCTCCTCGTGGAGGGCATCATCGGCGGCGTGGGCAATGTGGTGGTCTTCCTCCCCCAGATCATTCTATTGTTCCTGTTCATCGGTATTCTGGAAGCCAGCGGCTACATGGCCCGCGCGGCGTGGCTGATGGACCGGATGATGCGTGCGGTCGGCTTGAATGGGCGCGCCTTTGTGCCGATGCTGTCGGGCTTTGCGTGCGCCGTGCCGGCCATCATGGCCACCCGCACGATGGAGCGCCGCCGGGACCGCATGCTCACCATGATGGTTGTGCCGCTGATGACGTGCTCGGCGCGGCTGCCGGTCTACACGCTCATCATCGCGGCCTTGTTTCCGCCCGAGACCCTGTGGGGGGTTGTGCCGGTCCAGGGCGGCCTGATGCTGCTGATGTACCTGTTCAGCGTCGTCATGGCCCTCGGCGCGGCGGCGGTGCTGGGCCGCACAGTGCTCAAGGGTCCCCAGGTGCCGCTGGTGCTGGAGCTGCCGCCCTACCGCATGCCCCGGCCTCGCGATCTCACGCGCATGGTGGGCGCCCGCACCCGCAGCTTCCTCAAGGAAGCGGGCACGGTCATTCTCGGCTTCACGGTCGTGATGTGGGCGCTGCTGAGCTTTCCCGCCCTCGACCCACCGTCCGGCGACCTGACCGAAGCCGAGACCACAGTCTTTCAGGCCGAGGCCCTCGAACACAGTGCAGCCGGTCGCTTTGGCAAGCTCATCGAGCCCACCATCGCGCCGCTGGGCTTTGACTGGAAGATCGGCGTCGGCCTCATCGGTGCCTTTGCCGCCCGCGAGGTCTTTGTGAGCACGATGGGCCTCGTGTACGGCATCGGCGAGGACGTGGACGAAGAGACCCCAGCCCTGCGGGACCGGATCCACGAAGAAGCCCACGCCGACGGGTCTCCGGTCTACACGCCGCTCACGGGCTTGTCGCTGATGGTGTTCTTCGCGCTGGCCTGCCAGTGCATGAGCACGCTGGCCGTCGTGAAGCGCGAGACGGGCGGCTACAAGTGGCCCACATTCCTGTTTGTCTACATGACCACACTGGCGTGGGTCTCCAGCTTCATCGTGTTCCAGGGCGGGCGGCTGCTGGGCTTTGGATAGGCACGCTGAGACAGCACCAAACCGCTGATGAACAGGACGTTCAGGCTGCCTTCAACCACATCGTGATCATCCCGGGAAAGGTGTCGGGCCACCGGGCCTCCACCGCCGCCCAGCGGTGCAGGTCTCGGGCCGCCGCGTCGTCGGGAAACAGCCGCCGATACCTTGCCAGCATCCCCGGGTGGGGAAGCTCCAGGCCGAGCAAGCGCAGGTCCAGAGCGTCGAGCATGGCGGCGATCTGGGGCATGGTCATGCGGTGTTCTTGCACATGGAACAGCAGGTCTCGCACACCGGACAGGCTCGCAAAGTCCGGCGAGTGGACCAGAGCATGCACCGGGTGGTGGGCGGACTGGGCCAAGACGAGCTGTCGGGCGGCACGAAGCCCGTCCACCGTGGGCGCGAGTCCAGCCTCGGCGATGAGGGCACGGGCGGCGACCACCGGCTGACGGGCGGCCTCGGAGTAGAGCGCCACCTTCATTGTGCCGCCGGGGTGGAGCATGCCGCGCAGCACCCGCCAGCCCGTCATCGGATCGGCGAGGTGGTGGAGCACGCCAGAGCTGGAGATGTGGTGGAAGCGCCGGCCGAGCGTCCCGAGCTGGAGAATGTCCGCCTGCGCGAAGCTCACGGTCCCCCGAAGGCCCAGCTCATCAGCCTTGCGGGCGGCATAGCCGAGCGAGCGCCGGCTCAGGTCCACCGCCAGCACCCGGCTGTTGCGGAACGCCCGGGCCACCGTCAGCGCCTCTCGACCCGTGCCGCAGCCGGCCACCAGAATGTCGATCGGATCAGGACTGTCCACGGTGCCCGGCGCCAACACGGGCACCGAGGCTGCGACCACCGCTTCCCGACCTCGGGCCGGCTGCTGGGCCAGTCCCTGCCACCGTGGATAGGGGTTTTCCTCATACATGGCCTGAACAGCGGCGGAGGTGTCCCCGGTGACGGCCGTGAGCGTGGAGAGCGACTGGCCCAGCGCTCGCTCCACCGCCGGCTCGATCCGCTGCTGGCGCACCAACAGCGCCACCCTCGGGTCGGCACAGGCGTCCAGCACCGGCGCCGGTCCGAGGCTCGCCAGACTGCGCCACATGGCAAAGCGCAACACCCTCGCCGGGTCCACCACCCCTCGATCAATCTCCCCCTGAATGGTCTGTTGCAGGGCACTCACCGCAACAGTGTCCTCGACCGTCTCTGCCCATGGATGCTCACCCAGCCACGCCTGGGCCGCGATCGCCGCCAGCAGCTCCAGGGGGAGGGTCACCGTGCCGCGGAGCACCCCCACACGCCAGCGCACAAGCAGGACCTCCAAGGTGGTCGAGACCACGGGTACCTCGGGCAGGGCCGCCGTCAGCAGCGCGGTGGCTTCGACAGAGGGCGCTGGCAGGGCGCTGTCGGCCGCCGTCCAGTCTCGAAGTGCAGCGCAGCCCTGCAGGGCCGGCCACAGCCCCGGGGCCAGCGCGACGGGGTCGACCCCACCACCATCCAGAAAACCGATAGCGAGGCGATAGTCGGCCATGTGATGGCGCACCTGGTCCGCCGGAAGGGCCGCCAACGTCTGGACGAAGAAGGCCGCGAGGTTGCCCTGGGGCACGCCACACTCGATGGCGGTTCGCAGGGACCGCAGCGCCACCGAGGTCTGGCCCAGGCGCGACAAGGCCACGCCACACAACGCATGGGCCGGCCCCCGCTGCGGGGTGCGCTGAAGCACCGCCTGCAGCACACGAAGAGCCTGTGCAGGCTGGCCCCGTTGCAGCAGTTGATCCGCCGTGATCAGCCCGTCCACACGCACCCTCCCCGTTGACCCCCATCATACGGGAATCGCGGGACGGCCCCGCTGCCGGTCCGGCCCCAGGCCCCCAGGATACAGCGCCCCATGCCGTGGCCCACCGAGCGCCCTGTGCCCCGCGACGTCGTGCTGATCGGCGGCGGCCACAGCCATGTGCAAGTGCTGCGCATGCAAGCCATGGACCCGCTGCCCGACGCCCGGCTGACCGTCATCGTCGACCGCAGCACCGCCATCTACTCCGGCATGGCGCCCGGCTTTGTCGCGGGCGAGTACCCCGCCCACGCCCTGTCCATCGACGTGCGCCCCCTCGCCCGCCGCGGCGGTGTGCGCTTCATCGAGGCCGCTTGTGTGGGCATCGACCCGGTGGCCAAGCGCGTCCACATCGAGGGCCGGCCGCCCATCGCCTACGATCTGGCATCCATCAACGTCGGCTCCACCGTGGCCCACACGGACCTGCCCGGGGTGGCCGAGCACGCGCTGCCAACCCGGCCCATCTCCCGGCTGGTGCGAGGCGTGGACGCGGCGCTTGCAGATGCCCAGAATGGCGGCAAGTTCGATGTTGTGGTGGTCGGCGGCGGCGCGGGCGGGGTCGAGCTCGCATTCTGCCTTCTCGCCCGCCTGAAGCGCGACGGCATCGAGGCCTCGGTGGCCCTCGTGAACGCCGACGAGCGCTTGTTCTCGGCTCGCTCCCCCCAGCTCAGTCGACGCCTCTCCAGCGCTGCCGCCGCACGGGGCATCCGGGTGTTGAGTGGCGCGAGAGTCCAGGCGTGCTTGCCCACGGCGGTGGTGCTCGAGTCCGGCGAACAGGTTCCCAGCAGGCTCACGGTGTGGGTCACCGGCGCACGGGCCCCGGCCTTTCTTGGCGACAGTGCCCTGCCTGTGGACCACCGCGGCTTTGTCTGGGTGGATGACACCCTCCAGGTCGAGGGCCACCCGGACCTCTTCGCCGTGGGCGACTGCGCTGTGCTGCGGAGCTGGCCCGAGATCCCCAAGGCGGGCGTCTATGCCGTGCGCCAGGGGCCCCACCTGCGGGACAACCTCAAGCAGAGGCTGCTGCAACGGTCCCTTGTCCCGTACCGCCCCCAGCGGGACTTCCTGACCCTGCTCAACCTCGGGGACGGCACCGCCATCGGGGCCAAGCACGGCATCACGGTGCAGGGCCGGTGGGTGTGGCGGCTCAAGGACTGGATCGACCGGCGCTTCATGGAGAAGTTTCAGGTGCTCGGTCCCGCCGGGGAGCCGCTGCCCGCCTTTGTGCGCGACATGCCCGCCCACGTGCAACAGGCCATGGCCAACGTGGAGATGGTGTGTGGGGGATGCGCCGCCAAGGTGGCCGAAGCGCCCTTGAAGCGGGCACTCTCGCGCTTGCCTCCCGCCGCGGATGCTACCGTGAGGATGGGCCTGGAGGCCAGCGAAGACGTGGCTGCGGTGGACGTGCAGAGCCCCGCGGGGCTGCTCATCACCAACCTCGATGCCTTCTCGGCGTTCACCGACGACCCCTGGCTGGTGGGCCGGGTCGGCGCCAACAACGCGCTGTCGGACCTCTTCGCCACCGGTGTGCGCCCCCGCTACGCCATGGCGCTCGTGACCATTCCCGACGACGCCCCCCCCGAAGAGACCCTGTTCCAGGTGATGGCGGGCATGCGCGAGACCCTCGATGCCCACGGCGTCACCCTCGTCGGCGGCCACACGAGTCGAGGTCCCCAGCTCGTGGCCGGGCTCAGCGTCTGGGGCATGGCGCCCCTTGAAGCCCTGTGGTCCAAAGGCCACCTGAAGCTCGATGATGTGCTGGTCCTCACCCGGGGCCTGGGCACCGGCGTGCTCTTCCACGGCGACATGGCCGGACGGTCCACAGGCACTTGGATGGCTGCCGCCACGGCCTCGATGCTGCGGGGAAATGCGCCAGCGAGCCTCGTGTGTCGCCGCATCGGCGTGCACGCGGTCACCGATGTCACCGGCTTCGGACTGGCCGGGCACTTGGCGGAGATGCTGCAGTCATCATCACTCTCGGCAGTGTTGGAACTCGACTCCTTGCCCCGCCTGCCCGGCGCGGTGGCCCTGCTGGAGCGGGGCGAGCGCAGCACCTTCCATGCCCAGAACGCCGAGGTGCGCAAGGCGGTCTTCGTGCACCGTGAAGTCGCCGACGATGCCGCACTGGAGCTGATCTTCGACCCGCAGACCGCGGGTGGCTTGCTCGTTGGCTTGCCGGCCGCTGACGCCCCCCAGCTGGTCCAAGAGCTTCACGCCGCGGGCGACATCCAAGCCGCCGTGATCGGTGTGGTGACGGGCATTCGGGACGACGGAGCGCTGTTCGCCGTGGGACGGTCCAACCGCTGAGACGCTGGGGACACCACCGGACATGCACGGGGCCCACCACTGCACTACGATGCACCGGGCGCCACGACCGACGCCCCCCTTTCACGTGGACCGATGCGCCTCCGCCGCTTGCTCCGAACCCTGTTGACCTTGCTCCTGGTGGTGTCCCTGCTGCCCGGTGTGCCGGAGCTTGTGGAGAACCTGGAGCACTTGGTGCACGACGGGCACCTGCCCCACAGCGCCCAGCACGACACCGAGAAGTACGCGGAGCAGCACACCGAAGACGACACCGACGAGCACGGATGCTCGCCGATGGCCCACCACTGTGCGTGCCATGTCTCGGTCGTGGGGCTGCCCGTCACCGACGCATTCCGCCTGGGTATGATCGAACAACCTGAAGAGGACGAGCGGCGGTCCATCGGCATCACACGCCAGCCCCGCTCCCGGGCCAACGGGCCGCCGACGCCGCCCCCCATCGCCTGAAGAAGTGGTCCTGCCGGGGCGCCGATGTGCTCCGAACCCCCTTCCCTTTTCTCTTCAGGCTTGTTCCATGCTCTCCCACTCCCTCTCTGGGCTGGGGCGCGCGTTGTGTCTCGGCATCTGGCTCTTGGGCATCCCCCAGGTCGCCCGTGCTGCGGACCCCGCTCCACCTGTGCCCTTGTCCCCCGCAGATGCCGTCCATGCGGCCCTTCTGATTCATCCTCTGGTGCGTCAGGCCGACGCGAGTCTGCAGGCCGCCCAAGGTGCCCGGTCCCAGGCTGGCTCCCTGCGCCAGAACCCGCAGCTCAGCGGCTCTCTCAGCGTCGACGGCACCCGCGCCGGTGCCGCGCTCAGCCAGCCCATCTCCGCCACCGGTGAGGGCCTGCACGCCCGCGTGGCGACCCAAGGTGCGGTCGATGCCGCCGACAGTGCCCAGCAGCGGGCCCACCTGGTCGCCGCCAGCCAGGTCCGCACGGCCTACATCGCTGCCGTGGTCGCCACCGGCCGAGTGCGGGTTGCCAGTGCGGGTGTGGAGCTCGCCGAGCGCTTGCTTCACGCCGTCACCCGCCAGCACGAAGAAGGGCAAGCGTCCACCTTGTCGCTGCGCCTCGCGCGTCTCGCGGAGGTGCAGGCCGCCACCCGCCTGATGGACGCCCGCCAGAGTGAGGTCACCGCACTGCGCCAGCTCGCCGCGATGGTGGGCCGTCCCGTGGGTGCCGCCGACCTCAGCGCCGATCCCCTCGCTGCCGTCCCCGACCCGCTGAGCGTCGGAGGGCCCGAGCGCAGTGATGTGGTCGCCGCCCGGTCCGCACTGGGCGCTGCGTCGGCAGAGCTGGACCGCCAGCGGGCCGCCACGATGCCCCCCGTGGGCGTGGGCGTGTTCGTCGAGAGAGAGGACCAGCAGACCTTTGTGGGCCCGTCCTTGTCGGTGACCGTGCCCGTGTTCAACCGCAACCAGTCCGGCCGGGCGACGGCCCAGGGCAAGGAGAAGGTCGCCAAGGCGCGCCTGCGCAGCATCGACGCCCAAGCGACCACCGAGCGCCTGACCGCGTCCCAGCGCCTGGCCGAAGCCGAGACACTGGTCAGCAGTCTCGCTGCCGATCCCGAACAAGAAGCGACCGCCGCCCTCACCAGCATCGAGGCCGGGTACCTGGCGGGAGAGCTGGATCTGCCCACGACCATCCTGCTCCAGAATGACGTGCTGGACGGTCAAAACGCGGCGATGGTGCTCCGGGGACAGCTCGGCTTGGCCCGGCTGGACAACATGCTGGCCATCGAAGATCCCGCCCTGCTGGCGGCACGCCGATGAGCCGCCTGCGCCTGAGCATGCTGTTGCTGTTCACTGCCTGTGCCACCACGCCGAAGACCGAAGACCACGACGACCACGACGACCACGACGACCACGACGACCACGACGACGCAGAGGACGCGGGGGAGCACGGACGGGTGCGCCTCAGCCCTGAAGCTGTGGCGGCGGCACGGTTGACCGAGGGCCCAGCCACACAAGGCACGCTGACCCCCGAGCTTGCAGTCCCGGCCCGGGTCGCCCTCGATCCCCGCCACGAGGCCGTCATCAGCGCGTGGATCGGCGGACAGGTCGACCAGATCAAGGTGCGCACCGGCGACACGGTGCGCGCCGGCCAGACCCTCGGCACCGTGCAGTCCCCAGAGCTGGGCGAGGCCATCGCCGCCTACCGCACCGCCCGCGCCCGAGATCATGCCGCCGACGCCCGCCTGGAGCGCCTGCGCAAGCTCGAAGCCGACGGGGTGGCCTCCCACAGCCAGGTGCTTGAGTCCGAGGCCGACCACGCCGAGGCCGAGGGCGCACGGGAAGCGTCCGAAGAGCGGCTACGCATCCTCGGCGTCAACCCCGCCCGAGGTGACCCCCACGCCGGCGAACACTACGTCTCTCACGTGCCGGTGCGCAGTCCCATCGCGGGCACGGTGCTGTCCGCCGACGCGTCGGTGGGCCGCCAGGTCAAGCCCGGCGACACGCTGTTTCACGTCGGCGACCTGCGCACGGTGTGGCTGTTGCTCGATGTCTTCGAGCGTGACCTGTCCAGCGTGGCCGTCGACCAGACCGTGCGCTTCACCACTGAAGCATGGCCCGACGTGTCCTTCACCGGCACCGTCGCCCAGGTCGGCAACTGGGTCGAGCCCACGTCCCGCACCATCGAAGTGCGCGTGGTGGTCGACAATGCCGACGGGCGCCTCAAGCCCAATATGTTCGCCACCGCCACGCTGTCGGTGGCCCGGCCCGGCAGCCCCACTGGAGTGGTGGTTCCCCGCGACGCCGTGCAGCCCATCGACGGCCAGAGCATGGTCTTTGTGGTCACCGCACCCGGCGAGTACGACGCCCGGCCCGTGACCGTGGGCGCCCGCACAAGCGCCCAGGCCCTGCTCTCCAGCGGTGTGGAACCCGGTGAGATCATCGTCCAGGACGGCGCCTTCGCACTGCGAAGCGAGCTGGAGAAGGGCGAGCTGGGGGAAGGTCATGCGCACTGAAGAAGACGCACTGCTGTCCCCCACCGGTCCGGGCTTGCTCGACCGCCTCATCGCCCTCGCACTCCGCAACAAAGCCCTGGTGATGGTCAGTCTGGTGGTGTTGGTCGCCGCTGGAGTTCGCGCTGCCATCCAGCTGCCCATCGACGCGGTCCCCGACGTCACCAACATCCAAGTGCAGGTCCTCACCGATGCCCCCGGGCTGTCCCCGCTGGAGGTCGAGCGCTTCGTGACCTGGCCGGTGGAGACCGCCATGTCGGGCTTGCCTCAGACCGCCGAAGTGCGCTCGCTCTCCCGCTTCGGCTTGTCCGTGGTGACCGTGGTCTTCGACGAAGGCACCGATCTGTGGTGGGCCCGCCAGGTGGTCTCGGAGCGCCTGGGCCAAGCGCGGGAGGCCATCCCTGAAGGGCACGGCGACCCGGAGCTGGGCCCGCCCTCCACCGGACTGGGCGAGGTCTTTCAGTTTGAGGTGCGCGCCCAGCCCGGCCACGCGCCCACCCTGATGGACCTGCGCGACGTGCTGGAGTGGCAGATCGCCCCCCGGCTGCGGGCGGTCCCCGGCGTGGTGGAGGTCAATGCTTTCGGCGGGGAGCTGCGCACGTACCAAGTGGAGGTGCAGCCCAACCGACTCGCTGCCTACGATCTGGTGCTCGCCGATGTCTTCGAGGCACTCGGCCGCAACAACCTGACCGTCGGCGGCGGGGACCTGCAGCGGGGCCGAGAACAGATGCTGGTGCGGGGCACCGCGCTGTTGGAGAGCCTGGACGACGTGGCCCAAGTGGTCGTCCGGACCAGCGCCGAGGGCACCCCCGTCACGGTCGGCGCCCTCGGGGATGTCCAGTTTGCGCCCATGTTGCGCCAAGGGGCCGTCACCCGAGATGGCAAGGGGGAAGCCGTCATCGGCATCGCGATGATGGGGTACGGCGAGAACGCCCGCGTGGTCGCGGCGGAGCTGGGTGCGGCCCTGGACGGACTGCGCACGGCACTGCCCGAGGGTGTCGAGGTGGACGTGTTCTACGACCGCACCGACCTCGTCGACCGCACCCTGCACACCGTCGAGTCCAACCTGCTGGAGGGCGGGCTGTTGGTGGTCGCGGTGCTGTTGTTGTTGCTCGGCAACCTGCGCGGCGGGCTGATCGTGGCCATGGCCATCCCGCTGTCCATGCTGTGCGCCTTCATCGGCATGGGCATGGCGGGCTTGTCGGGCAACCTAATGAGCTTGGGTGCCATCGACTTCGGGCTGATTGTGGACGGGTCCGTCGTGCTCATCGAGAACGTCGTGAGGGTGGTGGGAGAGCGCCGCGCCCGTGGCGAAGATGTTGATGAGCGGGTCATTCTCGCGGCTGCCCGAGAGGTGGCCCGACCGGTCGCCTTCTCCGTCGGCATCATCACCCTGGTCTACTTGCCCATCCTCGGGCTCACGGGCATCGAGGGCAAGATGTTCCGGCCGATGGCACTGACCGTGGTGTTCGCGCTGGTGGGCAGTCTGGTCGTGTCGCTGGTGGTCATGCCGGTGCTCGCCTCGCTGTTTCTGCGCGGTGCCGAAGAGAAGCAGACCCTGCTCACCCGGCTGGCCCACCGGGCCTACACCCCCCAGCTCGCCCGGGTGATCCGGCGCCCCCACTTGACGGCAGTGGTCGCTGCTGGGGCATTCTTGGCCAGCATGGCCCTCGTGCCCACCCTGGGGGCGGTCTTTGTGCCTCGCCTCGACGAGGGCAGCATCGCCATCCAGATCATCCGGCCGCCGTCGGTGTCGCTGGCGGAGTCCTTGCAACAGGCCACCGAGGTCGAGAAGGCAATTCTGGACGCCTTTCCCGATGAAGCGAGCACAGTCGTCAGCCGCACCGGCCGGGCGGAGATCGCCACCGATCCCATGGGGGTGGACTTCTCGGATGTGTACGTGATGCTCCACGACCCCGACGACTGGACCCGCGCCCAGTCCACGCCAGCGCTGGTGTCCGCCATGGAGAACGTGCTGACATCCCGGGTGCCCGGCGTCAACTTCTCGTTCTCCCAGCCCATCGAGCTGCGGGCGAATGAGCTGATTGAGGGGGTGCGGTCCGACGTGGCGCTGTTTGTGCGCGGCGACGACCTCGACACGCTGAAGCGCACGGGCGACCAGCTTGTCGCGGCCTTGTCCGCCGTGCCCGGGGCCCAGGATGTGAAGGCGGAGGTGCTCGCAGGGCTGCCGATGCTCAACGTGCGGGTGGACCGGCAAGCGGTCGCGCGGCTGGGCATGGACGCGCAGGATGTGCTCGATGCCGTCCAGACCTTGGGCGGGCACCAGGTCGGTGAGGTGCTGGTGGGACAGCGTCGCTTTGCCCTGCAGGTGCGCTTTCCCGCGTCGATGCGCACCGACCCTGAAGCGGTGGGGCGGGTGCTGGTGGGCCGACCGCCGGGCCCCCAGGTGCCGCTGGCCCAGGTGGCCTCACTCACCGAAGAGCAAGGGCCGGTGCAGATCGGCCGGGAGGGTGTGCAGCGACGGCTGACCATCGAGATGAACGTGCGGGAGCGGGATGTTGCTGGCTTCGTGACCGACGCCCGGGCCCGCATCGCTGAGGACGTGGACCTGCCCGAGGGGGTGGTGCTGGACTGGGGCGGGGCCTTCGAGAACCTGCAGGCCGCTACAGGCCGGCTGGCGGTGCTCGTGCCCCTCGTGCTGTTGCTCATCTTTGTGCTGCTGCAGGCCAATTTCCGCAGTGCCCGCGTGACCTTCTTGGTCTACGCCAACGTGCCGCTGGCCGTCACCGGCGGGGTGGTCGCGCTGTTCCTCCGGGGGCTGCCGCTGTCCATCTCGGCGGCGGTGGGCTTCATCGCGCTGTTCGGGGTGGCGGTGATGAACGGGGTGGTGCTGGTGTCGTGCATTCGCGACCTGCACGCCGAGGGGCGCACGGCCATGGATGCGGCACAGGCCGGGGCTTCTCGGAGGCTCAGGCCCGTGTTGATGACCGCGCTGGTCGCCGCACTGGGCTTCTTGCCGATGGCCTTGTCGACCACGGCGGGCGCGGAGGTGCAGCGGCCCTTGGCGACCGTGGTCATCGGCGGGTTGTTGACGAGCACCCTGCTCACGCTGCTGGTGCTGCCGGCGCTGTATGCCCGGTGGGTGCCCCACTTTGGAGAGGCACCGCCAGAGTTCGGCTGAGGGCGCGGCTGGGGTCAGGCTCGACTACCTTGGCGGGCATGACACCATGGCGTCTGGCAACGACCATCACGACGGCCATCCTGGGGGCACTGCTCTCGGGATGTGCCCCCGCAGCCACGGTGCGCACGGCGGATGTGCTGGCGCCCGGCGGCTTCGGGGGTGGGGGGGTCATCGTGCCGGCGGCGTGGCACCATGGGGTCGGAACTCTCGACGACAATGGTCTACAACAGGACGTTGTCGGCAACGGCGCGTTCCGGGCGCCCCGGGACCTGAGCACTGCCGAGCTGATGGCCTTCGCCTATGGGTCCAGCATGGCGTGGCAGCTTCGGCTCGGCGTGGCCCCCCGGGTGGAGCTGGGGGTGAGCGCCGGGCTGGGTCAGCTTGGCGGCGAGCTTCGGGTGGCCGCGATGGACGAGGACCGGGGGCACAAGGTCTCTCTGGCACCCGCCCTGTCGGTGGCCTCGGTCAACTGGGTCGGTGGGGGGCCCGCCCTGCGGCTGGGGGCGGACCTGAGTCAGCGCCACCGCCGGGGCAGCTCCACACGGGAGTTTTGGACGCCGGCACTGGGCACCTACCTGAGCTTCAGCCCCCGGCGCCTGTCCCAGAACCTCGGCAAGGCCTGGGGTCACCCCATCACCGACTGCAAAGAGGGCTGGCCGGGCACCCCCTGCGGCACCGCCAACCCCCACACACGAGCGCGGGTCGAGGTGTTCCGGGAGGAGCTGGTGCTGAGCATGCCGGCGTCCATCAGCCTGCAGACCCTCAAGGGCAAGGCCGGCAGCGAGCTGACGATGGGGCTGGTGCCCCAGGCGGTGCTCTGGGCGCGGAACACCCGAGTGGGCGAGTGCACCGGCTGTCGCGCGGGTGTCGAGCCGGTGGGCTACCGCGAGTGGTGGGCGGTGTCGGTGCAGGTGGGCATCGGCGGGCGGTCGACCCGGGGGATGCAGCTGGACTGAGGATGGGTGGGGTCAGCCGGTCCCGTCGCCCAGAGGCTGGGCGAGGGCCAACACATGGCCATCGGGGTCCGCGAGGTAGGCCACCCGATCGCCCCAAGTGCGGTCTTGAGCGGGGGACAACACTGTCGCACCCGCCGTGATGGCCCGGTCCACGGCGTCGTCGAGGGCGCCGGCCACAGCGACATACAGCTCGGCGGCGCTGGTGTGGCCAGCGGGCGTGGGTGCCGAGGGACGGCCGGTGTTCACGGCAAAGCCGGGGCGAGCGTAGAGCCCCAGATCCGGCCCACCGGGCAGGGCCATCTGCACGAAGACGCCGGCGTCCACCCGCACCGTGCACCCCAAGACCGCGGCATAGAAGTCCCGTGACCAGGCAGGGTCACTCACCGCGAGAATGACGATAGATAGACTATTATCAAGAATACTTGGTGCATCAAAAATCCGCACCGAGGGGTCACCCGCGGCCCGCAGCGCAGCGAGGCGCGACCGCCAGTCACCCACATGCAGCTCGATCTGGTGGCCGTCCGCACAGCGCAGGTACGTGCTCGCCCCTTCGGTGGTGTTGGACTGAAACTCAGTGCACCCGGCAGCCAGCGCGCGGGCCCGCAGCTCCACGAGGTCCTCCGGTGCGACGGTCAGCGCGAGGTGGGTGTAGTCGGCGGGATCGGGGACACGGCGCTGGGGCTGGCGGACCAAACACAGCCACAGCTCACCGACCAACAGGTAGGCGCTGCGGGGGCTGCGCATGAGCGGTTGGGCACCCAAGACGTCGACCCACAGGGCCCAGGCGCGGTCAAGGTCGGCGACGGCGAGGGTGATGTGGTTCAGGCCGCGGGCATGGGGCGCCGACGGGGCCGACGAGGACAGGGCAGGCGGGGCCATGGTGGGCAGGTCCTTGGAGACAGCGGGTCGGGGGCGACCTGCAGATTCTGCACTGCAGGCTGCGGATCTCCCAGATGCGGGGAAACACGAAACTCGGGAACATTGATAATCACGGCATCTTCGACGCATTCCCGGAGCGGCACAACTCGTGCGAAGGCCGACCACTGAGCCGGCGCGGGACTGCCACCTGCCAGGACCGCGCCCCCCCCCCTCAGGAAGCCAATGTCCATCCATCCTGCAATCCCGAGCCTGCTGTTGTTGCTGGCCGCTTGCTCCGGCAAGTCCAGCGACACCGCGACCGCAGCTGTGGAGGCCGACGCCGACACGGACGCTGACGCTGACGCTGACGGAGGCCTGGTCGCCAGCCTGCACAGCTCGACGCTGTTGAGTGTGGGCACGGTGGAGTGCACCCTCGACAACGGCGCCACCAACGCCTGCCACCAGCTGGTGTTTACCACTCCCAATTCGTCGCAGAGAGCATCTCCACAGTCTATGCGGACTTTGGCATCACCGACGTGAACTGATGTGGCCATCGCCCCCGACCCCACGGCGCAGGTGGGTTGGGCCTTCGATGGGTACCCGGTCTACGCAAGCGAAGACAGCGATGGGGTGCCCACCGGCCTCGACGCCTACAGCGGCCACACCGGGCCGACCGCAGATCTGCCAGATGAGGGCTACCCCTATAATGCCAGCGAGACAGCGGCGCCGAACATGCCGACCAGTCTCGCGGGCGCCTCATCCCGCCGCCCGTCCATGACTCGATGATCTCGGGCCTGCTTTGCCTGTTCGCCACGCTCGCGATGGCCCCGGACTCCACCGTCACGACGGTGGACCTGACCCAGCGAGAGGGCGGCTGGGTGGTGCTGGTCTCGCTGGCCACCGAGGGTACCCACGCCGCACTCAAGGCCCAGGAACCCAACTTTGATACAGGATTTTCGGGAAGTACCCTTCAATCCCTTGCATCCATTTGCTGACGGGCTGCGGCAAGCGCAGCCCTGCACACGAGCTGAATCAGATTCATCTCGTATGAGTTGTTCAATGCTGCACAATGGAAGCCGGCGCTGGTGTGCCATGCCCGCCAGACCGTGCACATCACCACCGATGCCGGGCAGGTCCCCCTGGGCACACGGGGGGTGCGGACCCGTCCCCACCAGACCGACCTCATGGTCCCGCTGAATCCGCCAAACACGGTGAACCACTCTTACATCAATGTGGAGCTCGTCGACATCCACCACCAGACCCAGGTGGTCTGGGTGCGCTCCGAGGAGGGCCCCGTGCGCCGCGCGGTGCTCAACAGCGAGACCGGCGTCACGGTCGCTTGGCCCGACGGCTTCTCCGCCACAGTGGGCCAGCGGGCGCCCGCAGACCCGCCGCCGGCTGCGGCGCAGACCCACACCCACTGACACACCACCTCCCTCTCTCTGTCTGTGGAGACACCATGCACTCTCGCTTTGTCACGATGCTCACTGCCGTGGCAGTGCTCACGGCCTGCAACACGGGATCCGGCAAGGCCGACGACGCCTCCACCAAGGTCGACATCACCGGGGACGACGGTGGTGAGGACGGCGGCGGGGATAGCGGGCCCGACGGCACCGCCTCGGAGACTCTGAGGAGACCTTCGCAGGAGGCGCAGCCGCCGGCGTCGAGGTGGGCGGCCACCGACAGCGCACCGTTCAGCCCACCGGGGAGCTGGGACCTGGTGCCGACGAAGTGGACTGCGGAGCCCACACGAGCGGCCATCGCAGCTCCGGGGCCCCCGCCAGGGGTGCGTCCAGGCCGGCGACCGACCCAGCTGTGCCCTCCGTGACTGCGGTGCCGAGGCGAGCAAATGGGGTGGTGCTTTGCCCTTCGATGACCACGTCGCGACCGTCGAGCACAACGCCCAGGTCGACCCACCCCGCGTCGCAGCGCACCCTATTTGCCGCAACCGACACGGTGGAGTGCTCGAGCCCATCTGACCAGGTGGCGTGTGGGGTCCCCTCAAGCGCCTCGGGCACGACAGGCTCGCGCTTCTTCACGCCCCGAATCAATCGAATGCCGTCCGACAGGCTCAGCCCGATGAGGGCCAGTCCGAGCAGGACCAGGGCTCCACTCACCGCCGAGCTGCTGGAGATCGCGCAGATTCCTCACAAGACACCACGATGCCCACCACCAAGATGACCATGAGCCCCGGCATCGTCAACACGACGACCCGCGGGGCAACCGCCGACCCGGAGTCCCCGGTCGCACCGGTGGGGGTGGAACGAGTGGATACAGGGGGGGGGCTGGATGGGGTTGCCGACCAGCGGGCCTGGCCAGCCGCCACCCGTCGACGCACCTCGGGGTCGGTGGTCTACAGCAGCCCCGAGCGGGTGGGGTCGTCGGGAAGCTGGCGGGCCAAGCCCTCCAAGGGTTCGAACTGCCGCGCCTGCTTGCGGGCCTTGCGTCGCAACGCGCCGGGGGTCTCGTCGTAGACAGGGTGGCGCAGAGTGCCCTCCAGCACCCGCTGTCGGCCCACGGCTCGTCGGTGCTGCGGGCAAGCTCGTGTGCGGTCTGCCGGGCAGCGACGTGCTCGGGACCGAGCCGGTCCACGAAGTGGTGTTCCTCGATGTCTTGGGTGCCCGCGTGCCACCGGTGGCGGAGCTGGAGAACACGACGGGCCAGCGGGTCAAGCTGTGCGTGGACCGTGGGCGTCAGAGTGGCGACGCCAGCGAGAGCGACCGTGCCAAGGAGGTCGCGGCGATGCAGAGTGGTCATGGACAGCCCGGGGACCGTGTTGGCGACCCCGGACTCTTCATCGACTCGGGCGGTGGGGAGGGGGCGCTCTGGACTGGCTCGGGGCGGACTTCTTGCTGCGCTGGGGAGGGGGGTCGGACGCGGCCGATCGTTGAACAGGGCCGACGGGTGGGGGGTCTACCTCGAGGCGCCCGCATCCGTGTCTCCAGGCACACTCGGTCCCGGATCCCCCACATGCATCCTCTGCGTCGCCGCACGACACTCCCTCTCCTCGGTCTCGGCCTGGTGGCGCTGCTCACCACCGTCTGGATGTCGGGATCCGACGACAGCGAAGGCCCGCCCGACGCCCTTCCGACACCGACCGCTGTGGCGCCGACGGCCTCCCCGTCCATTGCCGCGACCTAGGACCGCACGGCGGAATCCGAGCGTCCGTCGCCTCGAGATGCGAGCACCTGGCGGACGGACCAGGTCATGGTGGTCCCGGCGGACGGCGCGGACATTGCCGCAATCGCAGCAGCCCACGGCTCGTCGGTGCTTCGGGCACCCGGTCGTGCACACCTCGCCACACTCGCGGTGCCGGAGGGTGTCGACCGAGACACCTTCCTCCAGGACCTCCACACCGATCCCGCCGTGCATCGGGCCGGTCGACAGGGCGTGACCCGCGGCGCCAGCGCGGCACCGAACGCAGACGACCAGTGGCACCTCGACATCAGCGACTTTGACGAGTCCCCGGCCCAGGACCTGTCCGGCGTCGTAGTGGCGGTCCTGGACACGGGTGCTGCCTACGAGAATCACACGGACAGCCAGCGGACCTACGTCGCAGCGCCGTGTCTGGCGACCGCCCTGGTGGTGTCGCCCCGAGACGTCGTGAACCAGGACGCACACCCCAACGACGACCACCAGCACGGCACCCACATCTCGTCGCTCATCGTGGCGGACTGTGCCATCGAAGGCACAGCGCCGGGCGCCACCCTGATGCCCGTCAAGGTGCTCGACCAGGACAACAGCGGCGTCGAGTCCGACCTCATCGAGGGCATCTACTGGGCCGTGGACCACGGGGCGCATGTCATCAACATGAGCCTCACCTTCGGGCCCGACTACGTGCCGTCCCCGGACCTGCTCGACGCGCTGGATGCCGCGGAGGCGGCGGGCATCGTGATGGTGGGTGCGGTGGGCAACGACGGCATCGCGAAGGTGGGCTGGCCCGCCGCGAGCCCCCGGGTCATCGGCGTGGGGGCCGGCTGCATCACCACCCAGGATGGCGACGAGATGGAGCCCGCGCCCTACAGCAACCACGGCCCCGAGGTGGACGTGATGGCCCCCGGGGGTTGCCTCGACCGGGACATCAACGAGGACGGCATGCCGGACGGCATGCTGGCCGAGGGAATCGCGACCTCGGACGGATCCCCTGGCTACTGGTTGATCGCCGGCACGAGCCAAGCGGCCGCCGTGATCAGTGGTGCTGCCGCCAGACTGATCGCGGAAGGCTTGACCCCCGCGTCCGTCCGCCTGGTGCTGCAAGACCAAGCCGATGAAAGCACCCGCGGCGGCGGCGAACCCTTCGAGACGGGCCACGGGGCCGGCGCGCTGGACATGAACGACTCCATCCACGAGGCGCAAACCGACGCCAACGACTACGGCGACGAGGGCTATAGCGCCGCGCTCCTGCCGATGTTGCGAGACAACGGCGACGGCACCGTGACGCCCGGCGCGCGGTGGAGCGTGGTCAACGAGCGCCTCGACCCGGCCGAGCGGGTGACCGTGTACGGGACCATCGCCGGACAGGACGGACGGGTGGAGCGGTCCTGCTGGATGCCCGACAACGGCCCCGGCGAGTGCACCATCTGGGGAAATCCGGTGCCGGCGGCGGATGCGGAGGGGCCCAGGGCACTGGGCTGGAAGGTGCAGATCGACCGCATTGCCAATGATGACCTGTCCTTCACGCCGAGCGGCCTGCTGTACGCGACCGACGAGCTCGAGGCCCTGGTCGAGGAAGCCAACGACGACTCCACCCTCTCAGACGCCGTCCTGGGCATCTACTGGGACGACGGAGACTTCATTGGAGACGATGAGCTGGTAGAGAGCTGGGTGGTGCTCACCACCGGGACCGGAATTGCGACCAGTCCCTTCGGCGTGATCCTCACCCCGCCCCTGATCAATCCCATCACTGTCGAGACCACCGGCACCGGCATCGCCACCAGCCCCTTCGGCGTTCGGATCCTCGCGTTCGAGGGCACCGGCATCGCCACCAGTCCCTTCGGCCTCACGGTCATGATGCTCCGCGGGTCGGGCATCGCCACCAGCCCGTTCGGGGCCTTGGCCGATGAGCGAGACGGCGAGAACGTGGATCCGTTCTGCATGGGCGGCGACCTGCAGCTTGGCGGAATGGACGCCAACGCGTGCACAGATCGGGGCTTCAGCGGCCAGTCCTTGCGCGGCAAGCGGGGTGCTGGCGGCTGGCTCGCCTACACCGGAGAAAGTGGCGCCCAAGCGGTCGCCGGCTCGGGTCTGTTGAGCCTGCCCGCAGTGGGTGAGCACACCGCCGACCAGGGTGCTTCGGTGGGCTCGATTCAGTTGCCGGAGTGATGCGGTCGGAGTGAAGGGGGCGGACCGGGGCCGAAGCGGCGCCGGTCTCGACTGTGGGATGGGTTGGGGGCGGCACGTCCGCCTCCAACCAGTGGGTCCAACCCAAGACACTCCACCCATGTTCTCCTCGAACGGCCCCGCCACGACCACCCACATGCTGCAGAGGGTCGCCCTCTGATTCGGCGATGCCATGGCCCCCAGTGATGCTGCAACAGGTAGCCACTCAGGGACTGCAGGCTGACATTCAAGCCAACCCATGACCGGTCCGTGAGCCAGCAGGCGACGGTGCCTGCCGGCAAGGTCACAGGCGGTGTGCGTCCCTCGACCTCATGGGGCTCTACACCCACGTCCACTGTGCGCCAGCGAGGTCGCGCAGGCGGTCCGCATGCCGGGGGGCTGGCAGAGTGCCACGCACGCGGCGGCAAGCCCGCTGTGCGGAGAGCCCGCAGCGCCCCACCGTGACGTCCCGGTGGGGACGCTGGCCGGCGGCCCGCAGCCCCGCGTGACACGAAATCAACATGTCATTGGCTTCCGCCGGGGCGACGGCACATGATCTCGAAACAGTGGCGGGAGCAGCGATGGGTCGAGCACAAAGAAGCAGATCAGAGACCGGAGGGGGGCAAGCGTCCCAGCCGGGAGCGCAAGATGCCGGCCGCAGTCGCCCGAGCGCGCAAGGCTCCAACGCGACGCGCGTGGCCCGTCTCGACCTCTCCGGCCCGCAGCCCGAGTCCGGCGGCGACCTGGACGCGGTGTTCGACTTTGTGCTCGCAGGAGACTTCGACGCCGCCAAAGACGCGGCGCACGACGCCGCCCAGGCCTCTCGCGCGGCTGGCCAAAACGACGCGGCGCAGGACGCGGGCGTGGTGTGGCAGGTCGCGGACGGCTTCGCGCAGGCGACCCTTGCCATGAGAGAGAAGCGCTACGATGCCGCGAAGGGTCACGCCGCCCGCGCCGCCGCGCGATCACGCGGCCTGCTGAGCCTCGGCACGCTCGACTCGGACGACCTCAACGAGGCCATCCGGAGCGCCGGGCAGGTCTGGACGCTGGCCCAGCAGTCCGCCGACAAGGCCGCCCAAGAGAAGAAGGGACGAGACGTCCCGATGGTGGATCAGCACCAGCTACCCCACGAGCGCAACTGGGCCTTCTGCGGCGTGGCCACCCTCATCATGATGCTGCGCGCCAACGGCCTCCGGCAAGGGAGCGCCCGCACAGATCTCAACAGCCTCGCCAGCCGCGTGTACCACACCGGCGTGGGAACCTCTGGCGCGGACATGGCCGGTGTGCTGCGGGAGCGCGGCCTCAAGGACTCTACCTACACCACGACCGGCGGCACCGCGAAGCTCCTGGACAGCCTGGACAAGGGCCAGCCCGTGCCCTTCGGCGTCACGAGCGTCGAGGGCGTCGTCACGAAGCTCGAGGGCGGCAGCTCCCACCGCTACACAGACCGGCGGGTGGGGGACACCCACCACCGGAAATTCGGCGGAAGCGGGCACTGGGTGCTGGTTGTCCGCTACGAAGGCGCGCCGGACAAGCCGACCGCATTCTATGTCAACGACCCGGACCTGGGCGGGGAGCTGCGCTGCACACCGGCCCAGCTCGACCGCATGGGCGAAGGCAGTGGCAACTATTGGATGGTTCACCAATAGCCAGATCCTGGGCGCCGCTGCCGCTGGTCCGTCAGTGCTCTCGTGCGATGCAGCGCCTCCAGGTCTACGTGGTCGATGCCCAAAAGCACCACGCCGACGCACAACCTCCCGAACCGAGCCCCATGTCCACCCGTCTCCGTCGCCCGTCCCAGGCCGCCGCTGCCTCCTCCCCCGCTGCATCAGGGCTCGCAGGATGGAGGGCGAGACGCCGAGGCAGAGCTGAGGCGCCTGGCACAGGTCGAGACCCCCACTCACGGGCCAGCTCCCGCTAACAACGGGCGCCCGAGGAGAGCCAGCGCGACAAGCCCAGCTGCAGCTCGCCGACTATTTCGCCGCGATCGAGATTGACGGGGTGTTCGAGGGTCAGACCGAAGACATGGTGCGCGCCTTGCGGCACGCCATTGGGCTGGCTGCGAGCAATGTCGTCGAAGAGACCGCTGCCGCGATGTAGTTCTCGTTGCGCAGCACAGGGCGTTGGCGTTCTCAGCATCCGTGTAGGCCCGCCGATCCGCCATGGGCGAGCGCTTCGCTCGGTTCAACTTCCGGGCTCCCACGGTGCCCCCAGCGCCGGAGCGCAAGCGGTTCCGACCGCTCGGTTTCCCTAAAGAACACATCATAGACTCGGCTCGCTCTGCGCTCCAAGATGGAGAACGTGATCACTTGTCCCGCAACGCAACAGGATGACGCGAGAACGGCCTGTCTGACGACATTCTCACCGTAAACCAGGGGCAGAACCTCGGCTTCATCGACACTTGTATCAAGCCGAGCGGACGCTTGCCTGCAGTGGCGGACATACAGCCCTGCTTCGAGGTCACGCCCCCGACCACCCAGATCATGGTCGCGCGACTCACCCGCCTCGGCCTCATCAGCAAGACGCCACGGACACCCCGAAGCATCCGAGGCTGGGTCGACCCAGAGTGCCCACCAGCGTTGGGCCTAAGCTTGCCGCAGACTGCTCAAGACTCCCTTGACGAGGCACTCCGGCTGGGGGCCCTCTTCATCGCTGCCCGTCGGGGCCGGAGGGGAGCCATGGTGCACCACCAGCCCAAGGGAGGCACGAGCGGCCCCCCATTGTGGCCCAGCCCGTCACGGGCCAACGAATCGAAGTCGCCTGCCCCCGTTGTCGTGAAACACCATGGCTGCCCGGAACGAGGAACATCCACGGTGCGCCACCACCCGCCAAGGACCCATGACGGCCAAGCGGCAGCGCTCGAGCGGTCCCCCGGCAGGCACCGTGCTGGGCCACGGCGTCCGCGTGGATCCCCACCCCCGCCTCCCAGGAGTCTTCCCTTGGGTTGGCCACGCCACCCATTTCCCACACAGCGTCGGTGTTGACAGCTGGGATCGCCAGGTTGAAAGGGCAGCCTCGTCCACAGTTTGGCCCGTGTGGGTCATGCGCAGACCGCCAGATTCAGTCTCCAACGTCAAGCACACGAGACTCGCACCGCTCCCGATCCTCAGGACCTGCCGATGAATGCCTCCCGCCGTCGCCAAATCGCAACCGCCGCCCTGCTGGGGGGAATCGGACTCATTGCGACGCTCGCCCCCCAACCCCCGGGCGACACCACCAGCGCGACCGCGGAGCCCACGGCCAAAACGCCCACCCGCAGCGCAACAGCTCAGGTCCGCGTGTCTATGGACCCGACCCAGGCGCGCGCCGAGACAAGGGCGAAGACCGTCGCGCAGGCACAAGCACGCCTGGCGGCGGCCTACCGCACGGATCAGGTGCTGGTCCAGGTCACACCCGGCGCCAACCTCGCCGACGTCGCGGCATCCCGCGGACTGAGCGTGGTCCGCGAGGCCGGCCGCAGTGGCTACGCCGCCCTGGGCCTCGGCAGCGAGACGGACCTCTCATCCGAGCTTGCCGCGCTCCGCGCCGACCCGCGCATCCAGTCGGTGGCCCCCCAGGGCCTCACGAAGGGCGCTGGCTCCTCCGCCGTGGACATGCAGCAAGCGGCAGAAAAGGAGCGCGCCAAGGCCGAGCAGCTCGAGGCAATGGCCCAGCAGCTCGAGGCCACCGCACGCGCGCTCGTCGCGGCCGGGGCTTCGGAAGACCTTGTCGAAGATGCCGTCCACGACGCCGAGAAGGCGCGGGCGAGCGCAGACAAACAGTGGCAGGAAGCAGAGGAGAAGCAGGAAGAAGCGACCGCCCGCACCGAGCTGGAGCGCATCGCAAAGATTCGGGAGCTCCAGCTCAGCGTCCAGACCATGCACCACCCGAGATACGAGCTGCGCTTCGACCGGTGGGACGAGTACGTCGAGCCCGACGTGTCGGGGATCGTCATCGCAGTGCTCGACACCGGTGTCGCCTATGCCGACATGGTCGACAGCGGCGTGACGCATGTCAAGGCGCCCAGCCTCGCGGGCTCTCCCATTGTGGCGCCCGTGGACTTGGTCAACGGGGACAGCCACCCTGGCGACGATCACCAACATGGCACCCACATCGCGTCGCTCATCGCGTCTGAGGGCGACATCGTCGGTCTCGCCCCGGGGGCGACGCTGATGCCGATCAAGGTGTTGGACCAGGAGAACCACGGCACCGAGCTGGATCTCGTGGAAGGCATCCACCACGCTGTCGACAACGGCGCAGACATCATCAACATGAGCTTGTCGTTCGGCGCCGGCTACGTCCCGTCCCCGGCGCTTCGAAAGGCGCTTGAGCGCGCGCATGACGCGGGGATTGTGATGATCGCGGCCGCCGGCAACACCGGCGAAGACGATGTCACCTGGCCGGCCGCCAGCCACCGGGTCTTGGCCGTGGGTTCGGCCGGCATCGACCAGAACCGAGACCTCATCTGGACGCCCTACACGAACCACAGCACCCAAGTGGACCTGACCGCAACCGGCGGCAGCATCGGCGTGGATGCTGACAGCGATGGCTTCGACGACGGCCTCTTGGCCGAGACCATCGGCCACAGGGACCCCAGCCACACGGGCTATTGGTTCTGCGCTGGCACCTCACAAGCCGCGGCCGTTGTCACCGGCGCAGTCGCACGCATGATGGCACGCGGGGTGCCGCCGGCCGATGCCATCCGCATCCTCGAGCACAGCGCCGGCGATGAGCTGGACGGCGACCCCTACCTGAGCGGCTGGGGTGCCGGCACCCTGGACCTGACCGAGGCGGAGCAGGCCGCCGACGACGCCAACGTTCGCGCGGACATTGCGCACCCCGGGGATCGCTTCGTGTCCGTTCACCCCTGGGTTGAGCACAAGGACAACGGCAAGAAGAAGGTCGCCCACGCGATCTTCGCGGTGGTCGACGAGCTCGGTCAGCCGGTCCCTGATGTGGAGGTGGTCGGGCGGGTCAGCGGGACCCAGTCCGAGCAGTTCGACTGCAAGACGGACAAGGAGGGTCTCTGCGACGTGGACCTCAAGGCGGTGGAGACCGAGGACGCCAGGGGCAATGCCTACGACCCGGGCCTAATCTGGGCCTGGGAGGTCCACGGCCTGCTCGAAGCGGAAAACCTCGTGTCGCGCCCGGGCAGCCTGATGTTCGCCACCGACGGTCTGGAGCACCTCGCCGAGGGGATGGCCCACGACGGCACGCTGCAAGACGCCGCGCTGGCCATCTACTGGCCGCAGGTGGAAGACGAAGCGCTGGGCGACGTGGCCGAGTCCTACGTCGTCCTGAGCGGCGGTGCTGGCATCGCCACCAGCCCGTTCGGACTCGCGTTCACACCGGAAGTCCTGTCTGGCGTCGCCAACGTGCGACAGGTCGACCTCGACCTGGACGGCAGCGGCATCGCCACGAGTCCCTTCGGGCTGCTGCCGGGGCGGGTGCTGACCTTTGACGGCAGCGGCATCGCAACGAGTCCTTTCGGCTTCCACCTGCCGCCGCTGTTTGCCTTTGAAGGCAGCGCGGGCTCAGCGGGTTCACTGGGCCTGCATCCCCTCGCCCTGACGCAGCCGGTCGCTGGAAGCGGCCTCGCCACCAGCCCGTTCGGCTACGAGAGCAACCCGATCCTGATGGACCGGTCGGTCATCGTGGGGTCGAGCCTGGAAGGCTACTTGTCAGAGCGCATTGAGACCGGCGGGTGGTCGACCGAGGACGGGTACGCACCGGCCCGGGTGCTGGAGGCCAGCGGTCTGCTGTCGTTCGAGGCAGCCCAGCCCATCACACTGGATGGCTCCGGTGCGTCAGAGATGATTGTCGGCTCCAGCGCGGGCATCGGCGCTCAGCTCACAGACGCCGACATCGAGCAGCTCGAGACACCCATCCCCACCGTGGAGTAGCGGCGAGGGCAGCCCTGGACGCCCGGAGCACCTGGGGGGCCCGACCTCCCTGATGCGACCTCGGGCTAGGCTGCACGCCCTGGAGCACCCACGCTGTGGCTGGCGAAGGGGGAGGTGGCGACGGGGGCGAGGGCAAGAACCGCAATGACGGCGGTCCCAGAGACACCGCTGTGGACAGCGGGAAGTGCCGGACGGCAGCCCCTGCTGCGGGGCCAACATCTGCGACGGCGGCGAGCTGCCTGGCGGACTGCAAACGAGCCCCATCACGTTGTTCTTGTGGGCATCTCTCGAACGAGCACACATGGGCCACAGCGGCGACCAGGCCCCCTGGGACGCCTGTGAGCAGCAGCTCGTCGGCATGGAGTGTGCGCCTCACCACCAAGCTCCGGCGAGGCGCACCGCAGCTCGTGCCGACAGGTCCAGGAACACGCCATGGGTGTGCGCAACAAGCCGATGGCGTCTGCATCGAGCCAGCCGTCCAACAACGCAAGCTGGATGGTCGCGGCGGGCGGGGGTCTGGCCCTGCTTGGGATAGGCTTGGGGTGGCGACGGCGCCGACCGGCCGAACAGTAGACCCAGTCGCCGCACTTGGTCACCGGGCCCGCCGGACGAAGGCGATGTGAGAACGTGTCCGAGGGTGTCTTTTTTTCTGTGTAAGTGGCCTTCGCGGATGACCTCCGGTTTCAGACGGCGACTCTGCCGTCAAATCGAATTGCGAACTGCTGCAGTGCGAGGTCCCACTGACGGATGGGCATGCTCCACTTTGTGGACGCGTGGTTCAAGGTCATCCACAGCAGCTTCATGGCCGCTTCTTCCGTCGGGATGGGGCCTTTCGTCTTGAGCACCTTCCGTAGTTGTCGGTTCAGGGCCTCGATGGCGTTGGTGGTGTAGATGGCGCGGCGGATGTACTTCGGGAACTCGAAGAAAGGCGACACCCGGTGCCAGTTGGTCCTCCAGGAGCGCACAATCGCCGGATAGTCGGCGCCCCACTCAGCCTCGAAGGCATCCAGCGCAGCGACGGCCTGGCTCTCGGTGTCGGCCGTATAGATGGTCTTCAGCGCCTGTGCGAGCTTCTTCCGGGCCTTCCACGACACGAACTGCAGCGAGTTGCGGACCATGTGGACGATGCAGGTCTGCACGATGGTCTGCGGATAGACCGCCTCGATGGCCTCCGGGAAGCCCTTCAAGCCGTCGCAGCAAGCGATGAGAATGTCCTCCAGTCCACGATTCTTGAGTTCTGTGATGACGTGAAGCCAGAACTTCGCTCCCTCGGTGCCGGCCATGTAGAGTCCGAGGACCTCCTTGCGACCCTCCATGTTGACGCCGAGCACGACGTAGACAGTGCGATTGTCCACCACGCCGTCATGGCGGACCTTCACGACGAGACCATCGAGGTAGACGATGGGGTACACGCTGTCGAGCCGGCGGTTGCGCCAAGCATCCACGTCGGCGAGAACGCCGTCGGTCACGCGAGAGATGAGCGTCGGAGACACGTCAGCGTTGTAGGCCTCCTGGAAGAAGTCCTGAATCTCCCGCACCGACATGCCGCGGCTGTACAGCGCGATGATGCGCTCGTCGAAGCCCGTGAGCCGCCTCTGATGCTTCGCGACGAGCTGGGGCTCAAAGGTGCCCTCCCGGTCGCGTGGAATGCGCACATCGACCTTCCCGGCCTCTGTGAGCAGCGTCTTCGGTGTGGTGCCGTTGCGGGCGTTGGCGGTTGGGCGTTCTTTGCCGGGCGAGTACCCGAGATGCTCGGTGAGCTCGGTGTTCAGCGTCCGCTCGACGAGTCGGCCCATCAGGGCGCGCAGGAGCCCGTCGGCCCCCAGCAGCTCCTTGGGGTCGTCGACTTGTTCGAGAATCCTGTCCAGCACGTCTTCAGGGATGTCGTGCCGTGGGCGGTTGGAGGTAGTCTTCTTCTTGGCCATGGGTGCTCCTTGGGAGGAGGAGATCACCCGCTCAGGCGCTCACCGGTACACAGAATTTTGGACACTCCCACGTGTTTCCCGGACCCCATGACCGCCCATGCCTCCTATCAAGCGTGTGAGGGCCACTGGTCCGGTCCCTTCAAGCTGCAGGTGACCGACGCCGCCGCACCGCGCGCCGCCCGGGGCGTCCTCGAGGCGATGGGTTGGCGGGTGCTCAGCCCGCTGCCGGACCTGTGCATGTCCACATCGGTGGCAGTTCTCAGTCCGGCGGCGGTGCGCCACACCACTCGGCTGCACTGGGGGCCGCCGACGATGATGGGTGGCGAAGAGAACCTCAAGCTCAGCGGCAGCGCACTCAGCCTTGAGGGCGTGAACCGAGCCACTCACGGCCAACCGGACACCGTTCGTGCCACCGGAGCCGTTGACTCGACATCCAGCCACGCAATCTATGCGGTGCAGTGGCTCGGCATGGACGTTCAACAGACCGGCACCCGCACGCCCATGGGCGTGACGCTGGAGCAAGTGGGGCCAGGCTCTCGGTCGCGGGTCGTGCTGACTCGGCACCCCCCCACCCGGGGCATGCCCGCGTGCAGGGAACAGCACGCGCAGCAACGGCGCCGGGTCCAGGGCCCAGTGTTGACCAGCCACACCACTCACCTGAACGAGGCAGAGACGGCAGTTGCCCACCCAAAGAGACCGAGCTCAATGCAGACGCCAGAACTCCCCTCGGCTGCGGCAGGTCAAGCGCCAAGCAGCGACTGCCCACCGGCAACACAAGCTGTCCGGCTTGCAGCCCAGGCCGCACTGTGTGTCCCGAGACAGTCGCAGTGCCGTTCAGCTCGACTGTGGGCATCGAAGCCCGCCGAGGGCCTGCGCAGCAAGTTCCGCTCGCCCACGGGGACGCTTATCCGGTGAGCCCAGCCCCGAGCAAAGCAAGGCCAACCGCTGACGCACAACAAACGCATCGCCCGTGCATCACCCCAGCCTGAACAAAGGCGGCTCTCGCCACCCCGTCCGCCGGGGACTCCCCCGCTCACGTTGAAGAGCTGCAACGATTGCCGGGACGGGCCCCGACGTCACCGACCATCCCACACGCGGCCAGTCCGAGCGTCGAGAGCGGGCCTGACGGCGCACCTGGCCGCCCCGGGCCACCGCCGCCGGAGCATCCGGGGCCGTTCGCCGTCCTTCGCCTGGGCTCGTCCCCAGCCGGCCACTAGTTTGACCAGCACCGACCACGGGTCCGGCTGGCGCATTGCCCCCGAGGATGCCCAATTGCACCGGGTAGGCCGAGGGTTCCGCCGCCCCGAAGGGGAGCTGCCCCTTGATGCCGCACTTCCACGGAACCACCCAGTCCCACTCGGGCCAGCCCACCTGGAAAGGTCCGGTAAGCCACTGTAAACGACGGGACCTCGAGGTGAACATAGGTTGAGTGTGTGGGGGGAGGGCAGCCACCGCTGGCGCACCTCGCCAACACTACGCCGAAGACCACTCCAGTGGTCGGGCCTCGCACGTCCCCGCCAAACCCCAAAAACACGCCCCAACCACACAACACACCCCAGCCACCCATTGGAGTCTCCCATGCGCACATCTCGCTGCGTCGCCTCGATCTGGTGTCTCGCCTTTGGCGGGGCGGCCCATGCCGCTGACTGTGTGGCCCTCGACCCCACCCAGGACACCCTCGCCGAGTCCGATCAGAAGGCCGCCCAGATCGTCTTCCGTCAGGTGCTTGAGGACGCCGGACGCACGGTGGGATCGGACGACTGCGGCGCCACCTGGGGCCTCAGTCACACGTCCTTGGGTGACACGATCTCCGTCCGACTCACGGGTCCCGGTGCGCCCGCGCGCCTCACAGCCGGGTCCATGGACGAGTTGCCCGCGGTCTACGAGCGCCTCGTTCGGGCAGTGCTGACGGACACCGATCCCCACCGAACTGAGGACCGCAACAGCGTCACCACAGCCGAAGCCGAGCCGGCCCGCCGAGCCGCCGATCAGATCGGCTACGCACTCATCGGCGGCGGCATGGTGGTGGCCAATGGCCAGGGCATGAGCGGCATCACCATCATTCCCGGGCACCGCTTCGAGCTCGATCGGGTGGCCATCGAGACCTCAGGTCGTCTGTTCTTCCCGACCGCTGACGGCTCCCAGAGCTCCGGCGCAGCCGCGGTCCTGTTGGGAGCTCGGGTCGCCGCGATTGGGTTTACCGACGCCCAAGCACCGACAAGCTTCTACGCCGGTGGCGGGGTGGGACTGGGCGGGGGCGGCGTTGCCGGAGGCGCCCAGGGTGGGTCGACCAGCTCAGGAGATGACGGAGCAGGCGATGAGGCGGGCTTTGGCCTCAACGTAGAGGGCATCGCCGGAATGGCCTTCCTCCGGACCTCGCGCATCCGCATGTTCGCCCAAGTTGACGTCTCCCTGCCCACCTGGACCGCCAATGGCACCTGGCTGCCACTGGCCACGCTGTCGGTGGGTGTTGGGGGCGAGCCCAAGAACGCACTTCGAGCCCGCCGGTGATGTTGGTCCCGGGTCCGGTCTTCACGCGGAGTCCCAGAGCTGCAGCGCCCCGTTCCCGTCCCCAAGGCAACCACGGATCCGACAGGCGGCTGCGCAGGGGGCGCACGGCTTCGCACCTGGCGGAGGCAGACCGTGGGCCACCCGAGTGGGCAGCCAACACGGACACAACCGATGCCAAGACCGTCCGCGGCGGCTGCCGGACTGACCCGACCCAGACCCCTTGAACCCGCGCGCAAGCTCCCCCCCCTCAACACGAACCAGGGCGACCGAGTCCCCCCCGTCCCGGACACCCTCACCGTCGGAAGTGCTGGTGGCCGGAATGGGAGGCCATCCGCTGGATAATTATTCCTATTCCCGATAATAGCAATTTCGGGAGAGCCCCATGACCGACCGTGCCAAACTGCTCCTGCACCCCGTGCGCCTGCGCATCGTCCAGGCGCTGACCGGTCGAGCACTGCGCATGGCCGAGGTGCAGCGGCGCATCCCCGACCTGCCCACGTCCAGCCTGTACCGGCACGTGGGTGCCCTGCGTGCGGCCGGCGTGGTGCTGCCAGGTCCGGAAGCCCCCCGCGCGCGGGACCAACGCTTCTCCCTGTCCGAATCGACCCGCCTCTCCGCGGACGAGCTGTCGGGACTCAGCGCCGCCGAGCACCACCAGCACTTCACAACCTGGGTCGCCACCCTGCTCAGCCGCTACGGCGCCTACCTGGACGCCGCCGAGGCCGCGGGGAGCGTGGACCTGGGCGCCGATCGCGTGGGCTGGACGGAGCGCACCTTCTTCGCCACAGAGGCGGAGTTCGACGCCATCGCTGCGGAGGTGGAGGCCGTCTTCGCCCGGGCCACCGCCGTGTCCGCCGGGCCGGGTCGCCGTCGCCGCAGGCTCGCCACCCTCACGTTCCCGGAGGACTGACATGCCCCGCCTGCTCAAGACGGCCGCCACCCTCGGCGTGCTGTCGGCGCTCGGCTCCCTCGCCGTTGTGCCCTACCTCATGGTGCTCCAGCCGGACGCCTTCGCCAACCTGCCGGTTCCCCTTCCCCTCGCCCTGGTGCTCCAGTGCGTCCAGGGCACCCTCATCTTCACCTTGCTGGCCTTCCTGGGCCTGCGGGCCGGAGCGAGCCAAGGCCTCGGCGCCCCCTTGCTGCAGAGCCGAATGGAAGGCGACAGCCCCGTGCCCATCCCCTGGGCCGGGCTCGCGAGGGCGCTGGGGCTTGGGCTCGCGCTGGCCCTCGGCGTCGCGGGGCTTGACCTGCTCTTCAACCTGGAGGTACCCGAGACCCAACAGCCAGAGGCCTGGCGCGGTCTGCTGGCCAGCCTGTACGGCTCGGTGGCGGAGGAGGTCCAGCTCCGGGTCTTCCTGATGGGTGGGCTGGCCTGGGGCCTGGGCAAGCTCGGCAGGGGCCGGGACTGGCCCGTGTGGGTGGCGCTCGTGCTCGCCGCCCTGCTCTTCGGCGTGGGGCACCTGCCCGCGGCCTTCGAGCTGTGGGGACCGACCCCCGAGGTCGTGGTGCGCACCATGCTGCTCAATGGCCTGCTGGGGCTGCCGTTTGGCTGGTTGTATTGGAAGCGGGGGCTTGCCCATGCGGCGGCGGCGCACCTGGGGGCGGACTTGGCGCTGCATGTGGTGTTGCCCTTGTTGGGGTGAGCCCGCCCACTGACCACACAACAAAGCGTGCAAGCCATCGAGGTCCCAAGCCGGATGGGGTGCCACTGTGTATCGGCAGATGCGACCACTTTTCTCGTCGACCTGGGCGGTCTCATCCCCGCTACGGCATCCCCATCCGACGTCAGCACACCGTTCGTGCCACCGGATCCGTCGACTCGACATCCCACCACGCAACCTATGCGATGCAGAGGCTCGCAGCGACGGTGAGTCAGAAGGGACTTGCACGGCATCGGGTGTGACCCTCCAGCAAGTCCAGCAGCAGTCCCCCGCCGCCGGCCGTTCGCGGGGTTGGCGACGCTCGCTGGTCCGGTGCAAACGCATGTGGCACACTCTGCCCGTGTCACCGACGCGCAACGACCGCATCCCGACGGGCAGCGTGACCTTGGTTCTCGCTGGACTCGAGACGGTGGGCTGGGATCGCAGGCGGTGCTGCGCGCGGCTCGGTCTCGAACCCGAGGGGCTAGAGCCGGGTCGGCTGATGCCGCTGTGGTGTGGGCCCGCCCTGCTTGAGCTGGGCCTTGAGGTGGGCGGAACGGGCTTCGGGCTGCGGGCCGGTCCCCTCATCCCCTACGGCGCCATGGGTCTCTTGGACCACCTCTTCGGCGCAGCGCCAACCCCCCGGGCCGCTCTGGGCGATTTGTGTCGCTACTTTCGACTGGTCGCCCACGCCACGACACTGCGCCTCGACGGGGACGCAGTGACCCTCGAGCTATCTGCGGGCCTGTCGCAGCCGCACCAGCGACTTGTGGCAGAGCTCTTCTTCACACTGCTAACGAGCCGCTTGTCGGCGCGCAGCGCAGGGGCACCCCTCTGCGCCAGCCTGCCAGGGCCCGGGCCCTCCGCCGGCGGGGCGCCGTGGGCCCACACCCGCAACCGGGCGCCTGTGCCGACCCTCGAATTCGGTCCCAGAGTGCTCGACCGGCCGCTGGGGTCAGCGGACGATGCGCTGCGTGGTCTCCTGGATGGCTATGCCGCGAGGGAGCTGGCGCAGGTACCTGCCGCGGAGTCGGTCCAGGAGCGGGTGCGCCGGGTGCTGTTGGCGGCGCTGCCCCGGCCGGCGCTGGGAGCGGGCGAAGTGGCACGGGCGTTGGGCATGAGCGATCGGAGCTTGCGGCGGTCGCTGCAAGCTGAAGGGACCCGCTACGGGGAGGTCCGAGACGGGTGCCTCCGCCGGATTGCAGAACAGGCGCTGGCCGACCCGAATCGCGACATCGGCGAGATCGCTTGGCTGCTGGGCTTCTCCGAAGCGAGTGCCTTCCACCGTGCGTTTCGACGCTGGACGGGCGCCACGCCGCGGCAGTTCCGGCAGTCTGGCCACCTCGAGCGATCCGGCCATCTCGGGCAGTCTGGCCAAACGGGTCAATGAACTGGCCAGTGCCGTCACGGCTGGGCGGGACCGGAGCGCCTACCTCTGGGGACCCTGACCGAGGAGTCCTCCATGTTGGCCACTGTCGCCGTCTCCGCCGCCCTTGCCTTGTCTCCCCTTGAGCCCCAGGAGTCGGCCTCCGCCATGCCCTCGACCACCCAGTCCCTGCTGCTGCCCGATGGTCGCACCCTCAGTTGGTTGGAGGTTGGGGCTGCCGACGGTCAGCCGGTGCTCTTCTTCCATGGTGGTGCCGACAGCCGTCTTGAGGCGTTGTTGGTCGCCGATGCCGCCGAGCGTGCCGGCGTGCGGCTCATCGCTGCCGATCGCCCCGGCTTTGGTTTGTCGTCACCTGCGCCCGGGCGATCATTCAGGGACGGGGCGGTGGATGTGGTGGCCCTGGCCGACCACCTCGGCCTCGAGACGTTTGATGTGATGGGCCACTCAGGGGGAGGGCCTCCCGCACTGGTGACCGCCGCGTCGCTCCCCGAGCGGGTCTCCCGCGTGGCAGTTGTGGCAGGGGCCGCACCCCGGGACGCGGGCGCTCGCGGCATGGTGGTGCCCTTCCGGATCGGGCGCTGGCTGACGATTCACGTCCCTACTCTCCACCGAAAGATGCTGGAGGGGCATCTGGCCAGCTTGGATGACCCTGCACGCTTCCTTGAACAGTATGGACGCCTTGCCAAGGGAGACGGGGCCTTGTTTGCGGCCCACCCGGAGGTCGGCAAGCTGCTCGTGGCGGACATGAAGGAGGGCTATCGGCAGGGAGTGGGCGCGGCCTGGAGCGAGGCGCAGCGCTACTATGGAGACTGGGGAGTGGACCTGGCAGCTGTGCGGCAGCCCGTGTGTCTGTTCTATGGGGACACCGACGCCAACGCCGCCCCGAGTTGGGGTCGATACCTGGAAGCTGCGCTGCCCAACGCGCACTTGACGACACTCAAGGGTGAGGGGCACATCAGCGCCTTGGTCAACCACGCCGACGGCATCTTCGCGTCGTTGCTCGATGTGGCCGCGTCGACACTGGGGTGACGGGGGGATTGGGCTTCATGGAGGACGCCGCAGTCTCCTTCCAGTGCTTGGCCCGCGGGTGGCCCGGTGGGGCGTTGCTTCGGGCCCTCCGTGCTTCAGGTGACCGACACCCGCGCACTGCGGGCCGCCAAGGGCATTGTGGAAGCGACGGGCTGGCGGATGCTCAGCCGCATGCCGAGCCTGCGCGGTCACCACCTCGGTGGACGTCCTCGGTCCCGCGGCGGTGCGCCACACCGCCCGGCTGCACTTGGGACCCCTGACGACGATGAGCGGCGGAGAGACGCTGATCCTCAACTGCAGCGAGCTGAGAATGAGTGACCACTCTCGAACCAACCTCAGCGACGACGGAACGGTGAGCGCGACCGGCAGGGGCGACGAGGCATCAATCCACGCAACCTATGCACTGCAGTGGATGGGCATGGCGGTCCACCAGACGGGCACCCGAACGGCGGAGGGGGTGACGGCTCCACCAGACGGGGCCGGGCTTCTCGACGCGGGTGGTGCTGGTTCGGCAGTCGCGTTGGCAGAGCCCAAGTCGACGCAAGAGAGGGCAACGCCAAAAGAGTGTGCGCCGCACCTCCCGACAGGCCCCACCACGTTGGCGCCCGTCCTCAATGCAGCCCGCTCAGCGTCGTGCACTCCAGAACACCCAGACACAACACAAGCCCAGCATGAGGTTGGCCATCGCGACGGCCGGGGGACCAGCCACCCAACCGAAGCTCACCGCCAACCACAACCCGGCATACACGGCGGCGGCCACCCCGAGGCGCCCGTCGAGGTGCAGCGCCCCTGACAACGAAACCAACAAGCCCACGACAATGGGCATCGCGACAATGACGCTGTAGTCGACACCTTGGAGGCGGAGGCCAAGCTCCGTGAGCGCGTGCAGCGCGGGGAACAGGGCCAGCAGCGCCACGAATGCTCGGCTCACCCGGTTGGGCACCCACTGGGGCCGAGCGACCACCAGGGCCGCAGCCAGCGAGCCCACACACACGGTCACCGCAAGCATTGGCAGCGGCACAGGGTCGGCAGACTCGAAGTCGATGAGCAGCGCCGGCACCACGCTGGTCGCCACCCACAGGGCGCCCGCCAGCAGCACCACCGCGCGGCGCCCCACCACCGGGTCGTGGGCCTCGATGACCGCAGCCGCCCGCGCAACCACGTCGGCATGGGCACGCATCGCACTGTCCACCGCGTCCACCAGCTCGGCGGGGACGTCGGTCGCTTCGTCGAGGTAGGCGCGAGCAAGGCCAGGACGCTGTTCCGCGAGGGCGTGGCGGGCGGCCAGGGCCAGCGCCGCATCGAGACCGGCCCGAGCCGGGGTGTGGGCGGGGCGCGTCGCGAGCACCTCCCCAAACCCGAAGCGACACGCAGCCACCAAGGCCACCACCACCTCAGGGCCTTCATCCAGGCTGTCGCGCAGGTCGGCCAGCTGGTGCTCCGCTGCCTGCTGCAGGCGGTCCACCGAGCGGTCTTCGAGGGTGCGCTCCAGCGCCTGTCGAAAGGCGGACACCGAGGGCGGACGGGCGTCCGGCTCCGGGGCCATCGCTTGGCGACACAGCGCTTGCAGCGACGCAGGTCCCGCGAGCGGCGGCTGGGACCCGGTGATGGCGGAGATCACGTCCTTGAGGGTGTTCCCACGGTGGGGTGCCCGCCCGGTGAGCACGTGGGCAAGGGTGGATCCCAGCAGGTACACGTCGACCATCGGGTCGGGCGGATGATGGGGCCGCAACATCTCGGGCGCCATGTAGGCGGGGGTCCCCACGATGCCCTGGACGGCCGACCATCGGGGCAAGTGGTTGTCGCCCTCGACCGACGCGCTCACACACACCGCGAGCCCCCAGTCGAGCACCGTCACTTCGCCGAAGCGCCCCACCATCACGTTGGCGGGCTTGATGTCGCGGTGGACCACCCCCCGGCTGTGGGCGAACTCGATGGCCCGGCACACGGCCACCAGCACGGAGACATGCCAGACGAGGGGATCATCGATGGCGCTGCCCAGCTCGCGGATCAGGCCGGGGGAGGCGATGACCTCCGCCCAGGTGCGCCCTTCAATGCGCTTGAGCAGGATGAGGGGAGAGCCGTCGTCATCGGCCTTCACACCGTGCACCGGGACAACGTTGGGGTGCTCGAGGTGGCCCGTCACCCACGCCTCTTCGAGCAGTCGCCGCCCCCGTCGCGCGCCACGGTACTTGGGCAACAGCCCCTTCACCGCGATCAGCCGACCCATCGACTCTTGGCGGGCGAGCCGCACTTCTGACATGCCACCTGTGCCCAGCGTTCCGAGCACGGTGAGCCCATCGCGCCGAACATCCACGCCATGGGGTGAGGGCGTCGCCCCGAGGCCTTCTTCGTTGTCGAGAGTGGGCAGCGACATCGTGTCGCCCGGTCGCTCAACGAAAGACGAGGTGTGGGCCTGCACATGGGCCAGGAGCTCGTCGAGGGTGGGCTGTGGGGGCAACAAGCGTCCGGTCGGGGGGGTGCCCGGAAGCCTACCCTGCTGGCCAGTCGGACCGGTTCCCGCGGGGCGCGCAATCCGCAAGCCCCCGGGTCCGTGCGTCCTTGGCAGAGGGGCGCCCCTGCACGTCGACCGCTGCGGACTTCAGGGGCGATGCCCCCGGCCAGGGCCTCGACCTTGCCCACACGCTCAGACCACAGCCTGCGCGCGACCCCTCGGCAGACTCCGACGTCGTTCCGCACCACCTGGCGAGTCCCCCTGCCTTCGCCTCCCCCCCCCGGAGCTGCGTTGCGACGCACCCTCATGCTCCCCGGCGCCACCGCCGCCGCCGACCGGCTCGTGTCTCACGTCCCGTCGGTGGACCTTGGTTGGCCCCCAGTGTGCGGCAAGGGGCCAAGGTGGACAACCGCCACCATGACCCCAAAACACCGTTCAACAGGCCATTGTCAGCTCATCCAGTTCTGGTCCTTCTGCAGTGCCCACTTGGTCGTGACCTTGCGCACCCGCGTCCAGAACCGGAAGCCGTCCCAGCCCGTGATGTTGCCGTGGCCAAACTTCGAGTCGTTCCACCCACCGAAGCCGAAGGGCTCCCGGGGCACCGGAACACCGACGTTCACGCCACACATGCCCGCTTCGGCCCGGCCCATCACCTTGCGCGCGACCTCACCCGACGTCGTGTAGACGGCGCTGGCATTGCCGTAGGGGTTGCCGTTCTCGATGGCCAGCGCTTCGCTGAGGTCTTTGACCCGGATGATGCTGAGCACCGGTCCGAAGATCTCTTCCTTGGCCGCCACCTGATCCGCCGTGACCCCATCGAGAATCGTCGGCCCGACCCAGTAGCCACCCTCGGTGGGCTTCACACCGCGACCGTCGACAATAACCTTCGCGCCATCCTTCTCGGCGCCCGCGATGTAGCCCTGGATGCGCTGGACCGACTCGGCGCTGTTGATGGCGCCCAGGTCGCTGCCCAGCATCAGGGCCGATGCCCGCACCTTGATCTCGTCGATGATGTGGTCCACGTCGCCCACCGCGAGCAAGTTGGCCGCCGCCATGCACCGCTGGCCCGCACAGCCCGTGAAGCTCGCCACGATGTTGCCCGCGGCGACATCGAGATCCGCGTCCGGCACCACGATCAGGTGGTTCTTCGCGCCGCCCAGGCACAGCGCCCGCTTGCCCGCCATGCTCGCCCGGCCGTAGACCATCTTGGCCACGCGGGTGCTGCCGACAAAGCCAAAGGCCCCGATGCCCGGGTGGTCACATAGCGCCTCGACCACTTCGCGCCCGCCCTGGACCACGTTGAAGATGCCGTCAGGAAGCCCCGCCTCGCGGAAGAGCTCGCCCAGCGCGAGCGTCGACAGCGGCGTCTGTTCGGACGGCTTCAGAATAAACGCATTGCCCCCCACCAGTGCCTGGGGCAGCATCCACAGCGGCACCATCATCGGGAAGTTAAACGGGGTCACGCCCGCCACAATGCCCACCGGCGCGTACTCCAGCCGGCAGCTCACCCCCCGGCTGACCTCAAGCTCGGTGCCCGCCGCGAGGTTGGGCAAGGAACACCCAAACTCCACACATTCGATGGCCTTGAGCACCTCAGCTTCAGACTCGGCATAGGTCTTGCCGTTCTCGTGGCTGACCAGCCAGCTCAGCGACTTCAGGTCCCGGTGCATCAGCTCGCGCAGCCGGTAGAACACCTGGGCCCGCTCCCGCACGGGGAGCTCCTGCCACTGGTGCAAGGCCGCCTTGGCCGCGACCACCGCGGCATCGACATCTGCCGCGCCGGACATGTGCACTTGGGCGATGGCTTGGCCGTGGCGGGGGTTGATGACATCGAGCCGACCGTGGTCGTCCAGGGCATCGCACCACACACCGCCAATCAGGTTGCGGGCATCGGTCCAGCGCATGAAGTCGTAGGAGCTTGCGGTGAAGCTCGGGATGGGGCCAGCGTTCATTTCAGGTCTCCGAGGGCGAGGCGCTGGGCATGGCCTTCATGAGGCCGAGGTACACAGCCCCGGCGATGAAGAAGCCCACGAACCACGCATAGGTGTAGATGGTGTCGAACACGCCCGGTACCACGCCGTCGTCGAAGGCTCCAGCCTGATGCAGGAAGCCCGGCACATTGGGCAGCACAGCGAGCACAAAGGCGATGAGCGCGGCGGGGTTGAAGCCGCCTCGGTAGGTGTAGGCGCCCTTGTGGCGGAACAGTGCGTCCACGTCGAGCACCGTCTTCCGCAACAAGAAGTAGTCGGCCAGCAAGATGCCGACAATGGGCCCCAGCAGGGCAGAGTAGCCCACCAGCCACGTGAAGATGTAGCCGCCGGTGCTCGCGATCAGCTTCCAGGGCAGAATCGCAAAGCCGATGCCCGCTGTGATGTAGCCGCCCATCTGGAAGGTGAACTTCTGAGGCGCCATGTTGATGAGCGCATTGGCCGGCGAGACCACGTTGGCGGCAATGTTGGTGCTCAGGGTGGCGACCGCCAGGGCGAGCAACGACACGACGACCGTGCCACCGCCGCCGATCATGCCCGCCAGCACGGTGGGATCCCAGATCGGCTCGTGCAGGGCACCGGTGACCGGGTCTTTGAAGATGACCGTGGTGGCCGACGTGACCGCGACGCTGATGAAGGCGAACAAGGTCATCGTGGTGGGCAGCCCGATGGCTTGGCCCAGCACTTGGTCCCGCTGGGACTTTGCGTAGCGGGTGAAGTCGGGGATGTTGAGCGAGAGCGTCGCCCAGAAGCCCACCATCGCCGTGAGCGAGGGCACAAAGACCGACATGAACTGGCCCTCTTTGGGCCCGCCCGGGTCAAAGGCGCTGGGCATCTCGAGCATAGGCGCAAAGCCACCGGCCGCCACATAGGCCCAACCGAGCAAGGCCAGCCCAATCGCAATCAGGAAGGGCGCGGCCACCGTCTCCAACAACCGAATCGACTCGACACCCTTGTAGATGATGGCGATCTGGAGCGCCCAGAACAACACAAAACAACCGAACTCGGCCGGGTTGATGCCCAAGAAGGGCAAGGCCTCGCCCACCAGCGCATTGCCGGTGAGCGCATTGACGAGCTGATAGATTGCAAAGCCACCAAACCACGTCTGGATGCCAAACCAGCCACATGCGACCAAAGCCCGCAGCACCGAGGGCACATGGGCGCCTTGAATGCCGAAGCTGGCACGGGCGAGAACGGGGAAAGGCACGCCATACTTGGTGCCGGCGTGGCCATTGAGCACCATGGGCACGAGCACGATGACATTGCCCAGCATGATGGTCAGCACGGCCTGCCACCAGTTCATGCCTTCGCTGACCAGCCCGCCGGCGAGGGTGTAGGTGGGCACACAGACCACCATCCCCACCCACAAGCTCGCCATGTTCATCACCGACCAGTGGCGTTCCTTGTCGCTGGCCGGCCGGATGTCATCGTTGATGAGACCGGGATCAGGACGGACCGGCTGCTGAACAGACATGGACGCTCACAGTGGCGCTGGCCCCCCGCATGTTGGGGGGGACGCGCAGAGTTGTTGAACAGGGCAGGCACCGCGCACCCGGCGTGAACCGGATGCGCACGCTCAGCTGCGGTCGACTGCGGTCGGCTCGGCACGGGCGTTGCGCTTGTTCTGGGCATCCCAGAAGGGCGCAAACGGCGGACGCTTGATGTAGCGCCCCGTGCCCCGCTCGGTCTTCAGCTCACCCTTCTCCCAGACCACCCGCCCACGGGACATTGTGACCGCGGCGTTGCCGGTGATCTCCATGCCTTCGTAGATGTTGAAGTCGATGTTCTGGTGGTGGGTCTTCGCCGAGATCGTGCGCGTGAGGTTCGGGTCCCACACCACAATGTCGGCATCGGCCCCGGGCACCAGCGCACCCTTCTTCGGGTGGATGTTGAAGATGCGCGCGCAGTTGGTGGACGTCGCCGCCACAAACTGGGAGGGGGTCAGCCGCCCGGTGCGCACGCCGTGGTGCCACAGCACACCCATCCGGTCTTCGATGCCGCCCGTTCCATTGGGAATCTTGCGGAAGTCATCGATGCCCGCCCGCTTCTGGGGGGTGCAGAAGCAGCAGTGGTCGGTGGCCGTCGTCTGGAGCATGCCAGACTGAAGGCCGCGCCACAGCGCCTCTTGGTGTTCCTTGGCCCGGAACGGGGGCGACATCACATAGTGGGCCGCCGCGTCCCAGTCGGGGTTGCGGTAGACCGAGTCATCGATGACCAAGTGCTGCGCGAGCACCTCGGCGAAGACTTGCTGGCCCTCCAGCCGCGCACGGGTGACCGCTTCGAGGGAGTCGATGCAGCTGGTGTGGACCAGGTAGACCGGCACACCCAGGGCTTCGGCGATGCGAATCGCACGGTTGGCCGCCTCACCCTCGACTTCAGGGGGCCGCGACAGCGGGTGACCCTCGGGACCGGTGATGCCCTTGTCGAAGATGTCCTGCTGGAGAACATAGACCAGCTCACCATTCTCGGCATGCAAGGTCGCCAGCGCCCCGAGCTCCCGACAGCGCTTAAAGCTGTTCACCAGCGTCTCGTCGTCGCACATGATGGCGTTTTTGTACGCCATGAAGTGCTTGAAGCTGTTGACTCCGTACTCGCTCACCAGCGTGCCCATGTCCTCGCGCACCGACTCGTCCCACCACGTGATGGCCACATGGAAAGAGTAGTCACACGCGGCCTTCTCGGACCAGCTTCGCCACTCCTTGTAGGCATCGAGGATGCGTTGTTGGGGCGCCGGAATCACGAAGTCGATGGCCATGGTCGTGCCACCGGCGGCGGCGGCGGACGTGCCCGTGAAGAAGTCCTCCGACGCCACCGTGCCCATGAAGGGCAGCTCCATGTGGGTGTGGGGGTCGATGCCGCCGGGCATCACGTACGCACCGCCGGCGTCGATGATGCGGGCGCCCGTGGGGGCTTCGAGGTTGGCCCCCACCGCCGCAATCGTCTCGCCCGAGACCAGCACGTCCCCGCGATACTCACCGTCAGCGGTCACAATCGTGCCGCCGCGAATCAGGATGTGGCTCATGTCGACCTCGCTCAGTGGGGGTTCGGGTTGGTGAGGTCGTCGTACGCGTCGGGACGCCGGTCCCGGTAGAACTGCCAGACCTTGCGGACTTCGTCGATCATCTCGAGGTCGAGATCGGCCACCACCAGCTCATCCTTGTCGCGAGAGGCCATGGCCTCAAACTGGCCGCGGGGGTTGACGAAGTAGGACTGGCCGTAGAACTCACCAATGCCCCAGGGGCCCTCACTGCCCACGCGGTTGATGGCGCCCACAAAGTAGGTGTTGGCCACCGCCGCCGCGGGCTGCTCCAGCTTCCAGAGGTACTCGGACAAGCCGGCGACCGTGGCGCTGGGGTTGAACACGATGTCGGCGCCGTTGAGGCCCAGCGCACGCCAGCCCTCGGGGAAGTGGCGGTCGTAGCAGATGTAGACGCCCACCTTCGCGTACTTCGTGTCGAACACCGGGTAGCCGCCATTGCCCGGTGTGAAGAAGTACTTTTCCCAGAACCCGCTGGTCTGGGGGATGTGCTGCTTGCGGTACTTGCCGAGGTACGTGCCGTCGGCGTCGATGACCGCAGCGGTGTTATAGTAGATCCCCCGACCCACCTTCTCGTACACCGGCACCACGATGACCATCTCGTACTTCTTGGCGTACTCCGCCATCAGGTCCGTCGTCGGCCCAGGCACCGACTCCGCCGCCGAGTACCAGCGCTTGTCCTGGCTGGGGCAGAAGTAGGGCCCGTTGAAGATCTCCTGCAGGCAGAGGATCTGCACACCCTTCTGGCCGGCCTCATCGATGAGGGGCAAGTGTTTGTCGAGCATCGCCTTCTGGATCTGCTCGACCGGCACCGACTCGTCATTGATGGGGTTGGAGCACTGAATGAGCCCGCAACGGATGATCTGGGGCATGGACCTCTCCCGATGGTGTGGTGACAACGCACAGCACGCCCGACCCCTCGGGCCACGCGTGACGACCGCGCGAGTATAGGGGAAGAGGCCGCACTTTTGGGACCAGTGGCCCAAGACGGCGAAGACCCCGCCCAGCCCGAAGGCGAGGCGAGGTCAAGAAGTGGCGGACCGAAGCAGTGGTCCGTCAGGCCCGGGGCATCCGGTTCACACCATCACCCCAAGACCCTTGCGGCTGTGGACGGCCGGGTCAGTAGCCACCGAGGGAGAACGCGTAGACCTGGTCTGCGCCGTATGCGCCGACATAGAGCTCGACGGTGCCGTCGTTGTCCATGTCGCCCGTGCCCAAGCCGTAGGAGCCCAGGTAGTCCGACGAGGCCGCACCGTTGATGGTGACGTCCGCGGCCGAGGCCAGGAAGGAGCCCCCGAGCGACGTTGAGCCGTGGAACACGTAGGCCGAGCCCGCGTTGGTGTTGCCACCGGGGTCCGCGTTCGAGGCGGTGACCACGAGCGAGCTCATGCCCGAACCGAAGGGATCTTCGACATGACCGATGTTGGCACCCAGGTAGTCACTGGCGGCGACCCCATTGATGGTCACGTCCGCATCGCCCACATCCAAGTTTGCGGCCCAACCACCGCTCGTGCCGAAGTACACCGCCGCGAGGCCCGCGTCGAAGGCTGTGCCGTCATACCAATGGGCGCCGATGGCCAGATCCTCGTAGCCGTCACCATTGACGTCGCCGACCGCGGCCAGTGAGCTGCCCAAGTAGCTGTCGCTGGTGGTCGAGTCGGTGTCGAAGATGGTGTCGGCACCGAAGGACCCGACCGCGCCACCCGCGGACGTGCTGCCCATGAAGACGAAGGCCCGCCCGCCAGAGGAATAGACCGTGTCGTCCCCGTTGGCACCGATGGCGAGGTCGTTGGTGCCGTCGCCGTCGAAGTCACCACCGCTCACCTGGCGCGAGTTGTTGGCAAAGTAGTCGTAGGTGGCGTTCTGGTCGTTGGTGATGACCATGTCGGCGTTGTCGCTGGCGTCCACTGCGCCGGACCACCCAGAGGTGGTGCCGAAGAAGACGTAGGCGCGCCCCTTGCCGTAGTCGGACGAGGTCGCACCATAAGCGCCCAAGAACAGGTCGCTGATCCCGTCACCATTCATGTCGCCGATGTCCTGAAGCGAGTAGCCCAGGTAATAATCGGCCGCATCCACGAGCTGCGCGTCCATGTCGCCGGTGAGGGTCTCGCCGGACCAGCCTGAGGCGGAGCCATAGGAGATCCAAGCGCTGTCGGTGCCGTACTCGGCCAGGGCGATGTCGTCGTAGCCGTCCCCGTTCCAGTCGCCCGAGGTGACTTCCTTGCCCAGGTAGTTGTAGGTGCCCGTGTTGGACGTGAAGCTGGCGTCGTACTCGGTGGAGACGTCGAGGTCCTGGTACGAGACACCGCCGTAGACGACAAAGGCACCGCCATACGCGGAGTGGCCGAGGTACTCGCCCATCAAGATGTCGTCGACCGTGTCGCCGTTGAAGTCGCCCACGGCCAACGAGAAGCCGAGGTAGTCGCCCGCCACGCCGGTCAACGCCGCCGCCGCATCCCCGACGCCCGTCTGGCCATCCAAGCCGCACGCATCGGGCGAGCCGTTGCAGTTGTCGTCGATCCCGTTCCCGCACACCTCTTCGGCGTCCGGGTTCACGGCGATCGCGCCGTCATCACAGTCCCCGCCCACCTCGGCGTACCCGACCGCACCGGCACAGACCGCGGTGGTGCCGAGGAACTCGTCACCGAAGCCGTCGCCGTCCAGATCGAGGTAGCCGTCGACGGCATCGGTCAGGTCGACGTTGTCGTCGTCCATGTCCACGTCGCCGTCACAGTCATTGTCGACCATGTCGCACACCTCAGCCGCGTCGGGACTGATGGTGGCGTCCAGATCGTCGCAGTCGAGGTCGTTGTCGACCCAGCCGGTGAGCGGCGCGCACAGGTCGCTGGTGACGCCCGCGAACCCGTAGGTGTCGCCGTCGTAGTCGATGTAGTGGGTGGTCGGCCCGCCCACGGCAGGGTCGTCATCGTCGCAGTCGACGAGGGAGTTGACGCCGTCGCCATCGGCGTCGGTGTCGCCAGCGTCCGTGCCTGGCTCGCCGTCTTCGCCGTTCTCACCGTCGGCGCCGTTCTCGCCGTTCGTGCCGTCAGCACCGTTTTCTCCGGCCGCACCATCGGTGCCCGCCGCGCCGTCTTTTCCTGCTTCGCTGTCACACGCCGCGAGCGCCAGCAGGCTGCTCAGCATCAAACACGCATGTCCTCTCATATGCCCCATCCTTCGTCAGAAGTCGGAGACTCAATCGCCGGACAGGCACACGATGTCAATCGCCCTGCGTGACACTGCACAGGGGTGCGACAAAACTTGTCTTCGGGCTGACCAGAAGCAACACCCAGGTGGGGTGTGCGAGGGACATCAGCATGGGGTCAGCCGTATGCAAGTCGGCTGAGTCACAGGTTGAGGTCGGTCCCCATGCCTGCACCATCCGGCCGGTGCGGCAACCCAGGTCACTCTGGGACGACTCAAGTCCATGACCCGCAGCGCCCGAGGTGTGACCAGGGACGCTGCGGCACAAGCGCGGGTCCACGGGCAGTCAAGCCGCCCGGGACCACCTCAGATCTCAGTAGCCGCCAAGCGCGAAGGCATAGACAGCGTCCGCACCATAGGCGCCGACATAGATGTCTTCCTGGCCATCATTGTCCATGTCACCAGACTCGATGCCGTAGGACCCCATGTAGTCAGACGAGGCACCACCGTTGATGGTGATGTCCGCCTGGTTCGCCAGGTAGATGCCACCAAGGCTGGTGGAGCCGTAGAACACGTAGGTCGAGCCTGCGCTGGTGTTGCCACCCGGGTCTGCACCGGACGCCGACGCCACCAAGGCGTTCATGCCGTCACCGTTCGGGTCGTCCACGTGGCCGATGGTGCGGCCCAGGTAGTCCGAGGCGCTCACACCACCGATGATCATGTCGGCATCCGACACATCCAGCGACGACGCCCAGCCCGTGCTGGCCCCGAAGTAGACCGCGACCACACCACTGTCGTAGGCCGCGCCGTCGTACCAGTAGCCACCGATGGCCAGGTCTTCGTAGCCGTCGCCGTTCACGTCGCCGAGGCCGTCGAGGGCGGAGCCGAAGTAGCTGTCGCCGGACGTGCTGTCGGTGTCGAAGGTGGTGTCGGCGCTGAACGAGCCGACGGAGCCGCCCATGGACGTGCTGCCCATGAAGAGGAAGGCCCGGCCACCACTGGTGTAGACCGTGTCGTCGCCGTAGGCGCCCAGGGCGAGGTCATTGGCGCCGTCTCCGTCGAAGTCCCCGCCAGCGACCTGGCGGCCATAGATACCGAAGTAGTCGTAGTTGGTGGCGTTGTCGTTGGAGATGGTGAGGTCGGCATTGTCGCTGGCGTCGACCGCACCGGACCAGCCAGACGTGGTGCCGAAGTAGACATAGCCGACGCCCATGCCGTAGTCCGACGAGGTCTCACCGTAGGCGGCGACGTAGAGGTCATCCATGCCGTCGCCGTTCAGGTCGCCCACGTCCTTGGCCGCGTAGCCCAGGTAGTAGGCGTCGACGTCGACGATCTGGGCGTCCATGTCGGCCGTGCCGTAGCTTCCCGACCAACCCGACGCGGAGCCGTACGAGACCCAGACATTGTCATTGCCATACTCGGCAAGGGCGATGTCGTCGTATCCATCGCCGTTCCAGTCGCCGGCCGCGACTTCCTTGCCCAGGTAGTCGTAGGTTGCCGCGCCCGTGAAGCTGGCGTTGTTGGTCGTGGTGATGTCGATGTCCTGATAGGACACTCCACCATACAGAACGTAGGCAGCGCCGTAGTTCGATGCGCCGTAATACTCGCCCATCACGATGTCGTCGACGGTGTCACCGTTGAAGTCACCCACCGCCAGCGCGTAGCCGAGGTAGTCGCCGGACGTGCCGGTCACGGTGGCCGATGCATCGCTCGGGTTCACATTGCCCGAGATGCCGCACGCGTCGGGCGAGCCATTGCAGTTGTCGTCAATGCCGTTGCCGCAGACTTCTTCGGCGTCCGGGTTGACGGAGATGGCGCCATCGTCGCAGTCGCCCGCCACTTCGGCGTAGCCGTCGGTGCCCGCACACACGAGGGTGGTGCCGAGGAACTCGTCCCCGAAGCCGTCGCCGTCGAGGTCGAGGTAGGCGTCGATGCCTTCGCTGAGATCAACATCGGCGTCGTCCATGTCAACGTCGCCGTCGCAGTCGTTGTCGAGGGAGTCGCAGACCTCGGTCGCGTCGGGGTTGAAGGTCGCGTCCAGATCGTCGCAGTCGTCCATGTTGTCGACCCAGCCGGTCATGGCCTCGCACGACATCGACACCACACCCGCGTAGCCGTAGCCGTCGCCGTCGTAGTCGATGTACCAGGTCATCGGCCCGAGCACGGCTGCGTCGTCGTCATCGCAGTCGTCGACGTAGCTCAGGCCATCCCCGTCCCCGTCGATCTCAGTTGCGTCTGCACCGTTCTCGCCGTTCTCGCCGTTCTCGCCGTCGGCGCCGTTCTCGCCGTTGGTGCCGTCGGCGCCGGCTTCGCCAGAGGTGCCGTCTTCACCCGGCGCGCCGTCCTTGCCGACTTCACCGTCGCAAGCGGTCAGAGAAAGGAGTCCACCAACTAGTAGAAATACAGAAGCTCGCATCGTCTTGGTCCTTGGTCAGGGCTTGGGGCCAGCTAGCCAAACTTCCAAGGCTGCTGTCAAGACCGTGTCCTTACATGCCCTTGACAGCCCCTCCCTTGAGCAAAGTGGCGCGTCCCCCCCCGCCGGGGCGCGCACCGTTCTCGAGCTGTTGACCGATGATCGCGGCGTTCCCGACGCTTTCGAGCAGCGACCGAAACAGGTCACTGGGGCCGCGACTGTCTGTGGTTTTTCGCAAGTCCACCGCCCACTTTGGGGCACCGCAGACAACGACCCAATGCGGCTGGGTCGACGCGGACATCCGCCGATGGGCCAGCGGTTCAGAAAATCAGAAGTCAGATTGGGTCAAGTGACGTTCAGGCATCGCCGACGGTGGAAGATCTCTCAGCCCGGCTTCTGCGCGCCCACCCGTGGGGCACCGACCCAAGGAAGTGCCGCCAGACACAACATTCCCACCGCCGCATCCATCGCCAATGTCGTTGGATAGCCCCAGCGCGCCACCGCCATGCCTTGCCACCACGCCGCGATGCTCGTGCCCAAGTTCATGCAGGCCATGTACGCGGTGAACTGGGTCGCTGCGACAGCGGACGTGCAGGCCCCCATGAAGATGGCCATGCGGGTGCCATAGGCGAGCCCCGCGACCAGCCCGTAGGCGATCGACGCCACCTCAAACGCGGTCACCAGCATCGCCGGGGGCACCCGCTCCGACCCGACATTCACCGGCGCGACCCAGCCCGCGTCGACCATGAGCACCCCCAGCACAACGCTGGGAATGACGGTCAACAGGACATAGACGGCCAGCATTCGCCGGTGACCCAGCCGGTCGGAGATCCACCCGCCGGTGACGGACCCGGTCGCCCCCGCCACAGCCCCAATCAGCGACAGCGACGCGATGGTGTTGTCGCTCAGGCCAAATTCCACCGCCAGCGCCGAGGACAGGGCCAGCCCGAGGGCCATCGCCCCCATCGGCAGCAGCGCGAGGGCCAGGGTCGCCCAGGCCCGACCGCCCACCAACAGCGCCGAGCCGACTTCTTTGATGTAGGTCCACAGGGCACCGCCGAGTGCCGCCACACCCAGCGACGGCCGGGTCGACGCCGGCTCGCGCATCGCGACCAAGCAGACGGTCCACACAACACCCACAATGGCCGCCAGCACAACATAAGAGAGGCCCAGTCCACCCCACTGTCCCGCCAGGAAGAGCATGCCGGCCCCGCCGATGGCTTGGCCCAAGTAGGCGCCCGCAAACATCAGCCCGTTGCCCAGTCCCCGCTCTTCTTCTTTGAGCGTGCCCACGGCCAAGGCGTCGATGGCCACATCCTGCAGGGCCGCCGCCCCACTCACCGCGACGAGCGCCCACGTGAACAGCGACAGGTCCTCCACGGGGTCGAGGGTGGACGCCACCAAGAAGCCGACCACCATGAGGATCTGGGCCAGCAGGATCCATCCGCGCCTTCGCCCGAGCCGCTCCACGCCCACCAAGTCCACCAGCGGACCGGCCACCCACTTGAACCCCCACGGGGCGTAGACCGCCGCAACGAATGCGCCCATCACATCGACGCCGAGGCCTTCCCGACGCAAGTAGACCGCCACCGCTCCGGCGCAAAAGCCGATGGGCAGGCCCTGGGTCAGGTAGAGCAAGAAGAACGCGACGAGGCGTCCGGTGCGTGTGGCGAGCAGGTTCATGGTGGCCCGCACTCCCATCGGTCGGTCCGCCTCAGCCTACGACACGGGCCGGCCCCCTGCCCGGGGGCAGGGCCGGGCGACAGCACCACGACGGCGACCCGGGCGATGCCGAGGGCCGCCACCGGCCCGCCCATTGTCGGAGCGTGGCACCGGCACGAGCTCAGCGGGCAGCCTGTGCACCCTCAGACTCTGCTGGGGCACCCCGCGCCCAGCGGGTGAGCCCGGCCAAGCCCCCCACTGCCTCGTCCAAGATCATGTAGAGGGCCGGCACCAGCACCAACACGATGATGGTCGCAAACAGCACGCCAAAGCCCAGCGAGATGGCCATCGGGATGAGAAAGCGCGCTTGGGGACTGGTCTCGAAGATCATCGGCATCAGGCCGAAGAACGTCGTGAACGAGGTCAACAAGATGGGCCGCATCCGCCGGGCGCCCGCATTGATGATGGCGTCCAGCGCAGTGTTCCCGTTCTTCCGGAACACGTTGGCCGCGTCGATCAACACAAGGGAGTCGTTCACCACCACGCCGGCCAGGGCGATGATGCCCATCATGCTGATGATGCTGAGCTCAAAGCCCATCACGAGGTGGCCCATCACGGCACCGACCACACCAAAGGGGATGGCGGACATGATGATGAGCGGCTGGGTGTAGCTGCGGAAAGGGACCGCCAAGAGGGCATAGATGACAAACAGCGCGATGCCAAAGTTGCCGCCGAGGCTGCTCAGGGACTCGTTCTGCTCCCGCTGCTCACCCACCAGCGCGACCCGAAGGTTGGGGTGCTTGGCTTGCAGGGCGGGCAGCACCTTGGCCTTGAGGTCCGCCACAACATCCTGGCTGGACCGCGCCGAAGCGGAGAGCTCCGCCCGCACGTTGACGGTGCGCTGGCCGGACTCCCGCTCGATGGTGGTGGGCGCGCGGGTGCGCTCGAAGCTGGCCACCGAGCCGAGGGGCACAAACACCCCCGTGGGCGCCTTGATGCGGAGCTGCTCCACATCGAACTCGCTCAGGCGCTCATCTTCGGGAAGCCTCACCATCACGCGAAGCTCGTTGCGTCCCCGCTGTTCCCGCAAGGCCTCAGCGCCGAAGAAGCTCGCCCGAAGCTGGCGGGCCACATCCGAGGACGTCAGCCCCAGGGTGCGGGCATTGGGCAACAAGCCAAAGTCGAGCTGGGGCTTGCCTGCCGCATACGTGTTCTCCACATCGCGCAGATCCGTGTAGCCGCGCAGCATCTCGGCGACCTCGGCCGAGGTCTGGGCCAACACTTCAGTGTCGGGGTGGGACAGCTGGATGTCCACGGCCGCGCCCGCGCCGGGACCGGAGCTGGAGTTGAAGGTGAGCACGTCCACACCGGCCAGGGGCGGGACCTTGCTCTGCCAGAGCTCCGTGAACTGCTTGGACGTGAAGTCCCGCTCTTCGGTGGACACCAGCTCCACTTCGACCCCGAGCAAGTGGCTGCCACTCGCTGCGCTGCCGCCGGCCGGACCGCCCCCCGCATTGCCTTCGCCGACCTTCATCAGCACGCCGTTCAGCACAGGCTTGGTGCCGCCGTCGGACAGCTCGTCGACGGTCTCTTTGAGAGAGTCCTCGAGGATCACCCGCACCCGGTTGGTCGCCTCGGTGGGGGCACCGTAGGGCAGCCGCGCGCTGACCGCGACGTTGTTGCCCTCCAGCTTCGGGAAGAAGGAAAAGGGCACAATCTGGGCCTTGAGCACGCCCACGGTCAGCACCAGGGTCACCACCGCCACCGCCACACTGGTGTAGCGCCACTCGATGACACCGTGCATCATCGGGCGATAGACGCGCTCGATGAAGGCCGCCAGCACACGGGACATCCACCGACGGGGGGTGTCGATGCGCCACATCACGCTGCCTTCCCGAGGGCCCGCACCACCCTCGCCGTGGCCGAGGTGGGCCGGCAGGATGAAGAAGCCCTCCAGCAGGCTGAACAGCAGCACCGAGATGACCACGACGGGGATGATCCCGAAGATCTTGCCCATCACACCGGGCACGAACAGCAGCGGCGAGAAGGCCGCGATGCTGGTGAGCACCGCGAAGGTGACGGGGACCGCCATCTCTTGGGAGCCCTGGATGGCGGCGTCCATGCGGTCGGCGCCCTGCTCGGTCAGCTCGTAGATGTTTTCACCGACCACGATGGCATCATCGACCACCAGCCCCAACACAACAATCAGCGCAAACAGTGAGACCATGTTGATGGACACCCCGAACCACGGGGCCAGCACAAACGCCCCCGCGAAGCTCAGCGGGATGCCCAAGGCGACCCAGAACGCGAGGCGCAGGTCGAGGAACAGGGCCAGCACGAGCACCACGAGCACCAACCCCATGATGCCGTTGCGCACCAGCAAGTCGATGCGCTCGTCGAGCATCTTGGAGTCGTCCTTCCACGTGGTCAGCTCCACACTGTCGGGGAGCTCCGCCATCATGGAGTCCCGGACGTCCTTGACCGCCGCCGCCACCCCTGCCGGCGTCTCGTCCCCCACCCGATACGCGGTGAGCTTCACGGCCGGATGGCCGTTGTAAAAGTACTCCAGGTCGGTGTCTTGGTAGGCATCCCGGATGGTCGCCACGTCGCCCAAGCGCACTTCAGAGCCGGCGGCCGTGCTGCGGAGGATGAGGTCGCTGAACGCGTCCCGATCGAGCTTCCGATCGCTCACCCGCACGAGGAACTCCCCTCCACGGGTCTCGACCTCACCGCCCGGCAGCTCCAGCGAAGCGGCCGTGATCTGGCGGGCAATCTCTTCGAGGGAGAGCCCCAGGCCTTCCAAGCGGGCGCGGCTCACTTCGATGGACACCTCAAGCGGCGGCACCCCAAACACCTCGGCTTGGGTGACGTCGGGCATCTCCAGCAGCCGATAGCGGGCCTTTTCGGCCACTTCGTGCAAGGCGCGGCGGTCTTGGTCCCCGCTGAGCACCAGACTGATGACCTCCCGCTTGCGGGTCGCCAGCGAGATGCTCGGGCGCTCGGCATCCTCGGGGAGGGTGCTGATGCGGTCCACGGCCGACTTGACGTCGTTGAGCACCTTGTCGGGGTCCACGCCCAGGATGAGCTCGACCGAGACCACACCCGCGCCTTCGTTGGCCGACGAGTACACCCGCTTCACGCCGTCGAGGCCGCGGACCTCTTCTTCGACCGCGAGAATGATGCCCTGCTCGACTTCAGAGGGGCTGGCCCCCGGGTAGGGCACGGCGATGGTGACCAGGTCGAGGGAGAACTCGGGAAAGACCTCTTGCTTGATGCGCGTCAGGCCCAGGAGGCCCAGCGCCAGCACCACAAACATCAGCAAGTTGGATGCGACCGGGTTGCGGGCCATCCACGAGATGGGGCCAGACGGCGCCACCCCGGACACGGGGGACTCAGACATGGCCGGCTCCTAGCGGGACGCGGGGCGGGGATTGACCCGCTGACCGGCGAGGGGGTTGGACAGGGCGCTGACCACAATCCGCTGACCGTCGTCGATGCCAGAGACCACCATGACTTCTTCCGGCAAGGACCAGCCCACATCCACCGTGCGGCGCGCCAAGCGATCCTCGTCGTCGACCACCCAGACCGTGTCGCCATCTCGCACGGCCACCCGGGGCACACGGAAGGCCCGGTCCAGGCCCCGGCCCTTGAGCGCCACCGAGACAAAGGCCCCCGGCATGAGCGGCAGGCCGGTCTGGGACTCGAGGTCGGAGGGGATCTCGACGATGACTTGGGCGTTGCGGGTCTGGGCGTCGAGGGTGCCGCCGAGGGCGACCACACGCCCGATGCGGGTGATGGACGAACCGTCGCCCAGCACCTGGGACACCCGCGCCTCGCTGCCCCGCTCGGGGACCATGCCATCGGCACGGGGAAGGCCGGGAACATCGAGCACTGAGATTCTTTCGACGGGCAAAGACACCGTCACGCGGGTGCTGTCGGTGCCCACGAGGCTGGCCACCTGGGTGGATGCCCCGACCACCTGGCCGACGTCCACGTTCTCGTTGACCACCACCGCATTGAAGGGGGCCGTCAGGCGGGTTCGGCCCACATCGGCCCTCGCTTTGTCCAGCCCGGACTGGGCCGCCACCAGGGCTTGTTCGGCGAGGCGCAGGTGGGGACGGCGCAGGGCCAGGTCGGGATCTCGCCCCGCCCGGTCACCCTCGCTGAGCATCGACCACTCCCGGGTGGCCACCTCTCCGCGGCTGCGCTCCAGCGCGAGGTCCAGCTCGGCTTGGCGAAGCCCCCGCTCGGCGGCCTCCATCGCGGCCACCATGTTGCCGGCGTCGATGCGGGCGAGCTGTTCCCCCGCGTTGAAGCGCCCACCGGGCACCAGCTTGTCGGAGACCCAGCGCAGCTTGCCGGCCACTTCCGGGGTGATGACGACCTCTTGGGAGGCCGAGACCGTGCCTGTCGCCAGGATGGTCGCGGGGCCGGTGTCCAACGCCGCCTCGATGACGTCCACCGGGGTGACGCTCTCTGTGGGCGGCGCGGTCTCGGCAGCCCCAGACAACGCCACAAGGCCGCCGGTCAGCATCAAGCCACCCAACAAGACCGCGGGCGGCAGGATGAACTTGAGGAGAGTTCGGGATGTCGAAGCGGTACTCATCGGGTCGGTCCTTCCAGCAGTCCGTCTCGCATCCACGTGCCGCCGAGCGCGTCGTGGAGGGCAATTCGAGCGCTGAGCACGGTGCGTTGCGACTGGATCAGGGAGAGCTCTGCATTCTGCAACGCAGTGAGCGTCTGCAGCATGGTGGTCAGGTTCACGAGGCCCTGGATGTAGCGGTCACGGGCCGCATCATAGGCGCCTCGGGCGGCCTCGATCTGGCGCTGCCGAGCAGCGAGCTCAGCGGCAGCCTGTTTCTCGAAGAGGAGGGCATCATCAACTTCTTGGACGGCTTGGCGAACGGCTTGCTCAACTTGCAGAGACGTGGCCCGCTCCCCCGCCCGCGCGGACCGGGACGCCGCGAGGTTGCGCCCACCATTGAAGAGGGGCACCGATGCCGACGCACCAATGCCCCAGATGTCGGTGGACGTCAGCTCGTCCTGGCGGAAGTACTGCCAGCCGGCGTTTGCGCTCAACCCCAGCGTGGGCAGGAACGCCCGGTCGGCGCTGCGGCGGGAGTACCAAGCCGCATCCAGTCGCTCGACCACCGCCACCACATCGGGGCGATTGTAGAGCAGGTCTTCGGGTGAGCCGGTGGGCGGGGCCCGGGGCAAGGCCGGAAGCTCGTCGCCAGGGCTGAAGTCCGTGAGCAAGGACTTCGCCGGCTTGCCGAGCAGCACCGCCAACCGCAGCAGCGCCCGGGACACACCCTGGTCGACGGCGGGCAACATCGCTTCGGTCGCGGCGAGCTGCTGCCGTTGCTGGAGCACTTCCAGGCCGCTGGCTTCTCCACCATTGTAGCGAAGCTCCACCAGCTCCAAGAGCTGGGCATTGGCCGTGACCTGCTCCGACACCAGCCGCCGCTGGGCATTGGTCATCACGAGGTCGTACCAAGCGCCCGCGACCATCGTGGCCGTGGCCAGGGCTGCCGCTTCAGTGTCCCCTTGGGACGCGCGGGCCAAGTGTCGAGAGGCTTGGTGTTGTTGCAGCGACGAGCCCCAGAAGTTGACCGCCCACGAGGCGTTGAGCAGGGCCGAGCCGTTCCACGTGAGGTCGGCGGTGTCTTCCTGCGGGATGTCCACCGACACGTAGGCCGGGTCCAGCGCGATGTCGGGAATGCCGTCCCCGTTGATGTCTTGGAGGGTCTCCATGCCGACGAGCACGTTGGCGGTGGACGGCCCGCTGAGCCCGCCAAACTGGAAGCCCAGGGCGTCCGTCGGGGACCCGCTCGCGCCCACATCGAACGTCAGCCGGGGCAACAGCGGCGCCAGCGAGCCTTGGGCGTCCCGCATCGCTTGTTCCTGTCGGGCCACCGAGATGACAACGTTGGACCCGCCTTGCAGCGCTTGGCGAATCAGCGGCGCCAAGGCGGGATCGTCGATGCTTCGCCACCACGGCACCGCGCCCACTGCGCCGGCCCGCTCTTCGACAAAGCCTTGCTCCAGCGCGATCACCTCGCGTGCGCGCTCGGCACCAGGGGTCGCGGCCAGCGCCCAGCTGGACAGCACCATCACCAAGGGTGTCATCGGATTTCCTTGGGGCCCAGCCCCTGCCAGAAGGTCTGGGCCATGACTTGTACGTATTGTTCCTGAGTCGACAAGGCGAGGTCTGGCATCATGGTCGACCAGAATGCGTGGTTGCGCAGCGCCCCCAGCCACATGATGGCCACGGACTCGGTGTCGCAGGGCGCCATGCGCCCATCGGCCACCAGCGCATCAAAGAACGCAGCCGTGGCCTGGAGCGCACGCCGCGGGGGGGAGTTGTCGGAGCGCACCATCGAGGCGGTCATCTCGGCCGAGTGGGCCCGAAGCACCGCGATGCACGGCAAGATCACGTTGAGGAAGCACAGCACCACAACACCGCGCTCCACGAGCTGTTCGGGCACCGGCCGCCCATCGGGGGGCGCGCCCAAGGCGTCCCAGTCCGGCGCTTGGTTGCCCGGATGCAGCGCCTTGAGCATCAAGGCGTCCTTGGACCCGAAGCGCTTGAACAGCGTGGCTTGGGAGACACCGAGCTCGTTGGCGATGTGGCTCGTGGACACACCGGGCCCATGCGTCAAAAAGCACGCGCGGGCCGCATCCAGGATCTGTTGGTCGGTGACCAGTCGGGGGCGAACCATCGGCGCCTCGCACCGTGGTCCAGCGACCGCCACGGGGGTTAGTGAGCACTCACTTACTACTGCCCCCCACCAAATGAGCAAGCCGATCTCCGCAAAAAGGGACCACATTCACCGCGCTGCCCTGTGGGGGGGAGCGGGCCTCAGCGGGCTGGGCTCGGGTGGGCGCCGAAGACCGGGTGGTGTGCGAAGAAGTCGACCGCATGGTGCAAGTTGTCGCGATCATCGGGGTGGAAGTCCGGCCGCAGATAGTCCTTCAGAGCGGTGATGAACAGGGTGTTGCGGTTGTAGCCTTGGGCCTTGAGGCGCCGGTTCATCTCGCGCAGGTCCCGGGCCCGAAAGCCCCCGTCCTGGTGCAGCAGGTGGCGGGCCGCGGAACGCCAGAACCCGCCCAGGCCGACCAGGGCGATCACCATGCCCAACACCCGCACGAGCCAGCCGCCGCCGATGGCGGTGTAGACATCAAACGCCACGGCCTTGTGCTCCAGCTCCTCGGCGGCGTGCCACAGCAGCAGGTCAGCCATCTCGGGGTGGGCGTGGTCCAACAGGCCATCGACGAAGGCCGCTTCGCCCAACGTGGCGGTCAGGTGCTCGAGCGCGACCGTCACACTCAGGCGCAGCCGCGGGGGGGCCAGCGGCTCCAAGATCCCCCACGCGAGGCGCTGGTAGCCCTTCAGCCAGGACCGGAACTCCAGCCCGTCCCGCTCCAGCAGCACAAATGCGTGCTCATGGGCCTTGCCGTGCACCGCTTCCTGGCCGATGAAGCCCTTGACCCGCGCCTTGAGCACCGGGTCGGTGATGCGCTTGGCGTAGTGGCGCACGCTGCGCACAAAGAAGCGCTCCCCCTCGGGAAACAGCATGTGCAGGGCATCGCTGTGGCGTGTGAGCACCCGGTCGCCCATGAACCACCAGCGCGGAATGTCACCACCGAACTGGAAGTCGGGCACTCGAACCATCGGAATTGCGGTGCTCATGCGTGTTCCCTCCTGCTTCTGGCCCAGGGATCAGTCGTTGCGGCGGCGGCCCCACACCAGCACACCGGCCATCCAAGCGAGGCCCAGTCCCGCCATCCCTGGCGCAGTCGCACAGCCGGCTTTGGCCCCCCCGTCGGCGTCGTCGGCCGGCGCAGGGTCCGCCGCTGCCGTGTCGTCCACTTCAGGATCCGGATCAGCTTCGTCCACAGGCGCCTCGGCAATGGCCTGCACATCGAAGGTCTCGGCCACGCTCTCGGGCCCCTGGGTCCACCGATCTTCGGCTTGCACGGACCACACCACCGTGTCGCCCGCCGCCACCTCACCGGTGAGCACCAGCCGCGTGTCGGTGGTCTGGACCTCGGTGGGCGCCGCGTCGTCCGCCCGCGACCAGCGCACGGTGTAGGTCAGCGCGTCGCCATCGGGGTCAGCACCGGACCACTGCAGTGTGACGGCGTCTTCGAGGGGATCGGCGCGGGGGCCGAGCAGCTCTGGCGTGGCCGGCGGGTCGTTCGCGACCATCGCCACCGCCGCCGCGCCGTCGATGCGCCCGCAGCCGTACCAGGGGCCCCAGCCGTCGGCGCCATACTCGGCGTTGTCCGCGTCGATGCGGGCGGCCGAGGCACACAGCACGTCGCGGACTTCGCTCGCCAGCAGGTCTGGGTTGGCCGCAAGCATCAGGGCCACCACCCCCGACACCACCGGCGCGGCCGAGCTGGTCCCCGAGAAGGTGCCCGCGAAGTCCACATCCCCCCGCCAGCTGCCGTAGCCAGGATCGCCGACAATGTCGGTCGTCACGATGTTTCCACCAGCGAAGCCCGTGATGTCCACGCCGTCGCCGAAGCTGGAGTAGTACTCGCGGTGGTCGTTGCCGTCCACGGCCGCCACCCCCAGCACTGTGGGGTGCCCGAGCAGGCCATCGCCGGAGTTGTCGCAGTCTCCGTTGCCGGCACTGACCACCACCACAGCACCCTTGCCGTCCCGTCCCACTTCTTCGGCGTGCTCCAGCCCCTCGCGGATGGCGGCTGGCAAGCGCCAGCTCCCGCAGCCATTGGAGAAGCCCCAGGAGTTGTTGAGGACCGCTGCGCCCGCGTCGGTGGCCTCAATGAACGCGTCCCGCACATCCGCTGTGGAGGTGTCGCCCCCGATCAGTCGAATGCCGTAGATGTCGGCGTCCCAGGCCACACCGGCCACGCCGTAGCTGTTGTCGCCGACCCCCCCGATGATGCCCGCAACAGCCGTGCCGTGGCCATTGCCGTCGTCGGGGTAGCAGTCATCGTCCCCGTCGATGTAGTCCCGGCCCGAGACCGCGATCAGATCACTGTGGGCCACGTCCACGCCAGAGTCGATCACCGCGACCGTGATGCCGGCACCGGTGGAGAGGGCCCAGGCGGCCTCGGCGTCGATGTCCACGTCGACGGTTCCGCCCATCTGGCCAGTGTTCTCCAAGTACCACTGGTCGACCAGCATGGGGTCGTTGGGCACAGCCATGGGCAGGGTGGGCAGCAGGAGGTCCGGGTGGGCCCACTGGACGCCGGGTCGGCCGTGCAGATCGCGGGAGAACACGAAGGGATCAGTGTTTTGGGCGAGGGTGACGACCACCGTGTGGCCATCGCCGAGCGCCGGCTTCACCGACACCACTCCCGCCAGTGCCCCGAGGACCTGGGGCTCGTCCGCCCGCACCACAACGCGGTTGTCCACGCCCACCGTGAGGCCCCCGGGGCGACCGTCGGCGTCGAGGACGGCGCCACCGTCGCCAATGCGGACGATGTCTGGGCCTTCATCGGGGAAGAACCAGGAGCCTGGCGCAGGCACCGCCGCGTGCAGGGAGGGGAGGACAACAAGCCAGAGGCAGAGCGAAGACATGCCCCAAGTGTAGCGCAGGGTCGCCGGGGGTCCCTGTCAACGACCGGTGCAATCCCCGAGCGGCCACAATCGGCACGCTACACTGGGCACGACTCCACCTGTGCCGCAAGCTGCCGGGGGCGATGCCGATGTCTCAAGTGCCCTGGTCCCCGATGTCCCTGTCCCGCTGGATGCTGGGGCTGGCGCTCCTCGCGGCGTGCAGCGAGCCTGACAAGTCCACCACCACCGAAGACCCCGGCGCCGCCGACGGTGGTGAAGTGCACGACAGCGGGGTGGACTCGGGTGCCCCGTGGGTGGCGCCCGGTTGTGGGAATGCCGTGCTGGAGGCCGGAGAGGACTGCGACGACGGGGACAACAACAGCAACACAGCCGCGGACGCTTGCCGCACCGACTGCACGCTTCCCCGCTGTGGCGACGGGGTGCAAGACGCGGGCGAGGGATGCGACGACCAGAACCCGGTCGGCGGCGACGGGTGCTTGCCGGGCTGTGTCGCCGAAGATGGGGAGCCCGAGGTCGAGCCCAATGACCGCTGGGATGCGGCACAGGCGTTGGCCGGCGAGCGGGTCCATGGCCAGCTCACCGACGGCGATGAGGACTGCTTTGCGGTCGAGGTGCCGGAGTGTGGGGCCATCGAGGCGACCCTGACCGCCGACTGTGCCGCGCCGATGCAGCTGTGGGCCCACGGTCCGGATGGCGCGGTGCTCGCGGCCGCCCGACCGGGGGACGACGCATGCCTGCAACTGGACCCCACCGAGGTCGTGGGCGCCCGCTTTGTCGAGGGGGGCCCCTGGTCCTTGTGCTTGGCGGCGGTCTCTGACGATGTGCTGCCCGCCTACACCCTCGACATCTCCGCCACAGTGATTGAGCCGGGCCGGTTCTCGCTGCCGGTGAGCGAAGATGGCGACCAGGACGGGCTGAGCGACGCGTGCGACACGGACCGGGACGGCGACGGGGTGGAGGATGACGCGGACAACTGTCCCGACGTGCCCAACGGCCCCATCGCGAGACCGATGACAACCACCGAGGCTGGCTTCATCCGCAACTGGATCGTGGCGGGGCCCTACACGGGCACCACCGCAGGGGACGGCGGCGGCTGCACGCCCTCCGACGACGCCCTGGTCGACACCGACGACGCACTGGCCATCCCGACCATCGGGGCAGCGGCGGGAAGCCTGACGTGGTGGGCGCTCTACAGCAGTGAAGACCGCATTGAGTTCCTGACCGACTTTGGGGGTGTGGGCGCGCCCCGGGAGGTCTACCAAGCGATCTGGGTGCGCAGCCCAACCGCCCGCACAGCCACCCTGGCCCAAGGGCCGGACGACGGGATGCGGGTGTGGTGGGAGGGCACCGAGGTGCAGGAGGTCGCGGGATGCCAAGGCACCAACGTGGACCGGTTCCAGGTGGACGTGGCCCTGACCGGCGACTGGCAGCTGGTGATGGTGAAGGTGCGGGACCAGGGCGGTGGCTGGGGCAACTACACCCGCTTCCTCGACGAGAGCGATGCACCCATCGCCGATCTGGAGCTGAGCTTCACCGCGGACGGCAGCGCCATCGCAGTCCAGCTGGACAGCGACGGGGACGGCTTGGGCGACGTGTGTGACCCCACCCCGGCGGGCTAAACCCCCGGCACATCCAGGGGTTGACACACGGCCAAAACGCTGATCAGTACGGCACTTTGCAGCTTCCGCACGCGAACTGACCGTCGAGGCGCAGCCAATTGCCGAAGGACTCGGCTTGGCAGCTCGGGCAGGTCTCGGGCATCAGGTACTTGCCGCCGTAGCCACGCTTTCCACCCGCCGCAGGCGCCGCCTTCGCAGGGGCAGGCGCTGGGGCCTCGGCCTTCGGAGCGGGCGCCTTCGCCTGTGCAGCCGGAGACTTCTTCTTCGCCGCGGGCGCCTTCTTCTTCTTGGCCGCGGGGGCGGCCTTCTTTGCAGCCGGCGCGGGTGCGGGAGCGGCCTGCTTCGCGGCCGGCGCGGGGGCGGGGGCGGCCTGCTTCGCGGCCGGCGCAGGCGCTGGAGCGGCCTTCTCGGCGGCCGGCGCGGGCGCAGGAACCGGCGCGGGCGCAGGAACCGGCGCGGGCGCAGGTGCCGGCGCGGGCGCAGGTGCCGGCGCGGGGGCTGGCGAGCGAGCTGGCACTGGCGCAGGTGCCGGCGCGGGGGCTGGCGAGCGAGCTGGCGCTGGCGCAGGTGCCGGCGCGCTGTCCCGTCCCAACGCCTTCTTCAACACCGCTTTGAGTCTCGTACGCAGGCCCATCAAGCACCTCTTCCCAAGGTCGGAGCAGCCGGCAATCCCCGCTGCTCGCGCGGAGGCGGATGCTAACCCACATCGGCCGCGCCGCCGGGATTCGCACCCACTCACCAAGGCCCACCATCCATCGGTTACACGCCGGCTCCGCCTGTCGCACCGAACAGCCATGAGCCCCGAAATGTCCACCGAACCCACGACCACGCTCTCCGAAGAAGCGAGCCGTCGCCGCACCTTCGCCATCATCTCCCATCCGGATGCGGGCAAGACCACGCTGACCGAGAAGCTGCTGCTGTACGCGCGGGCGATCCACCTCGCGGGCTCGGTGCGGGCGCGAAAGGCCAGCCGCCACGCGGTGTCGGACTGGATGAAGATGGAGCAGGAGCGGGGCATCTCGATCACCAGCTCGGTGCTCCAGTTCGCGTACCACAACGCGGCGCTCAACTTGCTCGACACCCCCGGCCACGCGGACTTCTCGGAAGACACCTACCGCACGCTGGCCGCTGTCGACTCGGCGCTGATGCTCATCGACCACACCAAAGGCGTCGAGGCGCGGACGCGCAAGCTGTTTGAGGTCTGCCGGATGCGCATGCTGCCGGTCATCACCTACATGAACAAGCTCGACCGCCCCGGGCTCGACCCCCTCGGCCTCATCGACGAGGTCAGCGAGACGCTCAACCTCAAGGTGGTGCCGCTCAACTGGCCGGTGGGCATGGGCCGCGACTTCAAGGGTGTCGTCGACGTGCGCACCCGCGTGGTCACGCTGTTCAGTGGTGGGCGACACGGCCAAGACATCGTCGAATCCGTGAAGATCCCCTTCGCTGAGGCTGAAGAGGCCATCGGCAAGCGGCTGTATGCCGAGATTGAAGAACAGCTCGACCTCCTTGAGATCGCCGGGGACGACTGGAGCATCGAGGGCTTCCTCCGGGGCGAGATCAGCCCGGTGTTCTGGGGCTCCGCGATGACCAACTTCGGCATCGAGCCCGTGCTGGACTTCCTCGCCGACCACTCCGCCCCCCCGGCGCCCCGCACGGGCGTGGACGAAAAGGGCGAAGGCTTCATGCTCGAGCCCTCCGATGAGGTGTTCAGCGGCTTCATCTTCAAGATCCAAGCGAACATGAACCCCCGCCACCGCGACCGGGTGGCGTTCATGCGGGTGGTGTCCGGGCGCTTCGAGCGGGGCATGGACGTGGCCATTGGCCGGTCCGGCGAGCGCATCAAGCTGGCGAAGCCCCACACCTTCATGGCCGATGAGCGCAGCATTGTCGAAGAAGCCTGGCCCGGCGACATCGTTGGGCTCTACGATCCTGGCAAGCTTCGGATCGGCGACACGCTGGCCGCGGACGGCCCTCGTCGCTTTGGGGGCATCCCCCGGTTTGCGCCGGAGCACTTCGGGCGGATGGCGCTCAAGGACCCGCTCCGCCGCAAACAGCTCGACGCGGGCCTCACCCAGCTGTCCCACGAAGGTGTGGTCCAGCTGTTCTACCGGCCCGAGCTCGGCCGCCAAGACCCCTTCCTGGGTGCCGTGGGTGTGCTGCAGTTCGAGGTTCTCAAGGAACGCCTGCTCAATGAGTACAAGGTGAAGGCCGAGCTGGAGCCCCAGCCCTTCAAAGTGGCCCGGTGGGTGGGTGGACCTCCCTCGGCGCTGGAGTGGCTCCAGAAGCGCCGGGACTACACCCTTGTGGAAGACCGCCACGGGCGGCCGGTGCTGCTGGCATCGAGCGAGTGGCCGATGAGCTACGCGCTGCGCAATGCAGAAGGGCTGAAGCTCTTCGATGTTGAGCCGCTGTAAGCCCACCGTGTGGGCCCACGACGGCGCTGGCTTGGCCCGGTCGTCGAGGGCCCGAGTCGAACCGCGACACGGGGGGACCGCGCCAGAGCGGGTGAAATCACGCTAAGAGCTGCGCCAGCCCAGCGGGGACCTGACCCCGGCACCACGCGGAGCGCCACGAATGTTCGCCAGCACGATCCTCCAGATTCTCCTGTCCGTCGCGGTTCCCGCCCACGCCGCCGAGCTCTCCTTCGAATTTGAGAGCAGCTTTGGCGAGCGCATCGAGCGTGCCGCAGGATCGACGAACTACCCGTCGGGAGTGACGATGGATCCCGCAACGGGGGACATTTACGTCACGGACCTGTTGTTCAATCGCATCCAGCGCTTCGACAAGAACGGCAGCCCGATCGCGATGTGGGACAGCCGCCAGCCGCTGGGCTTGGCTTGGGATCCGCTCGACGGTGGCGTGTGGGCAGCCATCTGGAAGAAGCACAAGATCATCAAGTATGATCCCAACGGTAAGGTTCTTATTGAGTTCGGCAAGAAGGGCAGCGGCCCCGGCGAGTTCGACCAGCCCCACGACGTGTCAGTCGACCCCCGCAATGGCGACCTGTACGTCATGGACACCATGAACAAGCGGGTTCAGGTCTTCGACAAGGCCGGCAAGTACAAGCGCGAGTTCGCCGGCGAGTTCATCCAGCCCTTCGGCATCGCGGTGCACCCCGAGGGCAGGTTCCTGGTGGTGGCCAACACGGCCAACCGCGAGGTGATGAAATTCTCGCTTGAGGGTGAGCTCCTCGCGGCCTGGCCCCGACGGGGCTCGGGCGAGGGTGAGTTCCGTTGGCCCCGCAATGTAAGCGTCGACAAGAACGGCAACATCTACGTGGCCGACACGGACAACGAACGGCTCCAGAAGCTCGACAGCGAGGGCAATTTCACTCAGTTCATCATCGGCCCCAACGGTCGCGAGGGCTCATTTCATCCCCGCGCGGTCGAAGTCAGTCCCGACGGTGCCACCATCCTTGCCGCCGCCGCCTATGCCCAGCGCATCGACCGCTTCAACGGCAAGGGTGAGCTCCAGGGCAGCTTCGGCCAACACAAGCGGGACGCCGGGGTCTTCAATGTGTTGCGTGACGTGGTGGTCCACCCCAACGGCGACATCTATGCGTCAGACTGGATGGACCATCGCATCCGTCGGTTCAGCGGGAGTGGCGATTACAAGGCCGCTTACGACTTGTGGGTTCCCATCCAGACCGACATGGAAGGCAAGCCCCTTCCCCCCGGATACACGACCAACCCCACCACCTCGATGTGGATTGCAAAAGAAGACCAGGGCTTCCCCGGCGCCATCGATCACGACGCCGACGGCAACATCTGGGTCATCCGCGGGTCGATGCACTACGACGACGACCCCCGCTTGCAAGCCGACTGGCTGGTCCGCGCCTTCGACCCCGACGGCAAGTTCGTCAAGGGCTTTGGATACAAGGACTTCCCCCGCAACGCCCGGATGCGCGGCATTGCGGTGGAGCGAAAGACCGGCCACGTCTACATCGCGAACACCTACGCCAACCAGATCCACAAGTTCACCCTCGACGGGGTGCCGGTGTGGACCGTGGGCACCAAGGGGGCGGGTCCCGCCCAGCTCTCGAGCCCCGGTGGGATGGACATCGACCGCCGAAATGGCGAGCTGTACGTCATTGACGCCGGAAACCACCGCGTGAAGGTGCTGTCTCCAGAAGACGGCAGCGTGCTGCGCACCTGGGGCGAGAAGGGCACCGGCGACGGCCAGTTCAAGCTGCACGAGTTCAGCAGCCTCGCCGTCGATGAGAAGGGCTACGTCTTTGTCGTGGACACTTTGAACAACCGGATTCAGGTGTTCGACACCGCCGGCAAGTTCATCACCAAGTTTGGCGAGAAGGGCTTTGGCGGCACCGGTCGCTACACGTCGCCGAACTGTGTTGAGGTGCGCAAGGGCAAGCTGTACGTCGCCGACTCCAGCGGCCACGAGATCGAGATCTACAAGATCAACTATCCCTGAGCTGCGCAGTCCCTGAGCTGCGCGGTCTGCCTGAGCTGCGCGGTCCCGAACATCGGTGGCCCGACCCCATCCCGCAGCGGAGTGCCGCAGCGAGGGGTTGAACCACGCCCGTCCGAACACCGACCCCCCACGCCGGCGCCAGTCGGCTCGGGCAGGGCGCCGGCACGCCCCCACACAGTGGCCATGGTTGCTTGGCCAGGGCCCCATGCCTGGTGAAACATTGATTCACTGTGCCCGGCCACATGAAACAAGGTGTTGCGTCCAGGGGTTTCATCGCCCGGGCGACCACGGCCACCCGACCACACGATGACCTGAAGCAGCGATCTCTCATCACGTTAGCGCCCGACCCCGAGTCCGGCACGGTTCCTGCAATCCACCATGGCTCCTGCGCTTCAGTCAGCCCAACCGGCAGACTGCATCGATGTTCTGGAGGACTTCCCTTGGACAACTTCACACCCATCGCGTCTACCCTTGGCGGTGTGCTCATTGGCCTCAGCGCGACCCTGATGCTGCTGCTTCACGGCAGAATCGCCGGCATCAGCGGCATCATCGGCGGCGGCATGGAGCCCCGTCCGGGGGACGTCGCCTGGCGCGCACTGTTCCTGGGCGGCCTCGTGGTCGGCGGCACCGTCACCGGTGTTCTGTGGCCCTCGATGCTTGCGGTCACCGTCGAGCGCTCGATGGCAGCGGTCGTGCTGGCCGGCCTGCTGGTCGGCTTCGGCACCCGCATGGGCAATGGCTGCACCAGCGGCCACGGGATCTGCGGGCTCACGCGCTTCTCGAAGCGCTCCGCCATCGCAGTGGCCACCTTCCTCACGACAGGCGCCATCACCGCAACCGTGGTCAGCCGAGTGTTCGGAGGTGTCCTGTGAACAAGGCCCCCCAGTGGATGATTCTCGGCAGCTACTTTGTCATCGGACTGATGTTCGCGGCTGGCCTCGCCCTCGCCGGCATGACCCAGCCGGCCAAGGTTGTGGGCTTTCTCGACGTGACCGGTGACTGGGACCCGAGCCTCGGCTTTGTGATGGCCGGCGGCATCGCCACCCACCTGTTGTTCTACAAGTGGGTCATCGGCCGCCCGTCACCCGTGTTCGGCACCAAGTTCGGCATCCCCACGCGTCAAGACCTCACCCCACGACTCGTCGGTGGGGCCGCGCTCTTCGGCATCGGCTGGGCGCTCGCCGGGTACTGCCCCGGTCCTGCGCTGGTGTCCGCCGGTTCTGCATCCGGCACGGGGCTGGTCTTTGTGGTCGCGATGCTCGCTGGCATGGGGATATTCCACGGAGTCGACCGCTACATGCAGCACCGCAAGACGACCAGTGAGGCTGAGGCCGAAGCAGAAGCCGAAGCCGACCCCGGGAGCCAACGGCTGATGGCCGCCCGGTAGTCCCGCCGTCCACGCTCCGCACATCCCCGCGCAATCCACCTGCGGTCGGCACACGGCTCGGCAGGTGGCCACTGTGGTCGCACACCCAGGCTGAAGACCGCTGTTGAGTTGACGACGGGGCCCCCCATGACCCTCCACTCAACAGTTCCGGTGGCTTGCTGGCCCTGCCCTGCGCTATCGCCCCCTTGCCCTGCCCTTGCGGTACACTTGGCGGTCCGCGTCGGCCCCGCACAGGGGACGCCTGCGCGCATGGCGAGCTTCTTGCAACGCTAGCTCACACGCCACCCCCCACTCGCCACCGCCTCGAACCCCATGAGGAAGGAAGACATGTCTGTCGCCCAACCCAACACTCCGGCACTTGCCCGCTGGCTGCCCATCGCCGGCTGGCTGCCTCGCCTCAGCCGCGCAGACATCAAGGGCGACCTCATCGCCGGCCTGACCACCGCCGTGATGCTGATTCCCCAAGCCATGGCCTATGCCATGCTGGCCGGTCTGCCGCCGATCGTCGGCCTGTACGCATCGGTCATCCCGCTGGTGTTGTACGCAGTGTTCGGCAGCTCCCGGCAGCTGGCCGTGGGCCCTGTGGCGATGGTGTCGTTGCTGGTGGCCGCCGCGGTGTCCCCCCTGGCAGGAGGCGAGCCGGCCCTGTACTTGAGCCTCTCGGTCCTCCTGGCGCTGATGGTGGGCGTCCTGCAGCTCTCCATGGGCGTGCTGAGGATGGGCTTTCTCACCAATTTCCTCAGCCACCCGGTGCTCTCGGGGTTCACATCCGCGGCCGCGCTCATCATTGGGCTGTCGCAGCTCAAGCACCTCATGGGGGTCAACATCCCCCGCTCGCACCACATCCACGAGATTGTGCTGCACGCCGCCGCGCAGATCGCTGAGACCAACGTGCCGACGGTGATCATCGGGGTCGTGAGCATCATCACGCTGGTGGTGCTCAAGCGGCTCAGCCCGGCCTTTCCCCGGGCGCTGGCAGTGGTCGTGGGCGGCACCCTCGCGGTCTGGGGACTTGGCCTGAATGACCTTGGGGTCAGCATTGTGGGCCATGTGCCGGCCGGCCTCCCGGCGCTGAGCATGCCCACCCTCGACCTGGACGCGATGGAGTCCCTGCTGCCCACCGCGCTGACCATCTCGCTGGTCGCGTTCATGGAGAGCATCGCAGTTGCGCAGGCCTTCGCCAAGCGCCACAAGTACACGGTCAACCCCAACCAAGAGCTCGTGGGTCTCGGCATCGCCAACCTCGGTGCGGCAGCGTTCGGGGGCTACCCGGTCACGGGCGGATTCTCCCGAACGGCGGTCAACGACCAAGCCGGCGCCCGCACCCCCCTCGCCGGCATCATCACCGCCCTGGTGGTCGCCATCGCGTTGTTGTTCCTGACGCCGCTGCTGCACTTTGTGCCCAAGGCCGTGCTCGCCGCCATCATCATGACCGCGGTGGCGGGCCTCATCGACCTCAAGGAGCCGCGCCACCTCTGGCACGTGGACCGGGCCGACTTTGTCTTCCTGGCCATCACCTTCGTCGCCACCTTGGCCTTTGGCATCGAGCAGGGCATCCTCGCCGGCGCCGCCGCCTCCATCATCGTGTTTGTCTACCGGTCGACCACACCCCACTTGGCCGTGCTCGGGCGCCTTCCCGACAGCACCGTGTACCGCAACCTGGACCGCTTCCCCGAGGCCGAGACCACGCCGGGCGTGCTGGCGATTCGCGTCGATGCCGAGTTCTACTTTGGCAACACCCGCTTCCTTCGGGAGACCCTCACTCGGCTGGAGGACGAGATGTCTGAGCCGCTGCGGGCGGTCGTGCTCGACGCTGGCACTGTCACGCGCATCGACAGCTCCGGCCTGACGGCCCTGTCCGAGCTGCTGGTGGACTACCAGAAGGCCGGAGTGAAGCTCTTTCTCACAGAGCTCCGGGGACCGGTGCGGGACGCCTTGGACCGGGCTCACCTGACAGACCGCTTCGGCGCGGACCAGCTTCCCCTCCGGGTGCACGACGCCTTTGAGACGCTGGTGGAGGAGCAAGCCCCGGTCCCGAGCCTGTCCGGCGTGGCCTGAGCAGGCGGTAGCTGGGAGTGGCCCGCCCACGGGCGCGGACCCTGAAGCACAGACGGCCTCCCACTGCTTTGTGGGAGGCCGCGCTGCCTCTTGACGCAAGCCCTGTCGGGATGCCCCGCTCAGTCGTCGCTGGACGAGGAGTCGGGGGGACCCCGCCGTCGGGGCGCACCCTTCACCACAACCTCGGGCCCGGCAGGCGCACGCGGCGGTCCACCTCGGCGGCCACCGCCACCGCGACGGCGCTTGGGGGGGGCCGAGGGACCGCCGCCATAGCCACCACGGTCGCCGCCCCGTCCCGAGTAGACGCGGCCTTCACCTTGGTTGGACCCGCCGTCCCAGCCACCACCTGAGCCGCTGCGTCGGGGGGTCTCGTCGAGGGTGTGCCAGCCCGTGTCCCCACCGCCGGCACGTTCGGCTGACGGCGCATCCCGGGGCGGACGCGCGGGGGCGTCGTGCCAGGTGTCGTCGCCCCGCGCACCCACGGGCGCCTGCTGCGGGCGGGCATTGTCATCCCAGGGATCGTAGACCGGCTCCTTGCGGGGTGGCGGCCCGTTGCCCCGGGGAGGCCCGTCGCTGCGGGAGCCACCGCGTCGCCCTCGAGGGGAGCGCGCGGGCCCGCGGCCGGAACCTCGGCCTCGGCGCGGTCCATCGTCCCGGCCGCCACGTCCACCACGGGGGCCGTCGTCTCGGCGCGGTCCATCGTCCCGGCCGCCACGTCCACCACGGGGGCCATCGTCTCGGCGCGGTCCATCGTCCCGGCCGCCACGTCCACCACGGGGGCCGTCGTCTCGGCGCGGTCCATCGTCCCGGCCGCCACGGCCACCACGGGGGCCATCGTCTCGGCGCGGTCCATCGTCACGGCCGCCACGGCCACCACGGGGGCCATCGTCTCGGCGCGGTCCATCGTCCCGGCCGCCACGGCCACCCCGAGGTCCATCACCGCGGCCCGGTCCGTCGTTCCAGCCGCCCCCATCACCCCGAGGTCCGTCGTTCCGGTCACCCCGAGGTCCGTCGTTCCGGCCACCCTGAGGTCCATCACCGCGGCCCGGTCCGTCGTTCCAGCCGCCCCGGTCACCCCGAGGTCCGTCGTCCCGGCCACCACGTCCACCCCGAGGTCCGTCGTCCCGGCCGCCACGTCCACCGCGAGGTCCGTCATCCCGACCTGGCCCGTCGTCCCGACGAGGCCCATCGTCCCGACCCCCACGTCCCCCGCGAGGTCCGTCATCCCGGCCCCCCCGTCCACCGCGAGGTCCGTCATCCCGACCACCCCGAGGTCCGTCGTCCCGACCTGGCCCATCATCCCGACGAGGTCCGTCGTCCCGGCCCCCACGTCCACCGCGAGGTCCGTCATCCCGTCCACCCCGTCGGCCATCCCCACGACCGCCGACTGAGCTCCGGCCACCGCCCGAGCTCCGGCCACCGCCCGAGCCCCGACCACCGCGAGAACCGCCGCCACCACCGCTGCCGCTGTCCTCGGACTCCCACTGCGCCCGGTCTTCCTCGTAGAAGTCCTGACCAATGTCGTCATCAGAGCGCGGCTTCGACTTGCGCCGGCCACCCCGGTCCTCGGGAAACTCCACGCCCAAGCGCCGCAGCATGTCCTTCTCGACATCCCGCAGCTCCCACAGCGTCGCGTCCACGTCCGCCGCCTTCGCGGACTTCGTGAATTTGCCCGTGAGAACCGTCTCGGGCGTCAGCTCCCCGTCCTCGTACAAGGCCCACATCTCGGGGCCGAACTTGGTCTTCTTCAGGTCCGGCGCAAACCGGCCCAAAAAGCTGGTGAGGTTCTTGACGTCCCGCAGCAGCAGCTTCTCTGCGTTGCGGTTGTTCGCCGGGTCCACCGCCTGGGGAAAGTCGATGATGACCGCCCCGTCGACCCCGATGAGCACATTGAAGTCGGACAGGTCGCCGTGGACCACCCCGGCGCACAGCATGCGCACAGTCTCCTGGATCAGGTGGGCGTGCAGCTTCCGCGCCTCGGCGGGCTCCAGGTCCACGTCCACCAGGCGGGGGGCGGGCTGGCCCTCACCGTCCGAGACCAGCTCCATCACCAGCACACCCTCGACAAAGTCGTAGGGCACTGGCACACGAACCCCTGCAGCTTGCAGGCGGTAGATATAGTCTACCTCCGCAGTACGCCACGCGGCCTCAATCTGTTCTTTACCGTACTTTGATCCGCGCTTCATCGCGCGTTCAGACCGGCTGTTTCGTACCTTTCGGCCCTCGGTATACTCGGCACGTTGCCGAAAGCTCCGATGGGCTGCCTCTTTGTAGACCTTGGCCACCCGAAGCTCGCCATGGGCGCGCACCAGATAGACCGCGGCTTCTTTGCCGGCGAGCAGGGGACGTACGACTTCGTCGATCACGCCAACTTCTACGAGTGGCTCGAGGCGTGCGGGAACACGCATTTGAAGGGCCTCCAGAGGGCGCCAGAAACCGCAGCGCTTCCGGCAGACTACCCGCTCCGCCCTATCGCGGCACGCACGGATGTGTGGCATTGAGGCCCCCGGCCTCATGCCCGCGCTCGCCCCAGAACGGCCCACCACACACCCTTTGCTGGGGTCGGCAACACAACAGAAACACCCCAGAGGCCGCCGGTCGGTGGGCTCCAGCGGGCTACAGAGCCGGCATCGAGACGCCAGCCCGACCCCCCTCCCGGGCAGCCCAGCTCCCCCACTCCCTGACGGGCGCCATGCAGATTAGCCGCCGCCATCTCCTCGCTCTGCTCGCCGCTTCTGCCGCATCGGTGGGGCTTGTGGGTGGATCTGTCGCTGTGCGATGGTGGGACGTGCCCGCCGAGGCTCCGTTCCAGCACCTCAGCACCGCCGAAGCCACGATGGTCCGGGCGTGGTCTGCGGCTGCCTTTCCGGCCGGTCCTACCGCCGCGCTCGATGGCGGAGATGCCGCGCTGGACCGCTTCTTCGACGCATTGCTCGGCGCGCTCCCCGCAACGCAGCGCAAGCTGATGAAGCTGCTGCTCCACGCGCTCGACAGCGCCGCGCTCCCCCTCGCCGGCGGCTTCTTCTGCGGGCTCGGCCCCACCGACGCCCGTGCGGTCTTCCACCAGCTCATCGAGGCCGACTTGGCCGAGGTTCGTGGTGCCACCCAGGGCCTCACGACGCTGCTGGGCGCCGGCTACACCACCCATCCGACCATCGCTCCCCAGCTCGCGGTGCTGCACCGCTGCGGGTACATGGCCTGAGCCCACTCCAGTGAGAATCCCCATGCCAAGGCCACTGCCGTGAGCGGACCTGCATCGACCGACGAGATCCTGGGCGGGGCTGCCTTCATGGTGCCCGACCCCAACACGGTGCTCCTGCCGCCCCCGCCGGCCTTCGGGCACGAGCACATCGGCACGGGCCGCACCGAGCGGGTGGACGTGGTCATCGTGGGGTCCGGCCCCGGTGGGGGCAGCGTCGCGAAGGTGCTCGCCGAGGCGGGCGTGCGGGTGATGGTCGTCGAGATGGGCCCCAAGCAGAGCCGCTTTCGGCCCAACTACGCCAACGTCGCCCGCTACCACATGCAAGAAGCCGGCACGATGCTCACTCGGGGCAGCGCCAACTTCCCCATCGCCGCGGGCATGGGCGTGGGCGGGTCCACGCTGGTCAACTCCGCCTTGTCCTTTCGGGCACCGCGAGCGGTCCTCGACGGCTGGGCGAGCCACCTCCACGAGCCCGGGCTCGGCTTCGACGCCCTGCAGCCGCTGTATGACGAGGTCTCCGAGCTGGTGGGCGTGGGCATCACCCGCCAAGCCATCGCCGGCGTGAACAACGAGCTCATCGTCCGCGGCATCGAGAAGCTCGGCCACGAGGGTGGATACGCCCCGCGCAGCACCCCCGGGTGCGTGGGCTGCGGGGTCTGCTACTACGGCTGCCCCACCCGTGGAAAGGCCAGCACCAACCTCACCTTGTTGCCCCGTGCCGTGAACGCCGGCGCGGTCATCCAAGCCGAGGTCCAAGTCGACGAGGTGATTGTCGAGAATGGCCGAGCAGCCGGCATTCGTGGACGCTCCCGCAACCCCGACACCGGCGAGCTGGGCGGGGTGCTCACCGTCGAAGCGGACCACGTCGTGCTCAGCGCCGGCGCCGTCGGCACCTCCCGGATGCTGTGGCACAGCGGGCTCGCCCAACGCCTCGGCCCCCACGTCGGCGAACACCTCCAGATCCACCCCGGGTCCACCGTTCTCGCCGAGTGCGACTTCGACGTCCACCTCTGGAAGGGCGCCACCCAAGGGGCTTGGTTCCACCACCCCGACCTCCCCGGCGTGCTCCCCCACACCTTCTCGGCCCCCCCCGAAGCGTGCCTGGTGGCCGGTGGCTTCGTCGGTGACCGGTTCCAAGAAGGCATGGCGCTGCTGCCCCGACTGGCCGGCATGCTGCTGATGGTCAGCGACAAGGGCGAGGGCCGGGTGCGGGCGTTCTCCGACGGCCGGGCCGACATGAAGTACACCTTCGCGCCCGGCGATGTGAACCGCATCAAGCAGGGCCTCATTGCGGTGGCTGAGGTGCTCCAGGCCGGTGGGGCCGGACGGCTGCATGTGCCCGTGCATGGCGTGAGCCCCAGCAATAAGCCGGAAGAGCTCGCCCAGAAGCTCGATGACCGCGCCATTCGAGACTTCACCCTCTACGCCGCCCACCCGATGGGCACCAACCGCATGGGCACCGACATCGAAGATGGTGTGGTCGACTCCTGGGGCCGGGCGCACGGCCTCGAGAACCTCTGGATCGCCGATGCTGGGGTGTTTCCGACCAGCTTGGGGGTCAACCCCCAGCTCTCCACCATGGCGATTGGCCACTGGGTCGGCCGCCACCTCCACACCGTCCTGGGGGGCTGAGTGTCGGACCGAAACACCGGGCTCTTCCTCGCTGGGAACGTTGATGACCAGACCATTGTCGAGGCATTCTCCCACGCCCGCGAGCTCAAGGATGGGCTGTTGGTGGGGGACGAGGCCCCCCGGGTGGGCCGGGGCATCCGGGACGGCCACGCCTACACCCACGTCGCCCTGCGGCTGTTCGAGGTGGCCGGACTGCGCTTGATGGACGACGACACGCTGCCGCCCGTGGACGATCTGGAGCACATCCTCGGGGTGTACTTGTCGCGGGCTGCCGGCCGGGCCGTGTTTGCCTTCTACGACGAAGAACACGGCGCTGGCGGGGCCGCCGTCTACGAGAAGGGCCAGCTCGTCAGTCGGGACTGCCACGACGCCCGCGAGACTGCACCGGTGCACCGGGGGCTCAAGACCACGGTCCCGCTCGGCAACCTCGACCCATCAGACTGGATCTGGCGGCCCGCGAGCGACACCATCGAAGCGGCCATGCTCCCCCTGGTCGGCCCAGGCGTGCGGACTGACGACGACATCGTCGCGCTCATCGAGGCGGCTGGCGCTGCGGACCTCCCGGAGACCCCGCCCCCGGCCACACCACCGAAGCCCCGCAAGCGTGATGCCCTGCGCACCTTCGCCCGGTCATGGCTGCGTCGCTAGGCCCCGAGCGCCGCCAGCACCCCACTCACTGCAGCCGATCGGCCATCTCGCACCCCGGCGGTGATGCGCGCCAGGAGGCGATCGGAAGATGGCCGGGTGAATGCGCGACCCCACCGAACGGTATGAGGTCTGACCCGTTACGACCCTGGTGCCTTCGCAGTCCCGAGCATCCAATGAAGTCCCGCCTGGTCCTGATTGTTGCCCTGGCCGCCTGTGGCGACAAAGACCCCGCCGACACGGCAGACAGTGCGGACGCAGACTCCGGTTCGGTCGACAGTGTCGATCCTGTGGACGACACCGCCACGGAGCCGACGCTGGACGACACCGGGCTCGAAGACACCGGCGACGAGGCAGACACCGATGCAGACGCAGACGGCTTCACCTCCGCTGAGGGAGACTGCGACGACACCGATCCCGCAGTGAACCCCGACGCGGTGGAAGTGGACTGGGACGGCTTGGACAACGACTGCGACGGGCGCCGAGGGCACGCGGCCACCCAGCTCGCGCTCGGCCGGCACCACACCTGCGCGCTCGACATGACCGGGGCGGCCCATTGCTGGGGTGACAACCTCGATGGTCAAGCCTCTCCCGCAGCGGGCAGCTACGTCGGCTTGGTGGCCAACGAGACCAGCACGTGTGGGCTCGATGCGGCCGGCCAAGTGACCTGCTGGGGCCACCTGTTCAATGCGCCGTACGTGGATCTCAACACCGTGGTGGGCTGGACGATCGGCGGAAGCGGCGCGGTGGACGCGCTGTACTGGATAGCGGCCGACCTGTGCGGTGCCACCGCAACCCACGAGCTGTACTGTGTGGGGCCCACGGCTTCCGTCCTCGGGAGCGGCCTGCTCGCCATCGACGGCCACGGCGCCGTGGAGCACTGGGCGACCATCTCGCCCGACGGTGAGTTCTCCGGTGGACTCACTATGTCCGGCACCTCTGAGATGTCGTGTGAGGGACAGCCTGACACGCGGTACCCCGGCGACTGGTCCCGCTGGACCGGACTCGCTGCGATCGACGGTGGCTACGAACACCAGTGCACATTGGGAACGGACGGCACGCTCGACTGCTGGGGCTGCACCGGCGGCCAGGTGGTGACCCCACCCAGCGGCACCTTCACCGCATTCGCCTCCGGTGACGAGCACGGCTGCGCGGTCGACAGCACGGGGACGGTGGAGTGCTGGGGCGACGACACCCACGGTCAGGCAAGTCCACCAACCGGCACAGCATTCTCGGCGGTGGCGGCGGGGGCCTTCCACACCTGCGGCATCCGCACCGACGGCGAGGTCGAGTGCTGGGGCTCCGACAGCGCTGGACAGTCCTCAGTCCCCTGACCCGGTGCACCCCCGGCGCTCCGCCCCCGTCGCGAGCCGCTGCGCCAACCCACTGCTGCCAGCACCCCACTCACTGCAGCCGATCGGCCATCTCGCACCCCGGCACACTGCCCAGGGTGCACGCTTGCCGCGCCCCCGCCACCGCCATGCGCAGGTCGCCCAGCCCTTCGGTGCACCGCGCCCGGTCCAGCCACAGCGACGCATCCCGGTTTCGGTACGGCAGCACTTCGGTGATGGTGGCGACGCACTGCTCCCACTGCTCCGTCGCCAGCTGGATGCGGCCCATGCCGACCTGAGCATCCAGGTCTTCGGCATCCAGCTCCAGCGCCTTCGCAAAGTCTGCCTCGGCCGCCGGCAGCCGCTCCGCCGCAAGATGCACCCGCCCCCGCAGCGACCACAGGGGGGCCCGCCGGGGGTGACCACTGACCAGCTCGCTGGCAATCGCCTCAGCACCGACCAGATCGCCAGCCGCCAGCGCCTCTTCGGCCTCCAACACACGGTCGACCGCTGCCGCGGCGGGCGCCGGCGCCTCGATGGTCTCCAAGACATCGATGACCACGCCATCCTTGAGCTCGACTTCCAGCCGTTGCCGGGTCCAGGTGCCCTCGCGCTTCGTGGCTTCCAGCCACATCCAGCCCTTGGCCTTGGGTCCAGTGAGCTGCACCCGGAGGTCTGTCGAGCCGTCCTGATCATCGCTGGACACGGTGCCATACAGCAACCAGCTCGGCTCCACCGGGTCACCCAGCGCGTCTTTCACGCGGGCGTCCGCACCCGCTGCCGCCACCGCGTCCCCATAGACCCCATGGTTGGTCACAAAGGCCACCATCAGGCCATAGGCGCCGGCCACCATGCCGCCCACCAGCAAGACCAACAGCCCCACGGCGGCACAGCCCAACGAGGCCAGAAAGGCCGGGCTCAGCTTCTTCTTGCGGCGCTGGGGCACACCTACAGGGGCTTGGGCAGCCATCGACCACTCCACTTGAGTGGGGAGCGTACTCCGCTGCCGGTGCGGCCGTGTCCGGTCGACTGCCGCATCACCTCGTCTTTGCGCACCCGGCAGCTCCCCCGCTCAGGTCACCGGCCGCAGCACCCGCCGTCGGCCCCGATGGTCCAGCAGCACAAGCTCGGTGGGCACGGCATCCACGGAGACCGAGGCCGGCCGCCCCGGGTGCAGGGGCACCGGCGTTCCCCCGACCATCGCCGTCACACCGGCCGGTCCAAGCTCCTGGACCAGCACCAGCGTGCCCCCGTCCCACTCGGCGCGCACCCGAACCTGGGCATCCGCGAAGGTGACCGAGTCATCGGCATCTTGAGCAGCCAAGCGCACGCGCTCCGTCGCCGGCTCGGCCTCGTCCACCCACGCACCCTCCGCCAGCTCATCGCTGGCCAGCGCTTCAGCGGACCGCCGCAGACGGGCTTCCCGCCCAAACAAGTCGAGCAGCTCCCCCTCGGCCGTCCCGTCCAACAACGCCGCCCAGCCGTCCAAGGTGTTGCGCTTGCGCGTCATCGTGCACCTCCTGTGTGGCCCACCGCGGCCTGAATCTCGGGCACCACCTCGGCCAGCACCTCCAGCACACACTCCACAAGCCTTCGCGGCTGGATGCCCGCCGGAATCCCACCCGTCGGGTCGATGCCCGCTTCTTCGGCCACGGCCGCCAAGAACACTTGGCCACAGCGGGTCACCGCCCGCGTTGCAGCGACCCGGTGCTTGAGGCGAGGCTGGCGAGCGATGATGTCATCGTAGCTGTCCCCCCGAGCGAGACCGACCATCAGGTCCCGGTCTTCGCCGTCGAGGGTCTCCCAGGCCCGCACAATGGACCGCCGGATGCCCACCTGCACCCCCGCCGGCGGCGCAGCAGTCTGAAACACCGGGTCTTCAGCCTCCGGCGTGCCCAGCACCGCCTCCGCCACATTGGTCAGGCGGCTCTGGCTCAGCGGCCCTCCCCGGCGCAGCACTTCCTCGACAATGTGCTTGAGGTCACGGTTTTGATCGTCCCGGAGGGCGCCTTCGATCCGCGCCAGCGGCACCGTCAGCCGGGGGCCCGTCGCCGTCACCGCCCACCGCGGGGGCAAGCTGTTGCCTTGGCTCTGGCGCTCGAGGGCTCCCGCTGCCTCCATGGCCTTGAGAACATCGCCCACGGCGCCATACAGGTCCGCACGCCACCGCAGCACGGGATCCCGCCGCAGGTTGCGGGCGTAGTCGTCTCGCATCAGCTCTCGGGCGATGCTCAGCTTGGCGTAGAAGCTGTGGTAGCGCACCGCCCGGCCATCAAACTGCTCTTCCACAAAGCACCGAAACGGCCGTCGCGACGAGAACGGAAAGCGGCCCTTCTCGACCCGTGCACACACCGTGAAGGTGCGGTGCGCCAAGTCCACCACCCCTTCTTCGTCCTTGTGTCCTGTGGCGAACCAAGCGCCCGGGTAGGTCCGGCTCATGTGCCGCACGTTGCGCTCGTATTGGTCCAGAAGCTCGGCGGCACGCGCCTCCCGAAGCTCAAAGTCTCGAACCAGCTCAGGCAGGGAATCGGTCTCAGACAACCTTCCTCCAGTGCGAAGACCCACGCGGGGTCCTCGGGACACCCCGGACATGCCCGCGCATGCCAGGGCGGACGGACAGGGCCAGGCGCGGCGACTCACCCGCCCCACACCACCGGGCGCAGTCCCCACCGTTCCGCCGCCGCCAACTAACCAACCCACACCGAACCCAATCCAGTTTGCGCTGCTTCGTCGGGGTTGAGTGTGCACCAGAGCCTCCCTTCAGGTCCACCTCCCCGGCGGCCCACCCCCACTCAAGGGGTGCGATCCACCTGGGTTACACCGCCCCGCTGAAATTCCCCGGGGCACTGCCCCTTGCTCCGGTGCACAGTGGTGACACGAACGCGGCCGCGGCAGCAACCCGGCGGCCCTGGAGGTCTGTTCATGCGTCGGATGCTTGTGTTGTGGCTCGCCGGTTGCGGGTCCGCAGAGTCCCCCAGCGACCGGACCGCCGGGCTGGATGGGATCGCCTCAGACGCCGACTGCGACGCACCCGTGGTGCGCTACTACGACGCGGACGGCGATGGCCACGGCGACCCGGCCATGCCTGTTGCGTTGTGCGCCGACGTGGAAGGATTCGTCGACAACGACGACGACTGCGACATTCTGCGCCCAGACGTCAGTCCCTCGGCCACCGAGATCTGCGGCGATCTGCTCGACAATGACTGTGACGGCGCCGATCTTGCGTGTGTGGCCCCAGAGCTGGCCACCGACGGCATCTCGTACCGCACCGACTCGCCCACCTTCGGCTTTGCCGCGCTCATGGCGGGTCCCATCGACCTCGATGGAGACGGCGCGCTGGAGGTCCTCACCGGCGACCCCGAGGCGCGCTCCGGCAGGGGCCACGCGCTGCTGCTGGAGATGCCCGACGCGCCCCTCGGCGGTGAGGAGTACGCGCTGACCGACCCAGGGGCCCCGGTCTACTTGGCCATCGAAGGGGACGCCGACAACGAGCTGGGCAGCACCCTGGCCGCCGTCTGGCTCGACCCGGTGGCGACCTACCCCGACACCGCGGCCATGGGCGTCGTGGGCCCCATCAACATCGGCGGAATCGACCTTCAGACCGCCATCTACCTGTTCACCACGCCCCAGAGCACCACCACGCTCACCGACGCCGACCTGACGCTCTACGGTGCCGCGGGAGACCCGTCCCTCAGCTACGAAGGCTACGAGGCCCTGGGCGCGGGACGGTGGCTCGAAGACAGCGGTGACCAGGGCGTTCTTGCGGCCTCCGACCCCTTGACGGAGCGCGTGTGGGTTGTGCCGTTGGGCACCATCTCCGACGGCGACGCGGTGACCACCCGGGGTGTGGGCTTCGCCAACCTCGACTTCAACAACGACTACGGCGCGGCCCTGCACTGGGCCGACCTGAACGGCGACGGCCTCGACGACCTCGTCGTCGGAGTGCCCGCCTACGATGTCGATGAGGTGGCCGGGATCGAGAACGGGGGCGGGGTGTGGATGCTCGACGGCGCCACCATCCAGGAGTTCGCGTCATCCACCGAGCCGAACATGAAAGACCACGGCACCCTCGTCTACCTCAACGGCACCAACATCGGCGCTGGCCGCCAGCTCGACGCGGCGGACTTCGACGGAGATGGACTGCCAGAGCTGGTCTTGGGGGGATTTGATGAGAACGTCGGGGCCCCAGGGAGCATCACCCTGGTCGATCCCGATGGGCTGCCCGAGGCCTTCGCCGGCACCGAACACCCCCACGACGACCTGCCCGGCAACCTGCGGGTGGCCCGCATCCACGGCGACGAGGCCTTCGACTTCTTCGGCTTCGACGTGGCCGCCCTCCAGCGTCCCCAAGCCATGGTCGCCGTGGGGGCCCCTGGGCGGGAGGAGACGGGTGGCGAAGACGTGCTGGGGGGCGGGGTGTGGTTGCTGCCGATGGACGACGAGGTCCTGGACGCCACAAGCGAGTCGGTCAGCGCCAGCACCGACTTCTTCCTCGAGACCGACGAACCGGCGGACGGGCTGGGCTTGGGGCTGCACCCCGCCGGCGACGTCGACGGGGACGACGAAGACGAGCTGTGGATCAGCGCTCCGGGGGTCACCGCAGGCGGCAGGGCCGTGCTGATGCTGCGCACGAGCTTGTGACGCCGAGCGGCTTGGGGGTGACGCCCATTGCTACGCGCTCGCCATCCTGGCAACCCAAACTGCGCCATAGGCTCCGGCTCAACCAACCCTGGAAGCGCACGTGAGCACCTCGCTGGTCGAGCCTGAGCCAATGCCGGTCGCCGTCCGCTCGTTCTGGAACATTGTTCAAGACGAGAAGCACTTCCTGATCGTGCTGGGCATCGGCTTTCTCTTGGCGGCCGCGAGCTACCCCTACGCCCAGATCGCGATGTGGGTGGGCTTCCTCTTTGCCGGCTACTCGGCGGTCGCCAACGACAGCATCCAGACGATCGGCACGTTCATCTCCTCCAACAAGGAGGTCAAGTGGTGGAAGCTGTGGCTGTTCATCGGCGGCGTGTTTGTGGTCACGATGGGCTGGTCCTGGGTCGTCTACGACGGTGACGTCAGCTACGGCCGCCTCGCCAGCAAGGGCTTCGAGACCGCACCGACGGAATTCAAGTTCCTCCAGGTCGCGGCGCCCCTGTTCCTGCTGGTCCTGACCCGCATGAGAATGCCCGTCAGCACGACATTCCTGCTACTCACCAGCTTCGCCACCGAAGCCAAGGGGGTCAGCGCGGTCGCGATGAAGTCCATCAGTGGGTACGGCATCGCCTTTGTGTGCGCCGTGGGCCTCTACATGAGCCTCGGGCCGTGGATGAAGGCCCGGTTCAAGGGCCGCCCCCACGCCAGCTGGCGGTGGGCCCAGTGGATCAGCTCGGGCTTCTTGTGGTCGGTCTGGCTGCAGCAGGACGCCGCCAACATCGCCGTCTACCTGCCCCGACAGCTCAGCATGGGCCAGTTCTCGGTGTTCACCGGGTCCATCTTCCTGGGCCTCGGGTTGCTGTTCTACATGGGCGGCGAGCGGGTGCAGGAAGTGGTGAACGAGAAGAGCGACGTGGTGGACGTTCGCGCAGCCACGGTCATCAACGTGCTGTACGGGATCATCCTCTACATCTTCAAGGTCTGGTCGAAGGTGCCCATGAGCACCACATGGGTGTTCATCGGCCTGCTCGGGGGCCGCGAGCTCAGCCTCGCCCTGCGCGCGGTCTCCGACGACCAGCGCACCCCCCGATATGCCCTCAAGCTGATGGGGCGGGACCTGCTCTACGCATCCATCGGGTTCGCGGTCGCGCTGATCCTCGCCGCCATCATCAACCCCGTCGTGCGCACCGCCTTCTTCGGGCTGTAGCCGAGCGCGCCACCACCCCCGGGGCCCCTCACCGGTCCGGGTTGTGGACCCGCCACGCCCACTCGCCGACGACGGGCAGCTTGTACCACTCGCCCTCATGGGCCTTCATCACGGCAATCACCTCGTAGATGATGTACGGGATGACCAGCGGCAGCAGCAAGCCACAGCTCAGCAGCAGCGCGGCGAGCAGCGCCAACCCAAAGTACAACGACTGAAGCGCATGGAAGGCCACAAAGTGGTCCTCATCGCGCTTCACAAGGTAGACCAGCAGCGGACCGATGATGCCGCCTTCGATGAAGGTCAAGCCGTGGGCCAGCGCCGCCACGGTCCGGGCGCCCTCGTCGGGGCGGGTGAGCGGGTCCGTCATGGTGTTCTCCCTGGGGTGGACGTGGCCGCGCGAGGGTCCCCGAGTGCCGGGGGCGCCTCGCTGGGGCCCGCTTCGGCGGAGATGCCCTTGTGCACGACCAACACACGACCCTGGCGTCGTCCTGAGGCCAGTGCCGGGTCGGCGGTCAGCGCCACCGATGCGCTGGCTTCCCGGTGGGGATGGCGCCGGGCGAGCCAGTCTTGCAAGGCCGGATCCCCCGTCCAGACGAGCCCTTCGTCGGCGGAGGCCTGGGCGTCAGCGTCGAGCTGTTCGCGAAACCCCAACACCACCCCCGCCCGGTAGCTGCGCCGGTGTTGGTTGCCGGTCAGGCCTTCGGCGGCACGGTGGCGGATCCACAGCCGGTCGGTGGCGGACAGCACAAAGTCCCAGACATACGCCGCCGTGTCGATGGCTGAGGGGGAGCCCGAGATCTCCAGCACCCAGCCGGAGTGGGCACGGCGCACACTCCAGGCCGGCACCCAGATGGCCTCGACGCAGAAGTGCGCCGCGAGAATGCCCGCCAACACCTTGACATAGACGGGCAGCCGCTGGCGGGGGAGGCCGAGCTGGCGCACATGAAACGAGCGGGGCACCAGGCCGGAGACCAGGTCGAGCTCGTGGCGCAGCAGCAGCCGTCGGGCCGCCGCCGCCGCCGCTTGGGCTTCGTGCTCTTCGGGGCTCTCGGCGAGGGCGAGCAAGCGGCGCACCTTGCGCAAGATGCGGGGCTCAGGGCCACTCCCGGTGGGCACGCCTCGGTCGGCACCGTCGATGCCCCGCTGGGCACAGACCCGCTGGAAGGTGGGACCGTGGGGGGGCTCACCCGGCGCACCCAGGACCTCATCGACGAACTGGTGGGCCATCTCGTGCTTGAGGACCTCGCCGACCACCACCCAGGAGTGGGCGAGAACGAGGTCCCGGGACAGCGCCAGCGAGCGCGCGTGGGGCACCCAGCACCCCAGCTCCGCTGGACCGTCAACCAACGCCAGCACGGGCGGGCGCAGCAAGCCGCCAAAGAGCCGGACATTGTGGCCGGCCCAGTCCATCTGAAGCTGCTGCAGCAGCGCGCGCTCAGCGGCCACGGACAACGGCGGGGTCACGGCTCAGTCGTCAAGGTCATCGCCCGGCCGAAAGCGGTCCAGCACGGCCCTCACGCGGGCTGCATCGGGGGCATCGGGAAACCCGGCGAGGTAGTGGCGCAGCGACTCACGGCCCTCGCCGAGAAGTCCCATCTGGAGCAGCAACAGGCCACGGTCTCGCCGCTCGTGCCAGGCCGAGGGATCGAGCACCAAGTTGCGCTCCACGGCCCGCAGCGCGCCTTGGGCATCGTTCAAGCGCCCGTGGCTCTGCTTCAAGTTGTTGTTGATCCGCACCAGGATCTGGCGAGAGGTCACCGGTGCCTTGAAGCGGGCCCAGAGCTGCTGCGGCGGCGGGCTGCCGTCACCCAGCTCCAGATAGCGCTGCTTGAGGTCATCTTCGTTCAGCGCGATGCCGCCCCGGAAGGCGTCCACCCAGAACGGGGGGTCCGCCTTGGGCGGGGCCACGAGAAAGTGCCCGGGAAAGCCCACCCCGCGCAGATCCAAGCCGGCCCGGCGGGCGACCTCCATCAACACCACACTCAGCGTGATGGGCATGCCCTTGCGGCGCTCCAGCACCCGGTCGATCCACGAGTTGTCGAGCGCGTGGTAGTCGCCGGCGTCACCGACAAAGCCGTCCGCGCCGAACAAGTGGAGCCGCAGCCGCGCCAGGCTCTCGAACAGCGGCGCCCCCTCTTTGAGGAACACTCCCCGGCCGAGGCGGTCGAGCGTGTCCACCACAGCGTCCACGTCCACGTCGTCCGGGCGGTCGTCCGCCGCGATCAGCGCCGCCCCCCGGTCGAGGGGAATGTGGTCGCCATGGGCGGCGACGAGGGCAGCCAGGGCCCGCAGTGGGTGGGTCATCGTGCCCCTTCAGACAGCGCATGGCGGGAGGCCAACATGCCGCACGCGCTCGCTTGGTCGCTGCCCACCGAGTATCGCCGCACGAGGGGCGCCCCCAGGATCTGCAGTGAATCCAGGAACGCGCCCCGCTCTTCGTCGGTGGCCCGCACGAAGCCCGACGCGCGGTCGTCGTTGACATCGATGAGGTTGATCAGGATAGGAACATCGCCCATCAGGGCCTTCAGGGCGATCGCTTCGTCCGGACCCGTGTTCACTCCGCCGAGCACCACCCAGGCCACCGTGATGCGGCAGCCCGTCGCGGCATGGCGCTCCCGCAGGGCCTCGGCCAGCTCTTCCAGGGACCACTTGCCGGCGACAGGCAACAGGGACGCGCGACGGGACTGGATGGCCGATGTCATCGACACAATCAAGCGGAACGGGTGACCCTCAGCGGTGTATTGGCGGATCCGGGGCACCAGCCCCACCGTCGAGATGGTGATGGCCTTTGCCGCGATGCGCCCCAGGTTGGGATGGCACAGCACCCGCGCGGCCTGGATGACCTCGTCATAGTTGTGCAGGGGTTCGCCTTGCCCCATGAACACCGCGCCCGTCACCCGTCCCGGCGCTTCGTCGCGCACCGTCATCCACGCCGCGACCATCTCCCACGCGTGGAGGTTGCGGGACAGCCCGAGGCGCCCTGTGGCACAGAATGCGCACTTCATCGCGCATCCCGCTTGGCTGCTGAGGCAGATGGTGAAGTGATCTGGTTTGTGCAGCCCGATGAGCACCGCTTCGGTGGTCACCCCGTCCGGGTGGCGAAACAGGAAGCGGACGCTGCCATCCTGAGGGTCGACAATGCGGTCAATGACGTCCAGACGGGTGTTCTCGCAGCGCGTCTCGAACCAGTCGCTGCCCGCCCGGCGCACCGAGTGGCGCATCTTCGACAGGGGCCCGCGCCCGAAGCCGATCGTGTGGCCCATCAGCCGCCGTGCCTCGTCCAGACGCAGCACCACCCCGTCGGTCTGGGCCGCGTGGACCAGATCGTGCGGCAGCATCCCGGGCAGGCGATGGAGGGACGGTGACATGGCAGACCGTGTAGCCGGTTGGGGACCCTGCACCACGGCCAAGCACCCGCTCAGCGGGCGCGAATGGCCTCCTGAAGGGCCACCGCTTCGCGACAGTCCACCGAGCCCGGTCCGACCTCCGCGCCATCATCGAGGGCCGGGGGCTGGACCTCATCGCCGGACTCCAGCTTCTTCAACAGCCGCTTGGTGCCCTTGCGCAGCTCCGTCGACGCCTCACACTTCCGAAACCGCACCGTCCAGCGCAGGTTTTCTTGGGTGTCGAGGCGGGCAAATGCGATGGCCATGTCGAGGCTGGCGACGGACAGCTCCGCCGCTTTGAGGCACGCCCAGCCATCCAGGGGTGGCGCCTCAAACACGATGTGCTGGATGACCGTCTTTGGCACGTCATTGACCATCAATGCTTGATAGTCGCTGCACTCCAGCGCGGCCGCCGGACGGGGCGAAGCGACCGCCACCGCCATCGACAGGCCAAGGACGGCTGGGCTCAAGATTCGACGGTTCATGGGATCTCCTGGGGACCCGGCGATATCGTCCCGCGCGCCGCCCCGACCACCCGAACCCACGCAATGGCCTGTCGATGCCTGCCAGCCTCCCCCACCTCGGCACCAGCGTGTCCGAGGCCACCACCACCCTGGGGCTCGTGGCGCTCGCCGAGCTTGGCGACAAGAGCCAGCTGATGTGTGTCTTGCTGGCGGCCCGCCATGGTCCCAGCGCCACGGTCGCCGGCGCCGTGCTGGCCTTTGCGGTCCTCAATGCGGTGGCCGTGCTGGTGGGGGGAGGGCTCGGCCACTTGATCCCCGCAGTATGGGCCCAGGGTGCCGCAGCGGTGGCCTTCTTGGCCTTTGGTGTGCAAGGCTGGCGGACGGCCGACGAGACCGAGGACCCCGCCGCCGCCCCCCTCCCGACCCGCTGGGGGCCGATGCTCACGACCGCCACCCTGATTGGGGCTGCCGAGCTGGGAGACAAGACCCAGCTCGCGGTGGCGGCGCTCAGCACGGTCCAGTCCCCGGTGGCCACGTGGGTGGGGGCCACGGTCGCCCTGACGCTCACGTCCGCCAGCGCCGCGGTGCTGGGAGACCAGCTGCTTCGGCGGGTCTCCCCAGCGCGGGTGCGCCGGGTGGCGGCCGTCCTCTTCATCGGCTTCGGCGTGTGGATGCTCACCAGGCTCTGACGCCGACGAAGGGCCCGTGACCGCTCGGTGCGTGGGCACCGCACCCCGAGTGTGGCCTCCGAGACAGGCCGGTGCCCCCGCCGCATCAACGAGCCCCCCACATCCGGTATCGTCCGCAACATGCCCTCCCCCGCCGCCCACCGAGCGCCCTGGCTGGCCGCCCTGCTGGGGCCGCTGGGGGCCGTCGCCTTGACCCTCCAGCCCAAGGTTCTCACCGGATCTTGGCTGATCGGCGGCGGCACCGCGGACATGTGGGGCCACACCTGGGGCTACGGCTGGACCGCCCGGGCGCTGCGACACGGACAAGTGCCCCTCTTGCAGGCGCCCGTCGCGTTTCCGGAGCTTCAGAGCTGGTGGGTCATCGACCTGCCCGTCGCGGCGTTGCTGGCCCCCGTGACCGCCCTCGGCGGTGCCTCCCTCACCTACAACCTCGCGTTCCTGCTCCACATCGCCGCCGGGGCCTGGGGCTTCACGCGGCTGTTGCTCCACCACCGAGTGGCCCCTGGACTCGCCGCATTGGCCGCTGTGGTGGGCTGCTTGTCCCCCTTTGTGCGGGGGGCGATGATCAGCGGCGTGCCTGAGGCGCTCTCAGTCCTGCTCACTCCGCTGCTCATGATCTGGCTCACGCTCGCCTTGGACGGCAGCCGGCGCCACCTCGCCGCCGCAGCAGTGCTGGCGCCGATGCTGGTGCTGGACGGGGCATACGGCGCCGCGGCGGGCGCGCTGGGGTGCGCACTGGTCGTGGGGATGGCCTTGCTGGGCCAGGCCCCTCGCTGGCACACACTGCTGCGCTCGGCCATGGTCGCCGCGCCGGCAGGGCTGGCCTTTGCGGGACTGCGGGAAGCCATGCGCTTCACCGACCACCCGGTGTTGGAGCGGGCCAGCCGCCGCATCGCCGACATCGGGCCCCACTGGGTGCTTCAGCCCCTCGGTGGTGCGGACCTGCTCGCGTTCGTGAAGCCTGCGGCGCTGTTCGCCCTGCAAGCCCCGCCCACCGGCCACCGGCACATCGTCTATGTTGGCGTGCTGATGCCGATCTTCGCCCTGTTCGGCCTCCGGCATCGCCCCGCCCGCCCGTACATCATCCTGGGTGCCATCACCGCCCTGCTGTGCCTCGGTCCTGCCCTCCACATCGGGGGCGTGGCGGTCCCCGGCATCACCCTCCCCGGCGCCTTGCTCTGGTCGTCTGGGGCCACCAACCTCTACCGGCTGGCTGGCCTCGTGCCCCTCGCAGGCATCGCGGCACTGGTGATTGGCAGCCGGTCTCGGTGGTTGCCGACCCTGGCCCTGGTCCTCATCGCCGCCGAGTGGTTCACCGGCGCGCCGCTGCGGCTGAAGGTCGCGACCACCGCCGATCCCGCCGGTCCGGTGGAAGCGTGGATGGCCACCCAGCCCCGGGGCGGTGTGCTGGATCTGCCCTTCGATCGCGAGGACACCAGCGCGTCCGGCCCCCATCCGCAGCGCACCTTCCACCTCCAGACCCACCACCACCACCCCATCGCCAGCGCGCTCTACGCCCAGGCCCCGATGCACGGAGAAGAGCCTGCCATCGGTGCCTTCGACCGAGCGATCCGGGCGGGCTGGCGGCTGGCCAACGTGCCCGACACCGGGTCCCAGCGGGCGTCCCCCGACGTCCCCCCGCCACCGCTGGGGGGCGCCCGGACCGACCTGCTGGCCCACCTCCACCGCATGCGCTTTGGGATGGTGACCCTCGACCTGGCCCTGGTTCACCCCGACCAACGGGACGGCGCCCGGACCTGGGCCCTGTCGTGGCTGGGGGAGCCGGACGCCGAGGCCGAAGGGCGCATGGCCTGGACGCTGCCGAAGCCGTCGGGTGCCCCGCCGAGTGTCGATCTGATGGGCCCCCACTCCGAGCCCCCGCCCCGACGGGACCGCCGTCCCGGTGGGTTCAAGGGCAAAGGCAAGAGCAAGTCCCGGGGAGGGGGCCCGCCGCCGCCCCGCTGACCTCAGCGCCCGCCCACGCCCCAGTCGATGCCCACCTGAAGCCACGCGGCCAAGGGCGAGACGCCAGCCACCCGCACCAGTCCCGCCCCCCACCCCACATCGGCCTGGACAAACCACCGGTCCCCCGACCAGCGGTTGAGGCTGCCGAGGCCCCACGCTCGGGCCGTGTCGGCGCCGGCTTCGGACCACACGGCCGCATCCACCACCACGCCGTGCTCGAAGACACCCACGTCGGTCTCCAGCTTGACCCGTGGCCCCGCCCGCAGCGCGGCGTAGCGCTCCACCCAGAACTCCGCCCAGCCCGCCCCAGCGAGGGGCACCACATACGGGTTCATGCCGCCCAGTCGGGTGCGCGTGAGCAGCGACTGGTCCTTGGCCCAGCCCGCCCTCAGCTCCGCCAGCGGTGCCACCCGCCACGGCGCGTCCGTGGTGACTGTGCCGTGCACATGGGGCTGAACGGCCGCCCCCAAGCGATCGTGGTCCACCCCGGCCCGCAGCCACCCATGCACCGGCTTGGACCACCAGCCCAGCAGCCCGTCGGCGGTGAGCCAGGGTGTCGGATCGGGCAGCTCAACCTCAGTGGCGGGAAGGTCCGAGAACCACGCATAATAGGCCGTTCCCGACACTCCCGCATAGAAGCCATGGGGCAGGTAGGCGATCACCCCGGCTTGTCCGCCGACGGTCGACCCCGCGAAGCCCCGCTCGGGCCGCGGCTGGCCATCGTCCCACGGAGAGATCAACAAGCCCACCGCGCCCACCTCGGTGCGGCTGGCCACCCAAGCCCGTCCCCACTTGGCCTCCGGTGCCCACCGAATGTCGAGGGTGTCCGTCAAGATCTGGGCAGACCACGGCCCCTTGCGCACCCCCACATCCAGCGCCCCGTGGGGGTCCGGATCAAACTGGCCCGCGACCATCGCCCGCCACTCCACAGGGACCCCTGCAGAGCTCCCGTCGTCGGTCGGCACCTCGGCCGCCGGCGCTGCCAGGGCACTGCTCCAGCCCCACAACACCATCCAGGTCGAGGCGGCCCAGCTCAACGGCGCCGCCGCAGCAGCACCAAGCCCGGCAGCAGCGTCCACCAGACCCCGCCACCACCGCCCGCCGTGCTGCACCCCCCGTCTTTGCTCGGCGCGGGCGCGTCGCCGTCCACTGGCGCAGCGTCGTCTTCCTCGTCCACCGGATCCGGCACCGGGCGTTCTTCGTCCGGCAAGACCCAGCCCGAGTCCACGCCGCCCGTGTCGTGGACCAGGGCATCCTCGGAGACCCGCAGCGCGTTGTCCCCCACCACACGGTCCAAGAACCAGTCGCCCGGCTCTTTGGCCGCAAACACCACATAGTGCCGCGTCTCACCGGGCTCCAGCGCCGGCTCCCGCACCGCGACGGTCTCGCCGGGGACCGCGTCTGTCAGGTGCAGCAGCACACTCCCGTCGTCCGGTGATGCCGGCCAGTCGCCATCGAGCCGCACCAACGCCACGTCGGCAAGGGGCTCAATCCATGGGTTGTCCCACCGCAACTCAAGGCCATCGCCGTCATCGGTCGCGGTGAGGTCCACTCGCCGATAGTGGGCGGCTTCGTCTGCGAGGCGCACCACACAGACTTCATCAAGGGTCCATCCGCCAAACTCCAGCCCGCCGTCGCTCTGCAGCGTCCAGTCTGCTTGGACTGTTCCATCGTCCACAATGCCCTGAAGCACGATGTCGTGCAGCGTCCAGTCCACATCGAGGGTGTGGGTGGTGCCGCCGCCGGTCGACTGGTTCTCAAACACCGCCACCCCGTTCACTTGCAGCCCCGCTTGGTCATACCGGGCGTCTTCGACCGTCAGGTAGCGCCAGTAGCTGAGCAGCAGCATGCGGTCGGACGGGTCCACCGTCACCTCGGGCATCGTCGCGAACTGGCGGTTGTTGGCCGCGTACTCCCCCGACAACCGGGTTCCCATCACATAGGAGCCCACTCTGGCCGCTGCAGGCACAAAGCGCCCCCCGGTTGCCGTGCCCACTTCCCACTCGTCCACACCGCCGCCAGGGCTCTCGGGCAAGCCCCCACCCGTCACCCAACCCGCGGCTTCACCGGACTCGAAGTCTTCGCACCACAGGGCTTCCCGATCGCCCACCCGAAAGCGGTAGACCCCATCGACCGTGCCGCCGTGGGACCAGATGGACGCTTCGCCGTCGGTGGTGCTGGCCTCGATGAAGTAGCGAACCTCGGTGGTGGCGAGCTGGCGGGGAATCTGGCCGGACCAGTGAAGACCATCGGTGGCGAGCGTGAGGGCGGTCCACCCGGCGTAGGGGTCGGTCGTCTCCTCGGGCAACGCGGTGCCGGGCACGGGCAGCGCCGGGTCGGTGCTGAACCAGAGCTGGACCGAGTCGGGGTCGAAGTCTGAGCAGCCCACCGTGGCGTCGTAGATACCGAACTGGACGGCATACTCAAGAGTTGTGGAGGTCTGGGGTCCGAGCGGCGTGTGGTTCAGGGACAGCACACCAATAGGCCCGGGGCCCAGCCCGTGCTGGTCGAGCAGCGTCACCAGATCACACGCGTGGGGGGTGCCGTCGGACAGGTCGCCGTTGTCATCGTCGGCGAGGATGACCGCTTCATAGGCGTCGGTCAGGGTCGGCCCTTGCTCCAGCGCACCGAGGAACAGCAAGTCCGTGGCTTCAATGCCCGCCGGGTCGCCCATGTCGGCTTCCCACTGGGCCCGCAGGTTCCACAGAAAGCTGGCCCAGATCAAGCCATCGTTGTGGACCTCGCCGCTCAAGTCGTCGGGATAAACGCGATCGGTGTCCAGCTCTCGAATCGCGCTGCCGTCCGGCCGTGCATTGGCCCCCACAGTGGCGTCATCCAAGATGGTGGACGAGACATAGTCGGCGCTGCCTTCGGAGATGTCCCCGGCGAAGGTGCCGCCGGTCAGAATGTACTGGTGAATTCCGTGGCCGACCTCGTGGTAGATGACGTCCGCAATCTTGCCGAAGTTGTGGCAGTAGCTGCCCGCACCCACGAAGAAATTGATGGTGCCGCTGGTGTAGTAGGCGTTGCAGGCCGATGAGTTGATGTCGACGTTGGCCACCACCTTGGACGCCAGCCAAGGGTGGGCCGGTCGGCGGTCCTTCAGCCAGTCCCAAACACCGTGGAAGTGGTGCTGGACCGAGGCACTGGCGTCGCTGATGTCTTCGCCCCCCGTCAGCAACAGGGTGCCCGCCGCGTCTGGCGCCGCCGTGACCGTCACGTCGCTGCCCCGCTTGAGAACCTGCAGCTCTGGGCCATCCAGCTCGACAGTCAGCGTGCCCGACAGCCCATGGGATCCGTCGTCAGCGGTGGTGTCGACCGTGCCTTCCCCATCGGTGACCGTGCCCAGCCGCAGGGGCACAGCAATGTGGGCGTCACCGATGGTCCGCTCCAGAACACTGAGTTGCACGTCATCATAGCGAACATCCGTCCACCGGTGGACGACGCTGCCCCCCCGGTCCCGCCATGTCGTGACGCCGTCGGCTGTGGTGACCGTCACCAGCGCCATGTCGACCCCTTCGGCAGGGGCCACCCAGGGCTCCCCCTGCTTCCAGGTGGGCATGGCCACCACGGCCTCGCCCGCTGTGGGCCGCTCGGCCATGGCGATGGGGTGGAGCCGAACCCAGATGCCGGCCACCCGACCGCCTTGCTCCAGCGCGAGCACCTCATCGCCCACGACGGTCGCCCCGTGCCAGGTGCGGTGGAAGCGATGCCAGCGGCGCTCCCCCCGCTGTTGCACGGGATCGGCCACCAGCTCGGCGGGATCGACACCGCTCAGGGCCGCGAGCTCAGCGACGAGCCCCGAGAGCGCCGCCACCGGTACGCCCGGCCCCCCCACAAAGCGCGGGGCACCGGTGCGCTCGTCCCACCGCACGGTCCAGTCGGCACCCCAGCGTGCCCGAAAGTCCCGCCAGTCGGCCCGATTGGACAGCGCAAACTGCACCGTGGGGGTGCGCGCAAGATGGGGCACCGGCGGGCCAGACCGCACCGCACCGGGGTAGGGCACCATGGCGAGCAGGCTCAGCAGCACAAGCATGAGAAGTCCGAGGCGACGGGCATGCCACCCTATCCCGGCCCGCTCCTCGCCGAGCCCCCCACGCCTGGAGCGCCCTGTGTTGGCTTTGTTCATTGCATCGGTGCTCGGTGGCCCGGCCAGTGCGGCACCCTGCGGCCTCGCGCTCATCCATCCCCCCGACGGGGGCATTGCGGTGGACTTGGGCGGGGTGGAGCTGCCCCGAGATGCCCTCGTGCAGAGCGTCTTCGACGACTCCTGCATCGACGGCATGCCGGTGCTCGTGCGGTCTCTGCCCGACCTGTACCGGACCGGGGCCCGTCCCCGAGTGCCCGTGGGCGCGCTGGCGTGTGTGGCCCCCGACGTGCTCCGCCCCCCCGACGACGACCTGTGGATGGCCCGGCCCAGCCTTGGCCGTCCCGATGGTCCCGTGGCCCACCAACCCCCTGGCTGGGTGCTCGGTCCCCTCACCGGCTGCACCGACGCCACCGTCACCTTCGGCCAGACCGACTCAACCACCGAGACCACCCTTCCCATCGACAAGATCGGCAATATGCGGCCCATCTCCCGCACCGCCCTCGTCGCGGTCCACAACGTGCAAGCGGCGGCGATGGTGCACGGGGGGGGCTGGCTGGGCATCGGGCAAGTGAGCTGGACCCACACCGGCCGGGTGAGCTTGCCCTGGACCTGGCTGGACGACGAGGCAGTCCACGACGAGCATGTGCGGGAGCGGCTGATCCTCCGCGAGCAGAAGGAGCGCGCACTGGCGGCGTTCGGGCCCGGCGCCCTGTGGCTGCACTTCACCGGCAGCGATCCCGACCGCAGCGACATCTGGGGAGAACCGGACGCGGTGGTCGCGCTGATCGGGCTCGCCGCGAGCTGGAAGGGCGTCTGCGAGGCATTGCCCCCCCGCAGCCCCGGGGCGTGTGCGCTACAGCTGGGAGACATGGCCTGGTATGACGACCGCCGCCCCGACCCCTTGGGCCACAAGGACCACCACGAGGGCCGATGCGTCGACATCCGGCTCTTCCGCAGCGACGCCAGCCGGTACGAGGCGTATTGGAACCGGGACGACGACCGGCCGGGCTGGGCATCCGCCTATGACCGGGCCATGACCGCCGCCTTCGTCGCCCACGCGCTCGCCCGCAATGACGTGGACAAGGTTCTCTTCAACGATCCCAAGGTCGCTGGCGCCACCCCCGCACGGGGCCACGACGACCACATGCACCTCTGCTTCGCCCCCACACCCCAGGCCCTATGAGCAATCGACTCCCCGAGACCCTGAGCGAAGAGTGGCTGCGACAACAGGGCCGTCGCCACCTGGAGCGGTATTGGCCGTCCGAAGAGCAGCTTCGGCGTGTGCTCCGCCGGCGGGTGGACCGCTTCACCACCGAGCGAGGCGGGCCCCGGGCCCCGGGCTATGCGCTGGCCGAGCGGATCATCAAGGAGTTCCTGGAGCAGGGCGCGCTCAACGATGTGCGCTTCACCAAGGCTTGGGTGGAGAGCCTGGACCGCCGGGGGGACTCCCGCTTCCGGATGCGGGCCAAGCTGCGCCAGAAGGGCGTGGCGGCAGAGATCATCGACGAGGTGGTCCAGAGCCACGACCAAGCCACCCGGGACGAGGGCATCGACCCCGTGATGGCCCGCGCCGCCGCCACCCTCAAGCGCCGCCGGCTGGGTCCCTACCGACACGACCCCCAGAAGCGGGCGGAGCGTCGGGACAAGGACCTGGGCGCGCTGGCCCGGGCGGGCTTTCCGTATGGGGTCTGCAAGCAGCTCATCGACGCCGAGAGCATCGACGAGGTGGAGCTTCTGGCCAGTGGCGAGCTCGACTGAACACACCGCGCCCGCAGCGACACCAGAGCCCCTGGAGGCGCCCCGACCCGGCGGATGCAATGCGACGGGGTAGCGTGTCGTAGGTCCTGTCCGACCTGAGGTGCCCATGTCCCCCCGCTCTGTCGTCCGCAGCCAGGCCCAGGCGCTCGTGGCCGAGACCCGCGCACGGGCCGGCCTCATCGCCCGGTGGACCGCCTTGCTGTGGGCCATCGAGATCGTGGACTTGGTCGTGGTGCACGGGGGCCTCGACGCCTTCGGGGTGCGACCGCGGGTGGTGTCGGGGCTGCTGGGCATTCCCTTGATGCCACTGTTGCATGGCGGGCTGCCCCACCTCATCGCAAACACCGTGCCATTCATCATTCTCGGCTGGCTCACGACCTCCCGAAAGCGCATGGACTTCTGGGTCGTGGGCGCGGTCAGCACCCTCACGGCGGGGCTGCTCGCATGGGTCTTCGGCGCGGCAGGCTCGGTCCACATCGGCGCGAGTGGTGTGGTGTTCGGCTTTCTGGGCTTTCTGATGGGGCGCGGGTTCTGGGAGCGCAAGGCGGGCGCCGTGGTGCTGTCGCTGCTGGTGACCTTGACCTTCGGCGGGATGCTGTGGGGCATGGTGCCTGTGCTCGCGGGGGTCGGCATCTCGTGGGAGGGCCACCTGGGGGGCTTCCTGGGCGGGCTGCTCTGTGCGCGCACGCTGGGCCAAGCCCGCGCGAAGACCCGCAAGTGAACGACATTGTGGCGCCGTCTCCTGCTCCGCCACTGCGGGTGCCTGCGCTTGCGATGCCGGCCTATCGGTACGTCCCCGGCCAGCGTCCACACCCCTTTCGCCACGAGGGGGGCCACCAGCACCACCACCCCGATCCGCTGACCGATGTGCTGTGGGATCTGGACCGGCCCTGGCAAGAAGACGTCCGCTATCTGCACGGACAGGACCTCTTCGACCAGCGCTATCTGTGGGAGTCCCACGAGCTGTGGGAGAGCATCTGGCACGCCGTGCCCCGAGACCGCCCCGAGAGGCATCTGCTCCAGGGCCTCATTCAGGTTGCCGCGTCCTTGCTCAAGCTGCACATGGGCAGCACCGCCGCGGCCGGCCGCCTCGCCGAGCGGGCGCAAGGGAGACTATACCGCGCGGCACCCGGCGGCGGCACGCTGTGGGGAGTCAACGTGAACGCCCTGTGCATGGGCATTCAGGGCGCCCAGAGCGGCGGCCCCTGGCCCACCCTCCGGTGACTCAGAAGCCGGACTTCTGGGCCCGGCGCAGCGCTTCTTGCACGCGACGGTCGCGGGGATTGGAGACCGCCGCCGCCTTGAGCACATCGACCGCCTCGCGCGCCTCGCCGCGCTGCATGTAGAGCTGGCCCAGCAACAGCGCGATCTCGGGGTTCGACGGCATCGCGGCCCAAGCCGAGCGCCCATGGCCGACGGCCCGGTCGACCATGCCGGCGCTCGCGAAGATGCGTGCAGCGACAAAGTGGGCCCGGGGGTTGTCCGGCGCGAGATCGATGGCCCGCTGGACCACACCCACGCCCCGCTCGGCGGAGCCCGCGTTGGCCCAGGCCTCGGCGACCTCCACCCAGCGGGCGGGGTCGAGGCTGTCTTCCAGCACCACCAGCTCTTCGAGGGCCTCAGCAAGCCCCTCGGTGTCGGACCGCTTGCGCCGGACTTCAGCGAGGTCCTGCCAGATGCGGATGACGGCGCCACGGCGATCGTCGGGGTTCATCGCTTCGGACTGGCGCTGGGCGTAGTGCACGCCGCCTGACACGGTGCTGTCGGCGTAGGGCGCAAGCTTCAGGGCAGCGGAGAGCTCCACTTCGGCCCGTGCGAACTCGTCCCGGGCGAGCCACAGGCCCCCGAGCTGGCGGGCGTAGCGGCCATTGTCCGGAAAGACGGTGCGCAGCCGGCTGATGCGGCGCAGGGCACCCTCGTGGTCCCCGCCAGCTTGCATGCGGTTCGCCGAGAGCTCCCATGCGGTCGGCCCTTCCGCCAAGAGGGTGCGGGCGGTGCTGGCCGTGCCTTGGGCGCGCTCGCCGGCCCCACACAGCCGGAACGCCGCCGCCGCTTCAGCTTGAATGACCGCGTTCTGCATGGCGCCCGTGACCGCCCGGGCCGCCAAGGACAAGGCGCGGTCACAGTTGCCCGTGCGGGCGTGGGTCCATGCCGCGAGCGCCTGGGCGTCGGCGCCACCCCCGACTTCCAGCATCTTCTCTGCCGCGCCCACCGCCGCGTTGAGCTGGCCACTGGCCAGGTGGGTCTCGGAGGCCCGTCGCCATGCCTCGGGCGGTGCATTGCCGTCGGCTTCTTCGCGGCGCTTGACCTGTTGCAGCGCGCGGTCGAGCGCCTGGGCACCCTTGCCATTCACCAGCAGTGCATCGATGAGAACTTGCTGCCCACCGGCAATCTGGGTCTCGGCCGCGACCTGGGCCGGCACCAGCGCCCGCTCGGGCTCCGGGGTCTCCATCCAGGCCCGTGCGACGCCAACCAGCGCCCGGGGCTCGCCCGGCTTCTTCTCCAAGACCCGCTCATAGGTGCGCACCGCCGCAGGGTAGCGACCGGCCTCCATGTAGTCCTCCGCCTTCCGGAGGAGGCCACGGGTGCCCCCGCACGCGGTGAGCATCATGAGACCAGTCCACACTCCAACTCGGCGGATCGCGCGCATGTCAGCCTCCGACCAGCCAGTAGGGACTGCCTTGGAGCTGCGTCTTGAGCTGAGCAATCTCCTGGGGCATCAGTTCAAAGGTCTGGGGCTGGCCCGTACGTGGATCCACTTGGGTGGCCACCCAGCGCTCGCCGACCTTGGTCTTGTAGAGCACCAGCCCGCGGGGGTCGTCATAGACCGGCACGAGGTCTTCGGGGCGCAGGGCGGCGTTGGGGTCGGGCGCAGGCTCGGGCTCGGGTTCCGGCTCGGGCTCGGGAGCGGGGGGCTCGGGCAGCTTCGGAGCGGTGTCCTCCAGCGCTTCTTCCAGCTCCCACTGAACTTCGAGAAGCTCGCCCTTTAGGGCCTTCTCGACTTCTTCGCGCGCGAGGTTGCCGTCGGCCGAGAGCAGCAGCTCCCGCAGCTCGACCCCGGCGGCCTGGATCGCGGCGTCGTCCTTTGAGCGCATGCGGACGATGAGGTTCTGCACTGCGGCGATTGCCGCGACGTGGCGGGTGCCTTTGGCGTTGTCGGCCATGGACTGGCGCTCCTGAGAGTGGGCGGTGCGCATGCGCGCACCCAAGGTTCTGGGGGACGGTGCGGGTGCCCGGGGACAGGGTCCCGGGGGGGCCCGACCGAAGCCAAGGACTGGCAGCACGCCCGCGGCTCGGGCAACACCACCGGGTTCAGGCACAACCCGCTGCTTCGGGCGAGGTCTGGGCCCGCTTCGTGCGCCTTCTAACACACCACGGGCGAGCCGAGAACGTCCGCCCAGCACACCGCATCCACGGGGGTCTTGTCGATCCGGATTCCCCGTCCGGCCCCCTCACCCGGGGCGCGTGCCGTATCCTGCCGGACCCCGCCCGGGCCCAGTCTGGCCGAGGCCCAGTCCACCCCCATCGGTGAGCCGACCCCGTTGAACTTCCTCGACCGATTCCCCGAGGAGATGCGTGTCCGCATCATGGACGCCGGCCAGACGGTCATTGTCCCCCGGGGCAGGTTGCTGATCCGCCGCGGTGAGCGCGGTGGCGACATGTTTCTCATCCAGTCGGGCACGTTTGAGGTGGTCGACAGCCGGTCCCGCCCCGAAGTGGTGATCGACGTCGCGGGCCCCGGCACGGTTGTCGGCGAGATGGGCTTCGTCGATGATGCGCCCCGCACCGCTGACGTGCGGGCCGCCGACGAGAGCACGGTGGTGCTGTGGCGCACACCAGCGCTCCAAGAGCTCTTTGGCCGTGAGCCGGACCTGGGCTGCGCCTTCTTCAAGGAAGTCGCGCGGGTCACGATCGAGCGCATGCGCAACCTGTCGGCCACCGCGGCCATCGGGGGACTGCAACAGCGCGGCCAGCAGAACCTCGAGAGCGCGTCCGACGCCCGGGCCCGGGACATGTGCGAAGGCGTTCAAGCCGCCTGGCTCGACGCTGAAGCCCGCCTTCGCCGCAGTCCCCACGACGCGCGGGCCGCGGAACAGATCGACGTCGCCCTGCGCGGCTTGGTCGACGACCTCGCCCGGTGCGCCTCGGACGATGCCGACAGCGATGCCGCCATGCTCCAGACCGGCGCCGTGATCAGCCGAGAGCTGCGCCCCTTCCTCAGCCGCACCACGCTGGTCAGCCAGCTCTCCGATCCCATCGCCACCCAGTCCGGCGACCCCCGGCCGATGGCCCATGTCCTGCGCAACCACCCCTCCGGTGAAGGCGATCTGGGGCGGATCCTCGACGGGGCGCTGCTCAGCTTGCCGACCGCCGTGGGCATGCGGGCCCGGCTCGACGCCACCGCCGACGCGCTGCTCAAGCTGCTCCCCCCCGATCGGCCGCTCGACTTGATGCTGCTCAACGCCCACACCGGTTTTCTGCTGGCGCGGATCATCCTGCATCTCGCCCGCCAGGGTGCCGTGGTGCGGGCCATCGATGGCAACCGGGATGCCCTGGCGTTCCTGGACGCGGGGCTGCCATCGCGGCCCGCCAACGTGCGGCTCAAGCTGGTCCAGGAAGACCTCGCAGCACTGGTTCTTGGCCGGTCCCCGGTCTGGCATGACGTGCAGGATGTGGTGGTGGTGAACGCGCTGCTCGCGAGCCTTCCCGATCGCCTCGCCACTGCGTTGTTCGGATGGGTGCGGGATCACCTGCGCCCCGGCGGCACCGTGCTGGTGACCGCGCTCGGGCCCTCAATCGACGAACAGTTTGTGGACCATGCGCTGGGATGGCCAACCATCCGCCGGTCCGCCCGAGCAGTATCTGGCCTTCTCGCTGATGCTGGGCTCCAGCCCGGCATCGTGCTGGCCGATAGCGGTCATCCGGGCATCGTGGTCTCGGGGCTCCGGCCCCGGTCCTGAGCGAGTCCCGGACGCTTGGCGGGCCCCATGCCTGCTTGCTCGGTTCGTCCGAACTGCGTAGCCTCTGCCCGAGCTTGCTCGAGCCCCTACAATGTAACCCTCCCGACGTGGAGTGACCCCATGCAGCTTCGCGCCTTGGCGCTCGCCGCCCTGCTTCTCGGCGCCTGCGAGCCGTCTTCCACCGGTGAGGCCGACAAGGCCCCGGCTGAGAAGCCAACGCAGCCTGCGGTGCAGGAGAAGGCACCTGACCTCTCTCTCGACCCCGCAACCCTCAAGAAGGACGCGCAGCAAGTCGCGCTCGTCCCCTCACCGGCAGAGATGGAGCGCACGCTCTCCAATGCTGGCGTCGGCGCCAAGCTCGCCGACATGGTGCAGTCCCGCGACATCAAGATGACCGGCGACAACAAGGATCAACTCGCAGTGCGCACTGGCGTGGTGCTGGCTGACCTTGTTCTCACGGTCAAAGAATCGCCCAAGGAAGTCATCACCGCCCGCCTCGACCGTCTCGCCGAAGGGCTGGATCGTCTGGGTGCCGGAAAAGACGTCCAGGCCGAGATCATGGACATGAAGACCCGCATCCAAAACGATGCGGTGAACCGTGATGATCTCGTCCGCGAATTCGATGAGCTGAGCGGCGTGATGGTGCCCGAGCTGGAGTACGAGGCTGGAGAGTGGGTTGTCCCGCTGATCCAGGCCGGCTCTTGGCTTGAGGGCGCACACCTCGTGAGCGGTGCCGTCAAAGACACCGGCAAGTTCGATGCCGCCGACAACCTGCTCCGCCAGCCCGCTGTGGTCGACTACTTCATTAAGTATGTCGAGCGCGAAGGCGGCGACAAGGCACCTGACGAGGTCGTGAAGAAGCTCAAGGAGACCCTCAACACACTGAAGATGGTCTCCAGCAAGCCCACGCTGACCAAAGAAGATGTCGAGACCATCCACAGCAGCACGGGCGCCGTGCTCACCCTGCTCTGACAGCGGAGGGACCCATGCGCACCCAGCTCATCGCCGCGGGCATCGTTGGCGCCGCCCTCTTGGGCGTTCTGTCGACCCCCGCTGACGCCAAGGAAGGCGAGGCCGAGACGTGCCTGAAGACCAAGGTCTGGGACGACTACAACGAAGGTTGGTACGTCCGGACCACCACCAACGCCACGCTCGCCCAAGCGGAACACCGGGTCTTCCTGGTGACCCTCTATGCGGGCAACGAGTACAAGCTGCTCGCTTGTGGTGATGGTCAGGCGGTCGATCTCGATCTTGTGCTCCACGACTCCGAAGGCAAAGAACTCAGCCGCGACAAGTCGGATGACCGCGAGCCTCTCGTGACCTTCAAGCCGACCCGCACCGACACCTACTACGTGGCCCTGTATGGGGCGAAGATGGCCGGCACCGACAAAAAGGCCGAAGTCAGCTTCGCCGTGACCTACAAATAGGTCTCGCCACCGGGGGCTGGTTCAGCACGTCAGAAGTTCTGATGCGCTGAGCCCGGCCACGCCCGCACACCTGCCCCGCAAGCCAAGCCGACAATCCATCGGCGCGGCTTCGGGGCATGGTTCGTTTCAGGCCCAGTGGCCAACAACCCAAGCGCCCCCGCTGGGTTGTGCCCCCAGACCACCTGCGAGACCGAGCGCGGCTGCGGTCATGCAACCACCTGTCGCCAGCCGGCGGCTCAGATCGCCCGTCCCCACCTCGCACCCGTTCGCCAGAAGCGATACTCGAAGGGTCGGAAGAGCGCCCCACGACCCGGGGCTCCGGAGGCACCGTGGTGGCGCGCAGGCTTGAAGAGCGCTTTCGCGCCATCGCCGCCCAAGAAGGCCACGAGGTCGATGAAAACGCGCTCGACTTCGCGGTTGACTTCGCGCGCCTGGCGGTCCGCTCACTGTCGCTCACTGAGCCTTTGCCCCGAGAGCGGGAAGTGCTGGTGCGGGCCATCGGCGCACGCACGGGCATCAGCAAGGCGGCGGTTCAGCGGTTGCTCGATCTCGCCCTGCGCCCCGAGCACCGGGCCTCACTCGGTGCCACCGAGCTGCGGGCCTTCACCGCACGCTTTGGCGGTGCGGCCGCGCGGGATCTGCAAGCCGACAGCAACACCGAGCTGGACCTCGCCGGGTTCGCCGACCGGTACGACGCCGCCGAGAGCCTGTTGTTGCTCGATGCGCTGTTCGCCGTCGCGGGCGCCGATGGCCACATCGACTTGGCCGACGTGCGACAGCTGAAGCGTGCGGCCCAAGACCTTGGTGTGGACGAGATCCTCGTCACGGCCCTGCTCCAGAAACACGATCCGTCCCACGCCACGGGCGAGCGCAACCACCCGCTGCTGGGCGGCGACAGCTTCACCATCGGCCGGTCCACCACGTGCGACATCGTGCTGTCCGACCCCCAAGTCGCGCCCCGCCACGCCCAGCTGGTGCGCATCGAAGACCGGTGGCGGGCCATCGACCTCGGCAGCGGCCGGCCCACCCTGGTGAAGGGCAGCCCGATCACCTCGGCGCCCCTGCCCCTCGACGCCATCCTGCGCATCGGCCACTACAAGCTTCGGGTGGTCCGCGACGCCCACAGTGTTGACCAGCTCATCATTGACGGCGAGCGGGCATTCTCCGCGCTGAGCGTGCGGCGGCTGAAGCGGCGCATCCGCGGCGGCGATGGCCAGACCGTCAGCTTGCTCGATGATGTCTCCTTCACGGTGTTCTCGGGCGAGGTCATTGCGCTGGTCGGCCCGAGTGGCTCCGGCAAGACCACGCTGCTCAACGCCATCTCCGGCATCGCGCCCGCCGACTCCGGCGATGTGCTGCTCGACGGCCTGGACTTCCACCGCTTGCTCCGCCTCGACCGCAGCTTGGTCGGTGTGGTGCCCCAGGATGACCTCGTCCACGCCGAGCTGACCGTGGAAGAGAGCCTCTTCTACAGCGGCCGGCTGCGCTTTCCTCGGGACGTGACTGACCTGGAAGTGCGGGGCGAGGTGGACCGGGTTCTCCACGAGCTCGACATCGCCCACATCCGCAAGAGCCGCATCGGCGATGCCCTGCAGCGCGGCATCTCTGGCGGCCAGCGCAAGCGCGTGAACCTGGGCCAAGAGCTGCTCACCCGGTCGACGCGGGTGCTGTTCCTCGACGAGCCCACCAGCGGCCTCGACCCCCGCGCCAGCCAAGACATCGTGCGCCTCGTGCGGCAGATCGCCGACGGCGGGCGCATTGTCTTCATCGTCACCCACGACCTCACCCCCGAGGTCATGGCCCAGGTTGATCACTTGTTGGTGCTCGCGCCCGGTGGTCGCTTGGCGTGGATCGGCCCCCCGCCCGAGGCCGCCCGCTACTTTGGCGTGTCGACCCCGGACGCCATCTTCAACCGCTTCAACGACCACCCGCCGGAGCAGTGGGGCCGGCTGTACCGCGAGTCGCTGAACGCAAGAAAGTACGTCACCGCCCGAGAGCACTTGATCGGGCTGGAGGGGGTGGGCCAAGCGGCCGGCGACGAGGACCTGCGCCGGGCCGGTCGGTCACCCCTCCGCCAGTTTGCGACACTGACGCTTCGGTACCTGCGGGTGCGGCTGCGAGACCGCATGGGTGTGGCCGTGTTGGGCATCCAGCCCGTGTTCCTCGCGCTGGTGATGTTTATTGTGTTTCCCGCCCCGACGGCACCGTTCCTGTTTATGTTGAGCTTGTCTTGCTTGTGGTTCGGCATGTCCGGCTCGGTGCGAGAGCTCATCAGCGACCGGGTCATCTGGCGCCGGGAGTCGCGGGTGGGCGTCGGCTTGCTTGCGTATATGGGGTCCAAGACCACCGTGTTGTCGGCGGTCACGGCGCTGCAGTGCTTCTTCCTGGCGGCGTTTCTGCACTCAGCCCTCGACATGGGCGAGTACGGATTCAGTGTGTGGTTGCTGTCGGGTGTCTGCGTGATGACCGGGTGGCTGGGCATGGCCATGGGATTGGCCGTCAGTGCGTTCTTCAGAAGCTCCGAGGCCGCGGTTGGCACGCTGCCGCTGTTGCTCATTCCCCAGATCACCTTTTCGTCCATCATGGTGTCGGTGCGGGACATGGGCTGGGCCGCCAAGACCATGACTTGGGGCACCTTCCAACGGTACTGCTTTGATGCGTTGATCAAGTGCGGCGAGCGCATCGCGGTGCCCACCTACAAGAACGGCGAGTGGAAGGCCCAACCGATCAATGGCACTCTGTACAAGCTGGGCCTCAAGTTCAGCGACGCGGCCGATGATCAAGGCTTTGACTTGGACCAGCTGCTCGCCATCATCGGCGGCACGACCGTGTTTATGATCTTTGCGGCGACCATGATGGTGCGCGCCCAGTCTCGCAAGGACTGATCATCAGGTTCGGCGAAACACAAGCATAAAGTTGTTGGCGGGCATCGCCACCCGCTCCAACAACTCAAAGCCCACCGCGGCGGCCACCACATCTTCCAGGTTGCGCACGCCCCACTCTGGATCCCGAGACCGCAGGCTGCGATCGAAGGCCACGTTGCTCTGCGAGGTGTGGGCACCGTCGATGGCATACGGTCCATAGGTGATGACGTGGCCGCCCCGTTCGAGAATGCTGGCGGCACCGGCAAACAAGCCCAGCGTGCACGCCCACGGCGAGATGTGGATCATGTTGCAACACAACACTGCGTGGGCCGTCGACACGGGCCAGGGCTGGCCGCACACATCGAGCCTCAAGGCGGGCAACAGGTTCGGGTTGGCCGTGTGCACACGCCAGGCCTCAATGCTGGCGAGACCATCGGGATCGAGATCTGTCGGCTGCCAGCGCCAGCCGGGAAGCTCCCCCACCATGGCTGCGCCGTGCTGACCAGAACCGCTGGCAACCTCGACCAGCAGGCCACCTTCGCTCGGCAGCACCCGCTGGAGCACGCTCAGAATGGGCGCACGGTTGCGCCGTGTGGCGGGGTAGTCGAGGCGGGCATCGGGGGTCATGGGCAGCTCCGGTGGGGCAGGCTTCCCCTTGGCCTCATCCATGGGCCCTGGCAAGCACCCCGTCCACCCAGCAGGGAAGTGCCAGCTCGGCGCCTTCGGCCAACACCTCGTGAAAGCCACCGCCCGTGGGCGTCGGGTTGACCTCAATGCAACGGGCGCCCCCATATGCGGCGACGCGAACGAAGCTGGCGGCCGGGTAGACCAGCCCGCTTGTGCCCACGGACACGAAGGTGTCGCAGTCCAACAGCGCGTCGCGGATCTCGTCCATCGCAAAGGGCTGCTCGCCAAACCAGACGATGTCGGGCCGCAACAGTCCCCCACACACCGTGCACGAGCCCCGCGCTTCGGGGGCCACCAGCGTTGCGGAAACCCGGGGGTGGTTGGCATCTTGGGCACACCGCACCGACCACAGCGTGCCGTGCATCTCGACCACCGTCAGGCTGAGCCCCAGCTCACGCCCGGCGGCTTGGAGCAAGCCATCGACGTTCTGGGTGACCAACCAGACCCGGTCGGCGCCCAGCGTCGCCTGGAGCCGGGCCAGCGCACGGTGGCCGTCGTTCGGTTCGATGCCCGCGAGGGCCGACCGCCGGGCGCCGTAGAACTCCAACACGAGGTCGGGATCATCCGAGAATGCTTCGGGGGTGGCCAGTTCCGTGGCATCACGCCCCCGCCACCAGCCGCCGGGCCCCCGGAAGGTGGGCACACCCGATGCAGCGGACAGGCCGGCGCCAGACAGAACAACGATCTCGGGCACGGACACTCCCCGGTCGAGGGCACGAGGAAACCTGCGGGCATCCTGTGCACCAACAATGGCACGCTGGACCCCTGCGCATGCGCCTCAGCGCGAGAACGAGAGACCCCTATGGCATCACACCGAGCAATCCCAGCCGGCTCAGCCACTGACCCAGACGGACTGCACGGCCCCTGACCCAGATCGCGCACCCCCGGGCTAAGCGGGCGCCATGTCCGGCATTCTTGTCCATCAGAGCCTCTCCGAGCTGATCCGCACCGGCGCCATCCAAGCGCTGCGGCCGATCGGCGAGGGGCAGATCCAGCCCTCAAGCCTCGATCTGCGCCTGGGGCGTCAGGTCTGGCAGCTCCAGTGCAGCTTCTTGCCCGGCCCTGAGGGCATCGCACGCAAGCTCGGGCGGCTGGCCACGGCCACGTACACCACCCACCGGGACACGCCGCTGGTGCTGCATCGCGGCGGGGTCTACCTGGCCGAAGTGGAGGAGGTGCTGGAACTTCCCGCCCACATCTCGGGCCGCGCCAACCCCAAGTCGAGCACGGGCCGCTTGGACGTCTTCGTGCGGCTGCTCACCGAGCAGGGCTACGCCTTCGACACGGTGCCGCCGGGCTACCGAGGGCGGCTGTTTCTCGAGATTGTGCCCCAGAGCTTCCATGTGGCGGTGCGCCGGGGGGACTGCTTGTCCCAGCTGCGCCTCGCGTCGGGGCCCGCAACACTCGACAGCACCGAGCTGCGGGAGCTTCAGGGCAAGCATCCCCTGTGCTCCTGGTCCGACAACAGCCCCGCGCCCGTCATCGAAGGACCGGTCGCGTCCATCTTGCTGTCTGTCGACCTCATCGCCCAGAGTGGCGGGCCGGTCGGCTATCAGGCCCGGCGCCACCAACCGCCCGTCGACCTGCAACAGCGAGACCTGCCCGCCGAGCGCTGGTGGAACCCCTTGGCCCAGACCCCTGAAGCGGGGCACGGCCAGGTGCTCGAGCCCGAGCAGTTCTACATCTTCGCCACCCGGGAGCGGCTGCGGATCCCGCCGGAGCTGTGCGCGGAGCTGGTGCCCTATGACGCGACCAAGGGCGAGCTGCGCACCCACTACGCCGGCTTCATCGACTCGGGCTTTGGTTGGTCCGAACACACCGAAGAGGCCGGCGCACGGCTTGTTTTGGAGATTCGCACCCACGACGTGCCCTTCTTGTTGGAGCACGGCCAGCCCTTGTTTCGGCTGGAGTTCATGCGCAACGAGGCCCGACCGGCGGTGACCTACGGTGCCGGGTCCCACTACCAGGGCCAGGGCCTGCGGCTGGGCAAGCAGTTCACGACGAGCTGAGCCCCAGCGGCGGGCCGACGTAGCGAGCGCGGGGGCGAATGAGCTGGCCCCGGGCGCGCTCTTCGTGCAGGTGCGCCACCCAGCCGGCCATCCGGCCCACGGCAAACAGCGTGGAAGGCGCCCAGCTCGGCAAGCCCCAGGCATGGCGCAGGGCCACGAGCCCGAAGTCGAGGTTCGGCGGCGGGTGGCCTTGCTGAGCGGCGGCAGTGGCCACAGCCTCGACCCGCGCCCAGCCCTGCCCCCCGCGAAGGCCGGCCCGGTGCATCAGATCGTGCGCCCGAGGGTCACCCTGGGGGTACAGCGGGTGGCCAAAGCCGGGCAGCGACGGGGACCGGGCCACCACCCGCATCGCACGCTCGGCCAACGGACCGTCCAGATCGTCCAGATCATCGAGCAGGTGCTCCACACGGGCGGACAGTGCGCCGTGCCGTGGACCGGCCAGCGCGCCCAGGCCAGCGCCCACCACCGCGTGCAGTCCGGCCCCCGTCGAGGCCGCCACCCGGGCCGCAAAGGTCGACGCGTTGAGCTCGTGGTCCGCGCACCACACCAGCGCCGCTCCCGCGTCGTCCTCGGCTTCGGGCACCCCCATCGCCCGGCACAGCACCGCGGCGACGGTGCCCCGAGGCGGGATGGGGGGCCCCAGAGCTGCGGCACACCGCCGGATGAGGTGGGCGGCTTGGGTGCTCAGTGCAGCACCGGTGAAGGCGGCCGACCAGGGCTCCCGCAGGCCATCGAGGGCCACAAAGGCCGTGAGACGGGCGATGGGCGCGGCATCCTCGGGCCCGGGCGCAGGCGCGAAGTCCAGCGGCGCGCACCAGGCATCCCCATCGGCACCCGGCGCCCAGAGCACCCCACATGCCGCCTCCAGCCCGTCCGACAGCAAGCTCGCGGCGGGAACACCCCGGTAGATCGGTCCCCGCTCGTCGATGGCGCTGATCGCCGTGTCGACCACCGGCTGCCCCCAGCCCATTGCCCCCGAGGCCACCGCCGCATGGCCCTTTGTGGCACCGGTGCGGGTCCGCAGCGCCTCCACATCCACGACGCGGTAGCGCCGGGAGCGGGCGCTGGTCCCCGGCAAGCTCTCGATCCAGCCCCGGCTGACGTAGGTGTAGAGCGTGGCGGGCTTCACACCGAGGCGACGGGCCGCTTCTTGGGCCGAGATCGTCCCGGCGAGGACAGTCCCGTCTGGTTCGCGTGGCATCGGGACCTCCTGGGGCGATCACATTGACTTGTCGATCGACATATATCCGGGCCACAAGACAGCATCACCCCGGAGGTCCCATGTTGTCCCCCCTTGGTCTTGAGTCCGTCGTCGCCGCCGAGAGCCGTCTGAGCTGTGTGGACGGAGAAGCCGGCACTCTCATCGTTACGGGACAGCCCCTCGGCGCGCTGGCCGGTGTGGTGCCCTGGTCCCAGGTCGCCGCACGGCTGCTCGCGTTGGGCACCGACACATCGATCGATGCAACATCACTCGCCACCGCCCACGGCGCTGCCCGGGTGGCCGCATGGCACAAGCTGGCCCGGGCCCACGACGCCCTTGCCGATCCCGACGGCATGGCCGCCGTGCGCGCTGCCTTGCCCCTGACCCTCAACAACGAGGGTCCTGAGAGCATCCTGGGGGCGCTGTGTGTGCTCACCGGGGCCTGGCTGCGCCGCCAGGAGGGACGGCCGCCCATCGCACCCCGTGCCGAGGCGTCCGTCGCCGCCGACCTGCTGCACATGGCCGTCGGCAGTGTGGACGCCCAGCAGATCGCCGCCCTCGACACCTACCTGAGCACGGTCATCGACCACGGCCTCAACGCGTCCACCTTCACCGCCCGGGTGGTCGCGTCCACTGGGGCCGATCCCCTGTCCTCCGTCGTCGCCGCGATGGGTGCGCTCAAGGGGCCCCTGCACGGCGGCGCCCCCGGTCCGGTGCTCGACATGCTCGACGCCGTGGGAAGCCCCGACAATGCCCTGCCCTGGCTGGTCAACGAGCTCAACGCCGGCCGGCGCATCATGGGCATGGGCCACCGGGTCTACCGGGTGCGAGATCCCCGGGCCGCCGTGCTGGAGCACGCATGCGCCCACCTCGACGCCAGCGCCGGCCGCCTTCCCCTCGCCCGGGCCATCGAGTCCGCCGCGACCAGCCTGCTCGCCGAGCGGTACCCCCAGCGTCCCATGCGGGCCAATGTGGAGTTTGGCACCGCCATCTTGCTCGATGCCATCGGCCTTCACCGCCGGTCGTTCACCCTGCTCTTCGCGTGCAGCCGCGCCGCAGGATGGTTGGCCCATGCCGCCGAACAACAACGCACCGGACGGCTGATGCGGCCTCGGTTGAGGTACACCGGGGCAAGGCCCCTAATCAATGAGAATACTGATGCCTTCGATGTTCTGACTGGGTGACAGCTCGCCCGGGCCCCACCGTCCTTGGGGGTCGTCGGAGATGTCGCCGTCGTCCTGGAACAGCACCGCCGTGACCTCCACTTGCATGCCATCGCCGCTGACGCCGGGCACGTCGATCTGGAAGAGCTGGCGCGCGTCGGGGGCGGACACGATGAACTCTTCTTCGATCATCATCGAGCCATCGGTGGGGATCCCGCCGTCCAGGTCCCCTTCTCGCCAGATCGCCACCTTGACGGCGGTGCCGCTGGTGACCGGCGACCCGCTGGAGATGGTGTAGGTGCCCACCACCATGGGCAGCACGGGGCCCCCGTCGTCGCCGGGATCTCCGCCGGGATCTCCGTCGGCGCTGCCGCCTGGATCTCCACCTGCGTCCCCGCCACCGTCCCCACCCACACCCCCGCCAGAGTCGTCATCCCCGCCCCACGGCGGGTTCTCGGGGTCGTAGATCGGGTAGCACTTGCCGTCCGCCGCCAGCCCATAGCCCGCGTCACAGTCGGCCCGGCCACAGCCCGTCAGCGAGCCAGCGGCCAACGCACCGAGCATCCAGGCCCAGACCATGCATCGCGGCTCACCCACCGTACACCTCGCCGTCATCATCGATGAGCACGGCCTTGTAGAAGGACCTCACAGAGCCGGAGACATCCGCCTCGGACCGATCGACGTTGGACCGCAGCTTCCAGAGCACCGCGCCATCCGGCGACAGCTCAAAGATGGCGTGAGCGGCCGTCACCAGAGTGTTTCCGTTGGACAGGCGGTTGGCGTCGCGAATGGTTGCGCCGTCGTCATCGGGCGGGCTCCAGCGCCAGACAACTTCCTGGGTCTCCACGTCCACCTCGACCACTTGGGATGGACGGTGCAGGGCCACCAGCACGGTGCCATCGGGGGTCAGCTCAGGCTCGTGGGGGTTGCGGCCCTCGACCACGTCGTACTCTCCGGCATCGTAGGCATCCGGGTCGATCTCATCGAACTGGATCTCCCACACCGGATCCCCTGCCGGGTCCAGCATCACCACCCGGTAGAAGTTGCGCAGCGAGACCAGCATGCTGCCGTCGGGCTGGCGCTGGGCGGCGTTGGCGTGCATCCAGCCTTCTCGGTAGATGTCCGTATATGGCAGCATCCCGTACTGGTCCAAGCCGAGCCACTCCCACGTGGTCTCGCCCTCTGGCGTCACGATCATGAAGTGGGGCTCACCCATCCGCGCCCAGCCGTTCGTGAGCAACCAGCTGCCATCGTCGAGAAGGTCGATGTCATGGGACGGTTGGATGCTCTCGAAGGCATGGACCAGCTCGCCCTCGGCGTCCACCTCGAAGGCCCCCACGCCGTCCACCACGAACAGTGCGCCGCCGCCGGGGGTGGGCGCCACGTCCATGAGGCTCGTCGCCAGCACCAGCTCGGGGGGCACGCGGTACTGCCAGACCACCTCGCCCGCCCGGTTCACTTCCACGATGCGGGGGTGGTCCCGGTTGGATGCATCCGCGAAGAACACCGTGCCCGATGCCAGCTCGCCCGCTGCTGCGGACTCGACCTCAAAGCCCAGAAACGCGGCCTCACCAGTCTTCACGTCCAGCACGTGGTCCCGCTCGCAGCCGGTGGCCAGCACAAGTCCGAGAAAGCACACGCGCCGAAGGACCGTCCGGGGGAACCGCTGCATCAAGTGTACTCGTTGCTTCATCCGCACTCCCTGCGCACCCGAAGCGCCGTCCCAGTCTATCCGAAGTGCCGCCGGCTTCCCGATCCCCCCGCTGGACTGGCAGCGATTCCATGCCAATCCGCCATCGACGGTGCCCCAACCGGGTGTTCGTGCGAAACTGTGCGCCTGGAGTGCCCATGGTCCGCCCACTGCCCATCCCCCACGCCTTGCGGCTGCTCGCCGTGAGCCTCGGCGCGCTCGGCTTGATGCCCGGCTGTCGGGACTGCACCAAAGGCTATGTGCTGCAGGATGACGGCACCTGTTTCGCCGAAGAGGTCGTGGGACAGGACACTCTCGACAGTGGCCAGGCCGACGCGGGGCCCGGTGAGCCCACCCAAGCGGTGCTCGCTGGGGAAGTGCGACCAGGGACGATGGCCGTGGACGCCGAGACGTCTCTGGTGGTCGAGCTCTGGGCATCGGAAGGCTACGATCTGTACGGCCCCGACCGCGAACGCCGCACCCCCTTCGACGAGGCCCCGCTGTCGGCCGAGACGCTCCTCACCGATGGTGCCGTGCCGTTTTCCGCCACGGTCCGGGGCATCTCAGCTCGGGGTCAGGACGTGTTTGTGTGGGTCGAGGTCGAGACGGCGGCCGGCCCGGTCTTTGTGGAAGCGGCCAACAACCCATACGTGCTGCTCCGCGACCAGACGCTCAGCACGGTGGTCGTGACACTGGACACGCCGGACGACCGATGAGGGCCCACTCCGCCCTGTTGGTGGTGACTCTGGGCACCAGCCTAGGGTGCAGCAAGGACCTGGAGCACGTGCGGCCCAAAGGGGACACCGGCACGTCCAGCCCCGAGGACACCACGCCCGCGGGCACGGCCACCATCCGCATCAACGAGGTCCACAGCCGCGCCCCCGCTTTTGTGGAAGTCATCAACATCGGCGATGTCGAGGGCACTCTCGCGGGCTGGACGCTAGAATCAGACAGCGGCTGTCGCTTCCCCTTCCCCGACGATGGGGCGCTGTCGGCGGGCGGCCGGCTGGCGATCTGGGAGGGGGCAGCCCTGGACTGCCGGCTCCAAGAAGCCGATGCCCTCCAGCTTGTCGACCACACGGGCACGGTCCAAGACAGCACGAGCTGGGTGGAGCCGCTGGCCCGGCGGTCGTGGTGCCGCATCCCCGACGGCAGTGGATCGTTCACGGCGTGCAGCGGCTACACGCCGGACGACCAGAACGAAGATGTCGACGAGGGAGAGGTTCTCACGCCGGTCTGGACCTGGACCTGGGACGGGGCCATCGGCAGCATGACTCCCCGCGAAGATGGCCTGTGGGTAGTCATTCCCGACGATGGTGGCCTGGTGCGGCTGAGCATCGAGACCGGGGAACAGCTCGAACTGCGCAGCGTGCCCGCTTTTGTGCCCGCGTCGGACGGGGCGGCGACGGTTGCGGGGCTCACGACGTCCTTGGAGGGCGAGCTGTGGTTCGCCAGTCCGGCAAATGCTGCGCTGTCGTCGCTGGACCTGACCACCGGAGAACCCACACGCATCCTTGAGCTTGGCGAGGTCGCCCCGTACAACCTGACGGTGCTCGACGACGGAACGGTGCTCGTGGGGCTGCGTCGGGAGAACCAAGTCAACGCCTACACCGCCGACCTTTTGCCCCGCTGGGACGCCAAAGACGGGGAGGACGGCGCACTGTCGGGCCCCCGCCAGCTCGCGGGGATTCGGGGCCTCGCACTGATCGCCGCCACCGAGAGCGGCACCGTGGCCGCCCTCGACCTGGCCACCGGGGAACGGCGGGGCAGCATCACCGCTCCGGCCACCGCCGATGTCTCCGACGAAGAACCGGGCACGGTCGACCGCCTGGTGGGCGGCATGGCAAGCCTCGCCGATCCCCCCGTGGTGCTGATCGCCGACCCCTACCGGGGCGCGATCATGGTCTTCGACGCCAGCGACACCGAGCGGTTGTTGGACCCGGACCAGCAGTGGGGCTTTCTGGGCGCCATCGGCCAGCTTGGGGTCGCGCCGGGCGAGTTCGCCTACATCCGCTCGCTGCTGGTGCTGCCGGACGCGGGGCTGTTGGTGGTCAAGGATGACTTGGGGGAGCGCCTTCAGGCCTTCTCCTTGGCTGAGGTGCTGGAGCGGGCGACACCCTGACCGCCTCCACCGAAGGATGCTGCTGTGATTGTCCTGTTGATGGGGACTCTGTTCCTTGCCCATGCTGAGGTGCCCGCCGAAGCACCTGGCGAAGAGGTGCGGGTGCAGATCGACTGGCAAGCCCATCCGGCGATGCACATCCCCTGGAAGATGTTTGGGCGGGGCCTCACCCATCGGGAGCTGCGCCGGCGGACGTGGCGACACCAGTTCCGCCAGACGGTGAGCCAGCCCAGCCTCGGCGGGTCGGAGGTGCGCATCTTCTTGGCCGCTGCGATGGCGGCGGAGCGGGCCCGCAACCCAAGACAAGCCCGGCGACTGATCCTCAAGCAGCTGAAGTACGTCGAAGACTTCGTCGATGAGAACAGTGATGACTACGCCATTGCCACGAGTCCTACCGAGGCCCGGGCGCTGCTGTCGACCACCAAAAAGATGGTCATCATCCACAGCATCGAGGGGGGGCACCACTTGCTGTGGCAGCCCGACGACGCGCAGTTCTGGGCAGACCAGGGCGTGGCCCTCGTGACGCTGATCCACTTGCGGGACCGTGAGTTTGGTGGGGCCGACATCCTGGAGGGGGGCCTGGGGCCGGTGGTCAACCGCTGGGGCACCCGGGCCAGACGGCGGGGAGAGAGACGGGGGCTCACCGAGCACGGCAAGGCATCCATCATGGCCCTCGATGCGGCGGGCATTCTGGTCGACTACTCCCACATGTCGCCCGCGTCGCTGGAGGACGCACTCGAGGTGTCGGCGGCCCACCAGATCCCGCCGGTGTTGACCCACAACACACTGGACCGGGTGCGCCGGGGCGAGTTCTCCATCACCGACGCCCAGCTGGTGGAGATCTACCGCCTGGGTGGGGTGTTCTCGGTGGCGTTAACAGCTGGAAAGCTGACAGAAGAGTCCGCGACCGGGCCGGCCCCCGACGGCATGTGTTGGCGGACCCTCGAAGCGTGGGCATGGCAGCATAACACCGTACAACAGACCATCTTGGACAATGTGGGCACCATCTTTGGGGACCCTGAATTGGACGCGGAGGAGCTCACCGAAGCCCAGTGGACCCGCTTGGCGACGGGCTGGTCCTCGGACTGGAACGGCTGGGTGTCCCACTCGTTGCCGGTGCATGGCCGCAAGCGATGCCGACCGGAGCGCGAGGACATGCTGGACATCGACACACGGGGCCTGGCCCACCCGGGGCTGTTGCCGGAGCACTGGCAGCGGGTGGCGGAGCTGGGGGTGGACTTTGACCCGATGTTGCGTTCGTCGGAGCGGTTCTTGCAGCTCTGGGCGGAGGCGCGGGGGGAGTGAGGTTTAATGCCGTAGCCGCTGCGTGCGGTTCTTGTGCTCCCAGTCGATGCGCCACCCCTTGAGCACCGGCAGCAGCCGCACCGGCGGGGCCAGCTTTCGCGTGCCCGACACCTGGTGCAGCGTCGCCACCGACGTCGCCGGCGCGTAGCTGATGCGGTAGCGGGCGTCCCCAATGTCCAGGCTGGCCGGGAATTCTCGGTCCAGCGCGTCCCGCTCCCACGGCGGCAGCGCGTCCGGCAGCAGGTCGTCCCCCACGAGCAGCGACAGCTCGTCGCACGTCTCGAGCCCCAGCGTCGCCAGCCGCTCCTCCAGGTAGGCCTTGGGCTCCACCACTTCCACCGTGTTCCCGCTCAAGCGCGCGTGGAGGTCCTGGCGCTCCAGCCGACGGCGCAGCTTCGCCGCAGTGCCCTTGAACAGACGATTGTCGAGCACCAGCCGGGCCACCGCCGCCCGGGCCAGCTCCCCCACGGGCTCTTCCTCACGGGACGCAATCACCCGTCCGGCGTAGACCCGGTCGATGCGCCCCAAGATCTGGCCCTTCTTCAAGAGGGTCTGCTGCAGCACCTCCCGTCCCCGGTCCGCCGCAACCAGCCACGCCAGGGGCACCGGCATCGCGGCGGTGATGCAGATCTGGTCCTTGCGGGGCTTGGGCGTGAAGGCCCGGTCTTCGAGCACCAGCACACAGTCGTGATCGTCGCCGTCCACCACCGAGCCCCGGCCCAGGCTCAGCTCGGTGCCCCCGTTGGCCCAGGCCACGTTGCGCTTGCGGTCCCGCTTGATGTGGGCGCATCGGGGCCAAGCCGCGAGCACCGTGTCGGCCAGGGCCCGGCGGTCCACCTTCTCCGACCGGTCCAGGTCTCGTCGAGAGAGGCCCAGCACACGGCAGAACCGGGACAGCGCAGAGCGTGCTTCGTCGAGTCCTTTGGGGTCGAGCCCGTGGTCCCGCACGGTGCCGTGGCGCACCGCCCGGATGATGGCCACCGCGTCACAGCCAACGGCCCCCAGGTCGACCGCTGGGTCTTCGGGACGGAACCGCCACAGCGGCCGGGACGTCGACAACCCGGCACACAGCGGCAGCACCAGATCCAGCGTGCCCCGAGCCTCCCCCTCGACCAGAAGGCGCGCCAGGTGGGCATCCAGTGGCAGGCCAAACAAGCGCCGCCCCCGCTCCGTGAGCCCGTTGTCGTCGAGCGCACCGAGCTGGCTCAGGTTGTCGCGGGCCACATCGATGGCATGGGCGGGGGGCGGGTCGAGGAAGGCCACATTGAGGTCGGCACTGCCACACGCCGCTGCTGATAGAATCAGCGGTGTGAGGTCTTCCCGGAGCACCTCCGGGGGTGTCGCGGCGTCGAGAGGGGCGTCCGCCCGCCACAGGCGCATGGCCACGCCCGGTCCCAAGCGTCCCGCCCGTCCCGCCCGCTGGTCGGCGGCGTCCATGGCCACCGGCAACAGCGTGAGGAAGCCCCGCCCGGACCGGTACCGCGTGCGTCGCACCAGCCCACTGTCGATGACCAGCCCAATGCGGGGAATCGTCAGGCTGGTCTCGGCCACGTTCGTCGCCAGCACCACCCGACGGCGAGCACCCGGATGAAAGACCGCCCGCTGCCGATCCAGCGACAAGCCCCCGTGCAAGGCCAGCACCTCATCGGGGCCGCCGGACAGCAGGGCCTCCAGCGCGCGAATCTCGCCCTTTCCGGGCAAAAACACGAGCACGTCGCCGGGGATGTCCCTGCCCGCCTGAATAGCCGCCAACACACGATCTTCGAGGCCTCGGCCATCGGGCAACACCGTGCCGCCGGGCAGGTAGCGGATGTCCACCGGATGCAGCCGACCCAGGCCCTGAAGGTGTTCTCCGCCGACATACTCGGCGATGCGGTCACCGGCGAGCGTGGCCGACATGACGAGCACGCGGGGTTGCTGGCTGGCGCGGGCCAAGGCGAGCAGCAGGTCGAGGTCCATGCCCCGCTCGTGGAATTCATCGAGCACCAGCGCGTGCACGTGGTCCATGCGCCCGTCCGCCCACCACCGCAGCGCGATGCCCGGCGTCACAAAGCAGATCTGGGTCTGGGCGCTGATGACGGCCTTGTCGCGCACCACAAAGCCCACTTCTGCACCGAGCTTCACGCCCTCCAGCTCGGCAATCCGGGCCGCCAGCGACTGGGCCGCCACCCTTCGGGGCTCCACCACCACCACCGGTCCCACACGGCCGAGCCAGCGGGGCACTTGGGTGGACTTGCCCGAGCCCGTGGGCGCCGAGAGCACGACGGGGCCCCGAGCAAACGCCGCCACCACATCATCGCGCAGGTCATCAATGGGCAGGTCGCCGCGGGGCAGCGCACCAAAGGGGGAGCGGTCAGGGGACAAGGGTCACCAGGTCGGTCTTCAGGTCAAGCGTCCCAGCTTGGGTTCAGCGGACGCGGCGGGCACTCAGCGCACGAATCTCGCCCCCGAGGGGGCCCTTGTCGGCACAGGTCAGCGGGTAGCGGCGCTCGTCTTCGCCTTCTGCCGGCTGTTGCAGGAGCAAGCGCAAGGGGCTGCCGCAGCTTGTGGCGTCGACGGTCAGCTCCACCGCGCACGTGCCCCGCACAAGCGCCTCCATGCCGCCTTCCGCCGTGCGCCCCAGCCCCACACACGCGCAGCCGCGGCGGTTGCCGTCCACCTCGACCGACAGCCAGCCCTCCGGCAGGGCGCAGGCATCGGACCCCGCGTAGACCGGCATCAGCAGGGCAAAGAGGAGAGCGGACATGGGCTTCCTGAGATCAAGGACATGACCATCATAGTCCACTGGTCCCCGGTTGCCCGGATCGGCGTGGGCAGCGGTCGAGGGTGATAGCTTCCGCGCGCCCCCCACCCGTGCCTCGCCCCGCCCCGCAGCCAAGGAACTCACCCGTGTCGACGCTCTTGCGAAAAGCGGTGATGGCGCTGACGGGACTGTTTCTCTGCGTGTTCTTGGTGGTCCACCTGGGCGGCAACCTGATCTTGTTGCTGCCCCCGGCGGACGCCCAACCACTGTTCAACGCCTATGGCGAGCTGCTTTCCCAGAGCCTGCTCATCAAGGGTGTGGCCTGGGGACTCTACGCCGCAATGGTGGCCCACATCCTCGATGGGTTCTGGATCGCCGCGCTCAACCGACGGGCCGCAGGACCCCGCGCACATGTCGACCGACGGCGGGCGCTGAGCCCCTGGTACAGCCGCCAGATGGCGCTGCTGGGCACACTCATCCTGGTGTTTCTGGTCGTGCACATGCGGGACTTTTGGTTTGTGTACACATTCGGTGAGGTCCCAGTCGACGCCGCAGGCAAGCGGGACCTCTACACCGTGGTGGTGACCGCGTTTCAGGCTGGATGGTACGTGTCTGTACATATCATCGCCTTCATCGCGCTTGGCTTTCACTTGCTGCACGGTGTGTTTAGCGCCGCACAGACCCTCGGACTGCACCATCCCCGCCTCCAGCGCCTCGCCCGGCTCGCCGGCATCCTCTTCAGCACCACGATCACGGCGGGCTTCTGCGCCGTGGCCCTCGTGGTCCATCTCCAGCACTGACCCAAGGCTGGTGGCACCGTGTCTTCTCCTCTGAATCCCGCAGACCGCCTGCTCGACAACCGTGTTCCATCAGGACCACTCCGCGACAAGTGGGGCCGCTACAAGTCCACGTGCAGCCTGATCAGCGAAGCCAACAAGAAGAAGCTCACCGTCATCGTTGTGGGCACGGGCTTGTCCGGCAGTGCCGCCGCCGCTTCGCTCGCAGAGCTCGGCTACAACGTCACGTCATTCTGCTTTCAGGACTCCCCACGCCGGGCCCACTCCATCGCCGCCCAAGGGGGCATCAACGCGGCCAAGAACTACCAGAACGACGGCGACAGCGTGTTTCGGATGTTCCTCGACACCCTCAAGGGGGGCGACTTTCGCGCCCGCGAGGCCGACGTGTACCGGCTGGCGGAGTGCTCCAGCGCCCTCATCGACCAGGCCGTGGCCCAAGGTGTGCCCTTCGCCCGAGAATACGGTGGCTCCCTTAAAAATAGATCGTTTGGTGGCGTGCAGGTGCGGCGGACCTTCTACGCACGGGGCCAGACCGGCCAGCAGCTCATGCTCGGCGCATACTCAGCACTCAACCGCCAGATCGCGGCCGGACGGGTGACCCTGCATGCCCGACATGACGTGCTCGACACTGTGGTCGTCGATGGCCGTGCCGCGGGAGTCATCGCGCGCAACCTCGACACCGGGGAGCTGGAGCGCCACACCGCCCATGCCGTTGTGCTCGCGACGGGCGGCTACGCAACGCTGTACTACCTGTCGACCATGGCAGCGGGATGCAACGGCACGGCACTGTGGCGGGCCCACCGCAAGGGTGCGCTGCTGGCGTGTCCAAGCTGGACGCAATTCCACCCCACCAGCCTTCCACAATCCGGCCCTCACCAGTCCAAGCTCACCCTGATGAGCGAGTCGCTGCGCAACGACGGGCGGATCTGGGTGCCCCTCACCGCTGGTGATGACCGCGTGCCCAAGGACATTCCCGAGGCCGAGCGCGACTACTTCTTGGAGCGCCGCTACCCGGCCTTCGGCAACCTCGTGCCCCGGGACATCGCCTCGCGGGCCGTGCGGGAGCGCATCAACGTGGGCCACGGGGTGGGACCCTTGGCGAATGCTGTTTATCTCGACTTTGCCGACGCCATCGCCGAGCAGGGCCGCGACCCCATCCACAGCCGCTACGGCAACCTGTTTCGCATGTACAAGCAGATCACCGGCGTGGACGCGTACGAAGAGCCGATGAAGATCTCGCCGGCGGCCCACTTCTCGATGGGCGGACTGTGGGTCGACTATGAGCTGATGACGACCATTCCCGGGCTCTTCGCTATCGGTGAGTGCAACTTCTCCACCCACGGCGCCAACCGCCTGGGGGCCAACTCGCTGCTGCAAGCGTGTGTCGACGGCTACTTTGTGTTGCCGACCACCTTGGGCCGCACCCTCGCCGACCAGATCCAAGCGCCCCGACCCTCCCCCGATGACCCAGCCTTCGCAGAAGCTGAAGCAGCGGTCCAAGCCCGGCTGGACCGGCTGTTGCGTGTGGGGGGCCACCGAACCGCTCGAGAGTTTCACCGGGAACTCGGCGGCATCTTGTGGCAGCACTGCGGGGTCTCTCGCAGCCAGAGTGGTCTGGAGCAGGCCATTGTCGACATTGCCAACCTGCGCGAGCGCTTCTGGATAGAGGTGCGCGTGACGGGGTCCGCCGACGAGATCAACGGCGAGCTGGAGCGGGCCGGGCGCGTGGCCGACTACCTGGAGCTGGGGGAGCTTGTCTGTCGGGACGCCTTACAGCGAGAAGAGTCCTGTGGTGCCCACTTTCGAGAAGAGCACCAAGGCCCAGACGGCGGGGCCTTGCGCAACGACGCGGACCACTGCCACGTCTCCTGCTGGGCCTTCACCGGCGAGGGCCAGCCACCGGTGCACCACACCGAGCCGCTGCACTTCGACGCGGTGGAGCTGCAGGCCCGGAGCTACCGATGACCCTGCGCCTGCACCTGCGGATCTGGCGCCAGCGAGACCGGGACCAGCCCGGCCGCTTGGTCGACTACCCCCTCGACGGCATCCATCCCGACATGTCCTTTCTGGAGATGCTTGACCACCTCAACGAGCAGCTCGTCCGCGACGGTGAGCCGGTCATCGAGTTTGACCACGACTGTCGCGAGGGCATCTGCGGCCAGTGTGGTGTGGTCATCAATGGCCGGGCCCACGGTCCGCTGGACAACACCACCACCTGCCAGCTCCACATGCGCACCTTCCGCGACGGCGACACCATCACCGTCGAGCCCTTTCGCGCGGCGGCGTTTCCCGTCGTCCGCGACCTGCGGGTGGACCGCTCGGCGCTGGACCGCATCATGCAAGCCGGTGCCTACGTCTCGACCCCCGTGGGCGGCGCGCCCGAGGCCAACAGCATCCCCATCCCCCTCGCCGTGGCCGAGTCCGCGCTCGATGCGGCGGCGTGCATCGGCTGTGGGGCGTGTGTGGCGAGCTGCGCCAACGCCAGCGCCGCCCTGTTCACGGGAGCCAAGATCTCCCACCTCGCCCAGCTCCCCCAGGGTCGTCCCGAGGCCGGCGCCCGGGCCCGCGGCATGGTCGACCAGATGGACAAGGAGGGCTTCGGCCACTGCTCGCTCGCCGGCGCCTGCACGGTGACGTGTCCCCAGAGCATCTCGCTGAGCCACATCGCCCGAATGAACTGGGAGTACCTCAAGGCCCGCGTGCTCGGACAGTGAGCGCGGCGCCAACCGTCACAGCGTCCAGGCCCACACCAGCTCGGTGACATGGTCCGGTGGCCCCCCGAAGACGTCCCGGTACAGGTCATCTTGGCCCGGTTGAGGCGGGGAGCGCCAGTACACCACGTGGTGAAAACCCAGTCCCTTGAGGTGGGCCCGCAGCGCCGTCCCCGTCAGCGGAGGTCCGCCCACCGCCTCGCGTCGGCCGAGGGCCTTGAGCCACGTGAGCGCCGGGTCGGCGGCGATGGCCTCTTGCACGGCAACGGGCACCAGCAGGTCATCGGAGTCGGCGAGCCCGATGCTCATGGGCTGGCGATGGCGCACTTGCCACCCCACCCGGCCGGTGCTGGGCGCTTGGTAGGGCAAGAACAGCAAGGGCTGCTCGCCCGGATGGTCCCCGAGGGCGTCAAAGAAGGGGGTCGAGGCCACACGCACAGGCGCGTCCCAGACGAGCCCCCCACGGGTGGAGGACTGGGCGGCACGCAGCTCCCCCAGCGCAACGAGCGACAGGACCACCGCCAAGATCCATCGCACCAGCCCCCGCCGGGGGAGCGCCGCCACCGCCGCCGCACAGCCCGCAGCACCCACCACCCAGAAGACCTGGAAGCGGTAGGGCCACCACATCCGACTGAAGCCGGGAAGCACGTCCTGCAGCACCACAAGGGGCATCTGGAGGGTGGACCCGGCGCCGACGGTCACGGGCACCTGGGGGGTCCACTGCAAGGTCGGACCGAGCGCGAGCACAATACCCGTGATGGCCAGCGCCGCCATGCCCCAGGCCCGCCGACCGATGCCCGGCACCACCGCCGCGAGCACCACGCCCATCGAGATCATGGGCACCACTTCCCGGAGCTGGTCCGGGGGCGACAACGGCCAAGGGCTCAAGTGGGCAAGCCCGAGAGAGGCCATGTTCACGACGTTTGCGAGTGTTCGTGCTTGGTCCGCGCTGGGGGCTTGGCTGACTTGGTAGACCGAGCTGGAGGCGGCCGCTTCGACGATGATGAGCAGTGCGGCGGGGGCAGCAACCAACGCCGCCACCCCGCCGGCGAGGGCCAGCGCTCGGGCGACCCCAAGCCGCCGTTGCCCCAAGGCGGCGACCCACACAAGGCCGACCACCAGCACCAGAAAGTAGCCGTAGAACCAGTAGCAGAGCCCCGCTGCTCCCCAGGCGAGCCCCGCGAGGACGGCCACCCGTCGGTCGGGATCCCGGTGCAGGTGGACAGTGGCGGCGATGACGAGAGCGAACAAGCCCAAGAAGCCCTGTTCTGCCCGACCCTGGGCCAGCTCATTCCAGGCGAAGGGACTGGCCACCAGCAAGACCGCCGCCGCCAGTGCCGGTGCCCGGCCGCCATCGGGCACCAAGGCTCGTCCAATCGCGTAGCCGCCGAGGGCATTGCCGGCGCCGAGGGCGATGAGGGACAGGTTGTAGGCCCGCACCGGGTCGAGCATCCAGTACAGCGGGAGCTGGAGCACTTGGATGCCCAGGTTCCAGACGAGCAGTGTGATCCGCTGGCCATACGGATACTGCAGGCCCGGCGCGTCAAAGGGGCTGTGGCCCAGGCGCAAAGACTCGGACAGGTGCCACGGCAGCCACATGGCCGTGTTGAGGTCGGGCATGTCCGGCGACGAGACAAACACCTGTCCGGACCACCATGCGAGCGGCCAGGACGCCACCACAGACAACCCGAGCCCGCCCAGCACCACCGCGACTGCCGCCAAGGCGCGGGCCGGTCGGTCACTCACTGGCGGGGGAGTCGGGGTCACGAGACCGGCCACAGCGAACACACCCCACCCGAGCGGCAGGCACCAAGGCTGGGCGGCATGGGGGGCTCTCAGCGAACGGACAGTGGCAGGCCCGCACCATGCGGCTGCTCGGGGGGGCTCTATCGTTGCCCTGGGTCCACGACGGTGGGCTTGGGCACAGGCGGGACTCGCCCCGCGGCCGTCCGGGCGTCGGCGGTGCCCGGCACCGCGGCCAGCACCGCTGGAGAACACAAGAGGCCCAACTTCACGAAAACATCGTGACTTAGGTCATTGTCAAGCAGCCCGTAGGCAGCGCTCGAGGGCGATGTTGAAGGGAGTCGGCCCCCGCAGCAAGCCCCCATCCGCCGTGTTCGAGGCGTCGTGGCCACCCAGCAATCCCCAGCTGGGATCCCGACGGGTGGCGCATCGGGCAAAAGCTTCCCAGCGTTGCATGCGTGCGGCACTGATGCCCAGGGACAACAGGCGCGGTCCCCGGCCGTGCAGCCGCCGGACGGCCCGGTAGAAGGCGCGGAAGGTGACGGGGTCCCCGCGCATCGCACAGACATCACCCGCCGGACGGTGGCTCAGCCACCCGAGCACCGCGTCGGCCAGATCGCCCACATACAGGGGAGCCAGGACCAGATCGGGGTCGGGGAAGGGCAACACCGGCAGCTGGGCAAGGGACACGAGGCGCGCGAAGCCCCCGTCCATGCCTGGACGCAGGGGGGACATCAAAAACTGGGGCCGCAAGATGGCGTAGGGCAGGCCCGAGTCTTGCACCACATGCTCGGCGGCTTGCTTGCTGACGCCGTAGGGAGAGGGCCGCCGGGACTGGGCCAGCGGCGTGGAGAAGTGGATGAAGGGGATGTGGCCCCGCTCGCGGGCGAGACCGACGAGAGCGGCGGTGCCATCGCGGTTTACGCGCAGGTTGCGCGCCAGCTGCCCGCTGCGTGTCTCGGCGGCGAGGTGCAGCACCCCTCGGATGGACATGCCGTCAATCGCTGCGAGGGGACGAGGTCCGACCAGATCCATCGAGATGCTGTGCACGTCGGCCAAGGGGGTGCCCGCGAAGCGCCGGCGGGCGTCGGCTCGATTGCGCACACCAAAGACCACGTCACCGTGGCCGGCCGCAGCAAGACGGGGCAGCAGCTCCGGCAGGAGCGCGCGTCCGACGTTTCCGCTGGCACCGGTGACGAGCAGCAAGAGGGCCTCCGCCGGGGGAGCTCAAGCGAGGCCTCCCATCGGCATCCTCAGCTTGCCCCGGCAGTGGCCCAGTGTGCGGTCTGGAGTGCAGACTTTCCGAGTCCTTGACGCAACCCAATGCGAGGGCATGGAGGGGGCGAGCCCAGCGCACAGTCTTGAGTTGTGGACCTACTCGGCGGCCAAGTCGGCGAGGTAGTCTTCGCTGAACGGGAAGTTGTCGGTGGTCGCCACGGTCATGTCGCGACGGAGCACGGGCAGCGTCGGGTAGCCGCCCTCAATGCTGCCCGCGAGGTTGGCCGGCCCCACGAGGTGGGCGTGGGTGCCGTCGTAGGCATCGACCCACCGGTTGACCGCCGCGACGTCGGGCGTCGAGCCGTCGTTCTGCTCCATCATCACGCTGATGACCATCACCCCATCCGCCGAGAGGTTCCGGAAGGCCGCTTCGATGGCGGGCGCTTCTTCTTTGCAGGGGCCGCACCACTCGGCGAACAGGACGAGCTGCACCACCCGGCCATAGAACTGGTAGAGCTCGACGTCTTCGCCATTCTGATCGGTCATCGCAAAGTTGGGCAACACATCGCCAACGCCGCGGCCTGTGCCCTCCAGATCCGGGGGCACGTCGGAGAGGTTGGCGTGGGGCCAGGCGTTCTCGGGGCCATACAGCGGGTCGTCGCCGTCGTTCATGCCGTCATCACCACCACCGTCTTCGCCCGAGCCATCTCCACCATCGCTGGTCCCGTCAGCCCCGTCGGCTGTGCCATCCTCAGCGGTGCCATCGGCGGCAGCCTTCTCGGTGTCGGCGGTGCAGGCGGCGAGGAGGGGAAGCAGGAGGGCGAGTGGGATGGCACGGATCATCGAGATTCCGGGGAGGGCGTTCACGGGATCGTATCCCGCGGGCGAACGGCGTGCGTGTGCGCCAAAGTGACGAGAAGCACCATTGGGGTGCATTCCCAGCGAAGACTTGAAGCGCGCCACGAGACCGGCGATCTGGAGCGTGGAGAGCAACCGGATCCGACGGTCTCGTCTGTGGATCCCGACCCTGCCGTCCCCTGGCACCTTGCTGACCGCAGTCTTCGAGCGCACACGCCACCGCAGTGTGACCGAGGCCAGCGCCAACCACTGCCGAGCTCCGCAAGCTCCACGCCGGCCACCCGTCTACCGGGATCGAGCGGTGCGCAGTCAACGCCTGCACCCGGTGCGGTCAACGTCCCCAAGGCTACTCAACAGTCGCCCCAAACACCTCTGCATCCGCCGGCTCAAAGCGGCCGTCGTCCAAGCTCGCCGGCACACCCGATGGGCCCCACTCAAAGGCAAGCGTGGTCCCATCCCAAGCGACCGGAACCTCGGGAAAGCGCTGAAGGTAATAAGGCTCAATCGGAATGTCTTCACTGTACCCATAGTAGCCATAATAGGAGTAGTAGCTCGACCCACTCTCCTGCTCGAAGATAAACACAAGGTAGAGCTCACCCGCTTCATCCGCCAGCGCACCGATGCCGAAGGCCGCCTCCGGCAGCCGACAAGCGCGGCGCCCACTGCCCGTCCACTCGTGTTCGTCATCCGACACCCAGAACGACAAGTCGCAGTCGGGACACACCATCGGGCGCCACGTGGCTTCGACCACCCACTCCTCGGCACACTCCCCCTCTCCTGCCCAGCCGCCGCCACCGTCAGCGCGGGACCAGGTGCCCGTCAGCAAGCCTCGCACGTCGACCAGTCCGTCACAGTTGTTGTCAAACCCATCGGTGGTGTCTTCCGCGATGCCGGGGTGGGCGCCCGAGTTGGCATCGTCGCAGTCGCCCAACACCGATGCGGTGTGGGCAGGGGCCTCGCAGGCCTCCGCAACCAGCTCGTCTGTGCCGTATCCATCGCCATCCGCATCCCGTGCCCACCGGGTTCGACCGACCACCTCGGGGTCCGCATCGTCCACAAGCCCGTCGCAGTCGTTGTCCCGCCCGTCACAGATCTCCGCGGCGTTGGGGTGGACGCCGCTGGACCGGTCATCGCAGTCGCCGTTGCGTTCCGCGTGGTGGGCGGGGGGCCGACAGGAGCTTCCAGGCACTCCCCTCGTGCCGACGCCAAAGCCGTCTCCGTCGAGATCTTCGAAGAACACATTGGGCACACAGCTCAGCGAGTAGGGGCCACCAAATGGTGCTTCACCCTCCGCTCCAGAGCCCACACCACATCCATGGACCAGGGCCAACAGCGGCAGTGCGCGTCTCAACGGCGCCTCCGCAACCCGAGGAGCCCCAGGCCAACCACAAGCCAAGCCACCGAGGACTTCGAGGACTCATCGCCACAGCCACACCCGCCCTGGGCATCGTGCAACGCGCCGGCACACTGGGCATCCCACTGTGCTTCGGCGACGCACTCGACGTCCGCGTAGGGGTCCACGAAGGTGCACGTCCCCGGCTCGGTGGCCCAACCCAACCCACACGTTGGAAAGCGGTCTTCCATCTCTGACTTGTACACAATGTAGCGAGCCTGGGAGCTCGGCCGCTGGTGGCTCTGGTAGAGCACCAAGTCTTGGGTTGCTTCTTCTGGCGTGTAGCGCACATGGATGCGGGTGAGGTGTATGGACTCCCGGGGCGGCGCATCGTAGCCCAGGGTCGCAATCTGCTTGACCTCGGGGGGCGGGGCAGTGCACGGGTCGCACTTCTGAGCGCCGGCCTGCACCTCCCACGCATACTCGGTGGTCCAGATGGCACCGGGCTCCTGCGCATAGGCGTCGTTGAACTGGCCCGCATAGAACTCGCCAAAGTCACCTTGGCCGTCCCACATGCACTCGTCTTCGACCGCCCGCTCTGGATAGTTGGCAATGCCCACTGCGCCGTCTTCCATGGAGTTGAGGGCGTAGATGATGAGGTCTTGAGTGCCCTTCGAGGCCGTGGTCCCCAACCGAATCGGCAGGCCATACACCTCAGCGTCATACGCAAGCTGGAGGGGGGACAGGCTGTCTCCCTCGACGAGGCCGGCGTCTTCGCGGACTTGAGCAGCAAGGAAGTAGCTGCCGCCGTCGATGTACTCCTGGAGCACGTCCGCGGTGGCCTCGGGCACAGCGTAGCCCTCGTCGTCCAACCAGCGGAGCAAGTCACCGGAGTCTTCTGCCGACAACACCACCACCGAGTACTCCCCGACAATGTACTCGGCCTCCACCTCGACAGACGTGTGCCCGCCATCTCCCCCACCCCCACCGTCGGCGCCGTCCGAGCCACCATCACTCCTGTAGTCGAGGCCGGAGTCGCCACACCCTTCCTCCATCCATGGACACGGGTGGGCGTAGCGGGGCTCAAAGTCGCTGCACGTGTACTCCACCAAGCGCGGCATTGAGTAGGCCCGCAACAACTCAATGTTTTCTGCGCTGACGACATGCAAGTCTTCTTCACGGACCACGTGTGGCACCGGCACGACCATCGCAAAGTTCGAGGGTGTGCCAATGACATCGCTGGCCATCGTCAGTGTGGTGCGGGTGCCTTGGCGCACCACCACAACCTCACTCAAGGAGTTGTAGACCTCGGTGCCCGCCGAGGCCACGTAGGTGCCACAAAAGGCCAGTGCCTGACTCGACAAAGCCAACAACAACCCGAGCATAGTTCCTCCCAGTCCTCTGACGGCCAACCTGAGCGGGTACGGTACTTGACGAACGAGGCCTTGTCGCCAACGGAGGCCACATTGGTCCAAGACACGGGGTGGATCCCACGACCGTCACGTCAAAGCCCCAGCGTCCAGGCCGCTCGTGCCCCTCGGCTTCACCGTGAGGCAGGGCGCGGCGCTCGCCTGAAGCGCCACCCCACCCGACATCCCGAGGTCCCCCTGCCCCAGCGCAAGAGCGCCTGCCCACGCCCCCTACCAGACCTTCACCACCCCCGTGGTCACGGTCGCCAAGCGCGGTGAGGCCCGGCCCAGCCCACCGATGCCTGGCTGGCCCGACCCACCGATCCACGCACGCCACCGCAGCGGCTGGCCCCGCACCACCTGGCCACCCACCGTGGTCTGGCGGGTGCGCTGGTCGGCGGTGGCGCCCTCGGCTTGGCTCACGACCACCGCGCCAATGGCTGACGCCGTCCACTTGCTGCTCAGGTAGCGCCCGACCGATGCCCGCACCGTGCCCATCGGGGCCCAGCCGGGGGCCGTCGGCGACACCGCACCTTGCAGGCCCACACTCCAGGGCCACTTCACCGTGCTGCGCTCCAGCCACACGCTCGCTAGGACGGCGCCGTGCTCCAGCCCCGTGACGTCCGCCAGCATGGGGTTCTCCGAGGCGGTCCAGTCCCGGCCGGTGGGCACCCGCACGCCCAGGCCCAGCTGGGGCGTCGCGGCGAAGAACCCGGCGTCGGGCGGCTTGTCTTCGATGGGGTCCAACAGCACCGTGGCGGTGGCATCACCGACGCCAGCACCTTGCTCTCGGGAGGTGCCCGCTTCCATCACGGTGGTCCGCGCAGGCAGCGAAGCCAAGATCTGCCACTTCCGGTTCGGCCGATAGCCGAGCCCGACAACACCCTCCACTGCGTCACTCTTGTAGCCATCGGCCCTCGTCGCTGCCCCGTAGGAGTCCCAGAAGCCGAGGGTGTGCTCCACGCTGACCGCCACCCCAGCGGTGGCCTTCTCACACTCCCCCAGGCGCGTGGGCAAGGGACTCGTGGAGCCCACACAGCACGCACCGGCCCACACCAGCCGCGGCGCCGCGAGCAGAACGAGGGCGCCAATCCACTTCATAGGCCACCACTGCGCTGTCCTTGCCGTCGACGCCATCAACCTTCAGGGTGAGCTCCCACCGCCCGGGCATCGGGAAGGTCCAGCGTGCTTCGATGGTGCCCGGCTCGATGGTCTCCACCGTGGGCTCGCCGCTCACCCCGTGGCCGTGCTCGGGCATCCATGCCCGAAAGCGGACCGTGGCGTCCTCGACGACGGCGTCTCCGTCGGAGACCACAGTCACCAGCGCCACGTCATCACCGGCGACGTAGGGTCGCTCGGAGGGCTCGAGCTCCAGGAGGTAGCGCTGGTCGGCCGTCCACACCTCGGCGGGATCGACGGGGACCTTGTCTTTCTCGGGCGGGGTCTCGACACACGCGACCAGCAGGCCCAGCGCCCACACACCCCTGCGACGATTCGCCACGTAGCGCCCGCTGGGCTTGCGGGTGAGGTGGCGGGGGTCGGGGCGACGTCCTGCCCCCAGAGGAGATGACATGCGAACGCTACTGATGCTCGGTGCCCTGCTGACCCTCATGGCTTGCGGTGACAAGGATGACACCGGCGCGGCCTGCACGCCCGGCTGCGATGGTGACGTGCTCACCGAGTGTGAGGGCGGCGAGGCGGTGGAGACCAACTGTGCGACCGATGGCATGATCTGCCATGACTTGGAGGAAGACAGCCACTGCATGATGGAAGACATGGACATGTGAGGGCCGGGTCCTCGGGTTCCCGCCTCCCATCACAAGTCCCACTGTCAGCCGCCATGTGGCACATTGACGCACCGGCCGCCCCCGCCCTCCCCGTGCACCCACGGGCCGCTCCCCCGGTCCGTGCAAGCACAGCGGAGGCCCCGCTCGACCGGCGGCGAGCGGCAGTGCCGCAGGGCAGGTCCATCCGAAAGAGCGAGCGGGGCCCCAGCCGCCGACCTCACCAAGCAGGGAAGCGCCGGTGCGCCCCATCGCCATCAGCACAGCCGCCGGACGCCCCTCCCCAGCCCGGCGGCCGCTCGCGAGCGGTGAGGTGCGCGAGATCAGGTCTCGGGCACCCGTCGCGCCTCAGACCCGACGACCCACGGGGATCCACACGATCCCAAACCGGGCCACCCGGATGTCGGTGCGCTCCAGCCGTACGTCCTTGCCCTCAATGCCGTCCACTGCGTCATCTTCGGCCTCTTGCCGCAACGCCGCGACCTCCTCGGCCAGCGCCTCAGCCAGCGCATTCGCCTCGTCCTGGGCCCGCTCCAGATCGTTCTCCAGCCCGTCCAGCTTCTGCGCCGCCCGGTTGGTTGTGCCCCGCCGCCTCACCGCCGTGCCCACACTGCGCGTGCGGCCCACAAAGAAGCTGAGCACCGTCTCTCCGATGCCCACCATCTCTTCGGTCTTGCGGGCTTGGACAATGCCCTCTTGGGCCACAATGCGGTCTTCAACCTTTGCGACCTTCGTCTCGATCCGCTGGGCCGCCTTCTCGAACCGGTCCTGCAGCTTGGCGATCTCGGCGTCGGCGGCCTCACCCGCGGCCTTCCGTGCCCGCGCCTCAAAGGCTTCCCGAGACTCACCCACCGCACTGTGCAGCTTGAGTCCCTTGTGGACGAAGGCACTGCGGCTCTCGGTGCGGTACACATCGTCAGAGACGGCCTTCTCCAGGGCTCGCATCTCGGTGCTCTCATCACACCAGGCCGGCACGGGGGCGTAGCGGCCTCCCGCAGGGGCCCGGTCCAAGAGGTCGCCGGCGGCAAACGCCACCAACTTCGGTTCGGCCCCCAAGCGGCTCTCCAGCGGGAACCAGATCCGATGCTGGTGTTCGTCCAACACAAAGCCGTACCGGTCTTCATCGAAGCGCAGGTGAAGCTCCGCCATCAGGGCCGGTCGCCACACTTGGATGCCATCGGCCCGCGCGGGCTCGGCATGGTCCACAAACGCACCGTCCAGCTTGGCGGAAAACACCACTCGAGGGTCCACAAAGCCGAGCGCCCCCATCGGTGGGGCCGGCAACAACCCATCGTCCACCGCACTGGCCGTGGGAATGGGCGGCACGGGAGGCGGCGCACTGCTCGGCGACACCGGCGGCACCGGGGGAGGACTCGCGCTGCGACGGGGCGGGACCGGCGGGGGCCCCCGGCGGGGGGGCACAGGGGGCGGACCGGCAACCCCCACCCGAGGGGGCACAGGCGGCGGCGCAGCGGGAGCTGTCTGCCCCATAACAGCGTCAGAATGAGCATTCTCGTTGAGTCGAGCGATCTCCACCGGCGTCAGCGGACCCCGCAGATAGCACATCGCGTGACGGCTGCCGATGACCGCCGTGTCTTTGCCCGTGATGTGCACCAAGAAGCGTCTCTTGTCCAGCCCTTGCACGGTGCTGTCCAGGTCTCGACGGCCGATGCCCTGGAGCAAGCGCTCCCGATCCTGGACGGTCTGCAGCCGTCCGATCATCCACGCGCCCGCGTTGGACAGCGCCTTGTAGTCGAGGTCCACGGGGTTCTGGGTCGCGAGCACCACCCCGAGGCCCACCGCGCGGGCTTGCTTCATCAGGGAGAGCAGCGGGGCCTTCGTCGGCGGGTTGTGGGGATGGGGGGGCATCCAGCCGGCGACCTCGTCGAAGTACAGCGCTGCCCGAAGGCCCTCGGTGCCCGGTTGGCGACGGCTCCACGCTTGGATGCGGCCGAGCAGCAAGCTGAGGAAGAAAGCCCGCTGGGTCTCATCGAGGTGGCTGAGGCAGAACACACTGACCGGCGTGCGACCGCCGTTGTCCTCGGGCCGCGCAAACATCCGATCCACATCGAGGGCCACACCTTGACGCCACGCCGCGAAGCCCGGGGAGGCCAGCACGGCGTTGAGCGACATCGCGAGGTCCATCCGGTCGTCCGGCGGGAAGAAGCGGTCCACCGGAAACACACCCACGCGCTGAAAGGGCGGGTCGACCAGCGCCAAGACAATGGCTTCCAGATCGGGATCTTCGCCACGCTCCCACGCATCGTCGAGGATCTTGGACAGCACCACATGGGCCGGGTCCCGCACCGGGTCCGCTGTGCGTCCCGCGAGCCCCAGCAAGCCCGAGACCGTGGCCGAGACCACCGCCCGTCGCCCTTCAGCGTCTTGGAGCTCGGCTTCAGAGGGCCTCCGAAAAGACCCCAGCACGTTCACGCCGATGCCCGCGCTGCTGCCGGGGGTGTGCAAGCGCAGGTCCAGCCGGTCCCGCAGGCCCGCTACGTCGCTCGCCCCCAGTCCCCAGCCGTCGAGGCCCTTCTTCCACCGAGCGGCCACCTCAGCCCCAGCGCCACCTTCCACCCACGGGCCAAAGCCTTCTTCGCTGAGGTCCGGAAACAACAACCCCAGGCTGCCGATGTCGCCCTTGGGATCGATGGCCACGATGGGAACACCGGCGCGCACGAGCTCTTCGAGCAGCACCAGGCTGAGCCCGGTCTTGCCAGAGCCGGTCATCCCGACGACCACCGCGTGGGTGCGCAGCCGGTCCGCACGCAGGTGCCAAGGTGCAGAGACCTCGTCAGGGCCGCCTTCTTCGACGACGCCACCAAGAAAGAGCTCAGGATACTGGGACACGGGAAGACCTCCGGAGGCCGCATGTTGTACCGCAGGAGGACGCCCGCCCCCCGCCGGGGCAGTGGCGCGATACCGGGACCCCATGCCTGTTCCTGCTGCACTGCTCGGCCTGTCTCTCGTGGCCTTCGGCATCGCCGACGGTCGGGCGGCGGACGTGGACCTCGCCGCGCCACTGCGCCAAGATGCCGCGGGAGACACCCTCCCCCGCATGCGGGCGCGGTGCACGGAGCTGTCCAGACTGCCGAACCCCCCAGGTGACTGGGCCGCGGTGCCTGCACTCGCGGGCTACCCAGCGACTTCTGCATCCGGGCACCGGGTGTTGGCCGCGGCGTGGGAAGCGCCCTGGGCCGCGCGGGACGCCCTCCACAGCACCGCGCCCATGGACCTTGTGGTCGATGCGGGCGGGGCCACCCACGCCCTGATCCCGCTGCGCAACGCCCGCAGCGCGGACGTGGTGATGAAGGCCGTGCTGCCCAAGGCCATCGGTGCGCCCGGCGGTCCGTGGATGTTGGACGTGGGCGGCGAGCCCATTCGGGTGCGGGTGGAAGAGAGCAACAACGTCCACTACATCGACATTCGCAGCCCCGGCGTGGCCCCCGATCACGCCCCCACCGAAGGGCTCGGGCTGATGCTGGGCGACCTGCCCAAGGCCAGCGGCTGCCTTGTGTTTGCGCGCAGCCCCGTGGTGCACGTGGGGGCCACGCCGGGTGGCCCAGACGAGGAAGAACAGCGGCTGCTGCTGATGCCCCACGGCCCGTCCACACCGGCCATCTGGCGTCGACTCGCCCCCGGGCAAGGCGCCCAGCCCGGCACCATCGCACCGACGGCGCCCAAGACCGGTCGGGCCCCATCGTCCGTGCAGCTTGTGATGGTCAGCCCCAGCGAAGCCACCGGCCAGCCGTGGCTGCAGCGCTCTCAGCTCCCCCACCGGCTCGGCATTGTGGGCGCACTGGTGCCCTCACGCTCCGGCTTGGTGCTCGTGCCCGGCGTGACCCTGGCCACGTTTAAGGGCAGCACCAGCGCCGCGACACTGATGGTGCTCCCGGTGCGCACCAACTCCGGTGAGATTCCCGGGTCTATCGACATTCTGCGCAGTGTCGCTCGCTCTGGCGGCCGCAGCACATCCGAGCTGCGCGCGGCCCCCGGCGGTCACTTATTGCCCTTCGGCGCGGGCCTCGAGCTGGGCGCGTCCCCGGGCGTGCTTGTGTTGGGCACCGATCCCGCCCTGGTCGCCGAGGTCCTGGCGAACACGGGCACGCCTTGGTTCGACGGGGCCACCGCGGCCCAGCTGGGCCGGGGTGTCGTGGGTTGGGTGGAGGGTCGCCCGGAGATCGGTGGCGGCATGGCCCATGTGCGCGTGGCGGCGGGCTTCTTGGAGGTCCAGGCCCGCAGTGACCGGGCCGAAGCACGGGCGACAACGCTGGTCGATGCATTGGTGGGTTGGCTGGGCTTGGTGGACCCGGCGGACCGGCCGATGCCGGACACCGGGCGAGTTGTTGGGGGAGGCGAGTAGGGTTGCTGGGCGTGGACACCGCACGAAAACGTCCACTCAGTCATCATCTTCATTGACGGCGCACCGCACCCGCACACCCATGCTGGCGTTTCATGCGCATCGGTCCGCCTCTCACCCGCGCCGGCCCAAACGGAGACGATGGCTGCCATCCATGCCCCAACCACCCCCACCGAACCCTCACCAACCATCCACCACAGCGCCCGACCCCGTCCTCAACGCACCAGATCCCGCACCGTCGGCCAGTGCTCCGGGAAGCTGCCCGGGACCACCTCGTCCTCAAACACCGCTTCCAGCAACGCACAGCCCTCCCCTTCACACCGGGCCGCCTCGTGGGCCAGCTCGTCCAAAGGCACGTCGTACCAGCCCTCGGGACGAATCGCCTCGCTCACCGTTCCACCGTCGGGATGGGCATCTTGGCGCCGATGGCACACCGCACACGTCGAGCCATAGGTCTCATGGGCCACCCGCGTGAACGGTGCATCCAGCGCCAGCGGGGCCTCCACCGGCAACACCAGCTCACCCTTGCGGGTCAGGTCATCAACGTACCGCTCACCAAACTCAAGCAAATTTGCACCCGTGCCCGCGGGCACCAAGGTCATCATCAGTGGCCCCGACTGAATGAACAGCCGGGGACGGGCTTCTCCCACCGCCGGCTGGGCCGAGACGATGCTGGAAGAGGCCACCACCACCAACGGACGGGCCAGGCTGCGCACAAAGCAAGGTCCATCCACGGGCGCTGGCAATGCGTTGATCACCTCGACCGCTTCTTCGATGGTCTGGGGCGCGGCATCGCCCCCGCACCGCACCACCGTGCCGCTGTCGCGCGCCTTCTCCACGGTGCACCCCAGGCCCCACACGACCATCGACAGCAACAGGGGCGAGCGCGCAACAGACATGCCCCATCCTAACGGTCCCCCGGCCCAGCCGATGCCCGACCCACCCCCGACCTGCGCCCCGTCACCGTGCACCACGCCGGCCCCAGGACCAGCGGTTACCTGCCCCCGGTGCGCCACTCCGTCCCAGCCCTGCTGCTCGCCCTCGCCGCCTGCGGTCCTGCGTCCCCGCCCGAGACCCAGCGGCCCGGCGACCGCACGACCACGGCCGAAGATCCCGCATCCGAGGACTTTGTCGCGTCATCGGCATGCCGCAGCTGCCACCCTGCCGAGTGGGAGAGCTGGCACCGCAGCCACCACCGCCAGATGACCCAGCCCGCCAACGCCACCACCGTGCTGGCCCCCTGGGACGAGGTCTATCTGGAGCGAGACGGCCGCCGCACTCGGCTGTACCGGGACGGGGATGCCTTCATGGTTGATGTTCCCGCGATGGGCAGCACCGGCGTCCGGGCCGACCAGCGCTGGCAAGTGCCTGTCGTGATGACCACCGGCAGCCACCACCTCCAGCTCTACTGGATGGCCCTGCCCTGGACGTTCACCGACCAGTCCGCCGGCGCCGCACTCTTCAAGGCCCGCTGCGAGAGCTGCCACAGCGAGGACAAGGTCAGCCTCGACAGCCGCCGCTTGTCCCGGTCGCTGCTCCAGTCCCACCTGCTGAGCGATGACCACGTCGACGACACGCACCTCATGGCCCAGAGCGGCCTGGGTGCCCAAGACCGCGTGGCCCTGCTCGCCTATGTCCAGGCCCTGCAGCACACCGACCGCCTCGCCCAGCTGCCCTTTGCTTGGTTCGTGCGGGAGCAGCGCTGGATCCACGAAGAGGACAGCTTCCTGCAGCCGCCCGTCGAAGTGACCGAAGACCAGCCCTACACCGAGGGCTGGTCCAGCGGGTGTGACCGGTGCCATAGCGTCGAGCCCTTCAGCTCATGGGACAGCGAGAACGCCGTCGCTGACGCTTCTGTCGTGGAGCTGGGCATCGCGTGTGAGGCCTGCCATGGCCCCGGCCGTGCCCACGCCAGCCGCCACCAAGGCCCCGTGTCCCGCTACGCCGCCCACCTCGGGCTGACCGACGTGGACGACATCATCCAGCCAACGGAGCTGTCGCCTGAGCGGGCCAACGGGGTGTGTGGCCAGTGCCACGCCGAGCTGGAGCCCCTCACTGACGGCCCCTTGCCCGATCACTACACCCCCGGTGACGACCTCAACGCCGTCGCCCATGTGTGGCAGTGGGCCGACGAAGACCACGCCGCCGACCTGCCGCCGGGGGCCCGAGACGCCCTGGACGCCGAGCCCAACGTGCTCCGCAATGCCTTCTGGCGGGACGGCACCGTGCGCATCGCCGGCCGGGACCTCAACGGCCTCGACGCGAGCCCCTGCACCACCCAGGGCGGCATGACGTGCATGAGCTGCCACCAGATGCACGGCGCCGATCCCAACGACCAGCTCAAGCCCAGCGCCACCGGCGAGAGCCCCGCTGGCGAGCAAGTCTGCGTGGACTGCCACACCGACAAGGCCACGGAGGACCACACCCACCACCCCACCGCATCAACGGGCGCCCGGTGCCTCAACTGCCACATGCCCCACACCACCATCGGACTGCTGACGGTGATGCGCGCCCACCGGGTGGATGCCCCCACGGCCACGTCCAGTGCCGACTCCGGACGGCCGCTGGCTTGCAACCTGTGCCACCTCGACAAGTCCCTTGCGTGGTCCGCCGAGCACATGGGCGAGTGGTACGGTCAAGCGAGCGCCATTCCACCCCAGAAGGCCCCCCAGTCCATCGATCAGGGCTTGCGCGGGGACGCCGCACAGCGGGCCGTGTGGGCATGGCACCTGGGCTGGCCGGCGGCCCTCGAAGCGAGCGGTGCGGAATGGCCTGCGGGGCTGCTGGTGGAGCTGGTCGACGATCCCTACGTGGCCGTGCGCACCATCGCCCGCAGCCGACTTCGACAAGACCCACGCTTCGCCGATCTGGACTGGAACCCCGCCGCAACTCCAGCGGCACTCGCCCCCACGCAAGCCCAGCTGCGCACCCGCTGGACCCAGTCGATGGACGGCCGCACCGACCCTGCCCTGTGGCTCAAGTCGGGGGCCATGGACGCCGAGAAGGTCGACTACTGGAAGCTCTTGAGAGATGAGCGGGACGTCATCGTCAACGAGTAGTCCCGCGGTTCAGGCCTTCTTCTTGCGGGGCTTGGGCACCTTCACCGGCATCTTCGCGGTGTGGGCGCGGGCGGCGGCGGCCCAGGCACCCAGCTCATCGGAACCGCCCCACTGGTCGGCATCCACGCTGATGTAGTCCTTCCAGGGATTGCCCCCCGGCCGCGGCGAAAACGGCCCGATTCCGTCGGACTGAAGCAAGCGCTGGCGGTCATCCTCGGCAAATCGCAGGATGATGCCGTTGGCGAACACCCCCATGAACATGTTGCCGTTCACGAAGGCGGCGGGCATGCCAAACATGCGCTTGCGGTCGACCGCGCCATCGCCCTGGGCTGCGGCGGCGGTCCACGCGGCTTCAAAGCTCTGCAACGCTGCAGGGGTGGGCTTTTCCATGGAATCTCCAGAGTGGGTTTGGGTCAAGCCCGGCGGACGGCACTCGCCCAGGCCTCGCGGTGGGCCGCCCGCACGGACGGGGCCATCTCGGGCCAGAAGCTGCGGTCTTCATGCCATGCCTCGGCGATGGCTTCGGTGCTGTTCCAGACGCCCGCCCCCAGTCCTGCCAAGAAAGCCGCACCGAGCGCTGTGGTCTCCAGCACCGTGGGTCGCACGCAGCGCACGTCCAAGACATCCGCCTGAAACTGCATCAACAGGTTGTTCCGGGCGGCCCCGCCGTCCACCCGGAGCTCTGCCAGCGGCGCCCCAGCGTCGGCGGCCATGGCACCCAGGATGTCGCCGATCTGCAGCGCCACCCCTTCGAGGACTGCCCGCGCGATGTGGGCCTTGGTGGTGCCCCCGCTCAGCCCGCACAACAAGCCTCGGGCATCCGGCCGCCAGTGCGGCGCGCCCAGGCCCGCCAGTGCCGGCACGAACGACACCCCGCCGCTGTCCGGCACCGACGTGGCCAGCGCTTCGATCTCGGACGCCGACTTGATCAGGCCCAGCCCATCGCGCAGCCACTGGACCGCCGCGCCCGCGATGAAGGCCGAGCCCTCGACGGCGTAGGTGACCTGGCCCCCGAGCTGCCACGCCACAGTCGTCAGCAAGCCATGGTCGCTCACCACCGGCGTCGATCCCGTGTTCATCAACACAAAGGCGCCCGTGCCATACGTACACTTGGCCGTGCCCGGCGAAAAGCACGCTTGGCCAAAAAGCGCGGACTGCTGGTCGCCGGCCATGCCCGAGACCGGGATGCCGTCGGGAATGAAGCCCAGCCCCCGGGTGCGCCCCAGCACTTCGGCGTTGTTGCACACCCGGGGCAAGCACGCCCGGGGAACACCGAAGAGGTCCAGCAGCGCGTCATCCCAGACGCCCTTGTGGATGTTGTACAGCAGCGTGCGGCTGGCGTTCGACGCATCGGTGGCGTGGGCCCCGCACAGCTTCCAGGCCAGCCAAGCGTCAATGGTCCCAAACGCGAGCGAGCCGTCCCGCGCCCGCTGCCGCGCCCCCGGCACATGGTCCAGGGTCCAGCCCGCCTTCGTCGCCGAGAAGTAAGGGTCGAGCACCAGCCCCGTGCGCGCTCGCACCTCGGCCTCGTTGCCCGACGCCTTGAGCTGGGCACACCGGTCCGCCGTGCGCCGGTCCTGCCACACCAAGGCGCGGTGGATGGGCTCGCCGGTCTTGCGGTCCCAGAACAGGCTGGTCTCGCGCTGGTTGGTGATGCCCACCGCGAGAATGTTGATGTCACCGGCCTTCTCCAGTGCCCCCTTCACCGCGGCTTCCACGCTCTGCCAGATCTCGGCGACATCGTGCTCGACGTGGCCGGGGGCTGGGTAGTGGTTGGGGAACTCGACGTTGTGGTGGGCGACCACCTGGACGCTGCGGTTGAGCAACAGCGCGGTGGTGCCGGTGGTGCCTTGGTCGATGGCAAGAAGGACGTCGGTGGGCATCGCACAGCTCCAAGTTTGGGCGCCTGTTCTACCACTTTCGATGCCCAGCCTTGCCCAGGAAGGGCCAGGGGCGGCACCGGTCGACACCCTGGGCGGGCAGCGTGAGACGGGCGTGCTACCCTGCGTCACCCCGCACTGGCCGGCGACCGCCTCGCGGACCCCGGAGGAGATCAAGATGCCCACCAACAGGCCTTCCCTACTGCGTCCGTTGTTCCTGCTGCTGCCGGCCATCGCCCTCCTGCCGGGCTGTGAAGGGCGAAAGTTCAACTTCGCCGGCGCATCCCTGTGGGACCGCTTCCCCCTCGATGGCGAGCGCACGTGGACCTACAACAACGAGTCCGCCGACATCGACACACAGCTCCAGGCCAACATTGTGGGCACCCGCCAGTCCGGCAACACCCAAGTGGTCAAGATCGCCTACAGCGAGGTCTCCGCCACGGCGGACGACGGCACGGTCGGCGAGCCGGAGCTGCTCTTTGAGATCGAGTGGTCCACCGACTCGGTCAATGGCATCCAAGTCTGGGGCTACGCGGACGTGGTGAACCAGGACAGCGTCACCTTTGACGACCCGCTGACCTTCGCTGCCCCCGAGATGAACGCGGGCGAGTCGGTGACCTCGTCGAGCAATGGCATCGAGATCACGACCACCTTTGAAGGGCTGGGCGACCTCGGCAATGCCTGGACCACCGACGCTTGGGAGAGCGCCTACCTGGTGGTGGACGACGGCGACGGCGATCCCATGACGGGCCCCCCGTTTGCGGGGCACTGGTGGATTGCCACCTCGTGGGGCGTGAACCAGTTTGCCCCCTCCGGCTACGCCCCCAACGTGGACGGCTTCGACCCGGCCGCCGGCGACACCCCCGCGGGGGAGAACTGGTACCTGTCCAAGGGACTGTTCGAGTAGGACCGCTCCGCACGCAGCCCCCCGGCGAGACGACCCACGCCGGCAGTGTGGTGCTGCTGAAGCGCCCGACCGACCCCAAGCCGGGCATGACCGGCCCTGGAGTGGCCCCATGCCCCTGTCCCCCCCTGGGGCATCCCACAGCGCGCCCTCGCCCCGCGTCGATGTGCTGATTGTGCGGTGTGCGACCGGCCTTGAGCAGCTCGACCCCCGCCCCGACCCCGATGTGCTGCGCGCGGCCCTGGCCCATGTGCGCACTTGGCTGGAGGAACCGGCCTTCCGCACCTACGGCATGCAGATCACGGCACTCATCGAGAATAGCCGATGGGACGTTATTCTCGACAGCTTCTGCCGAGTGTTGCCTTTTGGCACCGGGGGACGCCGGGGCCGAGTCGGTGTGGGTCCCAACCGCTTCAACCCATGGACCTTGGCCTCCAGTGTGGAAGGCCACGCGATCTGGCTGCGGGCCCGCTTTGGCGACGGCCCGATCCGGGTGGTGCTCGGCCTCGACGTGCGGGCGTTTGAGAACCTGCGCGGTGAGCTGGTCGCTGATGTGCACGACCCGGTCCAGGGCCTCACCAGCCGGGACTTCGCCGAGCTCGCCGTCGAGGTCTATGCGGCCGCCGGCATCGGCGTCTGGCTGCCCCCCGCGGGCACCCACCTGTCGACCCCCGAGCTCTCGTTCGCCGTGCGCCAGCTGGAGGCCCAAGGTGGGCTGGTCATCAGTGCTTCTCACAACCCGCCCGACGACAACGGCTGCAAGATCTACGACCACACGGGGGCCCAGCTCGTGCCGCCCCTCGACCAAGAAGTCGCCGAGGCGGTCGGGGACAGCCTGAGCGTGGACCGCATGAGCCTGGACCGGGCGCGGGCGGGGGGGCTGGTCCAGGAGCTTCCGGCGAGCCTGCACGACGCCTATGTGGCCGCAAACCTGCGACTGTCGCGCTTTCCCGAGGCACGCAGTGCACGGGTGGTGTTCACAGCGCTGCACGGCACCGGCACGCGCACCGTCTATGAGGTGCTCCGCCAGGCGGGCTTTGTGGTGTTTTTGGAGCCCACCCAAGCCACACCGGACGGCAGCTTCCCGGCCGTGCCCTTGCGTGCCCCCAACCCGGAGAACCCCGCCACGATGGAGGCCGCGGTCGCCCACGCCCAGGAAGTGGGCGCCGATCTGGTCATGGCCTGCGACCCCGATGCGGATCGGCTGGGGCTGATGGTGCGCAACCAAAACCCCGACCCCGGGGCCACCGATCCCGTGCACTGGCGCTTCTTCTCGGGCAATGAGCTGGCGGTGCTGGTCGCCCATGCTGCCCTGCGCAAGCGGCCGACGGACGGCCCCCGGCCCCTGGTGCTGAAGACCGAGGTGACCTCCCGCCAGCTCACCCGCGTCGCGGCCCTGCACGGTGCCCGGGTGGTCGACCACTTCATGGTGGGCTTCAAGTACATTGGCGCGGCGCTGGCCGAGCTGGAAGAGACGGGCCAGCTCGCCGGTGTTCCGGCATCCTTGAGCGACTTCGCCATCGGCGCCGAAGAGAGCCATGGGGTGCTGGTCACCACCGAGGTCCGGGACAAAGACGCCGCGGGTGGCGCCCTGCTACTCGCCGAGCTGGCCAGCCTTGAAAAAGCCCGCCACCGCAGCCTCATCGACGTGCTCGACGCGCTTCAAGCCCGGGTGGGGGTGGTCCACAACACCCTCGTGAGCCTCGTGATGGAGGGGGCACCGGGACGGCAACACATCGCCGCGATGCAGGCCTCACTGCGCGCCACGCCACCCACGAAGATTGGGGGCCGGACCGTGCTCACGATGGCCGACCGACAAGACCCCACCGGTCCCGGGGGCCCGCTGCGCTGCGCCACGGACGCCGCCAGCCGCAACGTGCTGGTGTTCGAGCTGGAGGGCGACGCTCGGCTGGTGATGCGCCCCAGCGGCACCGAGCCCAAAGCCAAGGTCTACGTCGAGCTGGCGGGCCAGCCGGGGGCCGACCCCGCGTCGGAGCGACGCAGGTTGGAAAGAGACGCCCAGACCTTGGCCCACGGCTTCCTGAAAGTGGCCCTGAAGCGCGTCCAAATCAACATTCCCGACTGGACCTTGCACTGCGGTGAGCAGCTCAGCGTGGACGCCCGGCGGATGCTGGTCGACACGGTGTTGCCGGCCCTGGTGCAGGACACCGAGGCGCCCGATGCCGACGTGGTGCGGGTGGTCCGGCGGGGGCTGCGAGCGCTCGGTCCCGGTGCTGCCCGGCTGGTCCTCCCGGGGCTGCGGATCTGGAGCCAGACCACACCGGTGGCCCACGCAGACGCCATTGTCGCGGCCGTGGCGAGCCTCGCGGGCTGACTCCCGCCCCCCCGGGCGGCCCTCAGCTCTGACGCAGCTGCCGCTCCTTTCGAAGAAACGACAAGAAGGGGTTGGTCGCCAGCTCGGCAGCAATCGTGGTGTCGGGACCGTGACCGCTGTGTACCACCAGCTCACCGGGCAAGGCGGTGAGGCGGCGCAGACTGCCCGGCATCAGGCTCGGGTCGCTCAGCGGAAAGTCGGTGCGGCCGATGCTGCCCGCGAAGAGGGTGTCGCCCACGAAGATGTGGCCGTAGCCATAGAAGCAGCCCTGGCCGGGGGTGTGGCCGGGTGTACTCAGAAAGCGAAGCTTGAGCGAGCCGAGGGTGACCTCGTCCCCGTCGTCGATCTCCCGGTCGATGCGCCCACACGGCCGGTCCAGCTGGGGCATGCCGAACATGGTGCCCTGGTGGGGCAAGGTCTCGAAGAGCGGCCGGTCCGCCCGAGGCATCACCGTTTCCGCGTCGGGCCACTGCTCCTGAAGCCACACCAGCGCACCGGCATGGTCGAGGTGGGTGTGGGTCAGGAAGATCTTGCGCACATCGGGCTTTAGGGGCCGCAGCCGATCCAACAGCTCCGTGGACTCACCGGTGTCGACAATGGCGCTGTGGCCGGTGTCGGGGTCGGTGATGAGCCAGGTGTTGACCTGAAAGACGCCGACGGTGAAACGATGGACCTGCATGGGCACTCCAGGGGCACGGCGTCCCGGGCTATCCCGAAGCGGTGCCCCGACGCACATCCCGTGGTGAGGGCCCCACCCTCGCCGCCCGCGGACTATGGACGCAGTGTGAAGCCCACCTCCCTCGCTCCTGGACTCTCCCTGCTGGCCGCAACTGCGGGCATTGTGTGGCTGTTGTACATCGACCGCACGTCCACGGCGGCGGTGCACTTGGTGGAGTGGCAGCGCAACCTGCCGGTCCCGCTGTGGACCCTCGCCGGTGGGCTGGGGCTGCTGCTGCTGGGGCGAGCGCTGGTCCAGATCGGCATGGACTCCACCAAGCCCCGGCACGCCCCGGGACGCACGGCGGTGTCGGCCCCCACGGCCCCCCGTGTTCACCGGGGAGACTGGCGGGGAGAATTTCGCAAAGAAGCCGCGGGGCTCAACCTTCCCACGGGTGCACGGCTGGTGCTGGACGCGTCGGTCACCGTCCCCGTGCACCTCGTGCTGGAGCACTGCACCGAGCATCGGGCCCGCCGCGCCATCGAGCTGATGGCCGCCTTGTTGCTGGCCCATCCGCTGCCCCACCGCGCCCAGATCAGCTTTCAGGACTGCCCGCGGCCGACGACGCCCTGGCACCACATCGCCACGGCCGCCCTCGGCAAGCACCTGCCCCAGGGCGCCTTTCGGGTGGTCCGCCAAGCGACCTCCCTCGACATCCTGTTCCACAACCCCGACCCGCGCTGGAGATCTTGAAGGCGCGGGCCTGAAGCGCGGAGCTACGGCGCCACAAGCCACTGGGCGAGGTTATCTCGGTAGGTGTCGTTGACCGAGATGTAGATGTGGTCGCCGCCCTCGCCGGTCCACAGCTCCAGGTCGCCGCTGGGACAAGACCAGCGCTCCACCGTGGTCTCCGCGCCGTCCACGCTGCCCAGGTGGTCCCGTTGCTCAACCACTTCGGGCGCTTCACAGCCGCCCAGGTCCGCAAAGTGGGCGATGGACTCTCGGGCACCGTTGTGACCCCGCGCAGCGTCGTAGGCGATGGTGTCGTCGGCGGTGCCGTGCATGTGGAGCACGGGCATCGGCTCGGCCCGGGGGCACTCCGCCGCGTCGGTGGACAAGGTGCCGGCCAGTGGCGCGATGCGGTCTACGATGTCCGGCCGCTCACACGCCATCCGGTAGCTCATGAAGCCGCCGTTGCTGTGCCCCATCACAGCCGTGTGGGACAGCGGGTACAGCGTGTGGGCCTCTTCGATGAGCCCCGACAAGTAGGCCACGTCATCGACGTCGCTGCCGTAGAAATTGCAGCACTCTGCGGTCGCGTTCCAGAACTGGGACCCGCGACGGTCGACGGTGCCATCGGGGGTGATGAGCACAAAGCCCATCGAGCGCGCCCGGGCCTTGAGGCCGAAGACGACGTCCTGCAGGGCAGAGTTGGCGCCATAGCCATGCAGCATGACGACCAACGGGTAGTGCTGGCTGACGTCGTAGTTGTCGGGCAACACCACCTCCGCCGGCCGGTCTTCAGGGCCGAGCACCGTGGGCGGGTCGGCGTCAAAAACCTCGGCGTGGTCGATCACCTCGCCGGTCTCTTCGGCGTCGGAGCCCTGGGCGTCGGTGGTGTCCCCCTTGGGAGAGGACTGGCAAGCGACGAGGAAGAGGAACAGGGAGGTGCGCATGGCCCCGGGCTAACCCACCGCGTCGGGGCTGCCGGGCGGGTCCACAGGCCGACATGGATGTCCCGACTCCACCGCAAGTGCGGGGCACGCCCCCCGGCAACCCCACGCAATTGCACGCCAACAACCCAGCCAGTCAGACTATTCTCAGCAACACTGCACGGGGACCCGAGCTCTGGCACGACCATTGCAAAAGGAAGGAGTCCCCGCCCCACTCCACCGTGGCGCCCACCCCAGGAGACCCCATGATGCTCGGCCTCGCCCTGATGTTTGTGACCAGCGCCCACGCCCTCGACTGCCTGCCCGTTGCCGCCGGGGCCACCCTCCCCGCGGATGGCGCCTTGGACGTGCCGACCAACGCCAAGCCAGTGGTGGAGTTCTTTGGCGAGCCGAGCCTCGACGATGGGCGCATAGTCTTCGAGATCATTGATCCTGAGGGCGTTGTCGTGCCAGCCTCGCTGGAGATCTTGGCCGATGGTGACCCGAGTGTGTGGCAGCTGCAGCCCGACGCCCTGTTGGCCCCGGGCGACGGCTACCAGCTGCGCGCAGGGTTCGATTGGCCAGATGGCGGTGGCTTTGAAGGCAGCTTGACCACCTTCGCGGTGGGCACCCGAGTGGACGAGACCGCTCCTGAGGCACCGGTTCTCGGTGCGGTGCTGCAGTGGTCCAACTACGGTGGCGACTGGGGTCCGGAGCACGAGCTGACCGTCGAGATCGCCAGCACCGAGGACCCGAGCGGCCTTTTCTACATGATCGAGCTCGCGGACAACGCCGCGATGGAACGGGCCCTGCTGCGGGCGCGGCTGGGACGACCGCTGACCTTCCACCACGGACTCTGCACCTTTGATGATGCGGCCAAGCGGGACCCCCAGTCGACCTGGACACGGGCCGTGAGCGTGGACGGCGCCGGCAACATCAGCGAGGTCACGATGGCGGACCCGTGGGCGGGCTTCTACGAGTGTGGCAACGGCGGCGGATGCAGCACCACGGGCAGCGGCACCTTGGGTTGGTTCGCGGCGCTCGGCGGCCTGCTCGGTCTCCTCCGGCGACGTCGATGAGGGCCCGTGTCGGAGCGCTCTGGGGGCCGCTCATGGTCGGCTGTGCCGAGGACAAGACTGACTCGGGGTATCCGTTCGAGTAGGTCAGCGGGGGGACGTGCGCCGACCCCATCGATGATGCTGACCTCGACGCCATTCCCGTCGGGTGGTCCGTGTCGCTTGCCGAGCGTCTCGACGCACTGGAGGCGCCGGCCAGCGGCACCCTCGTGCTGGACGCCCCACCAACCGGCGAGGATGCCGAACAACCGATGACCTTTGAGCTTCGGACCTGTGCCGAGCGCGGGGTTCGGGTGGCGGCCAGCGAGGACGAAGCGGGGGACTGCGTGGAGCACGTGGCGCTCGACGCACGCTTGAGCATCAGCGCGCCCGGGGTGCTGGAGCTCAACCCCTCGGCCGGCTTCATGTCCGTGTTCGCCAACGGCCAAGTCATCTTCACCGGCGGAGCAGGCCTCGACGGCCTCATCGGCACGGCATCGTCCACCGAGGACACGCGCATGCACGGGCTGGACCTGCGACTGGCCGGCGCCACCGACGAAGGCGCCACCACCACCCCACCCACGTGGCAGGGGACGCTCGAGTTCACCAGTGATCCGGTCAACTACGCGTACAGCAGCCCCGCGGTCTGGTCGGAGCCCCTGGCCACGTTCACGGCCGAGGCCGCTCGCTGACACTGGCGATCAGAGCCCACCCCCACCCGGCGGTGGCGCTTGCTCGCTGTCGCCCGGCATCCGCCCGTCGGTGCTCACCGCGAGGGTCAGCACCACACCGTCGACGTCCCGGCCGGCCACCCGCACGGGGTTGTCGGCCCGGCCCATCGCATCGCCAGCATCGGGCCGCTGGTTGCCGTTGATGTCGAAGAAGGCCTCCAGCAGCAGAGTTCCGAACTCGGCAGGGGCCTCAAACGAGAAGTCACCGGGCGCCACCTTGAGCTTGCCCAGCATCCGCCTGCCGCCGGGCGCGTCTTTGTCGGGCTGGAACAGGTCCATGTCGACCTTGCCGGTGGTGTCGACCCCGGGCGGCAAGACGATGCGCCCCGCGATGGTCACCTTGTCGCCGCTCATGCCCATGAACGGGCTGTCTCCACCACCACCCGGCGACGGTCCCCCATCGGGCGGCGGCCCTTGTCCCGGGTCTCCGGGTTGGGGTTCTCCAGGCTGAGGCTCCCCTGGCTGGGGGGCTCCAGGCTGGGCTTCCCCCGGCGGTCCACCCCCGGGATCGGGCGGTCGTGGGGGCGCATTGCTCGGGTCTCCACCGGGGGCGCCAGGTGCCGCTTCATGGTGTTCTGGCCCGCCCATGCCCCCGCGTGCGCCCGGCTCCAACGCGAAGACAATGCCGTCCAAATCATCACTTCCGACGTCCAAGCGCACTTGAGCGAAGGGGTCAGCGCCGCCGGGTCCGTTGGCGTCCGGGTCTTGAAAGGCCTGGAGCTCCAGGGCCCCCAGGTCGGCCGGCACCGTCAGCTCAAAGGGCCCCAGTTGGTCCACCAGCACCTTGCCGTGGCCCTTCACGCCGCCGGGCGACTTGGGATCGGGCGTGCGCACGTCGATGTCCACCGAGCCCGGCATGGGCGACGTGATGGTGCCCCGGATGGTGACGGTGGCCCCCTCGTGGCTGGCGAAGGGCACCGCATCACCACCACCGACACCGGGCGCCCCCTGGGCCTTCTCGACCGACTGGTAAAAGCGGGGATCCAGGGGCACCGGCTGTCCCGTGGTCCTCTCCAAGATGCAGCCGCTCAGCAGCACCCACGCCAGCAGACAAGCCCGCACTCAGCTCATGGCCTCGCGGTACCAGCCCACCGTCGCCGCGAGTCCGGCGTCGAGGTCTGTGGGCGCTGACCAGCCCAGCTGCTGTCGGGCCCGGGTGACGTCCAGGCACTTTCGGGGCTGGCCATCGGGCTTGTCGGGGTCGAAGACCACCGCGCCATCGTGTCCACAGGCCTTCACCACCGCCCGCGCCAGCTGCGCGATGCTTACTTCGATGCCCGTGCCGATGTTCAGCGGCTCGGGAGACCGCCAGCCGAGCATGGCCAGCACCCCCTCGGCGGCGTCTGGCGCAAAGAGGAATTCCCGAGTGGCATTGCCCGAGCCCCAGACCACCAGTGGCTCGCCGGGGGACAAAGCCAAGGTGCGCTGAAGCAGGGCCGCCACGACGTGAGAGCGCTCCGGCGTGAGATGGTCCCCGGGGCCGTACAGGTTGGCCAGCACGGGGAAGCCGACGTGCAGCCCGTGCTCCTGGTGGTAGGCCCGGCCCAGGTCCATCATCGACCGCTTGGACTGGGCATACGGCCCATTGGTGGGCTCGGGATAGCCGTTCCACAGGTCATCTTCGGAAAATGGCACCGGGCACAGCCGGGGGTAGGCGCACGCCGAGCTGGCCCCAATGAACGCGCTGCAGCCGGCCGTGTGGGCGGCGTCCAGGATGTGGGTGTTCATCAGCAGGTTGTCGCGCCCGGAGGCGACCGGGTGGGCCCGCATCCAGCCGATGCCCCCGCCCTGGACCGCGCAGTGGACCACCACGTCTGGCGCCAGATCGTGCACCAGCGCCCTTGCCTGGGCGGCAACCCGCAGGTCGGCGTCCCGACTCGACACGGGAATGGCCGTCGCCCCTTCAGCCGTCAGGCGTGCACAGACATGGGCACCGAGAAAGCCCCGCCCGCCGGTGACCAGCACCCGGGCTCCCCCCCACATCGAGGCCAGCGAGGGGGCGCTCATACGTTGCTATACGGATTGTCGAGGGGGAGCAGGGCCAAGCCGCCGCACAGCTCGCCCAAGCCCATCTCGATGTCGACCTCGATGTCGAAGCCCGAGTCCCGGATGCGCGAGTAGTCGACCTCGTAGTCCCGCTTGTCGTCGTCCGAGCCAATCTCGGCGAAGTGCACCATGAAGTCCAGGCGCCGCTGGAGCAGGCCCACGATGTCTTCCTTGGTGTAGTTCATCGAGTCGTGCCCGACGTTGAAGACACTGTGCTGCAGGCCATCCCAGCGATCCAACATGTGCAGAAAGCCCCGCGCGATGTCGCGGACATGGATGAAGGTGCGGCGGAAGTGCTTCTCGTAGACCACGAGGTAGCGGTTGTGGATGGCTTGCCACGTGAAGTCATTGATCATCAGGTCGAGGCGCAGGCGTGGTGCGATGCCAAATGCCGTGGCAAAGCGCATCGACACGCAGTTGCCGCGCTCGTGGCACAGCTCTTCGGCCCGGGTCTTCGTCTCGCCGTAGAGCGACAGCGGGTTGAGCGGCGTGTCTTCGGTGCAGATGCCCACCACCTCGCCATAGTTGGACCCGGTGCTCCCGTAGAGCAAGCGCGCGTCCTTGGGCATCAGGTCGAGCACATTGACCGTGCCATCGACGTTCACCTCGACCGCTTCCCGGGGCATCTTCTTGCACAGGGGGTAGCCGACGAGTGCCGCGAGGTGGATGACCGCGTCGGCGCCCTCCAGCTCGGGCTTCAGGGCATCGCGGTCCCGAATGTCGACCTTGGCGAACGAGAAGTTCGGCCGGATGAACAGGGGCACCATCGCTTGGCCGCCGAACATCAGCGAGTCGACCACATGGACGTGGTGGCCACGATCCAGCAGCAGCGGGACCAGCGTCGAGCCAATGTAGCCAGCACCGCCGGTGACCACGATTCTCATGGGGACTCCCTCATTGCGAGGGCCACCATACCGCAGACTTCACTGCCGACCGGTCGGTGAACGGCCAGGACCCGCCGATGTGGGCCGTCCCCAGCACGTCTCCACCGGGTCAAGGGGACCGTGCTTGCGGTTCAACCGCCGGCAAATGCCGAGTGGAGCGCGCGCAACAGCAGGGCCCCTTGGTCGGGACCGAAGGCGTGGGCGTTGCCGACAAACAAGCCGCGCTCATGCACCGCTTCGGCCACCGGCAGCGCACCTTCGACCCGCACGTCGGGGTGGTCCCGAAACGCGGGCTGGGCAGCAAGATTTGCCCCCGAGATCGCTCGGGTGGTGATGCCTTGGGACTCGAGCACCGCACACAGCCCGGCGCGGTCGATGCCCGCGTCGGCGTCGACCAGCATGGGAAAGCCAAAGCCAGCGTGCAGCGTGCCCGGAGCTTCGTCAAAGACCGTGACGGGCAGCCCACTGTCTCGAATCGCAGCGCACCAAGCCTTGTGGTTGGCGTTGCGCGCAGCGACGAAGCCCGGCAAGCGAGGGAGCTGGTGGATCCCGAAGGCCCCGGCCTGCTCGGTGGGCCGCATGTTGTAGCCGCTGTTCACGAACAAGAAGCGGGGGTCGATGTCGCCGTGGGCGGCTTCTTGTTCGGCCCGATCGCCCCGCTCCCGCACCCAGCCGTGGGCGCGCAGCGAGCGACAGGCGTCGGCCAGAGCATCGTCCTGGACGCAGATCATGCCGCCTTCGCCCGTCGTGATGTGGTGGGAGAAGAAGAACGAAAAGGCACCGGCGACCCCGCGGGCCCCCACCTTCACCCCGTCCACTTCGGCACCGTGGGCCGCACACGCATCTTCGAGCAACAGCCGCGACGACGTGGCCCGAGACGGCTGACCGAGCAAGTGAAGCGCGAGAATGGCGCGCTCATGGCGACCTTCGAGGCACAGGGTCTGGGCATCCACATCGACAAGCACCGGCCGCAGGCCCGCCCGCAGCACGCTCGACAAGCTGGTGGACCAGCCCACCGCCGGCACCACCACCTCTTCGCCGGGTTGGAGCTGGCCGGTCTCGATGAGGGCGGTGAGCATGACGAGAAGGGCGCTGCTGCCGGAATTCACCATGATGCAGTGCCGAGCGCCCACGTAGTCGGCCCAGGCCCGCTCGAAGGAGAACACCCGCTGGCCCATGGTCAACCAGCCGTCGAGCAACGCATCGATAGCCTCGGCCACTTCGGCGCGCCCAAAGGTGGGCACCGCGAGGGGCAGCGTGTTCGGGGGCACCGGCGCGTCGGGGGACACGGAGAGGTGGGCATCCAGCAGCGCAGCGATGGCCGCGGCCCGGTCGGACGTGCTCATCGCAGAACCCGAACGTGGGGAAGCTCGGACAGCAGCACCTTCAGGTGGTCTTTGCCCACCGGCCAGGACAGCGCCTTGCTCTCCCCACCGGCCCGCTGGCCCTCGTGGGTGGGGATCTCGGCGATGGTCCACCCCCGGGTCATCGCACGAATGCTGATCTGGTACTCGATCGGAAAGCGCTTCACGGTGGTGTTGAGCTCGAGCAGCCGCGCACGGGGCAGCGCCCGAAAGCCGTTGATGGTGTCGGTGACGAAGGGCCCGTCGTGGAACAGCCGGTTGGCCAGCCACGTGAGCGCTTGGTTCACCCGGGCGCGGGGGCGAAAGGCGTCCTGTTCTTCATTGACCGCACCGGATGCGAAGCGACTCGCGATGGCGAGATCGGCTCCGTCGCGCACCATGTCGTCGAGCCGAGCGATGTCGGCTGGGTCTTCGTTGCCATCGGGCGAGTAGAAGACCACCCGCGCCGTGTCGGTCGCTTCAGCCGCCACGCGAAAGGCCACGCCACGGCCCGCAATGGGCTGGTCGAGGACCGGAATGCCCCGGGCCGCCAGGAACTCGCGGGAGCCATCGGTGGAGCCCCCGTCGACCGCCACCGTCCGCGCAAAGCGGTCGAGGGGCAGGTCATCCCAGACTTGGGTGAGCCCGTCGATCTCGTTGAGCACGAGCAGCACAATGGTGCTGTCCCGCACTTCAGGGGAGGAGGAACCAGAAGAAGCAGAGGACATCGGCTCAGCCTTGGGGGCCCAGCAGATCATGCTGCTGGAGGAAGTCGTGGACCCAGTCAGCGATCTGGGCATTTCCCGCCGCGTTGGCGTGGCCGCGGTCCCGGGGGAAGTACAGCTCGGCACTGGAGCTGGCTTGTTCCATCTGGGGCTGGGGGTCGAAGTGGAGCACACCCAGCTCGTCGGCCGCGGCCCGGAGGATGCGGCGGTGGGTGGTTGTGTAGCCCTCACGCTCCAGCGGGTAGCCAAACAGCACCGGGGTGGCGCCCACCGCCCGGATGCCTGCCACAAGCGCCCTCAGGTTGGCCGCGAAGTCCTCGGGAATGACGCGGTACACGCCACCTTCGTCATTCTGGCCGACTTCTTTGGCCTCGACTTGGAAGCCGCCGATGAGGGAGCGCACGAGCTGGTAGGCGCGCCATCGGTAGAGCAGCTGGTCCTTCAAGAAGCGCGCGTCTTGTTGGAGGATGGCCTGGCTCTTGTCGGAGTAGGCGGCCTTGCGGGCATCTTGGACGACGTAGCCCACAAGCACGACGTCGGGCTCATAGTGGCGCAGCACGCCGTCCCACAGCCACAGGCCTTGGAAGCTGGTGTAGCCGGGCTGGCCGCCGTTGATGACCTCGGTGGACCGGTGGCCGCCATCCCGCAGGCGCTGTTCAAGCACCGCGGGGTAGCTCTCCCGATCCGCCACGCCCCAGCCGAAGGTGGTGGAGCATCCCAGCGTCATCACCCGGTGGGTGCCCGGTCGCTTGTCTTGCTCGTGGATCGGGTAGCGCAACCCATTGTCGTCGGTCGAGACCGGGAAGGTTGTCCCCATCTCGTTGTGGGGGGTCGGCGCTTGCACCTGGTCGGCGTCCACCACCCAGTACGGCTCATTGTGGGTGAAGCCACCGCTGACTTGCGGCCACCCCGCCCCGCGCAGGCCAAGCTCCACCGCACCGAAGACCACCAGCGTGGTCAGCGCGGAGAATGCCAGCTTCTGGCCAATGCTCGAGGGCATCCACACCTCCAACCGGGGAGGGCCCGATGCCCCCGACAACACCCATCACTCGGGGGAGATCTCGACAGAAGCGTGGTCGATGATGCCCGCGGACTGGTACCACTTGTTGTCGTAGTACGTGTCGTCGTTGATGCGGTAGCTGATGGTGCCGTTCTCGGGCGCCACAAACGAGACGCCCGTGCCCACCGGCTTGATCACCTCAACCCCCGCATCACTGCGGAAGCGCATGATCAGCTGGCCCCGGAAGCAGCCTTCGATGTTGCAGGGCAGGTCGGTGCCGCCGGACGGATCGTTGGGATCCCCGTCCACCGTGATCCAATTGCCCTTGTCGGTGATCCGGAAGCGGTCCTGGCCCGTGCCCGAGATGCGGACCTTGTCGTCCTGGCAGATGGACAGCTCCCGCTGCCAGTCCACGTCGATCTCAAGGTAGTCGAACAGCGTGTAGTCGAAGTGGGCGTAGCACTCGCCCTCAGTGAGCTTGCTGCCCAAGCCCCGAACCCAGCCATGCCAAGCGTCCATCTGGGCTTGGCCCATGCTGACCTTGCGGCACCAGTCGGCGTTCTTGGTGACCACACCCTCCAGCTTGCTCATGTCGCCAAACATGACGTTCTCAAGCTGTTCCAGCATGCCCTCTTCGAAGCTCACGCCGTCTTCGCGCTTGCCGCGCCACTGGCCAAAGACCTCGTCAAGCACCTCGGCCCGGGCGGTCTTGCGCGACAGTTCGTCCATCTTGGCAAAATTGGGCGGGAAATAACAAGCGAACTTGCCGCCCTCGTCCGCAGTGTGCCAACCGACCATGGGGGCGGCGGGTTCAGGAGGCTTGCAGCTCACCAGCGCGAGGCCAGCACAGGCCAATAGGGCAGGACGGCAAGGCAAGGGGCGCGGGAGCATAGAGACCTCCAAGTGGACGTGGCTTGTACCCCAAAGAGGGGGGCGGAGTCGAGTCGCTGGACCCTGAATTGCGACAGGGAGGCACAACTGGCCTCCCCGCGCAACCCGAGTGCCGCGCGGACGCGACACCCGAATGAACCCGCAGGCTCAGCCCATCTTTCCAACAAGCTGGAAGGCGATGAGCAGAGCGTAGATCACAAGGGACTCGATGAGGGCGAGGCCAATGATCATGGGGGTGAAGAGCTTGCCGCTCGCGTTGGGGTTGCGGGCGATGCCGTCGAGAGCAGCAGCAGCAGCACGACCCTGACCGATGGCGCCACCAATGGCAGCGGCACCGATTGCGAAGCCAGCGGCCATGGCGATGTCACCATCAGCAGCGCCACCAGCGGCAAAAGCGGGGGAAGAGATGAGCAGGAGCGCGATGGCGACCGGCAGCACCTGGATGAACTTCTTCATGGGGTACCTCCGTAAACGGGAAAGCGATGAAGAGCGTGGGCCTTGACGGCACCGGTGCTCAGTGGTGTCCGTCTTCCTCGTCATGCCCGACGGAGAGCATGATGTAGACGGCGGACAGGAGCGTGAAGACGAAAGCTTGGAGGAACGAAACCCAGATGCCGAGGCCCAAAAAGATGGACGGCACGAGGAAGGGAATCTGATCCGACATGATGCCGAAGACCATGTGGTCGCCCGTGATGTTGCCGAAGAGACGCAGGCTCAACGACATGGGGCGAATCACAAAGACACCGAGCGCTTCGATCGCGAAGATGAGGGGAGCCAGCCACCAGACCGGACCCATCATGTGCTTGAAGAAGCCTGCGCCAGTGCGGCGGATGCCCTCGACGACGTACACCAGCACCACCACAATGGCCATAGCCGCGTTGGTGTTGATGTTGTCGGTCGGCGGCAGACCACCGGGGAGCACGCTCATCAAGTTGCTGACGAAGATGTAGAGAAACGTGGACCCCAGCAGCCAGTTGTAGCGGCGGGCATCGGCCTTGCCCAGCGTGCCTTCGGTCATGCCGAGGATCGCGCCGGTGTAGAGCTCGAACAGCCCCGAGATCCCGACCTTGGGGCCCGGGATGTACTGGGCGGTGCCACCTTTGGCCCGGACGCTGCTGAGGCCAGCCCGCGCCACGAAGGCCATGGCGAGCAGGAACAAGCAGATCGCCCAGGACGTCACAACCGCGATGCCGTCGTTGTGGGTGCCGCCGAGGGCTTCCACAGCGTGAACCGCTGGCGAGATGAGCTGGAACCAGGAGAAATGATACATCAGGCCTCCGCGACGCGCAGGGCAGCGAGTGAGGAGCTCAGCGCGACCATCAGCGTGGACGCCACGAGCACACTCGCGCCAGTCAGCACGGCAGCGGGCGGGAAGTGGGAGGACAGGAGCCAGAGGCCCCCGACAAGCAGAGCGAGCTTGCCGACGTAGAACACACCCGCGAGCGCAGCGGGACGGCCGGCCCGCACCGCATCGACCGCGTGGCGACCCACCACGATCCAGAGCACCAGATTCACCAGCACCAAACCGCCCGAGAGTGCCACGCCCAGCGCAGACTCAAGGTTGGTGGTCAGTCCCATCACCGTCGTCGCAACGACCACCAGGGTCGAGGACAGGGTCAGGAGCTGGCGAAGCGTGGGGGTCATGGTCCGAGGGGGTGGGGAGTTCGGGGTCGGTGTCTGAGGATGGATCCTGGCCCCGTTGGAGGTTGCGCGAGAGGCGCACGATTCCAAGGGTCAGCGCACTGAGGGACAGCAGGAGGAAGAGCACCGGCGCAGTGCCGAGCAGGTCATCAAGCCACTGTCCCAGGAGGGTACCGAGGACCACCGTGGTCGCGAGCTCAGCACCCGCCGCGGTGGCGTGGCCGAGCTGCTTGAGCTGAGAAGCGTCGAGCATCTCACCTCGCCCTTCGGGGGACCCGAAAGGAGACCGGCACTAATGCCTCCCGCACAGCACGTCAAAGCGCCACGTCCCGGATGGCTGCGGTGATTCCAGCGATTGCGTGTGACAAGTCTTCGTCACTGAGCGTCGCCGGGAGGAAGGCCGCCTCAAACTGGCTGGGGGGCAGGTAGACGCCGTGGCGTAGGGCGGCCCGGTGGAAGCGGCCGAACCGGGCTTGGTCACAGGACTTGACGTCCGCAAAGTCCCGGGGGGGCTCGGCGCGGAAGTAGATCGTGAACATCGACCCCACGCGGATCATCGACAAGCCCGCAGCCTCGACGGCGCCCCGAATTCCGGCGTCAAAGCGCGCCGACAAGTCTTCCAGGGATGCGTAGAGTTCCGCATCCAGCAGGCCCAGCGTGGCCCGGCCGGCGGCGACCGCGAGGGGGTTCCCGGACAGGGTGCCAGCTTGGTAGACGGGGCCGCTCGGGGACAGGCGGGCCATGACCTCACGCCGTCCCCCGAAGGCGGCCAGCGGCAGCCCACCGCCGACAATCTTTCCGAGTGTCACCAGATCGGCGTCGATTCCTAGGCGCTCACAGGCCCCGCCCCGGGCCAGCCGGAAGCCGGTCATCACCTCGTCGATCACGAGCAGCGCGCCGTGCTTCGTACACAGGGCCCGCACGGCGTCCCAGTAGCCGGGATCCGGCGCGATGCAGCCCGTGTTGCCCGTCACCGGCTCGGCGATGATGCAGGCCACATCGTGGGTCTCCAGGTGCACCCGGATGGCGTCCACGTCGTTGAACGGGGCGGTCAGGGTCAGCGCCGCCGTGGCCGCCGGGATGCCCGGGGAGCCGGGGCGGGCAAAGGTCGCCACGCCCGAGCCCGCAGCCACGAGAACAGCGTCGTGGGCGCCATGGTAGTGGCCATCGAGCTTGATGATGTGGTCCCGGCCCGTGAAGCCCCGGGCCAGCCGGATCGCGTGCATCGTGGCTTCGGTGCCTGAGCTGCACAGCCGCACCATCTCCAGCACCGGGTGGGCCGCGCACAGCTCCTCGGCGAACAGCACCTCGCCCTCGGTGGGTGCGCCAAAGCTGGTGCCACTGGCGGCCGCTTCGTGAATGGCGGCCAGCACAACAGGATGAGCGTGGCCCAGCAGCAGCGGGCCCCAGGATCCGACCAGATCCAGGTAGCGGTTGCCGTCCACGTCGGTGCACCAGGTGCCTTCACCCTTGGCGATGAACGGTGGATCACCCTCGACCGCGGCGAAGGCCCGCACGGGCGAGTTCACACCACCGGGAATGACCGTGCATGCACGCTTCAGGAGTTCTTCGGAGCGGCTCGTGTCCATGGGCACCTCGGGCAAGCGATCAAGGCCGGACTGCTAACGAGTCCTGGCCAGGATGCCGGCCCCTCAGGCCCGTGTGGCCCTGCGCCGACGCCGCCACAGGAACAGCCCGCCCAACACCCATCCGGCGGTGCTGCCGCCGTGCACCGTGGCACAACCTCCCTCGTCTTTGCTGCCCCCGTCCGCTGGCTCGACGGTGTCTTCGGGGTCGTCCTCCTCCGGCAGCGGCACCGCGTCCCAACCGTCACAGTCCTGATCCAGCCCATCTCCGGGCAGATCGAAGGCGTCCGGGTTCACCGATGGATCCGCATCGTCGCAGTCCAGCCCGCCGTTGTCCCCCACCTGCTTTTGATGTCCATCGCCGTCCGCATCAAAGTCGTCCGCCCCATCACAGTCCTGGTCCCGGCCGTCGTACCAGCGCTCCACGGCCCCGGGATGGGTGTCCGCTGCGGTGTCGTCACAGTCCCCCGCCACCGCCGCCCAGCCCTCGCCCGGGCTGCAGTCCATGACCGCCCCATCGGCCGTGCCGTGGCCATCGCCGTCGCCGTCGGGAAACCACTCCTGGGCGTCCCTTGCATCCGGCCCATCAACGGTGCCGTCACAGTCGTTGTCGACCCCATCACAGACCTCAGCCGCCGCCGGATTGACCGCCGGATCACCGTCTGCACAGTCCTCTGTGGTGTCGGCGCCGTCCCCGTCCCGATCCTCCACCGCCGCCGCCGGACCACCGAAGGCACCGATGTCGCTGGCGCCGCCCCACAGGTCTTCGAGCAGCGGGTCACCGGCGTCGATGAGCACCGAGCCCGGCCCCGGCCGCAGGTCGTGGTCGGCACAGGGCCCGCCGGGTGTGTAGGACACAAAGGCCGCGTCCCCGACCACATGCCCCTCGACGCCCGGCGCCATCCAAAAGGCCCCCGCCACGTCCACCAGCGCGTTGCCACCCCATGCGTCGTGGGCCAAGGTAGAGCCGGAGGACGTCTGCAAGTTCGTCGCGTAGATGCCGTCGCCCACGCTGTCGTAGACGGCGTTGTTGCGAAACTCACTGTAGGCCCAGTCCGCGTAATAGGCGCCGCCCCACTGCCCCGCCGCGTTGCCCACAAACGTGTTTTGGTTGGTGAAGGCCGCGTAGCTGGCGTATCGGTGAAGGCCCCCGCCGTTGTCTGCGGTGTTGTCCACAAACGTGGAGTTCAGCACGCTGTCGGTGCCCATGAAGTGCAGCGACACCGCACCCCCGGTGGCCGCAGTGTTGCCACAAAAACGGGTGCGGGCGATGGTCGCGTCGACCGCCACATAGACCATCAACGCGCCGCCTGCGCTGCTCTCGCCTGCCGTGTTGCGGTCCAGCACACTGTCCGTCAGGGTCAGCGTGCCCACCCAGCTCGCCGCCACCGCGCCGCCATTGCCCGCCGCTGTGTTGTTCTCAAAGGTGCTGCCGTCCACGGTCAGCGGCCACACATCCCGCTCATCGGGCTGGAACGCGAGGGCACCGCCCCCATCCGACACGCTCTGATTGCCCACGAACACGGTGTCTTGGACGCTCAATGCCGCTTGGTACCACAGCCCCACGGCACCACCCGTGCGGTCGGCGGTGTTGCCCGAGAACGTCGACCCCACGATGTCCAGCGACGAGTACCACTCGCTCTCGAGGGCGCCCCCCCAGCCGGACCGGGCGGTGTTTCCGTCGAAGGAGGACCGCAGCACCTCAACCGTGGTGCTGAGCGCGTAGAGATAGACCCCGCCGCCACTCCCGCTGGCCGTGTTGTCCACAAATGTGGTGTCTTCCAGCCGCAGCGTGGTGCTCCACGACGCGCCGATGGCCCCCCCACTCGACCCAGCCGCGGTGTTGGCCTCAAAGTGGGTGTCGACAAACTCCGCGTTGTGTTCCCAATACAAGTTGATCGCGCCACCGGCGCCTGTCGTCGCGGTGTTTCCCTCGAAACGAGAGCCCGTGTCGCTGAGGCTCGTCCCCCGGTAGAGGTAGATGGCACCGCCCTCCGATGCGGTGTTCTCGGCAAACACACACTCCGTCAGCACGAGCGTACCGCCGCTGCCATAGAGGGCCCCGCCGCTGGTGTCCGCCGTGCCCGCCCCCGAGATGACCACCCGAGTCAACGCCACCGTGCTGTCGACCACGACCAGCCCCCGACCGGTGGCATTCGTCAGCACCACGTCTTCGAGGGTGACCTGTTCGCCGGCATCCACAGTAAACACCGCGCTGCACAGCCCCGAGCCGTCCACCGTCGCCCCGGGCCCGCTGAAGATGAGGTCGCGGCCATCGGGGTCGATGCACTCGGCGTAGGTGCCCGCCGCAACCTGGATGGTGTCGCCAGACGCAGACGCCGCCACCGCCGCCCCAATCGTGGGGTAGGCCGCGCCGTCTGCGGGGTCGACGTTGAGGGTGGCCGCCAGCGCCGGAGCGCCCAACAACCCCACCAGTGAGACGATCATGGCCGCCTCCGGGCGACGACCAACATCCAGCCGAGCATCAGGCCCGACGTGGACAGCGCCCCGCTCAGGTCCACCGTGGCACAGCGCCCCGTGTCTTTGCCCTCGCCATCGTCAGACGGATCCGCCACCGGCTCAGACCCAGCGGGCGCCTGCGGTTCGGGGCCCGGGTCCGGCGCATCACAGTCTAAGTCCGCGCCATCGCAGTCCTCGTCGATGAGGTTGCCGCAGATCTCCACCGCTGTGGGTGAGACCCCCGCATCATTGTCATCGCAGTCCCCGCACGCCGGGTGGCCGTCCCCGTCCTCGTCGGCCTCGTCCAAGTCCGTGGGGTCGCAGTTCTGGTCCACCCCATCACAGACCTCGTCGAGTCCCGGCGCCCGGAAGGCGTCCAGATCGTCGCAGTCTTCGGTGCAGTCCACACCGTCCCCATCGTAGTCTTGGACCGGGTAGCAGCCCGTGCCGTCCGGATCGAGCTGATAGTCCCAGATGCCCCGGCCATAGGTTGCAAACCGAAAGGTGTTCTCGGCGGTCAGCGTCTCGACACTCCAATACGTTGTGACGGGCGCGTCCACCCCCGTGATCTCCACCCACTCGTCATCGCTTGGGTCTCGCCGATACACACTCTGTTGGGTGCCCGCGACGAGAGTGCCGCTGCCATCGGGCGCCTCGGCCATGCAGTACACCAGGGTGTCGCCGATGCCGGTGTCGAAAGGCTGGAAGCTCAAACCCCCGTCGGTGCTGCGCAGGATGGCGGGGCTGGAGTAGCCGCTGCCCCCCAACCAAACCGTGTCGACATCATTGGCCGATGCCACAATTGCCTGACCGTAGAGGTAGTTGCCGTAGGGCGAGAGGTTGTGGGACTTGGTCCACGTGCGGCCACGGTCTTCGGAGTGGTAGGCCAGCCCATCGCTGGTGGCCAGGTAGGCGCGGTCCGGGTCCACCGGCGAGAAGGTGAGCGCGCTGATGTAGTGGCTGCCGCCGCCCGAGAAGTCTTGCTCTGACCACACTTCCGGCGCCCACTCGCCCCGGTCGCGCGTGTAGTGGTAGAGCTGTTGGGCCGAGAAGAAGAACGCCGTCGGGTCCAAGGGATCCGCAACAATTGGGGGAAGCCAAGCGGTCGAGGCGCCCTCGGGGAAGTCGGCATCCCGCAGCACCGGCTCGTCTTCGCCAATCTGGATCAGCACGAAGCCCGGGTAGACCGAGTAGACATAGTCGTGGCTGCCGTCGCTGCTCGTCAAGTGGCCGTAGTCGCCGCTCAGCAGCTGGTCGAAGCGGGCGATCTCGCCGTCACTCTCGTCGAGGGTGTTCGTCACTTGATAGCCCTGATCCTGGGCACCAGCGGCGATGTGGGCAGGGTTCACCGAGGACGTCAGCACGTCGTAGTATTGGCTGACCCGCAACCCATCGAGGGAAAGGTTCTGCACCGTCTGCAACCCATCGAGGGAGTGGTACAGCCCACCGTCCGTGTCGACATACCAGCGCTCATCCCCGGCCGAGTCCAGCTCGACATCCATCCCGGGAATGTCCGCGTGGAGCAGGTTCTCGGGGTCACCATAGTAGTCCCACCAGTTGTTGACATAGGCGAAGTCCGCGCCCCCGTTGGCGGTGCGGTGCACGTGAACGCCGCCCCATGCGAACAGGTCCTCATCGTGGATGGATGCGTTGAGGGTGCCCCAGTAGTCGCTCACTTCGGTCACGCTGGTCCACGTCTCACCGGCATCATCGGACCGGTAGAGCTGGGTGCGGTCGAGCACCATCCACAGCCGGGGCGCGCCCGCTTCGCTGCCCACAAGCTCCGCCCGAGACGCCGCCGCCGGCAGTGGCCCTTGCACGGTCCAGGTCTCGCCGCCATCGGCGCTGTGTTGGATGCCCGAGGCCGTGGCCACAAACACGTCTGAGCCGCCGTCCCGGGGGGCCCAGGCATCGCCCAGAAACTCGCCAAGCTCAAGCTTCAGATCGAAGCTGGCGCCGTCGTCCACGCTGCGCCGCACCGCCACTTGGCCCGAGACCGCCGTGACCATCCACAGACCATCGGTGCCGTCTCGCAAGCGCAGCAGCCGCCGCACCGAGCTGGGCCCGTCCAAGCCTGTGGGCGCCACCCACGTCGCGCCGTCGTCTTCGGTGCGGTGAACAAGCCCGCCGTCGGTCGCGGCCAGCACCACTGGCACGGCACTGTCGCCCTCCATCACCTCCAGCCAGTGCGCCCCGCCGTAGAGGTTGTCGCCGATGGGGGTCCAGCCGGTGCCGTCGACCTCGCCTCGCCACACGCCACCCAAGGAAGACCCCGCGTACAGCGTGGTGCCATCGGGGGACAACCGGGCGACATGGATGCGCCCCGCTTGGTTGTCGCTGCCCCGCTCCTGCCAGCGTGCGGTGCCGTCGTCCACCGGGGGCGCCAGGCTGAGGGCGTTGCGACGGGCGAGGTTGGCCAGACCATTCTTGCGCTCCACCTCGGTCCAGTCCACATCCGGCGGGGCCCGGTGAATGCGCTGGTAGAAGGCCTTGCGGCGGCTCTTGTTGCGGGACTCGGCCTCTTCACCCAGCCAGTGCTCGGTGGGGGGCGGACCGATGAAGCGGCTGGCGGCAACACTGGCCACGATCGGCTGTGCAGGGCCATCCTGGGCCAAGGCGCCGACTGCACAACACACCACACCCAACACCGACAGACCCAGCGCTGGAACAGGACGGGGACCACGCATCTGAACCATCCTCATCTGGACCCAGGCTCGGTGAGCTGGACCGTTGGAACGCTGCGACACCAGTGGATCAGGGCAGCGTCGCGACCGACCGGAGAACTCTACCGCTTTCCCCAGACCCACACGAGCCGGTCCGTACCCCAGCCGCCCTCAGTCCCCCGCGCGCAGCTCAAGGGTGTCGATGAGCAGCGCGTGTTCACCACGCTCCCGGGCGTAGGAGGCCGTGACTTCACGCACATGCACCCGCACCACTCGGCCCGGCCGCCCGCCGACCAACGCCAGGGAGGGGTCCGACGGGTAGAAGTCGTCCAACCCCAGCGAGACGTCCCGCCACGTCGATGTGGGCACCTGGATCGCCGGCGTCGACCAGCTGCGGCCGTCGGCGCCCAGCAGCGAGACCTGGATCCACGCCTCAAAGCCTTCGCTGCGCGTGGTGATCCGCACCGTGCGCAAGCGGGTGGCAGCCCCCTGAAGACCGACCACCAGCTCGTCCTCTTCGCCATCGCGCACTTCTGAGCGCCAGCGCAGAAAGCGGATGCCCGGCACTTCATGGTCGACGGTCAGGTCGGTGGGCGAGCCCTGGGGCCAGCCGCGCACCACATGGCCCGGGTCGGTCTCGAAGCGCTCCACGTAGGGCAGGCTGACCACCGGACGGCGGGCCAGCGCAAACTCGCCCTGCCACGTGCGGGCCGCCTCACGCCAGTCGGCGATCTGGACCACTTGGTCCATCACGACCCGGCTCGCGTCGTCTTCGCCGCTCTCGGCGAGGGCCCGTCCCATCCAGTACAGCACCTTGCCCCGTGTGGGGTCTTCATCGTGCTGATGCTTGAGCAGCGTCTCGTAGATCGCCACGGCCGCTTGGGGGTCACGGTCCAGTGAGCTCGCCAGCCGTGCGGCGTTCAAGCTGGCCCACTCTTCGGGCGACGTGGCCGCAGCCACACCCAGCAGCAGCAGCCAGCCGGACAAGATCAGCTCTCCTGCGCGATGAACTGGTACCCGACCCCGTGCAGCGTCTCGATAAACTGAGGCTCTTGGGCGTTGTCACCGAGCTTCTTGCGCACAGTGAGCACATGGGTGTCGACCGTGCGGGTGGCGATCCCAGCCTTGTAGCCCCAGACGCGCTTGAGCAGCTCTTCGCGCGTGAGGATGCGGCCACGGTTCTGGATGAAGAACTCGAGCAGATCCCGCTCGCGGTTGCTCAAGCGGGCATCACCGTCGGGGCGGTGGATCGTGTACTGGTCGAGGTCGATGGTGACTTCACCGAAGCGGAACGTCCGCCGCGCGCCACCCGCCCGCCGCAAGCAGGCCTGGATGCGGGCCTTGAGCTCGGGGAGGCTAAAAGGCTTTGTCACATAGTCGTCAGCACCAAACTCGAAGCCAACCAGCTTGTCCTGCTCGCCGGAGCGAGCGGTCAAAAAGATGACAGGGCGGTCAAATCCGCTCGAGCGAAGGGCTTGGCAGATCTGGTAGCCGTCCATCTCGTCGGGACCGCCCGGGCCCTCGTGCAGCATGACGTCCAACACCGCCACATCGGGCGAAAACCGCTCAGCAAGGTCAAGGGCATCCGCACCTGTGCTCGCGCCACGGGCGTCGAAGCCTTCTCGTTCAAAGTACTTCACCAATTTGGCGAGAACTTGATGCTCGTCTTCCACAAAGAGGATGCGGGCCATGCTGCGCTCCAGAAACCGGGGTCGGGGACTATGACATGTCGGGTGCGGCCGAGACCGATCACACGCCCGCCTCTTGCAGGGGCTTTGCGTGGTGCCGGGGCCGACCCAGGCCGAAGGCGCGCACCGAAGCAGGAGCGGCAGCCATCGAAGGGCCGTGCTGCCGCTGATCTCCGAGTCGGTTAGCACTCGGCGCTATCGTGACCCGGGCCAGCATGTCCACCTCCGCACTCCCGAGCCTGTTCATCCACCAGAAGCTCGACTGGACCATCACGCGGCTCCAGACGGCGGCTGCACGGGTGCCGGATGACCCCACTGCGCGGGTCGCCTTGGCCCGTGCCATGGTCAGCCGCGCGCTGTACCACGGCGGTGGAGAGCGGGAGTGCAACGAGGTTCTCGCCCTCGCCCGCAAGTCCTTGAACGATGATCCGGCCAGCGCCGAGGCCCTGGTGGTCGCCGGGCTGGCGCTGTTGGGGATGGATCGCCACCGCGCTGCGGCCCGCTACCTCGATCAAGCCGTGCGCATTGACGCCGAGCGCGCCGATCTGCGGCTGGCCATGGGCTTGTTGGAGACCCAGCGCGGCGAGCTGGGCCAAGCGGTGCGCCAGCTCGAAGCGGCGTGTCGAGTCGCGCCCGATGCCTGGGAGACCCACCTAGAGCTGGGCCGCACGCTGATGTCGCTTGCGAGCAGCCAAGGCAACCCCCGGCGCCTCGTCGAGCGGGCCCAGTACCACTTGGTGCAAGCGCTCAGGCGTGACCCCCCGTCCAGCCAAGAAGCCGTGCTGCTGCACTTCATGGGGCTGTCTTGCATCCTCATGGGGCGCTACCGCGAAGCCGAGCGCTTCTTCCTGCGGCTGCGGGAACACGACCGCCACCGGGCCACCGCGAAGCTGCACTTGGGCCAGATTGCCTATGAGCTGGGCAAATACAACAACGCCATCCAACACTTCCGCCAGTTTCTCCGCGAGCGGCCGGACGACCCAAAGGTGTTGGCCCGGGCGGCGATGGCTTGGTTCCAGCTTGGCGAGTACTCCCGTGCCCGTGAAGCGTGCCACCAAGCGCTGATGGTGGACCCCGAGAATGTTGATGCTCGCTACGCTCTGGGGTGCACCCTCCTCGAAGAGGGCACGCCCAACGAAGCGATGAAGGTGTTCCGCGAGGCCTTGCGGGACCGGCCGGATCACCTGCCCTGCTACCTCGAGATGGTGCGCGCACGGCGACTCTCGGGCGACGATCGCTGGTTGTTCCAGGCTCTGCTCACCGAGGTCGCCAACCACGATCGGCTGGCGCCGGGCGGCAAGCGAAATCCCCGTGAGGTCACCCGCCAGCGTGTGCGCACGGTCCTCGACGAGCTGCGCGCCATCGGCCCGTCCACGGTGGGCAAGATCTTGGAGACCATCGCCCACACCCAGTCCGAGTCCCTGCGCTTTGAGCTGTGGGAAGCGGCCAGCGAGCTGTCGCTGAGTGCTGTCGCCGACAGCGCGAGCATGCGCCTGCGGGAACCCGGCCGCTGGTATGGACCTGGGCTGGGGGGGGTCGCCCTGGCCGCCGCCGCCGCCGTGCCGGAACAATACTTGGTCGAGGGCATGAACCTCGACGAAAAGAACCTCAAGCGGGCCGCTGTCGACCGGCACGGCCCCGCCCATGACGTGGCCGAACACCGGCTCAACCTCGACCGCGAGCGGGAGCGGGCCCGGGCCTACCAAGCCCTGTTGTTGCTCGCGATTGGGGTGCGCCGCTCGGCTGCGGGCCGCAACCTGCTGCGCAAGTGGGCCGAAGTGGCCGACCCCGAGCTCGCGGTGGCCGCCTGGGCCGGGCTGGCGCTGTACGGCGAGCCCGAGGCCGGTGAGCGGTTGCGCGAGTTTGCCCGGGCCAAGCACGCCGACGCGATGGTGGAGCAGCTGCTCAGCGCGGTCAGTCCCCGGGAGCTTCGCCGGGAACCCCGCCGGGTCGAGCAGGGCGAAGAGACCACGTGCACCACATGCGGCCGGCGCCACGCCGACGTGACCCACATGATCGCCGGTTCTGGGGCGGTCATCTGCGACCGCTGTGTGGTCGAGGTCACCCAACACCGCGCGTCCCTCGCCGCGCCCGACGACGCGACGTGCACCCTATGCAGCCGGTCCCACTTTGAAGCATCCGGGCTGTACCGCTTCAACGGTGTCGACATCTGCAACCACTGTGTCCAGCTGTCCCTGGGCCTGCTGGAGCGCGAAGACATCGAGCAGTACCTCGCGACGAGCTGCTGAGGACCCCTCGGTTGGCCGCGGGTCCACTGTGAGGCGGCTGGTGGCGATCCTCAGCCGGGCCCACACCCGCCACGGCTGGGTGTTGCCGGTCCTCGCCCTGGCTGGCTGGGCCCACACCATCGTCGGCACCGGGCGCTGGCCCGCCGGCGACGGTCCCCACATCCTGGGCATCGCGATGCGGCTGGCCCAGGTGCTCCGCGAAGGCGCGCTGGCCGAGTTCTCGTGGTGCTTCCCGAGCTTGCTGGCCCCCCATCCGCCCCTCGCCTATGCCCCCGCCACGCTGGCCTACTTTGTCCTGGGCGGGGGGCGCTGGGCCCACCTCGCCGCCGGCGCCCTCGTGTTGTTCCTCTGCTGGGACGGGCTGCGCCGACTCAGTGGGTCGGTGGTCTCCGCCCACCTCGGCCTCGTGTGGATGGCCGCGGCAGGGGTGGTCTGGCAACAAGCCGAGTCCTACGGGATTGACCTGGTGGCCGGTGCTTTCGTCGTGCAGGCACTCAGCCACCTCGCCGCGAGTCGCCAGCTCCGCAGCCACCGCCACGCCGCGCTGTGGGGGGCATGGATGGGGGCGGCCTTCTTGGCCAAGTACACCGCGCCGATGTTCCTGTGGGCACCGTGCCTGATCGCGGCGGTGTGGGTGGTGCGCCGGGGCCGCTGGGCCCAGCTCGGGGCCGGCATTGCCGGATGGGCCGTGGTCGCCTTGCCCTGGTACGTCCAGCGGGGCGCAGAAGTGCTCAGCTACGCCACCACCAGCAACACTGCGACCGCTGAGCTGTCGGCCAACACCGCAATGGCGACGGGGGCGTGGTGGGCGGCGGACAACCTGGGCTGGTATCCCGCGGTGCTCATCGACAACATCGGCGTTCCCGGCGTGGTGGCCGTCGCCTTGGGGCTGTGGCTTCCCTTCCGCGCCGGATCCCCCCGAAGTGCCCGCTGGATCGTCATCTTGGCCGTGTTGGGTGGATGGGCAATCCTGGCCAACCAGATGCAGCGCCAAGGCCGCTACCTGCTGCCTGCGCTGCCGCTGCTGGTGCTGTTTCCCGCCGTCGTCCGCGGCCGGTTGTTGCTCGCGCCCATCGCGGTGCTCGGCGCCTGGGGGGCCCTCCAGCTCTACGCCGTCGGTGGCAACACCCCCACGTCCCGACAGCTTGAGTTCAACCTGGCAACCGCGGGCGCGTCGTGGCCCTTTCCCCCCGAGCCACTCCGCCCGATGTCCGAGTCCATCGACAAGTGGAACCTCACCGAAGCCGCACATGCCCTGGCCCAGGTCGTTCCCGAGGGCACCCAGACCGTCGGCTTTCTGGCATCGGACCACGGGGGCCCGACCACCGGGCTCATGCTCTACGCCCTCGGCTTGCAGGGCCACAGCTGGAACCTGGCATCCGTCGCGTTCATGCGCAGTGGCCCAGGGGGCGGACCCGCGGGCGCTGAGCTGCCACAACGAAATGGCGCCGCAGTGTTTATCGCACCCTTTGCCATCGGGGACTGGCCAGACCGCCACTTTGACCACGTCATCAGCATCCTGAAGGCCCCCGACTCGAGGCGGACCCGCTGGCTGGCCGAGACCGGGTTCACGCCGGTGGCAACGTTCACCACTTGGCCCGAGTGGTCCGGACAGATCCTCCAGACCGCGCCCCGCTGACCCACCGGGGCCGGGTCCCCACAGCGGCCACCGCGTCCGCTACGCTCCCGCCATGCAGACCCACACCGACTCCGCCATGGCCCCCGATGGCTGCCCCCGCTTCTTCTATCAGTGGCTGCCGGACGACGGCGAGGTGCGCGCCGCCTTGCACATCTCCCACGGCATGGCCGAGCACGGTGGCCGCTATGCCCGCCTCGCCGCTGCGCTCACGCCACTGGGCTGGGCCGTCAGCGCCCACGACCACCGGGGCCACGGCCAGACCACGCTCCAAGGGCCGAACCGCGGCCTGCTCGCAGAGGACAACGGCTGGGCGCTGGTGGTCCAAGATCTGCGCGACATGCTGGACCGCACCCACGCCGCGTGGCCCGGGCGGCCAGTGTTCCTGCTGGGCCACTCCATGGGCAGCCTCATCGCCCAGTCGCTGATGACCCAGGGTGGCGACAGCGTCGGTGACCTCGCGGGGGTGGTGCTCTCCGGCACGAACGGCAAGCCCCCCGCGATCGCCACAGTGGGGCGCCTCATTGCGCGACTTGAGCGGCTGCGCCTCGGCAAGCGGGGTCGCTCCCCCATCCTGCATGCGCTCACTTTCGCGGACTTCAACAAGCAGTTCGCGCCGACCCGCACCGACTTTGACTGGCTCAGCCGCGATCCCGCCGAAGTGGACGCCTACATCGCCGATCCCGACTGTGGATTCCAGTGCGGGGTTCAGACCTGGATCGACCTCTTGGACGCCATCGCCGTCAGCACCACCGACGATGCCCAGCTCCGCATCCCCGCCGCCCTGCCGGTCTACCTCGTCGCCGGCGACCAGGACCCCGTGGGCGAAAAGGGCAAGTCCGTGGCCGCCTTGGCGTCGGACCTGAGCCGGGCGGGCGTCGAGGACGTGACCTTGAAGCTGTGGGAGGGGGCCCGCCACGAGGTCATCAATGAGACCAACCGAGATGACGTAACCAAGGGCATTGTCGACTGGTTGGAGGCTCGCGTTCCCCCGGCCTAGGCCCGCTGAGATCGGCCTATCCGCCGTAGTAGTGGGCCACTCGGATGCCGATGTACATCCCGACCGCGGTGCCCACGGCGCTGAGCATCACGGCGGTCATCAGGCCGACCATGTCGCCCAGCCACCAGCCGAGCGAGCCCACGACGGTCGCTCCGATAAACGAGTACATCCGACGCATCGCTGACTCCTGCGAGACCCGCTGTCCGCGCCCGGAGCATGTGCACCCCCTCGTCCCAAAGGCAAGGCTCTGGGTTCAGGCCGTCGAGGTCAGCGGCACACTGCTCAGTCCTTCGCTCAAGGTCCGCAAGGTCATGGGCTTGGCCAGGACGCCGATCATGCCCGCCGCCAAGCAGGCCTCGGCGCTCTCCGGGTCGGCGTTGGCCGTACACGCCAGGATCGGCGGCGGTGCTTCTCCAGCCAGGATCTGCTCCGCGGCTTGGATGCCGTGCAAGCGGGGCATCCACATGTCCATCAGGATGACGTCGTAGGCCTCCGACGCTGCATGGGCCCGCCGGACTTCAGCGACCGCCTCGTGCCCGTCCCCAACAATGGTGACGCTGTGGCCCAGTGAGCTGAGCATCCCCCTCGCCACCATCTGGTTCACCCGGTTGTCCTCGGCGACCAGCACCCGCAGTGCGCGCTGAGCTGCCGGCGCTGCCACGGCCTCTACGACCGGCTCCACCGATGGTGCGTCCACCTCCACAACAAACTTTGTGCCGCCGCCCTCTGCCGCCTGGCAGCAGACCGTGCCCCCCATCGCGGTGCACAGGCCCCGGACGATGGAGAGGCCCAGCCCGGTGCCCTTGATGCACTCGGCTTCGGTGCCGCGAAGCTGCCGGAACGGCTCAAAGACCGCATCGTGGAAGGCCGGTGGCACGCCCACTCCGGTGTCCCTCACGGTCACCCGCAGCCGCCCGTCGGACCACTGCCACGAGACATCGACGCCCCCCGTGTCGGTGAACTTGATGCCGTTGCTGATGAGGTTGTTGATCACCTGCTGCAAGCGGGTGCCGTCGATGCGCACAACCTTGGCCGCATCCACCGGGCCGGAGATGGTCAGCGTGAGGCCCTTCACGTGGGCGGTGGCCGAGAAGAGGCCCACACAGTCTTGAACCAGCGCCGCCACGGGCGCGGGCCGACTGACCAGCTGGAGCGCGTCAGCCTCGATGCTGGACACGTCGAGCACATCGTTGACAATGCTCAGCAGCAGCTTGCCGCTACCTTGGAGCTGGCGCGCCCAGACCGCTGCGTCCGCCGGCATGTCGGCCGTGCACATCAGGTCGGTCAGGCCAATGATCCCGTTGAGCGGGGTGCGGATCTCGTGGCTCATCCGCGCCAGAAACTCCCCCTTCGCGCGGTTTGCGGCTTGGGCCTCCGCCGCAGCGACGACCAAGCGGCGGTTGGTCCGGCGCAGCTCCAGCACCGCGACCACCTGGCGGCCGAGGGTCTCCAGGGCTTCTTGTTGGCCGGCGGTCAGGGCGCGGGGGCAGCTGTCGATCACACACAGGGTGCCCAGCGCTTGCTGGTCCAGCCCCACCAACGGCACGCCCGCATAGAAGATGACGCGCGGTCCACCGGTGACGAGCGGGTTGTCGTGGAAGCGCACGTCCTCGCGGGCGTCGTGGACCTGCAGCATCTCGTCGCCCAAGATGGCGTGGGAACAAAAAGCGACCGAGCGGGGCGTCTCGGTCGCGTCGAGCCCTTGACGGGACTTGAACCACTGGCGGTCGTGATCGACGAAGCTCACCAGCGCAATCGGGGTCTCGCAGATGATGGCCGCCAGCCGGGTCAGCTCGTCATACGCCTGCTCCGGAGCCGTGTCCAGGATCTCAAGCTCGTGCAAGCTGGCCATCCGGGCCGCTTCGGTGGGGTGCAAGGGTGCGGGGATCATGGTGGCTCCAGTTGGCACGGATGGTCGGAGGACCTGCCCGCCAGCCACGTGGGGCCGGTGCCTTGCCCTCGTCGAGTGAACACCCAACGCAGAGCACAGATGTGGGGGTCATCGGGCCCTGCGGCCCCACCTAAAGAAAACCCACACCGAGGGCCCAAGTCGCCCTGCCCACCGCGCTTGTGGTCCGCAACTCACCCCATGGTTGCTCGCAGTCACGCCAAGTCCCAAGGTTGAACCCTTACCTGTCCTCCTCTGGACTTTCGCCCGCAGTCTCGACGGGCTCAGCGCACGCCTGCTGCGCGGGATGATGCGGGCCCCGGTCTTCCTTCAGCTGTTCCTCGATCGGGCCGGGCGCTTGCTGGTGCTCGTCCTCGTGTTGGAAGCGCAGGCCATCGCATTCAGCACCACCGTGCCCGTGTGGCAGCTGCTGCTCGGCCCCCTGGTGCTCGGGTATGCCCACCTGGTCAGCTCTCTGCGCTACATCCACCACGGGGTTCCCGGCGACGATGGCCCATCCGCACGGCACGTCTGGCCGCCCCTCGGCGGCTTGGTGCTCGCCCACAGCCTCTGGTGAGTCGTGCGGGCGCCGGAACTGGGCCATGGCTGAGGTCGGGTGGCATCGGAGTGGCAAGGCGCATGGCTGGTCGACGGTTTGTTTCTGGTTGCGTTCGCTGGGTTGGGGCTTGTGCTGGTTCGCCGGTCGTCCCGCACGATTGCGGGGGCCGTGCTGCTGGTGGGCCCCATCGCTTGGGGCCTGACCTGGACCCCCCGGGCAACCACTGCGGTGTTGGCCTTTCAACACAACATTGTGGGCGTTGTGCACTGGGCAACCCTCTCACCTTCCCGTCGTGAGCGCAGCACGGCCTGGGCTGCGCCGGGCAGCGGTGTGCTCGCGTCGGCAGTGCTCGCCACGGGGCTGGTGCCGCGCCGGTTGCCCGGCCTGGACCTGCCCGCCGGCACGCGTGGGGTCTCGCCGCCCCAGCTTGGGCGCCTGCTCACCGGTGACCTCGATAACCAAGACTGGCAGGGGATCACCGCGGCCTCTGCCCTCGGCCAGTCCACCCACTACTCTGTCGAGCTGGCCGCCCTGCCGCTGCTGCCCACACCCGGGATGCCCCCTTCCCGAGCCACTCTCAACAAGCGCTGGGCATGTGATAGCGTTGCGCCGTACCACGAACTCGGAGTCCCTCTTGAGCCTCTCTCGCGCCCTGCTGCTCTGCCTGTGCCTCACCCCAGTGGCGCTGTGGCCCCAAGCCGCAATGGCCGACATCGCCAGCGACAGCGCAGGCGACGAAGATGATGACAGCGACGACGATGACAAGGGATGCGCCACTGTGGTCGCGCCGGTCTCTGGGCTCAGCTTGCTGCTCGGCGTGGGCTTGGTGATGGTCGGTCGCCGCCAGGAGCCCTGACCCCCACTCAGCCGAGGCGTTCCCACACCACGCCCAACCCAAAGCTGAATGCATTGGCCAACACGCCCAACGCCAACCCCTGTCGTCTCGGCAGGGGCACCATCCAACAGTAAAACGCACCTTCTGCGAGGGCGACGGCCAGCTCCACCGGCAGGGCCCGCACCCAGAAGTTGGCCACCCAGGGCTTGAGGCCGGTGATGATGCCCCAGGCAAAGGGGTGGGTCAGCAAGCTCGCGGCGGCCACGATGATGAACAGGCGGCCCCACCGAGCATGGGGCGCCCAGTCCAGGCCCTTGACCACAGGGAGCACCAGACTCGCCTCCAACACGATTGTGGCGACCAGGGCCTGAAGCTGTGTCAACAGGGTCTCTCGGGAGGGCCGTCTGGCGCCACCATGAGTGGCCCGGCTGGTGCACTCCGCGCGGCCCAGTCCGCGGCGCCCACCGCATGGAGGTGGACGGGCGGCAGGCCCAACAGCGGGAGCAGGAGGGCCCAGATGTCGTCCGGGGTCCAGCCGGATGCGTGGAGGGACCGGACCTCGGTGCTGCCGTGGGACTTGGACAGCTTGCGGCCGTCTCGGCCGATGAGCACGGGCACATGGAGGTAGCGGGGCCGGGGGATGCCGAGCGCTTCAGCGATGCAGATCTGCTCCACCGTCGCCGACAGCAGGTCTGCCCCCCGCACCACCTGGGTCACCCCGTCGCGGTGGTCATCCACCACCACAGCCAGGGGATACGCCGCGGTGCCATCCGCCGAGAACACCGTGGGGTCGGTCGTTGGCGCGAATTGCTGGGGGCCCTGAAGCTCGTCGTCGAAGGTGCGCAGAACCCGAGGACAGCGAAAGCAGGTCCGGCCCGCGACCGCGCTGTGCTGGGCGCAGGTGCACGCACCGGCCAGCCGCTGTCGCCGGGTGCAGTCACACCGGTAGACCGGCAGCCCGTCCGCCGCGTACGTCCGGACCGACTGAGGGGGCACCTCGGCGTCCCATCCGATGCCCAGCCACACGAGGTCTTCCCGCTGGGCCGTCGCCACCGCCGCCCGCGCGCGGCCCCGATCGAGGTCCTCCACCCGCAACAGCAAGCGGCCTCCCTCTTGGCGCACAGCCATCCAAGCCGCCCCGAAGGCGAGCACATTGCCCAGGTGGAGCAGGCCCGAGGGGGTGGGGGCGAGGCGGCCCACAACAGCTTCTTGCATCGCGACAACACCGGACAGCAGAACAGGAAGGGCCACCATAGCCTGGGACTTGCGGCTGGCACGGTTCGTGCTTCTGGACTGCCCATGACCATTCTGGTGCCCATCGATCCGACCGAGCCCTCCCGCGCCGCCGTCCGGCTGGCCGGACTCATGGCAACGGAGCAGGATCACGACGTGGTGCTCTTTCACGCGTCGACTGCACGGCCACCGCTGGACTACCTCGCCGCCCTGCACCGGGTGGGACAGCCCCTGAGGGATCTGGGCCTGAATGTGCGATTGCGCACTGCCCTCGCCCGGCCGGGCCCGGCCATCTGTGCGGAGGCGCTGGCCCGCAGCTGCGCGTGGATCGTCATGGGCACCCGCCGTCCCATAGCGACCGGCATCGCCAACAATGGTCTGGCCATGCACATCATGACCCACTCGGATGTACCGGTGCTCGCGGTCCGACCGGGGGTACCCGCCGGCAACGGACCCACCGCCTGGATCTCTCCGGTGAGTGGGGAAGCCCGCCGCATCGCCCAGCTCATTGGCCGCGCCGAGGGCCGCGCCGATGTGCGGCTGTTTCCCGGTCTCCAAGGCGGTGGGCCGATCCGAGACGGGGCGGGAAGGGTGCAGAATGACCTGTCCTCCGTCGTTATCGACTTCTCACCAACTTGTGTTCACCAAGACTGGTGCCAGCGAGTTCTCCAGGACGCGACCGCCGACGTGCTACTCGTGCGAGGTCGCCACTGTGCGTGCGAGACCGGCATCCCCTGACCGCCGGGCCCTCTCACCCACTCGATCGGGTGAATTCCCACATGGACAAGCTGAAGCTCCCTTCGTCGGCCACGTGCACACCGCCCGCCCTGGATGTGTGGGAGGAGATGAAGTCCTACGTCGGCCTGGATGAACAGGACCTCGCGCGGCTGCACACGCTGTTGCCCTTCGTCGAGCCCCGGCTCACGGCGATTGTCGACCACTTCTATGCGACCATCGAGCGCTTCCCCAACGCGGCGAGTGTGCTCGAGAACCCCGCCCAGACCGAGCGCCTCAAGCAGTCCTTGATTCGCTTCATCCGCGAGATGCTGACGGGGCCCTTCGACGAGGGGTACTACCAGCGGCGCCGCCGAATCGGTGAAGTGCACGTGCGGGTGGGCTTGCATGAGCGGTACGTCTTCACGTCGATGTCCATCATCCGCCAAGACATCTGTGACGTCGCCGTGGCCTCCCTGCCCGAGGCCGAGATCTGGCCCACGTGCCACGCCATCTCCCGCATCACCGATCTCGAGCTGGCGGTGATGTCGTCGACCTATCTCGAAGCCCACGAAGAGAGCCGGCTGCGCTCGCTGCAAGACCTCATCATCGAGAACATGCCGGTCACGGTGCTCTGCCTCGATGCCAAAGGGCGAGTCACGTCCGCCACCCGCCCGAGCGCACGGCTGTTCGGTGGCGAGATCGACCGCGGCGCCCACTTCCAAGCCTTCCTGCCCGACGCCTTGACCGAAGTGGCCGACCTCCAGACCCACGTTGGGCGGGCACTGGCCACCGGCCACGAGATCACCATTCCCCGCGTCGTGGTGGGCACCGGGGCGACCGAGCGCCACTTCCGATTCACGCTGGTGCCGCTGGAGCACGCGCGGGCCCGCCTGCTGTTGCATGTTGAAGAGCTCACCGACGTGGTCCAAGCCGAGCAGCGTCTGCAGCACGCCGAAGCCCTCGCGCGCATCGGCAGCCTCGCGGCCCACCTCGCCCACGAAATCCGCAATCCCCTCGCGGCCATCTCGGCCACACTGCAGGTCATTGTGGGCACCCTTCCAGTGGAAGACCGCCGCCGCAACATCCTGTCCAAGGTCCAGGTCCAGGTGCACCGCCTCGACCGCTTGGTCACCGATCTGCTCGGCTACGCCCGCCCGGCCCGTGTCCAGCTTGCGCCCGTGGACCTCGCCACCGTGGTGCAGGACGCCGCCCGAGAGTCTGGGGTGCCCGCCGAGATCATCCGGACCGAGCCGACCACGGGCATGGCCGACACCCAGTACCTCAAGCAAGTGCTGCTCAACCTTCTCCAGAACGCCCGTGACGCGCTGACAGAGCATGATCTGCCGGTCGACGGCGCCGTGTCCGTCATCGTCGGCCCCGGTCCCCGCATCGAGGTGGCCGACACCGGGCCCGGCATCCCGGCCGAAGTCCAGGGCCAGCTCTTCGAGCCTTTCGTGACGTCCAAGACCCGCGGCACGGGGCTCGGGCTCGCCATCAGCCGCAAGCTCGTCCGCGCCATGGGCGGTGAGCTGCACTTGGTGAGCAATCCGGGCGAGGGGGCCCGCTTTGAGCTGGTGCTCCCCACCGCCGACGGCGTGAAAGCCACGCCCACCACTCAAGCCATCATAAGGTAGAATGCGTATACCGCAACCGACCCTGACCACTGTGCGCTGGACCCCAGCGGCCACGGCTCAGAGCGTCAGCTCGTACTTCTCCAAGCGGTAGCGCAGCGCGTAGCGGGTGATGCCCAACAACCGCGCCGCCGCGGACTGGTTGCCTTGGGTGCGCTCCATCGCTTGGATGAGCAAGCTGCGCTCCACCTCTTCGAGGTCCACCCCTTCTTCGGGCAACACAAAGGGCACACCCGCCGTGCCCCGCGCCCCCCGCCCGAACCGAATCTCGGCCGGGAGGTGGACCGCCTCGATGATGTCCTGGGCTTCCAGGATCACAATGCGCTCGATGACATTGCGGAGCTCACGCACATTCCCGGGCCACGGATAGTCCCGCAGACGCTCGCCCGCTTCCGATGACACCCCCCCGACCGTCCGGCGGAACTCTCGGTTGAACCGCTCCACGAACAGGTCCACCAGCAACGGGATGTCCTCCCGACGCTCTCGCAGGGAGGGCACTTGCAGCTGGATCACGTTGAGCCGGAAGTAGAGGTCTTCCCGAAAGTTGCCCGACTTCACCTCGGCAGCGAGGTCCCGGTTGGTCGCCGCGATGACGCCGGCGTCTAGGGTGATGGTGGCCGTGCCCCCCACCCGCTTGAACTGGCGGTTCTCCAGCGCCCGCAGCAGCTTGGCTTGGGTGCCCAAGCTCATCTCGCCGATCTCGTCGAGGAAGATGGTGCCGCCCCGTGCGACCTCAAACAGACCCCGCTTGAGGTTGCGGGCGTCGGTGAACGAGCCGCGCTCGTGGCCGAACAGCTCGCTCTCGATGAGCTGCTCGGGAAGACTGGCGCAGTCCACTTCCATCATCGGGCCGTCTTTGCGCGGGCCCCGCTCGTGGATGGCGTGGGCGATGAGGTCCTTGCCGGTGCCGGACTCCCCGCTCAGCAGCACCGTGGGGGTCTCGATGTCCTCCAAGCGCCGCAGCGTGTCGAACAGCTTTCGCATCGCGGGGCTCTCGCCGAGGATGCGGTTGTAGGCGCCGGACTGTTGGCCCCGCAGGTAGCGCACTTCATTCGCCAGACGATGCTGTTCCAGCACCTTCCCGACGGCAATGCCCACCTCGCGAATGTCGAAGGGCTTGCTCAGGTAAGCCTTGGCCCCCAAGCGGGTGGCTTCCACCGCCGAGTCCACCGCACCGTGGGCCGTGAGCACGATGACCGGCAGGTCGTCGTTGCGCTCCCGGAGCTGGCGCAGGGCTTCCATGCCGCCGAGCTTGGGCATCTTCAGGTCGGTGATGAGCAAGTCGGGGCTCTGGTCGGCGACCTTTTCGAGCAGCTCCAGGCCATTTTCGGCCTCGATGACCCGGTAGCCCTCCGAGCGCAGATGCTCGGCCAAGGACCAACGAATCAGCTCTTCGTCGTCGACCACCAGAACGGTCGCGCCCGTGTGGGCGTGGGGGCTTGGACTCGCCATCTCAGACTCCGCCGTTCTGCACAGGTGGGGGACACGGCCCCTTTTGCCAGAGCCGCGCCGAGACCGCAACCTTCGGACAACAAACGACGCGGGCCACCCACCCCAACACCCGGTTCCGGCGCACACTTGGGTCAAAGCACACACCGGACCGGGGTGTATGGCACCGACGGAAACACCTCGTGCAAAGACTGGACCGCACCAGCAGAGCTACCTCGTCAACGGCTGACAAAGATCACATCGGCACGCCTCTTGCACAGGAACATGATCCATCCCAGCACTGGAGATGCCATGAACCGCAGCCAAGCCCCCCGCGCCACCCCAGCCTGTCCCTGCAACCGCCCGTGCCAGACGGCCGTGGACACCTCCGTCATCATGCGCTTGGGCGAGCCCTTCCGGTTCAAGCGGGGCGAGCAGCTCTGGGCCCAGGGCGCCGAAGCGGACGCCGTCATCTCCATCTGCACCGGCACCGCCAAGCTGTCTCGGGAGTGGCCCGGCGGCCGCGAGGTCATCATGGAGCTGTTGTTTCGGGGCGACGTCGCCGGGGAAGAAGCGGTCCTCCCCTCAGCCACCCGCAACGCCTCGCTCGTGGCCCTCCAGGCGGGCAAGGGCATGCGCCTGTCCAGCACTCGGCTGCAGCGCCACGTCCGCGAAGACCCCGCACTGGCGCAGAACCTGATGCGGTTGAGCATCGCTCGCCAGGAGAACTTCGCCCACCGCATCGACGAGATGGTGCAAGGCCCGGTCGAGAACCGCTTGGCGCGCGTGCTGACCCGCATCAGCGACAAGGTGGGGCTCAAGGACTCCCGGGGCACGTTCTTGCCCGTGCGGCTCAGCCGCGGCGACCTCGCCGACATGGTCGGCTGTCGCGTCGAGACCACCATTCGCATCATGACGCGATGGCAGCGCCAGGGCGTGCTCGAGACCCAGCGCGAGGGGCTCATCATCCGAGAGGGCAGTGTGTTGGAGGAGTCCGCCCGCAAGTCGGCCTGAGCCCATCCAAGGGGTGAGGGCTCCCCCGGGCGTGGCGAGCCCACCCGCCCCGGACCACGCGGGCTGGCGATGGGAACACAATGGGGTGCCGCCCGCCCGACACTGCTGTATAGTCGCGTCATGACGGGGTAGCCGGCGGCCCGCCCCGACCTGGAGCCCCGATGTCCCCGCGCCGATGCCCTTCCTTTGTTCTGTGGGGCCTGTGGCCTTGTGCGCTGATGGCCTGCGGGCCCAACAACTACGCGGCCAAGCCCAGCACCGCCGACACGGGCGGGCTCAGTGTGGGCGGAGACGGGGGTGGGGTGGACGGCGCGGACGGGACCGACCCCGGCACGGACGGCGGAGCTGACGGTGGGGACGGCGCCGACGGATCCGATGGTGGCGAAGAGCCGGAGCCCGAGCCGACCGTCTTTGCGACGGTGCGCGGACAGGTCCAGGTCGCGATCTACGGGGTGTTGCCCGACGGCTCACGTGTGGCCATGGACCTCGCCGAGGCCACCGGCGGGACCTTTCCCTGGGGCAGCATCTACGTCGGGGTCGCGGAGCCCCTCGACGACGGCGGCTACGCCTACCGAGGCGACACCACGGTGGCGGCGCCCACAGTCGGCGGCGACGCCTACGAGATCAGCGTCGCGATGTTCGCGGAGACCGACGTCTATGCCTTCGCCGTGCTCGATCTGGACTCGGACGGCTTCATCGAGTCGTGGGAGCCCACCGGGGTCCACCCGGCGCCCCTGTCCATCACCAACGGATCCGAGCTCAATGACGTGAACATCGAGATTCTCGTGCCGTTCACGGACGAGACCAGCGGGGGCTCGGGCGGGGACGGCGGCTCAGGAGGCTCCGGCTCCGGCGGGGACGGCGGCTCCGGCGGCTCAGGCGGCTCCGGCAGTGACGGCGGCTCGGGCAGTGACGGCGGCTCGGGCAGTGACGGCGGCTCGGGGAGCGACGGGGGCGAGGACTGCAACCTCGTCATCGAAGGACCGGTCACCCTCGACGACCCGACGGTCACGGCCGGTTGGGTGCTCCTGTACGACCTCGACCGGTTCAGCGCCGTCGCGTCGGTGCCCTTCACATCCGCGCCGACCTCCGACGGCCTCGGCGCGGTCGGAGCCTACAGCATGGAAGTCTGCCCCGACCTGGGCCAAATGGTCTTGCTCGGGGTCTCGGACAACAACAACAACGGCTTGGTCGACCCCGCCGACGAGTGGGGCGCCCACGTCAGCAGCCCCGGCACCGAGGGCAACCCCATCTCGATCGGCACGGCCGACCTGCTCGGGCTGGACGTGGAGATCCCGCTGGACGGCGCTGAGGCAGGAGGCGGCGGCGGCGGCACCGGCTTCGACACCCCCGACCCCGACTCAGGCGGCGGCTTGGCCATCGTCCCGTTCGTGAACATCAGCGGCGACATCACCGTGCAGGACGGCACCTTCGACGATCTCCCCGTCGGCTCCAGCGTCTACGTGACCGCCCTGAAGTACCGGCCCACCACCAGCGTGACCACGGCCAGCTTCGCCTCGGACGCCTATGACCACCACGAGTGGGTGTGGACCGACGTGCAGGGCCAGTCCGCGCTGCCCTACAACCTCGTGGTGCCCGCGAACGCCGGCATCTACCTCTGGACCTACGTGGACGCGGATGTGGACGGCGCCGTCAACGAGTCCGGCGAAGCGGTGGCCTCGGGCGGCGGCGACGACAACGGCTACTTCGAGACCGGCGCCACCAGCGCCACCGAAGACATGACCATCAGCTACGGCGACTGAGCGTCGGGCCGGGCCCGGGCTCGGCCTCACCACCTTGGGAATTCTCCAGCTTCATTCTGAAGGATCCGGGCCCCCGCGTGTATCGGCCGGTGAACACCGGAGACTCACCATGCCCACCCGCACCCTGCTCCCCCTGCTCCTCGCCATCGGCTGCACCCTCCCCACCACGCCGGCGGTCCCTGCCCCCCCACCAGCGATGGAGCTGCGGACCTACGACGTCCCGCCCGACTCCGCCCAAGAGGCCGTCGCCCTGCTCAACGCGGTCATTCCCAACACCGCCGGCGGCCGGGCCCGGCTCGGGCCCGACGGACGGGTGGTGGTGGTCGCCGACGCGAGCGTGCAAGCGGGCGTGGGGCCCATGCTCAGCCAGCTCGCTGCCGCGAACCTCAACCCCACCCCACGGGTGAAGATGGACGTGTGGCTCGTGTTCGGCGTCCCTGCCGAAGACACGTCCATCCCCCGCTCACTGCACCCGCTCACCGACACCCTCACCGAGCTGGTCCAGGCCCAGACCCCCATGGCCTTCACCCTCGTCGAAGCCCTCAGCATCCGCGGCGAGAGCGGGGAGCATGCCGAAGCCGAGGGCCTGCGGCTCAAGATGGAGCAGACCGTCTCGGTCCGCGGAGACGTGGTGGTGGCCGACCTCAACCTTCAGCCACGCGGCGGCGGCAAGATCGAGACCCGGGTGCAGCTCCAGCCGGGACAGATCCTGGTGCTCGGCGAGACCGGCGTGGACCCCAGCGCCTGGCAAGCGGACGCCCCCACGGGGTCCACCGGCCCCTTGATGCTCTACTACATCGTCCGTCCCACCATCGAAGGCGTCAGTGGCCGCCCATGAGCTGGACCGTCTCGCCCTCGACCAGCTCTTCCGCCGGCTCGAAGCCCCGATGGTCGGCGTGGTGCGCCGCTGGCTCTGGAACACCGAGGACGCCCAAGATGTCGTGCAGGAGGCCTTTGTCCGGCTCTGGGGCATGCGGGACCGCGTGGACATGGACCGGGTCGACGCGCTGGTCTGGCGCATCGCCCTCAACCTCGCGTCCAACCGGCGCCGGCGCCGCGCAGTGCTGTCCTGGGTGGGCCTCGACGTGGAGCCTGCCGGCCCGCCGGACTTTCACGACGCCCCCGCCGTGCGCAGGGCTGTGGACGCGCTGCCCGAGCGCCTGCGGACTGTGGTGATGTTGTGCGAGGTCGCCGGGCTCAGCTACGCCGAAGTGGCCGCCATTGTCGACATCCCCATCGGCACGGTCGGCTCCCGCCGCAACGCGGCCCTCAAGCGTCTCCGCACGGAGCTCCAATGACCCCACCCGATCCCCATGCCGACCTGCCGCCGTCGCTGTTCGCCCCAGTCGTCCCGGCCCCTGGCGGGCTCGACCGCCTGCACGCCCAGCTTCAGCACCAAGCGCGCCGGCGCCGACGGACTTGGGTCGCCGCCCCTCTGCTGGCTGCTGCCGCCGCACTGGTGGTGGTGCTCTGGCCACGGCCCCACCCCCCGGTCCTGGGACTGGGCCTGGACCACCCAAGCCTCGTGCCCCTGTCGACACCCATCGCGGGAACAGGCACCACCACGGTGTTGGAGGTGCGCCGCAGCCCCGGGCTGGTCCTCGCGCTGGTGGCGGGCGCTCCGGCGCCCTGAAGGCGGCCGTCCGGTGGGCCTCCACGATGCCCCCCAACGCCCTACACTATCCGCCTGACCGGGTCCCCCTCGCACTCATCCGGAGGCCACCATGGCCCAGGTCCATCTGCCCATCGAGGGCATGACATGCGCGGCGTGCGCCACCCGCTTGGAGAAGGTGCTCAACCGGGTGGACGGCGTGGAGTCCGCATCGGTGAGCCTCGCGTCCGAGCGGGCCTCGCTCGGGTTCCAGGCCGGTCAGGTCGCCATGCTGGACCTGCTCACGGCCGTGGAGAACGCCGGCTTTGAGGTGCCCACCGAGACCATTCGACTCGACATTCAAGGCATGACGTGCGCGACCTGCAGCGGACGGGTCGAGACCGTGCTGCGGGCCGTCGATGGGGTGCGGGCCGCCCAAGTCAACCTGGCCAACGACGTGGCGACCGTGGCGGTGGCCGCCGGCGCGGTGGATGGCGCGCGCCTCGTGAAAGCGGTCGAAGATGCTGGATACGGGGCCATTGTCGCGTCCTCCGATGCCAGCCGACGCGAAGAAAACGCGGCCCGCGAGGCCGCGGTCGACCGCCGAGACCTCGTGATGCTCATCGGCGCGGCGACCCTCAGCGCGCCCTTGGTGCTGCCGATGGTGCTGATGCCCTTCGGCATTCACCTGATGCCCCCCGGGTGGGTGCAGCTCCTGTTGGCTCTGCCCGTCCAGGTCTTCGCCGGCGCCCGCTTCTACCGCGGTGCCTGGGGAGCCCTGCGCGGTGGCAGCGCCAACATGGACGTGCTCGTCGCGCTGGGCACGTCTGCGGCCTTCGCCGTGTCGCTGGTGGAGCTCATCGCCGGTGGGGAACTGTACTTTGAGAGTGCGGCGGTGGTCATCACCCTGGTGATGTTTGGCAAGTGGCTGGAGCGGCGGGCGCGGCGCAGCACCACCCGCGCGGTGGAAGCCCTGATGGCGCTGCGGCCCGAGACCGCTCGGGTCAGCCGGAATGGCGCATGGGTCGAGGTTCCCGCCGGAGCCGTGGGCCGGGGGGACGTGGTCCAGGTGCGCCCCGGCGAGCGGGTGCCGGTGGACGGCGAGATCGTCAGCGGGGAGTCCACCCTCGACGAGAGCTTGATGACCGGCGAGAGCCTGCCTGTGGCCAAGGCCATCGGTGACTCGGTGACCGGCGGCGCCATCAACGGGGAGGGCATGCTGCAGGTGCGGGCCGAGGCGGTGGGGGCCGACAGCGCCCTGTCGCGCATCATCGCGATGGTGGAAGACGCCAGCGCGGCGAAGGCCCCCATCCAGAAGACGGTGGACCGCGTCTCGGCCATCTTTGTGCCGGTGGTGGTGGCCATCGCAGTGCTCACCCTCGGGGGCTGGCTGCTCGCCGGAGAGTCCCTTGAGCACGCCATTCTCGTGTCTGTCGCGGTGCTCGTCATCGCGTGTCCCTGCGCGCTGGGGCTGGCCACACCCACCGCCTTGATGGTGGGCACCGGCGCAGCGGCCCGGGCGGGCATCCTGTTCAAAGATGCCGAGGCCTTGGAGCGCGCCCACGCCGTCACCCTCGTGGTGTTCGACAAGACGGGCACGCTCACGTTGGGCCAGCCCCAGGTGCGGGCCGTGTGGGCCCAAGACGGCGACGAAGATGCCCTGCTCACCGTGCTCGCCGCAGCCCAAGGTGGCTCTGAGCATCCTCTGGGCAAGGCCATTGTCGACGAAGCCGAGCGCCGGTCACTCACCGTCCCCAGCGCCGACGAGGTCCGCGCAGTGCCCGGTCGAGGCCTCGAAGCCACGGTCGCGGGCCGCACCCTCCGCGCCGGCAGCCCGACGTGGATGCAGACCCTCGGACATGACCTGCAACCCATCCAAGATGCCGTGCAGGACGCCCAACAGACCGGCACGGTGATGCTCGTGGAGCTGGACGGCACGCTGGCCGGTTGGGTGGGTGTGTTCGACCCGCCCCGAGACACCGCCGCCCAAGCCATCGCCGGGCTGCGGGCCAGCGGCGTGAAGACCATCATGCTCACCGGCGACAACGCCCGCACCGCGGAGCATGTCGGCCGCATCGTCGGCGTGGACCGGGTCATTGCCGAAGTGCTGCCCGGCGGGAAGGCCGAGGAGATCCAGCGCCTGCAGGCCGCCGGAGAAGTGGTCGCGATGGTCGGCGATGGCGTCAATGACGCTCCCGCGCTGGCCGCTGCAGATGTGGGCATTGCGATGAGCACCGGCTCGGATGTGGCGATGCACACCGCCGGCGTGACCCTGATGCGCGCCGAGCCCCTGTTGGTCGCCGACACCATCGCCATCTCCCGCGCGACGACCCGCAAGATCAAGCAAAACCTGTTCTGGGCATTTGGCTACAACACCCTCGGGCTGCCCCTTGCCGCCGCTGGCATGCTGTCGCCTGTCATCGCGGGCGGCGCCATGGCCATGTCGTCTGTCAGTGTGGTCAGCAACGCGCTGCTGCTCCACCGCTGGCGGCCCCAAGTCGCAGACTGACCCCTGCGGCACGCCCGTCCCGCTGCCCACACCCGCTGGAGGTTTCCCGTGGAACCCACCGATCTCGAGACCAACCGGCAAGCCTGGGACGTCCGTGCTCAGCTTCACAACGACCAGAGCTTCTACGATCTGGCGGCATTTCGTGAGGGTCAGTGCACCCTGAAGCAGCCCGAGCTGGACCTTCTTGGAGACATCCAGAACAAGCGAGTGGCCCACCTTCAGTGCCACTTCGGCATGGACACCCTCTCCCTCGCCCGGCGGGGCGCCACCGTGACGGGCCTGGACTTCTCCCCGGTGGCCGTCGAGCGGGCCCGGGGGCTCGCCGAAGAGCTGGGCTTGGACGCCACCTTCGTGTGTGCCGAGGTGTACCGGGCGGCCGAGGTGCTCGGCGGGGACTTCGATGGGGTGTTCGCCAGCTACGGGGTGCTCGGCTGGCTCGATGACTTGGACCGCTGGGCGGCCAACATCGTGGGGTGCTTGAAGCCCGGGGGCGCCCTCGTCCTCGCCGAGTTTCATCCTGTGGTCTGGATGTTCGACGACACCTTCACCCGCATCGCCTGGCCCTGGTCTGGCGGGCCCATTCGGGAGACCAGCAGCGGATCCTACGCGGCCCCGGACGCCGACGTCGAGCTCAAGTCCATCGGCTGGAACCACGGCACGGCGGACGTTCTCGGCGCGCTGCTGCGGGCGGGCATGCGCCTGGATGCCTACACCGAGCATCGCTGGACCGGCTTTCCGTGCTTCACCGGATGCGTGGAGTTTGAGCCCGGCCGATACCGCATTGGCTCGCTCGGCGACACCATCCCGCTGGTCTACGCACTGCGGGCGACCCGGGTGACCTGAGCGGGCACAAGTGAGATCTTTGTGGGGTGCCGACGCCGGCGATCTGGGGCAGTGTGCAGCCTCCTGGAGGTTCCATGTCGCTGCACCGTCGCCCAATTCTGCCCCTGATGCTCCTGGCCATCGGGTGTTCTGCCACCCTGGCCGGATGCGGTGACAAAGCGGACCAGGCCGACGAGACCTCGGGCGGCACCGACGGTGGGGACGGCAGCGACGGCGCAGACGGCAGCGATGGCGGGGACGGCAGCGATGGCGGGGACGGGGGCGGCGAGCCCGAGGCCATCTTCACGACTGAAGCGGTCTTTGCGGTGTTCCCGCCCACGCTTCCCGCCGAGACCGGCGGCACCCTCGAGGCCCGCACCGCGACGACGGTCACCGACGACAGCGGCACCCCGCTCGACCTCGAAGCAGCCATCGAGAACACCGTGTTTGAGGCCGTCTTCAGCGACGGCAGTGCTGCGGACGTGAGCGCCAGTGTGGACGCCGACGGCAGCCTGCGCTTCACCCTGACCGTGCCCCCCGGGCTCACCACCGGCGGCGCTCGCTCGCCCATCACCATCACCGCCAATGGCGAGCCCTTGGTCGAGCTGGCGGTCGGCCTGCACGTCGATGCAAGCCCCGTGCTGGAAGCGCTCACCGGCGACCGCTCGGCGTTCTTGCCGCCCGGCTCCCTGGGGGACGGCGAGCTGTGTGATGCAATGGTCGTGGATGCCGATGGAGACGGCAACATCGAGGTGTTGGCCCACAGCGTGAAGGACGGGACCGTCACCTTCACGGGGTGCACCAGCACCCGCGAGGGCGAGTGGGTCTGCGAAGACACAACGCTGGAGCTGTCCCGAGACGACGGGCTGTACTGCGGCCAGACCGACCACTTCCGCCCTGTCGCCGGCGGCCAGGGCATCCACAGCACCGTGCGCACCGACGATGGCCGCACAGTGCACACCGGCACGTGGCTGTGGGACGGCAGCGGCTTCACGCCCGGCACCCCCACCGAGCTTGCCTCGGGCGCCATCTTTGGGGTTGTGCTCGGCTTGAACAACACCAAGAAGGAGCCCGCGGTCCCCATCGCGGCGATGTTGTCGGTGGTGCCCAACGGCGGGTCCTGGTCTGGCATCCACCAGAGCGGCAACGAGGTCAAGGAGTGGGGTCGGGTCGGCACCACCACCGCGGAAGCCATCGGCAAGGGAACGGCCTGGGCCGGCCTGTTCTCGAACACCGATCTGTCCGGCGACACCGACACCGCGCCCGCCCCGTGGATCTGGTCCATCGACCCGAGCACGGTGGCGGAAGCCGGCTACCTGCAGGTGTCCACGTCGCAGTGGCAGGACGGCGCCATGAGCACCCTGCGCACGCTGTCGCTGGACGCGCCTGACTTCACGATCGAGGCGGCCACCGCAGTGGGCGAAGACCTCGATGGAGACGACATTCCCGAGCTTCTCGTGGAGCTCTGGGGCGAAGGCCAGCACGAGGCGTGGCTGGTCCCCTCAGCCACCGACAAGTCCGCCCGGGTCCTCCCCCGCCAGCTCAAGCTCCACAGCTCCGACCAGCTCGGCCACGGGGTCCGCATGACCGGGGATGGCTCGCGCGCAGTGGCCAGCTCCGGCTTTCGGCTGTCGGGCAGCGACACCCTGGTGAACATCTATGGCGTGTTTGAGGGCCAGGGCTTGTCCACCGGACACCGGCCCACGTCCGTGGCGGAGATGGCCGAGACCTGGGCCATCGCAGATGTCCTGTCCGCGGACACGTCCGTGGTGAAGTCGGGCACGGTCAGCCTCAGTGGGGCCAACCGGCTGCCCCTGAGGCGATGGACCCACGTGGCCATCAGCCACGAAGGCCGCTTGCTGGCGCCGTCCAGCTCCAACGCCTGGACCTCCCGCCTGGAGCTGGGCGGTGGAGACGGCGGCTCCGTGCGCACCATGGCCCCTGGCGACATCGCCACCTTGGCGGTTGACCCCTCCACGGGTGGGCTCATCGTCACGGCCGGCCTGACCACCGCACCCCTGACGCTGCACCGGGTGCCGGGCCGGGATGGCGGTCCTCCCCACACCGTGGCGCGGGTCGCCGGTACAGAGGGTGCCCAGATCACCGTGGACGGGGACGTGGTGATGAACACCAAGGCCGACGCGAGCATCGCCGTTGCACTCGGGGACGCTGGCGTGGCCGTGTTTGGGTTCTCCTCGATGACGACGGGAGACCTGGTCGACGACAGCAACACCGCCATCCGTGTCGAGGCGGTCATCGACATCTCGTACGACACCGCGTTCGGCCAGCGCGTGCTCCCCCCGGCCACCACCACCAACGGCAGCACCCTCCCCGTGCTGCTGAGCCGCGAGCTGGCCGACGACGGCGGTGTTCTGCTCGGTTGGCGGGACGGTGATGGCCAAGCGTGGATGGGTGTGGTGGACGTGCCGACCGCGACCAGCGGAGACGACACCGAGCTGCCGTTCCTCCAGGGCCCCGTGGCCGTGGGCGCTCCCCTGGATGACCCCGACGACGTCCTGGGTGTGACCAGCGGCGCGCTCGGCATGGTGGCCCCCGGACGGCGCATCATCGCCGACACCCCGTTCCTGTCGATGGAGGACCTCGAAGAGCGGTTTGAGAGCTGGGACGAGCCGATGGACGTGCCCTTTGCCGGCTATGACCGCGCCCTCGCCCATGGCCCGGTCGTGCTCACCGTCGGCGGTGACCGCCCCCAGACGGTGCTGCTCAAGGCCTTTGCCGACCTTGAGGAGGCCGAGCTGGTGGTCCTCGCCACGGCCGCGGCCGAGAGCTTGCCCGTGCCCCGGCTGAGCGCCAGCTTGCTGCCCGACGCCCCGCCGGTGCTGGTGTCCACCACGGCCAAGGGTGACGTGGTGCTGGACTTTGTCGATGGCACCCAGCACCTCGCCCGCACCGTTGCACCGGTCCACCTCGCCGAGACCGATGTGCCCAACTGGGTGGCCATCTCGGCGGCGGACATCAACGGAGATGCCCTCACTGACGTGATCTTCGACGGGCCGGACGGCGCGACCATCCTGTTGTCGGACGGCCTCGGCGGCGCCCTCGACACCACGAGCATGCCCGCGTCCACGCGGACGAACTTCGCGTTGTTGTTGGACGGGGGCAGCCACAGCCGGGAGTGCGCCGTGTCGTCGACGGGTGGCACGGACACCGCACCAGGGCGTGCCCGGCTGGTGGGCCGCACCGAGGAGTAGTGTGGGGAGGACTGGCTCAGTGGGCGGGGTGACACGGGGTCAGCCGGTTCCCGTGCCTCCGACGTGTCGTAGGGTAGAGCATCGACTCGCGGTGCCCTTGTAGTGCCCCTGCTGGAGAGGACCATGCCCCCATGCCCCTGGACGCTCGCTGTCGTCTGTGTCTGCGCCGCCGTGGGGTGCAGCACCACCAAAGGCAGCGCCGACGACGCGGAGGACCCGTGCGCCACCGCGGACGCACTGTCCACCTGTGCCGCGCCCACGCTGGCCGCCGACCACTACGCGAGCGTGAGTGACCAATACTTCGACACGATGGACAAGCGCGTCGAGCTGGAGGCGTGGCCACCCTACTCTGAGCTTGTGGCGCGCTGGGAGTGGCCCCCGTGGCTGAAGCTCACGGCGTTTGGTCGCGACAACATCGAGTCGACGGATGCGTTGCTTCGCTTGTATCCATCCATTGTCGAAGACCGGGACTGTCGGGCATTCCCCACTCAACCCTTTGGACGCTGTCGTGTGGTCTTCTACTATGACGAGCACGACGGCCTAGGTTGCCCCATCTATGAGGAGTTCACGTTCAACGATGCCGGTGAGGTGACCTTCATCGAAGCATGGTCCGACCTGCCCGGTCTGTTGCCGATGTCCGACGACGACCCGTGGGCGGAAGGCCCCGATGTCTCACGACTCTCGACGCGGGTGCCTGGCCTTGGCAGTCCCGACGGCCGGATCGACCTGGACGGTGCCGCCATGGCGCAGGCCGCCGAGACGGACCCCGATGTCGCCGACTTCGTGGTGCGGGCGAACGACTGGTGGGCGACGTGGTCGGCCGAGTACGAAGCCGCCGGCGATGACTACTGGGCCCGAGGGTGTGGCTGGTAGGTCGACCACCGAGGGGCAGCGGAGCGGCGACCTGGGGTCGCTGGAGCCGCGGGGGGCCGACACACAGAGACCCCGTGCGCAAGGGGCGCACGGGGTCTGGCCGTGGGGTCGGGGAGACGCCTAGCCTTCGGTGCCATCGGCTGCGGTGCTGTCGTCGTGGGTGGTGCCGTCATCGGGGGTAGTGCCGTCGGCCGCGGTGCCGTCGGCCGCGGTGCCGTCGTCGTGCCCGGTGCCGTCAGCTGCGGTGCCGTCGGCTGCGGTGCCGTCGGCCGCGGTGCCGTCGTCGTGCCCGGTGCCGTCAGCTGCGGTGCCGTCGTGCCCGGTGCCGTCAGCTGCGGTGCCGTCGTGCCCGGTGCCGTCGGCTGCGGTGCCGTCGTCGTGCCCGGTGCCGTCGGCTGCGGTGCCGTCGTGCCCGGTGCCGTCGGCTGCGGTGCCGTCGTGCCCGGTGCCGTCGGCTGCGGTACCGTCGTCGTGGCTGGTGCCGTCGGCTGCGGTGCCGTCGTCGTGGGTGGTCCCGTCGCCAGCGGTGCCGTCGGCTGCGGTGCCGTCGTCGTGGCTGGTGCCGTCCTCGTCTTTCGACCCGTCGTCCGTCGTGCCGTCGTCGTGGGCGGTGCCGTCGTCATGGCTGCTGTCTGCGGGGGCCACCGAGAAGCCAATCGCCACGTCGGTGTCCAGGTGCTCACCCGAGGTGGCGTACAGCTGGGTGCCGACCATGAGTGTGTAGGTGCCGCCGGGAACGAGCCCATCGAGGGGCTTCACCCTGAGCTGGCTCGCCTCCACCCACATCTCGACGCTGACCTCCGTGCCGTCGGCTCCGATGAGCTGGACGCCGCCAGGGCCCTGGTAGACCGTGCTGGCCGCCAGCTCCTGGGTGAAGGCGATCATGAGCTCGGACCAAGCATCGACCTGCTCCCCGTCCTGGGGATGGGTGCCCAAGATGGTGAATGCGACGGCATTGTCGTCCCCAGTGGTGCCGTCGTCGTGCGAGGTGCCGTCGTCCGCCGTGTCATCGTGATGCGTGCCGTCATCCGTGCTGGCAGCCGCCACCGTGAACGCAACCTGCAGCTCCTCGGGCAGGCTCTCGCCCGACACGCTGAGCAGCTGCATGCCGACGACCAGCCTGTAGGGTGCGCTGGCGTGGAGGGGGTTGAGCGGGATGAAGGAGAGCTTCTGGCCATCGACCCAGAGCTGGCCTTCCACTTCGGTGCCATCGGGCCCGATCAACTGGATGCCGCCCAAGCCCTGGTAGACGCCCGAGGCAGAGAGGTCCTCAGAGAACTCGACCGTCATCTCGGTGTGGGCATCCACCTCTTGGCCGTCCTGGGGGTGGACGTGGAGCACGGTCAACCCGACATGGGGGTCGTCGGTCGTGCCGTCATCGTCGTCGATGGTGCCGTCGTCCTCGTGCCACGTGTCGTCGTCGATGGTGCCGTCGTCCTCGTGCCACGTGTCGTCGTCGTCGTCGTCGATGGTGCCGTCGTCCTCGTGCCACGTGTCGTCGTCGTCATCGGAAGTGCCGTCATCGCCTGTGGACCCGTCATCATCAGTCGGGTCGTCCTCGCCGTCCACTTCGCCATCGTCATGCTCGACGGCGGCCACGGAGAATCCGATCTGCAGCGCACGGGCGAGGCCCAGTCCGGTCTCGGAGTACAGCTGCATGCCCACGACCATCCGGTAGGAGGCGCCGGCCTCGAGACCGCCGTAGGGCTCGAACTCGAGGCGGTCATCGTCCACCGTCAGCATCCCATCGAGCTCACCGCCGTCCGCTCCGAACACCTGGAAGCCACCGGTGCCCACGTAGGTCGAAGCGGCTGCCATGGCTTGGTTGAACTCGACTGACAGCATCGCATCGGCGTCCACCACCTCGCCGGCCAGCGGGCTGATCTCATCGATGGCCAGCGTGAGGGGCGCCTCGTCCGTCTCGGCCTCGACGCGGAAGGTCCAGCTCTGGTCGCCCACAAGCGCCTCGCCGGTCGTGGCGACGAGACCCCCCTCCACGAGCACGGTGTACTGCTCGCCGGGCTGCATCAGAGCGGCAGGCTGGAAGAACAGGTCCGCCGCGCTCATCTCAATCATGCCCGGCAGCTCGGCGCCGTCCGGTCCAATCAAGCGCAGGCTCGAGTCCTGCACGCTGGCGGGGTCGAGCTCCAAGCTGAACTCCACCATTATCGCATCGTCGGCATCGACATTGTCGCAGCCCAAGGCAGGGTAGGTCTTCTGGACCACCAAGCCGAGCGCGGCGGCGCTGACCTCGGGCTCACTGTCGAACTCGTCTTGCACGCCGTCGCCGTCATCGTCGGGGTCTTCGTAGTCGCTGACGCCGTCGCCGTCGGTGTCCACATCCTCCAGGGGGTTGGACTCGGTCGTGGCGCCGCTCTCGGTCGGTGTGACCGCGCCGAGGTTGAGGTCATCGGCGTCGGTGGTGTCGTCCTCGGTGGGGGGCGCTGCGCCCGGAGGGGGCGCGTCGGTGTCCGCGGAGGGAATCGTCAGGCGAGTCGTGGTCTCGGTGCTCCCGGCGTTCCGCTGGAAGTGAAAGGTGATGACCGGCTCGCCCTCCGCCCGAAGGTGCAGCGTCCAGGTCATGCCGCGGGTGAGCGACGCCGCGAACGCGCCATCTTCGCCGATGGTGGCCTCAACCATGGAGCCGTCGCTGCTGATGGCGACCACCTGGCCCCCGATCCAAGCGCTGCCCACGACACCACCACGCAGGACCCGACCGCCAGGATCGCCCACAATGACCTCGTCCGGCGCCTCGTCCTGGCCAATGTCGTCTGAGTCATCCATGGGGTCGCCGGTGTCCCCGAGGTCCTCACCTCCGGCGTCGTCCGTCTCGTCGCCGTCGCCTGGCCGCGTTGCGCCCTGGTCGTCGACAGAAGCAGTGGTGGAGGTCGCCAGGTCGGGGGACTGGCAGGCGGTGAGCAGCCCCAGGAGGGCAAGCAGGTTGGTTCGCATGGGTCCATCGGGTGTTCTGGTGGAGACGAGGACCCGACACACCGAACTCGCTTCGGCAACCCCTCAACCGTGGACCCACCCGCTGGGGTGGTGTCGACAGGTCGGAGCTTTGCGTCCGCGGCTTTCGCGCGCGGTTGCCCATTCGACGAGACCTCAACAGGGAGTGACGGAACACTGGCCCCCGTGTGTGAGACCCAATGTTGCACGAACCGAACGCTGGACCGGGCTGGCCACGCCGTGGGTTGTGATGCTTCGAAGACGGGAGAGCCGCACCGGCCTCACACAGTGGCGCCACCAATACTGCAATAAAAACAGCAATAAACACACCCACAACACATGCTGCCTCTGCCTCAGCGTCGGGCAGCGCGCTGAATACGAGATGAATCTGATTCAGCTCGGTTCGAGGGCTGGGCTTGCCCCAGCCCGTCAGCAAATGCATGGAAGGGATTGAAGGGTACTTCCCGAAGATCCCGTATGAGGAGTTCTTGCGTCGGGGGACGGGACGCGTCAACCGAACAAGCTGGCCAACTCATTCTGCCCACCTCTCGACGACTCCCGCTCCCGCGCAGCTGCGGCCCGACGAGGGTGCCGACACGGGTGGACACGTCACCGGGCAGAGCGGTCCAGAAAGCGGTGTTCAGGCCCCGCAGCAGCGTCGGTGGGACCCACTCAACCCACACATCCGTCGGTCTGGCTGGGTTCGACACCGGCCTTGCCTATCCGGAGCGCCCGCCGCTCCACCATGGCGGGGAGCAGCCGCACCAAGCCCGGACTGTGGGTCAAGGCGCCCCGTCGTCGGCGGGGGTCTGGTCGATCAGCACGAACGAGGTCATGGCGTGGAGGTTGTCCGGGATGGGCAGCACCCCGCCAAACACCGTCCGGTGGTCGATGGTTGTGCGCACCGTCAACGCGATGAGGCCCTCCAGCTCTTCGGGCTCGGCCTCAATCGTGCACATGCCGGACGACTGCTCGGCTTCCGTGCACGACAGCCCCAACAGGGACAAGCTCTCGCGAACGTGGGCCACCGCCTGGTCGGGCGCGGTGTCGATGGTGAAGTTCGGCGTCGCTGCCCAGCGGGCCCCGTCCCGGGTGGCGCTCTGCACGGCGAGCATCGCGACCGTGGCAGTCGACCTGCAGCCGAGCAAGAGCATCTTCGGTGCGCGAGGTCACCTCCGAGCGCAGTTGCGGATCATCCGGGTCGAGGGTCGAGCCGTGGCGGCAGTCCCGCCTCCTGCACAGCAGTGCGCTGAAAGGACATCCAGCCGTACTCCATGATGCCGTAGACAAACAACATGAGAACGGTCAACATCAAGGCAAACCCAATGTGGTTCGCTCCTCGGCTGCGGGTCCGCATCCCAGCTGAACTGGAGGGCTTTATGCCCGGCGAACGAGGTCATCAGACCTGGCCTGGTCGTCGGCGACCTGCAGCAGCATGGGCATGTGGAACCGGAGCTGCTCTTCGCTGAGGCTGGGTGCGTAGCGAGCCCGGATCAGGCCCTCGGTCGAAACCCCACCAAAGTGGCGGCCGCCCCGGCGGAGCTGGGCGCCGAGGGTCGCGGTCCACCGCCCCCGCTGATGGCGCTGATGGGCGACACAGACCGCTTGGCCCCGGATGTCTGCGTGGCGTAGACCTGCTCACCTTGGGGCACCGACTCGCTCCCCACGGGCGCAGGCGTCAGCTCACAGCGGAGGTCGAGGTGGGCCAGCGCGCCGTGCACCGGAAGCCCGCGGCCTTCGACATCGGACCACGCGATGATGCCAGTCGAGGACTCGACGGCGGCCACCAAGCGCCGGGGGCCCAACGGCACCGGCACCTCGTAGGCGCCGGGAGAGCCAACGAGCACAGCCACCTCAGGTGGGTGGGTCGGCAAGCCGCGCACGTCCCGCTGAGACTGGGGGCGGAGACGCCAAGCGTAGACGCTCCAGTCCCCTCCGATGCAGTCCACCACACCACTGACGGGGACCGCGCCGGCGACCTCCAGCTCCGCCGCCGTCCGCGTGGGTGTGGGCTGCGCTGGGATGGAGACCCCCGGGGTGAGGGCATTCTGCCCATCTGGTCGGTCCATCGCAGCCCCGCCACAGGCTGTGGAGAGCAACATCAATCCGGTCGAGAGCTTTGGCATTTGCGACTCCTCACCTGGGAAGCGGATCAGTGGGGGACCAACACAACCTGCGATCGCCAGACAATCTCGGCGAACGGCGCCTCAAGCTCTTCAGGGGTCGAGGGATTGAAGAGCGCACCCTGTCCCTGCTTGAGTCCATCGTCGTCGGCCCGCGCCGCGGCGTTGTTGCCGTAGTAGACCGGATAGAGGTTGACGTTGAGGTCCTCGCCCAGTTCCTGGACGCAGTCCGTGTTCGCGCCGAGCAAGCTGCCGCCGCTGGCGCAGGGCTCGGGCATCGAGGCGTTGCCGGGGGGCGGCGGACAGAAGTCGATGCCGTCGCCGAGCACGATGACGATGACGATGCGGTGGGAGTCGGTCGACAGCCAAGGCCAGAATTCGGCGGTGCCATAGGCAGGCCGTGTTGCTTCGAGGTCCTCGCGGCAGTGCGGCTCGCAGCACCGGAAGTTCAGCTCCGCATTGCCGCGAGTGCCGTAGTGAGCATCGCGGCTCACGAGCGGGTGAAGCGCTTCCTCGTCTTAGAACATACCAGCTTCATGATGCGCGGACTTGCAGGCGGCACAACGGCGCGCAGTCGGCGTGCCGATGGATGACCCGTCAGAAGCGCCGGATGCCCAGGCTCACATGCTTGCCGTCGGACGGAGACTGCTGGAGCAGCCGCCACTGCTGCGAAAGGCAACGATGTCACAGCTGCCGTCAACACTCGCCGATATTGACCGCACTGCGGGCATCTTGGCCAAATGTCGTCCTCGGCTTGGCTTGTCGGAAGGGCACGATGGCGCGGTTCGAGCGAGCGCTTGCGGCCTGGATCGTTGGTTCGGCGATGGTGCCGGGCTGCGCGATCAAGAACCAAGGCTACGGCGCCGACCTGCCCCATGCCGCGATGCCATCCAATGGCGAGTCCACGCTCTACATCATGCGGCCCGGCGTCAGTGAACTCGCAGTCCGGCATCCGTTGACCATCAATGGCGAAGTCTCCCGATCCCTTCCGGCTCGGTACTTCGTGGGAGCGCTAGCTCCGCCGAGGCCAGTGGTCATCGAAGCCCAGGGCGAGGCGGTGTGCGCTGTGCAGTTTGAGGCCGCCGCTGACGAGGCCGACAACGTTGAGGGTCCGACACGCTCCGGAGTTGTCTTCGGACGGGTCCAGCTCGATGCCCTCGAACCTGGCATCGGCAGCGCGCTGGACGCGAAGACACGACCGACGCCGGCTGCCTGGACCGAAGCGGTGACACGAGATGAACCTGGCCCAGCGCCCGTGCAGGGCTGCCCTTGCCGCAGCCCGTCAGCACTCAGATCGCTTGCTGCTGCGTCAGCATCGTGAAGCTGCTCTGCACGCCTGCACCACCCAACCCCGGCATCAGCCCCGTCAACCCAACATATGGGTAGGTCAGGTCCACCCGGACCACCATGAAGCCGCTGTCATCGTCCTCCAGCCAAGTGGCGTTCACCACACAACCGCCCGAGCAGGCCAAACCTGATGCATCAAAGGCAAGCCAAGCGTGGCTCTCGGCGGCGGCGGTGAGCACATCCCCCGTGGGGTCGGCCCCTTCCAAGATGACAGAGCCCACCCGCGCACTGTCTCGCGCAATGCGGGACACGCGGTGCGTGGTGCTGATGAACCGAGACAGCTCGATGATGGCGCCGAAGACCGAGATCAATAGCGGCAACACAAGGCCAAACTCGATGGCAGATGCGCCGCGGCGCTGTCGGCGGGGGCTGATCATCCTCGTTGCCACTCCATGCGCACGACCTGGGTCGACCGCAATGTGAGGGAGGTCAGGCCAAACCCAATGAGGGGGTCAAACTGGTAGGCCACCTCACACGTTAGCGCCCGGGATGGGACCTGGCCGAAGGTGTCAAACGCCCCGGAGCATCGCCCATCACACTCGGGCAAGCCCTGCTGGGCCATCGCCGCCACGAGCGCGGCCATGGTGGTTTCTTGCACCTCGGTCAGGTTCGCCTCCCGCAAGCCCGGGTCGATCAGCGCCCCCGCACGGCACCCAATGTGGGTCGAGACGTCCAGGCTGGACTGGGTATAGAACATCCAAGCCAGATCGATCATGCCGAGCGCAATCGCCAAGAACACCGGCATCACCAGCGCAAACTCAATGGCTTCGGCGCCTCTGCGGCGCAGGGCGCGGTTCATTCGACCACCGCGATGGGCAGCGACGATGCGATGTCCTCAAAGATGGTGACCAGGGCGGCCGAGCTAGACGTGCGCACGTAGTACCCATCCCCCTGGGCCATGTCTTCGAGGAACTGGGAGTCCGTCACAAAGGTGACCACCCAAGAGTTGACTTCCAAGTCGTCCCAGAGCTCTTCGGTTGCCGTCACGCTGTCATCCCGGACCTGCGAGCTGGAGTGGGGAATCGGACCCAGGTACTCCCGCCAGCGCTCCTCTTCGAAGCCAGTGGTGCGCCGGGTGTTCCCGTGGGAGGCGCTGATGCCGTTGGGCTGGCCGTCCGTCAACACCACGATCGCACGATAGACGCCCTCTTGGTCGTTGTCTTCGAACATCGTGCGGGCCATCGCGAGGCCGGTGGAGTGATCGGTGCCAGGCTCGTCTTTGTACTCACGGGGCATGTCCGGGAAGCAGCCACCGTCGGGCGACGCGAAGTTGTTGGTGCCGTTGACGTTGCACCCTTTTGAGTTGTTTGCTGCCGTGCCCGCCTTGCTTGCGGTCTCCATCGCCGACCACTGTGCGCGCAGGTTGCCGCTCACGTCTTCGGACTCCATCGACACAAGAGGGGTAAACTCCCACGCGTACCGTCCGGTGAACACGTTCATGCCGATCATGTCGCCAGGACCATGGGAGTTCTCCAACACATCGTAGAACGCCACGGCCGCGTCGCGAGCCCGGTAGAAGTTGGGCCGAGACCAGGAGTTTGTGATGTCCATCACCAACACAACCTGCAGGTCGCGTGACGCAGCCGTCGCGGAGCGCACCACGTTGATCTCATTCCAGCCGAACAAGCGTCCAAGGAACAGCGGCACAGCGTTGTCCCCCACCCGGCCCAGCGTCACCCGCACCGCGTTGGGGGTCAACTCATCCGGGCTCAGCGTGCGGTCCACCGAGTCCCAGTCCCCAAACTCAATCGACTGCAGCGTCGCGGTGCCACCGACCACCGGGTTCAGGTTCAGGATCGCTTGAGCGGCGGCCTCCCCATCGGCGAGGTCCCCCGTGGCCCGAGCGGCCCAAAGCGCAGCGACACTCGCCGCGTCCACCACATCCTGGGCTTGGGCCTGGGCGAGGCGAATGTACGAGACGTCCACGGCCAGGGCGCCACAACCCAACAGCACCGTGAGCGCACCCGCGGCCATGAGGACGATGGACCCGCGGCGCCCACGGTCAGGCGGCGCATCGTGCGGCGAAGAAGAGGATGGAGGCATCGGAGGATCCCAACAAGGGGTAGGACCCGCTGCATCGGCTCGCCCGGTCGGCGCTGAAGCTGTTGTCAGTCCCCGCGATCCCCACCCTCAGTTCCCACGGTGTCCTCAGTGCTTGGTGAGGAGGAGGGACGACGGGTCCCTCGACGCCGGTCGCCCCAGGGGTCCAGCTCCCGGCGCACTGCTTCCCGCCACCGCCGGTAGGCGATGATGGGACCATCCGAGGGAACCAACACCTCGTCCATCTTCAGGCGGGTCTCCACCACGGGCTGCGACTCCACCGGTGGCGTGTCTTGCCGCAGCACCCGCAGTGTCAGCGGCCGGCCCAGGGTGCCGATGAGCCAAGCCAAGGGCGCCCTGGAGGTCCAGCGCTGGTAGGTCCGAACATAGTAGATCATCTGACGGTCATCCACAGGCACCATCGCCAGGAACGACCAGGTCGGGCCAGTCTTGAGGCGCCAGATGTTGGGGGCAAGCACCTCGATCGACGCACCGTGGACGCTGGCTCGCTGGAAGGCGCAGATGTGGTCGCCGTCCACCACGGTCTCGATGTCCATCGCGGGGTCCATCCCCCGGCCGATAGTGGAGCGATGCACAAACGGCAGATGGGCAAAGTCGAGCTGGTTCTCGATGGCCCGCGTGTAGTGAGTCGCCACCGGCTCTCGAAGCTCACTGCCGGTGTAGCACCAGCCCTCCAGATCAAAGAAGGGGACCGGCGTGCTAGGGGTGGCTGTGGGTCCGGTCCAGACCCAGACGAAGCCATGGGCTTCCCGGGACCCAAGCATCGCCAGCGACATGGCCTTGGGCAACGTGCGGTCGGGATGCGCGGGAATGGCCGTGCATGCGCCATCCCCATTGAACCGGAACCCGTGAAAGGGACACACGACACAGCCGTCGATCACTTCACCCGCCGACAGGGCCGCACCCCGATGGGGACACCGATCGACCGCCACCTGGGGTCGACCCTCCCCATCCCGCCAGAACACCAGATCGAGCCCCAGCCGACGCACCCCGAGCGGAGCGTTGCCTAGCTCCGTCGTGGAGAGCACGACATACCAGCGGTCCTGGGCAAGCTGCATGGTCGACCCTCGGCGAGCGGTGTCGCCGGCCCCTATCCCGTCGCATCTACGAACTTGACCTCGCCAAAGGGGACCAGTGGCGTGTTCGCGGGGGCCAGCCGCGTGTAGCCCTCACGGCGGCGACCTCCGAGACGTTGGGGGCACGGCGGGAGGTCCACCCTGCCCGAGCACGGTCGCCGATGACGTCGACCTATGACCGTGCCCGCGCTGTCCGCGCTGCTTCACGCACACAGACAGCACGCCGATCGGTGCCACGCAGTCGAGATCGACCGCTTCATCTATGCCCACACCGCCGCTTGGGCGGGAGGCTGGGGCCAGACCTACGCGTGATCGCGAATTCCGGCTGATCTGGATCGGGTGAAGGCGCTGTCCATGGAGCAAGCCCGAACAAACCCGACTAATGGACCCTTTAATCCATCTTTTCCAGGGAAGTCCCATGATCCGCCGTGCAGCAGCCTTCAGCATGACCCTCGCCCTCTTCGCCTGTGAACCCGCGTCCAAGACGCCGGCAGCTTCTGCGGGCGGTGCGAACCCGAAGCCAGCGGTCCCCGCCAAGGTCGACTTGGGCCCACCCACGGGCCCGCCAGTGACGGCGACGCTCACCCACGCACCCCATGTGCCGCCGCCGACGGGCCGCACCGCCCCCGCCAAGGTCGTGGTTGAGCTCGAAGTGGTCGAGAAGGTGATGCCGATCTCCGAGGGCGTGGACTACACCTTCTGGACCTTCGGCGGCGAAGTCCCCGGCAAGTTCATCCGCATCCGCCAGGGCGACACGGTGGAGTTCCACCTCCAGAACCGCCCCGACTCGAAGATGCCCCACAACATCGACCTGCACGCCGTCACCGGCCCCGGCGGTGGGGCCGCGAGCTCGTTCACCGCGCCCGGCCATGCGTCCCAGTTCACCTTCAAGGCGCTCAATCAAGGCCTCTACGTCTACCATTGTGCGACCGCGCCCGTCGGCATGCACGTCGCCAACGGCATGTACGGCCTGATCCTGGTCGAGCCCCCCGGCGGACTGCCCCCGGTGGACCGCGAGTACTACGTGATGCAGGGCGACTTCTACACGGTCGGCAAGTACCGCGAGAAGGGCCTGCAGCCCTTCGACATGCAGAAGGCCATCGAAGAAAACGCCACCTATGTGTTGTTCAACGGTGCAGAAGGCGCACTGGTCGGAGAAAACGCACTCGAAGCCAAGGTTGGCGAGACCGTGCGGCTCTACGTCGGCAACGGCGGCCCCAACCTCGTGAGCAGCTTCCACGTCATCGGCGAGATCTTCGACCGCGTGTACCCCGAGGGCGGCACACGAATCCAAGAGAACGTCCAGACCACGCTCATTCCCGCCGGCGGTGCAGCCATCGTCGAGTACAAGGTCGAGGCCCCCGGCACCTATGTGCTGGTCGACCACAGCATCTTCCGCGCCTTCAACAAGGGCGCCCTGGGCATGATGAAGGTGGACGGCGAAGCCGACCTTGAGATCTACTCCGGCAAAGAAGTCGACAGCGTCTACCTCGCTGACATGGTCGACGGCGGCCATGTCGTCGGCAAGGCCACCGCACAGGCGGCGACGGGCAACCTCAGCCGCGAGGCCCAGATCGCGGCCGGTGCCAGCCTCTTCAAGGGCACCTGCTCCACCTGCCACCAAGCGGACGGTGCGGGCATCGAAGGGGTCTTCCCGCCGCTGGCCGGCTCCGACTACCTCAGGCGTGATCCCAAAGAGATCATCTCGGTCGTCGTCAACGGCTTGAGCGGGCCCATCAACGTCAACGGCAAGGACTACACGTCGGTCATGCCCCCGATGAGCCAGCTCAACGACGACGCCATCGCCAACATCCTCACCTACGTCTACGGCAGCTGGGACAACCCCGGCACCACCATCACCGCAGCCCAGGTCGCGTCGGTGCGCGCCAGCACGGAGCGTCCCCCCGGTGCCGCTCACTGATGCGCGCTGCTGTGCCAACGCTCCTGTTCGCCCTCGGGGGAACCGCCTGGGGGGCTGAGCCTCCACCGGCGTCACCCCGACCGGTGGACGGGGGCGTCCACACGCCGTTCTATCCCGCGTCGGTGTCCCAGCGCACCGTGTCGGTGGGGCCGTTCCGCTTGGACGCCACGCCGGTCACGGTCGATGCCTATCGCGCGTTTGTGGAGGGAAGTCCCGAGTGGCAGAAGGGCGCCCCACCCGCAATCTTCGCCGACTCCAGCTACCTGCACAGCTGGGCCGGCCCGACCGAGCCCAGCGTCCAAGATGGACAGGTGCCGGTGACCGAAGTGAGCTGGTTCGCTGCTCGGGCGTACTGCCAATCCCAGTCCGGTGATCTTCCGACAGTCCACCAGTGGGAGTACGCGGCCGACGCCACCGCCACCGCAGCCCACGGCGCCCGCAAAGACCCCCAGACCTTGGCGCTCATCTTGGCTTGGTACGGCGAAGGACCGGCGGCGGCCTTGCGCCCCGTCGCCCAGCGTCCCCCCAACCACTGGGGCCTCCACGACATGCACGCCGGCGTGTGGGAATGGACCCTCGACTTCAGCAGCTTGCTCATCTCGGCGGACAACCGGGAGTCCGGCGAAGCCGAGAACCTGCGCTTCTGCGGCGCGGGGGCTCTCAGTGCCCAAGATGTCGAGGACTACGCGTCTTTCATGCGATTTGCGATGCGGTCTTCCCTGTCCGCATCCTCCACCACAGCCAACATGGGATTCCGATGCGCCTATCCACGCTGAAGCCCGGTCTGTGCGCCCTGATGCTTGCATGCAGCCCCGTGCCCGACGCCCCCGCCACGCCGCCGCCGGCACCCGTGGACCTCGGCTCCCTCCCGGGTGCGTCAGTCTACAACCTGAAGGCCGATCTGATCGATCAGGACGGCAAGACGGTCCCCCTGTCGGTGTTCGCCGGCCAGCCTGTGCTGATCAGCATGTTCTATGCCTCGTGCCCGTCGGCCTGTCCGATGCTCGTGGCCGATGTTCAAGCCATCGAGAGCCGGCTGACCCCTGAGCAGCTGGCGAACCTTCGCGTGCTGCTCGTGAGCCTCGATCCCCAGAGTGACACCCCGGCCGCCCTGACCGCTGCGGTCGAGCGCTACGAGATCGATGCCACCCGCTGGCGGCTCACGTCGCCCACGGTCGACGGGGTTCGCTCGATCGCCGCCGTGCTCGGCATCTCGTACCAAGCGGTCGAGGGCGGGGAGATGCATCACTCGTCCATCATCACGCTGCTCGATGGCCAAGGCGAGCCCCAAGCCCGACTGGACGGTCTGCGCCAGGATCCCCAGCCACTGGTAGACGCCCTCGCCCGACTCTGAACGGTGGAACGGTTTGCCCCACAGGGGTGGCACCGTCCTTCGCAGCTGAATACCACTTAATGGATATACAGGTCTATTATTCGATATTTCACCGCCACCTCGAACCGGGAGTTCCGATGCTCTCCAAGTCCCAGGCCCGACTGTTCTTTGTCGGGGCCACCGCCGGCTTCTCTGGCGTCTTCCTGTGGCTCACAGTCGACACGATCCGTCAGGTCCCCGAGCGCTCCAATCAGGACGAGATGACCGCTGAGGTTGTCGCCGGGAAAGAGATCTGGGAAGTGAACAACTGCATGGGCTGCCACACCCTGCTCGGTGAGGGTGCCTACTACGCGCCCGAGCTGACCAAAGCCTACGATCGCCGCGGCGAAGCTTGGCTGCGCATCTTCCTTCGTGACCCCCAGGCGATGTACCCGGGCAGGCGAAAGATGGTGCAGTACGACTTCACCGAGGACGAGATCAGCGAAGTCATCGCCTTCTTGAAGTGGATTGGGAAGATCGACACCAACGGCTTTCCCGCCGAGCCCGACATGGGGCCCAAGGCCCAAGCTGCGCCGGCATCCACAGCCCCGACGTCGACCGCTTCGACGGCCACGACGATTGCCGTTCCGACGATGTTCTCGACGGTCTGCATCAGCTGCCATGCCCTCGACGGCAAGGGCGGCGTGGTCGGTCCGGCGCTGGACGGCGTGTCCACCCGGTACTCCGAAGCCGAGCTGCGGGCCTGGCTCGCCGATCCCCAGAGCGTCAAGCCTGGGACGGCCATGCCCAACCTGAGCCTCAGCGACGCCGATCTCGACAGCCTCACCACCTTCCTCATGGCCAAGTAGCCCGGAGCCCACGATGCTCAGGTACCATTCTTGGAAGGTCGCCTGGACCTTCTTCGCCACTTGCATGCTGCTTCTGACCCTCCAGATCGTCTACGGCTTCATCATGGGCTTTGCCCACATGGGCTTCGATGGTCTCCACGAGTGGATCCCCTTCAACACGGCCCGAGCAACCCACACCAACCTGCTGGTCGTGTGGCTGCTCTCCGGGTTCATGGGCAGCGCCTACTACATCATCCCGGATGAGACCGAACAAGAGATCTGGAGCCTGCCGCTGGCATGGATCCAGTGGGGCAGCCTCGTCGTTGTCAGCGTCACAGCGGTCATCGGCTTCCACTTCAACTGGTGGGAAGGCCGCAAGTTCCTCGAGATCCCGCGGCCTCTCGACTACCTCGTCGTGGTCAATGTGCTGTCGTTCCTGCTGAACATCGGGATGACCCTGTTCAAGGCCAAGCGCACCACCACCACCGCGCTCACGCTGATGGTGGGCCTGACCGCCGCGGCCTTGCTCTACCTGCCCGGCATGATCACGTTCGACTCGCAAGTGGTCGACTCGTACTTCCGCTGGTGGGTTGTGCACCTCTGGGTCGAGGGCGTGTGGGAGCTGGTGATGGGGGCAATCCTGTCGTACCTGCTCATCAAGCTGTCGGGCGTGGACCGCGAAGTGGTCGAGAAGTGGCTGTACGTCATCGTCGGCCTCACCTTCCTGTCTGGCATCCTGGGCACGGGCCACCACTACTACTGGATCGGTGCGCCCGAGTACTGGCTGATGGTGGGTGGTGCGTTCAGCGCCCTCGAGCCCCTGGCCTTCCTCGGCATGGCCCTGTACTGCGTCACCATGGCCCGTCGGGGTGAGCGTCAGCACGACAACCGCATCGCCCTGTATTGGTCGGTCGGTTGCGGCATCATGAGCTTCGTCGGCGCGGGCTTCCTCGGCTTCGCCCACACGCTGCCCCAAGTCAACATCTGGACCCACGGCACGTTGGTCACCGCGATGCATGGCCACCTCTCCTTCTGGGGTGCCTACGCCATGCTCATCTTCGCGATGATTGCGTTTGCCCTGCCCGAGATGACAGGCCGCAAGCTCTACAAGGGCTGGATGCCCGAGTGGGCCTTCTGGCTCAGCAACATCGGCATGGTGTCTATGACGGGCGCGTTTGCGGTCGCCGGCATCACCCAGGTCTACCTGGAGCGCCGGGTGGGCATGGACTTCCTGGATGTTCAGGAAGCGGTCTCGGTGCACTTCCTCGGCTTGGTCCTCGCCGCAAGTCTGTTCACCATCGGCATCGGCCTCTACATCTGGAACTTCCTCAAGTACGGTGTTCTGGCCAATGCCTCGGTTCGCACAGACAGCGCTCCCACCGCCGCCAGCCAGCCTGCCAAGTAGTCGGCACACCGCGCCCGAGCTGGGCGAGGAGACTCCATGAACGCGCCCTCCCCCACACTCCCCTGGTACCGCCCGACGGCGGGTGAGTGTGGCCTGTTCGTCCATGCCTTCGAGCAGAAGCTGCCGCTGCTGCTCAAGGGTCCGACGGGCTGCGGGAAGTCCCGCTTTGTGGAGCACATGGCCGCACGTCTGGGCCGTCCGCTGGTGACCGTGGCGGCCAACGACGACACTTCTGCGGTGGACTTGCTCGGACGCTACCTCGTCCGCGGCGGGGACACCGTCTGGCAGGACGGTCCGGTCACACGGGCCGTCCGCCAGGGCGCCATTCTCTACATCGACGAGGTGGCCGAAGCCCGCCCCGATGTGGTGGTGGTGCTGCACGCACTGACCGACCACCGGCGCCGCCTCACGGTGGACCGGACCGACGAAGAGCTCGTGGCACCGCCCGAGTTCATGCTCATCGTCAGCTACAACCCCGGCTACCAAGGGGGGATGAAGGAGCTCAAGCCCTCCACCCGCCAGCGGTTCCTGGGGCTGGCCTTCGACTACCCGGCCCCGGATGTCGAGACCGAGATTGTGTGTGGAGAGACCGACGTGGACCCACGCACCGCCCGGCTGCTGGTCGGGTTGGCCGGCCGGCTCCGGGAGCTGCAGGACCTCGGCTTGACCGAGCGCCCGTCGACGCGGCTGTTGGTGGGCGCCGCGCGGCTCATCCTGGCCGGTGTCGAGCCCCGTGAGGCGTGCCAAGCGGCCCTGGTCGAGCCCTTGACCGACGACCGCGAGCTGGTCTCGGGCCTGATGGATGTGGTGAACCTGGTCTTCTGATCCAGGTCGCGCGCTTCACCAACCGTGGACCCGGTGGACGCGCCACCCCTCCACACCACACGCCCGCACCGGGCGAGGGACTGGGGACCATGCCCGATCTGGACCTGGACTGGGAGCTCGGCGTCTTCAAGGCACTGCGGGCGCTGTGGCGCCGCGTCGCCCCCGAGGCCGCACTTCCCTACGACACTGACCGGGTGGTATTTCTCACTGACATGGAGGGGCGCCTGCGGGTGGTCGCCTCGGCGGTGGCGGCGCGGGCGGTGCGCATCCTGCCGGCCCGGGGGGTGGGCGGTGTGCGCGGCGACGACTTGCTGCTGCCCCCCCACATCGACCTCGCGGCCGACCCCGAAGCCAACGCCGGCTTGTATGTGCTGCGGGCCGCCCTGGGCGCGCTGGTCATCCGGGAGACCCCGGCCGTGCCCCTGAGCCCCCTGCCCCGGTTCGTCGCCGAGATGGTCGCGGCTGCCGCGGCGCTTCAGGCCCTCGAACAGCAGCTTCCCGCCGCGGCCCTCTGCCTGAAGGAAGTCCTGCCCGCCCTCCAGGCCCAGCGGCCCACCGACCTTCGTGGCCGGGCAGCAGCCCAGGAGGCGTGGCTCAACGCGGTGCTCAGCGGTGCTCCTCCCGCCGATCCTGCTGCAGAGATGGCCCGCTTGGAGGCCATTCCCGAGGCCGGCCCGCCCTGCCCACCCTGCTGGCTGTGGGGACGGCTGGTGCCTGTGGAGCTGGACGGTGTCGCCACCAGCGCCGTGGAAGAGGACGACCGCAGCGGGTCGGGCGGCGTGCAGACCGAGGTGGAGGCCCCGCCCACCGAAGACATCCAGCTCGTGGTCCAGAACCCCGACCGGGTGACCGAGCTGCCGATGCACTCGTTCGAGAAGGTCGAGACGGTGGAGGCCTTCGCCGGCTCCATGCGCCAGCTCGACGGCAGCGACGAGCTCGAAGAACACCTTGAGGCGCTGTCCGAGGTCGACCTCAGCCACCTGATGCGGGGCGGGCCCCCCGTGCAGTCCCAGTACAGCGCGGACCTCCGCCTCGGGGTGGACCTGCCCGATGTCAGCCGCGTGAACGCTGGTGAACAGGGCATTCCCTACAATGAGTGGGACGGCCGGAAGCACCGCTACTTGCAGGACTGGTGCCAGGTGTTCCCCAGCCCCCTGGGACCCGGCGACCCCCGCTGGGCCCAAGAACCCCTCATGCGCCACCGCCGCATGGTCGACCGACTGACCCAGCAGCTCCTCGCCAGCCGCGCCCGCCTCCGCCCAGTCCGCCGCCAGCGCGACGGAGATGACGTGGACATCGATGCACTGGTCGACGCCCAGGCAACGCTGGCCAGTGGCCATGATCCCGGGGGACGCCTCTACACCCGGCGCCAGCGGCCCGAGCCGGACATGGCGGTGACGGTGTTGCTGGACGTGTCGTTGTCGGCCGACGCCTGGGTGGCCGGGCACCGCGTGCTGGACCTGACCCGCGAGGCCACCCTGGTGCTCGGTGAGGTCGCCGACCGGGTGGGCCAGCCCCTCCAAGTGCTCGCCTTTGCGTCCCACACCCGCAACCGCGTGCGGGTCTGGGGGGTGCGAGACTGGCACGAGCCCTGGTCGGTGGGTCGCGCTCGGCTCGGGGGACTGCGCCCCCAAGGCTACACCCGGATTGGTCCTGCACTTCGCCACGCCACCAAGGGCCTCGCCGCCGTGTCCGCCCGACGGCGGCTGCTGCTGCTCATCACAGACGGAAAACCCAACGACTTTGACCGCTACGAGGGCCGACACGGGGTGGCCGATGTGCGACGGGCCGTCCGAGAGGCCCACGACCAAGGCGTGCACACCCATGCGCTCGCGGTGGACCGGCTGGCCCGTGACTACCTGCCCCAGATGCTCGGTCCCGGGGGGTGGACGATCGTGAACACGCCCGAGGGACTGGCTGAAGCACTCAGCAGCATCTACCTCAAGCTGGCCGCCAGAGCCGCCTGAACCACGCCATTGTCGACGAGCAACAGCCGCTCACGACATCCGGATGCTGCGCGGTCCTGAGCAGTCAGCCCCCGCGAAGTCGGCCAGCGTGTGGGAGCAGGCCCACTCCAGAAAGCTCGACCGGAGGGATGCCCACGAGTCGTGCAGCGGGCAGGGGTCACTGGCGTCGCACTGGCCGAAGCCGAACGCGCACCGCTTCTGCTCCACGGTGAAGTCCAGTGCATCCAGAACGTCGATGAACTGGATGGTCTCGGGCGGGCGGGCGAGGGTGAAGCCCCCCCCATGGCCGCGTTGGGAGCGGACCAACTCCGCCACCACCAGCCGCCGCATCACCTTGGAGAGGTAGCCGACAGGGATGCCCGTCCGAGCCGCCAGCGTGGTCGCCGACACCGGCCCTTCGTGGCTGGAGATCGCGAGGCAGGCCGCAGCCCGAAAGCCATACTCAATGGTCTGACTCAGTATCATTCACCGGCCTCTCCACCCCGTGGGGGGGGCACTCAACGGGACCACCCGCAGCACACGACCCGCCCCTCATAGCGGGCCCCGCAACTCGACAGGTGACGGACCGACCGAGATCTGACCCGCCGCACAGTCCTACCACAATGGAACATCTCTCCACGCCCTCACACGCCGCGCGACCGGGGACGGGTTCGCCTCCAATGCCTGCTGCCCGATCCCGCAACAGGCCGCGCCCACGGCCAGCCATGCCCATGGGCCGAGCCCACGGCCTCCAGTGGGGTGCGCGGGCTCGCACCCCTAGCTGGGCCATTTCACCCAACGGCGCCTGCCGGCCCCCCAGGGCACCGCTCGATCTATCCCATCGGCAGGTGCCCACAGTCAATCGATATCTGGGTCCATAAATGGCATGGGTCTTGCTCAGGCGCTGGCTGATGCAACTCTCACGCCCCACACTGCTGTTCGCCTTGGCGACCCCACTGCTGCAGCTCACCGGCTGCCTCGGTGGCTACGCCGACCCCTCGCGGGAATTCGCCGAGCCAGTGCCCGACGGCCCGGCCCACCCCGTGACCATCCACCAGCCGCAGACGCTGGGCGTGGTGGACACCGAGCTCACCGACGTCCACGGCACACCCATCGGTGTCGCCTGCGCGACCTGCCATGGCAGCGCCGCCAAGCCTGGACTGGTCGAGTCCGAAGGCAACCCCGAAGAATTCCACGGCACCCTCGAAGTGGTCCACGGCAACCAGCCCTGTGCCGCCTGCCACGACCCCAACGACCGCAGCCTGCTGCGATTGGCCGACGGCAGCACCCTCGAGATGACTGACGCCATGCAGCTGTGTGCCCAGTGCCATGGCCCGCAGCATCGCGACTACCAGGCCGGCTCCCACGGCGGCATGACCGGCCACTGGGACCTGCGCCAGGGCCCCCGGGAACGCAACCACTGCATCGACTGCCACGATGCCCACGCGCCCGCGTTCCAAGGCGGCCAGCCCGTCGCCCGCGCGGTGGACCGGAGCCGCAGCCCCACCCCGGCACACGCCGAAGGATCTCACTGATGTCCAGCTCCCGCCGCACGGCGCTCAAGACCCTTGGGGCCACCCTCGGTGCAAGTGCCTTCGCCAAGGCCCTCGCCCCGCTGACCGAGCTCACCGACGACGTCGACTTCGGAGAGTTCCTCCAGAAGCACTACAAAGAGCTGAGCAAAGACGAGATGCAGAGCGTGCTGCGCCGCCTCGAGGCCAGCACGGCCGAAGAGTACGGTGCCGAGGTCAGCATTGAAGACACGCGGCCGCTCCCCGGCGTGCAGTTCGCGTACGCGCTGAACTTGTCGGTCTGCATTGGATGTCGGCGGTGTGCCGAAGCCTGCCACATCGAGAACAACCACGACCGGCCCAGCAACCAGAGCTACATCCGTGTGTTGGAGATCAGCAACGGCACGGTGGATCTGGCCAACGCCACCACCGAGTATGACCACACCGTTCCGCGCAAAGACAAGTACTACATGCCGGTGCAGTGTCACCAGTGCGACAACCCGCCCTGTGTGTCGGTCTGCCCCATCGAAGCCACCTGGAAGGAGCCCGACGGCATCGTGGTTGTCGACTACAACTGGTGCATCGGCTGTCGGTACTGCGAAGCCGCATGCCCCTACCACGCGCGCCGCTTCAACTGGACCAAGCCGGAGATTCCGGCCGACGAGATCAACCCAGACCAAGCGTACTTGTCGAATCGCATCCGTCCCCAGGGCGTGATGGAGAAGTGCACGTTCTGCCTGCACCGCACCCGGAAGGGCCGCATGCCCGCATGCCTGGAGGCATGTCCCACCGGCGCCCGGGTCTTCGGCAACCTGCTCGATCCCGACTCCGAAGTGCGCTGGGTCCTGGAGAACAAGCGGGTGTTTATCCTCAAAGAAGACCAGGGCACCCAGCCGCGGTTCTTCTACTTCTTCGATGAATAGGCCTTTGTCGTGACCAACAACACACCAGAGACCGTCCCCGAGGCCACCCCTCGGCAGGGCTCCATTCGGTCCTACCCAGGCTTCTTGTGGCGGGCAGCGGGCGTCGCCACCGACGGCGGCTGGCCCTTCTACGCGTGGATGACCCTGCTGACCGCCATCTTCTTGGTGGGGGCCAACGGCTGGGCCCACCAGGTGGTCGAAGGCATGGGCACCACTGCCATGTCCGACCACGTGAGCTGGGGCCTCTACATCGCCAACTTTGCGTTTACGGTTGGACTCGCAGCCGGCGCCGTGATGATGGTCGTGCCTGCGTATCTGTATGACGACCACGAGATGCACGACGTGGTCATCATTGGTGAGATCCTCGCGGTCTCTGCCATCGCGATGTCGCTGTACTTCGTCAACGTGGACATCGGCCGCCCCGACCGCGTGTGGCACATGATGCCGGTGGTCGGTCGCTTCAACTGGCCCGTGAGCCTGCTGACGTGGGATGTGGTGGTCCTCAGCGGCTACCTGCTCATCAACCTGCACGTGTGCGGGTACATGCTCTACATGCGCTATCTCGGCCGAAAGCCGGACCCGCGCTGGACCCTGCCATTTGTGTATCTGAGCATCGCTTGGGCCGTGTCCATCCACACCGTGACGGCGTTTCTCTTCTCCGGTCTCGGCGGGCGTCCCTTCTGGAACACGGCCCTGCTGGCCCCCCGCTTCTTGGTGTCGGCGTTCGTCTCCGGCCCGGCCTTCCTCATCCTGGCACTCCAAGTCATCCGCCGGATGACGGGTGTGCGCATCTCCATGGGCCCGGTCTGGACCCTCGTGAAGATCCTCAGGGTGACCATTCTCATCAATCTCTTTCTGGTCGTGAGCGAGGTCTTCACCGAGTTCTACACCGGGGGCAGCCACACCGCCTCGGCGCAGTACCTGTTCTTCGGTCTGCACGGCCACAACGCGCTGGTGCCCTGGATCTGGACCGCCGTGGTCTTCAATGTGGTCGCCGCGGCGCTGCTGCTGCTGTCCCGCAACGAAAAGCGCCTCTGGCTCATCGACATCGCGTGTGTGCTCACCTTCGTCGCCATCTGGATTGAAAAAGGCATGGGCCTTGTGGTCCCCGGCTTCATCCCGAGCACCCTGCACGAGCTGGTCGAGTACGTCCCCAATGAGCTGGAGTGGCGGGTCATGGCCGGTGGCTGGGCGCTGGGCCTGATGCTGTTCACCCTCGGCATCAAGCTCGCCGCCGCTGTCTTCACCGACCGCATGCATGTGGGCCAGACGCCCAAGGGGGCCTGATGCCCGTGCTCAGCGCCGTTCTGACGATCTCAAACCAACCCGCAGCACGAACGGCGGTGCTGGACCAGCTGGCGGCCACCCCCGGCGTGACCGTCGGTGAGATTGCCGATGACGTGCGGGTTCCGGTCGTGCTGGACACCGACACCCGCGCGGCAGACAAGGCCCTGTGGACCCAGGTGAGCACCCTCCCCGGTGTGCTCCACGTCGAGCTGGTCTTCGCCGACTTCTCGGACCTCGACACCGGCGAGCCACCGCCCCCCCGAGGCCGCCGCAACACCCCCCTTCTGCCCCCATCCCCGACGAGCACACCATGAGCACGGACCGGCGCACATTCCTCAAGCTCTCTGCCATGGCCACCGCCACCGCAGCAGCCGCCCGCACCGCCACCGCGCGCCCTCGCACCACCGCCGACGGCGTCACCTGGGACAAGGCACCCTGTCGATTCTGCGGCACCGGCTGCCACGTGCAAGTCGGCGTCAAGAGTGGGCGCGTGGTCGCCATCGCAGGCGACGAACAAGCGGAAGTCAACAAGGGCTTGCTGTGCGTGAAGGGCTACCACGTGGGCCTCGCGCTGTATGGCGAGGACCGGCTGAAGACCCCCATGCTGCGCAAGAACGGCAAGCTTGTGCCCATCAGCTGGGACGAAGCCATCGACGTCATCGCGGACCGAGTCGAGCTGGACCCCAGCGGCTTCGCCGTCTACGGCAGCGGCCAGTGGACCATTCCCGAGGGCTTCGCCGCGCAGAAGTTCATGAAGGGTGGGCTGTCCTGCAACCACATCGACCCGAACGCACGACTCTGCATGGCCAGCGCCGTCACCGGGTTCATCGCAACCTATGGCGTGGACGAGCCCGCTGGCTGCTACGACGACCTCGACGCCGCCAATGTGGTCATCATGTGGGGCAACAACCCCGCCGAGATGCATCCGGTGCTCTTCTCGCGCATCATCGACCGGCGCTCCCGGGGCGAAGAGGTGCTGCTCATCGACATCGGCACCCGGCGCACCCGCACGACCGCCCACTGCCAAGAGTACCTGCAGTTTAAGCCCAACACGGATCTGGCCATCGCCAACGGCATCGCCCAGCAGCTCATGGCCAACGGCACCTGGGACAAGGACTTCGTCGACAAGCACTGCGCGTTCCGCCAGAACACCGACCCGGGCACGCTCAAGGGCGAGCCCATGGACTTCGAGGCGTACAAGGCCTCCATCGCCGAGTACACCCCCGAGCGGGTAGAAGAGATCTCGGGGGTGCCCGCCGCGAAGATTCGGATGCTGGGCAAGCTCTTTGGGCGTCGCGACATCCGCATCACCAGCTTGTGGTGCATGGGTGTGAACCAGCACACCCGCGGCACGGCCATGAACAGCCTCATCCACGGCGTTCACTTGCTGTCGGGCCACTTCGGCAAGCCCGGGGACGCCCCCACCAGCCTGACCGGACAGCCCTCCGCCTGTGGCACCGCCCGGGAAGTGGGCACCCTCGCCCACGCCTTGCCCGGCGGCCGTGTGGTGGCCAATGACGCCCACCGCGCCCAGTCTGAAGAGTACTGGAACCTGCCCCCGGGGCGCATCAACGCGAAGCCCGGGTACCACACCATCGAGATGTGGAAGCGCTGGAGCACCCCGAAGGCCAAGGGCGGGGACGTGCACACCATCTGGGTGCAGGTCACCAACCCTGGCCAGACGATGCCGAACCGCAACCTGCTGGTCACGCCGGGCGCCAAAGATCCCGACAAGTTCATGATTGTCAGCGACGTCTACCCGACCGCGAGCACCGAGCTGGCCGACCTTGTGCTGCCCAGCGCCATGTGGGTCGAAAAGAACGGCCTGTTCGGCAATTCGGAGCGCCGCACCCAGCAGTGGTACAAGATGGTGGAGCCCCCCGGCCAGGCCCGCGACGACGTGTGGCAGACCGTCGCCGTGGCCCGCCGTCTGTACGACCGCGGCTTTGCGGGGATGAAAGACAAGGACGGGCGCTTCCTCTTCCACATGGAAGACGACAAGGGGCGCGAAGTGCCGAGCTGGAAGTGGGAGCACTTCGCCGACATCAACGTGGACAAGGCCCTCTTCGAAGAGTACCGCCCGTTCACGCGCCTCAAGCACAAGGACCTCGCACCCTACGAAGTGTACGTGTCCGCGCGCGGCTTGCGCTGGCCGGTGGTGGAGCAGACCGACGGCACTTGGCGAGAGACCCGCTTTCGGTTCAGCGAGTTTGACGACCCCTACGTGGCCAAGGGCAAAGAGATCGACTTCTACCACTCGACCTCGGGCGATGGGCGGGCCCAGGTCTGGTTCCAACCATACGAGCCGCCGCCCGAGTCTCCGGATGCCGAGTACCCGCTGTGGCTGTGCACGGGCCGTGTGCTGGAGCACTGGCACACCGGCACGATGACCCGCCGGATCCCACAGCTTCGCGACGCCATGCCGCAAGCCTATGTCGAGCTGAGCCGCGAAGACGCAAACGCCATGGGCATCGCAAACGGGGAAGTGGTGCGACTCGTCAGTCGCCGCGGCCAGCTCGAGCTGCCCGTCTGGTTGGACGGCCGGGGCAAGCCGCCGCCGGGATCGGTGTTTGTCCCCTTCTTCGATGAGCGCCTGCTCATCAACAACCTGACACTGCACGAGTACGACCCCTACAGCAAGCAGCCCGACTACAAGAAGTGCGCGGTGCGGATCGAGCGCATCGCCATGTCCAAAGGGGCTTGAGCGATGTCCGCTGATCCGCAGCCAACCACCCCAGGACCGGGCCCCACCCGCCCCGGCATGCTGCAGCCCGCCCTCGCGGTGGTGCTGGGCTTGGCGGTGGTCGGCTTCTTTGTGGGCACGGGTGCGCCGCCGATCGAGGGCTCACCGCTGGTGCAGTCCGACGGCGACAATGGCGCACACATCGACTCTTTCATGCCGACCTACTCGGACGCTCAGACCCGGGCCTCCGGTGTCGGGATGGACTGGGACAAGGAGCTGGCATCCTTGCGGGGGGACGGCCGCACCGCGACAGTCTCCTTGGAGGGCACGTCCAAGGCCGACGACCTCCAGGCCCGCGCCAACCTGCGCGCCTATGATGGCGCCCCACCGACCATCCCCCACGCGGTCCGCCAGTCGAGCGCCGCCGAGTGCCTCGCGTGCCATGACGCCGGCATGAAGCTGCGGGGTCAGGTGGCCCGGCCCATGTCGCACGCGGCCCACGCCAGCTGCACCCAGTGCCACGTGGTCGCAGAAGCACCGATGCCTGGTCCAACGCTGGCGCCCGATGCCACCTTTGCCACCAACACCTTCGTGGGGCTGGCCAGCCCGGTCGCGGGACCGCGCGCGTGGGACATCGCCCCGCCCGTGATTCCCCACCGGCAGTTCATGCGCGAGCGCTGCATGTCTTGCCACGGCCCCAACGGTCGGGACGCCATGCGGTCCACCCACCCGGACCGCCAGCAGTGTGTGCAGTGCCACGCCGCCCAGTCTGGACTGGAGCAACGCCCCGTCCTGACCCACCCCTCGGCGCAGGAGACCCGCCCATGAAACGCCAAGACTTGAGTCGCCGGGATCTGCTGGGCGGACTGCTGAAGGGACGCGGTGAGCCCGCACCCGCACCCGCCGCACCGGGCAAGGCCCCCGGGCGAATCGCCCCCATGCCCACCGGAATCATCCCCCTGCGGGCATTCCGACCCGCCGACGGCGAAGCGCCTGTGGCCCTCTCGGCCGAGCTCGCCGTCGACGAAGCCCCCCAACCATGGAAGCGTGACCGATGACCGCCAACGAGAACCGCCCGCTCCCGGAGCTCCACGAGGGTCTCCTCGACGACGCTGGGCTCGCTGCACTCATCCGGGACATCGGCACGCTGGGCGAAGGGCTCGAAGTGGTCACCAAGGGGGGCCAAGTCGCCCGTGCCACCCCAGGCCCGGTGTCGCTGGACGAGGCCCACGACCGACTGCGGGCCCGCGAGCTCCGTGCTGTTCAGTTTCGGTATCGGTTCGACAAGGACGAGTGGTGGGACACCGTGACGGCCGTCCCCAACGGCTTCAAGTTGGTGCGGATTCGCCAAGACTGGTCCACCCGGGCCTGAGTCCGCGCACTGTCGGTGCCGCAATGCAAGCGCGGTCCCCTGCTGCCCAGGTTGTGCAACCTGGGTCCTGCACCCGTCGCTTCATCAATCTATATCTTCATTCATTTACGCTTTGCTGGTCATCCAGCTGGGATCTCTGATGCTCCAACTTGCCCTGTTCGCCGCCCTCAGCGCCCATCCGGTCTATGCCGCCGGCCCCAAGGCCGACCCCACAGCCAGCGCCGGTCCGTCTGCCAAGGACACCGGCAAGTCCGGTTCGAAGAAGGGGGACGCAAAGGCCGACAAGACTGACTTCTCCATCAGTGGCATCTATACGATCTGGGGCCTCACCCAGCGCAACTTCATGCTGGGGGCGGACCACCCGCTGAACAATGCCGACTATGTGGTCCAGATGCTGCGGCTGGCCCCCCGCTTCGACCGGCCCAGCTACGGCGTGGTCGCCCGTCTCGACGCGGCCCAGGGCTGGTGGGGCGTCGACAACGATCCCAACACGACGTCGGTGGAGTCCCACAACCCCGACGACCAGACCACCACAAGCGCCACCGCCTACAATGCGGACGCCATGTTTGGCAACAAGGACACAAACTACGGGGTGCACTTCGACCACGCCTATGTGTGGTTTAACATCCCTGGCTTGCCCGTGGACGTCCGGGTGCAAGCCGGCCGCATGAACATGCAGGTCGGCCAGAAGCTCGTCCTGGACCAAGATCTCGACGGCATCACGGTCACGATCGCGCCCGAGAGTGTGGTCTCTGTCGAGCTGCTCGGCGCCAAGTTCAGCGAAGGGCTGGGCTCGGTGAAGGCGCCCACGGGTGCGTTGATGTCGGACGAAGACGCCTACGCGGACGCCAACATGGCGGGCGCACGGCTGATGACCAAGTCCAAGACGGTCCAGGCCGAGCTGTTCGGGCTGTTCTACAACGACGCGTCTGGAGATGGCGAGGCCACCTACCTCCCCCAGGGCTACGGCTACTTCAACAGCCGGCACCGCCCCAACATCAGCATGGCCACCGCCGTGGGGATCTCGGCCACCGGCAAGTTCCCGGTCGCCGAGGGGCTCGCCTGGGCCGCCGAGGGCGACTGGCTGATGGGCCGAGACGACGTCAAGAACCAGGACCACGCCGGGGGCGTCTTGGACATCAACAACGGAACACTGACGGGCTGGAACGCCCTGCTCAAGGCCGATCAGAGCTTCGATGCCGGCATCCCACTGGGGGTGGGCGCGACCTTCGGCATGGGGTCTGGCGACGACGATGTCACAGGCGGCCAAGGCAACCTGAACAAGATCCAGACGATGGGCAGCTTCCCCCTCACCAACGTCTGGGAAGACTCCGTCATGCCGGACGTCGGCGGCATCTCGCCCCAAGGCCTCGGCTCGCCGGTGTCCCGGGGCTACCGGGAGTTCGAGAACACAACGGCCGTGCAGGGCCGGGTGCGCCTCAAGCCCGCGCGGCCCCTTGAGCTCACCGCCAGCTACACATGGCTGCGCGCCACACAACCCATCCGCGGCTTCGACGCAGAAGGGGCCCCCACCGCCGACAGCACCCAGGACCTGGGCAGCGAGGTCGACGTCAACGGCGTGGTCACCATCACCAAAGGCCTGAGCTATGCGGCGCTGTTCGGTTACTTCATGCCGGGCGCAGCCGCGAGCCGCCTGATCACCGGAACCGCCGCAAACACTGAAGCCGCTTGGGAGATCAAGCAAGTGTTGATGGCGAAGTTCTGAGCTCTTCAACCGTTGGCTTCGTGAAACCGAAGCCTCGATTCCGACTTGGACCGGAGGGCGAGAGTCGCGCTGCGGAGACACTGATGCCCACCGTGACCCCCACACGATTCTGGTCCGAGCCCTACCGCGTGCTCTTTCCCCTCGCCGCCGCCGTCGGTGCCGGGGGGGCCGCCACCTGGACCGCAACGCTCGCCGGTTCCGGACCGCCCACAAACACTGCTCAGCACGGGCTGCTGTTGCTGTTCGGTGCGATTGGCAGCGGCATCATCGGCTTCCTTGGCACTGCGTTTCCCCGCCAGAACCAGGGCGCCCGGCCAGGACGGGCGTGGGTGAGCGCGGTCTCGGGCACCCAGCTCAGTGGGGTTGCCCTGCTCGTCGCCGGTTGGTGGTGGCCCGGGGCCCAGTCCGCGGCATTGGTGCTGAGCGCAGCGCTCTGGGCCGGCATCGCTGTGTGGGCGGGCCGGATCGCTTGGCCATCGCTGGGCCGCCAGTCTGACCCCACGACGGTGCTGGTGCCGCTGTGTGCCGCCGCCGTCGCAGTGGCTAGCGGATGGGCACTCTTCACCCCCCGCAGCGGCCTGCGCCTCGCGCTCTACGCGGGCTTTGTGCCCATCGCTTTTGTGTTGCTGGACCGGATGCTGCCGTTCTTCAGTCGGAAGCTCCCGGGCTTCGATGGCCACCGCAAGGGTGGGCTGATGCCGATGTTGGTCGGCCTCATTCCGTTGCGTGTGTACGGTGAGCTCGGCCCCTCCGGCGGACCCATCGATCCCGACCTGGTGGGCAACGGAAGCCTCGCGGGGCTGGCCTCGCTGGGGCTGCTTGTGGTGGTGCTTCGGCAAGCCCACGGCTGGCGCCCGCTCATTGGTCTGAAGGAGCCGCTGGTGGCGGTCCTCCACTTCGGATGGATGGCCTTCGCCGCCGGCTTTGCCGCCGATGCGCTGATGCCGCTGGGCATCACCCTGCCTGGCGCGGGCCTTCACTTCCACACCCTCGGCCTGCTCACACTGCTGTTCGGCTTTGGCATCCGGGTGCTCCGGGGACACGCCGGGCGCGGCCTCGCGCTGGGCGCCGATGGTGCCGTTTTAATCGGCATTCTCGCACTGGTCATGGTGGGCCGAGCGGTGCTCCCGTTGCTCCACATCACCGACCCCCTGTGGATCTGGCTGGTGCCGGGCGCCGGGCTGTCGCTGGCCTTCGCGCTGTGGGGGCTGCGGTGGGGGCCCTTGGCCGCAGAAGCGAGCGGATAGCGTCAGCGGCTCACAAGTCGCGAGCCACGGAACCCATGCACTCTGGGTGGGAAACAGCCCGCACCGCGCCCACTCGACACGGCGACTTGTCTACACTGTGCGGGCCCGCTGCCCGTCTCTGGAGACCAGCGGCCGCTCGGGGTGCCCATGTCGCTGCCATTCCTTCGCTCAGGCCTCTGGCTCCTGGCGCTCCTTGTCGGCTGTGGTGACACCGAAAAGGAGGGCTCCGACGGCACTGTCGGGGCATCGTCCGACGCTGACGCCGACGGGTATGGCGCCGACATCGACTGCGATGATGCCTCGGCCCTGGTGCATCCGGGCGCCGACGAGCGCTGCGACGGCATCGACAACAATTGCGACGGTCAGATCGATGAGTCCCCCAGCGACGGCACGCTGTTCTGGCGAGACGCGGACGGCGACGGCCACGGCAATGCCGACGAAGAAGTGCTCGCTTGTGCGCTGGCGGAGGGACTCGCAACCCAAGCCGGCGACTGCGAAGACGACGACGCTGGAGTGCATCCCGACGCCCAGGAGGTCTGCAGCGGTCGCGATGAAGACTGTGATGGGTTGGTCGACGATGCCGACGACACGCTGGACCACGCAACCCGGCTTGAGTGGTGGCCGGACACCGACGAAGACGGGGCGGGAGCTCTGGACGCGGCACCGACACTTGCCTGCGCCACCCCAACGGACGGCGGCACCCCCTGGAGCCTGACCGGCGACGACTGCGACGACACAAACGCTGAGGTTCACCCCGCGGCCACGGAGGTGTGTGATGCCGACGACGTGGACGAGGACTGCAGCGGCCTCGCGGACGACCAAGACCCATCCGTGGACCTCTCCGGCGCCGAGCTCTGGTTCCCCGACCAGGACGGAGACGGCTTTGGTGATGGGGCCAGCCCGGGCATTGCCCACTGTGACGACCCGTCTGTCGAAGGGGACGTGTGGCTCACCAACAGCACCGACTGCGACGACAGCAAGGCCGCGGTGAACCCGGACGCCACCGAGACGTGTGACCCGGACGACGTCGACGAGAACTGCAACGGCTTGGCGGACGACGCAGATTCCGCCGTCGATGTCGACACGTTGTTCGCTTGGTTTGCAGACAGCGACGGGGATGGCTGGGGGGATGCCGAGGGCACACCCACGATGCGGTGCGACGACCCCTCCGATGGCGTCTCTGCATGGACCCTGGACGCGACCGACTGCGATGATGGCGAACCGCTCGTCCACCCCGCGGCCACCGAAGTCTGCGATGCCGCAGACACGGACGAGGACTGCAGCGGCGCCAGCGATGATGCGGATGGCGCGGCGGACCCCAGCACCATGACTTTGTGGTACACCGACGGGGACAGCGATGGTCACGGCGCTCTGGGCGACGCCGGCTCGCTGTACTGCGACGACCCCAGCGACGCATTGGCAGAGTTTGCGGCGGTGGCCGACGACTGCGACGACACCCGCGCCTCAGTGAGTCCGTCGCTCACCGAGGTCTGCGACGACGATGATGTGGACGAGGACTGCAGCGGCGCCAGCGATGACGACGACCCCGGCGTGGACCCCGCCAGCCTCACCGACTGGACCGTCGATGCCGATGGCGACGGACACGGCGACATGCTGGCCACCGCCACCTCCGCCTGCGAGGACCCCAGCACCCCGGGAACCACCTATGTGGCGGACGCCACCGACTGTGATGACACCGACGCCAGCGTGAGTCCGTCCGGCACGGAGGTCTGCGATGCGTCGTCAACCGATGAGGACTGCGACGGCGACATCAACGATGACGACACCAGCCTGGACACGTCCACGGCCACGTCCTGGTATGTCGACGACGACTTGGACGGGTATGGCGACGAGCTGGGGTCCGCCGTGCTGGCGTGCGAGGACCCCAGCGGCGCGTCCACAACCTATGCGCCCGACAACACCGACTGCGACGACACGGACCCGGCCGTCAGCCCGGGTGCCACGGAGATCTATGGCGACGGCATCGACCAGAGCTGCGAAGGCGTGGACCATCCGACGTTTTCTTGCACCGGCTACACCGTGCCCGGGTCCTACAGCACCATCCACGCGGCGGCGGCGGCCCTCGGGGAGTCCAGCAGCGTCGAGACCATCTGCCTGACATCGAGGACCTACACGGAGAACCCCACGCTCTACGGCAACCTAAAGATCATCGGGCCGTCGGCCTACGACGCCGTGATCAACGGGCATGTCACCATACGCTCATCCGTTGCCGGAGCGACGCTCGACATTCAGGGGGTGCACATCACGAAGGGCGTGGAGATCTTGGACGACGGGTCGGCGGTGTTCACGACCACGTTCGCCGACAGCATCCTCGACAGCGTCAACCAACACGGCGTCTACATCGAGCGGGACGGCTATGGCACGCCCAACACCACGATCGAGCGGTGCCAAGTCTACGGCGCGGCGGCGACCTCGGCCGTGTACTTGTATGACTACGGCTACAACGTCACAGACCGGGTCTACCTCACGGTCGAAGACTCCTACATCGTCGGTGGGCAGTACGGCATCCGCACCGCCGTGACAACCTCGTCCAGCCGCTCGCCCGACCAGACGTTTCAGTTTGTGGGCAACACCATTGAGTCCGCATCCTACGGCATCTATGCCGCGGGCCGGGGCAGCTCCAGCACCACGTTCCGCATCTACAACAACATCATCACGAACAACTCAAGGGGCTTCTACTACAACGGTCGTGGCAACATGAACAACGACTACAACCTCTACTATGGCAACTCATCCGCCGACTTCTACGGCTCGGCGACGGGCGGCAGCCACCGGGTGACCACCGATCCGGGCCTCAGCGCCGACACCCCACCCGCGCCGACGGCCAGCGGCTCAGCAGACGGCGCCGGCACCACCAGCTACGCGTCCACCACCGACTTTTGGTCGAACCCCAGGCCCTCCCCGCCGAGCATCGGTGCGGTGGAGCCGTTCTGAGTCTCGGGGCCAGCCCCCGCCAATGAGGGGGTGAACCTGGGCGCGCTACTTGCGAGCCCAGGATGCCTTGGGGGAGCGCCCATCCGGCGCGGCGCGGGGGCTCGCCCCCGCAACTCATGCGGTAGAACCTGGGCGCGCTACTTGCGAGCCCAGGATGCCTTGGGGAGCGCCCATCCGGCGCGGCGCGGGGGCTCGCCCCCGCAACTCATGCGGTAGAACCTGGGCGCGCTACTTGCGAGCCCAGGATGCCTTGGGGGAGCGCCCATCCGGCGCGGCGCGGGGGCTCGCCCCCGCAACTCATGCGGTAGAACCTGGGCGCGCTACTTGCGAGCCCAGGATGCCTTGGGGGAGCGCCCATCCGGCGCGGCGCGGGGGCTCGCCCCCGCAACTCATGCGGTAGAACCTGGGCGCGCTACTTGCGAGCCCAGGATGCCTTGGGGGAGCGCCCATCCGGCGCGGCGCGGGGGCGCGCCCCCCCAACTCATGCGGTAGAACCTGGGCTCGCTACTTGCGAGACCAGGATGCCTTGGGGGAGCGCCCATCCGGCGCGGCGCGGGGGCTCGCCCCCGCAACTCATGCGGTAGAACCTGGGCGCGCTACTTGCGAGCCCAGGATGCCTTGGGGGAGCGCCCATCCGGCGCGGCGCGGGGGCTCGCCCCCGCAACTCATGCGGTAGAACCTGGGCGCGCTACTTGCGAGCCCAGGATGCCTTGGGGGAGCGCCCATCCGGCGCGGCGCGGGGGGTCGCCCCCGCAACTCATGCGGTAGAACCTGGGCTCGCTACTTGCGAGCCCAGGTTCTACTCGCAGTCCACCGGGTCCATCTCGGCAATCCAGCGCCACACCAGCTCGGAGCCCGTCTCGTGGGCCAAGCTGCGGCCGATGTCCGGCATCATCGCACCCACATTCTCGGTCGACAAGCGGTACCACAGGATGCTCTGGGCCGGGTCCCCCGGGACCACATCAAACTCGCGGTCCACGCCCCCTTCTCCCGCCGACCCCGGTCGCTTGCACACCCCCAAGTGAAACGCATCGGTCGTCTCGTAGTCCAAGAAGAACTGGGACGTCACGCCTTCAATGCCGGTGGGACTGTGGCAGTGGGCACAATTCATGTGCAGGTAGTCCCGCGCCGCCCGCTCCACTTCTGTGCTGTCGAGCCCGTCCACACCCACGTCTTCGACCCGTGCCCAGTCAAAGGCTGGCACCACATCCGCGAGGTCTGGCGCGCCGGTGAGCCGACCATCCGCCACCATCGCTTCCAGCTGCACACCGTCGTCGAGAAAGCGCCCGTGGGGTCCAATCGGCTGGAGCACCCGCTCGCCGGCCTCATCGAACAACTCATGGCAGTCCACACACTGGTTGCGCTGGGGCACCAGATAGTGGGCCGTCCGTGTCTGGCCCCGCCCGTCCACAAACGTGTGGTCAAACACCTTGCCCGACACATGGCGGTCCGCCTCACTGCTGTCTGTGCGCCATAGATAGGGCCACCCCTCCCACCCCTCTGTGCCCCGAATCAACAAGCGCGTCTCAACAAGCTGGACCGCGCTGGACGGGTCGGTCATGTCCGTGGGCAGGATGAACGACTTGAGGATGACCGTGCCCACCGGAAACTCAAGGGACGCCCCCTCGGTCCACGCGGCCTGGGCATCCGGCGGCATCCAGATCGCCCGGGACTTGCCGGCGAAGTCGCTGAACAAGGGCGTGTTCAGCGCATACGGCAACACCCCCTCATTGTACTCCAGCTCCGTGCCGGTCCACCGCACCAGCCGCATCTCCGACAGCAGCTCCGGTGGCCACGCATCGGGGTCCACCACCACCGGGCCCCACGGGGGCTCGGCGCTGTCATCGGTGGTCTCGTCGGTGTCGGGTGTGGACGACTCGGGGGATGACTTGTCGGCCGGGTCCGACGCGCAGCCCCCGAGCCACACACCCAACACAGCCAGGTGCACCGGCCAATGACTTGAGGCGAACATCATCAGTCCAGCGTCACGGCTGGGATGTCCCCGCCCTCAAGTGCGGTGCAGTCGAAGGGCGCGTAGGGCGCGGCCGGCCGGAACAGGTCGCTGGGGTTGGGGAAGTCGCCCGCCCGCATGCGGCCCGCGAGGGTCTCCAGATCGAGGCTAGCAAAGCTGCCCCCGTCGTTTCCGCCCACACACACCATGTTGTCGTTGCTGTTCGCGCCCGCGTCCGTGTTCGAATACGCGCTCTCCCCGATGGCGTCATACAACACATCATCCACCCGGTCGCCCAAGTACAACATGCCCAGCAAGAAGCCGATCTCCCGGTCTTCCACACTGGCCATGTCTGGCGACGAGCCAGAGCCGCTGTGGGCATTGCCCTTCACCACCACATTGCGGGTGAGGTAGTTGTAGACCGACGACTCATCGCCCGGGAGGGTCACCCCCTCGATGCTGCCGACCAGCTCGTCCCGGCTGAGCATCCACGTGTCCGGGTTGCCCTCGATGGCCAGCCCGCTGATGATGGCGATATCCGACGAGTCGTTGTTGGCGTAGGTGTTGTTCTCGATGACCACCCGCCGGCTGGCCAACAAGATGGTGCCGGTGCCGGAGGGAATGCTCGAGACCACCCCGCCGGGCGCAAAGTTGGGCACGTTGTTGTCCGTGACGGTGTTGTCGTGCACCCAGATGTCCCGACCAACGATGGGGTTCCCCGGCAGGTCGAAGATCAACAAGCCGCCGGTGTTGCCAGTGGCCGTGTTGCCGTAGACATCGGCGAACTGGGTGTTCTCGATCTCGATGCCCGCCACGTTGCCCGTCGCAAGGTTGTTGCGCACAATCGTCTGGATAGTCTGGCCCACATAGATGCCGGCATCCGAGGCGTTGTGGGCCTCACACTCCTCGATCAACACCCGCGTGCTCTTCACCGGATACAGCCCGTACGCACCATTCTCGGAAGACTCCGGCTCGGTCCAGGACGCCCGCACCCGGCGCATCACGACCCCGTTGGAGTCCTCCACCCGCACCCCGTCCTTCTTGGCATCCAACACGGTGAGGTCCTGCAGCACCAAGTCATCTGCGATGACGTCGATGCCGTTGGTCTGGACCTCTTCGAGCCCAAAGTCCAGGATGGTCAGGTCCATGCCCTGGCCGTACAGACTGAGCTGGTTCGCATTGCGGAACGTGATCTGGTTGTCGAGCAGCCACTCGCCAGCGCCCAACACGATGGTCATGCCGTCTTCGAGCAGGTTGGCGGCCTCAAAGAGCCCCTCCACATCCCCGGCCACCACCTCGACGCACGGGTCGTCGTGGTCCGCGCACGAGGTGGTCGGGAAGTCGGTCTCGCCGCCGCCATCGCCGCCATCGCCGCCATCGCCGCCGTCCCCCCCGCCATCCACTTCGGTGCTCTCGGTGGACTTGGGGTCATCTGCACAGCCGAAGAGGGCCACCAGCACGAGGAGCGCCGGTGCAAAGGTGAGTCGACCAGAACAACGTGATGGCGTCACAGACATGAAAACCTCAGCAGGGGGAGGCGGCAGGATAGCGCACCCGCGGGCGACGCGAACCCCCAAGCCCCCGACGTGCACGACACTTCGCTCCGGCGACCTCAGAGCTCGATCTGCACCGTCTCGCCGTCCTCCACCAGCAATGTGCCCGGCGGGGTACCGGTGACCGACGCCGACAGCGGGCGTGTCGGCAGGCCCAGCATGCGGCGCACCGGTCCAATGCTGTCGACGAGCACCCGTTGGGGGGCGTCCAGGCGGGCCAACAACCGACCGCACGCCACCTCGTCTTCATAGTCTGGGCTCGCCACCGCCACGGTCGAGCCCGCGAAGAACCGCAGCAGCCGGTCCAGGTCAGCCTCCCCCACGAACCGGTGGAGCGCTTGCTGGCACAGGGCGACCCGCACGCCACCACAGTCCAGCCGCAGCGCCACTGGGGGCGCCTTCGGGCGGCGCAGGGTGTGGGCCAGCCGGCGGACCGCGAAGCCCGGACGGCGCAGCCCAATGAGCGTCTTGCGCACCGCCTCAGCCGGCACGGCGTAGGGGATCGGGGTGTAGGGCAAGGCCGCGACCTGCCACGGCCCCACCGCCACGGGCCCCACCAAGGACAGCGCGACACCCGGCCGCTCCAGCCACTTCAGCACAGCGGGCAGGGCGGCGAGGGCACGGTCCCCCACCCCGGAGACCCGCTCGGCTTCGGTCCAACTCACGATGGCCGGCTCTGGTCCCCTGCCGGGAGGGTCCACACACAGCACGGCATCGTCCAGCGTCAGTCGCAGCCCGCTCATGCCCATGTGGTCGATCTTCAGGTGCACAGCATTCCCCTTCTGCGCCTCGCGCAGGGCCCGATAGAAGCCTCACTCCCGACGGGACAGGCCCGGGGCTTCACATTATAGACAAGTATATCCATTGACTTGAGGCCTGCGCCACCGGAGTGCCCATGTTCACCCTCGACACCCGCATCTCCACCGCCCTGGTCGCACGGCCCGAGCTCCGCGAGCTGCTCCCGGCGTTCCATCCCGCCTTCAAGAAGCTGCAGCATCCAGTGCTCGGCCGCATCATGCCGCGGCTGGTGACCGTTCGGGACGCCGCCCGGGTCGCCGGTGTGTCGCCTCAGGCCCTGCTCGACGTGATGAACCTGAAGATGGCCCCCACCGACGCGCTGGCACCGGTCGCGCCCACCAACGAGCCCGCTCCCCCGTGGCTGGCCGGCGCCCCCCTCACCGTGCTCGATCTGCAGGACTCGCTGAGCCGTGGCGAGGAGCCATTGTCCATCATCATGGCGTCGCTGCGCACATTGTCGGCGGGCGACGTGCTCCAGACCTTGACCCCGTTCGAGCCGGCACCGCTGCGCACCCTGCTCGCCAAGCGCGGCTGGGAGAGCCACACGTGCTGGGACGGCCCCACATGCCAGACGTCCTTCTTCCACCGGCCGGATGCCACCCTCGACGTCGGCTCGGCCCTTGCCCCGACGCTGCGCCTGCACGACGTCAACGGGGTGCCTGAGCTGGATGTGCGCGGACTCGAGCCCCCCCAGCCGCTGCGGTCCGTGCTCGCGGCGCTGGACGCCGGCCACCTGCCGCTGCGGGTGCGCCACCACCGGGAACCCGCCCTGCTCTATCCTCGCTTGACCGCGCGGGATTTGAAGTGGACAGTCTCCCAAGATCGTGATGACCACATCATTGTCATCGAAGCTTCGGGCGCCGAAGATGCGACACCCTGACGCTTCTGCGCTGCTGCCTGGGCGCCTCGTCGCGATCCCTGCTGCCGTCGCGGTGGTCGCCGAGTCCCTGGCCTGGGCCCTCGCCGCCACCGCCGGGACTTTGTCCCCCGGTTGGTATGCGAACCCCCGGCTGTTGGTGGCCGTGCACTTGCTGACCCTCGGCACCCTCGCGCTCAGCATTGTGGGGTTCGGGTGGCAGCTGGTGCCCGTGGTGACCGCCGCCCCGCCTCCCCGGCACTGGGTCCGCCTGGCCAAGGGCATCAACGGCGTCCTCATCCTCGGCATCGCCCTGCTGTGCGCCGGCATGGGGGCACCAGCGCCCGGGATGTTGGCCGCCGCCGGCGCCACCCTGACCATCTCGGCCCTGCTCCTGCGCAGTGTCACGGTGGTCTGGGCACTGGCCCGGGCATCCGGCCGACCGGCGGTGCGTGCGTGGCTGGTGGCGGCCGAGGCCTGCTTGTGGGTCGGCCTGGGCCTCGGGGGCGCCTTGCTCTCCGGTCGCCTCGGCCACGCCCTCTTGCCCAACCCGGTCAACGGCATCGGCTGGCACGCCTCGGTGCTGGTGCTCGGCTGGATCGGGGGCTGGATCGGGGGCCTCGGCAGCGTCCTGTTGCCGATGTTTGCGGTGTCACCCCACCCCCGTCCGGTGCTGCTGTGGGTGGCCGCTGTCGCCTGGTTCGGCGGCATCGCGACCGGCCTGCCCACCCTGTGGTTCGTCGGTGCCACGGTGCTGGTCAGCAGCCTGCTCTGGTCGCTCCACAAGCGCCTCGCCCGCAACGGTCCCACCGGACTGGGTGTCGCCGCTGCCGGCTTGTCGGGGCTGCTCGTCTTGGGTCTGCTCATCAACCATGTCGCCAGCCCAGCCCTCGTCGCCCTCGCCATCGCCTTGTTTGCGCTGCCGGTTCTGCGCGGCGTCGGCCTGCGCATCGCCCCGTTCCTCGTCTGGAGCCACCACCTCGCCGATCAGCTCACCAAGGCCCCTGCCGTCGCCCACCTCGTGCCCCTTCGGGCTGCGGCGGCCGCCGGTCTGCTCTCGGTGGTCGGGGGCGCCCTCGTCGTGGCCGGACTCACCACCAGCCTGCCCGTGCTGGCCCGGGTCGGGGCACTGCTCGCCCTCGTCGGCACCCTGTCCCACGGGGTGGTGCTGGTCACCAGCTTGGGCCGGGCCATCCGTGCCCGCAACCGCCTGTCCGCCTTTCCCGGAATGGAGCAACAATGAATGTTCTCGACCATATCCGAAACTTCTTTTTGCCACCCGAGGGGCCCTGCCCTGCGATCCACGAGGCGCCCGGCCGCTCCGGGCTGCTGTTGCGGGATCTCCAGTCGGTCATCGACCCCGAGGTGGGCCTGGACATCGTCAACCTCGGCCTCATCCGGTCGGTGTCGCTCGAGGGCCGGCGCGCGGTCGTGAGCATGACCCTCACCACCCAGGGGTGCCCGATGGCGGCCCAGATCTTGGCCGAGGTGGAGGAGGTCATGGTCTGTCAGGGGCTCGATCCCCACGTCCACTGGACCTTCGATCCCCCCTGGGAGCCCGCCCACATCTCGGATGCCGGTCGTGCGGCACTCGACGAGTGACGGCCCTCACTGCACCGGGATGCCCAGGTCCTTGCGCAGCACCTCGGCCCCTTCGCCGTGGTCCTGCCAGTACGCCCGCCGCACGGTGCCGGTGCGCACCGCCCGCTCCCCGTCGGGGCCGGTCCAGCCCACCAAGCTGTGGGCCGAGTCACTCGCCACATGCCAAGCCCAGGTGCCGCCGGCGGTCTCAACCGACGTGATGTGGCCCAGAGTGCCGTCCATCAGGGTGGTCTCTGCCGTTCTCGACAACGTCGCTGGGACCGCCGCCAGCGCACGGTGCAGCAAACGACGCTCCAGGCTGCCCGGCACCCACGCCACGGAACGCGAGGTCCCCGGCGCCACCAGCTCACCGGTCAGATCTCTCACCAGCACCGGCATCACGTCGGCCACGAGCGCGCCCGACGCCAGGTCCAGGGTGTGGGCGCCGCTCTCCCCCTGGAAGTAGCTGTCCACCGTGCTGCGCATCGAGGTCCCGCCCCCCAAGACCCGCAGGTCCTCAAAGGCGTGGCCGCACCACTCCTGCAGCGAGAAGCGGGCGCGCACCGGCAGTCCCCGTGGGCCGCTGCCGTCCAAGGGCAACCACGCCGTCAGCATGCCGTTGTAGTCGTACAAGCCGGTGCGAAAGTCTCGGGCTTCGTTGAGCTTGAGCACGGCGGTGCCCTGGTTCTGGTCCGACTTCACCAGCTCGTCGGAATCGAGGGTCTCGGTCACCACCACCAGCACCACCGTGCCTTGCCGCAGCTCGCCGTAGCGGGGCTGGGCCAGCTGGTAGCCAGTGAGCTCACCCTGGCCGTCGCCCCAGGTGTCCCAGAACCCCGCCGGAGCTTGGGACGGCCCAACCGGGGCGCTGTGGGCCGGCGCGCACGAGCACACCAGCACGAGCACTGCCGCAGACCCACGCATGGAACCTCCAGGGACAGCATCCGATAGCCCCCTCTCTGGCCAAGTCTCGCCGGAGCCCGCCAAGCGCTGCACTGACTCACCCCGAGAACACTGCAACAGTCAATTTTCTCACCACCTCCAACCCTCGAATCTCGGCGGCCTGAAAAAGGACCACGGCCGACCCCTTTCCGGGCCAGACTGCCGGCGGTAGACCCTGCCCTCCTGCCTCGCCCCCCGCTTCGGAGCGTGCGCATTGCGCGCCACCACCCTGTTCATTGCCCTGTCCGCCTGCTCCAGCTCCCCGAGCGTGGAACAGACTGTCGCGGCCGGCCCCCACACCGTCGGCGCCCCCAAGAACGAGCTGTGTCGCCGAGAAGCCCCGGGCCGACGGGAGGTCAACATCGTCCATCCCTTGTTCGTGGACAGCACCGAGGTCACCCGGCGGGCGTGGCGCAAGGCGAAGTTCGACATTCCCGATCCCTCCTGGGGACCGGACTGCCCCAAGTGCCCCGTCAACAGCGTCACCCATGCCGAGGCCACCGCATTCTGCGCCCATCGCTCGGTGGCCGCTGGGCTGGCCCCTTGCCACACGTGCACCGACACCGGCCAAGGCCTCGCGTGCACCCCCACGCACGACACCCTCGCCGAGTGCCCGGGGCACCGCTTGCCCACCTCCGATGAGTGGGAGGTCGCCGCCCGCGCTGGTACCACCACCGCCACCTGGGCGGGGCCGGTCACCTCGTGCATGACCAATGACGAGGTCGTCAACCGCATCGGCTGGACCAAGTCGCTGAGCGCGGGGTCTTCCCACCCGGTCTCTCTGCGCGAGCCGAGCCCCTGGGCGCTGTACGACATGGCCGGCAATGTGGCGGAGTGGACGGCCGACAGTGCCGATGACGAGGGCCGTCGCATCCTCCGCGGTGGCTCCTGGTACCACAACGCCGAGCACGCCCGCTCGTCCGCCTTCCTGATGGCCCCCGACACCCAGCGCCTGAGCTGGGCTGGGTTCCGGTGCGTACGGAGCTTGCCGTGATGTTCAGCACACTCGCGATCACCGCCGCGCTGTCCGCCGCCGCTTGGGCCGCTCCCCTCGCCCCGCTTCGGGTGGCCGCGCTGCATGAGGTGGGCACGTCTCCCCCCGGCACCACCGCCTGCAAGCCGGCCGATGCCGTGTGTCGCCTCGAAGGGTGGGTGCGGGTCGCCGCCGACGGGGGTGCGACGCTGGTGGTGAGCCCCGAGTATGCCCTCGACCTCGACATTCCCGCCACGATTCCACCGCTGGGCAGCGTGCCGCCCGAGGACAGCGTCCTGCGTCGCTTCGCCGACCTGTCCGACAGCCTCGATCTGTACTTGGTGATGGCCATTCAGACCGCTGGGCCCACCTTGCCCCGCAACAGCCAGCTCGCCTTCGGGCCCGACGGCACGCTGCTCGCGATCCACCACAAGATCGAGCTGTTCGACGCCGAGCGGGGCTTCATGCAAGCCGGCACGTCCGTGACCACCTTTCCCACCCCCCACGGCCCGGTGGGCATGCTCATCTGTGCCGACCTCTACGGCAACCCCGCCCTGCACCGGGAGCTCACCGAAGACCTGGGCGCCGTGCTCATCGCCGTGTCGGCCCAGTGGACGGTGACCGGCGCACTGTCATGGCCCGCGGCATGGGCTCATGACTGGTCAACCGCCATCGTCTTTGCCAACGGCAGCGGGGGCTCCGGCCGGGGCTCCGGCGTCTTCGACCCCACGGGCGCTCCCCGGGCCACCACCCAGAGCCCCCAGTCCGGCGTCGTCTTTGCTGACCTCCAGCTGGGCCCGGTCGCCCGCCCCCACAAGCCCCCCACCCCAAGCGGGGGCTGAGCGGGTGCTCACTTGGCGCAAGACCATCTCAAAGGGCCCTTGGTGCCAACGAGAGCGCCACCACACTGCGCCGGCGACGCCCGCCGCACAGAACGACAGCGAGTAGAGCATCGGCACTTCCACCGGCATGCCGTACAGAGACGTGTGCTCCATCGGGATCAGGATCGCGACCTCGTGGGCAAAGTAGAGGCTCAGTGCCATCTGGCCGGTCGCCGTCAGCGCCACCGTCCCCGATGATCGGGCACGCTTGTCGGCGACGATGACACACAGCATCGCCACAAAGACCGCCGCACCACACGCCGCGATGACGTACAGCGGGCCCGACGGCCGAGGCCAAGTGGAGACCCACTGAAACCACAGCGGGGGCCAGTCTTCACCGATGGTGCGCAGGGTCCACGCCAAGAACTCCGCGGCGAGGGTGATGCCGCCTGAGACCCACAGCAAGCGCTCACGCACCGCCGCACTGTAGAGGTCCAGGCGCCCCATCCACATGCCCACCAACAGAAAGACCAGCCACGGCAGGGCCGGGTAGTTGCCGCTAAACACCATGCTGTGCAGCAGCCCTTGGGGGGTCCAGTACGGGGGCTCGACCGGCTCGGGGAAGGCCACTTGGAACGCGACGGTGATGAGGAAGACCGCCGCCGTGGCCGCCCACAGCCGCTTCTTGGACGCGCCGACCAGCATGGCAGCGACGACCAGAAACGGCCCATAGACGTGCAGGATGTCCCAGTCCCAGATGTGCACGTTCAGCAAGCCCACCACAAACAGCACCCCTGCCCGCCGCACCAGGGCCTTGCGCTCGGCGAAGAGGGTGGAACCGCCGATCTGACGGGCCTTTCGGGACCGGAGCGACACCCCGACCCCGGCAAGCAGGACAAAGAGCGCTGCCGCACGCCCCTCCATGCGGTCCATGAGCCAGACATTGATGTCCAGCAGGCCATCGTAGCTGGCCATGCGCCCCCGGAAATTGACCACCACCATGCCAAAGACCGCCAGCGCGCGGGCCACATCGAAGCCCGCCAGCCGACCGGTGGACACCCGTGTGGGGTCGCCCAGGACGGGGACGCGGGGCGCTGTGGGTGCGGGGGCAGGCACGCAGGGCTCCGGGCAGCGCGACGGGGTGGGGGGCCACGGTTGCAGGTGCAACCTACACCACGAGGCCGGGGTGGCCCCACAGGGCGAGCGGCTGGGTGGCATGGCGCAGGACCGGCCGCAAGTGGGATGATTCGGTGGTCCCCAGCCCACCGGTCTGCCGATGCTCCATCCTGCCAAGCCCAGCCCCGGCCGGTTCGCCGCCCTCTGGCTGGCCGGTTGTGGACCTGCAACAGACTATGTCGACCACTACACGTCCACCCGGGCGACCTGTGGCTTCGCCCGCCACCGCGGCGCCAGCCCGACCCCCGGCGTCGACACGCCCAGCTACCCCTCCCGAGCCTGTGTGGACGCGGTCCACCAGGACTTTGGCGTGGACGCCGACGCCTTCGTCCGGGCCGACCAGCTCGACTCGGCGTACGGCCATGTCGAGGGGAGTCCCCAAGCCCGAAACACCCGCCACGACCTCATCTTGATGAACGCCCGCGCCTTGTTGACGATGGACCTGGGCAGCCTTGGGGACCTTCGGGCCAGCCCCAAGCTCACCCGGGAGTTCCTCGAAGAGCTCGAGGCCGTCTCCGACGCCACGGACACCCGCGACACCGCCGGGCTGCTCTACAACTTTGCCGCAAGCGTCATCACGCGCACCATCCCAGCGAACCGGCATGGCTCCCGGGCCTCCTACAACGCCGACGACGAGACCCTGCGGATCAGCAGCCCCGTCAAGGACGACACCATCGTGGGCACCGTGCTGGTCCACGAGTCCCGGCACCGCTGGGGCGGGCACGGCGTGTGTCCGTGGAACCCCGAAAAGAGCTGTGACCCCGACGCCACCGGCGCCTACGGCTTTGGCATGTCGGCCAAGGTCATCGTGCTGCGGCACACCGAAGACCCCGACATC